>SEFZ01000002.1 GCA_004173185.1 Sphingomonadales bacterium | reverse complement strand
ATCCGTCAGCAGAGTCATCGCCCAGGCCGCGCCAACCCCAGTGATCAGCAGCGCGAGGTTCGACATCAGGCTGGCAAACCAAATATCGCGAAAGTTACGATGAACCAGCGGCTGAAAGGACCGTGCGGGCATGTCTGTTGGTTCCTGACTCACCGGTATGCGGGTCGCCGCGACCCTGCGCCCCGGCAACCAAAGGGTGCGGATTCAACCAATGACCGGTTCCCCGTCTCCAAGCATATCCAGTGTGTGCATAAAGCGGTGTCCGCTCGACGTCTGCGCGCACGTCCAGCCCAGCTCGACGATTTCCGCCGCCGAGAATTCCTCGGCCAGCTCAATATAGGTCGCGGGTGTGATCGCGTAATGATCGGTGCAGAACTGCGTCAGATATTTGAGCGCCAGCCGCTCGCGCCTCGTGTAGGTGGCCGCTTCCGGATCGGCGAGGCACATCACATCCGCCTCGTTTACGCTGTCCTCCTTGCGCGATTGCGAGCACGGCCCGCATCCGTTGAGCAAGGCGCTGCGTACCCTTAGCAATTCCCGCAACCGATCGTCGAGCAGGGCGCGGCGGAACATCGCCTTATACCCCTCGTCCATCGCCCGCAGCGCCGCGGGTGCGCGCGCCATCACCTGGAGCGGGAGCGTCTGCGAATACATGCCAGTCGCCTGCCCCGCCCTGATCCGCGCGCGGCATTCCTCGTCCAGCGCCTCCATCGGCAAGGGTGCGATCACGGGCATCATCCGCCTCCTATTCCGCTGCGGGAACGGCAGTGCCAACCACCGCCATCATCAGCGCCTTGTTCTCGATAACGCGCATTATCCGGTCCACGCGAAATTGGTCGTCCGAAGCTGGCTGTGCAGTCCGGTATCCTGCACCACGAAGCTGCGCATCATCTCTGGTCCGCGATTATGATGGGAGTGCTCGGCGTTCGGCGGCGTGACAAACAATGTATCGGGCATCCAGTCGATACGTTCGCCGTCGAGCTGGGAATAGACGCCCTCCCCGACGATGGGCAGCGTCAGCGCCGCCGAGCTGTGATGGTGCGGGCGCTGATCGGCACCGGGCTCCAGCGTGTTGACCGCGGCGAGCAGCGTTGGCGTCGTCACCCGACGCTCGGCCATCATCGCCGTCAGGAAGATCACCGATTTTCCTGCCGCGAGTTGCTCGCCATTGCGCCCATGGACGTTGCGCAGATGCTGGTCCGTGACTTCGCCGGAGAACAAGGTCGGCTCGATCTGAGTCTCGCCTGGTCCGGCGCGAAGATACGCAAGTTCGGGTTCATTGGTGACCTGCATCAGGATCGCGTGGGCGCTCGCCTGATGAGTCACCGCTTCGCCGCCGGGAAGGCAGAAGGAGTCACCCTGCCTCCATGCAAACCGCTCACCCGCGCACGCGGTCTCGCCCGCGCCGCGCAGTACGTAATAGACTTCGCCACTCGAATTGAGCTGGTGATCCAGCGCTTCGTTGGCGCGCACCACGACATAGCGCGCTAGCATCGTCGGCGTCGTCGCCGGCCATGGACTGGCCAATTGCGCAGCGAGATCGCAAGCGATCATCCCGGTGGCAGCATCGGCCGCGAAAGCCGCCTCGCGCTCGGTCCAGAACATCGCCGCCGGGACCTTCGGGATCGGGCGATCGAATGCAACTTCCGGCGCGTAGAATCCTGCGCGCGCCGCAGCAGGCTCAGGCCGTGCCGTCAACGATGTATTCGCCATGCTCTTCCTCCATTTCGGATAGCAGCGTCACTGCGCCCGACACCAATATGTCCAGCGCGGTCAGCCCGTTTTCGGCCAGCGGCGCCCAATAACTTCGTTCACCCGGCGGCATTGCGCCGATCGCCAGATCGACATCCTTGCGCAGCACGCCGCGAACGTGATCGGCACGCTCCGGCACGTGCAACCGCTTGATCAGATCGATCGCAAAGCTGCGCCCCGTGCCGACCATCAGCGCCTCCCGCAGCGCGGCGGGGTCGACGCCCATCGCCTTGCCCAGCGACAACGCACGATAGGCTTGGCCGATATTCACTACCGCCATCAGATTATTGATCAGCTTGGCGTTCATTGCCGCGCCTACTTCGCCCATCCGGATGATCGTTCCCGCATAGGTCTCCAGCACCGGCATGATCCGCGCCACGGCCTTGGGATCGCCACCGGCCATTACCAGCAGCTTTCGATCGAGCGCGGCATGGCCCGAACCCGACACCGGCAGATCGAGCAAGGTTACGCCCCGCGCCGCCGCAAGCCGAGCCATCTCGACACAGGTGTCCGGCATGATCGTCGAATGGATCGCGAGGAAAGTCCGCTTTCGCATCGCCGCTATCACACCGCGTTCGATCAGGATCTCGCGCACATCCGCGTCGCCCGTGACGCACAGGCACATCAGGTCGCTTTCGGCTGCCAGCGCGGCGGGGTCGCTCGCCACAGTAGCGCCCCAGCCCGCGAACCGGCCCTTCACTGCGTCGCGCCGCGCCCAGATGCCGAGCCCAAAGCCGCCCTCGACGATCATCCGCGCCATCGGCCCGCCCTGATCGCCCAATCCGATGAATCCCACGCGCATCAATTCACACTCGGCGAGATTCCGCCGTCCACATGCAGGTTGGTACCATTGATGAAGTCCGAGCGCGGGCTTGCCAGCATCGTTACGGCATAGGCGATGTCATAGACTTCGCCGATGCGCTTCACCGTCTGGCCGCCGCCTTGCGCGACATAATCGGCGGCACGCTGCAAATCGTCGCCCCAGCCGCGCTTGGCCGCGAAATAGGTCAGGAATTTCTCCAACCCCTCGGTCCGGATCATCCCCGGCGAAACCGCGTTGCTGGTCACCCCGCTCATCGACAATGTCTTGGAAAGTCCCAGCGACCAGCTGAGCATCGCCAGCTTGGCGGGTCCATAATCCGCTTGTGCAGAGGTTGGCGTGATCGCGGCTCCCGTGGCGATGTTGATCACCCGCCCCCATCCGCGCGCCTGCATTCCCGGCACCAACGCATCGGCCATCCGTACCGCGGCGATCATGTTCCGCTCGTAACTGTCCATCCAATCGTCGGGAGTGGTGCCAAACCATCCGCGATTCTCGCTCTGCGCACCGCCCCCGGCATTGTTGACGAGGATGTCGATCGCACCGAACGCCGCGATCGCGCCCTTCGCCACAGCCGCCGCCTGGGCATCGGAGGACAGGTCGCCGGCTATCGCCGCCACCTCGCCGCCCTCGCTGCGCAGCATTTCGGCCACGGCATGTGCCCGTTCCGCATTGCGACCGGTCACGACGACGCGCACGCCCTCGTCGGCCAGCATCCTTGCGATGCCCACGCCGATCCCCGAGCTGCTGCCGGTCACCAGCGCGCATTTGCCTTTGAGTTCAAGGTTCATTCGCGCACCAGCAGCATGCAGCCGCCCATCGGTCCGCCCGCGGTGCAATTGGCGCTCACCCGCACGTCCTTCGGCACCTGGCGATCGCCGCCCCGCCCCCATATCTGGGTACATGCCTCATGCAGCTGTCCATAAGCATGGAGACGGCCCGCCGAGAGCTGACCGCCGCCCGTATTAATCGGCATCTCGCCCTCCAAAGCGATGCGGCTACCGCCTTCGACGAAGGCCGCTGCGTCCGCATGTGCGCAAATCCCCATTGATCCGAGCCAAGCCAGCGTATGATAGGTGAACCCGTCATAGAGTTGCGCCACGTCGAGATCGGCGGGCTTGAGGTCCGTCCGCGACCACATCATCTTCGCCACCGACTCTGTCGCCTGTGTTGCCGCCGTCTCGATCTGCGACCAGCTATAGCGCCGATTCAGCGCCGATCCGATCGCCTCGATCCCGATCACGGGGTTGCGCAGATCCCGTGCCATCTCGCGCCGCGAAACCACCAGCGCCACCGCGCCGTCGCAAGGCACGTCGCAATCATAGAGGTGCAACGGCGTGCAGATCACCGGCGATGCCAGATAATCCTCGATCGTGATCGGATCGCGATACACTGCCTGCGGATTACGCGCGGCGTTGCGGCGGTTGTTCACCGCAATCCATCCGACCTGATCCGGACGTGCGCCATATTCGTGGATATAGCGCTGGAAATAGAGCGACTGCTGCACCGCCGCCGACAACGCCCAATAGGGCGCGAATTCCATTAGCTGGCCATGCGCCCGACCGTCCTTGAACAGCGCGTTGGCGAACGTGCCCCCCTTGCGCGCCGAAGCTTCATAGACAGTGCGAAACACCAGCACATGGTTGCAATAGCCGGCACAGATCGCCGCGATGGCATTGAACACCGCGCCGAGCTGCCCGGGATTTTCACCATCGCCCGAATACCAGTCCGGCTCGATCCGGAGCGCATCCATCAGCGCGGGCACGCTCACCGGCGAGAATCCCGATCCATTATTGTCGCCGCCGGGGTAGCTGGCGATGCCGTCAATGTCCGAACGCTTCAGCCCGGCATCCTCAATCGCTTCAAGGCAAGCGTCGAGGGTCAGCCCCATCGCAGTCTTGCTTGCCCCGCGCGACACTTCCGACATGCCGATCCCGGTGATCGCGCAGTCTTTCTCTCCATAGCGACTCATGCTGCGGGGCCGAACAGAGGAACGTGCAGATCCTCGACCGATTCGAAGCGCACCGTCACTGGCATGCCGATCGCGACGCTTTCGGGATCGCACCCGACAATGTTCGTGGGCAGGCGCAGTCCCGCTTGCTCGTCAAGCTCGACCAGTGCGAGCACATACGGCACCGTCAGGTCCGGCAGCCATGCCTTGTGGTTGACCGCATAACTATAGACCTGACCGCGCCCGGACACCGCTTCAGGTGCCACGCTCCGGCTCTCGCACGCGGGACAGAATGCAACCGGCGGATGGACATAATAGCCGCAATCGGCGCACCGCGCGATAATCAGCGCGCCCTTGGCACCCCCGGTCCAGAAGGCGCGATTGTCGTCGTTGACTGCGGGCAGCGGCCGCGCGCGGACCCCTGTCATATCACTCTCCCCGTCGCTTCGGACTTTGTTGCCCATCAGCTAGGGCCAAAGCGCCGCGCGGGGCCACCGCATGCGCCAAAGCATCGCCTATCTGCTGGCATGGCCGCTCGGCTTGGCTTTGCGCTTCCGCGCGGCCACTCTTGCGGCTCAGGAGAGGCTTGTATGCGTTACTCAAAGCTCGGCAGCAGCGGCCTCATCGTGTCGAAGTTGGCATTTGGAACCATGACGCTTGGCGCGGCCTGGAAGGGTCCGCTGGCTGCGTTCGACGCATCGGAGACAGACGCACTGGTCGGACGGGCGCTGGACGCGGGCATCAATTTCTTCGACACCGCCGACGTCTATCATCGCGGCGAATCTGAAACTCTGCTTGGCAAGGCGCTGGGCAGCCGGCGGAAAGAGGCCGTGATCTCCACCAAGGTCGGGATGCGGATGGATCAGGAACTCGGCAATGCCGGCCTTTCCGCCCGCCATATCCACACCTCGATCGACGCCAGCCTGCGCCGCCTCGGCACCGATCACGTCGATGTCTATATCTGTCACCGCCCCGATCCGCTGACTCCGCTGGAGGAAACGCTGGATGCGCTGGACGCCGTCATCCGCGCGGGTAAGGCGCGCTACCTCGGATTTTCCAACTGGCCTGCATGGCTCGCTGCCAAGGCCGTCGCACTTCAGCAGGCGAAGGGTCTTGCGCGCTTCATCACCGGCCAGATGTATTATTCGCTCCTCGCCCGCGACCTCGAGCAGGAGCATGTGCCCATGGCGCGTGACGCGGGGGTTGGCACGATGGTGTGGAGCCCCCTTTCCAGCGGATTTCTGTCTGGCAAATATACGCGCGAAGACCCCGAGGGTGCCAATGGCCGGCTCGCGTCGATGGACCTGCTCCCGTTCGACCGCGAGCGCGGCTATGCCATTGTCGACGCGCTCAAGAACATTGCGGCCGCCCGCGAAGTGCCCGTCGCAGCAGTGGCGCTCGCCTGGGTGCTCGATCGCCCGATGATCAGCACCGCGATTATCGGCTTCACCTCTGCCGCGCAGTTCGATGCGAATCTCGCGGCCGCCGATCTGGTGCTGACGGCCGAGGAAGTCGCCACGCTCGATGCAGCCTCGGCGCCCGTCATTCCCTACCCCCAGAATTTCATCGCGCGCTTCGACGGCGACGCGAGGGCAACGGCAACTCAGTGACAACGCCCGTCCGCCATCGCCTCCCGCGCCACGTACTGGCCGCGCTATCGGGACCCAGCATCCCGCTGGCGGCGCTCAGCCTGCCGTTGGTGGCGTTCCTGCCCGAATTCTACGCCGGAACACTCGGCCTGGATCTCGCACTTGTCGGCACCGTGTTCATGGCGGTGCGCCTGCTCGATATAGCGTTCGATCCGCTGATCGGCGGCGTGATGGACCGCACTCATACGCGGCTGGGCCGCTACCGCCCGTGGCTGCTGCTCGCCGCGCCGATGATCATGCTTTCAATGTATATGCTGTTCTTCGCCGAAAAGGGCGTCGGGCCGCTTTATCTTACCGGATGGCTGCTGGTCGCTTATGCGGGCTGGTCAGTCTTGGCGCTGTCGCAGCTCGCGCTCGCCGCCAATGTCTCGCCCGATTATCATGAGCGATCGCGTATCTATAGCTGGTGGCAGGTGGCCTTCTTCATCGGCATGATCACGGCGATGCTGATGCCCGCGATCGTCGCATTTCAGGGCTTTACCAGTCCATCGGCGGGGATGATCGCGATGGGCTGGCTGGTGATAGTTCTCACACCGATCACGATCGCAATCGCTGTCTTTGTCGTCCGCGAGCGCCCGATCGATGCGCAGCGCAAGGGCGGCGGCCTGCGGGACTATTTCGGCCTGATGCGGAACCGGACTACCCAGCGCCTGCTCGCGTGCGAAGGTCTGCTCGGCCTTGCCAGCGGCGCAACCTCGACGCTGGCAGTATTCTTCTACACGCGCTCGCTCGGCCTTGAGCGCGCCGATGTCGGGCTACTGCTCATCGGCCATTTCCTGATGGGGCTGGCATGCATGCCGGTCTGGACCTGGCTCGCCAATCGAACCGGCAAGCATCGCGCGCTGGGCATCGCCGCGCTCGTCTATGCCGTGGTTCAGTCGCTATTCCTGTTCGTTCCCGCAAATAACCTGCTGTTCGCACTGGCGATCCAGTCGCTCACCGGCGTCGCATATGGTGCCTTCTCGGCGCTGCCGCGCGCGATGACCGCTGATCTCGCCGACGAGGAGCGGCTGCGCACCGGCCAGGAGCGCACCGGGCTGCTCTACGCGCTGTTGATCGGCGTATGGAAAGTCGGTCAGGCGCTGTCGGTGGGCATCATGTTCTACGTGCTAGCCTGGATCGGCTTTGACCCGCATGCGGGCGCCCTTAATCCCGCCTCGTCGTTGCACGGTCTTAGCGCGCTCTATATCGGCCTGCCGGTGGCACTTAGCCTCGCGGCTGCCTGGGTCGCCTTCAGCTATCCGCTGACAGAAGCGCGTCACGCCAAAATTCGTATTGAACTGGAGCGCCTGAATGCAGCCCCCGCAGACATCTAAAATCCCCACCAGCGCACTGGCCGAATGGCGCACCGGCTGGGCGCTCGTCATCGCCGCTGCCTGCGGCGTCGCGCTCGGCAGCATTCAGATCTATGCCACCGGGGTGTTCGTCGCACCGCTCGAGGCCGAGTTCGGCTGGTCGCGCGGTGATATCTCGGCCGGATTGCTCGCGCCGTCGATCCTCGGCGTACTCTTCTCCCCCGTACTCGGCATGCTCATCGATCGCTGGGGCGCCCGCCGAATCGCCATACCGGGCGCAATCATGGTGTGCTCCGCCACCGCAGCGCTGTCGCTGGCCGGCCCGTCGATCCATAGTTGGTGGGCGCTCTGGGTGGTGTTCGGGATAGCTGCCTTGTTTCAGAAGCCCACGATCTGGTCGACTGCGGTCTCGTCGCATTTCAGCATCAGCCGAGGTTTTGCGCTGGCTGTCATGCTCTCGGGCACCGGGCTCGCGCAGGCGTGCCTGCCCACCATCACGCGCCTGTTGATCGACGAACTTGGCTGGCGCGGCGCTTATATGACGCTCGGCGCAGGGTTCGCAGTGATCGTCGTGCCGGTGCTGCTGGTCTTCTTCCATGACGCACGTTTCGAGAAGGGCACCACCGTCCGGCGTACCGTCGGCGCGGAAAAGGGTTACACCCCGCGTGAGGCGATCCGCACCCGCCAATTCTGGCAGCTGGCGCTGGCAGCCTTCATCATGACCGGCGTGATCGTCGCCTTCGTCTTCCATCTCGTGCCGCTGCTGTCGGAGCTCGGCCTCAGTCGTGCCAACGCCACCTATGTCGCTGGCATCGCCGGCATCTGTTCGGTGATAGGGCGCCTCTGCGTGGGCGCGATGCTCGATCGCCTTCCCGGACCGCCGGTCGGCGCGGCCAGCGTCGCCCTGCCGATCATCGCCGCCGGGCTGCTCCTCGCCTTTCCAGGCTCGCTCACCATGGCGATCGTCGCAATCATATTCCTCGGCCTGTGCATCGGCGGTGAGTATGACTCGATCATCTATCTCTCGACCCGCTATTTCGGGATGCGCAACTTCGGCACCCTGTTCGGCTGGGTTGCAGCCGCGCTGCTGGCTGGCGTCGGTCTGGGTCCATGGGTCGCAGGCACGATCCACGACGTGACCGGCTCTTATGACCTGTTCCTGTGGTTGGTGATCCCGCTTGCAGCGCTGTCATCGCTGCTGCTGGGGACGCTGGGGAAATACCCCCAGCATGAGGAGAAGGCGTGAAGGCGGGCTAACTAGCCCCGCCCCGCCTTGTCACGCGCGTCGATCCCCCGCGCCGCTGCCTTGGCCGCCGCCCATTGCTCGTCGCTCCATTCGGTGAGCGATGAGAAATTCTGACCCGTCGCCTGCCAGGCGGCGCCGTCGATCGCGATCGTCTGGCCGTTCACATATTCCGCCCCCGGCGCGAGCAGGAACACCGCCAGATTGCCCAGTTCTTCGGGCCGACCGGTACGCCCCATCGGGTTCCACCCGAACCGGTCGTCACCCGTGGGGTTCAGCCGCACGCTTGCGCCTTCGGTCTGGAATGCGCCGGGGCAGATTGAATTGAGCCGGATGCCGCGCCCGCCCCATTCGACCGCGAGGCTCTGGGTCATCACATTCACGCCGGCCTTCGACATGGCGGACGGAACCGCGAAGGGGGATCCGTTCCAAACCCAGGTGGTGAGGATCGACACCACCGACGCCTTGTCGCCCGCCGCCAGCCAACGCTTGCCGCACGCCTGGGTCATCTGGAACGTGCCTTTGAACACGATGTCGGCGATCGCATCGAAGCCTCGAATCGATAGATCCTCGGTCCGCGCGATGAAATTGCCCGCCGCATTGTTGACCAATCCGGTCAGCGGCCCGTCTGCCCAGATCGTGTCGAGCATCGCCTCGATCGCTTCGCCGGACTTGATATCGCACGCAATCGGAATCGCGCCTGCGCCAATCTCGGCAGCCGCTTCCTCCAGCACCGCCTCTCGCCGTCCGCACAGATAGACTGTTGCGCCCAGCTTCGCGCAAGCAGTGGCGATCTCCTTGCCGAGGCCGCTACCGCCACCGGTCACAAGAATGCGGGCATCCCGCAGCAGGTCGTTCGCGAACATTCGGCGCTCTCCAATTATCCATAGCGGCTTGGGGTGTTCACCGCGGCCGGGTCAACGCGAGCGGAGCACATATCCGATACTTGGCCACAGGAGCCGCCAAGGCTTTACGCCGACGCCCGAAGTGGATCAGGGACACAGGTCAAGGAGAGGAACCGCACGCATGCCTTATCTCTATTCGGACGAGCAGAGCCAGATTCGCGAAGAGGTGCGCCGCGCGCTCGCCGGCACCATCGATCCTGCAAAGCTGCGCCTCTTGCTCGAAACGCAAGGTCAGTATGATGCAGCCTTCTGGCAGGCCGCCCGTGATATGGGCTGGACCGCGATGGGCATTGCCGAGGAAGATGGCGGGCTAGGCCTCTCGCTGATCGAAACCCTGATCGTCGCCGAGGAAACCGGCCGCGTCGTCGCCGGTGCTCCCTTCCTCGCCAGCGCCTTCGCCGCCACCCAGGCGCTCAAGCTTGGCGGCGCGTCCGATCGGCTGCAGGCGCTCGCCTCGGGCGATCAGATTGCGGCAATCGCCTTTGCCGAAGGCAGCGAGCCGCTGGCCCATGGCGTCACCCTGTCCGCGGACCACAAGCTGACCGGCGAGAAGACCGCCATCCTGGCCGCCGCCGTCGCCGATTTCGCCATCGTGCTGTGCGCGGATACGTCTGGCAAACCGCAGATTGCGCTCGTCGATCTCGGCGCAGAAGGTGTCTCCCGGGCGATCTTCGGCACTATCGACAACAGCAGGTGCGTCGCCACCCTGCACTTCGACAACGCCCCCGCGACCCTGCTCTCGCTCGACTTTCCTGCACGCATCGCGCGCGAGTGCCTCGGCCGCCTTGCGCTCCACCTTGCCGCAGAAGCGGTCGGCGGCACCGACACCTGCATCACGCTGGCCTCCAGCTACGCCAACCAGCGCCAGGCGTTCGGCCAGGCGATCGGCAAGTTCCAGGCGGTAAAGCACGCCATCGCCGAGATGTACGTTGCCAATGAGCTGGCGCGCGCCTCGATCCTCGACGCTGCCGTCCGGCTCCAGAATGGCGATGCAGACGCAGAGGCTTATGTCGCCGCTGCGCGCCTCAACGCCGTCCATGCCTATGAAAACGGCGCTGCCGCCGCCACGCAGGTCCATGGCGGCATCGGCGTAACGTGGGAAGCAGATCTCCATCTCCATTATCGCCGCTCGCGCAGCCTCGCCGCGGAGGCAGGAGCGCCCTGGTATTGGGAAGACCGTATCGTCAGCATGCTGGAGGAAGCATAATGTCTGAACTCGACACCTATCGCACCTCCGCCCGCATCTGGCTCGCCTCGCATGCCGCCGAATATGGCGTCGAGGCCCGCCGCGGCCTGAGCGAAGCCGACGATCTTGCCCTCGCTCGGCGCTGGCAGCGGCTCAAATATGACAGCGGCAAGGTCGGCATTTCCTGGCCCAACGCGTATGGCGGCGCGGGCCTGACCGAGCTGCATCAGGCGATCTTCGCTGAAGAGGAAGCCCGCTTCGGCTTTGGAACCAGCTACTTCGCGATCAGCCTCGGTCAGCCGATCCCGGTCATGATCAAATATGCCACGGAGGATCTCCGCCAGCGTTACGCGCATCCGGCGCTGAAGGGTGAGGAGATCTGGTGTCAGCTCTTCTCGGAGCCCGCCGCCGGTTCGGACCTTGCGGGCATTCGCCTCAAGGCCGTGCGCGACGGCGATGATTGGGTGCTCAACGGCCAGAAACTCTGGACCAGCTGGGCGCAGCATTCGGACTACGGCGTGATCGTCACCCGTACCGACCCCAGCGTCGCCAAGCATAAGGGCCTGACCTATTTCTGGCTCGACATGAAGACGCCGGGCGTCACCGTGCGCCCGGTCAAGCTCGCCAATGGCGAAGAAGACGTCAACGAGGTCTTCTTCGATGATGTCCGCATCCCTGACAGCCAGCGTCTCGGCGCGGTCGGCGGCGGGTTCGGCGTCGCGCTCGATACGCTGATGATCGAGCGCTATTCGGCGGCCGATGAAGGCGGTTTCGGCCCCGCGCTCACATCGTTCGTCAAACTCGCGACGGAAACCACGATCAATGGCCGGCCAGCGGTCGAGGATGGCCGCACCCGCCGCGAGATCGCCAATGCCTTTCGTCAGCAGCGCGCGCTCGTCGCGATCCGCACCAAGACCTTCATGGCGCTCCAGCAGGGCTCCGAACCCGGGCCGGAAGGCTCGATCCACAAGCTCGTCTCGATGCGCCTGCGCCAGAAGCTGTCCGCCGCCGCGATGGATCTGATGGGCGGCGCAGGTTCGGGTCTCGATCCGTTGCGCAAGCCCAAGGAGGATTGGACGCATAGCTGGCTGACCGTGCCAACCGGCCGCATCGCCGGCGGTGCCGACGAAATGCTGCTCAACACCATCGCCGAACGCCTGCTCGGGCTTCCCCAGGATTATCGCCCCGACAAGGCGGTGCCGTTCGACCAAATCCAGCCCAGCCGCTGACGGAACCCATGATGACCACGATCAACGAAGGCACCACCCTGAATATTGAAGACGGCATCGCCGTCGTCACGCTGGATTTTCCACCGGTCAACGCCATGTCGCCCGCGCTGATGGACGGGCTTTACGATGCCCTGATGGCGGCGCTCGCGGATGACGCCGCAACGGCGATCGTCTTGGTCTGCGCCGGCCGCACCTTCATTGCAGGTGCCGATCTCAAATCGCTCGGCAAGGGCAAGCCGAAGGTTGATTTCTTCGCACTCCAGGACAGCATCGAAAACTCCGGCAAGCCGACGGTGGCGGCGCTGCACGGCACCGCGCTCGGCGGCGGGCTGGAAACAGCGCTGACCTTTCATTACCGCATTGCCGTTCCCTCGGCGCGCATGGGTCTCCCTGAGGTCAATCTTGGCCTGCTCCCCGGCGGAGGCGGTACCCAGCGCATGCCCCGCATCACCGGTGCCGAGGCCGCGCTCGATTTGCTGATCAGCGGCCGACAGGTCGGCGCAAAGGAAGCGCTTGCCATCGGTCTGATCGATCGGCTCGCGACCGAAGGACAATTGCGCGAGGACGCTGTGGCCTTCGCAAAGGAACTCGCCGCCGCGGGTAAGCCGCCCCAGCGCATTCGTGACCTTGAGGACAAGATCGCTTCCGATCGCGCCGATCCCGCGTTGTTCGATCGCTTCCGCGCCAGTCACGTCAAGCAGCTCACCGGCCTGGACGCGCCCCAGGCGATCCTGCGCTGCGTCGAGGCCGCAGTAACCGGTCCATGGGAGGCTGGCGTCACCGTCGAGCGCGCCGAGTTTCAGGCAGTACTGAAAGGTCCGCAATCCGCGGCACTTCGCCACATCTTCATGGCCGAGCGCGCTGCGCAGAAGGTTCCGGGGCTGGCGCCCGATCTGGCGTTGTCGCCGGTCAACACCGTCGGCATCGTCGGTGCAGGCACGATGGGCGCGGGCATCGCGATGGCGTTCCTCGCGGCCGGATTCCCGATCACGCTGATCGAGACCAGCCAGGAAGCGCTTGATCGCGGCACTGCCCATATCCGCTCTACGCTCCAGTCCCGCGTTGATCGGGGCAAACTGGCGCAGGACAAGGCCGACGCGCAACTCGCTGCGCTCAGCCCCAGCATGGATTTCGCCGCGCTTGCAGACGTCGATCTGGTGGTCGAGGCGGTGTTCGAAAATCTCGAGGTGAAGAAGGCGCTGTTCGGCAAGCTGTCGACTATCGTCCGTCCAAACACGATCCTGGCGACCAACACCTCGTTCCTCGATGTGAACGCCATCGCATCCGCCGCGACCCAGCCCGAACGCGTGCTCGGCATGCACTTCTTCTCACCCGCCAATATCATGCGTTTGCTCGAAGTGGTCCGCGCGGAAAACACCAGTGACGGCGCGCTCGCGACGGTAATGGCGCTCGCCAAGAAGCTCGGTAAAGCGGCGGTCGTGTCCGGTGTCTGCCACGGCTTCATCGGCAACCGCATGCTCGCGGCGCGGCAAGTTCAGGCCGATGCGATGGTGCTCGAAGGCGTGCTGCCATGGGAGATTGATCGGGTTCTCGCCGGTTTCGGTTTCCCGATGGGCCCGTTCGCGATGCTTGATCTCGCCGGGCTCGATATCGGCTGGGAAGGCGATAGCGACACGGTCAAGTCGCGGCTCGTCGCCGCAGGGCGCAAGGGGCAAAAGACCAGTGCCGGCTATTATGACTATATCGGCAAGCAGGGTACGCCTTCGCCCGTCACGCTCGAAATCATCGCCGGTCTCGCCAGCGCGTCGCCCGGATCGGTGACGCTGGACGACGCCGAAATCCTCGGCCGCCTGTTGCTGCCGATGATCAACGAAGGTGCCCGCATCCTCGACGAAGGAATCGCTCTGCGGGGTTCGGACGTCGATCTTGTGTGGACCACCGGCTATGGCTGGCCCGCGCACCGTGGCGGCCCGATGTTCCACGCCGACGTGATCGGGCTGAATGCCGTGGTCGAGGGGCTTGGCAAGATCGGCATCGAACCGTCACCGCTGCTGATCAGGTTAGCGGCAGAAGGTGGATCGCTGGCAAACTATAGCGGCTGACCGCTCAGCACTGCCGCCAGTTCATCCGCGACCAGGCCCAGCCCCGCTTCCACGTCGAAGCGGGGCGCCTTTTCGGCAGCGGCGCTGGCAAGATGATCCACGCGTGCCAGCACCAGGATCAACCGCGCATGCGAGTGCGCATCCGCGAGATCGAGCGCGTCGAACCGTTCCGCCAGAAACGCTGCGATCCGGTCGCGATGATTGTCGATCAGCGTGCGCGCGGCGGGATCATTGGCCAGCCCGACATGGAACAGCCGCATCGCATCGCCATGCGCGCGGATCGTCTCGACATAATGGTCCAGCCACGCGCGGACTGCGCGGGTATCGATCCCGTCGATCTCGCACAGCTCGCGAAAGATCGTGCGCACTCCGCGCATGTTCGTTGCCAGCACTTCGAGTAGAATCGCATCCTTGTTGGCGAAGTGGAGATAGAGCGTCGCCCGCCCTACCCCCGCCGCGCGGGCAATCTGCTCGACCGCGGTCTCGGAAACACCCTGATCATAGAAGCATTGCCGTCCGGCTTCGACGATGCGCCGACGCGTGGTGCGGCGCTGCTCCTCGCGCATGCTCGGTCGGGCTTCGGTGGCGGAACGCATATGTGATGCCTTGGGCGCGTTTGTCATTGCCATTGGACAGCTGCCAGTTCGTTGGACGATTGTCCAGCCAAGGAGAGAGATGATGCGATCAACGTGCATGCACCGGCCCCTTCATGGGCTCGCGCAGCCCGTCCGGATCCGGCGATGACCGGCATCCTTTCTGGCAAGATCGCGCTCGTCACCGGCGGCAGCCGCGGCATGGGCCGCGAGATGGCGCTCGCCTTCGCCCGCGAAGGTGCGGACGTCATCATCTCCAGTCGCAAGCTCGATGCCTGCGAAACCGTCGCCGAAGAGATGCGCGCGCTGGGCCGCCGCGCTCTGCCCTTCGCCGCACATGCCGGTGATTGGGACCAGATGGAGGCGCTTGCCGAGGCCGGCTGGGCCGAATGGGGCCGGATCGACATTCTCGTCAACAATGCCGGCATGTCCCCCGTCGAGCCGAGCAGCGTCGCGACCAGCGAAGCGCTGTTCGACAAGGTGATCGCGGTGAACTTCAAGGGACCGTTTCGCCTCGCCGCGCTGGTCGGGACCCGCATGCGCGAAGCCGGCGGGGGATCGATCATCAACGTCTCATCGCTGGGCGCGAAGAGCCCCCAGCCCGGTATCATCCCCTATGCCGGAGCCAAGGCGGCGCTCAACGCGATGACCATCGGCCTCGCCCGCGAATTTGCCCCGCACGTGCGGGTCAACACGATCTCCCCCGGCATGTTCGCGACCGACATTTCAAAACACTGGGTCAACACCGAAAAGATGCGCGCCGGCATTCCGATGCGCCGCTTTGGCGAACCGCACGAGATCATAGGCACTGCGCTCTATCTCGCATCCGACGCATCCTCGTACACGACGGGCGCAGACATTGCGGTCGGCGGGGGCATCTGATGCGCGCGCTGCGCAGTCACCAAGCGGGAGGCCCCGAAACCTTGACCCTCGACGAAGTCGCCGTTCCGGCGCCCGGCGTGGGCGAAGTCCTGATCGGTGTGAAGGCCTGTGCGCTGAACTATCCCGACGTGCTGCTGATCCAGGACTTGTATCAAATTCGCCCCACCCGCCCCTTTTCACCGGGGTCCGAAGTCGCCGGAATCATCGAGGCGGTTGGCGCGGGCGTCACTGCGTTTCGGCCTGGCGACCGCGTGATCGGACTCGCCGCCTGGGGCGGTCTCGCCGAAAAGCTGGTGGTGCCTCAATCTTCTTGTCTGCCGATCCCGGACGGCGTCCCGTTCGATGAAGCCGCAGCGCTGATCGTGACCTACGCGACCAGCCATTACGCGTTGCGCGATCAGGCTGCGATCCAGCCCGGCGAGACGCTGTTGGTACTCGGCGCCTCGGGCGGTATCGGCATCGCTTCGGTCCAGCTCGGCAAGGCATATGGAGCGCGCGTCATCGCCGCAGTCTCGTCCGAAGAGAAAGCGGAGCTCGTCCGCAGCCTCGGTGCCGATGCCGCGATCGTCTATCCCGCCGACCTTACCGATCGCGCGGCCGCCCGCAGCTTTACCGACGCGATCAAAGCGCATGGCAAGATCGACATAATCCTCGATCCCATTGGTGGTCCTTATACCGAGTCGGCCTTTCGTACGCTTGGGTGGCAGGGCCGCCATCTTGTGATCGGCTTCACCGCGGGTATTCCCAGCCTGCCCCTCAACCTCACCTTGCTGAAGGGTGCGCGCGTCATCGGCGTCTTCTATGGCGACTTCGCCCGCCGCGAGCCCGAAAGGCGCCTGGCCTATCTGAATGAGATCGTCGCCCTGCACGCCGCAGGCCGCGTCCGTCCCCACATTTCCCAGCGACTACCGATCAAGCGCGCGGCCGAAGGGATCGCCGCCCTCGGCACGCGCGCGGCTACCGGAAAGATCGTCATCGAGTTCTGAGCCGATGATCGTTAACTAGCGCTATCCGCACTTTCCGACCGAAGTCAGCGGCGTCAAATTCCCGTCCGCTCGTACCCGGATCAGGCCTCGGCAGTTCAGCTTGCGTTCAGCACCTGGGCCCTGCTTGCTTTCCGCGAGGAGGAGCCAATGGGCAGCGTTGCCGATGCGTGACGCCCCTCAACACAGATGTGTTTAGAGCCTCGCGAAAGTGGACGGATAACGGACATATTGTATGCTTATCTCAGGCGCCTGGAGAGGGCGCATCACCAAAACACCCCCGAGGGGAAGATATGAAATCGATTTCTACGCGCGCACTTCTCGCAAGCTGCGCGGCCATCTCGTTCTACGGCACATCCGCTTTCGCTCAAGACACGCAGGCGCAGGATCCTCCCGTCGCCGCCCCGCAGGTAAGCGAAGCGGAGGTCGATGACGGCACTCCCGAGATCGTCGTCACCGCGCGCCGCCGCGAGGAAGCGCTTTCGCGCGTGCCGGTCGCAATCACCGCCCTCGATGGCGAAATGCTGGCGAACCGCTCGATCACTTCGCTCGATCAGCTGACCCAGGCAGCCCCCGGCCTCAATTTCGGCCGTTCAGGCGGCAGTGCCAACCCACAGGTCGTCATCCGCGGCCAGAGCCGGTCCAATCTCGGCGACGCCGCACAGCCCGTGCTGACCTATTTCGCCGATGTCCCGCTTCCCTATGTCGCCAGCATCATCCCGACCTACGACCTGTCGTCGGTTCAGGTTCTGAAGGGGCCGCAAGGCACGCTTTTCGGTCGCAACTCCACTTCGGGCGCGCTGCTCGTTTACCCGACCGCGCCTGACTATGAGGTCGGCGGCTACATGATGGCCGGATACGGCAATTATAATCAGATCGAAGCCGAAGGAGCGCTGAACCTGCCGATCCTGGCAGATCACATCGCGCTGCGTGTCGCCGGTCGCTACGACAAGCGGGACGGCTATACGACGTCGGTCGTCACGGGCCAGCAACTCGACAACAGGAATGACGCCGCGTTCCGCGCTTCGTTGCTGCTGGAAACCGGCGACCTGCGCAACGTCACCGTCTATGATCATGTGGAATGGGACCGCAACGGCGACGGCGCCATCTTCCGGCACATCTATCCGAATCCCGCCGGCGGCGTCATCACGCCGCGCCGCCCGGGCTTCAACACCCGCTTCGATTGCGGCACGAGCGCATCCTGCGACATCGACCTTGCGCTCACCGAGCAGCAGGCACTGGGCATCCGTAAGAACCAGGCCGGCACGGCCATGTGGCTCCAAACCCGCGCCACCGGTCTTTCGAACACCACGACGCTCGCACTCGGCAACATCACCCTGAAGAACGTCTTCGGGATCCGCACCGCGCATCAGCGCAATGCGATCGATACCGACGGTACGGCAATGGGCCTGACGGTCGCTGAAAATCTGCAGAATTTCCGCCAGATCAGCGAGGAGTTCCAGGTTCAAGGCTCGTTCTTCGGTGATCGCCTCGAAACAATTGCTGGTGCCTTCTATCTCAAGAGCGAGCCGAACGGACCGGTTGGCCTCATCCTCGCGCCGTTCATCGGCGTCGCCCCGTCCTCGGTGGTCCAGAGCTATCGCGAAATGACCAGCAAGGCGCTGTTCGGGCAGGCCACCTTCGATTTGGGCAGCGGCTTCAAGATCGATGCCGGGGCACGTCACACCTGGGACGAAACAACGGCCTGCGCCAAGGCGTATTCGGCTAGCGTTCCCTATACCCCTGGCAACACCCCGGTTGCCAGCTATGAGCAATGCCGCAACGGCGGAACTGTCACGGTTCCCGGCGTAGCTACGCCGGTGAACACGCAAGGCACGATCGTCGGAGCGAAATCGGCTGCGTGGACGTGGAACTTCGGCGCCAACTATCAGGCAAGCGACGGCATTTTCCTGTATGCTACAGCTCGCCGTGGCTACCGTGCGGGCGGCGTCAACACGCCGATCCTGGGTGGCACGCTAACGCAGTTCCAAAGCTATGATCCCGAAACCGTGATCGACGCTGAAATCGGCATGAAGACCAAGTGGAATGCCGGCGGCATGCGCGGCACGTTCAACATCGATGTCTTCCGCGGCACCTATAAGGGAACGCAGCGCGGCGTGAACGGCACCAACAACAATTTCGACGGTGACGGCAACGCGCTAACCGATCCTTCTGGCGGCACGATCATCATCAATGCGGGCAAGGCGCGCGTGCAGGGCTTCGATGTGGATTTCACCATCGTTCCGATGCGTGGGCTGACCTTTGCCGGTTTCGCCAGCTACAATGACGCGAAGTACCTCGACACGGGCACGCCAGCGGTTCTGGCCGCGGCAAACGCGTTCCCCGCCGCCCCGAACGACGTCGCGTTTCCTTATGCTCCCGCACTCACCGTGGGCGGCAGCATCAGCTATGAAACCTACATCCCGGAAGCCGGCACGCTGGCGGTCAACGTGGATGCCTATCGGGCAAGCCGGGTATTCTTCAGCCCGTTCAAGACCGACCTGACGCTCAGCCAACCGGCATATGCGATCGCCAATCTCCGCGTTGACCTGCGGGATGTGGGCGGAAGCCCGCTGAGCGTGGGGCTCTACGTCCGCAACCTTTTCAACAAGGAATATGCGACCGGTGCCGCGAACAGCGCGACTGCCTCGGGTTACAACTCGGTCTTCTACGCAGAACCGCGCATGTATGGCATTCAGGGCCGCGTGAAGTTCTGACTTTGACGCTCCTTCGGGACAGGAAGACGGCGGGCTCGCAAGGCCCGCCGTTTTTCGTTCGCCCTCAAAAGACGCAGCAATTCTAAAAAACAAACACACTCACATTTTTTATTGACGGTTCGTCATAAATCGATTGCCACCGATGCTGCGGCGCGGCACAGCTTGCGTATCTGCCCGAGAGCAGAAGATTGGGCTGGAGATATTTGCCATGAACAAGACGTCATTTTCCGTGCTCGCTGCGCTGGTCGTACTGGCCACGCCCGTATCCGCGCTGACGGCGCAGGTTGCCCCTTCCTCGACCGTGCAGGTCAAGAAGAACCAGACCATCGTCGATGCCAATGGCCGCGTCCTGGGCAAGGTCTATGAAGTGAACGCCGCCAAGGGATTCGCATCGTTCATGGTGCAGATGAAGCTCTATCGTGTGCCGCTGGCTTCGCTGAGCGCAGATGGCTCGCGCCTGAAGACGACGATGACGCGCGACGATCTCGGCCTCTGAGCGGCCTTGGGCCGGGGCTCGCTCCGGCCCGCCCTCAGGGCGCGATCATGCGGGTCAGCACCCGCGCCTGCGCCGCGCGCATCCGCTCCGGCGATATCCGCAGCTTGGTCTCGCGCCGGATCGCGCCGGCCAATCGTTCGATCGATGCGAACAACACGATCCCCTCGGCATAGGCATCGGTCTCATCAAGCGGGGCCTGCAGATGCGGCGCCTGCTTGAGCAATGCCGTCAGCCGCCCCAGCACCGCTTCCGCCCAGCGCCCGCGCAATGCAGCGAACCGGGGTTCGCCGCGATCCGCCTCCATCATCCGATAATATAGGATCGCCCCGTGGCGCTCCCATTGATCCGCCAGCATTGCCAAAAAGGCTTCGCTGTCCTCGGCGACGCGCTGATTATCGTGAAATATGTCGAGCGCCGAAAACGCTTCGATCATGTCCGCCGTCGCAGACTCGCTCAACGCGTAGAGCATGTCCTGCACGTCGCGGAAATAGACGTAAAAGGTGGCGGCTGCGGTGCCTGCTTCGGCGGCGATGGCGATTGCGGTCAGATCGAGTGGCGAGGTGCCACCCAGCAGCCTGAACGCTGCATCCATCAGGCGCTGTCGCGTTTCCCGGCCTTTGCGGCCCAATATTTGCGTCGCCGGCGCGGTCGAAGGCGAAAAGTCGCTCATCGCCTTTATCTAGGCCGAACGGGTTCCCAGAGAAAGCCTGATACCGGCACCGGTCACCGCCGCCGAATCCTCGGAAAGCAGAAAAGCGACGACGCATGCCGCACCCTTGGGCGTCACCCAGCCGCTGGTGTCCGCATCGGGCATATCCTTGCGATTGGTTGGCGTATCGATGATCGTTGGCAGCACCGCGTTCACCCGAATGCCCCGATCTCTCAGTTCCTCGGCCAGGCTTTCGGTGAGCGCCATCACGCCTGCCTTTGACGCAGCGTAGGGGGCCATGCCCATGCCGGGGCTGGCTGCCGCCGCCGCACCGACATTGACGATCGCGCCCGCTTTCAGATGCGCCAACACCGCACGAGAAGAGACGGCCACTGTACGCAGGTTGATACGGTACATCGCATCCCAGCTTTCGGCGCTGCCGGTCTCAACCGGCTCCCAGGTAAATCCGCCCGCGACATTCACCAGGCCATCGACACCGCCCAACGTAGCGGCGGCCGTGGCATATGCAGCGGCGACTGCGGTCTCGCTGGTAAGATCGACGCCCCCAATCACCGCATCTGCATCACTCTCGCCCTGAGCCAGATCGATCGCAGCGACTTTATGACCACGCGCGCGCAGTTCGGTCACCACCGCGCGGCCCAATACGCCCAATCCGCCTGTGACGATTACCTTACCCATCAGAAACTTCCCACGATTGCGTTCGCATCGCTCCTATCGGTGCCGGCGCTCGCAGCAAATCAAGCGCGGCAAAGCATCCAATATGCGATGCCCATGGCCTTGCCCCACAATGCCCGTCAGCGGACAAGCGAGCATGTCTACGATCGTACGCGAAGACCGGGATGGCATCGCCGTCCTTACCCTCAACCGGCCTCAGGCACTCAATGCCCTGAATACCGAATTGCTCGGCGCGCTCGACGCGCATCTCGACCGGATCGAAACCGATGACAGCCGCGCTTTCGTCATCACCGGCGCGGGCCGCGCCTTTTGCGTCGGATCGGACCTGAAAGAGGGCGGCGGCGATCCCGCAGCCCGGATCCGTCATATGCACGGCCTGATGCTGCGGATGCATCATTTCCCCAAGCTCAGCGTAGCCGCGATCTCTGGCTATGCGCTGGGTGGCGGGCTGGAGATCGCCCTGGGCTGCACCTTTCGCATCGCCGATCCGCAGGCTCGATTGGGCCTGCCCGAGATCAAGCTGGGCCTTATGCCTGCTTACGGCGCGACCCAGGCCGTCCCCCGGCTGATCGGCGAGCGCCGCGCGCTTGACCTGATGCTCAGTGGCGATCCGACTGATGCCGAAACGGCGCTGCGATGGGGGCTGATCGACCGGATCAGCGTGGCTGGCGAGGCTGTAGACATGGCCACCGACTTCATCCGCGCCCGAGCCGGCAACATGCCGTTCACCGAACGCGCGATCCGCGAATCCGTGGCCGCTTCTGCCCTCCTGCCGCTCAAGCAAGGGCTCGAGGAGGAACTGCGTCTTGCCTTGCTGGTCGCCGAAAGCGACGATGCCAAGGCCGGGCTAGCTGCGTTCCGCGCCCGCTAGCGCCGCCGCATAATCCGCCGCCAGCCGGTCTACGAGTACAGCCACGGGCGGCGCATCCTGGATCGCGCCGACGCCCTGCCCCGCTGACCAGATATCCTTCCACGGCTTCACGCCGCGTTCGGCCAGTTCGGGCAGCGGTGCCGTTGCCGCCGCGAACTGCGCCGGATCGAAGCCATGGCCCGCAATCGAATCACTCAGGAAGTTCGCCGGAGTGCCGCTGATCCCGCGTGTGGCGATAACATCCTTCGCGGCCGCTTCGATCAGCATCCGCCGATACCCCTCCGCCACGTCCGCTTCAGCGCTCGCGATGAAGCGCGTTCCCATATAAGCGAAGTCCGCGCCCATCATCCGAGCGGCAGCCACGTCGCGCCCCGTTGAGATTGCGCCGGCCAACAGGATCGTCCCATCGAAAACCGATCGGACCTCGTTCATCACAGCAAACGGGTTGAGCCAGCCGGTATGCCCGCCCGCGCCGGCGGTCAGCACGATCAGCCCGTCCACGCCTGCCGCCGCCGCGATCTCGGCGTGGCGCGCGCTGGCGACATCGTGGAACACGGTCCCGCCATAGCCATGCACTGCCGCAACGACATCCTTGTCTGCACCGAACGACGTGATCACGAGCGGCACTCTGCGCCGCTCGGTAATTTGCAGATCCGCATCCAGCCGCGTGTTCATCTTCCCGACGATCAGGTTCACGCCATAGCGCGCATCGTCCGGGCCAAGCGCCGCATCGATCGTATCGAGCCATTGCTCATAGTCGTCGGCGCTTCGGCAATTGAGCGACGGAAAAGTCCCGATCACACCCGCGCGGCACGAAGAGATCACCAGCGCCGGATCGGAAACAAGAAACATCGGCGCCACCACCACGGGCAGGCGCAGGTTGGTTTTCAATCGATCCGGTATCGCCATCGCATGCTCTCCCTGCCCGATATCTAGAGCACACCGCGTGGCTGTGTCTGCGCGCGGATCATAACGCATCACAACCATGCGCTTGCCCCCGTGCGGATTGCGCGCCCCTCGCCCGAGGCATAGTCGCTACCGGGTATTGGGCGGGCACAGCGAGCCCTCAGCCATCATCTGGAGCGGAAGCATGAAGCTTGATTCGTCGATCTCAGCCGTAGTCACCGGGGGCGCTTCGGGCCTCGGTCACGCGACTGCCAAGGCCCTGACCGCCGCCGGCGTCAAGGTCGCTATCTTCGACCTCAACGTCGAAGCGGGCGAGCGGATCGCCGCCGAACTCGGCGCGGTGTTCTGCCAGGTCGATGTCCTGTCCGACGAGTCGGTCGATGCAGCCTTCGCGAAGGCGCGCGAGGCCAATGGCCAGGAGCGTATCCTCGTCAATTGCGCCGGCACCGGCAACAGCATCAAGACCGCAGGCGTCGACAAGAAGACCGGTGAAATCAAATATTTCCCCAGCGACAAATTCGCCTGGGTACTGATGGTCAACACCGTCGGCACGTTCCGCTGCATCACCCGTTCGGCGGCCGGCATGCTCACGCTCGATCCGCTGGATGGCGAACGTGGCGCGATCGTGTGCACCGCTTCGGCGGCAGCGCAGGATGGCCAGATGGGCCAGGCCGCTTATGCCGCGTCGAAGGCAGCCGTGGTCGGCATGACGCTGCCGATCGCGCGCGATCTCTCGGGCTCGGCCATCCGCGTCAACACGATCATGCCCGGCATCTTTGCCACCCCGCCGATGCTCGGCGTGCCCGAAAATGTCCGCAGCGTGCTCGAAGCCTCGGTTCCCTTCCCGAAGCGCTTCGGTGAACCGTCGGAATATGCGAGCCTGGTGCTCGAAATGCTGCGCAATGGCTATTTCAACGGCGAGACCGTGCGTCTTGATGGTGCAATCCGGATGCCGATGCGCTGAACCGGCGCGGAGAGGAACAAACCATGAGCCTGATTCTCTACGAAGTTCGCGACCGCGTCGCGATCCTCACCCTGAACCGCCCTGAGGCAAACAACGCCCAGAACCCGCCTTTGCTCGCCGAGCTCGACGCTGCGTTCGACAAGGCGGCGGAAGACGACAATGTTCGCGTCATCGTACTCAACGCCAGCGGAAAGCATTTCTCTGCCGGGCACGACATCTCCCCCGAAGTCGTGAAGCATGAGCCCTGGCTCTCGATGTTTGACGATGTCGATCAGAACGGGCTGATGCAGATGTACAAATGGGAGTCGAAGCACTTCCTCGGCTATGCCCAGAAGTGGCGGAACATCCCCAAGCCCACCATTGCATCGGTTCAGGGCGCATGCGTCGCCGCCGGCCTGATGCTGATCTGGCCGATGGATCTGATCGTCGCGGCCGACAATGCCCGCTTCTCCGATCCCGTCGTGCGCATGGCGATCGGCGGCGTCGAATATCATGGTCACACGTGGGAGTTCGGCGCGCGCAAGGCGAAGGAAATGCTGTTCACGGCACGCTGGATGAACGCTGAGGAGGCCGAGAAGATCGGCATGCTCAACAAGGTCGTCCCGCTCGACCAGCTTCACGACGCAACGCTCGAACTCGCCAATTCCATCGCGCAGATGCACCCGCACGGGCTGATGATGGCCAAGCGCGCCGTCAACCAGACCATGGATATCCAGGGACAATATGCCGCGATCCAGGCCTGTTTTGACACCCATTCGCTTGGCCACGCCAATGCTTGGGCAGCCGACGGCCGAGCCACGCTCGCCAATCTCGATGAAATGACCAAGGCCAACAAGAAGGCCTGAAGGACTCAATATGAAGCTCGCTCTTTCCGAAAGTCAGACGCTCCTAAAGGACACGGTTACCCGCCTGTTCGAGGATGAATCCACGCCCGAACGGGTTCGCGCGGCGGAAGAGAGCGGGTTCGATCCCGCGCTGTGGCAACAGCTTGTCGAGATGGGTATCACGACGATGCGTGCGGTCTCCCCGGATGCGGGGGGATCGACGCTGCTCGATGCCGCGATCGTCGCCGAGGAGGCGGGTCGCCGCCTCGCTTCGGCCCCGGTGATCGAAGCGATGGTCGCAAACGCGCTGCTAGGCCGCGCCGGCGCGGAACTGCCGGACGGAATCGTCACGCTGGCGCTCGCTCCGGTCGAGCCGGGCCGTGCGCAGGTCGTGCCGGCGGGCGCGATTGCCGACACGATCGTAGCACTCGATGGAGACCAGCTTGTCGCGATCGCTCGCCCCGCAGGGACGGCGATGGTCAAGAATATCGCCAATTCGCCGCTCGCCTTGATCGACCTTTCCGCCGCTGACCGCATCGTTCTGGCAAACGGTGCCGACGCGAAGGCGCTTTACGAAGCGGCAGTCGAAGAATGGAAAGTCCTGACCGCCATCGCACTGGCCGGCCTCGGCCGTCAGGCGCTGGAAATGGCCGCGGCATATTCGCTCGAGCGCATCCAGTTCGGCAAGCCGATCGGCACCTTCCAGGGCATCGCCCATCCCCTCGCCAATTCGGCAACCCATATCGACGGCGCACGCCTGCTCGCATGGCGCGCGATCTGGTCGATCGCAAATGATCACGCCGATGCCGGTGCCGCCGTTTCGATGGCCTATTGGTGGGCAGGTCAGGCCGTCGAGCCCGCGCTTCAGCATTCGGTCCGCACCTTTGGCGGCTACGGCCTGAGCCTGGAATATGACGTCCAGCTCTATTTTCGTCGCGCGAAGCTGCTGAGCCTGTTGGCGGGCAATCCGCAGGCCGAGCTCGACAAGGTTGCCGACCGGCTCTGGTCAAACAGCAAGGTCGCCCTGCCCCCGGCTGGCGATGTCGAAATCGACTTCAGCTTCGGCGCCGATGCCGATGCCTATGCCGCCGAAGTCCGCGCCTTTGTCGAAGCCAATATCGACGAGAGCGTGAAGAAGAAGATTCACCACTCCACCTCGGGGCATCACGCCGACTTCCATCGCAAGATGGCCGCCGCCGGCTACGCCTTTCCCGATATGTCAGTCGATGGCAGCACGCCGCGCACCCGCTATCAGGTGATGGCCGCCGCGCCGATGTGGGAAGACATGAACTGGACGCGCACGCCCACGGCCGTCACCGAATTCGTCGCGAAGATGACTGCACTCTGGTCGCAGCCCGAGGCCAAGGCCGAAATTCTGGGGAAAATCCTCAAGGGTGATGCGCTCGGCTGCCTGGGCTTCTCCGAGCCGGGTTCGGGCTCGGACGTGTTCGGCGCGCGCTTCTCGGCGGTCCGCGACGGCGAAGACTGGGTGATGAACGGGCAGAAGATGTTCACCACCAACGCGCACAACGCCCATTACATCCTGATGCTCGCGCGCACCGACAGTTCGGGCAAGAAGCATGAGGGGCTGACGATGTTCGTGATGCCGCTCAACGAGCCGGGCGTGGAGATCCACCCGGTTCATACGCTTCAGGATGAGCGCACCAACATCGTCTATTGGAGCGACGTCCGCATCGCTGACAAATACCGTATCGGCGAGGTCGGTGACGGCGCGCGGGTGATGTCGTCAGCGTTGGGCTTCGAGCATGGCGGCGCAGGCTATCACGCCGCACAGACCGCGATGATCAAGCACGCCGTCGCTTGGGCAAAGAAGCCGCGCTTCAACGATGGTCCGCCGATCAACGACCCGACGGTGCGCCGCGTACTCGCCAAGGCCGCGACCCAGAGCGAGGTCGCCGAGGTACTTTGCCTTCGCCAGATCTGGGCCGATGTGGAGGGCATCCACGATCCCAGCTACGGCCCGATGGCCAAGATGTTCACCACCGATTCGATGTATGAGGACGGCACGGCGTTGGTTGCCGTTGCGGCCCCGCAATCGCTCGTTCGCGGCCAGGACCACGATCTGGACATGGTCGAGATCACGATGCGCCGGGCAATCGCGATGACCATCTATGGCGGCACCAGCGAAGTCCATCGCAGCCTGATTGCCGAAAAATCGCTGGGTATGCCTAAGTCACGCGGCTGATTTGACTGAGCAATACTTGACACGAGACGACATGCGCGGTTCCTCCCCGTTCATGGATGAGGTCAACAAACACGGTCAGTCTATCGGTCGCAAAGGGGCGGAGAGCAGGCGCCGGCTGATGGATGCCACGCGCAAGCTCATCGCTGTGGAGCCGGCGCACAAGATCAGCGCCAGTTCCATCGCCCGCGCCGCCGGCCTCGCCTCGCAGACCTTCTATCTCTATTTCAAGGACATCGACGAGATCTTGCTCGCGCTCAGCAATGAGGCGGGTGCGGACATGCAGGATGTCCATGATGCACTGGGGGCCGAGTGGGACACCGCCGCGCCCGAAGAGCAGGCCCGGCGTTTCATCGACGCGTTCACTGCCTATTGGGACCGCCACCGCGCCATCCTGACAGTCCGCAACTATCTTTCGGACAGTGCCCACCCCGCTTTCCTGGTTGTCAGGCAAGATGCCGCGATTCCACTGATCAACGCGATCGCAAACCGGATGCTCGCCGCGCATCCAGACCATGACCTCGATCCCAAATCGGCATTCGCGCGCAGCGTGATTATCTATTCGGCCATCGAACGCATGGCCGCGCGCCCGGCGACGCTTCGGCAAGGTGCCGGTAGTTTGAGCACGGAAGATATCGAGCAAGCCGAGGCAGACATCCTCGCTTTGCTGTTCACCCCAGCGAGCGCCAGCATCAAAGCAGACAGCCTGCTCTCCGCCCGCAAACAGGCATAGAAAAGCCGCCCCGAACGATGTCCCGGGCGGCCATTCTACATTCGAACGATCAGCGCTTGCCTTCGAGCAAGCCCTTCATGTTGCTGCTCATGAACTTCTCTTGCTCGGTTGCGGTGAAGTCCTTCACCTCGTCGAGGAAGTCGAGCGGCTTCGCCAGGCCTTCAGCATGCGGCCAGTCGCTGCCGAAGATCATCCGGTCGACCGAGACATATTCACGCAGCTCGGCGAGATTCTCTTCGTAATAAGGCTCGACGAACACCTTTTCGCGGAACGTCTCGATCGGATCACGCTTGAAGCTCCTCGGCAACTGGCCATAAGCGCGCTTGAACATCTTCATCAGATGCGGAACCCAGATCGAACCATTCTCTGCCGAGACCCAGCGAATGTTGGGGAAGCGGTCCATCACGCCATGCGCGATCAGCGCCGCGATCGTGTCCGCAGCCGCGCGTCCCTGGAAATCCATGCACGCCTTGAGCGGATCGCCACGATCGAATGCGACCATTTCCTTCGCGCCACTGCCCCACCAGCGATAGATCTGGTCATAGCCGCTGTCCGAGACGTGAAGCACGACGAAGATGCCGGATTCGTTGACCCGCGCCCAGAACTTGTCGAATTCGGGAAGGCCGGGCGAGCGCGGGCCGAACACGCCCGGAACCGGCGCCGGCCGGATCAGGATGTGCCGCGCGCCGTTCTTCAGTGCCCATTCCAGCTCGGCACAGGCCGCATCTGCATCAGCCAGCGAGATATAGGCGCAGGGGTATAGCCGGTCCTTGTAGTTGAAGGTCCACTCGTCGAGCACCCAGGCGTTGAGCGAATGCACCATCGCGGCCATCAGCTCGACATTGTTGCCCATATGGCCCTCGATGATCGAGGCGAGTGTCGGGAAGATCAGCTGGGCATGCACGCCCTGCTCGTCGAGCAGCTTCAGGCGCGATTCCGGCTCGCCGAACTCGGGCTGATAAGCCAGCGGATCGCCGGTCAGCTCACGCAGCGTCTTACCGTCATGATTTTCGCCGCGATACCAGATCTCGTGTGAGCCAGGTGCTGCGACAACCTCGAAGGTCGGGTTGGGGATATACTCGCTGATATGCCCGTTGATCGCCAGCTTTGTCCGGCCATCGACCTGCACATACTGGAAATTACTGTGGAATTTCTTGGGAAGGTGGCGCCGGAACGTGTCCTGCGTCTCGTACAGATGGCCGTCGCCATCATACACCTTATAGCCTAGCGAACGGGTTTCTTGCTGCCGTTCGAGTACTGTCTGGACTGCCATTGCATGCTCCTCAATCTGTCTCGTAAATCTTGGGTCAGGCGACTTGCGCCGCCACTTCGGGGGTGAACATCGGCAGCCACACATCCTCGTCCTGCTCGAAGACGACGCGTACGCGCATGCCGATATACGCCGCCTCGGGCGCGATCCCGACGATGTTGGTCGTCAGTTTCAGATCGCTTTGCTCGTCGAGCTTCACGACCGCGATCGCGTAGGGAACATCGAGCCCCGGCCCCCACGCCTTGTAATTTAGCGTCAGGCTGAAAATCTCTCCGGTGCCCGAAAGCGCCGCGGGCGAAAGGTTTCGGCTGAGACACTTGCTGCAAACCGGCTGCGGCGGGTGCACCCACTGGGTGCAATCGCCACAGCGCAGCATTCGCAGCACGCCATCAGCGCCGCTGGTCCAGTAGAAACGATTTTCATCGCTCAGCCGCGGCAGCATCCGCTGATAGCCTTGGCTCATCAGACGGCTTCCAACTCGCCGTCGTTCTTTGCGACTTCGGTGAACATCTTGGTGATATCGCCCGAAGTCACCGGGCGGCGCACCTGCCCTGGCTCGAGCGGTGCGGGGCCACCGAACGATTGCGGATCAGTATTCACATGCGCACCGGCCTTGCGCAGGGCGCCGACGGTGCAATTCTCGCGCCCGCCCATTTTGCCGAACGCATCGAAGTTGAACAAACGCAGCGCATTGCCGTGAGTGATCTTCTCGATCGCCGTATCCGAAATGCCGGTAAGCGTGGCGCGCAGCCGGTCCGCCGATTCCGGCCAAACCGTATCCGAATGCGGATAATCGCACTCATAGGCGACATTGTCCTCGCCGATCTTGTCGAGATTCTCGAGGCCAAACGCGTCGTCGATGAAGCAGGTCAGGAAATGCTCGCGGAAAACCTCGCTCGGCTTGCGCCCACCGAAATCGGCATGCGTCCAGGCCTTGTGATGGTGATGGACGAAGTCTGCACGCTCGAGGAAATAAGGAATCCAGCCGATCCCGCCTTCGCTCAGCGAAACCTTGAGCGGGAGCCGCTGCAGCGCCTTTAGATGCAGCCAGTCGGCCGCCGAATTGACGATCGAGATCGGCATCGTCGTGATCCACGCATCGATCGGCGATTCCATCGAGGCATGCGGCGCTTGTGCGCCCGACCCGATATGAATGTTGATCATGATGTCATGGTCAGCGCACGCCTTCCACAGTGGCTCCCAATGCGCGTTGTGGATGCTCGGCTGGCCCTTGAGTGCCGGATTGTCGCTGAAGCTGATCGCGTGGCAGCCCTTGGCCGAGACGCGCTTGATCTCCGCGACAGTCGCCTCGATATCCCAATAAGGCACGATCGCGAGCGGGATGTTGCGGCCCGGATAAGAGCCGCACCATTCGTCGATATGCCAGTCATTGTATGCGCGAAGCAGCGTCAGTGCGTTCGCCTTGTTCTCGAAGCGATGGAAAAGACCACCGTCAAAGGTCACGACGCTCGGGAAGTTCAGCGACGCAAGGACGCCGTTGGCGTTCATGTCGTCGATGCGAGCGTCGATATCCCACGAACCCTTGCGCATCTGCTCGAAGGAAACCGGCTCGCAGCCATATTCTTCCTTCATCCGGCCGACGACCGCGTTGAGCCCGATCGAGCCCGTCCGCTTGCCTTCGTACAGCCAGTAATCCGCGCCGTTCTTGTCCTTGCGCAGCTCGGGCTTGATCGCCTTGTGCTGCACCGAAAGATGGGCGTCATACATGGTGGGCGGCTCGACGATATGATCGTCGACACTGACAATGACGAGGTCCTCCACCGGTTTCATGACATCCATCCTCTCATAACTGACACATTGTTGGTTTTATTTACGCGATTCGTTTTACGGCGTAAAGCCTCGGTTCGGCTCAGCGTTTGACCAGTTCGACTTCCGACTTTTCACGGTCCCATGTCGTGGCCGTGATGCCCTGATCGCGAAGCTCGTATTTGAGCACGCGTCCGACTGGATTCTTGGGAAGCACATCGCGGAACTCGATGAAGCGCGGCACTGCGAAATAGGGCAGATTGTCGACCGACCAACGGCAGAGTTCGTCCTCGGTCAGGGTCGCGCCCTCGACGAGGACGAGAGTGACCTTCACATCGTCCTCCATGTCGGCGAGCACCGCATGGACGGCGACCTCTTCCACGGCCGGATGCTGGCTGAACACGCCCTCGACCTCCATGGACGAGATGTTCTCGCCCCGGCGGCGGAGATAATCCTTCTTGCGATCGAGGAAGAAGAACCAGCCATTCTCATCAAACATGCCGATATCGCCGGTATGGAACCAGAAATTGCGCAGCACCTTCATCGTCTCGGCGGGGCGCTTCCAATAACCCTCGAACATCACGTGCGGACGCTTGGGACGCACCAGGATCTCGCCTGCGGTGCCGGCGGGAACCTCGAGATCATTGTCATCGACGATGATCACTTCGAAATCGTCGTTATGATGCCCAGACGATTTACCCGGCTGCCCTTCGTCATCGAGCGACGCACTGACCACGATCGCGCACTCGGTCAGGCCATAGCCCGCCGGGCCGCGGACATGTCCGGGCTTGAAGCGCTCGCGCCATACTTCCTGCAGCTCGGGCGGGAACGGCGCGCCCGCGGCGATGCGAAGCTGGCCGACGCAGCGCTGCTGCGCCTCGTTGGGCGCGGCCTCTGCGATCAGCCGCACCATCGAAGACAGGATCTGCGTGACGGTCGCACCCGTGCGCTCGACCTCGGGCCAGAATTTGGAGACTGAGAAGCGCGGGAAGACAGCACAGCGCGCGCCAGCCATCAGCGCGGGCATGACAGTCGCGGTATATTGGTTGAAGTGGAAGCCCGGCAGCGGCGTCCAGATGACGTCGGCGGCGGTGTGCTTCTGCGCGTTCATGAGCTGGCGGCCCATGTTGCACACATAGTTATGGCTGATCATGCAGCCCTTGGAGAGGCCGGTGGTGCCCGCCGTATAGATGAGCATCACCAGATCCGACGGAGCAGGCTCGAACCCGGTTGGCTCCTCGGTCGGTACATAGGCGTCCTGAAGCGGGCGCAGTTCAAGCTTTTCAGACTTGGTCGTCGGCATCTCGCCCTTGACCAGCAACACCTTCGCGTTGGGCAACCCTGCCTCGACCGCGATCAGGCGATCGACATATTCCTTCTCGGCGATCAGCACCGCGCCATCGGCGTCCGACGCCTGATGGCGCAGATACTCGCCCTTATATGCGGTGTTCAGCGGCACGTGGATCGCGCCGATCTTTGCGCAGGCGAACAGAAGCACCAGCTGCTCGACGCAATTGTCGAGCACCGACACCACGCACTCGCCATGCTTCGCGCCCGCCGCGCGCAGGCCGTGCGCCAGGCTCGTGCTCTGCGCGTCCAGATAACCGAGCGTATATTTCTCGCCCGAAAAATCGATGAACTCGAAATTGGCGCCGCTACGTGCGAGCGCCTTGTCGAGTTCCTTCAGAACTGTGGTCTGCTCGCCCGGGGACCAAGTCGTCATCGTCTCTACCTCTCGTAAAAGCTCAGTCGCGGACCAACAGCATCGCGCCCGCCATCGGACCGCCGCCATTGGATACCGCTGCTACTTTGGGATCATTCGGAACCTGCCGCGTGCCGGCATCACCCCGCAATTGCGTCACGGCCTCATGCACGAACCCGAAACCGTGGGTGCGCCCGCCCGAAAGCTGGCCGCCATGCGGATTGAGCGGCAATTCGCCATCGCGCGCGATCCGGTGACCACCCTCGACGAACGGCCCGCCCTCGCCCACGCCGCAAAAGCCAAGTGCCTCTAGCCAGTTAAGCGCCAGAAAGCTGAAGCCGTCATAGAGCAGGGCAACATCGACGTCCTTCGGCTTGAAGTCGGTTCGCGCCCACAGCATCCGCCCGGCATCGGACGCCGCCATGTCGGGCATATCAGCCTGATCCCACCCGGCGCGGCCATGAATGCCGCCGCCGACCGATTCGATACGGACAGCCGGCTTGCTGCGATCCGCCACGGCGTCTGCCGCCGACAACAGAATCGCAGTGGAAGCGTCGGTAGGCGCGTCGCAATCGAGCAGCCCGAACGGCGTCGAAATCATCCGCGCCGACAGATAATCGTCCATCGTCAGCGGCTCGCGAAACAACGCCCTGGGATTGTCGATCGCGCCCTGCCGCTGGGTAATCGCGATCTGGCCAAGATGCTCGCGCTTCGTTCCATAAAGATGGAAGTGGCGCTGCGCGTATAGCGACAGCCAGTTGCTCGCCGAAATCGCGTTATACGGAAACATGTACTGGAATTCGCCGTCCAGCCGCGTGCGCTGGGTGCGGACCTCCGCATTCTCTTTCCAGGACGCCCCGCCCGACCCTTCCTTCACCGTACGAAAGCACAGGACATGCTTCGCCAGCCCGGCCTTGATCGCGGCATAGGCATTGATGATCGCGCCGAGTTGCGCCGATCCCTCCATGGCTCCGGCGAACCAGCTAAGTTTGAAGCCCAGCGCGTCCTTAAGGTCCATCGTACCGACCGGCGAGAAGGGCAATGCATCGGGGCGTCGGCCCGGAAAGGTGGAAAGCCCGTCAACGTCTGCGACGGTCAGCCCGGCATCGGCAATCGCTTCCAGCGCGGCATCGACGGTCAGCGCCAGCCCGGACTGCGGTAGCTTGCGCCCGACAGCCGACTGACCAATTCCCGATATGACGACATCAATGCCCGGCATGGTGTTCTCTCTCCCTGCCAACCCATAGATGACAGTTTGTCAGTTTTCCAAGCGGCGCTGTGCCTCGCCTTGCTTTCATCACATACATGACACGCTCAGGCGATCACGCCGTCGGCGGCTAGTTGATCGATCGTCTCCGCCGCATAGCCGAGCCCGCTCAGCACGCTGCGCGTATCCTGACCGAGCAACGGCGGCGCCATCACCGGCACGACCGGCGTGCGCCCCAGCTTGAGCGGCGAAGCCACGATCCGCACTTCTCCAGCGCTTGGGTGCGGGACTGTTGCGACCATCTCGCGCGCGATCGTTTCGGGGGCAGCCAGCGCCTCGCCCACCGATCGCACGGCGCCGGTCGGCACCCCGACCGAACGGAGACCCGCGAGCCACCACTCGGTGCTCTGCTCGGCGATCAGCGGTATCAGTTCGGCCAGCAATGCCTCGCGGTTAGCCACCCGGTCGCTATTCTTCGTGAACCGCGCATCGCGCGACAGATCCGGTCGCCCGAGCAGGTTCACGCACAGGGCCGCAAACTGCCCGTCATTCCCCACCGCGATCACGACCTGTCCATCACTCGTGTCGAACAGTTGATACGGCACGACTGTCGGGTGCCCGTTGCCATAGCGCCTCGGTTCATTGCCCGATACCAATGCGGCGCTGCCGACATTTGCCATCATCGCCAACTGGCAATCGTACAATGCCATATCGAGATGCTGCCCGACGCCATCGCGATCAACCGCGATCAGTGCCGCCAACACCGCCTGTGCCGCCGCCATGCCGGTGAACAGATCCGCGACCGCGACGCCGACTTTCATCGGCTGGCCTTCAATCTCTCCGGTGACCGACATCAGCCCGGCTTCGGCCTGGATCACATAATCATATCCGGGCCGCTCGGCGATGGGCGAGGTGCGGCCATATCCCGAGACCGAGCAATAGACGATCCGTGGATTGATCGCCGCGATCGATGCATAATCGAGGCCGTATTTGTCGAGCCCGCCCAATTTGTAATTCTCGACAAGCACGTCTGCGTCCGCCGCCAGCGCACGAACGATCTCCTGCCCCTCTGCGGTCGACAGATCGAGCGCGATGCTGCGCTTGTTGCGGTTGGCACACAGATAATATGCGCTCTCGGTCGCGGCATAAGGGGGCCCCCAATGCCGCGTATCGTCGCCGCCTCTGGGGTTCTCGACCTTGGTGACTTCCGCGCCAAGATCGGCGAGCACCATCGTACACCAAGGTCCGGCAAGCACGCGTGACAAATCGAGCACGCGCCGTCCTGCGAGCGGCGCAGCGCCCTTCTTCAGCTCGACCATATTATGATGATATCCTTCTTGAGTCCGAGCCGTACGATCAAAACGCCTGGAAGCGCGCCGGATCGCGCGGAGCCTCGCGCACGGGCATCTGCACAACATTGCGGCTGCCGCGCCCGAAGCGCGCATCAAGCTGGCCCATTATCACGCCCGACAGCTCTTCCTCGCGGTGACGCATCACCTCGCTGATGCCGCCAATACCGACCACCATCCGCTGCTGCCCATTGATCCGCGGCAGCGGCGCGGCGATGATTCCGCCGCCACGCGTCACCATGTCGCAAGTAAAGGCATAGCCCTTCTGACGGATCACCGCGATCTGATCGAGCAGCTCGCGGATCTTGACCAGCGCCTGGCCCTCGGCGGCCTCGGCGTTGATGCGCATCACCAGTCGCGTGATCTCGGTATCGGTCATCGTGCTGAGCAGCGCGAACCCTGCCCCGGATGCCGCCAGCGGCCGCACCGTACCCAGGGTCATGTGGAGCCGCGCCGGGCTCGTCGCCTGGATCACATGGATATATTGCATGTGCAGCCCGTTGCGGACCGCGAGAACCACGGTATCGCTGGTCTGCTCGTTCATCTCCTTCATCATCGAGATGATCGCGCCCTCGGCGAAAACCTGCGAATTTACCCAATTACCGAGCAGCGCTACGCGGCTTGAGGTGATGTAGGTCCGTGCGTACGCATCATAGTTGAGATAGCCCAGGCTAACGAGGCTGCGCAGCAGGGCTGAGGTGCTCGACTGCGGGTAACCCAGCGCGTCGGCAATTTCCATCACCGTCGACTGGCGCTGAAGGTCGTCGAAATACTCCAGTATTTCCAAGACCCTACCGGCAGATTTCACGGTTTTCTGCTCGATTGGTGCGCGAGCGGAAATCCGATCTCGCGAAACACTCATGCGGCGTCGAGCCATGCTCTTTCTCCTATCCGGATGGCCGTTCTCGGCCTTGCCCCCAATAATTGGGCCATCATATGCATGCTGTCCAGCGCAAGCCGATCACGTATGTGATCACAGTACCTCAAATTGCAAAAAAAGCCGACAGACTGTTACTTTTTAGCCAAACCGGTCCCAACGATCGGCTCGGAGAGCGATGATGCAGGTACGATTTCCCAAATGGGACTTCTCGAAAGTTCGCGCGCACTGGGCGCCGAACCGCGAATTTGCGCAGATGCAGAACGCCGCGTCGGTTATTCCGGCGTATATCGAGCCGTATCTGGTCAAGGTGATGCAGAAGGCGCAGGCCCAGTTGCCCGCGAAGCATGAGAAGCTCCATCAGGATCTCGCTATCTTCATCAAGCAGGAGATGCAGCATTGCCGCCAGCACCTCTTGTTCAACAAGGCGCTGCGGGCGGATGGCTATGAGGGCATGCTCGCGATCGAGAAGGAATATGAGGCTGACTATGCCCGGTTCCTCGCCACCAAATCGCTACGCTTCAATTGCGCCTATTCGGAGGGTTTCGAGGCAGTCAGCTCGGTCGCGGTGACCAATTATTTCGAGGAGTTCGGCGAATTCCTCGAAGGCGCCGATCCGGAGGCGGTCGAGCTGTGGAAATGGCATCTCGCCGAGGAATTCGAGCATCGCGAGGTTGCTCACGAGGTTTATCATGCGCTGTTCGGCACCGGACCCGTTGCGTATGTCTATCGGATCTGGGCCTTCTTCTATGCGGTCAATCACCTGCGTGGCTATGTGCGCAAGGTGCAGGACTATCTCCTGTCGAAGGACCGCGAGACGATGACGCCCGACGAGCTTGAAGCATCGCTCGCGCGGCAGAAGCACGTACAGCAAGTCACCGGCCGCCGGGCGAAAGAGCACCTCAAGGTTATCCTTTCGCCATTCTACAAGCCGGCCAAGCGCGTGGCACCGCCAGGATTGCAGGACTATCTCGACCGCTATGCGAGGACTCCCGTCGCCGCCGCGTAAACACATATGCGTTGAACATGGCCCGCGGCTCGAAGATCGCGCGGTAGCGCGATAAGCTCCACCAAGAATTTGGGGAGCACTACATTGCCGAAGAGATTGCTGGTTATCGGCGCATGCGGCGACATCGGCCAAGGGATCGCACGCGGCGCGCGGGCCGAAGGCCTCGATGTCATCGCAGCCGATCGTAATGCCGATCGTCTGGCGCGCTATGCCGATGGATCGGGCATCGCCACTGTGGTTGGCGACCTGGCCTCGGAAGAAGCCGCAGTTGCGCTGTGGGATGCAGCGCAGGTGCCGTTCGGCGGCGTGGATGCCGTGGCGATGGCGGTCAATGCGCCCAACGCGACCAAGCCGCTGATGGAGTGGAATGCCGAGGAAATGGCGCAGGTCTATGCGACCAATCTCCTCACCCATTTCAACGCGATCAAGGCGATCCTGCCGCGCCTGCCCGAAACCGGCATGCTGATCGGGATCGGCGGAGGCACTGCCGACTTCATCCTGCCCGGCATGGCGCAACTCTCGATGCTGCAGGCCGCGCAGCGGATGATGTATCGCGGATTTGCCAAGGAGCGGAAATCCGGCGCGGAGATCCGCGAGTTGATGCTGATCTCGATGATCAACGGCGAGCGCAAGCGCGATATCGCCGAGCCCCATTGGGTGATGGACACCGAAGTGGGGCAGCATGTCTGCGCGATCCTCGCCGATTCAGAGGCGTTCAAGGGGCCGATCCTGCGCCTCGAATCACGCGATCAGGTTGGCAAGCCCGAGCCGGTGAAGGCAAAGGCATGAGCGAAGTACTCAAGGTCAGCCGCGACGGCGCAGTCGTCACGCTGACGATCGACGATCCCGCGACACGCAATGCGCTCAGCCCCGCGCTGACCGAACAGATCGTCGCCGCCTGCAACGCGATCAACGCAGACATGTCGGTTGGCTGCGTGATCCTGACGGGCGCGGGCGAGGTGTTCTGCGCCGGTGGGAACATCAAGGACATGTATGCCCGCACCAATCACTTCTCGGGCAACGCCGCCGAAATCCGCCGCACCTATCAAAACGGGGTCCAGACGATTGCCCGGGCACTGTACGATCTCGAAGTGCCTGCGATCGCAGCGGTCAACGGCGCGGCGATGGGCGCGGGTATGGATTTCGCGACGATGTGCACGATCCGCATTGCCGCAGACACGGCGAAATTCGCCGAGAGCTTCATCAAGCTGGGCCTGACCTCCGCCGCCGGCGGTGCGTGGTTCCTCAACCGCGCGATCGGCACCTCCGCCGCGGCCGAGATGGCGCTGACCGGCGATACGATCACCGCGGCCCGCGCTTTGGAGATTGGCCTCGTCTCGCGCGTGGTCCCGTCCGACAATCTGATCGACGAAGCGAAAGCGCTGGCCGCGCGGATCACGCGCCACCCGCCGCATTCGATCCGCCTCAACACCCGGCTGCTGCGCGAATCCGCGCGTCTCGATCTGGGAGCCTCGCTGGAGATCGCCGCAGGCATGCAAGCCATCGTCCAGCAGACCGACGACCAGCATGAAGCCGTCGCCGCCGTGATCGAGAAGCGCAAACCGGAATATAAGGGCAAATGATGCAGGCCTACCGGCTCGACGGCCGCCTCGCGGTCGTGACCGGGGCGGCTTCGGGCATCGGGCTGGAGACCGCTCGCTTTTATGCTGCGGCGGGCGCGCGGGTTGTGATGGCCGATATCGATGGTTTGGCGCTGGCCGCCGCAGCGAAGGACATTCAGGGTCAGGCCTTTGCCGCCGATCTCTCCAATCCCGCCGCCATTCAGCGCCTCGCCGACTTCGCCCGCGCCATCGCGCCGATCGACATCTGGGCCAATGTTGCGGGCGTCGGCGCGCTGTTCGATCTGGTCGATGCCACGCCCGACTCCTATGATCGGATTACCCGGATCAACATGGATGCAGTCTATTGGGGCTGCGCCGCGGCGGCGCGCGCGATGGCTGGCCGCGGCGGCACGATCATCAACGTTTCCTCCAACGCCGCCGACGATCCGATGGCGGGGCTCTCGGTCTACGCGATGACCAAGGCCGCCGTGAACATGCTGACCCGCACCCTCGCGCTCGAACTCGGCCCGCAAAGGATCCGGGTCAATGCCGTCGCCCCCGGCTTTGTCCTGACGCCGCTGACCGGCACGAACCGCCTGTCGCCCGAGCAGCTTGAGGCCAGTATCGCCCGCAACGCGGCACGATCGCCGATCGGGGCGGTGGGCGAGCCCGCCGACATCGCGCACGCCATGCTTTATCTCGCCAGCGACGCCAGCAAGTTCGTCACCGGCCAGATCCTGCGCGTGAATGGCGGCGCGGCGCTGCCCGGCTGAACATTCCAGCGCGCTTTCAGCACCCTCGTGATGGATAGGCCCGTCACATTGCCCCCACACGAAACCCAAGCGTACCGCAGTATCGAATACAGCAATCGGAGCCTCGCGTGACCAATCCAATGAATCTTGCCGGCCGCAACATCCTGGTGACAGGCGCGGCGCAGGGCATCGGGCTCGCCACCGCAAAGCTGCTCGCCGCGCTTGATGCGAATGTGACGTTGCTCGATCGCAGCGAAGAACAGCTAGAGGCCGCGCTCGCCGAGATGGACCCCGCGCGGACGATGGCGATCGCCGGCAGCGTGACCGATCGCGATTTCGTCGCGCAGGCAGTGGCGGATAGCGCCGCGCGGTTCGGCGGCGTCCATGGCCTCGTCAACAATGCCGGCATCACGCGCACGGCGATGATCCACAAGATGTCCGCGGAGGAATGGCAGGCAGTGATCGACGTCAACCTGACGGGCGCGTTCAACATGCTCCAAGCCGTCGGCAACGACATGATGGCGCGCGCCAAGGGTGGCGAGGCTGATCCCGGCGCGATCGTAAACATCTCCTCCGATGCGGGCCGCAAGGGCACGGTCGGACAGATCAACTATGGTGCCGCCAAATCCGGCGTGCTGGGCCTCACGATGAGCGCAGCACGCGAATGGGGCCGCTATGGCATTCGTGTGAACAGCGTCGCGTATGGCGTTGTTGAAACCGAGATGACCGAAGTCGCGCGGAGCGAGAAATTCCGCGACAGATATCTCGCCAATATCCCGCTCGGGCGCTTCTTGACCAAGGAAGAGGCAGCAAACTCGATCGCTTTCCTGCTGTCCCCGGCCGCCACGTTCATCACCGGACAGCATCTGTCGGTGAACGGCGGCTCGCACATCACTGCCTGACATCATGTCCGCCACCACCCTGCATCTCGACCTACCAGACCTGCCGGAATCGGCGGAGACGCTGCGCCACGAAGTCCGCGCCTTCATCGCGGAGGAGCGTGCTGCCGGGCATCTGCCGCCGCCTGAGAAGATCGGGCTGGGTTTCGACGTCGCCACTACCAAGCGCATCGCCGCGAAGGGCTGGATCGGCATCACCTGGCCGAAGGAATATGGCGGTCAGGCGCGCACTGCGCTCGAACGCTATGTCGTGACCGAAGAATTGCTCGCGGCCGCCCTGCCCGTCGGCGCGCATTGGGTCGCGGATCGCCAATCGGGCCCGGTTTTGCTTAAATTCGGCAGCGAGCAGCAGAAGCAGTTTTACCTTCCCAAGATCGCCGCCGGTGACTGTTATTTCTGCATCGGGATGAGCGAGCCGGAGGCTGGATCGGATCTCGCCTCGCTCAAGGCAAAGGCCGAAAAGGTCGAAGGCGGCTGGCGCATAAACGGTCGCAAGATCTGGACGACCAACGCGCACCGCGTTCATTACATCATCGCGCTGGTCCGCACCTCGACCGTAGAGGGATCGCGCCACGCCGGCTTCAGCCAGTTGATTGTCGACCTCACTTCGCCCGGCGTCACGGTCAGCCCGATCATCTCGATGGCCGGCGAGCATGACTTTAACGAAGTGCTGTTCGAAGACGTTTTCGTCACCGATGACGCGTTGATCGGCAAGGAAGGCAATGGCTGGAACCAGGTCTCCGCCGAGCTGGCTTATGAGCGGTCCGGCCCCGAGCGCTGGCTCTCCAGCTTCCGCCTGATCAGCGAATTGATCGACGTGCTCGGCGCCGATGCCCGGCCGTCGAGCCTGGAGGAACTGGGCCGGCTGCTGTCGCATCTGCTGGCGCTGCGGCAATTATCCATGTCGGTCGCCAGCATGATCCAGCGCGGCCTCTCGCCCAATCTGGAGGCGTCGATCGTCAAGGACCTCGGCACCAAGTTCGAGCAGGAAGCGGTCCGTGTGGTCCGTAACGTCGTCAGCTCGGAAGACCTGACCGCGAACGGCCGCAACCTGCGCCTCAAGGCCCTGCTCGCCCATGCGCAGGTCTATGCGCCCGCCTTCACCATCCGTGGCGGCACCAATGAAATATTACGCGGGATTATCGCCCGGGGAATCGGCCTTCGATGAGTGAGAATCGCACCTTCTTCCGCGAGACCGTTGAGCGGATTCTCGCCGATACGCTGACCCATAATCATATCGAAGCAACCGAGCGCCGCGAACTACCGGCTGCGCTCTACGCGGCTTTGGCGGAAAATGGCGTTACGCTGATGCTCGTGCCCGAGGAATCGGGCGGCATCGGTGCCAGCGTCGGGGATGCCGTGGCGATCCTGCGCGCGATGGGAACTGCGGCCGCGCCCGGCCCGATCCTCGAAACCATTCTCGGCAATGCCTTGCTCGCCAAGGCAGGGCTCGATCCGGTCGAAGGCACCATCGCCCTCGCTTTCGCCGACGATAACGCTACCGCGCTGCATGACGTGGCGTGGGGCGGCGTCGCCGATCATGTCCTGATCGTGACACCCACTGGCCTGTGCCTTACCGCATCATCTGACTGGACCGTCACACCGGGCCTAGACGCGGCAGACGAACCGCGCGACACGTTGACGGACGGGCCGAATTGCAGCGTAACGCCGTTCGATACCAGCAGCGCGAAGCGCACCGCCGCGATCCTGCGCGCGGGTCATATCCTTGGCGCAGTCGAATGGACGCTTGTGCGCAGCATCGATTATGCCGGTGAGCGCAAGCAGTTCGGTCGCGAAATCTCGAAATTCCAGGTGATCCAGCAAATGTTGGCAGAGCTGGCCGCGCATCTGCTCGCCTCGACGGTTCTTACCGAAGCCGCCGCCGAGAGCCTGAGCGACACGATGATCGCCGCCGCCCGATCGCGCCTTGGCGATGCGGCCGACGCTGCCATCACCATCGGCCATCAGGTGCATGGTGCGATTGGCTTCAGCCGCGAATATGCCCTCAACCACCGCACCCGCCGACTGATGGCTTGGCGCGACGATTTCGGCAGCGTGCTGGAATGGCGTCGGGCGCTGGCGGGCGCGTTCGTCACCTGCTCTCGTGAGGAGTTCTGGCCTGCGGTTTCTGACGCGGGGCTTAAGTCGGCGGACTAGCCTCGTTCAGCACCCGTGCGGAGCCATGCCTGCGTCTTTGATCACAAGGGCGCGACGCAGCGGAATCCGACATGGCTGGTCGATGTGTCGAGCGGCTGCGGATAGCGCGCAGCGGGGCGATAGCGCTGGCAATAATTCGGCGCACAGAGATGCGATCCGCCCTTCAATACCTTGCGCGGGATAGGGTTGGCGGGATCGCAGGGGTCATGGCTCTGGTCGGCCCGTGCGCCGCGCGGATTATCGGGGATGCAGCATGCCTTGGCCGGGACCAGCATGTGGCGCGGCGCGTACCAGTCAGCAGTCCATTCCCAGACGTTGCCGATCATATCGCACAGCCCAAACCCGTTGGGCGGGAATGCGCCGACCGGAGAGGTTCCTTCGAAGCCGTCTTCAAGCAGATTTTCGTGTGGGAATGCGCCCTGCCAGAAATTGGCGAGCGCCCGGTTGTCCGGCATCAGCACGTCGCCCCAGGCATAATCGGCATCGTCGAGCCCGCCGCGCGCAGCGAATTCCCATTGCGCTTCGGTGGGCAGGGTCTTGCCGGCCCAGGCCGCATATGCCTCGGCATCGGCGAGCGCCACATGGACTATTGGATGGTCCTCCAGCCCCTCGATCGAGCTGTCCGGTCCAGCCGGATGCCGCCAGTCCGCGCCAAACTCAAAGGTCCACCACGCCCCCCAATGATCCATCGGCACGGCGGCGGAAGGCTTGCGAAACAGCAGCGACCCGGCCTTGAGCATCTCGGGCAGCGCGCCGGGGTAATCCTGTGCGCTGGGCGCGATTTCGGCGAGTGTAACGTGACCCGTCGCCACTACAAACGCCGCGAAATCGCGATTGGTGACCGGCGTGCGATCAATCCTGAACCCCTCGACGCGTACCCGTGCCGCGGGTGCTTCCTCTGGATAATGTCGGTCAGATCCCATCAGGAATTCGCCGCCGGATATCGCTATCATGTCACTCATAAGTGCAAGGACTTAAGCGTAAGGCCGCTCCGGTCAAGCGCAGCATCAAGGCCGGCCGAAAAACGCGATGCGCCAAAAGCTGGGCGGCGGCGCGAAGCTCCGCTAGGTCCATTCGCATGAGCGATTTCCGTGTTATCGACACCTTGCAGCCGGTTACGATGATGGCGTTGCAAGGCAGCCGTCAGAAGCTGTTGTTGCTCGCGGCCGGCGAACGCGCCTTCGCGCTGCAAGGCTTTGACGGCGTGTCGCTCCAGTCCGTCGCGAGCGACGCAGGCAATCGCAACAAATATGCGATCCAATATCATTTCAAGGACAAAGCAGGCTTCCTCGAAGCAATCCTGCGCACGCGACGCAGCGAATTGAACCGCCGCCGCCAGCAACTGATCGACACGGCAATTGAACGTGGCATCGCCCTTGAGCTGCCTGTTTTGCTGGAGATCCAGTTTGCGCCGATCGCGGAGCAGATCGGCCCCAATGGCGAGACCTGGTTTGCACGGCTGTTGTTTCACCTGCTGACACGCCTTGAGCCATGGTCGGATATACCCCTAGCGCTGGGCCTAGACGAACCCGGCAACGCGACGATCGAGCTTTGGCGTCTGACAAACGAGAAGATCGCGCACCTGCCGGCGCATCAGGCGCAGGTCCGCCGCTCCGTCGCGGCATGGATGGTGCCGGGCACGCTCGTTGATCGCGAAAATCAGATCGCAGCCGGGCAGCAGGTAGCCCCGATTGAGGTCTGGCTTGCCGACGCGATCCGGATGACCGCCGCTTCGCTTATTTGCTGACCTTGCCGGTCTTCACCGCCCCGATCTCCACCGTCACCGAGCGCAGCGTTCCGTCATAGGTGAAGGGCAGCGGATAATCGTCAATCGGAGTCCCGGCATCGCGGCCGATCATCGCGTCCTCGCGCCCGAACTTGAACGACGCCGTCCGAGCCAGATGCGTTTTTGCGACCTCCCTGCCGTCAACCAACATGACCAAAGCACCGCCCTGGCCTAGCCCTGCCCCGTCGGACGCAAACCGGATCGTTACCTTGTGAGGCCCGGCTGCCAGCGGCGCGGACGCAGTCAATCGGCTCAGCGTCTCGGGCGTGTCGCTGAGCCGATAGAGAAAGTTCGGAATGCCCTGCCGCATCACCAGTCCCCAGCCCGAGAACTGCCCGCCCTGGGTGACCAACGCGCCAGACCCGCCATTTACCGGCACATCGAGATCGGCCTCGACCGTCCAGTCGCGATTGAGGATGCTGGGGAACGTCCCTTCGGGATAAAACCAATCGCCGGGATAGAAGACATAGCGGCCCGGTTCGTTCGCCGGTTCCGGTCGGTTCTCCGGCAGGATCGAATCGAACGGTTTGTTCGTCATCGGATAAACGTGATTGCGCTTTGCCTCGCGGTCGAAAAGCCCGCGAAGATGCGCCAGCCGTTCCGGATATTTGGCCGAGACATCCGTGGTCTGCGAAAAATCGGTGTTGAGATCATAGAGCAGCCACGGCGATTCCATGTCCGCGATCAGGTGTCCGGGCTTGTCGCTCGGCTGGATCCGCGTCGCCGCGAGCCAACCGTCTTCGTACATCGCCGCGCTGCCGAGGATCTCGAAATACTGCGCGCGATGCCGGGTCGGTGCCGCAGGCTGATCGAAGCTGTAGCGGAAGCTGATGCCATCGATTGGCTGCTGCTCAACCCCGTTCACCGTCTTGGGCGGCATTATTCCCACTGCCTCGTAGATGGTGGGGGCAATGTCCGTAACGTGGAGAAACTGCGAGCGGATTCCGGTCTGCCGGATCGCCTTGGGCCAGGATACCACCATCCCGTTGCGGATCCCGCCGAGCCGGGATGCCACGACCTTATAATACGGAAACGGCGTGTCCATCGCCACCGCCCACCCGGCGGGCGGCACGGGAAAACTGTTCGGGCCGCCCATCTCGTCGAGGCGGGCAAGCGCCTGCGCAAACTCGACCGCGGGCGTCAGGCGACCGTTATAGTTCATCGCGCCATTTTCGCCGCCCTCGGGCGACGCGCCATTGTCGCCCTGGATGAACATGATCAGCGTATTGTCGAGTTGGCCGCGCGCCCGAAGATCATCCAGAATGCGCCCGACCTGATTGTCGCAATAGGCCAGCGCCGCCGCATAGACCTCCATATACCGCGCATAGACGCGCTTTTGATCGGGTGTGAGGCTGGCCCATGGCGCGATCCCCGCCGGCAGCGGCGCAAGCTTCGCATTCTTGGGAATGATGCCCAGCCGCTTCTGCCGCGCGAAGGTCTCCGCGCGATACACATCCCAGCCGCCGTCGAACCGCCCCCGGAACCGCTCGATCCATTCCTGCGGTGCCTGTAGCGGCGCATGCGCGGTGCCGGGCGCATAATATAGGAAGAACGGCTTCCCGCCGCCTTGTGTGCTCTGCATGCGCAGCCAGGAAATTGCTCGATCGGCAAGGTCGCGATCAAGAATGTAGCCGGGCTCCCGCGGCGCTTCGATCGCCTTTGTATTTTCGATCAGATCCGGCGCGAACTGGTTGGTCGCACCACCGTGAAAACCATAGAAATAGTCGAAGCCGAGGCCGGTGCCCCATTGGTCGAACGGCCCCATCGGTCCGCTCTGCCACGTCGGCACATTATGGTTCTTGCCGAAGAACGCATTGTTGTAGCCGTTGGAGCGCAGAACCTGCGCGATCGTCGCGGCGCTTTTGGGCATGATCGAGTGGTACCCCGGCTGCCCGACCGCGAAATCCGCCACAGCGCCGAAGCCGACGGCGTGATGGTTCCGGCCGGTCAGCAGCGCCGCGCGCGTTGGCGAGCAAAGCGCAGTCGTATGGAAATTATTGTAGCGCAGACCCTGAGCAGCAAGGCCGTCGAGCGCCGGGGTCGGAATGCCGCCCCCAAAGGTGCTGCTCGCCGCGAAGCCGACATCGTCGGTCATGATGACGAGTACATTCGGGGCTCCGGCCGGTGCGCGCGGCTCAGCGGGATAGCCAGGCATGGGCGGCGCCTGCTGCGCGCGCGCGGGGGTGGCCAGAGCAAGCGCCAGCATCGACACCTTGAGCAAACCCTTGCGCATCGCACTCTCCCAAATCGGCCAGCATCATACCTGTGATGCTCGCTCTCTCTGTTTGACTAAACGCGAAAAATAAGTCGATCTACTCAAAATAGAAACGATCACAGGAGAGATGGAAATGCCGGCGAAACGCCTGTTGCTAATTGCGTTGCTGGCCTCTGCCGCCATGGCCCACGCAGCAACACCCAGCGTCCAAACGGCAGCATCCTCCGAGCCGTTCTGCACCGCCGCGGATGCGCCCTTTGCCGGGAAAATTGGCCCGGACGTTGCCAGCTCCAAGGAAAATTGGCCTGCCGAGATCAAGCCACCTGCAGGGGCACCCAACGTCGTGATCTGGCTGATGGACGATGTTGGCTTCGGGCTTTCGAGCGCATTCGGCGGACTGGTCGAGACCCCCAATCTGGAGCGTCTTGCGGCGAGTGGCGTACGCTACACCAACTTTCACTCGACCCCGCTTTGCTCCCCCTCGCGCGCCGCGCTGCTGACCGGACGCAATGCGCACGGAGCGCATATGGGGGCGCATGCCAACACCGCGATGGGCTATCCCGGCTACGATGCCGAAGTGCCCGCTTCCGTCGCCACCACCGCGCGCGTCCTGCGCGATCGCGGATATGGGACGATCGCGCTGGGCAAATGGGATCATATCCCGCCGCGCTACCTGAAGCCGACCGGCCCCTACACCTATTGGCCCAGCGGTCAGGGTTTCGAGCATAATTACGGCTTTTTCGCCTATGAAAGCGATCATTTCGCGCCGACCCTTTGGCAGGGTAACGCACTTCTCGGCTCGCCCAAGCCCGGCCAGAATTACTATCTTACGCGCGACCTCGCGGATCGTGCGATCGACTATGTGGACCAACTCAGCTCGGTCGATCCCGAGCGGCCCTTCTACATGTATTGGGCAACCGGCGCAGTCCATTCGCCGCATCAGGCCAGCCAGGCATGGCTCGACCATTATCGCGGCAAGTTCGACATGGGCTGGGATAAATATCGCACCACCGTTCTGGCACGGCAAAAAGCGATGAAGGTGGTTCCGGCCGGAACGCGCATCGCGCCGATGCAGGCGGAACTGCCCGCCTGGAACACGCTCTCTGCCGACCAGAAGCGTCTTTACAGCCGGCAGATGGAAGCGCTGGCCGCCCAGCTAAGCGAAGCCGACGCAGAGTTTGGTCGCATCCTCGATGGGCTCGAACGCGCGGGCAAGCTCGACAATACGATGATCTTCGTCACCTCTGACAATGGCGCCAGCGCCGAGGGCGGCCCGGACGGCACCTTCAACATGACTCCGGTTGCCAGTGGGGTGAAGGTTCCGTTCGAAACCAGCCTCAAGCATATCGACGACTGGGGCGGCCCCAAGTCAGCACCGCATTATTCGGCCGGCTGGGCCGTCGCCGCCAATACGCCCTTCCGCTATTTCAAGCAGGCCGCGCACGACGGCGGCATCCGCGTCCCGATGATCGTCTCCTGGCCCAAGGGCATCAAGGAGCGCGGCGTCCGCACCCAATATGGCCACCTCATAGACGTTGCGCCGACCATCCTCGAGGCTGCGGGCATTTCCGCGCCCGATTGCGTGGGCGGCGTGCCCCAGAAGCCGATCGACGGCATCGCGCTCAACTACAGCTTCGACAATCCATCCGCACCGGCCCGCCGGGTCACGCAATATTACGAGCTCTGGGGCAATCGCGGCATCTATCACGATGGCTGGAAGGCCGTGGTGCTGCACAAGGCCCGGGCATGGGACATCCTGCGCCCCGTGCCGTTCAGCGAGGATCGCTGGGAACTCTACGACCTCCGCAACGATCCGGGTGAAACCACCAATCTCGCAGCCAAAGAGCCCGAACGGCTGAAACAGATGCAGACGCTGTTCGACAAGGAGGCCCGGACGCACCAGGTCTATCCGATCGACGATAATCTGGTTCGCGGCGCGCGGGTGGCCGCCGCCGTCAACGGAAGCCGGACCGATTTCACGTACCTGATGCCCGGTCCGATCGGGCTCTCGGACCGCACGATGCCGGCGATCAACGGCCGCAGTTACACGATCCGCATCGTCTTCGACGCGAAGAAAGGCGATCAGGGCGTGCTGATGGCGGTTGGCGGGCTGGAAGCGGGCTTCTCCTTCTACGTGAAGGATGGCCGGGTCCATTACGACTATAACGACCTCGGCCTTGGCAGGTTCGCAATCGCTGATGCGCAGGCGTTGCCGGAAGGCCCCGTAACCGTCGAGTTGCACTATCAGCTCAATGGCCCGCTTCAGGGCGAAGCAGTGCTGTCGGTCAACGGCCGCGAGGCCGGGCGCCAACAAATGACCCAGCGCGTACGCTCGGGCTATTCGGGGGGCGGCGAGCTGTTCAACATCGGCACCGACATGGGGTCCGCGCCGACCAGCGCTTATGATCCCCCCTTCTCGTTCACCGGCCGGATCGATCGGGTTACGGTGAATGTCGAGAAGCCTGCGCCATGAAGGGCCGTGCCAGGTCGCGCCTAACCCTGCTGTTCAGCGCGACCTGGGCCTTTCCCATTTCCGCGCAGATACTTCCCGTGCCCGCCCAGCCCTTCGCCGGACAGGTCGCGCCCACCCATGCGGAATCGCGGCCAGCATGGCCCAAAGCTGTGCGCGCACCCACGGGGGCACCGAACGTATTGGTCATCCTGACCGACGATGTCGGTTTCGCCGCCGCGAGCACCTTTGGCGGGCCAGTGCCTACGCCCAATCTGGATCGACTGGCGAATGCAGGTCTCAAATATAACCGCTTCCACACCACTGCGATCTGCTCGCCGACGCGCGCATCGCTCCTAACCGGTCGCAACCATCACATGGTCGCGACCGGCAACATCGTCGACGGCGCTACGGGCTTTCCCGGCTATTGGAGCACGATCCCACGCAGCGCCGCCACGATCGCGCGCGTGCTCACGCTTTCCGGGTACAACACCGCAATGTTCGGCAAGCATCATAATGCGCCGGCCTGGGAACAGTCTGCGGCTGGCCCGTTCGATAATTGGCCGACGGGGCTCGGCTTCGAATATTTCTACGGGTTTATCGGCGGTGATTCCGATCAATGGCGTCCGCGCCTGTATCGCGGCATCACTCCGGTCGAGCCCGAACCGGCTGGCGCTCCGCAATTGCTCGACAAGCGCCTTGCCGATGATGCCATCCGCTGGATCCACAACCAGGATGCGGCCGATCCGGGCAAGCCCTTCTTCATCTATTACGCACCCGGCAGCACCCATGCTCCGCATCAGGCGCCTGCCGATTTCATTGCGCGCTTCAAAGGTCAGTTCGACAAAGGCTGGGACGCGCAGCGAGCGCAGAGCTTCGCACGGCAGAAGACTATGGGCGTGATCCCTGCCGTCACCCGTCTCAGCCCCCGCCCCGCCGAAATCGAGGCGTGGGACAGTCTCTCGCCCCAGGATCGCCGCAGCTACGCGCATATGATGGAAGTCTATGCGGGGATGCTCGCATATCAGGACGCACAGATCGGGCGCATCCTCGACGAGCTCGAGCGGATGGGCAAGTCAGCCAACACGCTCGTCATGTTCATCGAAGGCGATAATGGCGCCAGCGCGGAGGCTGGCAATCTCGGAATGACGAATGAGATCGGCCGCCTCGCCAATGGCGCGATCGATGACAGCGCATGGATCGCCGCATCCGCCCTCGAAATGGGCGGACCCACGGTCTACGGCAATTATCCCGCAGGTTGGGCTTGGGCGCTCAACACGCCGTTTCCCTGGACCAAGCAGATCGCGTCGCATCTTGGCGGCACGCGCAACGGCATGGTCGTGCGCTGGCCCGACGGGATTAAGGCGCGGGGCGAATTGCGCAGCCAGTTCAGCCACGTAATCGACATCATGCCGACGGTCCTCGACGCCGCCGGTATCCCCCTGCCCCAGATGGTCGACGGCACGGAACAGCAGCGGGTCGATGGCACCAGCCTGGTTCCGACATTCGCAGCCGACAGCCCGGTGGCGCCGCGAACTCAATATTTCGAAGTTCTCGGCAATCGCGCGATCTACAGCAATAATTGGCTGGCCAATACCGCGCCGCGCCGCATGCCGTGGGAGGATCGCCCAACCACCGCAGCGGCCACGCAGCCTTTGGCCTGGGAACTCTACGATCTGAGCAAGGATTTCGGACAGTCACACAATCTTGCCGCGCGCGAGCCTAAGCGGCTGGCGGAGATGCAAGCGCTGTTCGACACCGAAGCGCGCCGCAATCAAGTCTATCCGATCGATGAGCGCTTCGCAGTCCTGCGCAGCCGCGACGCGGCGGCGGCCCATCCGCAAACCCGAACGACCTTCGATTATTGGGGATCGGATACATCGGTGATGCAGGGAGCTGCGCCTCGCTTCGCGGGACGGTCTTTCACGATCGCAGTCGATGTCGCGACGGTGCCGGGCGCGAACGGAGTGCTGCTTGCAAATGGAAGCTGGTTCGGCGGCTGGAGTTTCTATCTCAGGGATGGCGTGCCGATCGCCCATCAGGCTGTTTCACGCCGCCCGGAGGATATTTTTCGCGTCGCCGCATCAGCGCCGATTGCCCCCGGAGCGCACAAAATCCTGTTCAGCTTCCGGTCGGACGGCGGTGTCCGCGCGGGAGGTTCGATGACGATAAGCGTGAACGGAATCGAGGTCGGATCGGGGCGCATCGGGCGCACGATCGCAATTCCTGCGGGTCTGGGCGAAACCCTGGATATCGGCCGCGATACCGGAGTGCCCGTGACCAGCGACTATGGCGTACCGAATCTGACAGACTCGGCAATCCGGCGAGTCACCGTCACGCTCCAATAGGCTAGAAGCGCGCCATCTCGCGCACCGCATCGTTGCCGTCCCACGCCGCGCAAATTTGCCGCATCTTCGCGGTGCTTTCGCGGAACGCAGGGGTCGGATCGCCAAGCTCGACGAAATGGCCCAGTTCGGCGACGGTGTCGAAATAGGTAACGCGGGTCACGCCCGGACTCTCAATCTCCATCGCCGCTTCGATCCCGCGTGAACGGAAGTGCGCAACCGCGGCATCATAGTCTTCGAACTCCCACTTGAAATGGTGGAAGCCCGCGCCACGCGTTGCCAAGGTTTCGGTATAGACCGAGGGCGTGTCATTGCTCTGCTGGATCAACTCGATCTGCAGATCGCCATCAAAGCTCAGCGCGATCAGCCCTTCAAACTGCCACGGCTTTCCACGGTATAGCGACACGCCCGGCCGCGCTCCGTCGCCGATCCGGTAGAGGAAGAACGGACCGACCCCGAACAGGCCGGTCCATTGCGCCATCGCCGCGAATATGTCGGTCACGACATACCCCGCCTGGACGACGACCGGCCTCAAGATGCAGGCGGTCGTTCGTTGCGCGGAAAGCGGCTGAGATAGGCCTGTGCCAGCCGGAACAGCTTTGGCTCGCTATCGGGTGGCCCAACCAGTTGTAGCCCGATCGGCATACCGTCGATGAACCCCACCGGGATCGACATCGCCGGCAGACCCAGCCAGTTGAACATGAATGTGTCCGATGTGTAAGTCGGCGCGAACTTCTGCACGTCGCGCCACGACGCATTCCATTGCTCGACTGTCGGCGCGGTAAACTGGATCGTCGGGCTCATCAGCACGTCATATTCGCGCAGCAGCGCATCGAACTTCGCCCGGTTGCGCATCCGCACTTCGGAAGCTGCACGCAGAATTTCGGGGGTCGGTTTCGGTGCCTGTCCGCCACTATAGACCGAATCCGTCGCCAGATAATGCGGCCAGAAGCTCTCCCAGCTCTGATTGGTCTGCGAGAAGGTGGCGTCCAGCGCCGTCACCTTTTTCGCTGCCTCGCGTACCGCCGCGATCACGCGCGGCGATTGCTCGACGGCGAGCGCCTCGGTGAAGCCGTAATCGTCGGTCCAGACCGCCTTCATGCCCGCCGCGCCTCTATCGAGATAGGCAAGATAGTCGGGCGGATCGCCATGCACCGTCGAGAGCATGTCGCGCCCATCGGGACCGGAAGTGGCCTTCATGACCAGCGCGCAGTCGCGGACGTCACGTGCAATCGGGCCGAACGAGGTGGTCAGCATCAGATGCGGCTTTTCGTAATCAACGTTCGCAAGACGGCCGGCAGTCGTGTGGACGCCGATCACGCCGTTAAGCGCAGCCGGAAGTCGCGTGGATCCGCCACCGTCGGATCCGATCGCGATCGGCAGCGCGCCCGATGCTACGACGGCCGCGCTCCCTGCGCTGGAAGAACCCGGCACATGGTTCGGTTTCCACGGGTTCCGCGGATGCCTGGAAAGGTCTGGCATGCCCGATCCGATGCCCATTCCGGGCATGACCGTCACGCCGGTTATGATCGCGCCCGCAGCCCGCAGCCGCTCGGCAACGATCGAGTCCCGGTCCATCGTTACGAAGGTTCCGACGCTGTCCGAATGCGATTCGAACCGCAGATACGGCATACCGCGAACCGCAAGATGCTCCTTCAGCGCGAGAGGTATGCCGTGCAATACTCCCAGAGGTGCGCCATTCCTGACAGCCGCGTCCGCCGCGGCAGCTTGCGCGCGCGCGCCATCCACATCGAATTTGCGGAACATGTGCAGTTGGGGATCGAGCGACTGTATCCTGCCGAGAAAGTGATTGGTCACTTCCAGCGCCGAAACTTCGCGCTTCGCGATCAGGTCTCGGATACGCCATGCCGGCAGCCAGGTGAGATCATCCGCGCTTGTCGCCGCCATCGCTTTCTCCACTGGTATAAAGGGGAGCAGGCTTGCCGCCGCTGCTCCTTTGACCATTGCACGCCGAGTAGTTTTTCCGGTCATTCGCGCTTCCTTCAAAAAAGGAGCGCCGGTGCCGCAAGGCTTGCTTGCGGCACCGGCCGTTAGATCGTGTTACCAGCTGAAGCGGAGCTGAGCCCCCCATACGCGTGGCTCATTATAGATGCCGCTGAGTGCACCAAGCGAGTCGATCAGGTTGCCCACGCTGACTAGATGGAGATCGTTGGTCACGTTGCGGACGAACACCGCCGCGTCGATCCCCTTGCCGCCAATGCCCTTCCAGTCGATGCGCAGATTGACGTTCTCGTAGCCCGGCTGGATGCCAAGGCGCCGCGGGTCCTTCAGCAACTGATCGTCGAGCACGACTTCGCTCTGCATATAGAAATCGCCCGAGACGGAGATTTCGCCGATGTCCGGATCGCTGATCGCATCGTAGCGCAAGCCGAGCGTTCCCTGATGCTTTGGCGTGCCGATGAACGGCGAGTCGATCAGGTTATGCACGACACCGTTGATGTCGGTAACCGTGCCCGGATACGTCTTATATTTGGCATCGGTGAAGGCATAGTTTGCGGTCAGCGTGAGCCGGCCGAAGGTCAGCGAATTCTCAAATTCAAAGCCCTGAATATCGGCTGCGGCGATATTGTTCACCTGCGTGAAGACGCTGGTGCCGCCGGGGATAGGCAGCACTTCATTGCGCTGAATGTTCGAATACCATTGGCGATACACCGCGATATTCGAACGACCGCGAATGCCTGCCGTATCCCAGGTATATTTGCCGCCAAGCTCGACGTCCTTGAGCGTCTCTGGCGAGAAAGAAGACCGATAACCGGGGACCGTTGCCGAGGGAACGGCGTTCACACCGCCCGGCTTATAGCCCTTGCGATGGCTCACATAGAGCAGGAGGTTGTCGATCGGCTTGTAATCGACGCTGAAATTGTAGCTGTCAGCCTTCTCGGAATACGGAGTGGTTTCGCGGACGACTGGTGCGGTAAAACCGTCGACAGTCCGTACCGGAACCGCGTTCTGAGAGGTGCGCTCCCCCATCGAATGACGATATCCGGCCGTAACATTCAGTCGCGGCAGCACCTCAAACGTGGTTTGCCCGAAAAAGCCCTGATCAACGGCGCGCGAATTCAACGTGATCGATCCGGTCGTCGGCAGCGCGCCGAGCGGGGTCGTGAACGCCAGGTTGAAGGTGTTGAAAATGGGCGAGAACTGGAACGGCCGCTCATATTGCTCGCGATAGTACCCTACGAGCCAGTTAAAGCCCTGGCGGTCACCACCGATCTGGAACTCTTCGCTGTAACGGTCGAAGAACTTGGTATCGCCAGATTTGTCGGTCACCGTCGGGATGTTGTTGATGAGATCGACACCGTTGTAGGTCACGGCATTATTGAATTGTGATCCACCGATACTCCGCCCCGTCGCAGCACCGCGGGTCCGATGCGTGGAGAAGATGTTCTTGATGGTGATGTCACCCAGGAAGCCCAGCGAGCCCGGTGAAATCGTGGTCACATTCTGGAGCGTCTGAACGCTGCCGGTGTGGAACTGCAGGCCAGAGGCCTGGTTCTTCCGCTTGGCTGCATCGCCGCCCGTCGCCAGGCGGGTCGTTTCGACCGCATAGCCCGAAACCAGCTGATCAATCAGCCCGATGCGCTGGCTCACGCAGCTCGCCCGTGCGACGAGATTCACCGGATTGGTGGCAGTGCAGATCGCGTTGACGGTCGCACGACCGGCGCCGGTTGGACCGGTGTTGAAGTTCGGCAGATTGCGATTGTAGTCGAGGAGCACGGCACCTGACCCGTTCTCGTTGAAATGCTGCCCCGAGAAGAGGAAATAGGTCTCGAAACCATCGCCCGGCTTGATCGTCAGGCCGAGCCGGTAGGATTCGTTGCGCTTGTTATCGAGGTCCTGGCCATTGGAGAGATTGGTCGTGAAGCCGTCGCGGCGCACGATGCTTCCCGCAGCGCGAAACGCGATATGATCCGCGACGATTGGAATGTTGATCGCACCAGTCAGCTCACGCTGATTGTAGCTGCCAATGGTGCCTTCGAGATAGCCCTCGAACGAGTCGGTCGGACGCTTGGGATCGACCAGGACCGCGCCACCCGTCGTGGCCCGTCCGAACAGCGTTCCCTGAGGCCCCTTCAACACCTGGAGCGAAGCCAGGTCGTAGAATTGGATGTTCGTTCCCAGAAAGCTGTCAAACGCCGGAGCGTTGGCGAAATAGAGCGAAACGCCCGCCGCGGTGCCAAAGGTAGAGCCCTGACCGCGAATGAAAAAGTCCGGAGCCGAGCGCTGTGAGCCTGCGGTACGAACCTGAAGACCTGGCGTCTGGGTCGGCAAATCGTAAAATGCCGTGACGTTCTTGTCACGAAGGGTCTCGCCACCGAATGCCGTCACTGCAACCGGAACGTTCTGCAGCGATTCCTCGCGCTTACGGGCGGTAACGACGATATCGGAGTCCGAATAGTCGATGGAATCGACCTTCGCCGGAGTCTCGGTCTGCGCTTCCGTTGCCGTCTGCGCATATCCAGGCACCGCCGCGATTGCGAGCAACGAAGCCGTCAGTAGTGAAGCGGCCTTGGCTTTCCGGATCATCATGATTTTAACTTCCTCTCCATTTCCGCTTGTTTTTTGAGCTTCAGGCGTTGCGGATCGCCTGAGCCTTAGAATTGGGCAGGGAGGTCCCCGCCCGAAGTCGTCATCGCTTTGGGCAGCTCGAATTGGCTGCGTCATTTTCGGCAGCAGGCCTGCCGTTCAGCCGGACGCCCCTTGGCGTCGCACACAACAGGAAATTGCGATCTCGTCCTCGCGCCGCGGCGCGCGCGGCAGGCGTATTACGACCCGTCATGTTCCTCCCCTGGACTCGAACGGTAATGTCGTAAGTTATTCACCCCATTACGGCCGAACCGGAAATAGCTGAGGGGTTTTCATCACATATGTAGCGCCCCGCGCTCCCTCGTGATGCCGCTGCCGCCACGCCCCGGCGACAAGCAGTGCTCGTCGATTGCCGGCGCACCAAAGCGCAGCCAAATCGGTAGTCGGCGCTTCGAAGAACGCGGCGGTTCGGGCGCATGGGATTGAACGGAATACCAGCAGGATGCGCGAGCATCGCCACTGGCATCCGTCCCCAAAAGGAAGCGACTATCTCGCGGTCAATACCTTCGCGATCGAAGCCTGGATATCGATCTGTCCGGTGATCACACCCGCGGTGAAGCCGCCATCGACGGCCAGACCATGCCCATTGATATAGCTCGCTGCGTCGCTGCCGAGGAACAATAGCGGCAACGCCTGTTCACGCGGGCTCGAGCGTCGATCGCTCGGCTGGGTGAATACGTCGATCACCGGAGCGCTCGCGGCCTTTTCGAAATCGGCCATCATCGGCGTTTCGGTCGGCCCGGGCAGAATGCAGTTCATCCGCACCCCCTGTTCGCGGATCGCGCGAACCGAGCGCTGTACTGTCCAAAGCGTGCTGACTTCCTTGGAGAATGCATAGCCGTCGCCGACATGATCGGGATTGGCCGCAACCCATTCGGCGGCTTCGGCAAAATCAGCGGTGGAGATCAGCTGCATCAGCAGCGGGACCTTCTGCAGATAGGCAAAGCCGGCGGTCGATGTGATCGACGTCACCGATCCACCGCGGCGAATGCGCGGCAGCCAGCCTTCGGTCCAGTGGCGCAGGCCGATAAAATTGACCTTCATCACCTGTTCCGCGGGGAAGGTTTGCGGCAGGCCGGCGCAATTGAACAGCATGTCGATCTCGCCATCGACCTTGCTTAGCGCCTCGTCGATCGACGCGGGATCGCGCAGATCGAGCGTGTTGAACGACGCAAGTTGGACGGGACTTTCGCGCATGTCGAACCCGTGGACTTCCGCGCCTTGCGCCACCAGTTCTCGCGCGGCGGCTTCGCCCATGCCCGAATAGCAGCCCGCGATCACCACGCGCTTGCCCGAATAGCTCCATTCATTCATTTTCAGATCTCCAGTTGGAAAGTCATGCGGCGACGCTACGGACGGCTGCCGGGTCCCAGACCAAGGGCAGCGAGTCGATCGAGATGACGTAGCCAGTATGGTATTTCCACGCTCGACCCGGATCGAGTGTGAAGGTGGGAATGCGCCTCAGCCACTCTTCCGTCAGCACGCGCAATTCCACGCGCGCGAGCTGTGCACCGACGCAGCGATGGATTCCCGCGCCAAAAGCGAGATGCGACGCGCGCCGATCGATATTGACCGTTTCCGGATCCGGAAACGCACGCGGATCGAGGTTGGCGGCGGGGTAGAAGATCAGGACATAATCGCCCTTCTTCAGGGGCGCGCCGCGGAACTCGCCGTCACGACGCACGAAGCGCTGGACCGTGTTGCCGGAAAAACGGCGCATCAATTCCTCGATCGCGAGCGGAATCTTTTTCGGATTGGCGCGCAAATCCTGCTGAAGCTCGGGGTCGATCCCGATACCGCGCATTGTCAGCGACATGGCATTGGTCACCGTATCGAGCCCGGCGACGAACAGCATGATGCAAAAGCTCTGCATCTCCGAAAGCGTCGGCTTGCGCCCATCGATCTCCACCTCGAGCAGCCGACTGATCAGATCGTCGCGCGGTTCCTTCTCGCGGGCATGGATCAGCTCGGTCGACATGCCGACCACCTTGCCCCAGATCGCATCGCGCTCCGCCGGATCCGCGGAGGAGATCGCAGTCAGCACCCAGCGGCGAAACTCCTCGAAACGATCGAGCGGAAAGCCCATCATCCGCATGAAGAACAGAACCGGCAGCGGCTCGGCAATATCGGGGGCATAATCACAGCGACCGGCATCGATCACCTTGTCGATCAGCTCGGTCGCCATCTCGCGGATCTGCGGCTCATATTTCGACATGGCGGCAGCCGAGAAAATCTCCGAGAAGATCTTGCGATACGGGGCATGACGGGGTGGATCGAGCTCGATCGGCAGGATCGGCTGACGCGTGCTTTCGGGTTCGCGGATCAGCGGGTCGCTGGAGAAAAGATCGGAATCGGTCGCCGCCTCGAACGTCGCATCGCGGCCGATAATGACCCACTGACCGCCATTGCGCGGCGTGAAGAGGATATCGCGGCCTTCCTCTGCCAATCGGGCGATGTTGCCGTGGAGATTATCCGAAAAGAGCGGAGAATCGGCACCGCCGAACAAGTCGAAATCATAGACCATTTCAGGTGGGACATGCGCGGGCACAGCTCCGGGCTCGGTCAAATTCTCTCTCCCTGTTTTCGATATTTTCTTATTTTGGAAGAGAGGTGCTGCCCGCCCACCGGCCGGTCAATGAAGCGGCGCGATGATAACCCATGCGTGATGCAATCGCGCCCGCGCTGCCGATCGACGCCGCTTTGGCGCATGGTTTCCGCAAAATAACAGAATAACAGGATGAGGATTTCCGTGGAGCAAATCAAACGCCGCACGCTGGCGGCACTTGCCGCCCCTGCCGTCCCGATGGCCGCCCTGACGCTGCCGCTCGTGACATTCGTGCCCGAGCATTACGCCAATGCGCTCGGCATGAATCTCGCGGTGGTGGGACTTGTCTTCATGGCCGTCCGGCTACTCGACATCGCCTTCGATCCCCTGATCGGTGCGCTGATGGATCGCACGCGCACGCGCTGGGGCCGCTTCCGGCCGTGGCTGGTGGCCGGGATACCGCTGGTCATGGGTGGCACGGCAATGCTGTTCTTCGCGCAACCCGGGGTCGGCCCGCTTTATCTGCTGGTCGCGCTGCTGATTACCTATGCCGGCTATTCGGTGGTGACGCTGGCCCAGCTCGCACTCTCGGCTTGCGTCAGCACATCCTACGATACGCGTTCGCGCATATTCTCGTGGTGGCAGGTGGCGATGACGGGAGGGATCATTCTCGTCATGCTGCTTCCGGCTTTTCTTGGCGGCAAGGTTCCGATGGGGATCGTCGAATTGATGGGCCTCTCGATCCTGATCACCGCGCCGATCGGCGCCGCGATCGCCGTGCTCGGCGTGAACGACACCAGCCTGCCGCCGCCCTCCCCTCGCGCCACGCTCCGCGACTATCTGGCGCTGTTCAAGCTTGCGTCGACCCGGCGACTGATGGGCGCCGAGCTGCTGCTCGGCCTCGTCGCGGGGATCACCGCCGCGACCGGGCTTATCTACATCCTCGCCGACAAGCACCTCACGCCCCAGCAATATGGCACGATGGTCCTGGCCTATTTCCTGATCGCGATCGTTTCGTCGCCGTTCTGGACAATGATCGCGAAGCGCATGGAGAAGCATCGCGCGCTGATCCTCGCCTCGGCCAGCTACATGCTTTATCTTGGGCTGATCTGGTTCGTACCACCGGGCCGGCTCGATCTGGTGATCGTGGTTTCGCTGTTCGGTGGGTTTTCGTTCACCGCATCCTCGCTGCTGCCCCGCGCAATGCTGGCGGATATCGCCGACGAGGAGCGGCTGACGAACGGGGCGGACCGAACCGGGCTGCTTTATGCGCTGCTCATCGGCATCTACAAGATCGGCCAGGCGGTATCGGTCGGCATCGCTTTCGTGCTGCTCGACTGGATCGGGTTCGACGCCAAGGCCGGTTCGACGAACGCTCCCAACGCGATTCTGGGTGTCGCGATGGTATATGTCGTGCTGACTGCAATCTGTGCCGGCGGTGCGCTGCTGACGATGATCGGTTACCCGCTCACCGCCGCGCGCCACCGCGAGATCCAGGCCGCTTTAGCTGATCATGATCGGATAGCCGCCAGCGACGCGGATCGTCTCGCCGCTGATGAAGCCGGCCGCGTCGCTGTTCAGGTATAGCATCATCGAGACGATATCCTCCATCTCGCCCCGCCGCTTCACCAATTGAAGATTGTTGACGAAATGCTCGAACACTTCGGGGATTTCGCTGGCGACATTTGGAGTAGCGATCACGCCGGGCGAGATGGCGTTGACGCGGATCTTGTCGGGACCAAACTCGGTGGCGAACGCCACCGTCAGCCCGCGCACCGCCAGCTTCGACACGCCGTAAGGGCTGTTCGCCATGTACGAGGCGATCGAAGCGATGTTGACGATCGAGCCGCCGCCGCGCGCCGCCATATAAGGCCGCGCGGCGAGCGTGCATTGCACCACGCCGATCACGTTCACTTCGAACAGGCGCCGCGTCTCCGCATTGGTGATTGCCCCGAAACCACGGGCATATTTCATCAAATGCAGCCCGGCATTGTTGATCAGCATATCGATCCCGCCCAGCATCTCGGCGACCTTCGCCATACCGGCCTCGACCTGATCGGCATCGCCGACGTCACAATGCACCGCCAGGGCAGTTGCGCCCTTCGCTTCCAGATCCTTTGCGACGCGCGCGCTGCCTGCATCGTCGATGTCGAACAGCGCAACCGCTGCGCCACGATCGGCAAAGGCATGCGCGAACGCTTCACCGAAACCCGCCCCGCCGCCGGTGATGACGATAACTTTGCCCGTGAAATCCTGATTGCTCATGCTCGCTCTCCAATATTTGGCGCAAGCAAGGCGAGGAAAACCCCGCAACACAAGGATACGAGGCGCGCGATCACCTATGTGCTGAGTTGGAGGAAGGACTGACCAAAGCCGCGCTGCGCCTCTAGTTGAAGACGATAACTGACGAAAAGTCAGATGATGATGGAGAGGGCGGATGGATGGCAAGGTTGCGATCGTCACGGGGGGAGGCCAGGGACTTGGCCGTGCGGTTGCCCAGGCATTGTCGTCGGCGGGGTACCGCGTCGCGGTGTTCGGCCGGACCCGCTCAAAGCTCGACGAAACCGTAGCGCTGCTTCCCAAACCCGGCCTCGCCGTCGCGGTCGATCTCACCGATCCACAGGGCGTCCGCGAAGCTTTCGCCGCAGTCGAAACGGCGTTCGGCCAGATCGACGCACTCGTTAACAACGCCGCGACCTACCTCCCTTTCCTGATGGGCGAGGCGAGCGACAATGATCTGCGCGCTACGGTGGATGGCACGCTGATGTCGGCGCTTTTCTGCATCCGGGAAGCCATTCCGCGCATGACTGGGGCGGGCGGCGGCGAGATCGTCACCGTCACCTCCGAAAGCGTTCACATGCCCGCGCCGTTCCTGTCGCTCTATGCCGCGTGCAAGGCCGCGCTGGTGACGGTCCATCAGGGGCTGCGCAACGAATTGCGCGGCACCGGTATCCGCCCGATGATCTTCGAGACCGGGCGGATCACCGAGACCTCGGTTGCCGAGCATTGGAGCCCGGAGATCATCGCGCGTTTTCACAAGGTCTATGTCGAGCAGGGCTACTCCTCGATGATCTCGGCGGAAGGCGTCACCCCGGCCACGCTCGCGGCGACGATCGCCCATATGATCCAGGCTCCGCGCGAAGCCACGATCGACACCGTCCATATCCGCTCTGGTATCTAAGGAAGCCCGCATGACCATCCCGTTCACGAAGTTCGACGGTGTCTATATCGGCAATGAGTGGGTGACCGCCGCCGACACGGATCCGGTAATCAATCCGGCGACCGAGGAAGTAATCGGCCTGGCGCCGGTCGCCACCGTCGCCCAGGCCGATCAGGCAATCGCAGCGGCACGCGATGCGTTCGACAAGGGGTCATGGCCCCGGATGAGCCGCAAGGAACGCGCGGCGGTGATGCAGCGGATGCTCGACGCGCTGATCGCGCGCAAAGCGCAAATCCGGGCATTGCTGATCGCGGAGATCGGCTGCGCGCAATATATGATCGACCTTGTCCAGATCGGCGCCTGCCTCGAGCATTTCCAGAAGACGATCGACCATTCGCTCAACGACGACAGTTATCACCTGCCGATCGAGGCCGCACCGAACCCGGTCAATCCCGACGCCCCACGAACCCTCGGCTCGGCGATCGTCGTGCGCGAGCCGATCGGCGTCGTCTCGGCGATCACCGCCTATAATTTCCCCTTCTTCCTCTGCCTCTCGAAGATCGTGCCCGCGCTGCTGACCGGCAATACGATGGTGCTAAAGCCTTCGCCCTTCACCCCCTTCTCCGCGCTTCTGTTCGGCGAAGTTGCGAACGAAATTGGTCTTCCGCGCGGGGTGTTGAACATCGTCACCGGCGGCGGCGATGTCGGCGGCCTGATTACCACCGACGATCGTGTCGATATGGTGACCTTCACCGGCTCCGAAGGTGTGGGATCGGCGATCATGCAGCAGGCGGCGAAGACGCTGAAGCGCGTGCATCTTGAGCTTGGCGGCAAATCGGCGATGATCGTTCGCAGCGATGCGAACATCATGGCGGCTGCGCAGGCTGCGGTGGGCAGCATCTCGGTCAATGCCGGACAGGGCTGCGCACTGATGACGCGCTTCCTGGTGCACAATGACATTCGTGCTGCGTTCGCGGCCACTTGCGCGGCGGTCGCGCCGCATTTCAAGGTCGGCAACCCCGCCGATCCCTCGGTTCTGATGGGCCCGCTGATCCGCGACACGCAACGCGCGCGTGTCGAGAGCCTGGTCGCATCGGGCGTGGCTTCGGGAGCGGAACTGATCGTCGGCGGCGGTCGCACCGCGGGCCTCGACAAGGGGTATTTCCACGACATCACGATCTTCGACAATGTCGATAACAAGAGCGAGATCGCGCAGGAGGAAGTGTTCGGTCCGGTGGGGGTGATCATTGGATTCGACACCGACGAGGAGGCGATCGACATTGCCAATGACAGCCGTTTCGGCCTGTCGGGCAGCATCATGAGCGCCGATGCCGCGACCGCCTTCGATATCGCCGGCCGGATCCGTACCGGATCGATGCATATCAACGGGGGCATGGGCAAAATGGCCTATGGCCCGCTCGGCGGATACAAGCGCTCGGGCCTCGGTCGCGAATTCGGGCCAGAATGGCTCAAGGAATATACCCAGGAAAAGTCGATCTATTATCCGGTGGGTTATCCCAAGGCGGTCTGATCGCGCGGGGGCGGCCCGCCCCCGCCCTTTCATGGCGTTCGCTGATAGCGACGGTCTCGATCCAGCGTGATCGTCGACGCACAAATCCATGTCTGGGGAGCAGACTGTCCGGGCCGTGCCTGGCCCCAAGCGGGACAGGACGGCCGTACCGCCGCGCCGCATCTCCCCCAGCCCTTGTCTGCTGCCGAAATCCTGATCGAGATGGAGGCAGCAGGTGTCGCCCGTGCGATCCTCGTCCCACCTTCATGGGAAGGGGAGCGCAACGATATTGCGCTGGCCGCCGCCACGCTCCACCCGAGGCGCTTCGCCGTGATGGGGCGGATCCCAACCGCAATCAGTACCCTGGCGGGTTGGCGCGACACTCCCGGGATGCTGGGCGCCCGGATCATTCTGACCAGCGAAACCGAAGAGGATTGGTTGTGGCAGGAGGCAGAGGCTCGCGGTGTCCCGCTGATGATCGCACCCGGCGGAAACCTGCCGCTGCTCTCCGCGATTGCGCACCGGCATCCGGCACTCAGCATCACGGTCGATCATATGGGCGCGCGCGTACACCGCACCGGGCCGGATGCATTTGCAGGCTTTGAGCACCTGCTCGCGCTTGCCGCGCTTCCCAATGTTGCGGTCAAGGCTACTTGCCTGCCCGCTTATAGCGCTACGTCACATCCCTGGGCGGACGTCACGCCATATCTCCGGCGGCTGTTCGATGCGTTCGGTCCACAGCGCTTGTTCTGGGGATCGGACCTAAGCCGCCTGCCCTGCGCCTATTCCGATCTAGTCGCATTGTTCTGGGACGAGCTCGACTGGTTGAAGGGCGCCGATCGCGACCTGGTGATGGGCAAGGCGATCGCCGAATGGCTGGACTGGCGATGATCCAAGCGTCTTCGCTATCGGCCAGTTGAGGCCCAGCGTTTGAGCATCGCGCTGCCATCCCTATCGGCCGAGATCGCCGCTGGGCTGCGCGACAGGCGCGGTGCCGGGGCGGGATGCGACACGCCATTGCGCTGGTCATACATCGATCGATGTTGCGCATAGGGATGCTCCCGCGCCTCATCGATCGAAAGTACCGGCGTCACACAGGCATCCAGTGGCATGAGCTGTTCTGCCCATTCGTCGCGCGTTCGTGTTGCGAAGATCGCGGCCATCGCCGCCCGGATCGTATCCGGTTCCGCACGCTGCCGATCTCGCAAATGCTCCGCTAGCCCGATCGCGTCGACCAGGATCGCCCAGAACTGCGGCTCGAGAGCGCCTACCGCGACATGGCGACCGTCCGCGCAGACATAGCAATCGTACCAAGGCTGCGATCCGCCCAACGGACTATCTTGTCGTGTCAGCGGAATGTTCATGCCGTGAAACATGGCCATGAGCGCTGCCGTGCCATCGGCAATCGACGCGTCGATCACCTGGCCCCGTCCCGACCGCACACGCTCCAGAAGTGCGGCGCAAATACCGAATGCACAAATTGCGGCCCCGGCACCCATATCGCCGATCAGGTTGAGCGGGGGAGTTGGGACTTCTCCCGGCCGACCGATCCCCTCCAACGCACCCGAAAGGGCTATATAGTTGATATCGTGTCCGGCACGCTGCGAGAGTGGCCCCGTCTGCCCCCACCCAGTCATCCGAACGTAGATGAGGCCCGGATTGCTCGCTTCAACGTCGCTCGGGCCGAGCCCAAGCCGCTCCATCACGCCAGGGCGGTAGGGCTCGATCAGCACGTCCGCGAGCGCGATTGCAGCGCGGACCTCTGCGAGTTGCACCGGATCCTTCAAATCGGCGGCAAATACTCCTTTGCCCCGCCCAGTGACCGGATCGGCCCATGCTTCGTAGCCGGGTCGCGAAACACGCAGAACCTCAGCGCCGAAATCCGCGAGCAGCATCGCGCAGGTGGGAGCAGGACCAAGCCCCTCGAACTCGACGACCTTGATCCCGTCCAGCGCCCGCGGGCTCATATGGTCCAGATGCCGTGGCAACGTGCGCACATCATGCCGTCTCCAATCACGCGCCAATAAACTGGCCGCCGTGCAAGCAACCGCTGTGCGCATCCTGACAAAGCCCGCAAGGTTTCCAGACCCCGCCAGCCGATTGCGCAAGGATGTGCGCAATTGCCAACGCCTCGTGACAGGTCCGCAGGCATCGCCCATCGAATTAAGGAAATAACAAACGGGGTTTAGGATGAGCGCAGCCGCATCGGTGGTCGAAGGTGTTGATGCTAACCCGCCGGTGACGCCGCGGATTGCGTGGTTCAGCGTCAGCATCTTGTTGCTGGTTGCGATCATGTCGTATCTCGACAGACAGATTATCTCGCTCATGGTCGAGCCGATCAAGGCAAGCCTGGATATCACCGATTTCGAGATCGGGCTGTTGCAGGGCGTTGCTTTCGGACTTTTCTATGCCGCTTTTGGCCTGCCGATCGGTTGGTTGGTAGATCGGTATTCCCGACGCAAGATCATCTATTTCGGCATGACATTGTGGTCGTTCGCGGCCGCGGGATGTGGGCTGGCATCGACCTATTGGCAGTTGCTGCTGGGCCGGTTCGGAGTCGGCGTAGGCGAAGCGTCCCTGTCGCCCGCCGCATATTCCATGATCGCCGATCTCTTCCCGCCCCGACGGCTCGCATTGGCGCTCGGTGTGTTTGCGACGGGATCCTCCATCGGCGGCGCACTTGCCTATATGGTCGGCGGCGCGCTGATCGCGAAATTCGAGGCAATCGGCGCCGTAGCCTGGCCGATCGTCGGCACACTGGAGCCATGGCAGATGGTTTTCATCATCACGGGACTACCCGGAGTGGCGATAGCCGGGCTGATGTTTCTGGTTCCGGAGCCGGTGCGCCAGCGGCGCAAGGCGCAAACCTTGGCGCCGGATAAGGGGTTCACCCATTTCCTGAAGAGCAATCGCCGCTACTTCCTGTGCCATTTCTTCGGCTTCGGCGTCGTCGCGATCCTCGCTTATGGCTCTGCGGCTTGGGTGCCGGCCATGCTGATGCGCCGCTATGGTCTTGGCGTCGCGGAAGTGGGCATCATTCTGGGTTCGGTCGGCGCACTCAGCGGCATTCCCGGCTTTATCTTCGGTGGATGGTTCGTGGACCGCTGGTTCGCGCGCGGCCGGCGTGACGCCCACCTTCGCTATTTCGTCTACGCGTCCCTGATCGGTGCAGTGCTGGCAGTCGTCGTGTTCCAGTTGGCCGACGGAAATCTCTGGCTGTTCATTCCGGCATACGCGCTGCTCCATTTCCTCCAGCCCTTCACCGGACCGGCAGTCGCACAACTCCAGATCGTGACTCCCAACGAATATCGCGGCCGCGTGTCGGCATTGTTCGTGCTGGTGTTCAACCTGATGGGCATGTGCCTTGGTCCACCCTCGGTCGCATTCATCACCACGTTCGTGTTCAAGGACCCAACCCAGGTCCATTGGTCGCTGACGATCATGTATGTCAGCGGGGCATTGATCGCGGCCGGGCTATTCTGGCTTGGGCTGGCACCTTCCCGCCGCGCGGTGGAGGCGATGGCATGAGGCTGAAGGATCGCCATATTCTGATCACCGGCGCCGCTTCGGGCATCGGCCGTGCCACCGCTGAACTGTTTGCAGCGGAAGGCGCAGCACTCGCACTTGTCGATCGCGATGCAGTCGCGCTGGATCTGGTCGCCGAACAAACCGGCGGCACGGCGTTCGTCGTTGACCTCGCCGATGAGGCGGCCGTGCTACGCGGAGTAGCGGCGGCGGCAAGCGCGATGGGTGGGATAGACGGGCTCGTAAATTGTGCTGGCATCGCTGGATCACAAACGCTCGACGTGCTTGATCGGGGAATCTGGGACCAGTTCGTCGCGATAAACCTGACCGCTCCCTATTTGATCTGCCGCGCCGCGTTGCCTCATTTACAAGCGAGCCCGCGCGCCACGATCGTCAATATCGCATCCGGCCAGGCGCTGCTGCCCAATGCGCCCGGCATCGCGGCCTATGCGGCGACGAAGGCCGGACTGGTAGCTTTTACGAAGGCGCTGGGAGCCGAATTGGCACCTCGTATACGTGCCAATGTTGTTGCCCCCGGCATCGTCGACACGCCGATGGTCCAATCGGTCCTTGGGGGCTATGCCAGCCCCGACGATGCTCCGTTCGTCCAGCAATATGCGATGAAGCGCGTCGCCCAGCCCGCCGAACTGGCCGAGGCTATCCTGTTTCTCAGCAGCGACGCTTCATCCTATATTACCGGAACGGTACTCGCCGTGGATGGCGGTCGCACCTTTCACTGATCAAATCGCGCGTTGATCAAATCACCACTTTTTCATCGTTCCAGTAACGCGCGCGCAAAGCGCGCTTGATCAGCTTGCCGTTCGGCATGCGCGGAAGAGCCTCGACGAAATCGACGCTGCGCGGACATTTATATTTGGCGAGTTGTCCGAGGCAATGCGCGACAAGCTCCGCAGCAAGCGCATCGGACTCGACCTGTCCCTGGTCGAGTTGCACCACTGCCTTCACCTCTTCGCCATATTCGGGATGCGGCACACCGATCACTGCCACGTCCAGAACCGCCGGATGCACCGCCAGTACATTCTCCGCCTCCTGCGGATAGATGTTCACGCCGCCTGCGATGATCATGTTGGTCTTTCGATCGGTCAGATAGAGATAACCATCCTGATCGAGATATCCCATGTCACCGATCGTGGTCCAACCATGCGAGTCATGCGCTTCGGCCGTCTTTTCGGGATCGTTGTGATATTCAAACACCGTCCAGTCGGACGCAAAATAGATCACGCCAACTTCACCTGTCGGCAAAACCTCACCCGCTTCCCCGACGATGCGGACATCGGGCGAACGACCAACCGAACCGGGGTGTTCGAGCCATTCCTGAGGCGTGATTGCGGTAAGGCCATTGCCTTCGGTTGCCGCGTAGAATTCGTAAAGGACCGGCCCCCACCAGTCGATCATAGCGCGCTTCGTGTCCCGGGGGCACGGTGCCGCGGTGTGCACGGCATGAGTCATGCTACCAACGTCGAAACGTTCGCGATCCGGCACCTTGAGCATCCGGATCATCATCGTCGGGACGAGCCATGCTTTGTTGATGCGATGATCCTGAATCGCGGCCAGCGCCTCCACCGGATCGAAATCGCGCATGAGCACGACCGTGCCCCCTGAGCGATGCGTGGACATCGCAAAGTTAAGCGGCCCCGCATGATAGAGCGGTGAGGGATTCAGGAACACGCTGTCCGAATCCCAGGCATAAAGCCCGCGCAGCATCTGGTCGCCCGCGCCTAACTGACCGAAGGGCGCTCCGCTGATCCGGCGCTTGATACCCTTTGGCCGGCCCGAGGTGCCGGAGGAGTAGATCATCGAAGACCCCTCTAGGGATTGATAAGCCACCCCTTGGGGGGCCTCGCCTTCCGGGGCAAAGCCCGATGCGCCGCCGCGATCACACAACCAGATCGAAACATCGGGATTGGCTGTTGCCACCGCGTCCAGCATTTCGCTGCAGGCATTGCTGGACAGGACCACGCGCGCCCCGCAATCCTGCACAATATAGCTCGCCTCATCCGCAGTGAGGTGCCAGTTCACCGGCGTGTAATACAGGCCCGCCCGCTGCGCGGCCCATGCCGCGACCATGAAGTCCGGGCGGTTCTCCATCAGGATCGCTACATGGTCTTCCGCGCGCACGCCGCTCGCGGCAAGTTGCCTGGCCAGCGCATCCGATCGCGCATCCAGTTCGGCATAGGTCAGGATGGTCCCATCATCTGTCATGATGACGGCCGGTCGATCGGGTGCCTGGGCCGCGTAGAGTGCAAGATGGGGCTGCGTGGGCTCGTTCATGTCGCTCTCTCCGAAGGTTATCGCACCCTCCACAGCTATGCCGGTGGAGCAAGAGCCACGGTCTCGCCATCACACATCTGTTGGATTCGACCAGAAGATATACCGCTGCACCACCGTCGCTATTCTTCCGATCTGGCCACTATCGATCGGACTGAAATGATCCCTCGTTACCCCAAAATGGCATTCGAGGCGGTCGAGCCGCATTGGGCCCGGAACCGCGAGCTGGCGCAGCATTACAATGCCGCGTCGATCGTGCCTTCGCATATCGAACCCTATCTCGTGCGCGTGATGCTGAAGGCATTGCCGAAGATCGCGAAGCGCGATCCGCAATTGGCGGCGGACATCGACATATTCAACAAGCAGGAGGTGGAGCATTGCAAGCGACACAATGCGTTCAACAAGATGCTTCGCGAGAAAGGCTATCCCGGCATCTCGGCGTTCGAGAAGCAGCTTTCGGACGAATATAAGGATTGGCTGGCCAACCGTTCGCTCCGTTTCAACATCGCTTATGCCGAGGGGTTCGAGGCGATGGGATCGAGCAATGCAGAGACTTTTTTCGAAGTTCTTCCTCTGCTTGAGGGCAGCACCGACCCTCAGGCGCTCGAGCTTTGGAAATGGCATCTGGCCGAAGAATTCGAGCATCGGCACGTCTGTTTTGAGGTTTATCACAAGCTTTATGGATATGGCCCAATTGCCTGGCTCTATCGTTGCTGGGGCTATCTACATGCCTATCGCCATCTCACCCGCTTCATGGATGCGGTTGCCGATTATCTGATCGAAATCGACAGAAAGAACATGACGCCCGATCAACGGGAGAAATCGAAAGCGCGTGTCATGGCGCATCGCAAGATGACGCGAAAACGAGACATGAAACAGAAATTGGCTGTGCTGTCGCCCTTCTACAATCCGTCCAAAAAGCAGCCCTCAATGGCGATGACTGCTTATCTGGACTCGATCCCATCGGCCGCTCCCTAGCCGATCGTCGTCTTGCAACACGTTTGTGATCGTTGGCCGCGAGAAGCCGAATTACTCTGCCGCCCTGCCCTGCCTTTCGTAAGGAGCACCGGCGCGAACACCAGCCGACACAGATCCGGCAACTCTCGCGCTTCAGAAACCTAGGGAGGATACCGATGAAGGCTATCAGCAAGATCATGGCGGCACCGCTGGTCATCGCAATCGCCGCAAGCGCCGCGCCTGCGTTTGCCCAGACCGCGCCGAATGATGAGAAAGCTCTGGCGGAAGAGCCCGTACAGCACGCGAGCGAAGACATGGACGACATCGTCGTCACCGCGCGTCGCCGCGAAGAGCGGCTGCAGGACGTGCCGATCGCGATTACCGCGCTCAGCGCCGGATCTCTCGCCGAAGCGAACATCGTCCAGGTTTCCGATCTGCCGATGAAAGTGCCGGGCCTCACGACCCAGCCTTCTGCGTTCGGATCTAACGTGTTGCAGGTCTCGATCCGCGGCCAACGCCAGTTCGATCCGTACATCACGAAGGATCCGGCGGTCGCAGTCTATTTCGCGGACGTGGTGCAGAACCGCCCGCAGGGCCTTAACTCCGCATTCTTCGACGTCTCTTCGGTTCAGGTGCTCAAAGGCCCTCAGGGGACCCTGTTTGGTCGCAACACCACAGGTGGCGCGATGCTGATCACGCCGCAGGCGCCGACCGATCAGTTCGAGGGATATCTGCTCGGCGGATATGGCAATTATAATGCATATCGGGTCGAGGGCGCAGTGAACGTTCCGCTCGCCGATTGGGCAAAGCTGCGCGTGGCAGGTGCGATCCAGCGCCGTGATGGGTTCACCAACAATGTGACGACTGGGCAGCAGCTCGACGATGAGAATAAGAATAACTGGCGCGTCTCGCTGACACTATCGCCCGCACAGGGCTTCGAAAACCGCACCGTGATCAACGGCTTTTCCGCCGATGAGAATGGCGTTGGTTACAAATTGCTGGGCGTGTTGCCGGGTGTCGGCTTCGGTTCAGCACCCAATGTCGTGGCAGAACTGGCGCGCGTGAACGCACTGCCGTTCCACAGCACGACCAGCGATCAGATCCTTGAGACGCGCGTAAAGACGTTCGCGGTATCGAACGTGACCACGATCGACATTGCCGACAATGTCACGCTCAAGAACATTGCTGGCTACCGCTTTGTCGGCTCGCATATTCCGTTCGACCTCGACGGATCCAGCCTGACGTTCACGGATGGGGCCAATAAGGTTGTTCCCTTCTTCCCTTCACGCGAAGACATGACCGTCCGGCAGTATAGCGACGAGTTGCAGATCCTTGGGACGGTCTTTGGTGGAAGCCTCGACTATATCTTCGGGGGCTTCTATTTTCTCGAGCGTGGCAGTGACCGCCAGCAGTCCGGCGGCCAGGGTGGCGTGTCGGTCGGCGGGATCTATCAAGGCGATCGCGTGACCTACGCGGATCCAATCCGGAACCAAAGCTATTCGGGCTTCGCGCAATTCACGTGGCGCCCAGCCTTCCTTCAGGGCTTTTCGGTCACCGCAGGCGGTCGTCAGACTCACGATCTTCGTGAGATCACCACCCGGAACCTCGTGTCCAACGGGACCTGCCGCCTGGTCAATTCGTCCGGGGCCGTTCTGAATCCGTGTGTGACGAGCTATTCCAAGTCGTTCGACAAGTTCACCTATTCGTTGAGCGCGGACTATAAGATCGCACAAGGGGTTCTTGTCTATCTTGCGCACCGCACCGGCTATCGCACCGGCGGTTTCAACATCTCGGCGACCACTCCGGCGCAATTTACCCCGTTCCAGCCAGAGAATCTGAGCGACTACGAGGTGGGTATCAAGACGGATTTCCGGATGGGTACGGGCAAGGGGCGGCTCAATGTCGCCGCCTACACGCAGGATTATCGCAACATTCAGCGGAACCAGGGCGCGCTGATCAATGGCGTCTTCACGCAGACTATCGTCAACGCTGCCGAGGCAACGATCAAAGGCTTTGAAGTCGAGCTTCAATTGCAGCCGGTCGATTTCATCGATTTCGGTTTGAATGTCGCAAACATCGATGCGCGCTATCGCAACTGGACCGCGAATGGCGTCAACCTGAGCGGATCGCAATTTGCCGGAACGCCCGCATGGACGATCGGCGCTAATTTCGGTTTCCGTATCCCGCTCGGCGAAGCCGGAGAGCTGTCGCCCCGTATTGATCTGTTCCATCAGACCGACACGAACATGTCGGACAATAACTACTTCGTAGCGCAAAGCCGCATCTCGCCGACTTCGATCATGCCAGCCTACACGCTGGTCAATGCACGGATCGATCTGCGCAACATCGGTGGCAGCGGCATCGATGCCGGCCTTTGGGCCAAGAACCTGCTCGATGCAGAATATATCGCGAGCGGTACCGAGCTCGCAAATACTGGCCTTGGCTATACCGCCGGCTTCGTAGGCGCGCCGCGCACCTACGGTGTCGAACTGCGGTTCGCTTTCTAAAGGCAGCTCCCCGCAGCAAAGGAAAAGGGCCGGTTCGCACCGGCCCTTTTTTTGTCAGTCTTGCCAGCCCGAACCTAGGTTGAGGCCAGGAACAATTGCCGGATCGCACCCAGATCAGCCTTGAGGGACGTGGTGCGCGGCAAGCGGTCGAGAACCAGAATTTGCGCGGGCACATGATGCGCCACGATCGTCTGTTTCATATGCTCCCGCAATTCCTCGGCAGCGACGCGCGGCATATTTTCGCGCAGCTCGACCGCAGCAACTGGCACCTCTCCGAGGCGCGCATCCGGAAGGCCGACGACCGCGGCATCAAGCACCGAGGGATGCTGCTGCAACGCTGCCACCACCTTTTCCGGCAAAACCTTGAATCCGCCACGTACAATTGCGCCATCGCCGCGCCCACGATGGAATGCGAACCCGTCCTCGTCGATCACCATCAGATCGGTGGTTCGAATCCAGTCGTCGCTGACGGTTGGAACGATTGCTTCAAGATATCCGACTTCTCCCGGTGGAAGCGGCTCGCCGGTATCCACATCCGTTACCCGTAGCGATATCCCCGCAAGCGCCTTTCCGATCGCGCCTCGCTTGGTGTCACGATAGGTCTCGTACAGCGCCGGGGTCCAGCTGATGATCGTTCCGCAAAATTCGGTGGCTCCATAGGCCCAGATAACTTTGATATCATATGCGGCTTCAAACTCATCCTGAAGCTCGGGAGAGAAAGCCGCACCGCCACCGAAGAAATATTGGACGCTGGCCATGTCTTCGCGCGTGACGCCCGCATCCAGCGCCATCCGCGCGACCGTGGGCGGACCGCTCAAGAACTTGGGGCGATGCTTGCGGATCGCCTCGACCCATTCGGGCACGTTGAACTTGTCTAGCAACGTCGTGTGGCGCCCAAGGATGATGCCGGCGACAAGATTGCACATCCCACCGATGCCACCATAGGGCCAGGTCAGGATGTCCGGCTCGGGATCGAGCCCGGTTCGCGCCGCCGCAACGCTATCGACTGCACGACCCAGCATGCGGAACGGAAATAGAATCCGCTTCGGCTTTCCGGTGGTGCCGCTCGATAGGATCTCGATACCGCGCTCGCCCTCTATCGATGAGAAAGGGACGGATTTGGCGTGTTCGAACCCCGGCGCCGCTTCGATCGAATTCGTTTCATGGTCCAGAAGGATCGCGGCAGCACCCGTTGCCTTCACCGCGGCCTCGACTTCCGGAGTCCAGTCTCGCGCATCGGCGATCACCGCGCCGAACCTGGTCTCCTCAATCTCTGCACCCATCGCCTGGGGCGACTGAATCGCATAAAGCGTGGTCAGTGCGCGGCCGTGCGCGATCAGACCAAGCATCACCGCCGCATGGAGTGGTCGGTTGCGCACGATGACGCCGACACGCGCCTCGGAAGGGACATTGCCGCGCTCCAGCAAGGTGATCATATGGTTGGCGAACCGATTGACCTCGCTGAGCAAATAGTCCCGCGATCGATACTCGAACACGATTTTGTCGGGCGTTGTATCGAGCGCACCGCACAGCTGTTCGAGAAAGTCCATGATTCCCCACTTCCGGTCGGCCAGTCAATTCTGCCCATGATGCTGCTACCGGATCGTTCACCCCTCACCCACCTGCTCGCGCAATTGACCACAGACATGATGAAATGAAAGAGTCCCGCAGCCGATGGCGCGATGCAGATTTGCAGATGGTGGTCGTACGGCATTAAGACCTCCTGATGGCAGGAACGGTCGCGCCCCTGACCTCAGCAACTGCGTCGGGAATACGCGCTTACCGACGGCGCCCTATCGAACGTGATATGGTGGCCCGCATCGCTTTCACATGTGCCGGTCAGGCCGCGATTCCGAAGCTTTTCGGGACTATGCCCGTGGACGCCCACCACTTCTCGGCAAGTGCCTTGCGCGCCTTATCGGTGCGCACCCAGGTCTGGCGGATACGACCGGCATCGGTATGGGTGGGATCGTACACACGAGTGGTAATCAGCATATGAACGTGCGGCAGGATTTCCGGTTGGTCGTCCGCTCGAGGCCGGTAGTGGATCCCCCAATCCGCAACCATGCCCTGCGATGTGAGATAATCCTCGGCGAAGCCCTCGATCAGATTACGCCAACCGGCAACATCTTCACCCACCGGCAGAGAGCCAACTGCGTGTGCGCAGACCGGCTGATCGGGGCGAAGGGCAGTCGCGTGGCGATCCACCTGATCCCATAGTGCGATTCCGTCGAGCGACGGGTGGTTCGCGCGCGCCGGTGCACATCGGTCGTGCGCAACCAGGTCGTCGCGGATCGACCAATCGGGGGTTGGGCCGAACGCATCAACGCCCTGCCCTCGGTTGATATAGAACCAGCTCGCGCGGGCGGTGCGATGCGTGCGCAAGAGCCAGGCGTGTAGCGGCTGGTGTGCTGGTGGACAGCATAACGGATATTGAACGGGCGATCGTGATAGAGCTGACGTGACCCCCGTCTTTCATCCAGTGGCAACCAGAGACCGACCGATGTCGTCGCGCATGAGCGCAGGGGAAGCAACGGGCGGGTTTAAACCCGCCCGTTGCTTTTCGAGTTCGGCGTCGAACGCCGCCGGGGGGGGCATAGCCGAGTGAGGAGTGTGGCCGCTCGACCAGTCAGGCACCCTCACGGCTCTGCCCATAAAGAGCGAGATAGGGGCTGGTTGGGAACCGCATATTATCCGGAGGAGAAAAAAGTTGTTACATAGAATGAGGGCTGAGGCTCGCCGCATCCGGCACTGGCCATTTTGCTTCAAGGCTGCCGCCTTGCTGCTGACCGCCTCCTTGCTAGGTGGACAATGGTGGCAGCAGCAAACCGGCGGAGCGCCTACTAATTACCTGACGCACATCGCCTCGATCGTCTGTCCCGCAGCAGCACCAGAGGTGATACACCTAACTGTCGCTGACGGCGCGCGGGTTCTTGATCAGCTGAGCATGGCGGCAACGCTTGATTGGTACAACGGCGGTAACCGCTGCTCGTACCGCAGTAGCGTTCCAGTGCGAGTCTGACCCGGCACGCCGTCTACGCTCACCGTCAGACACTCCGAGCATCGCGGTCCGACTATTACTGGCCCCTTGGCACCGTCACATCGGGTCTTGGGCGATGCCGAAGGCTTGGCTGATTGAACTATCCTGCGCCCATCGGAATAGAACCCGGACGACTATAGACTTGGAATGTGGCTCGTACCGAAACACATCAACCTGATGCTATTACATTTACGAAGCCGCGACGCTTTTGATCGAAAGATTTTCTGCGAGACTCCCAAGAGTCGAAAAATTTGTGATCCGCCGAAGAACATACAGACGTCGATGGTCCCCGACCGACCAGTTGGCCTGAGACAAGTCACAGATGAAATTGATTTGCGAACACACCGTTCGAATGAAATGGAGTCAAAAGTGAACAGCAATAACACCATTAGCGCCCCGGATCCCGCCCAAGAGGCTCTCCTGAGAGAGCTTGTACTTACAATGGTTCCGGACTCGCTCGTTGCCACGGTCGAGCTGGAAGATGACTATAACGGGGGCAGCCCTGAGACCGTGCTATCAATCCAAATGGACCACATGATGCTCCGCCTGTCCACTAAGTCGATCGAGACGAAAAATCTAAATGGCGCCCACCTCGCCGACTTGATCATCGACCGCGTGGCCGAAGCTACGGCTCGGTCGGATAAGTTCGTCGACCGCCTTCGATCTGTCCGGGTCCGCGTGCAGGCGGCCGTGAAGCGCGCAGGCAGCGGAATGCGCCTCGTGTCGCTCGAGATGGAACCGCTTCCGCTCGGCTGGAAGTTCCATTGGAATGACATCCGCTTGGAAGCGAAGATCGAGATACTCGGGCCGATGCTAGAGCCCGAGATCGTGCGACTGCGCGACTATAGCGGTCGCGGGCTCACAGGCGACATCCGCAGCCTCGCCCAGGACCAGCGCAGGCGGGCAGCACGACGCGAACTCCTCGCGGCGAACGACGCCGTCCTCGAAATCGACGCGATGGCGGAGGCCGTGATCGCCGCGCATGGCCTGACGATTGGCGAGATCGCGTCGCGCATGCTCTCTTGCGAACGCTTCATCAACCTCGGGGGCGAACATTCGGCTGACCACGGCGATTCCCGGATCGGCATCTCGGCGACCGAAGGCAGGATCGAGGTGATCGGCCACGTATCGACCGCGAATCCTCCCGCCTTCCTGGTCGGAACACACCTCCGGGTCGATGAGCTCCTGTCGGAGGACGGGATGGCGGCGCTCATCGGCCGCTCTGCGACGACGGTCGTCAATCACCCAGCCCTCGCCAGCGCGCGCGTCACGTCGCTCAGAGAGCGCTACGGCTATATGACCGATGTCAAACTGCGGGTGTGCCGGCGGTTCATCAAGGCCAATGAGCTGCAAGCCCACATCGCCCGCGCATGACGGCTTCGAACAGCGTCGCAGTGGATGCCAACCAGGCGTCCCTGCGGCTGGGCCGCCCCTTTTTTTTCGGCCCGCGCGATCGTCTTATTTTTCGCGCCCATCGCCACCGGCAAGATCAACCTACACAAAAAAATACGCAAAGGCGCCATTTTTGCACAAGTCGGGTCACGGCTCTCGATGTCGCTGGTAGAATTTCCCCAAGAGCCCAGCACGACGAGGAACTGCGACCAATGCCAAACAGGAAAATGAGCGACGCCAAAAAGGTCGTCCGCAAACAACCAACCCAGCACGGGACTAAGAACGTGACTAATCAACCAACCCCTGACGACCCCTACGCCGAATCCAGAGTGCTGGAAGCTCGCATTCCCGTCTTGCAAGCATGCCTCGCCGTGTCCGCGAAGTACAATGGCGAGCGCGACGTCCGCTACGCGGTCCGTGCCGCTAACAGGGACGCCCCCCGATATTTGGCCGTCACCGTCGAGCTCGACGGCATCGACCTTATTTTGGCGCTGCGACCCGAAGCTCTCGACGGGACTACGGCCCACGAACTTACTGATGCGATGTTGGCTCGGGTATCGGACGTGATCGCCGAGCTCATGAAGAAGGCCGGTCCTTCGCTTCACCCGATAATCCGACAGCACCATGCGGCCGTGACCGTCCTACGCGCATAGAGAAGACGCCCATACAATCCGATTAGTTTGTGAACCCCAGCCGCCCCAGGCGACATCTGAAAAGGACTCTAAGAATGACGAACGACGCTAGCTACCCAACTCAGCTGGTGATGATTCCGCCCCGAAGGGGCCAGCTTCGAAACCGAGTAGCGACATCCACCAGTTGCCGAGGCACCATTTTCAAAAGGTGCTCTGCGATCTTTTGGTCACTCGCGCTCCGATCCCTGCCCTGAACATGGACGAAATCCTCGGCCACAGACCGGCGTGGGACCCCGCTGCCGCCTACAGGACGAACCTCAACACGCAAATCGCGCGCAAGCCATCAGGAAACGAAGATGATCGGGGCTAACAAAAACCCCGCTAACCCATTGGGCCAGCGGGGTTTTTAATGGTGGGCGTGGCAAGGATTGAACTTGCGACCCCTGCGATGTCAACACAGTGCTCTACCACTGAGCTACACGCCCTCAATGGTCGGACGCCTCTAGCGAGGGTTGCTGCCCCACGCAAGCGCTCCGAGCGATATTAATTCAGACTGGCATTTTCAGCTTCGAACAACCGGTCCACCTCAAGCACTAAATCGCGCAAATGGAAGGGCTTGGAGAGGATTCGTGCCTGAGGCATCTGCTTGCCGGCCTTGAGCGTGACGGCCGCAAAGCCGGTGATAAACATCACGCGCATGTCCGGCGCGATCTCGCTGGCCTTTTGCGCCAGTTCGATCCCGTCCATCTCGGGCATCACGATATCGGTCAGCAGCAAATCGAATCGCTCATTCTCGAGCAAGGGGATCGCTTCTGTGCCGCGATCCACCGCGCTTACCGCATAGCCCGAACGCTCGAGCGCACGGGTCAGATATTCCCGCATCACGCGATCGTCTTCGGCCAGCAAAATCCGGATCATGTTCCCGCCCCAATGTTCTGGCCCCTCTTACCCCAAAGCCCTTAAGATTTTCCAGCCGTGGATTGCCGGGTGCCGGAGGCAGGTTTAGTCTTGCTTCGTGACCACGTCCCCCTCGTTCGAGCGCTATGGGCCAAAACAACCGATCAGCCCGGTCGTGCTGTCGGTGCCGCATGCCGGACGGGAATATCCTCTGCCGCTGCGCGCGGCGCTGCGCGTGCCGCTGATCGCGATCCGGGCGCTTGAGGATCGCTACGCCGATTCGATCGCGCTGGGCGCGCGGGAGAGCGAGACTTTGTTTGTGGCGGAGCGCCCGCGTGCGTGGATCGATCTCAACCGCAGCGAACTGGAGCGCGATCCCCGGCTGGACGATGGCGCACGCGCCGGCGGCCCGCCGCTATCGGCCAAATTGCGCAGCGGATTGGGGCTGGTGCCACGCCGCGTGGGCAATTCGGGCGATATCTGGTCGCGGCGGTTATCGGCGGAAGAAGTCGAGACGCGGATCCGCGACGATCACCGGCCCTATCATGACGCTGTCGCCGCCGCTCTGGCCGCCGCACGATCGCGATTCGGCGTGGCGGTGCTCCTCGACGTGCACTCGATGCCGCCGCTGGGCGAACCGGGCTATGCGCCGCGACTCGTTTTGGGGGATCGATTCGGCAGATCGGCAGCGGCGCGCTTCACGGGGCGGATCGAAGGCGTTGCGCGGGCACATGGCGTCGCCTGCGTCGCCAACGCCCCCTATTCGGGCGGGCACATATTGGAGAAGCACGGCGATCCGCGCCACAATGTCCATGCGATCCAGCTTGAGTTCGATCGGACGCTGTATCTGGACGCGGCGCTCGATCAGCCCGGGCCGGGTCTCAACGCCGCTGTAGCGATGCTCCGCGCGATCATCGACGCGCTTGCCGACGAAGCCGCACCCGCTGCCCTTGCCGCCGAGTAGCGGCACCCCAGTAAAGCCGGCCGAATAGACAGCACATAAAAAACCACCTCGCGGTTACCCACGAGGTGGCCAAGGTTCAGGGAGGAGACACACCCGAAGGTGTGCCGTACTGCCTCGCGAAAGGGGGAACACGAAGCCGTACAAGACCAAATATAAGTGAAAGGGCAGATAGTTCAAGGGGCTGCGAGAAGCCGTGCTTACTTGACGATCAGCCGATGCTTTGCGGGCTTTTTCAGCGCCACGGAAGCATGCGCGCGAGCACATTGTCACGCAGCAGGAAATGGTGACGCAGCGCCGCGGCGATATGGATCACCACCAGCGCGGCCATCGTCAGGCCCAGTACCTCATGCGCCTGATGCGCGGCACGGGCGATGTCCGGCGTGGCGGGCAGCACCGGCAGCTTGAACAGGAAGAACCAGTCGATCGGACGTGGCTTCTCAGGGTTGGACGAGAGCAGCCAGCCGGTGAGCGGCAGGATCAGCAGCAGGGCGTAGAGAAGGAAATGCGAGGCTCTCGCCGCCATCTTTTCCCATGCGGGCATCAGATCGGGCAGCGAAGGCGGCTTGTGCATCAGCCGCCAGGCGATCCGGCCGACCGTCAGCACCAGGATAGTGATGCCCACGGACTTGTGGATCGGCATGACCTTCCACTCGCGCGGCAGCGAATCGTGGAACAGGCCCAGCCAGAGATTGAACAGGACGAGCGCGGCAATAGTCCAGTGGAAGGCAATCGCCCCCCGGCTATACCGATTGCCGCGCTCCATCTGCATTATGCGACCGGCGGAACGAGCTGCGGCTGCGGCAACTTGCCCTGGCGCATCTGCAACGCGAAAATGTCGCGCATCAGCTGCAGCGAGAAGAGGTGCGCATAAATGAGCGGCAGCATGCCGTTCTGCACCATCTTGCGAAGCTGATCGCCACGCAGTTCGTTGAGCTTCTTCTCATCGACGATCTGGAAACCGCGATAGACGAAGGGCTGATCGGTGGCTTCGGGCTGGATCGAAGTCTCGCCCTCGGTCAGCAGATCCAGCTCTTTCAGCTCCTGCATGAACATGCTGGTGCGCTGACCGGCCTGCTCGAACTGTTCGTTGAACGCCAGAATGTCCTTAACCACCTGAGTCGGCTCGCCATTCTCGAACAGCGCCTCGCCGTCCTCGAACTGGCCGATCGTCCCTGCGGTCGGATCGAAGCACAGCGAAAGCTCGTCGGCGTCAGGACGCAGGCGGGCGAGCATGCAAGGATAACGACGGACATAGGCCGGCACGTAGAAATTCTGTTCCTTGTCGAGCAGGCTGCCCTCGGCGTCGAAATAAACGTTCACGCCTTCGTTCAGGCCCATCAGGCCCAGCGGGATGGGATCATCGCCGGCCGAGAATACGATCGGCATGAAGCGCTGCACGGCCGGGAATTCCTCGACCGTGATCGGCACGGCGTGGTGATTGGCGAGAAACGGTGCCTTGTCTGCGATACGGATTTTGAAATCGGCATGCGCCTGGCTCGAAAGCGGCTCAAGTTCATTGTAGAACAAGGGAAGCGATTGCTGTGGCGCGCTGGCCATCATACTCTCCTGAAGACTGGAAGCGAAAAAATCTGCAAATAACTTGAAATGCGGATGCGCGGTCTATGGTGTGGCGGCGTCGGGCGCAAGCGCAACGAGTTTGCCCGGATTGAGAATCCCGCGGGGATCGAGCGCCGCCTTGATCGCTCTCAGCGCAGCGATGCGGCTCGGCGGCCCCAGACGTTCCAGTTCGGCACGTTTCATCTGCCCGATTCCATGCTCTGCCGAGATAGATCCGCCCGCCGCCACGACCATGTCATGGACCAGCCGGGTGATCGCAGGTGCCTGGCTTGCATAGAAAAGTTCGGGATCGGTGCCCTGCGGCGCGCGAACGTGAAAATGGACATTGCCGTCGCCGAGATGGCCATAGGCAATCGTGCGCGTGCCGGGAAAAGCCCGCTCGGCCTCCGCCCCGCCCTCGATCATGAAGCGCGGCATATCATCGACCGGAACCGAAATATCGTGCTGCACGGCCGGGCCGGCCGCGCGCTCCGATTCGGAGATTGAGTGGCGAATCTTCCAGAACGCATCCGCCTGCGCCTCGCTCGCCGCAATCACCGCATCGCCCGCAAGCCCCGATTCGAGCGCCGGGGCCAGCAGCCGTTCGAGCAGAGCCGCAGGGGCTTCCTCGGCAGGATCGGTCGACACCGCTTCGATCAGCACATGCCATGCGTGGCGCGATTCGAGCGGGGCGCGGGTGCCGGGGATATGGCCGACCACGAGATCGAGCACCGGCGCGGGCAATATCTCGAAGCTCTCCACTGCATTGGTCTTGGCTTCGATCGCGCGGAGCAGGGCCAGCGCCCTGGCCGGACTTTCCATCCCCACCCACGCGACTGCGCGCGAGACCATCGCAGGCACCAGCCGCAGCGTGGCAGCCGTGACGATACCGAGCGTGCCCTCGGCCCCGATCAGAAGCTGGTTGAGATCATAGCCGCGATTGTCTTTCTTGAGCGGGGCCAGCCCGTCATGGATCGAGCCATCGGGCAGCACTGCCTCGACCCCTGCGACAAGGCTGCGCATCGTGCCGAAACGCAGAACCTGCGTGCCCCCGGCATTGGTCGAGACCAGCCCGCCCATCGTCGCACTGCCCCGCGCGCCAAGATCGAGCGGGAAGCGACGTCCTGCCTGCTCGGCTGCGTCCCGGAAATCGGCAAGGATCACGCCTGCTTCGGCAATCGCCAGATTGGATTCCGGGTGCATGGCGCGGATCGCATTCATCCGGCGCAGCGAAAGCAAAAGCGCCGATCCGTCCGCCGGCGGCGTCGCCCCGCCGACCATCCCGCTATTCCCGCCCTGCGGCACCAAGGCCACGCGCGCCTCCGCCGCCAGCGTGACCATCGCGGCGACTTCATCGCGTGATCCGGGCGTCAGCATCGCCGGGGCATTACCCCGATAGCGCCCGCGCCAATCGCTGAGCCATGGCGCGATCGTATCGGGATCGGTGGTAACCGCTTTCGCGCCAAAGCGCTGGCGGACGGTTTCGACGAGCTGGGCTTGCGCGGTCAACATGGGCTGGGCAGGTAGCACGGCACACACCCCAATTCACCCGGCAGTTCATCGACTGTTCAAGACTCTGGCGTACAAGCGATACCCGACATGTTGAACACGCCGTTTGCCGCAGCTTCCTTTCTGCTTTTTCTCGCCGCGCCGGGTGTTGACACCCAGCCGCCCGAATGGGCGCGCGTGCTCGAGCTTTTCCAGCAGCAGCAGCAGGCCACCGTCCACGTTCCGCGCGTCACCATCACGACGACCTTCGTGATGCGATCCCCCGCCCCCATTCCGCTGCGCGAAAAAAAGGCGGACGATTGCGTCAAGATCGAGAAGATCTCCGGCTATTCGGTCAATCGCCCAAACAGCATCGATCTGCTGCTCAACGACGGCAAGCTGCTGCGCGTCAATCTGGGCGATAATTGCCCGGCGCTGGGCTTTTATTCGGGCTTTTATGTAAAGCCTAGCAAGGACAAGAAAATCTGCGCGGGCCGCGATGCATTCCGCTCGCGTTCGGGCCGCTCGTGCAGCATCCAGGCGTTTCGCAGCCTCGTTCCTGTGAAGTAAGCGCCGATTCGCCCCGTTTCCCTTGACATTTCCGGGCAAATCCGCAAGCGCCTGCAGGCTTAGTGGCGGGGGTTTCCCATGCCCAATTTCCGGACAAATTCATGAGCTTTGCCGATCTCGGCCTTTCCGAAGACCTTTTGCGCGCAGTCAATGACGCGGGCTACACCGAACCGACTCCGATCCAGAAGCAGGCGATCCCATCGGTCCTGATGGGCCGGGATCTGATCGGCATCGCACAGACCGGCACCGGCAAGACCGCAGCCTTTGTGCTGCCGATGATCGACATTCTGGGCGAAGGGCGCACCCGCGCGCTGATGCCGCGCTCGCTGATCCTCGAGCCGACGCGCGAACTAGCGGCCCAGGTTGCCGAGAATTTCGATAAATACGGCGTCAATCACAAGCTCAGCATGGCGCTGCTCATCGGCGGCGTGCAGATGGGCGATCAGGTCAAGGCGCTGCAGGGCGGCGTGGACGTGCTGATCGCGACCCCGGGCCGGTTGATGGACTTGTTCCAGCGCGGCAAGATCCTGCTGACCGGCTGCTCGCTGCTGGTGATCGACGAAGCCGATCGCATGCTCGACATGGGCTTTATCCCCGACATCGAGGAAATCTGCACCAAGCTGCCCAAGCAGCGCCAGACGCTCCTGTTCTCCGCGACGATGCCGCCGGTGATCAAGAAGCTGGCCGACAAGTTCCTCGACAATCCCAAGCAGATCGAAGTCGCGCGCCCGGCAACGGCGAACGTCAACATCAAACAATATCTCGTCCCCGTTGGCGCTTCGGACAAGCGCGCGGTGATCCGTGACCTGCTGCGGACCGAAGAGGTGCAGACCGCGATCATCTTCTCGAACCGCAAGACCACGGTTCGCGAACTCAACAAGAGCCTGCAAAAGTCGGGCTTCCGCTCGACCGAGATCCATGGCGACATGGAGCAATCGCAGCGCATCGCCGAGCTTGAGCGCTTCAAGAAGGGCGACGTCAATATTCTGGTGGCGTCCGACGTCGCGGCCCGCGGCCTCGACATCAAGGGCGTGAGCCACGTCTTCAACTTCGATGCGCCGTGGCATCCCGACGATTATGTCCACCGCATCGGCCGCACCGGCCGTGGCGGTGCGACCGGCATCGCCTATACGCTGGTGACGCCCGAGGACGCCGAGAACATTTCCGAGATCGAAAAGCTGACCGGCATGAAGATCGAGCGGATCGCAGCGCCGGGCGGCAAGGCCCCCGCGCAGGACGCGCCGCACGAAGAAGCGCCCGCCAAGCGCGGCCGTGGGCGCAAGCCTGCTGCCAAGGCCGAAGCACCCGCAGCGGAAGCGCCCGCAGAGCGCGAAGAGCGCCCCGCGCGCGAACCCCGCCCGCCGCGCGAGGCCCGTGCGCCTCGTGAAGAGCGCGCGCCCCGTGAGGAACGTGCCCCCCGTGAGGAACGTGCCCCCCGTGAGGAACGCCCGGCACGCGAGCCGCGCCCCGAGCGTGACGCCCGTCCGCCGCGCAACGAAACGCGCCGCGACGAGCCCCGCCGTCACCGTCAGGATGATGACGGCCCCGACGATGGCTGGAACGGCCCCGTCCCCGATTTCCTGAACTTCACGCTGGGCGAATGATCCGGCGCCTGGGCTGGCTCTGGGCGCTGCTTGCGCTGAGTGCGCCTGCCCAGGCGCTGGCGCCCGAACGCGCGCCACGGCTTGCCGCGGCGACGCGCGACCTGCTGCCTTCTCCCCTGCCCCAGCCGTATAGCGCCTCGGCCGATGCCCGCGCCGAAGTGCGCGCCGCCCGCGCTCGCTCGAAAAAATCGGGCAAGCCGGTGCTGCTCGATTTCGGGGCGAATTGGTGCATCAACTGCCGTGTATTTGCCGCGGTGATCGAATTGCCCGAGATGCGCGGCTGGATGGCCCGGCACTTCGAAGTGGTGACGATCGATGTCGGCCAAGTCGACCGCAATCTCGACATCGCCGCCTTTTACGGGGTCCCCCAATTGCGGGCCGTGCCGGCATTGCTGGTGATCGATCCCGCGACCGGCGCGCTGCTCAACAAATCCGAAGTGACCGCGATCGGCGGGACCGCGGGTGTGACACCGCAGCAGATGGCGAATTGGCTGGCCCGCTGGACACGATGATCGAATATATCCCCATAGTCGAAACCCCGTGCATCAGCCTGTGCGTGCTGGACGACGCAACCGGCTGGTGCCTCGGCTGCGGCCGGACGATCGACGAGGTTTGCGACTGGAGCGAGCGCAGCCCCGAGCAGCGCGAGGCGATCATGGCAGCGCTCCCGGCGCGGATGGCGCAGCTTGAGGGCTAGGCAGGTACCGCCATCAGCGCATCGTCGATCTCACCGGCACGCTTATACGCATCGCGCCCGATTAGGCGCTCCCAATAGGCCGTGAAGGCGTCGCGCTTGGGCAGCGTACCGAACATCGTGCCCCAGCCGATTGCCGAGCCGACATAGACGTCCGCCGCAGTGAAGCGATCACCAGCGATATAGTCGTGCGCGCTGACCGCCTTTTCGATCACATCGACGGCCGTGTCGTAACTGCCATAACCAAACATCCGGCCTTGTTCGGGGCTGGGGATGAACTTCGCATGGTTGTTGGTGACAGCCTGTTCGAGCGGGCCGGCGCTGAAGAACAGCCAGCGATAATAGTCGGCACGCTCCGTCTCGGTCGGGGCCAGCCCGGCTTCGGGAAAGGTTTCGGCAAGATAGGCGCAGATCGCCGCGCCTTCTGTCACCACCTTGCCGTTATGGACGATCGCGGGGACCTTCCCCATCGGATTGATCGCGAGATACTCCGCGCCCTTCATGCTGTCAGCATAGCGGAGCACGACGGTTTCATAGGGTGCGCCGGTCTCTTCGAGCATCCAGCGGACAATGCGGCCGCGCGATTGGGGATTGGTGTAGAAAACCAGATCGGCGGCCATGATGCTTTCCCTACGATTCGCTTCAATATTGGAACAAATAGCGAACGAACTTTATCGCGGCAAGCGTTACGCCAGCGCGGTTTTGAACAGCGCCAGCAGTCGCTCCCATGCGCGATCAGCCTGCGCCTGATCGTAGACTTCGCTGTCGGGCGGGCACCAGCCATGCTTGGTGCCGGCATAGACTTCGATCTCGGCCGGACGGTTGGCGGCGGCCATCGCGGCGCGGACCGTGTCCTTGTCGGTCGGTGCCTTGGCGTCGTCATTCTCGGCGATGGCGATCAGGAAGCCCGCCTGCATCTTGGGGATCAGCGCGAGGATAGGCTCGGCGGCGAGCCCGCCGCCATGGAAGCTGCCGCCCGCACTAATGCGCCCCGGCACCGCAGCGGCAGTCTGCATGACCAGCGGGCCGCCCATGCAATAGCCGGTGGTGCCGACGCCGCGCTTCTTGTCGACCTCGGCCTGCTTGTCGATGAACGCAACGAACGTCGTGGCATCGCGCATCGCCGCGTCGGGGGTCAGCAGCTTGCGGGCTTCGGCTGCCTTGCCGAATTTCGCCGCGCGGTCTCCGGCTTCAACAAGCGCGGGCGCCGCGAACGAGCGATAGAAGGGATTGACCGTGAGCACGGCATAGCCGGACATTGCGAGGCGATCGGCCATCTGGCGGAATGCGGGGCGTAGACCGAAAATATCGGGCCAGACCAAGACGGCAGGATGCTTGCCGCTGGTGGGCGCGACGAAATAGGCGTCGCAAACGCCGTCGGGCGTGGTGATCGTGACGTCCCGCCCTTTGACCGCCATCGCGTTTGCGGGGATCGGAAGCAGGATTGCGACGCCAGCCATCGCGGTCGCGCTGCCGAAGCCACGCCGCGTCATCTGCTCGGCGAGAAACTTCGCATTATCGGCTTCGGTATGGTCGTCGCACATCAAAAAGCTCCCGAATCGCCCCACCGGCGCTTCGGAAGCCTAATGATGTCTGTCGCGGCGGTCACCCCGCCACGCGCCTTACTGCTTGAACAAGCTCTCGGCAGTGTGCTCGGTCGGCGCTGCGACTTCGCCATTTTCGGCGGCCTCGGCAGCGTGCGCGGCGGCGGTGCGCTCGGCGCGGAGCTGTTCGATCAGTGCCTCGCGGTCGCCCTCGAGACGGTTATCGACCGGCGCTTCGATGCCGGCGGCCTTGGCAGCCTTGGCGACGAGGGCGTCGAGCTCGCGCTGCGTGGTCAGGCCGAGCGTGACCGGATCCTTCGGCGTGATGTTTGCGATGTTCCAGTGGCTGCGGTCACGGATCGCAGTGATCGTGGTGCGCGTGGTGCCGATCAGCTTGCCGATCGCGCCGTCCGAGATTTCGGGGTGATGGCGCAGGATCCAGGCGATGCCATCCGGCTTGTCCTGACGCTTCGAGACCGGCGTGTAGCGCGGCCCCTTGGTGCGGCGGACCTGCTCGGGGCCCTTGAGCATCTTCAGCGAGTAATCGACATTGGCCTGGCCCTTCTCGATTTCCTCCATCGTGACCTCATGCGCGCGCACGGGATCGCGGCCCATCACCTTAGCGGTGGCGGTATCGTCGGCGATCGCCTGGACTTCCAGAATGTGGAGGCCGCAGAATTCAGCAATCTGCTCAAACGAGAGCGAAGTGTTGTCGACCAGCCAGGAAGCGGTCGCGTGGGGCATCAGCGGCTGGGCCACGTGCAGTCTCCAGAAATAGAAAGGGCCGCCCATCACGGGCGGCCACTATGCTGGCTGACTTAGGCGTGGATTAGCGAGAGAGCAAGACGTTAGGCAGCTCTTCTAGAGATGAGCGGGCACAATCCCGCGAAGAACTGCGCTGCGCTGGCTTCCCAGGTGAAAGTGCTGCCATAAGCGGCGCAGGCGGCGCGGTCCTTGGTCAGCGCTTCCGCAATCGCGGTATCGAGGTCCTCCGAAAGCGCGCCGGTCGTGGGCGTGACGATGTCGATCGGGCCGGTGACCGGATAGCCCGCGATCGGCACGCCGCATGCCAGAGCCTCGATCATCACCAGCCCGAACGTGTCGGTGCGGCTGGGGAAGACGAACACATCGGCGGCGGCATAAGCAGCGGCCAGCGCCGGGCCAAACATCGCCCCGCGGAACATCGCTTCAGGATAACGCGCCTCCAGCGTGGCGCGGGCGGGACCGTCACCGACGATAACCTTGGTGCCGGGCTGCTTGGTCTTGAGAAAGGCTTCGAGATTTTTCTCGACGGCGACGCGACCGACATAGAGCTGCACCGGCCCCTTCAACTCCTTCATCGCCGCATCGGGTTCGACCCCGGCGTGGAAACTGGAAAGGTCGACACCCCTGCCCCACGGCTTGAGCTTGGTCAGCCCGTGTTCGGCAAGCGATTCACGGATCGAAGGCGTCGCGGCGAGGATCGCCTGCGCCGGGGAATGAAACCAGCGGATGTAATTCCAGAACCATTCGGCGGGCAGCCGGGTGCGCGCCGAGACATAGTCCGGAAATTGCGTGTGATACGCGGTGGTGAACGGCAAACCGTGGCGCATGCACCAGCGCCGAGCAGCGATGCACAGCGGTCCTTCGGTGGCGAGATGGATCGCCTCGGGCTGGAAGGCCTCGAGCATCTGGCCGACCGTCGCGACGCGGGTGAGCGCGAGGCGGATCTCGGGATAAGTGGGGCATGGCAGCGAGTGGAACAGATCGGGCGAGATGACCCGCACCACCTGGCCCTGCCCCTCCAGCACCTTGCGCACCGACTGGATGGTGCGGACGACGCCGTTGACCTGCGGGGTCCACGCATCGGTGACGATGGCGATACGCACGCCCGTCAGGCCGCCCGCCGCTCCATCTGTGGCATCTCTTCCCGATCCCGCGCTGCTATCTCGTCCGCCCAGTGCAAAATCTCCATGCGACCGTCGAAATGTTCGACCAGGGCAGTGCAACCCTCCACCCAATCACCATCGTTATAGTATTCGATGCCTTCGATCATCCTGATTTCGGCAGTATGGATATGGCCGGCGATTACACCGTCTACACCACGCTGGCCCGCAGCATGGGCGACGATCTCTTCGAACTTCGAAATGAAGGAGACTGCGTTCTTGACCTTGTGCTTCGCATATTTGCTGAGCGACCAATATGGCAGGTCCATCCAGTTGCGAACGCGATTGACCTGGCGGCTGATCGCCATCGTCAATTCATAGGCGGCGTCACCCAGCAGAGCGAGCCATCGGTGCGACATGGTGATCGCATCGAATTCGTCGCCGTGGAGCACCAGCAGGCGGCGGCCATCGGCGGTCTCATGAATCGCCTGGCGCATGATCTTCACCCCGCCGAAATCGAGCCCCGCAAACTGCCGGAACATCTCGTCATGATTGCCCGGGATGAAGATGATCTCGGTGCCGCGTTTCGCGCGCTTCAATACCCGCCAGACGATGTCGTTGTGCGTCACCGGCCAGTAAAGGCGCTTCTTGAGCGCCCAGCCATCGACGATATCGCCGACGAGATACATTTTCTCGCTGTCGACATGATCAAGGAAGTCGATGAGCATCTCGGCGTTGCAGCCGCGCGTGCCCAGATGAATGTCCGAAATCCAGATCGTCCGATAGCGCTGCCGCTCGGTGATCGCCTTTTCCGGGATCGCCGGTTGCGATGCGTGAAAGTCAGCGATGCCTGCTGCGTCTAACGTCAGCCTGGTGATCGTGGCCATGGTGTGCCCCCGCTTGCCCTTGCCTGAGCGGGTCTATGACGGCGGATTGTTACAGTGCGATCATCAAGCCGTGATAGGAATGTGACAAGGCAGATTGGCCACGCGATCCAGCCACGCCCGCACGTTCGGATACGGTTGGAGACTGAACCCGCCTTCCTCGGCCACATGGGTATAGGCATAAAGCGCGATATCGGCGAGCGTCAGCCGATCGATCGCAAACCAGTCACGACGGGAAAGATGCTCGTCCATCAGCGCGAGCGCCGCGATGCCGCCCGCCTGCTTGCCCGGCAGATTGGTGCGCTGGATCGCATCGAGATTATCGAACCCCACCCAGCCCTTCCAGAAGCGCACCGTCGCGATGTTGGGCTCATGATTATATTGCTCCCAGAACATCCAGCGCAGCATATCGGCGCGCTCGAAACGGTCCGAGGGGATCAGGTGCGTGCCATCGGCGATATAGAAACAGGCCGCGTTGCTCTCAGGCAGAAAATCGGGGCCGGCCTGAAGCACGGGGATACGACCGTTCGGATTGACCTGGCTCAGAAACTCCGCGGTCCGGGTTTCGCCCGCCATGATGTCATATTCGCGGCGATCGAGCTTCACCCCCGCATGCGCCGCAGTGAGCCGGATCTTGTAGCAGTTTCCGGACGCGGCATATTCGTGGAGCGTTAGCGCGGTCACTCGAAATTCCTTTCCGTCACCCCGGACTTGTTCCGGGGTCCACCAGGCGCCCTGGCCATAGCCTCACGCCTTTTGTCTCTTACTTTCGGCACAGTGGATCCCGGAACCGGTCCGGGTCACGTGGGGAAAATCACTCCACCACCAGCACGATCTTCCCGACATGATAGCCCGCTTCCATCCGGCGATGCGCGTCGGCGGCGTCGGCCAGCGGGAAGGTCTTATCGATCACCGGCTTGAGTTGCCCCGCCGCCACCATCGGCCAGACAATGCGGTGGAGTTCATCCGCCACCAGCGTCTTGAACTCGACCGAGCGCGGGCGGAGCGTCGATCCGGTCAGCGTCAGCCGCTTGCGCATGATGTCGAAGATCGGGATCGTCGCCATCAACCCGCCCTGCACCGCGATCGATACGTGGCGGCCATCTTCGGCGAGGCATTGCAGATTGCGGGGAAGATACTCGCCGCCGACCATGTCGAGGACGATGTTCACGCCCTTGCCGCCAGTGATCTCTTTCACGCGGGCGACGAAATCCTCGGTCTTGTAGTTGATCGCATGCCCTGCTCCGAGTTCGCGCGCGGCGGCGCATTTCTCGTCCGAGCCAGCAGTGACGATCGTCTCGACACCGAACAGCTTGCACAGCGCAATCGCCATCGTGCCGATGCCGCTGGTGCCGCCATGGATCAGGATCGTGTCGCCCTCGCTGGCGTAAGCGCGCTCGAACACGTTGGTCCACACCGTGAACAATGTCTCGGGCATCGCAGCGGCTTCGATCATGCTCAGCGCTTCGGGCACCGGGAGGCAGGTGCCGACAGGCGCGACGGCATATTCCGCCTGCGCCCCGCCGCTGACCAACGCGCAGACCGGCTGGCCGAGCATTTCATCCTGCACGCCCTCGCCGAGCGCAACGATGGTGCCGGATAACTCCAACCCGAAGATTCGCGGGGCGCCGGGCGGCGGCGGATAGACGCCCTTGCGCTGCATCACCTCGGGCCGGTTCACACCAGCGGCGGCGACCTTGATCAGCACTTCGCCCGGTCCGGGCTTCGGCACCGGGCGTTCGACCGCGACCAGCACCTCCGGCCCACCGGGCGCCTCTGGGTCTATTGCGCGCATCGTATCGGGGACGGTCATCGTCTCGTCGCTTTCCGGCAGGCTGGACTGGGGGTGTTTATTGACATCGGCTCGTGCCCGGTCAACGTTTCCGCTTGATGGACGCAGACGAAAATCTTCCGCGCCGCAAGGACGATGCCGCCGCCATGCTGGCGAAGCAGGACCTCGATCCCTTTTCGGTCGACGAACTGGCGGAGCGGATCGCGCTGCTGGAAGCCGAAATCCTTCGCGCAAAATCAAAAATGGAACGCGCCGTTAACCATCGCGCAAGCGCTGACTCTCTATTCAAGCGATGAGCGTTGCACCGGAGAATGGGGCTAGCCGCCAAAAACTCCGGTGCCGGACCGCGACGCTTGATGCGAGCGCCTTCGATCCCGACATAATGGGAAACCGGGCCGCGTATCCTTCTGGCCCGACTGGAGTTGACCCGAATGCCTAGTTTCGCCTCCGCGCTAGAATCCACCCTCCACAAGGCGCTCGAAGCCGCGAGCTCGCGCCGTCATGAATATGCGACGCTGGAGCATCTGCTGCTCGCGCTCGTCGATGACGAGCATGCCAGCAAGGTGATGAGCAGCTGCGGCGTAGAGCTTGACGATCTGCGCAGCACCGTCTCGCATTATCTCGATACCGAGCTTGAAGCGCTCAAGGTCGATGCGGCGACCGATCCCTCGCCCACCAGCGGCTTCCAGCGCGTCGTCCAGCGCGCGATCCTCCACGTCCAGTCCTCGGGCCGCGACGAAGTGACCGGTGCGAACGTGCTGGTTGCGTTGTTCAGCGAGCGCGAGAGCTACGCGGTCTATTTCCTCCAGCAGCAGGACATGAGCCGTCTCGATGCCGTGAGCTTCATCAGCCACGGCGTTGGCAAGGGCACCGGCGCAAGCGAAACCACGACGCCGAAGGGCGCCGAGGAAGATAAAGCCGCGGCGAAATCCGAGAGCAAGAGCGGCAAGAGCGAAAGCGCGCTCAAGCAGTTCACTGTCGATCTCAACGAGAAGGCCAAGGCCGGCAAGGTCGATCCGCTGATCGGGCGCGGGCCGGAAGTCGATCGCACGATCCAGATTCTCTGCCGCCGCAGCAAGAACAACCCGCTTTATGTGGGCGATCCCGGCGTCGGCAAGACCGCCATTGCCGAGGGTCTCGCCCGCAAGATCATCGAAGGCGAAGTGCCCGACGTGCTCAAGGAAGCCGTGATCTACTCGCTCGACATGGGCGCGTTGCTCGCGGGCACTCGCTATCGCGGCGATTTCGAGGAGCGGCTGAAGCAGGTCGTCAACGAGCTGGAGAAGCTGCCCCATGCAGTACTCTTCATCGACGAAATCCACACGGTGATCGGCGCGGGTGCGACCAGCGGCGGCGCGATGGACGCATCGAACCTGCTCAAGCCGGCGCTTTCGGGTGGCAGCATCCGTTGCATCGGCTCGACCACCTACAAGGAATTCCGCAATCACTTCGAGAAGGACCGCGCGTTGCTGCGGCGCTTCCAGAAGATCGACGTCAACGAGCCTTCGGTCGAGGATACGATCAAGATTCTCGCGGGCCTGCGCACCGCGTTCGAAGATCACCACCACGTCAAATATACCCCCGACGCGATCAAGGCGGCGGTGGAACTGAGCGCGCGCTACATCAATGATCGCAAGCTGCCCGATAAGGCGATCGACGTGATCGACGAAGTTGGCGCGATGCAGATGCTGGTGCCGCCGAGCCGCCGCAAAAAGACGATCACGCCGAAGGAGATCGAACAGGTCATCGCGACGATGGCGCGCATCCCGCCAAAGACGGTCTCGACCGACGATACGCGCGTGCTCGCCAATATCGAGCAGGATCTGAAGCGTGTCGTGTTCGGCCAGAACAAGGCAATCGAAGTGCTGTCGTCGGCGATCAAGCTGAGCCGTGCGGGCCTGCGCGAGCCGGAAAAGCCGATCGGCAATTATCTGTTCTCCGGCCCAACCGGCGTCGGCAAGACCGAAGTGGCGAAGCAGCTTGCCGAATTGCTCGGCATTCCGCTCCAGCGCTTCGACATGTCCGAATATATGGAGCAGCATTCGATCAGCCGCCTGATCGGCGCGCCTCCCGGCTATGTCGGCTATGATCAGGGCGGCCTGTTGACCGATTCGGTCGATCAGAACCCGCACAGCGTGCTGCTGCTCGACGAAATCGAGAAGGCGCATCCGGCGCTGTTCAACATCCTGCTCCAGGTGATGGACAATGGCCGGTTGACCGATCACCACGGCAAGACCGTCGATTTCAGGAACACGATCCTGATCATGACGACCAATGCCGGCGCCAGCGACATGCAGAAGGAGTCGATCGGCTTTGGCGAAATGACTCGCGACGACGTTCAGGAAGAAGCGGTGAAGAAGCTCTTCACCCCGGAATTCCGCAACCGCCTCGATGCGATCGTGCCGTTCGATTATCTGCCGACCGAAGTGGTCGCGCGGGTGGTGGACAAGTTCATCCTCCAGCTCGAACTCCAGTTGGCGGATCGCGGCGTCCACATCCAGCTCGATGAGCCGTCCAAGGCGTGGCTCACCGAGCGCGGCTATGACAAGCTCTATGGCGCGCGTCCGATGGGTCGCCTGATCCAGGAGAAGATCAAGCAGCCGCTCGCGGAAGAGCTGCTGTTCGGCAAGCTGATCCATGGCGGCGAAGTCAATGTGAAGCTCAAGGACAATGCGCTGGTCTTCGAAACCACCGGCGCTGCGCCCAAGCCCAAAAAGGGCGGCGGCAAGAAGAAGGTGCCTGCAAAGGCAAAATAAGCGCCACTTCGCGCGAAACAGGATGGGCCGGGACGCGCGTTCCGGCCCATCTTCGTATCAGCGCTTTCGCGTCATCTCGGCCTTTGGCCAGCCTAAAGCCTCCACGAATGCGATGGCAGCTACGCCTCCGTCGCCACTTTCGTCGCTCTCTGGTCGCCCCGTCTCCTGACGCTGGGATCGCGCCCCCGTCCCGCTACCGCCTTTCGCATAGAAAAATTCGAAAGGTTCAGGGAAATGTCTTTCAACAGCAAAGCGGCGGTTGCCGCGTGTTTCGCAACGGTCTTCATCGTCAGCAGCACCATCTCGATCGTGCAGAGCGGCGGTGGTCAGGTGTTCAGCATGAACACCGCCACGGTTCGCTGATCATGGCGCACAACCGCAAAGCGGCATTTGTCGCCGGGATCGCCACCGTGTGCATCATCACGGGAACCGCTGCGATCGCACAGAATGCCGGTGAAGCACCCGAAGCGCGCTACGTGATGGACGCGGGCACCATCGGCGGCTTCATGGGCCAGCCGAACAGCCATGAGCTGACGCTCCGTCTCGGCTCGCGCCTGCCCGCCAGCGGCGCGCCCAAAGCCGATCACTTCATGCCGCAAGGCGCGCGGCTTGGTGCCTCGGTGCCACTCGAGACGCCGGTGCGCACCAGTGGCGAGGACTATTCGGGCCAGTTCCAACGGCCCAAAGGCCGCCTGCTGCTTTATTGGGGCTGCGGTGAGCGTGCAGGTCCGGGCCAGCCGATCGTGGTGGACTTCGCCAAGCTCGCCAAGGGTCAGGTGCCACCTAATCTCTTCTCGGCCAAGGTGCCGATGGAAGCTGGTCCCATGCCGGAAAACAGCCGCACTTATGGCACCTGGCCCAACGGCAAATCGGGCAAGGCCATCAGCCCGCAATCCTCGATTCTGGGCCAGCATCGCATTGCGGGCAATTACAGCCCCGAAATCGCGTTCGGGCTCGATCAGGATTTCATGGGCGGCATGAAGGTCCGAGCTTCGGACGGCGCGATGGGCTCGACCGTGCTCAACTGGAGCAGCCTGAACAACGCCACCGGCTATTATGCCTGGGCGATGGGCGGCCAGGACATGGGCGGGAGCAGTGGCGCCGGTAGAAATGGGGGAGGCGATATGGTTTGGTGGTCGTCCTCCGCCACCCAGGAATTTGGCGGCGGGCTATGGAACTGGCTGTCGCCGGGGATTGTCAGCAAGCTGATCGCCCAGAAAGTGGTGATGCCGACAACGCAGACGAGCTGCACGGTGCCCGCTGAGGTCAAGAAGATCGCGGGCGAGCATATGATGGGTTTTGTCTATGCCTATGGCCCCGAGGCGAACTTCGCCTTTCCGGCGCGCCCGGCCGATCCGAAGACGCCCTGGAAACCGAAATGGACCGCCAAGGTGCGCTATCGCTCGATGGCGAACTTCATGACCGGCATGCCCGATATGTCGCAGATGGGTGACCGGGATGAACGCGACGACAGCGAGGATCGCCCGAACCGCCCACAGACCCGCCCCAAGGGGTGCAAACCCAGCCTTGGCGGCATATTGCGCGGTGCGATCGGCGCGGGCGGCTGCTGATCCAATCCTCCCCCCGCCTCCGGGGGGAGGACCATCCGCTTCAGGCAAGCTCAGGAAAACCCGCAAACTTCCCGCGATCCTTAACCGGTTGTTCGTCATGTCGGCCGTAATTAGGGACAATGTTCCCGGCTTATTTTCACCGTGTATTCGCAGCGATCATCGTGTGCATTGGCCTTGTCGGCCTCGCCACGCCGGCAAGCGCACAACGGGCAATTTCCGGCCGTCCCCTCGCCGTCTGCGTGCTGCCCGATACCGGCGGGATGAACCCGGCGATCCTGATCCAGCATCCCGAGCGCTTCGATTGCACCACGCCGCAGCATGAATTTGGCGCGGGCAATTTCTGGGTGATCTCGAAAGACATCAACCAGCAATCGCGCATCCACGAGCCGCTCAATGTGCGCCTCGCCAGCCTGTGGCAGGACAAGCTCGCGCTGCGCGTTCTCTATGCCGATGGGCAGATGACGACCACGACCACCGACGCGCGCGGCGTGGCCCCACTCATCCAGCTCGGCGCCTTTGTCGAACAGCCGCTGCCGCAGCGCGATGCCAAGATCGTCCGCTTGCTCTGGCACGTCGAGGGATCGGCGAATGTGCGCGGGGTCGTGCTCGGCTCGCGAATCTCGACCGCGGCGCAGAGCGAACGCACCAATCTTGCCATGGCGGCGATGTATGCCGCCTTCGCGGGGCTGTGCACTGCGCTGATCATCTACAATCTCGCGCTCTGGGGCGCGCTGCGTCACCGCTTCCAGCTATATTATTGTGTGATGGTCGGGTGCCTGCTGGCCTATACGTTTTCATCTTCGGGCGTTCTCGCCTGGCTGTTTCCCGATCTCTCGAACAACGTTCGATTGCGGTTCAACTATCTCCTGCTCGGCATGACCGGTGCGTCGACGCTGATCTTCGCGCGCAGCTTCTTCGAGGAGCGGGTCTTCGCGGGTTGGCTGGGCCGCTACACCGCCGCGGTGGCAGCGGCGATGGCCGGTGTCGGCGTGTTATTCTTCCTGTCCGCGCCCTTCTCGGTGCGGAGCGCGGACGCGACGTTCACCTTCGTCTTTCTGGGGCTAACCACCGTGGTCGGGCCGACCTTGTGGCATGCCTGGCGCAGGCGGAGCAATTACCTGTGGCTATTCGCGGTCGGCTGGGGCGTGCCGATCCTGATGGCAGTCAGCCGCGTGCTGGCGAACCTTCACGTCATCCCGTGGAATTTCTGGCTCGATAATTCGACGATCCTGTCGATGGTGGTCGAAGCGCTGATGTCCAGCCTCGCCATCGCCTATCGGATCAAGCTGCTACGCGACGAGCGCGACTGGGCGATTGCAAGCGAAGTGATGGCGCGCAGGCTGGCGGATACCGATCCGCTGACCGGGCTGCTCAACCGCCGCGCTTTCCTCAATCAGGCAATCGGGCGGCCGGGCGAGCAGCAATTGCTCATCGCCGATCTCGATCATTTCAAGCGGGTCAACGATACGCTCGGCCATGATGGCGGCGACGAAGTGCTGCGATTGTTCGCGCGGCTGCTGCGTACCCATGTTCCGGCCAGCGCCTTGGTCGCGCGCATCGGCGGCGAAGAATTCGCGATCATAGCTTCTTCGGCGGAGCCCGCCGATCCCGACGCCCTGCTCGCCAAGCTTCGCGCGATGCGTATGCCGTTCGACCTTACCGTCACCGCGAGCATCGGCGCGTGCCGTGGGCCATTGACCAGCGATGTCGAGTGGAAAGCGCTCTATCGCGGCGCAGACAAAGCGCTGTTCGACGCCAAATCCGCCGGTCGCGATCGGTCCCGCAGCACGGTGCGTCACGCCGCCTGATTTTCGGTTGCAAGGAACATTGCCGGAAACGTTGCACTCGCGTAGCCATGGCGCATGGAAAGGCGCAACAGGATCCTATTGGCTATCGGCGTGGTCGCGTTGCTGCTGCTGGCATTCGCCGATGATCGCCGCGTTGGCATTTCCATCGAAACCGCGCGCTCGGGCGATCCTTCGCCGCAGCGGATGGAGGCGGTGGCCGATCTTGGCCTGGTTGCAATTTCGGTGCTTGTGACCTGGAGCAAGCAGCTCACCTATTGACCCTTCCGGCACCCTGCTTACACTGATGTAAATGACCGATCCCGAGCAAATCTGGCGTACCGCATTCCACCATCCCGGCAATTGGGAGGACGAACTTCCGCCGCTTTCGATGGTCGAATTGTTCGAAACCAGCGCAGCCGCGCATCCCGACGCGCACCTGCTCGACTTTCTCGGCCGGAAATACAGCTATGGCGAGACGCTGGACGGCGCGAATCGCGTGGCCTGTGGGCTGAGGGCTTTGGGCTATGGCAAGGGCGACCGGATCGGGCTCTTCCTCCCCAACGTGCCGCATTATGTCGCGGCATATTATGGCATCCTCAAGCTCGGCGCGACGGTGGTGAATTTCTCGCCGCTATATTCGGTCGAGGAACTGGCCCAGCAGGTCGAGGATTCGGGAACGCGGCTGTTGTTCACGATTTCGGCGACCGCGTTGCTGCCAACCGCGCTCAAGGTGCTTGAGCACAGCAAGCTCGAACGGTTGGTGGTCGGATCGATCGCCGGCGCGCTGCCGGGCGCGAAATCTATCTTCTACCGGCTGTTCAAGGGCAGCGAAGTCACGCCGCGCCCGGCGGACCCGCGCATCCAGTCCTTCTCGCAACTGATCAACAATCCCGGCACGTGCGAGAGCCCGGTGATCGATCCGCTCAACGATCTCGCGCTCATCCAATATACCGGCGGCACCACCGGCGTGCCCAAGGGCGCGATGCTGACCCATCAGAACCTGTCGGCCAATTGCCGTCAGGTCGCGCGGCTCGATCCGCATATGGGCGAGAAAGCCGATACGATCCTCGGCATCCTCCCCTTCTTCCATGTCTTCGCCAACACCTGCGTGCTCAATCGCACCGTGCTGACCGGCGGCGAGATCGTGATGCTGCCGCGCTTCAACGCGAAGCAGGCGCTGGCGGCGCTGCGACGCACCCAGCCGCGCTCGCTGCCCGGCGTGCCGACCATGTATCAGGCGCTGCTCGATACGCCCGGCGTGAAGGCGAGCGACTTCAAGAGCGTGGAATTCTGCATTTCAGGCGGCGCGCCATTGCCCGCCGCGCTCAAGACCAATTGGGAAGAACTGACCGGCGCACGCGTGATCGAGGGCTATGGGCTTTCGGAAAGCTCGGGCGTGGTCTCGTGCAACCCGTATGAAGGGCTCAACAAGCTCGGCACGATCGGCCAGCCGATGATCCGCACCCGCGTCAGGCTCGTCGACAAGGAAGACCCGACCCGTCCCCCGCCCGAGGGCGAGCCGGGCGAGATCGTCGTCTCCGGCCCGCAGATCATGCGCGGTTACTGGAACCGCCCCGATACCGACGCGGACACGTTCGTGGACGATCATTGGCTGCGCACCGGCGATGTCGGCACGATCGATGAGGACGGCTTCATCCGCATCGTCGATCGGCTGAAGGACATGATCTCAGTGGGCGGGTTCAAGGTGTTCCCGAGCCAGATCGAAGCGATCCTCTACAAGCATGAGGCGGTGAAGGAGGCCCTCGTGATCGGCCTGCCCGATACCTATCATGGCGAGCAGCCGCACGCCTATGTGACGCTCAATGAGGGCTGCGAGATCAGCGGCGAGGAACTGGCGCGCTGGCTCAATCCGCAGCTCGGCAAGCATGAGCGCGTCAAGGAAGTCGTGGTCCGCGAAAGCCTGCCCAAGACGATGATCGGCAAGCTCAGCCGCAAGGATCTGATCCTCGAGGTGTTGGCGCTGGCCTGAGCCGTCATCCCGGCGAAAGCCGGTATGACGAAAAGGGGGTGAGGCGTTGCCCACCCTTCTATCCCGTGCGATAGGCGCCGCCCGTCAGGCACAGGAACGCTCCGTGGACACCATCCCAGCCCGCGCGCTCGGGCTCGATTTCGGCACGACCAACACCGTCGCGGCGCTTGCCGACGGCAAGGGCGACTCGCAACTGATAGAGTTCGCCCATGACGGCACGACCGCATCGGTGTTCCGTTCGGCGCTTTGCTTCTGGGAGGAAGAAAGCGGCTGGAACGGCATCGCGCATGAGGCCGGCCCCTGGGCGATCTCCGAATATCTTCAGTCGCCGCTCGACAGCCGCTTCGTCCAATCGTTCAAGACCGTCGCGGCAAGCCCGTTGTTCGAACGGGTGCTGATCTTCAACAAGCCGTTCAAGTTCGAGGATCTGGGGCGGCAGTTCCTGCAAAAGCTGGTTGCCCATGCCGGTGGCGCGCTCGATGCGCGGCCCAAGCGCGTGATTATCGGACGGCCGGTGGAATATGCCGGTGCCCGCCCCGATCCAGCGCTGGCGCGCGAGCGATACGACCGGATGTTCGACGCGTTCGGCGTTGAGCTGTATTACGTCCATGAGCCTTTGGGCGCGGCGTACAGCTATGCCGCACGGCTGAGCGAGCCGGCCACGATTCTCGTCGCGGACTTTGGCGGCGGCACAACCGACTTCTCGATCGTCCGCATCGCCGAGCCGGGTGCCGAGCAGCGCTGCGTGCCGCTGGCATCCTCGGGCGTGGGCATCGCAGGCGACCGCTTCGACAAGCGGATCATCGACAAGATGGTGCTGCCGCTGCTCGGCAAGGGCAGCAGTTACCGCTCGTTCGGCAAATTGCTGGAGATACCCGGCGGCTATTTCAGCGAGTTCGCCGATTGGTCGCGGCTCGCATTGATGCGCAACCGCAAGACGCTGGAGGAGCTACGCCGCCTCCAGCGCGATGCCGTCGATCCCGAGCCGATCGGGCGGATGATCTCGCTGATCGAGCATGAGCAGGGCTTCCCGCTATATGACGCGGTCGGGCAGTTGAAGCGCGCATTGTCGAGCGAGGAAGTCTCCGAATTTCGCTTCACTGGCGGTGGTGTCGAAATCGCAGCCGAAGTGCGCCGCTCCGATTTCGAGACGTGGATCGCCGATGACATCGCCCGAATCGAAGCGGCGATGGAGGTCGCACTCGCCAAGGCCGGTGTGGCGGAAGCCGGGATCGACCGAGTCTTCCTCACCGGCGGTTCGTCGCTGATCCCCGCGATCCGCGCATTGTTCCAGCGCCGCTTCGGCGAGGACCGCATCGCGACCGGCGGCGAACTCACTTCGATCGCGCACGGCCTCGCGCTGATCGGCGAGGAACCCGACGTCGCTGCCTGGGCGGCCTAATCGCCCGCGTGCGTCGGCGCGCCGAACATCACGGCCTTGAGGTTCATGAATTCGTGCATCCCCCATGGCCCCAGCTCGCGACCATGGCCCGATAGCTTGACCCCGCCAAAGGGCGCGGCGGGGGTGGAGGACAGCAGCGAATTGACGGCGGTCATCCCGGCTTCAATGTCGCGGGCGAAACGCTCGATCTCGGCATCGTCCTGCGTCCATACCGAGGAGCCGAGCCCGTAGGGCACGTCGTTCGCCAGCGCGATCGCCGCATCGATGTTTGCGACCTTATAGACCACCGCGACCGGCCCGAAGATTTCCTCCTTCGCCACGTCGCTCTCCGGGTCCATGCCGATCAGCACCCCCGGCGTCATCCACGCGCCTTCGCGCTCGATCTTTTCGCCACCGAACAACAAGGTAGCGCCCTCCGCCTGTGCGCGCGCGACCTGCTCCAGCACCGTGTCGCGCTGCGCCACGCTCGACAAAGGCCCCATCACATTGGCCTTGTCCATCGGATCGCCGACCTTCGCCGCCTTCATCCCCGCCGTGAAGCGCTCCATGAAGGCCTCATAGATATCGGCATGCACGATCATCCGCTTGGAACAGATGCAGCTCTGCCCGGCATTCTGGATTCGCCCGGTCACCGCGGTCTTCGCCGCCGCGTCGAGATCGGCCGATGGCATGACGATCAGCGGATCGGAGCCACCCAGCTCCAGCACGACCTTCTTGAGCGCACGCCCGGCTGCCTGCGCCACCTTCGCGCCCGCGCCTTCGCTGCCGGTGAGCGTAACTGCCACCACGCGCTTGTCGGCGATGATGTCCGAGATGCGATCGGACTTGATCGCAAGGTTCTGGAAGACGCCATCGGGTGCCCCCGCCGCGCTCGCCAATTGCTGCATCAGCGCAGCACAGCCCTGCACGCTGGAGGCGTGCTTCAGCAGCGCGACATTGCCCGCCATGATCGTCGGCGCGAGGAAGCGGACCACCTGCCAATAAGGGAAATTCCACGGCATCACCGCGAGCACGGGCCCCATCGGCAGCCAGCGCGCATCGGCATGCCCGCCGCCGGGCGTGGTGACGCTGCTCGGCTCGAGATAGGCCGGGCCATGCTCGGCATAATGGCGAAAACCGAGGATGCATTTCTCGACCTCGGCAATCGCGCCCGCAATCGGCTTGCCCATCTCTTTCACTGCCATTTCGGCGAGGTGTTGCTTGTTGGCTTCCCATTGGTCGGCAATCGCGTTGAGCAGGGTCACCCGCTGCTCGATCGGCGAATTGCGCCACGCTTTATAAGCGGTGGCAGCGCGGGTCAGCGCCGCTTCGATGCCGTCCGCATCCAGTTCCGCATGCGTATCCACGGTTTCGCCGGTCGCGGGATTGATGCTGGTGAACATGGGGACAGCCTTTCATTTGGTCATTGCCCCAACATGTGACACGCATCCCCGGTTGCAATCCCCCTTATGCCTGCCGCATAGGCTGCGCATGGCAGAAGAAGCGGACATCGCGGCACTTTCCTTCGAGGAAGCGCTGAAGGAACTGGAGCGGATCGTCGGTCGCCTCGAAAGCGGCGAGGCGCAACTGCAGGAAGCAATCGACCTGTACGAACGCGGAGACCGGCTGCGCAGCCAGTGCGCGGCGCGGCTCGATGCGGCGCAGGCGCGCATCGAAGCGATCCGTACCGATTCCGAAGGCCGGGCAGCCGGCACCACCCCATTCGCCGCGAATTGAGCGATGGCTGAAGCCAGCCTCGCGCTCCAGACTGCGCTGCGGCAGGTCTCGGATGAGATCGATCGCCAGTTCGATCTGTTGCTCGCGATACCCGACGATCCGCGCGAAAACCTGTATCGCGCGATGCGCCACGCCACGATCGGCGGCGGGAAGCGGCTGCGCCCCTTGCTCGTTCTCGCCACCGCGCAATTGTTCGGGATCGAAAAAAGCTCAGCCGCGCGCGTCGCCACCGCGCTCGAATGCATCCATGTCTATTCGCTGATCCATGACGATCTGCCCGCGATGGACGATGACGATGTCCGCCGCGGCAAGCCCACCGTCCACCGCGAATTTGATGAAGCCACCGCGATTCTTGCGGGCGATTGCCTCCACGCGCTGGCCTTTGAAATTCTCGCCGATGAGGCGACGCATCCCGATCCCTTCGTCCGCATCGAGCTGGTCGGGTGCCTGGCGCATAGCTCCGGCCCCGCTGGCATGGCCGGCGGGCAGATGATGGATCTGGAGGCCGAGAAAACCAGTTTCGATCTGCCGACGGTTACCCGGCTTCAGGCGATGAAGACCGGCGCGCTGATCTCCTGTGCCGTGGAATGCGGCGCGATCCTCGCCCGCCTCTCGCCCGAGGGCCGCACGGGCCTGCGCGGCTATGCCCGCGACGTGGGCCTCGCCTTCCAGATTGCAGACGATCTGCTTGATGCGGAGGGCGATGAGCAACTCGCCGGCAAGAAGCTGCGCAAGGATGGCGTTGCGGGCAAGGAGACCTTCCTGAGCCTGCTCGGCCCCGAACGCGCCAAGGCACAAGCGGCCTTACTGGTCGATCAGGCGATCGAGCACCTCAAAAGTTACGGCCCCGAGGCCGATCTGCTGCGCGACATTGCGCGCTACACGCTCGAACGCGACCGGTAGGGGAAGCCGACATGACGACACGCACCGGGGTATATCCCGGCACCTTCGATCCGATCACGCTCGGCCATATGGACATCATCCGGCGCGGCGCAAAGCTGGTCGATCGGCTGGTGATAGGCGTGACCACCAATCCCTCCAAAAACCCGATGTTCACCATCGAGGAGCGGATGGAAATGGTTCTGCGCGAGACTGCGGGGATTGAGGGCATCGAAGTCGTCAGCTTCGATTCGCTGCTGATGGGTTTCGCCGAGCGCCAGGGCGCTACCATGATCATCCGTGGTCTGCGCGCCGTCGCCGATTTCGAATATGAATATCAGATGGCGGGGATGAACCAGCAGCTGAACGACAAGATCGAGACGGTCTTCCTGATGGCCGATGTCTCGCTTCAGCCGATCGCCAGCCGGCTGGTGAAGGAGATTGCCCTCTATGGCGGCGATATCCGCAAGTTCGTGCCCGCACAGGTCCATGCCGAGGTCGCCGACCGTGTCGAAGCGATCGGTCGCAAGGGTACTGACTAGCGCTTTGCGCGGGGCATGGATTGCTCTAGACGTGCGGCCGAGAATTTTCCTGTTTGGTGGGGATGTTGATGCGTATCTTGGCAATTCTGGCTGCGCTTGTCGCGACGCTGACGGTGTCTCCGGCACTTGCGCAGCGCGGCAAGGAAAAGGTTGCGGCCGAGCCGTTGAAGGATGTCGCCGCCGATACGGTTGCGCGCGGTCTGCCGGCCTTCCTTCCCGCTGATCCCGAATTCACCTGGGTGCTCGATCTCTCCTCGGGCGGCCGCGTCACCATCCGGCTGCGCCCCGATGCCGCGCCCAAGATGGTCGAGCAGGTCAAAACGCTCACCCGCAAGAAATTCTATGACGGCATCGTCTTCCATCGCGTGATCGACGGCGAAGAGAATATGGCACAGGGCGGCGATCCGACCGGCACCGGTGCCGGCGAATCGGACCTGCCCGATGTGCCCGCCGAGTTTAATTCGCTGCCGCACGTTCGCGGCGCGGTCTCTGCCGCCCGCACGCAGGATGTGAACAGCGCCAATAGCCAGTTCTTCGTGATGTTCGGCCCGCGGCTGGGCTTTGACGAGAATTACACCGTCTTCGGCCGCGTCACATCGGGCATGGAATGGATCGACAAGATCGAGCGCGGCGAGCCGCCTGCGAACCCGACCAAGATCGTCCACGCTTATATCCAGGCCGATAATCCCCCAGCCTATCAGGCTGAGGCTCCGACGGCGCTGAAGGAACTGCCCGCGGGCGAAAAGCCCGTTACGCTGGCGCCTTAAGCCGCTTCGGCGGGTAAACCATGAACGTAGATCTTTTCGATTTTGAACTGCCGGCAGAGCGGATAGCCCTGCGGCCCGCTTCCCCGCGCGATTCGGCGCGCATGCTGGTCGTTGAAGGCGGCGCGATGCGCGATGCTGTGGTCAGCGATCTGCCCGCGATGCTGCGCGCGGGAGATTGCCTCGTGTTCAACGACACGCGTGTGATACCCGCCCAGCTCGAAGGGCTGCGCGGCGCCGCGAAGATCGGCGCGACGCTCCACAAGCGCGAAGGCCCCCGCCGCTGGCGTGCCTTCATCCGCAACGCCAAGAAATTGCGCGAAGGCGAGACGATCGATTTCGGCCAAGGCGTCACCGCCACCGCATCGGACCGGGGCGACGACGGCAGCTTCACGCTGGATTTCGCGGGCGACGAGCCCGTCGAATTGCTGCTCCACCGTTGCGGCCGCATGCCGCTCCCGCCCTATATCGCCTCGAAGCGCCCCACCGATGCGCGCGATGCCGACGATTATCAGACGATGTTCGCCAGCGAGCCCGGCGCGGTCGCCGCTCCGACAGCGGCATTGCACTTCACACCCGATCTCATCTCTGCGCTGGAAAATGCTGGAATCGAGCACGCCACGCTCACCCTCCATGTCGGCGCGGGCACCTTCCTGCCGGTCAAGGCAGGGGACACCAGCGAACACAAGATGCACGCCGAATGGGGTCGCATCGACGCCGCCACCGCCGACCGCCTCAACGCGGTCCGCGCGCGCGGTGGCCGGGTGATCGCCGTCGGCACCACCAGCCTGCGCCTCATCGAGAGCGCGAGCGGCGACGATGATTTGATCCGACCGTTCGAAGGCGACACCGCGATCTTCATCACCCCGGGCTATCGCTTCAAAGGCATCGACGGCCTCATCACCAATTTCCACCTACCCCGCTCGACGCTGTTCATGCTGGTATCGGCGCTGATCGGGCTGGAACGAATGCAGGCGGCCTATGCCCATGCGATCGGTAGCGACTACCGCTTCTACTCTTACGGGGATGCGTCGCTGCTCCTTCCGTAAGGGGCCTGCCGGTTGGTCGCGGATGGGAAGCGCTTGGATGGCTTTTAAAGCTTAGGGCCGTGTCACCAGCCGACTTCCGACAGCGAGCCAATCTCGCGAGTTGCTTTGTTTGCAACCGGAAGCGCGGCAATTTCTCCCTTGGGAGGAAAAGCGAGATGAGGATTCATTTTTTACTCGGCCAACCAATCGGCTGTGATCTCGCCCCTATGCCCTTCCGGCGCCAGCGAGGCACGCAGGGCTTCCAGCAGAGGCGGCAGCGCCTGCGTGAAGGCATAAGGCGGGTTGACGATAAAAAGGCCCGCGCCGTTATAGATGCCCGGCTGATCACTATCGTACAACCAATGCTCCACCGACATAAATTTCGGGATGCCGAGCTTACGTAACTGCACCTTCCACTGCCAATGCGCCGCGCGGTCCTTCAGCGGATACCAGATCACCGTCACGCCATGCGCCCATTTGCGTGTCGCGGCGGCGAGGGTGGTGGTGATACGGGCGCGTTCGTCCAGCTTCTCGTATGGCGGATCGACCACTACCACCCCGCGCGCGGTGCGCGGCGGCACCATCGCCAGCCAAAGCTCGTAGGCGTCGCGCTCATGCACGGCGGCGGTGGTGTCGCGCATCGCACCGCGCAGGACATAGGCGTCTTCGGGATGTTTTTCGTTGAGGATCAGGAAATCCTGCGGGCGCAAAAGCTGCGCCAGAATCCGCGGCGAGCCGGGGTAGAGGCGCGGATCCGCGGCGACATTCACCGCCTGTACGGCAGCGCGATAGTCGTCCAGCAACGGGTTCGGGTCGGCAAAGGCCCGCAGCACGCCCTGCGTGGACTCGCCGGTGCGCTGGGCCTCATCCCCGCCAAGGTCGTACAGCCCGCAGCCCGCATGGGTGTCGATCAGGGTCAGCGCGCCCTCTTTGTGCTGCAAGGCCCGCACGAGGGCGATCAACAGGCTGTGCTTCACGACATCGGCGCTGTTGCCCGCATGGAAGGAATGGCGATAATTCATTGTTATTCGAAATCCTGGCGATCTGCCTTTACACCAGCCGCCGGGCGCGGAAGCCGAGCGAGGCGATTGAAGCAGCCAATCCGGTGCCCGTATAGAATCGGGCGGAAAGCTTCAAAACATTCTGCGCGAGGCCTCAAGCCCGCGTTGGCGTTCGTCATCGAAAAAGGAAGATGCAAGGCTCCAGGCGCATGGGATGTTCGATCATCGAGGGGTCGGCGATAGGCGCCAGCTAACGCACTTTGAAAAGCCAACGGGCTTGGCAGCGGACTCTTCCGAATTTACGATGTTGTGGGGCTGGATAGAATGCAGGCGCTCTATGCGCATGCGATCGGCAGCGACTAATTCTACAGCTATGGCGACGCCTCGTTATTGCTGCCCTGAAAGGACTTTCATGCGCCTGCTCACCTTGCTGATCCCGCTGCTGGCGGCGGCTCCCGCGCTCGCGCAGACCAGCCCCGCCAACCCGACCCCGGCCGCACCCGCACCGCAGCCCGCCGCCACCGTGATCGTCGAGCCTGTCGCCATGGCGATCGCCGCGTTCGACAGCGACGGCGATGGCCGCGTCACCCGTGCCGAGTTCGACGCTGGCCTGCGCAAGAGCTTCGACAGCATGAAGCCGCAGGGCGGCACGCTTGGCTATATCGGCTTTTCCGACTGGTCCGAGCGCTGGCTGGGCGATCGCAACACCCTGCCCAGCCCCTTCGAGACCGACCGCGATGGCGACAACAAGATCAGCTTCGAAGAGCTGGCCGGGCGCTTCGACCTGCTCTTCACGCGCTTCGATGCCGACAAAGACGGCGTGCTGATCCGCCGCGAACTGGTGACCATCCGTCCGCAAATTCCCGTCATCGATCTCAACAATGGCGGCAAGCGACGCAGGCGCTAGTATCTCATGCCGCGCTGCGGCTAAGACTGGGCCAATGGGCGCCCATCACGATCACGATCACAAGCATGTTGGGCATCACCACGCCCCGGCCGATTTCGGTCGCGCCTTTGCGATCGGAACCGCACTCAACCTGGCCTTTGTAGCGATCGAGGGCGCGGCGGGCTTCTGGACCAATTCGGTCGCCCTGCTCGCCGATGCCGGGCATAATCTCTCGGACGTGCTCGGGCTGCTCATCGCATGGGGCGGCGCGGAGCTGGCCAAGCGCCCCGCCTCGGCCCGTTTCACTTATGGTCTGCGCGGCTCATCGATCCTCGCGGCGCTGACCAATGCGGTGCTGCTGTTCATCGCGGTCGGCGCGATCCTGCTGGAGACGATCCAGCGCTTCTCGCAACCCGCCGCGATCCCGGGCGGCACGGTCATGCTTGTCGCGGGCGTGGGCATCGCCGTGAATCTCGGCACCGCGATGCTGTTCGCGCGCGGGCGCAAGGGCGACATCAACATTCGCGGAGCCTATCTGCACATGGCAGCGGACGCGGCAGTCTCGGCCGGTGTCGTGATCGGCGGCGCGGTGATCCTGCTCACCAACGCGACCTGGATCGATCCGGTCATCAGCCTCGTCATCGTCGGCGTGATCCTGTGGACCAGCTGGGGCCTGTTCACCGAATCGCTTACCATGGTGCTCCAGGCCGTGCCCCGCAGCGTCGATCCGGAAGCAGTCGAGCGCACGCTCGCCACCCTGCCCGGCGTTGCCCGCGTCCACGATCTCCACATCTGGCCGATGAGCACGACCGAGGCCGCGCTCACCGCGCATCTCGTCATGCCCGATGGTCATCCAGGTGACGCATTCCTGATAGACCTTCAGCATCGACTGGAGCACGATCATGGCATCAACCACACCACTGTTCAGATCGAACTGGGCGACGGAGCCGAATGCCGCATGCACGGAAAGGGACACGCGCATGGCTGATCCCAGGCCCGTGCCCGCGCACGCTCCGGTCCGGCTGGTAATCTTCGATTTCGATGGCACGCTTTCGGATAGCGGCGACTGGTTCATCTCGATGATCGATCACCTTGCGGGCATCTTCCATTTCCGCACGGTGAAAGGCGAAGAGATCGAAATGCTGCGGCACAAAAGCTCGCGCGAAGTGATCAAATATCTCCAGATCGCCCGCTGGAAGCTGCCGTTCATCGCCTGGTATGTCCGCCGCCTCGTCGGCCGCAATGTCGGCCAGATCGAGCTGTTTCCGGGCACACCCGATCTGCTCCAGCAAATCAAAGCGATGGGCGTGCAGATCGCATTGGTGACGAGCAATTCCGAGGACAATGCCCGCCGCATCCTCGGCCCGGAGAATGCCGCGCTGATATCCTTCTACGCCTGCGGATCATCGCTGTTCGGCAAGGCGCCCAAATTCCGCCGGGTGCTCAAGCGGCTGGGCGTGCCGGCGGCGGAAGCGCTGGCGATCGGCGACGAAACCCGCGACGTGGATTCGGCCCGCGAAGTCGGCATGCGCGCGGGCTCGGTGCTGTGGGGCTATGCGCATGAGAAAGCGCTGGCGGCGACCAACCCCGACGCGCTGTTCCGCGCGCCGCAGGATATTCTGGACTATGTGGCAGGGCACCGCGGCTAAGGCGCGGAAGGTTCGGCTAAGGCAGAGCCAACGCGCCGGCTTTTGCGGGCTTAGCTTCACACTTTTCACGCGAATCGTGAAATAAAATTGCGCGCGGGCGCGAGTATCGACGCACGTGATGGCTGGGATCGGACGTGTCAAAGAGCGGCGGCGCGTAGGCGCTGCGGCTGACTAGCGAAGCCGATGAAATCCTACATTGCAAGGAGATTGCCGCCCCGCTTTATCAGAAGATGCATGTCCTCTTTGCGCCCCAATTTCGGGCATTGGCGCTCCGTGGCCGATCGCCGTAAAGCGGACATCAATTTCACACTGGCGGGGGGCTGGCTCTTCGTCGGTCCAATCCGGAAAATCACGATGTCGACTTTGCATGGTCACGGGGTTGAACTGGTTGAGGCACGGCTTCGCGTGGGTGCGTTTTCGCCGCACCGCCACGATACCTATACGATCGCGATGACCACGGCGGGGGTGCAGTCGTTTAATTACCGCGGGAATGGTTGGCGGTCGCTGCCCGGGCAAGCGATCATCCTACATCCGGACGAAGTGCACGATGGATATTGCTGTGACACGAGCGGCTTTTCCTATCGGGCCGCCTATTTGCCACCCGCCCATGTCCAGACCGTGATCGGCGGAGCCGCGTTGCCATTTCTGGCGAAGGGGGTTTCAACCGACACCGATCTGGTCGGGTCGGCGCTTCGCCTGATTACGATGTGCGCTGCCGGGAATAATCATTTCGGCTACCAGGACGCACTCCACGAACTCGTGTCCGCGATGCAGCGGTGTGAAGGCGGTCCGGCGGCCAGGCGGACTGCCAATCGCGAAGCCGTGATGCGAGTGCGCGAATTCCTCGACAGCGTCCCATCACCCGGGACGAACCTCGATCAGCTGGAAGAAATCGCCGGTTATGGCCGCTGGCAGCTTTCGCGCGATTTTCGCTCGCTCTTGGGGACCAGTCCCTATCGCTATCTGCAATTCCGCAGACTTGAGCGGGCCAGACAGCTGCTGCGCAGCGGGCTTGGCATGGCCGCAGCTGCCCATGAGGCCGGATTCGCGGACCAGAGCCACTTCGGTCGGGTTTTCAGGCGCACTTTTGGGACCACGCCAATGGCCTGGCACCGGCCCGAGCAGCCGCGCACAATCATTCTATAACCCGCACCGGCCAAGGGCTACCGGGCCAGAATGACTCAAATGATCTTTTCGCCCGAACCGCATCGCGGCTGGCTGCCTTGGGCCGGGCTTTCGCCAGTGATCTGCATCTTGCTGGTTGCGTTCTCCAGCGTCCCGTTCGATTTCGGCCTTGAGTGGATCGGCCTGACCGATGCCGAGGGAGAGCCACGGTCCGCGTTCGGGTTTTACCTGTTCCTGTTACTGCCATTTGCGGCGATGGGAGCCGCCGTCTGGGCCTGGTCGCGGTTCGTCGAACGCCGCGGCCTCGCGACGTTGGGTCTCACCGGCAAGAAGCGGCTGCGCAAGCATTTGGCAGGATTGGCGATTGGGGTTGGCATGATGGCCTTGGCCGTCAATTCGATCTGGCTGGCCGGGGGCTATGTCGGAAGAGATGTTCTTCCCGCCTTTTCCTCGCCTGTATCGATATTCTGGATGGCAATTCTGCTGGCCTGCTTTGTTTTTCAATCGGGCGTGGAGGAGTTCATCTTTCGCGGTTGGCTGCTCTCAACCGCGACGCGCCGCTGGAACCTGACGGCGGGGTTCATCGCCAGTTCGTCCGCTTTCACATTTCTTCACTTCTCGCCGCACCAGCCGGTTCGCGAAATCGTCATGGCGTTCACGTTCGGAATGTTCGCTTGCGCTTGGGCCTGGCGTGCCGGAAGCATCTGGGGTGTGATGGGCTGGCACGCAGGCTGGAACTGGTTCGCAGGCGTCGGCTTTGCCGTGCCGATCACCGGGTTAGATCTGAAGCTGCCAGCCTTGATTGTGCAACTGACGCCGTCTGGCCCAGACTTCCTGACCGGTGGGCCAGCGGGACCGGAAAGCAGTGTGGTGACGATCGGCCTGCTGGCGGCCGCCACGATGCTCCTGCTGGTATGGCCCAGAGGCGCCCTGTCCTCCACGCAGCGCACACCGGCACGAGGCAGTGAATCGACGACGCAACAATCCCCCTGAAATGTCGCTAGTGAACGACAGCTTTGTCGGCGGGTATAGGGCTCGACCGAACCGCAGCTTCGCCCATTGTTAAACTTGAAATCGGACTGTCCACAACCGGCCCAATTCTTGCCATCGCTCCTGCTTCACTTCGAAATTCATTCGCGTAGCCCTGTTGCTCGCTCCGATGCACGGATCGGTCCACCGCCACCGAACGCAGCGTATCGACAGCCTCGGCCGCCATGTTCCCTCGACAGTCCCCCCGCGACGGGATTAGGGCAACGCGCCATGACCACTCCACGCTTCCAGTTCACCATCGCCGCCACAGACGGCAAGGCGCGCACCGGCACGATCGCGATGCAGCGCGGCGAGATCCGTACGCCTGCCTTCATGCCCGTCGGCACCGCCGCGACCGTCAAGGCGGTCAAGCCGCAGGACGTGCGCGCGTCGGGCGCGGATATCCTGCTCGGCAACACCTATCATCTGATGCTGCGCCCCGGCGCTGAGCGCGTAGCGCGGCTGGGCGGATTGCACCATTTCATGGGCTGGGATCGCCCGATCCTCACCGATAGCGGCGGCTATCAGGTGATGAGCCTGTCTGAACTGACCAAGCGCAGCGAAGAGGGCATCGTCTTCAAATCGCACCTCGATGGCTCGCGGCACATGCTTTCGCCGGAGCGCTCGATGGAGATCCAGCGGCTGCTAGGGTCGAACATCGTCATGGCGTTTGACGAACTGGTGCCGACCACTTCGACCAAGGAGGTGCAGACCGCCGCGATGGAGCGATCGATGCGCTGGGCCAAGCGTTCGCGAGAGGGGTTCGACAGCGGCGGCGAGCATGCCGAGAATAATGCGATCTTCGGCATCCAGCAGGGTGCGCTCGATGAATCCTTGCGCAAATGGTCGGCCGACGCGCTGCTCGATATCGGGTTTGACGGCTATGCGGTGGGCGGCCTTGCGGTGGGCGAAGGACAGGAAGCGATGTTCGGCGTGCTCGATTTCGCGCCCGGCCAGCTCGATCCGGCCAAGCCGCGTTATTTGATGGGCGTGGGCAAGCCCGACGATATTGTCGGCGCGGTGGAGCGCGGCATCGATATGTTCGATTGCGTGCTGCCCACCCGCAGCGGGCGGACCGGACAGGCGTTTACGCGCACCGGCCCGATCAACATCCGCAACGCCAAATTCGGCGAGGATCAGGGCCCGCTCGATCCCGAATGCCCCTGCCCTACCTGCACCGGCTATAGCCGCGCTTATATCCATCACCTTGTCCGCGCAGGCGAAATCCTCGGCGCGATGCTGATGACCGAGCATAATCTGTATTTCTATCAGCTGCTGATGAGCGATCTGCGCGCGGCGATAGCCGAGGGGCGGTTAACCCTGTTCGCCAATTCGTTTCGTACGCGTTACGCTGCTCAAAAAGGAGAGTAGCTGATGCTGAGCCTGCTTCGCCTGCTGACCGTCGTGATCGGCGCGGCCACGGTATATTATGTGCTGAACGGGACGATGAAGGACGAGATGTTCCGCATCCCGCATCTGATCGCGGGCGGCGCGATGGTGCTGGCCGCGCTCACCCCGCGCGGGATCGCAGCGAGCGCCATGACCACGGCCGGCGCGCTGGCGCTCGGCGTGTTTCTCGTCGCGCTGATGACCTATGTGGGGCCGGGCAAGCCAGTCGATCTCAAGCTTATCGCGGCGATGGCAGTGAACCTGACCACGATCCTGCTGCTGCATCCGCGTGGCGGGCACCACTAAAAATTACCTTAACCATCAAGTGTTTCGCTCTGGCACGCCGTAAAATCACCGGGCGAAACCGTTAGTCTTTTGCCCTATATTCCGCGCTCGGCCGCGTGAGGTTTTGGGCTTTGTTCTGGCGTCGTTTCACCAAGATGCAGGTACGTGGGATCGCAGCGGCGGCATTTGTCTCGCTGATCGGTGCCGGATTCTCTGCGCAGGCGATCGGCCCCGGCGTTTCCAAGCCTGCCGCCGCCAAGGCTCCGCTGAGCGGTTATGAGGCCGACGATCATTTCCCCGGCGCGGCCTATTACACTGCGGTGGACGACGATCAGGCTGCCGCCACCGAGAGTGCTGCCGCCGGTGCTACCGGCACGGTCGAGCTGCCCGATGTGCCGGTGCCCGAAAATGCCGTGATCGATACTTCGATCCAGCCCGCATCGCCGTTCAAGCTGGCCGGCACGCCCAACGACAAAGCGCGCGCGCTGCAATGCCTGACCACCGCAATCTATTACGAAGCTGCCCGCGAGCCCGATGACGGCCAGCGCGCCGTGGCGCAGGTCGTGCTCAATCGCGTGCGCCACCCGACTTTCCCGTCGACGGTGTGTGGCGTGGTGTTTCAGGGTTCGGAGCGCAGCGGCTGCCAGTTCAGCTTCGCCTGTGACGGCGCAATGACCCGCGGCCAGCCCCAGCGCGATTATTGGGTCCGCGCAGCCCGCGTAGCCGCCGATGCGCTCGGCGGCAGCGTGTTCGCCCCCGTCGGCATGGCAACGCATTATCACACCTATGCGGTCACCCCTTCGTGGAACCGCAGCCTGGTGATGACCGGCGTATATGGCGCGCACTTCTTCCATCGCTGGAAGGGCTATTGGGGCACCGCCGATGCGTTCCGCTCTATCTATCGCGGCGCGGAACCGCTCCCCGGCCCGCACCCGAGCGCCATTGTGCCGGTAAACGCAGCAGTCGCCGTGCCTGCGATGCCGGGCAAGACCCCGCTGGTGGTGCCCACGCCGATCCAGGCGGTCCAGCCGGCTTATGTGCAGAGCGGCGCGCCGCTTCCCGCAACTGTCGCGCGCAAGGATGACAGCGATTCGCAGATCCTCGACAAGTGGAAGGACAGCGGCAAACCACTGCGCTAAGCATGCACATATGCGCATGCTTCTGATCGCCGCTTTGCTGGCCCCGCTCCCTGCCGCCGCGCAGGATTTCAACTGTCGCAACCTCGAAGCGGAGATCCGCTGCGACAAGGGCGCGTGCGAAATCGCCAAGGATCAGGGTTTCACGCCGATGGGGCTCACCCGGCGCGGCAATACGCTTTCGATCTGTGCCTATTCGGGTTGCTCGGAAGGCCGCGCGCTGGTCAGCCGCACGCGCGGCGGGATCACGATGTTCTATGCCGATGTGCGCCGCACGACGAAGCCCGGCGGCGAGGCCGAGCCGCTGGCGATCCTCTATGACCGGGCGAGCAAGACTGCCCAGATGCGCTGGGCCGGCTTCTCCAACGCGATGACCTGCGGCTAAACGAAAACGGGCCCCGCCTTGCGGCGGAGCCCGTCCTCACCCCGCATGGGGTGCTGTAGTGTTAACGACGGCCAGGGCGGCGATCGTCACGATCGTTCTTCTGGATGCGGATGCTGCGCTCCAGACGATCAAAGCGGCGGTCGAGATCGACACGCTCGGCCTTGGTCAGGCCGGGACGCGAGCGGCGATACTGTGCCTCAAGGCGCTCGATCTGGCGGAACTCGGCGCGGAGGCGCGTCGCTTCGCTGCGGGTCAGTGCGCCCGAACGGATGCCCTGATTGATCTTCGCCTCGATCCGGTTCTGGCGGGCGTTGATGTTCTGCCATGCACCACCCTGATGGCTATAGCCGGGCTGCGGTGCAGGCGCTGCGATCGCGGTGGCGGGGATAGCTGCGGCTGCGATGCCGAGGCCTGCGATCATGAGCGTGAACTTCTTCATGGTGACTTCTCCTCTTTAAATCCGAGGCCGGGGGGCGGCCTGTGAGGACATATATGAAAGTCGCCTGTCGCCAGGATGTACCGGCTTCGGTCCTTTATTGTCGGCAATTGTCGCAGGTCCGAAAGCTTCGTTCAGGTAGGTGAACGCCAGCCTACAAAATGCGCCGGAGAACCCGATTTTGCAGCCCAATCGGGCATGAACCGGCCTTGCGGGCTCCGTGCGAGCCCGTCCCGAGCCACAGTCCAGCTTAAGCAGACTTGTTTGTATTACAAACCTGTTGAGGTATGCTGCGATTCGGGCAGCGGCACTGCGCCTCCAAAGAAAGGGCACTCCAATGACAAGCATCAAAACCGGAATGCGCGCAGAACCCGGCGAGCGCCTGCATGCGCTGGATGCCGTGCGCGCTGGCGCGCTGCTGCTCGGTGCGGCGTTTCACGCCACCCTCTCCTTCCTGCCCGGTCCGCAAATCTGGGTGGTACGCGACACGCCGAGCGATGCGCTGGGGACCTTCTTCTTCATCGCGCATATCTTCCGGATGGCGGCGTTCTTCCTGATAGCGGGCTATTTCGGGCGGATGCTGCTTCAGCGGCGCGGCACAGGCGGCTTCATCCGCAACCGGCTGAACCGGATCACGATGCCGCTGCTCGCCTTCTGGTTTCCTGTGCTGGCGGCGATCCTGGCCTGCTTCGTCTGGGGCGCAGCAGTTATGAATGGTGGCACACTGCCAACCAACAGCCCACCGCCGCCGCCGCTAACCCTCGCGACTTTCCCACTGACGCATTTGTGGTTCCTCTATTTGCTCACGCTATTTTACGCGGCCGCGCTGGCGATACGCGGCGCAGTCAGCCTGATCGACCGCAGCGGATGGCTGCGCGGTGGCATGATCGACCGGGCGATGCGCGCGATCACCGCGACACCCGCCGCCGCTCCTTTGCTCGCCATACCCCTGGCACTTGCCTTTGCGATGCAGGCGAACTGGTATGCGCGGGGCGGAATTCCCGCCGCCGACACCGGCTTCGTACCGCATCTGACGACCTTCATCGGCCTCGGGACCGCGTTCGGCTTTGGCTGGATGCTGCAGCGTCAGCCCGCTTTGCTTGGCGCAATCGCCCGTTGGTGGTTGGTGAATTTGGTCGCCGCAGTGGCGATGAGCGTCGCGTGCCTGTGGCTGCTGGGCGACAGCAGTGGTTTCCTGCCTTTCCCTGAGGGCAGCACCAAGACCGCGCTCGCCGCCTGCTACGCGGTTGCACTGTGGAGCTGGACGCTCGGCCTGACCGGTGCGGCGTTGCGCTTCCTAACCCGCGAACGCCCAGCGGTCCGCTATGTCGCCGATGCATCCTACTGGATCTACATCGTACATCTGCCGGTGGTGATGGCGCTGCAGGTTCTGGTGTTCGCTCTGCCCCTTCCCGCGGTCGCGAAATGGGGCGGGGTGACCGGCGGCGCTTTCCTTATCCTCATTGCCAGCTATCACCTGTTGGTGCGGCATAGCTGGCTCGGGCGCTGGCTCAACGGCCGCAAGCTGCCCTGGCGCAAGCCCGTACAGGCGATGGAGGCAAAGACCGCATGACCGATCCGACGACGACAAGCGCACGCGACGACCTTGCGTTCGTCCGCGCGCTGGTGAGCGAAGGGGGTCAGGTGCAGAATTCGCTTGGGCAGGCGCTGTTCGCGGGCGGCGCTTGTTATGGCGGCCAGTGCTTCCTCCAGACCATATTGGCGACGGGCATTCAGGCGCCGGTAGCAGTCCATCTGACGGTGGGCATCGCGCCAACGCTGATCTTCCTGATCGCGATCACGCGAATCACCATCCGCGACAAGGGCCAGAGCAAGCATAGCGTGGGCACCCGCGCGATCGGCGCGGCATTTGGCGGCGGCGGTCTTGCGGCGATGACGACGGCGCTGATCTTCGGCTATCTCGCGTGGCGCACCCAGAGCATGGCCACCTGGTTGCTCCACCCGATCATGATCTGCGTGGTACAAGGCACCGTCTGGTACATCGCCTTTGCGGTGCGACGGCGCGGCTGGTTTGGGCTGGTATCGGGCGGCTGGTTTGCCACATCACTGATCCTCGCGTGGCTATTGGGCCTTGGCGATGCGCAACTGATCGTGCCGTTTCTGGCGGTCCTGACGGCAGCGTTGCTCGGGCTCATGGCCCTGCCCGGCTGGGCGCTGTGGCGGGGCGTGGCGCGCAGCTGACATGAGCGGGTTCGATATCGGGCAGATTGACGACGTCATCCACGGCCGCATGCGGCTGGGGATCATGGCCTATCTTGCCGATGCCGAAGCCGCCGATTTCAACGAGCTCAAGGCTTTGCTCGATGCCACCCAGGGCAATCTATCGGTCCATCTGCGCAAGCTCGAAGAGGCCGGATATATCGAAATCGAGAAGAGCTTCCTCAATCGAAAGCCACTTACCCGCGCCCGGATTACAACCAAGGGGCGAGATGCGTTCAAGGTGTATCTGGAGGCGCTGGGGAAGCTGATCGGCTAGGCCAGCTCGACAAGCAATATCCGGCGGCTCTCATTCTCCCATCGTCAGGCTGAACTTGTTTCAGCATCCAACGTGCAACAACCAATGCCATCGCCGCTGGAGAGTTGGACCCTGAAACAAGTTCAGGGTGACGGGGTATTTTTGGCGAGCTGGGGTGCTCGAATTGCACAAACCAGCGCTAGGCCGGCTCGATCAGCCGCTCGGCCTGTGCGCGCGCTTCATCGGTGATCTCGGCACCCGAAAGCATGCGGGCGATCTCCTCGCGGCGCTGAACATCGTCGAGCGGGGTCACGCCGGTGCGCGTGACCACGCCGTCATGCGATTTGGCGATCAGCAGATGCCGGCTCCCGCGCGCCGCGACCTGCGGACTGTGCGTCACGACCAATACTTGCGCGCCACCCGCCAGCCGCGCGAGGCGATCGCCGATAGCGCTCGCCACCGCACCACCGACCCCGCGATCGATCTCGTCGAAAATCAACGTGCTCGCCCCGCCCTCTTCGGCCAGCGCAACCTTCATCGCGAGGATGAAGCGCGAAAGCTCGCCACCCGAGGCGATCTTGATCAATGGCGCAAACGGCGCACCGGGGTTGGTTGAGACGAGGAATTCGACCCGGTCCATGCCCGAGGGCGACCATTGCCCCTCCTCGAGCGGCTCGACCCCGGTGCGGAAGCGCGCGGCATCGAGCTTCAGCGGCTTGAGTTCGCTTTCAACCGCGAGATCGAGCCGTGTCGCGGCCTCGCTGCGCGCAATGGACAGCGCGCGGGCGGCGTCGCGATAGGCGCGGTGGGTTTCCTCGACCGCCAGCGCCAGCGCCGCGATCCCTGCCCCGCCGCTCTCGACGCGCTCAAGCCTGGCGGAAAATTCTTCGAGCAACGCAGCCAGATCATCAGGCTGCACCCGGTGCTTGCGCGCCACCCCGCGCAATTCGAACAATCGCGTCTCGTCCGCCTCCAGCGCAGCCGGATCGAAAGCCAGCGCCTCGGCAGCCGCATCGACCTTGTCCTGCGTCTCCGCCGCCTGATTGATCGCGGTATCCAGCGCGGCAAGCGCTTCGCCGAGTAGCGGGTGATCCTCGGAAATGCGCTCCAATATCCGCGCGGCCTGTCGCAGCCGCGTCAGTCCGCCCTCAGACCCTTCGAGGAGATCGGCGATCGATTGCAGTTCGCCCGCGATCTTCTCACCGCGCTGCATCGTCGCACGGCGATCGGCGAGCGTTTCTTCCTCGCCCGGCTCGGGTGCCAGCGCGCGAAGCTCGGCCACCGCATGTTCCAGCCATTCCTGGTCGCGCTCGGCAACGTCCTGTTCGGCGCGCGCGGTCGCCAGCGCACCCTCGGCATCGCGCCATGCCTTGTGCGCAATCGCCACAAGTCCGCTATCCAGCCGCCCGAACGCATCGAGTAATGCCCGGTGCCCGCGCGGGTTCAGCAAGCCGCGATCGTCATGCTGGCCGTGAATTTCGACCAGATGCGGCGCCAGTTCGCGCAACAGCCCCGCCGATGCTGGCTGATCGTTGAGAAATGCGCGGCTGCCGCCATCGGACTTGACGATGCGCCGCACGATCAGCGGCTCGCCCGGCTCCAGATCAAGGCCATTTTCGGCAAAGATGCCAGCGACCTCGCCGTCGGCCGCAGGCGTATCGAACGTCGCGGTGACAACCGCCTGTGCTGAACCCTGCCGCACCAGCCCGGTCTCGCCGCGCGCGCCCAGCGCAAGCCCGAGCGCGTCGAGCAGGATCGACTTGCCCGCCCCGGTCTCGCCGGTAAGCACGCCAAGGCCATGGCCGAACTCAAGGTCCAGCGCCTCAATCAGCACCACATCACGGATAGAAAGCGCCGTCAGCATCGGCGCCACCTATTACAGGAACACACGAAGAACGAAAGTGGTGGAAACCACCTCTTAGCTCGCGGGGATAGCCGCCTTGGCAACCTTGTCCTGATTTTCCTGGATGAGCTTATATGCGCGCTCATACCAATCGGTGCCGGGATAGTTGGCACCGAGAACAGCAGCCGATTTCTGCGCTTCGAGCGGCACGCCGAGCGCGAGATAGGTCTCGGTCAGGCGAAGCAGCGCTTCGGGCGCGTGCGTTGTCGTCTCGTAATTATCGACCACGGCGCGGAAGCGGAGCGAAGCAGCAAGCCACAGGCCGCGCCCTTCATAGAAGCGGCCAATCTCCATTTCCTTGCCCGCAAGGTGATCGCGAACCAGATCGATCTTGAGCCGCGCATCCGATGCGTAGCGCGAATTCGGGTAGCGGCGGGTCAGTTCGCCCAGCGAATCGAGCGCCTGCTGCGTGATCTTCTGATCGCGCGTCACGTCGCTGATCTGCTCGTAATAGCTCACTGCGATCAGATAATAAGCATAAGCCGCATCACGATTACCCGGGTGAACCGCGAGAAAGCGCTGCGCCGAGGAGACCGATTCGGTGTAGTCGCCGTTCAGATAATAGCTGAACGCGCCCATCAGCTGCGCGCGGCGCGCCCAGACCGAATAAGGATGCTGACGCTCGACTTCATCGAACAAGGCGGCAGCCATCTTATATTGATGCTGATCGAGCCGCTGCTTGGCCGCACTGTAAAGCGTGCCCACATCGCGCGCGACATATGGCAGATCGGACTTGGCCTTGCGGGCGCATCCGGCAACCGAGAAAGCGAGCACGGGAACGATGGCGAGCGCAAAAGCGCGGCGGAATGGCATATGCATAGGCCGGGGTCTTAGCCCGGTCGCATGGCTTCAAACAATCCTTTTCGCGGCGGGATTGGGGCGGGAGCGGTTAGGCGCTAGATGCGTTGCCTCAGGAACCGAGATTCAGTGAGGGATTTAGAGTGACCGCTACGCTTCTTGCCACCCACCGCGTTGAGAAACCCTGGGGCCGCCACACGCTGTGGCCGGGCTTCGCGAATCCCGCGCCTGATGGCGAGCCGGTCGGCGAGATCTGGTTCCAGACGCCGGGCGACAGCGCACCCGATCTGCTGATCAAATATCTTTTCACCAGCGAGAAATTGTCGGTGCAGGTTCATCCGAACGACGAGCAGGCGCACGCCGCCGGATTGCCGCGCGGCAAGGACGAATGCTGGGTGATCCTCGCGGCCGAACCCGATTCGACGATCGCGCTGGGGACCAAGGAGCCGACCGACCGTGAAACGCTGCGCGCCGCCGCGCTCGACGGATCGATCGAAGCGTTGCTCGACTGGAAGCCCGTAAAGGCCGGTGATTTCTTCTATTCGGGATCGGGCACGATCCACGCGATCGGCGCGGGCATCACGCTCGTCGAGGTCCAGCAGAATAGCGAGACCACCTATCGTCTTTATGATTATGGCCGCCCGCGCGAACTGCATCTGGAAGCGGGCGTCGCGGTTTCGGAGCCGGTGCCGTTCGTGCCGCATCCGATGCCGGGCAAGGTCGCCGAAGATCGTAATATTCTGGTGGAAGGGCCAAAGTTCGTGCTCGAGCGCTGGACGGGCGGAACGCGCGACGTGAACCTGCCCGAAGGCGTGACCGGCTGGCTGATCCCGCTGACGGGTGCCGGACAAGTGGACGATGTGGCGTTCAAAGCCGGCCAATGCCTGACGATCGAAGGCGCAGCGAAGCTCATCGCCGAAGCCGGCAGCGACCTGCTTTTCGCATATTCGGGCGATACGCGGATCTGAGGCCTGTCCCTGCGATGAACGGAAAGTAGTTTCGGGTTCACGCAACTTCGTCCCGCTTCGGCACGTTGGGTGCCCACCTGAGATAAACGAAGCAGGAGAGAATCATGCGTATCCTCATCGCGGCTACCATTGCCGCAATGGCTATTCCGGCGCTGCCGGCCGCCGCCCAGAACAACAACCGCAACGAGCGCGAAGCCCGCCGCGACTGTGCCCGTGATTTGCGCAACGCAGACACGCGCCGCGAATATCGCCGCGAATCGCGCGATTGCCGTAACGACATTCGCGACGCCCGCCAGGACGATCGCCGCTCGTGGCAGCGTGATTGGCGCCAGTATCGCAACTATAATCACAATCGCCTGCCCCGCGGCGAGAGCGCCTATTGGGCTGACGATTATTACCGTGACGGCCGCTATTATCAGGAGCGCCGCCTGACGCGGAACGATCGGATCTATCGCGGTCGTGACAACCGCTATTATTGCCGCCGCAGCGACGGCACCACGGGCTTGATCGTGGGCGGTGTCGCCGGCGGATTGTTCGGCAACGCGATTTCCGGTGGCGGTAATGCCACCCTCGGCACGTTGCTTGGTGCTGCAGCCGGTGCCGCGCTCGGCTCGTCGGTCGATCGTAACAACGTGCGCTGCCGCTAAGCAGCCAGGCAAGCTCTGCCACGCAGGCGAGAGAGGCCCGGCGGGAAACCGCCGGGCCTTTTGCTGTGTGTTAGACGGCGCGATCCGCAGATCGGCTGCGGCCTAAACCGCGCCGATTAGTCGCCGATCAGAGCAGGAAGCCACCGAGCCAGAGGCGAACCATGCCGATCAGGCCAACAACGATGTTGAGATTGCGCCCGGCATTGCTGTCCGAAGCCGCACCCAGCGCCACGCCCACGATCGCCATCGGGATCACCAGATAGTTGATCCAGCCCAGCAGCGGGATCAGCGCGAGGAGCATGACGGGCAGCGTGATGACGCCGATGAGGATCGAGATGATATTGAGCATGTCGCGACCATATAGCCTATTTAGTGTGTTAGCAATATAGCACAGCTTAAGCCGCGAGCGGAATCAGCACTTCGCTGCGGCGGAGCGCCGGAGGCGTTAGCGGCGAATTGTAAAAGGCATGTTCGGCCGGTCCGGCGGCACGCAGACCCTGCGCCTTCATCCAGCGGCGCAGATCGGCTTCATGGCTGCCGAGTGCGCGATCGTCATTGTCGCCGCTAAAGCGCACCGCGGCGATGCGGCGCGGCGGGAGCGCACGCAGCGACACGCCTTCTTCGGGCTCCAGCGTCTCGGGATGTATCCGCGCGGGCATCACCAGCCGGGTGCGCCAGCCGCGTCCGTCCTCATCGCCATCGGCAAGCACGGGGCTGGTCAGCCGCGAACCGCCGCTGCGGCCAAACAGGTATCCGGCAAGCTTTCCGAGACCCAGCGCCACAGCGGATTCGCGCATCCCCTCGATCACCGTCTCGGCGACCCAGAGCGTGGGATAATCGCGAATGCTGAACGCCCCCTCGCGCGAAACGGTGCGGAAGGAATCCGCCTTTTCGCCTTGGGAAAGCAGGAGATATCCAACGCCGGTTGCCACTGCCGCGGCAATTCCGCCACCGATCATCTTCGCGTTCAGCTGCATGGAATCCCCCTTCGGTCTCGATTGCGGTGAACGCACTCGATCCGTCCGGGTTCCTAATAGTTAACGCAAATTTCGGTACGTCACCAGCCCTCCCCAACGCTTCCTTAACCTTCCTGCGGCATCACCGCCCTGCCCAAAGGAGCGTGTGAATGGCCTTCCGCCGAGCTTTCTATCTGTCTGCCCTCTTGCCGCTCGCGCTGGCGGGATGCGGCGGCTCGGGCAATCTTGGTGACGCCGAGGAAGTCAGCGGCAACGCCGCCGATCCGGCGCTGGCCAGTGCGCTGCAAGACCAGATCATGGTCGATCCCCAGCTTGGCCGCGCCGCCAATGGCGATGCGATCCGTCCGCCGGGCCAGCCTTATTCCGCCGGTGTTCCGGGTGACGGCGTCGCCGCGAACACCGATCAGGTCGACATGAGCGGCCTGATGAAGACCCCTGCCCCCACGCAGGCGGGCAAGGATTGCACCCAGTGCGCCGCAGCCCGTGAGAGCGTTACGCTCGGCGGCCTCGCCGCGCGCCAGCGTGACACGCGCTCCAGCCAATGCGCTTCGTCGATGACCTACAGCGCCGCCTGGGCAAACCGCCTGCCGCGCGATCTCCCGCTCTTCCCGCAAGCCCGCGTCACCGAAGCCGCAGGCAGCGAAGCCGGGCAATGCGCGCTCCGTGCCGTCAGCTTCTCCTCGGCCCAGCCGATGCAGGCGATGCTCGACTGGTATTACACGCGCGCGATCAAATCCGGCTACACGTCCGAGCATCAGGTTGACGGCGCCGAGCATATCCTTGGCGGCACGCGCGAGCGCGATGGCGGCGCCTATGTTCTGTTCATGACCACGCGCACCGACGGCGGCACCGATATCGACATGGTAGCGAACAACGGAAGCTGAGCTGAGTTGACCGGGCGCTCGCGATTGTGCATCGCGAGTTTCAGCGCGGGTGTAGCTCAATGGTAGAGCTTTTGCTTCCCAAGCAAGTGACGAGGGTTCGATTCCCTTCACCCGCTCCAATCCCCTGATTCGGAGCCTCCCCATGCGCCACGCCGCGGTTTTCCTCGCACTGGCGCTTGTTGCCGCTCCCGCAGCGTATGCCCAGGCACCTGCCGGTCCCAACAAAGTGGCCGAGGACCAGGCGCTCGAGATGCTCAAGCGCGGCATCGCCTTCCGCACCGTGGCGGGCGAAGGCAACCAGACCTTCGAATATGCCAGCTTCCTGAAGGAGCAACTGGTCGCAGGCGGCTTTGCGGCAGAAGACGTCCGGGTCGAGAAGCTCGCCGACACTGCGTTTCTGGTCGCGCGCTATCGCGGCACCACGCCTTCGAAAAAGCCGATCTACATTTCGGGGCATATGGACGTGGTCGAAGCCAAGGCGGCCGACTGGACGCGCGATCCGTTCACTCCGGTGATCGAGAATGGCTATATCTGGGGCCGCGGCGCCAGCGACATGAAGTATGACATGTCGACGCTGGTCGCGACGCTGATCCAGCTCAAGCGCGAAGGCTTCAAGCCGGCGCGTGACCTCCTCCTGCTCGCATCGGGCGATGAGGAAACCTCGATGAAGACCACGCAGAAGATGGCCGAGGAGTTTCACGACGCCGAACTGCTGATCAACATTGACGGCGGCGGCGGCGAGATTGACGAGAGCGGCAAGGCAGTGGGCTATGGGGTGCAGGGCGCCGAGAAGACCTACGCCGATTATGAGCTGACCTTCACCAATGCCGGCGGCCATTCGAGCGCGCCAAGCAAGCGCAACGCAATCTATTCGCTGGCCCGTGCGCTAGACAAGATCGCCGAATATCAATTCCCGGGCGAGATAAACGAGATCACCCGCGCCAGCTTCGAATCAGCCATCCCGGTCAGCGACGCGCCGCTGGCCGAAGCGACACGGCGCTTCCTGGTCAACCAGAATGACCCGCAGGCGCTGACCTATCTGCGTTCCTATCCCGGGCTGATCGGGCAGACCGGCACCACCTGCGTGGCAACCATGGTCAATGCCGGCCACGCCACCAACGCGCTGCCGCAGCGCGCCACCGCCAACATCAATTGCCGCATCTTCCCCGGCACCAGCATGGATCAGGTCAAGGATACGCTGACCAAGGTCGTCGCCGATCCCGAGATGAAGATCGTCACGCTCGATGCCGGATCGGTCGCCAGCCCCGCCTCGCCGCTCCGCCCCGATCTGATGAAGCTGGTGACCAAATTGGTGCATGCCCGCTTCCCGGGCGTCCCGATCACGCCCAGCATGTCGGCCGGGGCAAGCGACAGCATGTGGTTCCGCGCGCGCGGCGTGCCGAGCTATGGGATCAGCCCGATCTTCATGAAGTCGTCGGACTCCTTTGCGCACGGCCTGAACGAGCGCACCCCCTTGAGCGAAATCGCGCCCTCGATCGTCTATTACAAAGCGCTGCTCCGGGAACTGGCCAAGTAAGTATGACTAGCCGTTATGACGCCCTGATCATCGGCGGCGGGCATAACGGGCTCGTCTGCGCCTTTTATCTGGCGCGCGCGGGCATGAAGGTCCGCGTGCTGGAGCGGCGCCATGTCGTCGGCGGTGCCGCGGTTACCGAGGAATTCGCGCCGGGCTTCCGCAACTCGACCGCAAGCTACACGGTCAGCCTGCTCCGGCCGAAGGTGATCGCGGACATGCGCCTTCACGAGCGCGGCTGGCGCGTGGTCGAGCGGCAGATTTCCAACTTCCTGCCCCATGACGGCGGCTATCTGAAGCTTGGCGGCGGCAGCGAACGCACCCGCGCCGAGTTCGCACGGTTTTCGAAGAAGGATGCCGAAGCCTTTCCGCGCTACGAAGAAGCGCTGGAGCGGGTCGCCGAAGTGCTGCGCGACATGGCGCTCAAGACCCCGCCAAACGCCGGCGGCGGCATCCGCGCGTTGCTCGCGGCGGCAGCGCAGGGCCGCAAGCTGGCGGGCATGACCATCGCGGCGCAGCGCGACACGATGGACCTGTTCGTGAAGTCCGCCCGCGACTTCCTCGATAGCTGGTTCGAGAACGACTATATCAAGGCTGCGTTCGGCTTTGACGCAGTGGTCGGCAATTATGCCAGCCCCGACACGCCGGGCAGCGCCTATGTCTTGCTCCACCACGTCTTCGGTGAAGTGAATGGCAAAAAGGGCGCATGGGGCCACAGCATCGGCGGCATGGGCGCGATCACCCAGCTGATGGCCGAGGCATGCGTCGAAGCGGGTGTCGAGATCAGCGTCGAAGCGCCGGTCGCGAAGCTGCTGGTGGATGGCGGCAAGGTTGCGGGGGTGCGGTTGGAAAGCGGCGAGGAAATCGCGGCAAAGGTCGTCGCGGCGAATGTCGGCCCTGCTTTGCTCTATCGCCAGATGGTCGACCGCGCCGATATGCCCGCCGATTTCGCGCGCCGTATCGATCATTACAAAGCCGGATCGGGCACGTTCCGGATGAACGTCGCTTTGTCCGAGCTACCCGATTTCACCGTGCTGCCGGGCGCGGGCGAGCATCACACCGCGGGCATCATGATCTGCCCGACGCTCGACTATATGGACCGCGCCTTCACCAGCGCAAAAGCGCACGGCATGTCCGACGAACCCATCGTCGAGATGACCATCCCCAGCACGATGGACGAGAGCCTCGCCCCACCGGGCCAGCACGTCGCGGCGCTCTTCTGCCAGCAATTCGCGCCCGGTCACGATTGGGATACCCACCGCGAAGCCGCTGCCGACCGGATCATCGATACCGTCACCAGGCATGCGCCAAACTTCAAAGCCTCGGTGATCGCTCGCCAGATCCACTCCCCGCTCGATCTCGAACGCAAGTTCGGGCTGATCGGCGGGGATATCATGCACGGGCACATGTCGCTCGATCAGCTCTGGGCCGCGCGGCCGATGCTGGGTCACGGCGATTATCGCGGGCCGATCGGCGGGCTCTATATGTGCGGCGCAGGCACGCACCCCGGCGGCGGCGTCACCGGTGCGCCGGGGCATAATGCCGCGCGCGAGATATTACGGGATCGCAGCCTGTTCGGACGGCTGCTCGGCTAGCCTCTAACCGTCATCCCTGACCTGTTCCGGGGTGACAAAGAAGCTAGGTGACAACCTCTTCGGGCGATCCCCGCATCAGATATAGCGGCACCGCCGTCACCATCAGTGCCAGGCTGAGCACCACCGCTTCGGTCCCAGCGCCCCAGATCGCCCACAGCGCGAAGACCAGCCCCAGCGCCGCTGCGGGCCGCGCCACGCCGACCACCAGCGCGGACAGGCATGCGCCCGCATAGAACCAGAGCGTCGCCGCCGTCGTCACCCGCAGCATGAAGTCATAGATCGCCGCAGTGTCGCGCGATGCGTTGCTGAGGATCAATACGCTGGCCAGCGCCGTCGAGGCGATCAGCGCGCCCACCGGCACGTCGCGCTTGCTGGTCCGCCCGATCGAGGCCGGAATCACGCCCGCGCGCGCCATGCCGAGCGGCGCTTCGCCCTGAAGCAGCACCCAGCCGTTCAGCGCACCAATCGCCGCTACGGCCGCGAACCCCGCCACTGCCAGCCCGGCCCCGCGCCCCCAAAAGGTCTCGACGAACAGAGCGACCGGCGCATTGGCGCCCGCGATCATTTCCTGCGGCATGGCAAAGATGATCCCCGAACAGGCGATCAGATAGAGCAGTCCCGTCACGCCAACGCCGGTCAGCGTCGCGCGGCTGACGGTGCGGCCCGGATCGCGCACGCGCTCGGCGCACATGCCGGCACATTCGAAGCCCACCATGGCGAAGAATGCCAGCGTCACTGCGGGCGCCAACTGGCTCCAGTCAAAGGGCGCATGCGGATGGGCATCGACCGCGAGTTTTCCGCCAGCACCAAGCTGCGCGAGCAGGATCACGATCGCGGCGAGCGGCACGAGCTTGATCAGGGTCGTCACGACCTGAAACCCGCCCGCCGTCCGCGCACCACGAAGATTGAGCAACGTAATCAGCCACAGCAGCACCACCGCGCCGAGCACCAGAGTGAACGAAGAGGACGCGAGCGGCGGCCAGAACACCGCCAGATAGCGCACTGCGGTGAGCGCGATGAACGCATTTGCGGACCAGATGCCGACCCACATGCTCCAGCCGATCAATACGCCCGGAAGCGGCCCCAGCGCTCGGGCGCAGATTGCCAATGTTCCAGTCGATTCGGGCATCGCGCGTGAGAGCGCCGCGATCACCCAGGCGATCACCATCGCCCCGCCAATAGCCGCCAGCCATGCTGCAACGCTGGTGAATCCGAAGGGCGCGAGCTGCGCGGGCAACGCGAAAAAGCCCGAGCCGATCATGTTGCCCACCACCAAAGCGGTCGCCGTCCAGAAGCCGAATGGCCGCTTCGTATCCGTCATTATCCCCCCGGAAATTTCAGATTCCCCCGTCGACTGCCTCCAGTCCCTTGGCGGACAGTCCCGCAATCAATGCATTTGCGCAAGTGTCGAGCAATTCCTGCCCCGTCGCGCGCACCACGAAGTTCGCGCCGGTGCGCCCCTCCCGGAAAAACGGATAGCTGCCGATCGCCACGCCTTCATGCGCGCGCTCGGTTGCCGCCAGCATGTCGGCGATCTCGCTCTCGGCCACCCACGCCCCCACGGTGCGCGACAAGACCGGCAGCCCGCCCTCCAGCGTGCCGGTCAGCGCATCGAGCATCCCCGCAGCGATGTGCGGCACCCCGGCGAGGATGAAGATGTTGGCGACCTTGATCCCCGGCGCGCCCGATACGCGATTGACGATCAGTTCGGCGCCATCGGGCACCCGCGCCATCCGCAGCCGCGCATCCGTGATCCCGCCGCGTGTCTCGTAATAGCGCTCCAGCACCGCGCGCGCGGTCGGGTGGATCACGACGCCCACGCTCAGCGCCGCCGCGATGGCATCGACGGTGATGTCGTCATGCGTCGGCCCGATACCGCCGGTGGTGAAGAGATAATCGTTGCGGGCGCGCAGCGCGTTGACCGCCTCGACGATCGCGCTTTCCACATCGGGCACCACCCGCACTTCGGCGAGCCGTATGCCCTGCACATTCAGCCAGGTGGCAAGCTGTGCGATATTCTTGTCCTGCGTACGGCCCGAAAGGATCTCGTCGCCGATTACCACCAGTGCCGCAGTCCAGACGCGTTCGCTCATGGCCGCTGCGTACGCGCTCGCAAACCTGCGCGCAAACGCCTATATCGCCCGCCATGACCGAATATGTAGCCGTCACCCCCGATATGCCCAAAACCCGCAGCCACGCGATCCGGCTGCACGGACCAGAAGGCTTTGCCGGCATGCGCCGCGCAGGCCGCCTCGCCGCCGAGATCCTCGATGCGCTGGTGCCGCATGTCGTACCCGGCGTTACGACCGAGGCGCTCGACGATATCGTCCGCGAAATGTCGCTGGCGGGCGGCGGCGTTCCCGCAACGCTCGGCTATCGCGGCTACACCCATAGCTGCTGCATCTCGATCAACCATGTCGTCTGCCACGGCATCCCGAGCGAGAAGACGCTCAAGGATGGCGATATCGTCAATATCGACGTCACCCCGATGGTCGATGGCTGGCACGGCGACACCAGCCGGATGTTCCTCGTCGGCGATGTCCCGATCAAGGCGAAGCGGCTGGTCGAAGTGACCTATGAATGCCTGATGCTCGGGCTCGATCAGGCAAAGCCGGGCAATTTCCTTGGCGACATCAGCCACGCGATCCAGTCGCATGCCGAAAAGCACCGCTACGGCGTCGTCCGCGATTTCTGCGGCCATGGCGTGGGACAAATCTTCCACGACGCGCCCGAAGTCGTCCATGTCGGCCGCCCGGGCACCGGCCCCGAGCTGCGGCCCGGCATGTTCTTCACCGTCGAGCCGATGATCAACATCGGCCGCGCAGACGTGAAATTGCTCGACGATGGCTGGACGGCCGTGACGCGCGATCGCTCGCTATCGGCACAGTTCGAGCATTCGATCGGGATCACGGAAGACGGCTGCGAGATCTTCACCTCAAGCCCCAAGGGGCTGAACGCGCCGCCTTACCTCTGACATTGGTCACCCCGGACATGTTCCGGGGTGACTGGTTCTGCTCTAGGCTAGCCGACGAAGGCCCGCTCGATCACGTAATCGCCCGGCTCGTGGTTCGAACCTTCCTTGAAGCCAAGCCCTTCGAGCATCGCGCCGAAGTCCTTGATCATCTCCATCGATCCGCACAGCATGATGCGATCGGTCTCCGGATCGAAGCGGGGCTCGCCCAGCACCGGCGCCTTGAACAATTCGCCGTTCGCGGCGAGATCGCCGATCCGCTTGCTCGTGTGGAACGGCTCGCGCGTCACCGTTGGCACATAATGGAATTGCAACAGCGCCTGTTCCTGCACCAGCGGATCGCTGGCCAGCTGCGCGACCAGCTCGTCATGATAAGCAAGGTCGCTCACCCGGCGGACCGAATGGACGATCACAACCTGTGCGAACCGCTCATAAATGTCGGGATCGCGCGCGATGCTGAGGAATGGCGCGAGGCCGGTGCCGGTCGACAGCATGAACAGCCGCTTCCCCGGAGTCAGCGCGTCCGCGACCAGCGTGCCGGTCGGCTTGCGGCCCAGATAGATGTGATCGTCCGGGCGGATCTGTTGCAGCTTCGACGTCAGCGGGCCGTCCGCTACCTTGATCGACAGGAACTCGATCTCGTCCGACCATGCCGGGCTCGCGATCGAATATGCGCGCATCAGCGGCTTGCCGTTATCCCCCATCAGCCCGATCATCACGAACTCGCCCGAGCGGAAGCGGAAGCTCGCCGGGCGCTCGATCGCGAAGCTGAACAGATGCTCGTTCCAATGCTTCACCCAGCGCACGCTGGCAGTGGCAAAGGAAGCGTGTTCGGGAAGCAGCGCCGGCGGGCGCGTATGCACAGTCATTATATCGGGTCCTGGATGGGTATTAGAATGCACGCGGCATCGTGTTGCGGCGCAATATGTCGGCTGCCACGTGCACCGCAATGCGGAAAGCGGGCACCGCATCGGGTTTTACGGCCTGTTTCGCAAGCTTTTGCGGCATCAGGCTGGTCACCAGGCAATCCATCAAACGATACAAGCCGCACTCTCACGCTTTACTTGCGAATAAATCGCATTAGCTAGCGTGCAGCAAAGCCGTCAACCGATTAGCTCTGGTGTGCCGACAAGCTGCGCTTTCAGGGTCAGCAATTGCCGGATTGCCAGATGCGCAGCGCCTCTTCGGCCTCGCCGGGGCTGACATCGCCGCCTGCATAGTGGATCCAGCATGTGCCGCGATCCACAGGTGCGAGCGCCATCAGGCCGTGCGCCATGATGACAAGCGGTCCCCGCGCGACAATCACGGCCGCAGCATCCTGTCGCACCCTCCGATAAATCTCGGCCGGCGCGTTCATGGGCAAACTCGGCATACACGCACCCCACGGCTCGAGAGCAAAACCCATATTGAGTTTTTTTGTTCCATGATTGCGTGCCGTGCAATCGGGCAAGCATGCAGCCGCTGCCCATTTGTTAGGCAGTTGTTAACCCGGCCTGCCCGCTTTCCCTGAGGAAAATCATCTCCGGAGCGGCTGGCACGCTTGTTGTAAGACGCGCGATGGGGGACAAGGGTTCGTCCAAATTCCTATGGGGTATTGCTCGCCGTGAAAAAGATCGAAGCGATCATCAAGCCGTTCAAGCTAGACGAAGTGAAGGAAGCTCTTCACGAAGTCGGCGTAAGCGGCATCACCGTTACCGAGGCCAAGGGCTTTGGCCGGCAAAAGGGTCACACCGAGCTGTATCGCGGCGCGGAATATGTCGTTGATTTTCTTCCCAAAGTGAAGCTCGAAGTGGTGGTAGAAGACGCGCTCGCAGAGCGTGTTGTCGAAGCCATCGCAACGGCTGCACAGACCGGCCGGATCGGCGACGGCAAGATCTTCGTGATCCCCGTCGAGACCGCACTCCGCATCCGCACCGGTGAGCGCAACGAAAACGCAATTTGACGCAACGCAGCATTGTCATAATGCTGCGCCTGCACACGTAATTTTATTGCCCGATTCGTCGGGTGTTTGAAAAAGAGCGAAAGGGGTTTCTCATGGCGAATTCGGCCAGCGACGTTCTCAAGATGGTCAAGGATAACGAGATCGAATGGATCGATCTGCGTTTCACTGATCCCAAGGGCAAGTGGCAGCACCTCACCATGGTCGCTTCGGTGATCGGTGACGACGAGCTGACCGACGGCCTGATGTTTGACGGTTCCTCGATCGAGGGCTGGAAGGCGATCAACGAGTCGGACATGATCCTGAAGCCGGATCTGGACGCAGTGTGGATCGATCCCTTCTCGGCAACCCCGATGCTGATCCTGGTGTGCGACATTGTCGAGCCTTCGACCGGTGAACTCTATTCGCGCGATCCGCGCTCGTGCGCCAAGCGCGCCGAAGCCTATGTGAAGACGCTGGGCATCGGCGACACCGTTTATGTCGGCCCCGAAGCCGAATTCTTCATGTTCGACGATGTGCGCTTCGAGAACAGCTATGCGACCAGCTATTACGCGATCGACGATATCGAGCTGCCGGGTAACAGCAGCAAGGAATATGAAGGCGGCAATATGGGGCATCGCCCCCGCGCCAAGGGCGGCTATTTCCCCGTCGCGCCGGTCGACTCTGCCGTCGACATCCGCGGCGAGATGGTTTCGACCATGCTCGAAATGGGCCTGCCGTGCGACAAGCATCACCACGAAGTCGCAGCAGCCCAGCATGAGCTCGGCCTGACCTTCGGCACGCTCGTCACCACCGCAGATCGCATGCAGATCTACAAATATGTCGTCCATCAGGTCGCGCATGCCTATGGCAAGACCGCGACCTTCATGCCGAAGCCGATCAAGGAAGATAACGGCTCGGGCATGCACACCCATATCTCGATCTGGGATAAGGGCGCGAACACCTTCGCAGGCAATGGCTATGCTGGCCTGTCGGACGCGTGCTTGTACTTCATCGGCGGCGTGATCAAGCACGCCAAGTCGCTGAACGCTTTCACCAACCCGTCGACCAACAGCTACAAGCGTCTGGTCCCGGGCTATGAAGCGCCGGTGCTGCTCGCTTATTCGGCGCGCAACCGCTCGGCTTCGTGCCGTATCCCTTACGGTGCAGGCACCAAGGCAAAGCGCGTCGAGTTCCGTTTCCCGGACGCGCTGGCCAATCCGTATCTCTGCTATGCAGCGTTGCTGATGGCTGGCCTCGACGGCATCCAGAACAAGATCCACCCGGGCGATCCGATGGACAAGAACCTGTACGATCTGCCGCCGGCAGAACTCGCCGAGGTTCCCACTGTCTGCGCATCGCTGCGTGAGGCGCTTGAGAGCCTGGCCGCCGATCATGACTATCTGCTGAAGGGCGACGTGTTCTTCAAGGAGCAGATCGAAGCCTATATCGAGATGAAGTATCAGGACGTGGCCCGTTGGGAGATGACCCCCAGCCCCGTCGAATTCGAGATGTATTACTCCAGCTGATTCGGGGGGATCGGTCTGTCGAGTGGGGCGTCCGGGGAAACCCGGGCGCCCTTTTCGTTTCCTTGTATTGTTGCCGCAAAGCCACAGAAATGCTGCGGTGCGAAACTGTAATATCCGCGACGCTGAAGTGTCTTCGCAGCACAACCAAACTGTCAAAACCCCTACCTAGAGCGACCCCCGACCAGTCTGGTTCAATTCGGGGACGTTATGATTTCACCTTTCAAACTGCTTCTCACCGCGAGCTTCGGCACGCTGGCATTCGCTATCGCAGCCCCGGCCGCCGCGCAGAGCGAAACTGCCGCGCCGCAGAGCGATGAGACGATCACCAGCGCCAACGATATCGTGGTTCAGGGCCAGATCGGTTTTCGCAACCGTTCGGAAGAGACCGAGCCAAAGCTCGTCTACGGCACCGATTACTTCCAGCGCTTCGAGCCGCTTACTGCCGGTGACGCGCTCAAGCGCGTGCCTTCGGTAACCTTCCTCTCCGACGTGATCGAGAGCGACGGCGCGCGTCTCCGCGGCCTCGATCCCGGCTACACGCAGATCCTGATCAACGGTGACAAGGTCCCCGGATCGAACACCGATCGCAGCTTCTTCCTCGATCGCATCCCGGCCGAGCTGATCAGCCAGGTCGAGATCGTCCGCTCATCCTCCGCGCGGCGCACCGGCGATGCAGTGGCGGGCACGCTCAACATCGTCTTGCGTGATGGCTACCAGCTCGACGGCGGCTATATCCGCGCCGGCGGCCTGCGCTTCCGCAATGACAAGATCGTCCCGAGCGTCGGCGCAGTCTATGGCGGCGCACTCGGACCGGGCCGCATCCTGCTCGGCGCCAATGTTCAGGGCCGCTACAATCCCAAGCTCAAGAAGAGCCTGCGCTACGGCGACTCGCCCGAGAATAATCCCAATTATGCCACCGACGATTTTGACGATCGCGAAGAGCAGATCGATACGCGCGACGGCATGGATTACGCCTTCAACGCGACCTATGGCATCGAGAGCGAAAAGACCGACGTCCAGATCAGCGCCTTCTATGTGCGCAACGATCGCAAGGAGACCGAGCGCTCCTACACCTATGATCACCCGACCAACGTCAGCGGTTCGGTCCGCGGCGCGCCCGCCGGCAATCTGCTGTCGGACAATGCCAATGTGAACAAGATCGATCAGGACAATTATTCGTTCGCCGGCAAGCTCAAGCAGGATTGGTCGCTCGGCAAGACCACGCTCAAGCTCGGCTATGCGCGCTTCATCGATCGCCAGCACGAGACCGAATATGAGATCGAATTCGATCGCGCCGCCCCGCGTTTCACTGGCGATCTGACCAATACCCGGGTCAGCGACAAGGAATTCTCCGTGTCGCTCGATCACGAAATCGCGATCGGCGAGAATGCTGACATCGTGATCGGCGGTTTCGCGCAGAACAAGGATCGCGACACCAATATCCGCGCCGCAACCCGCCAGCGCTTCAACCTCGCCAACACCGTGCATGGCTGGAACCAGTTCAGCTCGAACCCGACCGAGTTCGTCACCCCCTTTACGACCTTCATCAACGAGCCGGGCAGCAACAACCGGATCGACGAGGATCGCCGCGACATCTTCGCGCTGGTCGAGGGCAAATCGGGCATCGTCGCCTGGGAAGCGGGCCTGCGGTATGAAACGACGCGCATGCGCATCAACGATCGCACCGTCGCCCCGGGCCTCGCGGACCGGCGCATCGATTATGAGATCCTGCTGCCTTCGGCTTCGCTCAAGCTGGATGTAACCGCGTCGGATCGCGTGACGCTTTCGGCCGCGCGCACCAATCGCCGCCCGCGCCTCGATTATGTCTCGCCCGCGCTGTTGCTGGCCGAACTGGGCGACAATGATCTGCTCGGCAATCCAAACCTTCGTCCCGAAACCGCATGGGGCGCGGACGCGGGCTATGAGCACCGCATCGGCAGCACCGGCGTGATCGGCATCAACTTCTTCTTCCGCGACGTGACCGATCTGGTGGAGATGTCCAGCACCGGCGCGGTCGGTTCGGAAGGCCCCGGCACTGTCGTTCTCCAGCCGCGCAACACCGGCAATGGCCAAGTGTACGGCATCGAGTTCGATCTCTCGAGCGATCTGCGCTTCATCGGGATGAAGAACACCGGCGTGTTCGGCAACTTCTCCTATCTGGAAAGCGACATCGACGATGCGTTCGGCGCGCGTCGCTTCAACGGCCAGTCTAGATATGTGTTCAACCTTGGCTTCATCCAGAACCTCCCGAGCTTCGGTGGCGCGTTCGGCGCGACCTATCGCAAGCAGGGCGGCGCGTTCGACCGGATCGAAAGCGAGGAAGTCTCAACCAACTATGGCGGCGATCTGGAGATCTTCATCGAGAAGCGCTTCGGCAACAGCCTGACGATCCGCGCGGTCGGCTCGAACCTGCTCGACAGCCGCAAGGACGAAGTCTTCAACAAGTTTGCGACGATCGGCGACCAGCGTGCCCGCGATTTCGATGAATATGAGATCGAGAGCGAGCGGGCTGGCCCGGTGTTCCAGCTCATGGCACGATTGGCTTTCTGATGCGCACCACCACCCTTATGCTCACCGGCCTGCTGTCCTTCGCGACGGCAGGCACGGCCATCGCCCAGGAAGAGGAAGCGCCTGCTTTCTCGACTGCTCCCACCGCAACCGTACAGGCACGCGGCGAGACCGAGGCGGTCGGCACCGCCAATGCAGATGCCGCGGACGACCCCGCGATCTGGCGCAACGCGGCCAATCCGTCCGCCAGCCTGATCGTTGGCACCGACAAGAAGGCCGGGCTCTACGTCTATGATCTGAACGGCAAGCAGAAGTCGTTCATCGATGCCGGCCGGGTCAACAATGTCGATCTGCGCGATATGGGCAAAGCGGGCGTCATCGTCGCGGCGAGCGATCGCAACGATCCGCTCAACGCCAAGCTCGCGCTGTTCCGCCTCGATACCGCCAGCGGCGTGCTTACCTCGCTCGGTGTGGTTCCGGCGGGTTCGGGCGAAGCCTATGGCGTGTGCCTCTATCGCGAGCGCGGCCGGCTCTATGCCTTCAATGTCATCAAGGACGGCACGATCCGTCAGGTCGAATTGCTCCTCGGCAAGACGCCCTCGGCGCGCATAGTCCGCACGATGAAGCTCGACACCCAGTCCGAGGGTTGCGCGGTCGATGAGCGGACCGACCGTCTCTACGTCACGGAAGAAAATGTTGGCCTGTGGCGCTTCGATGCGCGTCCGTCGGGCCGCTCCGTGCCGGTCAAGATGGCCGCAGCGGACGGGTATGAAATCGTCGCAGATGCCGAAGGCGTTGCGCTCGCTATCGAGGGCTCCGCCGGCAATGGCGGCTATGTGATTGTCTCCAGCCAGGGCGATAACGCCTATTCGGTCTATCGCCTGAGCGACGACAAATATCTCGGACGCTTCCGCATCGCCGCAGGCACATTCGGCGCGGCCGAGGAAACCGACGGCATCGAGCTGGTCGTCGGCGATTTCGGCAAGGCCTATCCGGGTGGCTTGTTCATCGCGCAGGACGGGGTGAACCCGCCCAGCGCCCAGAACTTCAAGCTGGCTGCCTGGGCCGATATCAAGGCCGCGCTTGGACTCAAGTAACCGGCGGATTGCGCCGCGGCGGCGGCAAATCTAGGGTGCGGGCATGTTCCGCACCCTAATCGCCGCCGCCGCGCTCTGCGCCGCCCTCCCCGCACATGCCCAATTGTCGAAGGCCGAGACCGCAATGGTCGCCACGGTCGACAAGGAAAGTGACCGGACGCTCCAGCTGCTGGAGAAGATGGTCAACCAGAATAGCGGTACGCTGAACTTCCCCGGCGTGCGCGCAGTGGGCGATATGCTGCGCCCGGAATTCGAAGCTCTCGGCTTCAAGGTCGAGTGGATCGACCTGCCCGAAACCAAGCGCGCCGGGCATTTCGTCGCCACGCATGTGGGCAATGGCAAGGGCAAGCGGATGCTGCTCATCGCGCATATCGACACGGTGTTCGAACCAACCTCACCCTTCCAGAAATTCAGCCGCAAGGGCGACAGGGCATTCGGCCCCGGCGTGGTCGATGACAAAGGCGGCATCGCGGTGATCGTCGCAGCGCTGCGCGCGATGCAGGCGGCAGGCACGCTCAAGACCGCCGACATCAAGGTGATGTTCACCGGCGACGAAGAGAAGACCGGCGACCCGATCCCGGTCGCGCGCCGCGATCTGGTCGCGGCAGGCGTGTGGGCCGATGTCGCGCTGGAATTCGAGAATCTCGCAATGGAGGGCGGCAAGGAATTCGGCACCGTCGCCCGCCGCAGCGCCAATAATTGGACCCTCGTTGCCGAGGGCAAGACCGGCCATGGCGGCAGCGTGTTCGGCCCCGAACTGGGCTATGGCGCGATCTATGAGATCACGCGCATCCTCGATGGCTGGCGCAGCGCGCTGATCGAGGAAAACCTCACCTTCAACGTCGGCGTGATCGCGGGTGGCACGCCCGCAAGCATCGATGCCGATGGCGTCAAGGTAGAGGCATCGGGCAAGACCAACGTGATCCCCGCACAGGCCATCGCCCGCGGCGATCTGCGCAGCCTGACCCCTGAACAGGATGCCAAGGCGCGCGAGAAGATGCGGGAGATTGTCGCGCAGCATCTTCCCGGCACCGGCGCCACCCTCACCTTCCAGGACAACACCCCGCCAATGGCCCCCACCGAAGGCAATCGCGCGCTGCTCGCCCGCGTCAACGCGATCAATCGCGATATGGGTGTGCCGGAGATGGCCGAGTTCGCCCCCGCCAAGCGCGGTGCCGCGGATTCCAGCTTCGTCGCGGCGCATGCCGATACGATGGCGGGCATGGGGCCTGTCGGCGGCTCGCTCCATGCCGAAACCGAATGGCTGAGCATCCCGAGCATCGCCATCCAGGCCAAGCGCGCCGCGATCCTGATGAGCCGGCTGGCGCGCGAAAAGCGCTGACGGGCACTCCCCTCCCTGAAAGGGAGGGGCTGGGGGTCGCGTCCAGGTGATACGGCGAAGCATGTAGTGGCGGCGCAGGTTCGCGAACACGCCACCCACCCCTAACGCTCCATTGCAGGGAGGGAATGAGCAAGGAACGCATCCCATCGTCCCGGCGTTGCTCTCGGCAACGATTAAAGGGGATTTGCGATGCGCTACGCAATCGGTCTGGCTGGAACGCTGTTGCTCGCCGCATGCAGCGGAAACTCAGGCAGCGGAACTCCAGCGCCGACCCCCACGCCCTCCGGCCCCAACACTGCGCCAACGTTCACCTCGGCAACCACCGCGACCCTCGTCGAGAATGCCGCGCTCAGTTACACCGCGACCGCCACCGACGCGCAAAGCAACCCCATCACCTATTCGGTCGCAGGCGGCGCAGATGCAGCACGCTTCTCGATCACGACTACAGGTGTCCTGACCTTCATCGCCGCACCCAATTTCGACCTTCCCGGCGATGCGGACGGCGACAATGTCTATCAGGTCCAATTGGGTGCCAGTGACGGTGCCCTCAGCACCACGCTGAACCTCGCGGTCACGGTCACCAACAGCCGCGAAGGTATCGCTGTAAAACGCGTCGGCACGGGCTTCAACCAGCCTCTCGCGGTGGCCGCGATCCCCGGTAGCAGCAATGTCTATGTGGCGGAAAAGGGCGGCGGGATCTGGCGACTCGATCCTGCCACGGGGGTGAAAACGCTGGTGCGCACCATCGACAATTTGTCGACCGACGGCGAACGCGGCCTGCTGGGCATGGTCGTAAATACGCGCTCGCCCGGCGCTTATGGTGAGTCCTTTGTCGTCGCCACCGCGCCCGACGGCGCGGTGCAGGTCCGCGCCTGCACCCTGACGAACCCATTCCCGTTCTGCTCAATCGTGCTCAGCACGCCGCATCCGACGAACAACAATCACAACGGTGGCTGGATCGATTTCGGTCCTGACGGAAACCTCTATGTCGCGACCGGTGACGGAGGCGGCGGCGGCGATCCCGCCAACAATGCGCAGAATCCCAATTCGCGGCTCGGCAAGATCTTGCGCATCGCGCTCAATCCCGATCCGTTCGCAGGCGCGGCTCCGCTATATTATCTCCCCGCCCCGGGAAATCCCTTCATCGCGGGCGGCGGCGATCCCTATGTCTGGGCGCTCGGCCTGCGCAATCCGTTCCGCAATTCGTTCGACGGCAATCGCCTGATCATCGCCGATGTCGGCCAGGATGCGATCGAAGAGATCAACGTGGTCAACGTCACCCAGCCGGGGCTGAACTTCGGCTGGAAGTTCCTGGAGGGCACCCAGCCCTATTCGGGCACCGCCCCCGCCGGGCTAACCGCACCCGTCAGCCAATATGGGCACGGCACCGGCCCGCGTCAGGGTTCATCGATCACCGGCGGCTATGTCTATCGCGGCCCGGTCGCTTCGCTGGTGGGCCAATATGTCTTCGGCGATTTCGTCAGCGGCAACATCTGGAGCCTGCCCGCCGCCTCGCTGGTGCAAGGGTCGCTCTTCCCCTCCGCCCAATATGAGCGCCGCAATCAGGATTTCGCGCCCGATGTCGGCGCGATCACCGGCCTGGCCTCGTTCGGCACAGACAGCGCCGGCAATCTCTTCCTCGTCGATATCGGCGGTTCGATCTATATGGTGCAACCCGGCTAGTTGCATCTTGCAACCTGCGCGCCGCGCGGCCATCTCCCATACCGAGAATTCAAAATATCGGAGCGGATGAATGCGCAGCTATCTCAAGCAATATATCGACGGCGCATGGGTTGAGAGCGAAGGCGGCACCCGTCACGACGTCATCAACCCCGCGACCGAAGCGCCCACCGCCGAGATCACGCTGGGCACCGCCGCCGATGTCGACAAGGCCGCCATTGCCGCCGCCCGCGCTTTCGAGACGTTTTCGCGCACCACCGTGGAAGAGCGCATCGCGCTGATCGAGCGCATTATCGAAGCGTATAAGGCCCGTGCCGGCGATATGGCGGAAGCGATCAGCCTCGAAATGGGCGCGCCCGTCAGCCTGGCAAAGACCGCGCAGGTCGGCTCGGGCATCGGCCACCTGATGGCCGCGATCAACGCGCTCCAGAAGTTCGAGTTTGAGGAAACGATCGGCAACAGCCTCGTCGTCCACGAAGCCATCGGCGTCGTCGCGATGATCACCCCGTGGAACTGGCCGCTGAACCAGATCGTCTCGAAGGTAGCCCCCGCATTGGCCGCTGGCTGCACGATGATCCTCAAGCCCAGCGAGGAAGCGCCCAGCTGCGCAGCGATCTTCGCCGAAGTGATGCATGCGGCGGGCGTGCCCGCGGGCGTCTTCAACCTGATCAACGGCGACGGCCCCGGCGTCGGCACCGCGCTCAGCACCCACAAGCTGGTCGATATGGTCAGCTTTACCGGCTCGACCCGCGCGGGTATCCTCGTCGCCAAGAACGCAGCCGATACGGTCAAGCGCGTCCATCAGGAGCTCGGCGGCAAATCCCCCTCGGTGATGCTCGAAAGCGCCGATCCCGCAGCCGCAGTGAAGGGGACGCTGTTCTCCGTGCTGATGAATTCGGGCCAAAGCTGCATCGCCCCGGCCCGCCTGCTCGTGCCCGAGAGCAAGGCCGCCGAAGTCACCGCGCTCGCTGCCCAGATGATGAAGGCCACCCAGACCGGCGATCCCGCCGATGAGGGCCGCCATCTCGGCCCGGTGGTCAACAAGGCGCAGTGGGACAAGATTCAGGGCCTGATCGCCAAGGGCATGGAAGAAGGCGCGACGCTGGAGACCGGCGGCCCGGGTCGCCCGGACGGCGTCGAGACCGGCTATTTCGTCAAGCCCACGCTCTTCTCGGGCGTGACCAACGAGATGACCATCGCTCGCGAGGAAATCTTCGGCCCGGTCGTCACGATCATCCCGTACAAGGATGAGGAAGACGCGATCCGTATCGCCAACGATACGGACTATGGCCTCTCGGCAGTCCTGTTCGGCGATGCCGAAGGCGTTCGCCGCGTCGCGCCGCGTCTGCGCGCCGGCATGGTCTATGTGAATGGCGGTCAGCCTAGCCCCGAGCTGCCCTTTGGCGGCTACAAACAGTCCGGTAACGGCCGCGAGCATGGCAAGTTCGGGCTGGCGGAGTTCCTCGAAGTGAAGTCGCTGGTCGGGGCGCTCGCCTGAGTTGAAAACCGGCCTGCGCCGGAGCAGGATGATGTATATGCACCATCCTGCTCCCGCTCGCTGTATAAGCCCGCTAGGTGCATTTCCGTAGCGTCAATTCGGCAAAGCGGTAACCTCATACGTCGCATAGCGGCGCCATGAGTTACGAACGCCTGATGCGCGAACACGCGCGGATCGAAATCGCCGTGCAGCACTTGCTTGAGCTTGTCTCGGCTCCCGAACCCGATCTGGGCTGCGTCACCATCGCACTGAGCGATCTGTCTCAGGAACTCAGCGAGCATCTCGCGCATGAGGACAGCTTCATCTATCCGCGAATGATCCAGGGCAACAACGCCCTGATGCGCGACGCCGCCAGAGCTTTTTCCGCCGAGTTCGCATCGCTCCGCGACGATTGGTCACTATATCTGCGTGAATGGAGCGCTGAGTGCATCGGCGGCGACTGGGCGCATTTCGTCCAGCAGACCAAAGCGATCCTCGAGCGGCTCCAATGTCGCATCGATGCCGAGAACAACATTCTCTACACGGCCGCGCTGCGCGAAAGCGTCATCATGTTGCGCGAAAGCTATGCAGCCTGAGGCACCAACACCGTTGAACCCATGGTCTGCCCGGCCTCCAGCGCGCGGTGGGCATCGGCGGCATCTTCCAGTGCGAACCGCTGGCCGATATCCGCGCGCACCGCACCGCTGCGCAACATCGCGAACAGCCGCGCGCTGCCGGCAGCGCGTTCCTCGGCCGTCACATAATAATCGAACATCGTCGGGCGGCTGACGAACAGCGATCCGGCCCGCGCCAGTTCGCCCAGCGCAACACCATCGACCGGCCCGCTGGCATTGCCGAAACTCACGATCAGCCCGCGCCTCTTGGTCGAAGCAAGCGAGGCCTTCCACGTCGCCTTGCCAACCCCGTCGAACACCACGTCCACGCCGACGCCGCCGGTGATCTCGCGCACCCGCGCCGCAATATCGTCCGAGCGCGAGAGCAGCACATGATCCGCGCCCGCACCCTGCGCCAGCGCCACCTTGGCTTCGCTGCCCACCGTGGCGATCACCTGCGCACCGATCGCCTTGAGCCAGCGCACCGCAATCTGCCCCACGCCGCCCGCCGCGGCATGGACCAGCACCGTCATGCCGGGCTCCACCTTGGCGCAACGCTCGATCAGGAACTCCGCAGTTCCACCTTTCAGCATCGCCGCCGCTGCGGTCTCGTCGCTTATGTCGTCGGGCAGCTTGAACAGCGTATTCGCCTTCACATTGCGCGCCGTCGCATAGGCACCCAATGCCGGGCCAAAGGTTGCGACCCGTTCGCCAACCGCAAGATCCACGCCTTCGCCCACCGCCTCGATCACGCCCGCCGCCTCGCCGCCCAGCCCGCTCGGCAGCGGCACGGGATACAGCCCCGTGCGGAAATAGACGTCGATGAAATTGAGCCCCACCGCGGTGTTGCGCATCCGCACTTCGCCCGGCCCCGGCGGCGGCAGTTCCACATCGACCCACGCGATCACTTCGGGGCCACCAATTCGCTCGATCCGTGCTACGCGTGCGTGTGTCATACCGGCCATACCCACAAGATGAGCGGCGTTCCTACCACCAGCACGATCAACGACAAGGGGGCTCCGAGCCGCGCATAGTCGCCGAACTTATAGCCCCCCGGCCCCATCACCAGCGTGTTGCACTGGTGGCCGATCGGGGTGAGGAAATCGCAGCCCGCGCCCACTGCGGTCGCCATCAGGAACGCCTCGGGCCGATAGCCAAGCCCGGTCGCGAAGGTCGCGGCGATCGGCGCCATCACCAGCACCGTCGCTGCATTGTTGAGGAACGGCGTCACTGCCATCGCCGCCGCAAGGATCACCGCCACCGCGCCCCAGGGCGGCAGCACCGATGCGAAAGCCGAGAGATGCTCGCCGATCAGATCGGTCGTGCCCGTGGTGCGCAGCGAGTCGCTGACCGGGATCAGCGCACCGAGCATGATCAGGATCGGCCATTCGACATAGCCATAGGCCTCGCGCACCGGCAGCGCGCCGCTGATCACCACCACCCCCGCCGCCGCGAAAAACGCCACCGCGACCGGCACATAGCCCATCGCCGTTGCCGCCATTGCCACGCCCAACGCGATCACCGGGATCAGGCCCTTGCGTGCGCTGCCCAGCCGCAAGGAACGCTCGGCAAGCGGCAGGCAACCAAGCTCGCTCAGCCGCTCGAACATGACGTCGATCGGCCCTTGCAACACAATCACGTCGCCGGGCTTGAGCACGGTATTGGCCAGCCGCCGATCGATCCGCGATCCGGCGCGCGAGACCGCCAGCAGATTGATGCCATAGCGTTCGTGCAGCCCCAGCCGCCCCGCCGTGCGCCCGCGCAGCGTCGATTCGGCGCCAATCACCGCTTCGATCACGCCGACTTCGCCGCTCGACCCTTCCGGGCTGGCGCGGTGCTGGCCTTCGAGTTCGAGCATATCGCCCGCGATTGCCCGCTCGAGCGCATCGGGCGCGCCTTCGAGGATCAACACATCGCCCTCGCGCAGCTTGGTGTTGGCGTGCGGACGGCTGCGCGCGCCGTTGCGCAGCATCGCCGTGACCTTCACCTCATCGTCATAGCGATGCTGGAATTTGGCGATGGTCTCGTCGCGCGCTGGCGAGTTCGCGGAAATCGCGGCCTCGGTGGTGTAATCCTTGATGTCGAGCGCTTCGCCCAGCGTCGCTGCCGAGCGGCGATTGCGCGGGATCAGCCGATAGCCGAAGCGCAGGAAGATCAGCCCGATCACGGTCAGCGTCAGCCCCACCGGTGCATAATCGAACATGCCGAACGGCTGGCCGGTCATCTCCTCGCGCACGCGGCTCACGATGATGTTGGGCGAGGTGCCGATCAGCGTGATCAGCCCGCCCAGCAACGATGCGAACGCCATCGGCATCAGGAACACTGCGGGCTGCGCGTTCGATTTCTTGGCCATCTGGAACGCGACCGGCATCATCATCGCCAGCGCGCCGATATTCTTGACCAATGCAGAGGCAAAGCCAACGCTGGCGCACAGCAGCAGCAATTGCGAGCGGATGCGGGTCACGCGCTTCTGGAGCAGCAGCATCGCGCTTTCGATAATCCCCGATCGCTGCACCGCGCCCGAAAGCACCAATGCGGAAGCGACGATAATCACGATATCGTCGGAGAAGCCGGTGAACGCTTCCTTGGGGCTGACCACCCCCACCGCCAGCGCCGCGAGCAAGGCGATCACTGCGACCAGATCGTAACGCAATCTCCCCCAGATGAAGAGCAACATCATGCCGACAAGGACGCCGACGGAAAGCATTTGGGGAAGGGTCAATCCGGCCTCGCGAGTGGAGCTAAGCTTCTAACTCGCAAGGATGGTTTCGGGTCCGTGCCTTAATGCACTGTCCCGATTGCACGGCCGATCGAGAGCAATACGATCAGCCGCTCGATCTGGCGCCAGCGGCAGAAATTGATGGCGTTGCCGAGATCCCGGTAATGCTCCGCGCGCGCCGCCGCTTCGCAACCGGCATTCTCGCCGAAATTGGCGATCAGCTGAGTCGCGTCCGCCACCTGAAGCGCGTCGGCGAGATAGGGCAGCGGAGGCGCGGCGCTTGCAACGCGGGATTCGAAGAAGTCCATCTGCACAAAATCGCACAAGAAGCTGAAGCCTTCGCGGAGCAACAAGGTGAAGCAAATCTAAACCATCAATTGTCGCGCGGCGGCACGATTGAGTAAGTCGCGCGGGCGTGGCAAAGGCGCGAAATGGCAAACGCATCACGCAACCCCATGGCCGGTGGCTCCATCCTCGCCATATCCCTGCTCGTCGGCGTCCTTGTCGGCGTCGTAAAGGGCCAACCCTCGGTCGGTTTTGTGGTCGGCCTCGGCGTCGGACTCGCCGCTTTGCTGATCGTGTGGCTCGTGGATCGCCGCAAGCGCTGAGCTTTCCAGCCGTCACCCCGGCAAACGCCGCGATGACGAATAGCTACAAAGCCCGCCCCAGCCAGGCCACCCGGCCCAACACCTCAACCTCGCGAACAAAGCGCACCGGATAGTCCGGATTGTCGCTCACCACTTCGATCCCGCCCAGCGCGGGCCGCAGGCGCTTGACCATCAATTCGCCATCGAGCCGCAGCACGAACACGCCGCCGCGCCCGCGCACCGTGCGCTGATCGCCATCGACCAGAATTTCGTCGCCATCCTCCAGCAGCGGCGACATCGAATCGCCCCGCACCGCGATCATCGAAGCCGCGCCCGGCCGCACGCCCAATTGGCGTAGCATGGCGGGCGGGAACATCCCCGGCTGCCGCCGCGCCTCATTGTCCACCAGACCGCCCGGCCCCGCCGATGCCCGCACGTCGATCCGCGCTATCTCCACCACATTGTCCGCCGCCGCATGCCCGCCCAGCGCCGCCTCGGGCACGCCCATATAGCGCGCGAGCTTCCCCCGATCCGCCTCGGCCAAGACGCGCGGCGTCCCGCGCTTCAGATATTGCTGCAGATACGCCGCGTTGCGCCCGATCACGCGCGACAGCTCCGCAAAGCTTCGCCCCTGCCCGTCCATCAGCCCCGCAAGGGCCGCTCTTTGCGCATCCGGTTCCACAATTGGTCCATAGCCGTAGGAATTTTCCTAGACAAGTAGGAAATGAGAACAAATCATGATCATCGACACGCGAATCGAGGAGCAGAGGCAATGTCGGTGCATTGGAAGATCGAGAAATTCCTGAAGCGGACCCAGATGCCGCCCACCAAATTCGGGAGGCTGGCGGTGCGCGATCCGCGGCTGGTCCATGATCTGCGGCGGGGCCGCGAACCGGGCGAGGCAATGGCCGCGCGGATCGAAGCGTTCATCGCCAAATCTGCCCTCGCCGAGTCCGAGCAATGAGCCGTGGCCCCGATGCAGCAACCTTGCTGGAGCGCGCGCTGCTCGCCGGTGCGGACGCGGCAGGCTGCGCGGTGACCCTGCCGAAATGGGAAGTTCAGCGCTGGGCGAGCGCCACCTTTGTCGGCGCGCAGCATGCGCTCACGCTCGTCGGCACCCGATCGCCGCAACTGGACGCATGGCTAGCCGCCCTGCCCGAAGCCGAATTCGCATTGCGCGGCCATCTCGTCGCCGATCTCAAGGTGATGCACGTTTCCCGCGACGGCGATACCGTCTCGGCCAGCATCGAAATCCTGACAGTGGAGGAGCGTTAGCATTAATTGTCACCGCGGACTTGTTCCGGGGAGACAGAGATGGGTTTAGGCGCGGCGCGCCAGATTGCGCAACGTCACCAGCGCATCTTCAAGCCCGCGCTCGGCATCGCGCGGACGCGATTCGGTTTCCATGCCGCTCGCCAGCCCCTTGCGGATCACGCCGCGTTCGAGCCGCTCCAGCAGAGCATGCACCGAAGCATCAGTCTCGGGACGCGCAATCGGCTCGGCGGGTGCGATCATCACCGGCACGGGTGCCGGCTTGGGGCGCACGGGCGGGGTCAGTTCGAAAACTTCGAACCGCTCGGTCTCGTCGAACACCGACGGGCGCGGCTCGCGGCGGAGCGGCGCGAGCGGGACCGGCTTGGGGCGCGGCGATTGCGGGATCGCGTCGGGATCGAACGCGGCCAGCGGCTGGTTGAAATCATGCGGCAGCGATTGTTCGGCCAGCGGCTGAACCGCCATTGGCCGGGGTGCGATGATCGGCTCGGCAAGTTCCATCGGCGGAGCCATTTCGACTGGCTCGGCAGCCCCTGGCGCGCGCACTTCAAGGAAAGGCGTGCCCAGATCGCGAGTCGCCAATAGCGGTTCGCGCGGCGGTGCATCGGGATGGGCGTCGGCGCGGCGGATGACCGGCATGTGCGGCGCACTGGTCTCGGCGGTTTTGCCAAGGCTGATCCCGCGCGTGCCGATCAGCACGAATGCCATGAACCAGCCCAGGATCGCAGCGATTGCGCCCATTCCACCCGCGAGCAACAGTCGCGCGGTCAGGCCCAGAGGCGGCTCGGCGGCCAGCACGACGGCGGCAATGCCCGAATCCATCACCAGCGACTCGAGCACGGGCACCGGCATGGCGATGACGCCAAGCGCTGCCACGCCTCCGAGAAGGGCTGCTGCCAGAGGGGCGAGCGGCAAATTCATGCCTTTGCGACTATCCTGTTTGACCATGCGGGTTTCTTGCCGGCCGACATTGCGAGTTTTTGGTAAACAGAATCATAACGCGCGACGTTGATCGACCAATTTCGTTCGGCCTCGACGAACGCGCGCGCACGGGCGCGGCGCGCATCCCAATGGTCGTAATCGCCGAAAACGCCCGCCACCGAATGCGCCAATGCCTTGGGATCGTCGGGCTTGAACAGCGTGCCGGTATCGCCGTCGCGGATCAGCTCGCGGTGCCCACCCACATCGGATGCGGCCACCAGCTTGCGCTGCGCCATCGCTTCCAGCGGCTTCAGCGGCGTCACCAGATCGGTCAGCCGCATCTTCTTGCGCGGATATACCAGCACGTCGATCAGGCTGTAATAGCGATCGACTTCATGATGCGGCACGCGTCCGATGAACTTGATGCGCTCGGCTGCCGGCGATGCTGCCGCCTGCGCCCGCAGCGCTTCCTCGCACGGCCCGCCGCCGACCAGCACCAGATGCATCGAGGGACGCAGCCGAACCAGTTCGGGCATCGCGTCGATCAGCACGTCGAGCCCCTCATAATCGTAAAAGCTGCCGATAAAGCCGATGGTCTCGCCACCCTCGACGCCCAGCGCCCGGCCCAGCACCTGATCATAATCCAGCGGCTCGCCAAACACGTTGAGATCGACGCCGTTGGGCGAGACGAAGATCTTGCCCGGATCCACGCCCCGGCGAACCAGATCGCAGCGCAATCCTTCGCAGATCACCGCCACCGCATCGGCGCGCTTCACCGCGCGCGTTTCCAGCGCGCGGGTCAGATTATACTTCCAATTGCCCTCGGTCCCGGTGCCGTTGCCGACCGCCGCATCCTCCCAGAAAGCGCGTATCTCATAGACGAAGGGCAGCTTGAGGCTGTCCGCCGCGCGCTGCCCCGCCATCGCATCGAGCACGGGCGAATGGGCATGCAGGATGTCGGGCTTGAACGCCTTGGCGACGGTTCGGATGCGCTGGGCAAAGCGGTTCACTTCGCGCCATTCGCCGATCACCGGCAGCGAGGAATTGACCGGCGGCGTGCGATAGAATTGCAGCCCGTCGATCACTTCGTCGTCGGCGGCATAGTCGCCATGCCGCGGCCCAGTGACCGCCGCGACGTCCCAGCCGCGCGCGATCTGCGCCTTGAGCAGGGCACGCGTCCGAAAGGTGTAGCCGCTGTGCAGCGGCAGTCCGTGGTCGAGAATGTGGAGGATGCGCATGGCGTTTCCTTGCCACGATAGCCCTTAACGGCGCGTCAACTGCCTGCGCGTACACGCGGGATAGAAGGGAGCGTTCGGGCCGGCATGATCGACAATCTATCGCTTGCGATCTCGCACGGGCTGATGCTGCTCACGGCGTTCATGTTGCTGCGCCGGAATGACCTGGACGTCGAACCGAGCCCTCGGGACGATGCCGAAAATCCGAAGAAGAAGCGCTGGGGCAAGCCCGATGCGTGATCTCGTCTTTGTCGCGTTCCTCGCGGCAATCTTCGCGGCGGGCTTTCGCCGGCCGTTCATCTTCGTGCTGGCTTATGCCTATATCGATATCGTCTCGCCCCAGCGGCTGACCTATATCCTGCTCAATTCGGTGCCGATCTCGATGATCGCGGTGGGGCTGGCGGTGATGGGCTGGCTCGCGGTGGACGACAAACGCGACGTCCGCGTCGCCCCGCGCCAGGGGCTGATCGTGCTGCTGATCGCCTATTGCTATTACACCACGGTCCACGCCGATTTCCCGGTGGAAGCCAGGGACAAATGGGAATGGGTGTGGAAGGCTTTGGCCTTCGCTGCCTTCCTGCCGCTGACGCTGCGCACCAAATTGCGCATCGAGAGCCTGTTGCTGTTCATGGTCCTGTCGGCCTCGTCGATCATCATCGTCGGCGGGATCAAGACGGTCGGCTCGGGCGGCGGCTATGGCGAGCTCAACCTGATGGTGACCAATAATTCGGGTCTTTATGAAGGCTCGACCATCTCGATGGTCGCGATCGCGATCATCCCGCTGATCCTGTGGTTCACCAAATTCGGCACGATCTTCAAGCCGGACTGGCGGGTGAAGACCTTCTGCTACTGCCTGGTCTTCGCCTGCCTGCTGATCCCGGTCGGCACCTCGACGCGCACCGGGCTGCTCTGCATCCTGCTGCTCGCCATCCTGATGATCCGCGATTTCAAGCGACCGATCGTCTATCTGGCGGCGCTGGGCACGCTGGGCATCGCCGCCATCCCGTTCCTCCCCTCGGCCTTCACCGAGCGGATGGAGACGATCCAGACCTATAAGGCCGATGCGTCCGCCTCGACCCGTATCGAGGTTTGGAAATGGACGATGAACTATGTGAAAGACCACCCGATGGGCGGCGGCTTCGAGACCTATCGCCAAAACCAGATCCGCTACGAAAAGGTCGCGATGGTTGATGATGGCGAAGGCCATATGGTCATCAAGCGCAGCTGGGAAATCGACAAGGCCCGCGCCTATCACAGCTCCTATTTCGAGATGCTCGGCGAACAGGGGTATCCGGGCCTGATCCTCTGGCTGCTGATCAACGTCATCGGCCTGTTCCGCATGGAAGTGCTGCGCCGTCGCTACAAGAAACCCGAGCCCGATCAGGCATGGATCGCGCCGCTGGCCGCCGCGCTCCAGAACGGCCACATCATCTATCTGCTGGGCAGCACCTTCATCGCCATCGCCTTCCAGCCCTTCATCTACATGCTGATCGGCGCGCAGATCGGCCTCGACACCTATTGTGCCCGCAAGCGCGAGGAAACCTCGTGGCGTCCCTTGCGCAAGCAGAGGCTCGCCACCGCGTGAAGCACGAGCTCAGGGCCCTGACCAGCGTACGTGGCCTCGCCGCGTGGATGATCGTGCTGTTCCATATCCGCGATGCGATGCCCTGGCTGCCGCATGGCGTGATGGCGGTGCTCAGCCATGGCTATCTCGCGGTCGATTTCTTCTTCCTGCTCTCCGGCTTCGTGATCTGGAACAGCTATACCGATCGCATCCGCAGCGGCGGCGCGGCGGCCCTCCCCGATTTCTTCAAGCGCCGCATCGCCCGGATCTGGCCGCTGCATATCTTCATGCTCGGCGTCGGGCTGGCGATTGCCCTGCTGCTCAACGCTGCCGGTCGCGACACCCATGATTTCCCGATGTCAGAGCTGCCGCTTCACGTGCTGCTGCTCCAGAATTGGGGCTTCACGAGTCACCTGAGCTGGAACGATCCCGCCTGGTCGATCTCGTGCGAGCTGGCCGCATATCTGCTCTTCCCCCTGCTCGCCTTCGCGATCGACTGGCGCCGCGTGCCGACGCTAGCGATCCTCGCCGCCATCGCCGCGTTGCTCAGCCTGCTCCACACCATATTCGCGACGCGCGGCCTGACCCAATTGGGACAGGAACTTACCCAGCTCGGCGTGATCCGCTGCGTCCTCGAATTCGCCTGCGGCACCGCGATCGGTGCGCTGTGGCTGCGCTGGCGAGAGTCAGGCAAAGCGCCCGCAATCCTCAGCGCCGCCCTCGCTCTGCTCTTCGCCGCCGCTGCGATCACCGGCACGATGCCCGAGACCTTCGCCGCCCCGGCCGCCTTCGCAGCCGCGCTCCTCGCGCTCGCGCTGGTCCGCAATTCCCTGCTCGAGGCCGCACCGCTGCATTATCTGGGCGAGATCAGCTACGCGACCTATCTCGGCCATTATCTCCTCTGGTTCGCCTTCAAGCTCGCCTTTGTCGACGATCCGCACAACGTCCCGCTGCCGTTGCTCGCTTTGTTCTTGATGCTGGTGCTGGCAAGCTCCGTGGCGCTTTACCATCTTGTCGAGAAACCTGCGCAGCGCGCGATAAACAGCTGGAAAATCCCGCGAAGAAACCCCGCGACAATTTGATACAACATCGCGCTCGCGTTTCTGAATTGTTTCTATAGCGTAATGGCCTTCGCCCACCGGGAGGAGAGGACCAGTGCGCTACCCCTTCATCATCGCCGCAATCGCGGCATCGGTCGTCACAGCCTGTAGCGGCGGAGGCAGCACGACCGGCGGCACCGTGGCCACCGTCACGCCGACGCCCACACCTACCTCGAGCCCCTCGCCGACGCCGACCCCAACGCCCACGAGCGCGGTCAGCACCTTCACCACGCTCGATCTGGCGGCACTCGCCAATTACGCGCCCATCCTCCCGGCTTATTATGACGCGACCGTCGCGGGCGATGACAACACCCCCGCCGGCACCGCGCTGGATAATCGCATCGCCACCCTCGGCCGCGTGCTCTTCTACGATCGCCGGCTCAGCACCAACGACACCATCTCCTGCGCCTCCTGTCACCAGCAGGCATCGGGCTTCACCGACCCGCGCCGTTTCTCCACCGGTGTGAACGGTGCCGCCTTCACCACCGCGCATTCGATGCGGCTCGGCAATATCCGCTATTATCGCCCCGCCTCGATGTTCTGGGACAAGCGCGCCGCGAGTGTGGAGGCACAGGCCAGCATCCCGATCACCAACCCGATCGAGATGGGCTGGGATGGCGGCGCGGGCGGCGTGGCCGCGCTCATCACCAAGATGAACGGCATCGCTTATTATCCCGAACTGTTCACCTTCGCCTTTGGCAGCGCGACGATCACAGAGGCGCGCATCCAACAGGCGCTGGCGATGTTCGAACGCGCGATGCTTTCCACCATAAGCCGCTGGGACACCGGCTATGCGGCGGTGTTCGTCGCGGGTCTGCCCCAGCGCGGCCTGAACCTCGACCTCGGCAATTTCACCGTGCAGGAAAATCGCGGCCGCGCCTTGTTCTTCGCTCCGCCCAACGCCCCCGGCGGCGGCGCGGGCTGCTCGGCCTGCCATCAGGCACCCACCTTCGGCCTCGACCAGAATTCGCGCTCGAACGGACTCGATGCCGGCGAAACCATCGTGTTCAAATCGCCTTCGCTCAAGAATGTCGGGCTGGCCGGCCCCTATATGCACGATGGCCGCTTCGCGACGCTCGCCGCGGTGATTGAGCATTATGACAGCGGCGTTCAGAACGGCCCCGCGCTCGACAATCGCCTGCGCCCGGGCGGCGTGCCGATCCGTCTGAACCTGTCGGCGGCGGACAAGGCGGCGTTGGTCGCCTTCCTGCTGACGCTCAACGATCCCAACCTTATCGTCGACGCGAAATTCAGCACGCCCTTCCGCCCCTGAACCCCTGCCTAGAAGGGAGGGGAGCAGGAAGCGGGAACCCCGCCCCTCCACGCGCATTTCCCCCTCACCTTCAGCGGGGAACCCCATGGCAAAGCACGACATCGTCTATGTCGACGATTCCGAACCCGGCATCATCCGCAAGCAAGTCCGCCACGGCTGGGGCTATTGGGACGCGCACAACAAGCGCATAACGACACGCGACGAAATCGACCGGCTGAACGCCATCGGCCTGCCCCCCGCTTACCATGACGCATGGTTCTGCCCCGATCCGCGCGGCCACATTCAGGCGACGGCGAAGGACGACAAGGGCCGCAAGCAATATCGCTATCACACCCAATTCCGCGAGGCGCAGGAAGCGGCGAAATATGATCGCTGCGCCGCGTTCGGCGAACACCTGCCGAAACTGCGCAAACGGGTCGAAGCCGATCTCAAACTGCGCGGGCTGTGCAAGGAGAAAGCCGTCGCCGCCGTCGTCCGCCTGCTCGATCGCGGCTCCATCCGCGTTGGCAACGAAGCCTATGCGCAAACCAATAAGAGCTTCGGCGCGACCACGCTGCGCAAGCGCCACGCCAAGGTGACGGGCAGCCACCTCAAACTCCAGTTCCGCGCCAAATCAGGCAAGCTGCGAGTGATGACGATCACGGACAATTCGCTCAGCCGCTTCGTCAAGAAGATGCAGGATCTGCCCGGCCAGCATCTGTTTCGCTATCTCGACAGCGATGGCGTGAGCCACCCGGTCACCTCCACCGACGTTAATTGCTACATCCGCGAAGCGATGCACGACGATTTCACCGCCAAGCACTTCCGCACTTGGGGCGCGAGCGTGCTGGCGTTCGAGGCGCTGGCCGCGGCGGATTCCTTTGTCGGGATCAAGTCGATGCTGGAGCCAGTGACAGAGGCCTTGGGCAACACCCCCGCCATCGCGCGGAAATCCTATGTTCACCCCAGATTGGTCGATCTGGCGAAGGACAAGGAAGCCCAGGCGGCTTTCCGCGAACAATTGTCGCTTCCCCGTGCAACGCAGCATTTAAATCGTTACGAACGCGGCCTCATCGCATTTCTTGAGGAACCGGCGGCCCGTCCCAGCCGTAAAAAGGCAGCATGACAGTAAACAAGACCCTCAACGAGCCAGCCCTTCCCTCCGGCGACGAGCTGGAAGCCCAGGCACAAACCTTCTTCAGCGACGCGTCAATCTGGGTGCAGAGCCATTGGCTCAATATCCTGATCGCCAGCGGCGTGGCCATCGCCGTCTTCTTTGCGCTCCACGCCTTGCGCGCCTGGGGCCTTAAGATGTGCGAGCGCGGCGCGGGTGCGGCAAACTGGTATGCGATCCTCGGTCGCGCCCTTTCAAAGACCGGCCATTTCTTCATCCTCATGGCCTCGATCAGGCTGGTCACCGGCTATGCCAATCCGCCGGTCGTGGTGACGACGACAGTCGGCTTCCTCTTCACCATCTCGGCCGTGTTCCAGGTCGCGATCTGGATTCGCGAACTCATTTTCGGCGCGATCGAGCATAAGACCACCGCCGAGAATTATCACGGCAGCAGCCTCAGCAGCGCGCTGGGGATCATCCGCATCCTGATCACCGTGATCCTGTTCGCCATCGCCCTGGTCGTGGTGCTGGGCAATCTGGGCGTCAATGTCGCGGGTCTGATCGCCGGTCTCGGTGTCGGCGGCATCGCCATCGGTCTCGCGGCGCAGGGCGTTTTCGCCAATCTCTTCGCGGCGCTGACGATCCTGTTCGACCGCCCCTTCCGCGTCGGTGACAAGATCCGCTTCGATGGCAATAGCGGCACCGTCCAGACGATCGGGCTGATGTCGACCCGCATTCGCTCGTTCGTCGGCGAGGAACTGGTGATCGCGAACAAGCAATTGCTCGACAAATTGATCGAGAATTTGTCGCTGCGCCACCACACCCGGACCAAGCTGCCGATAGGCGTCGCGTATGAAACGCCACCCGCCAAGCTCGAGGCGCTGCCGGCGATGATGAAAGCCATCGTAGAGGAAGCCGGCGGCACGGTATCGCGCGTCAGCACCGAGGGGTTCGGCGCCAGCTCGATCGATTTCATGATCGAATATGACGTCCCCGGCGATGACGTGCCGAACGCGCAGGTCGTCCGCGACAAGATCATGTTCGCGATCGTCCGCCGCTTTGCCGAGGAAGGGATCGTCATCCCCTATCCGACCCAGACGAGCTACACCGCCGCACCCGATGGCAGCCTCGTCCTTCCCTATGCGACAGAGCCGGAGACGCGGCGTGAAGACAGCCAGGAGAAAGGCATTGCTGACGGATAAATCCTCGGCGGCCATCGTCGCATGCAGCGACGTGGCTGCGGCAAGAGTGTTTTACACCGAGACGCTCGGCTTGCCGCTGATCGACGATCACGGCGATGTCTTCACCCTACAGACCGGCAGCACCCGGCTGAACGTTTACAAGAGCGCCTATGCCGGCACGAACAAGGCCAATGCCGTGGTGTGGGATGCGGGTGGCGACGTGGAAGCCATCGCCGCCGATCTGCGCGCCAAAGGCGTCACACTTGAGGAATATCCCGAAGGCTTCGACAGCGTCACCCATGGCGTCCATGTGAAGGATGATTTCCGCGCGATCTGGTTCAAGGACCCGGACGGAAACATCCTCCACGTAAACGGCGCAGTTTAGGCCGCCTGCTTCATCGCGTGTTCGGCAAGGAAGCCCTGCCAGTTCGGCAGCGTGAATGCCTCCAGATACTCCGCCTGCATCTCCGGCGTCAGCACTTCGATCATCCGCGTACCTTCGATCCAGAACTCGATCACATGGAACGCCGCGCCACGGCAGCACAGTTTGGCGACCCAGCCCTCGCGCTCGGCAATCGCGTTCACCTCGTCCATCCCCATCGATGTCGCCATCGCGAAATGCATCGAAGAGCCGCGCGCATCGCTCCGGATCTCGCCATGCCCGCCTGCTTCGCCTTCGCCCTGCACCAGTTCGGTGCCGGCCGGATAGACTTCGATCGCGCTGTTGCGCGCATCGCCCGCCATCGCGATCCAGCTACCTTCGATCACTGCCGGAAACGGCGTGGCGACACCGCCCCAAAGCTCGGCAATCACGCTGGCAACGCGCTGTGGGTTTTGCGCATCGGTGGACACATGAAACAGCATTTCTCTTCTCCATGAACTATCAGGAGTCGAGATCGCCGAAGCGCGCCGGCCGCGCCACAATGGCTCGACCGGCTAGACGAGGATGCGACGAAGCGCCTTAAATCCCGCCCTCATCCAGCGAGAGCAAGGTCGCATTGCCGCCCGCGCTGGTCGTGTCGACCGACACCGAACGCTCGACGCAGAAGCGGTGGAGGTAATGCGGTCCACCCGCCTTTGGCCCGGTGCCCGAAAGCCCCTCGCCGCCGAACGGCTGGCTACCCACCACCGCGCCGATCATCGAACGGTTGATATACAGATTGCCCACCTTTGCCCGCGCTTCGGCGAGTTCGCCCGATCGCGCGATGCGGCTGTGGAGCCCCATCGTCAGGCCAAAGCCCTTGGCGTTCACTCGGTCGATCGTCTCGGCCAGCTGCCCCGCGGGCCAGGTCGCGACATGCAGGATCGGGCCAAACCATTCGGCGGTCAGATCCTCGATCCGGTCGAGCTTGATCAGCGTCGGCGGCACGAACAGGCCACCAGAAACCTCGGCCCCGGGCACCGGCAGCGTCTTGAGCCATTTGCCCTTCACGCCCTCACGATAGCCCATCAGCCGCTCATATGCCGGCTTGTCGATCACCGGACCCACGTCGGTGCGCGGATCGCCCGGATCGCCGATCACCAGCAACTCCATCGCGCCGCGCAGCATCTCGATCACATTCTCGGCGATCTCTTCCTGCAACACGAGAAGGCGCAATGCCGAGCAACGCTGCCCCGCCGAGCGGAACGACGAGGTCAGCACATCGGCCACCACTTGCTCGGGCAGCGCCGTCGAATCGACGATCATCGCGTTGATCCCGCCGGTCTCGGCGATCAGCGGCACCAGCGGACGGTTGTCGTCCTCCAGCAATGCCTTGGCGATCTTGCGCGCGGTCGGCGTCGAACCCGTGAACGCAACCCCCGCGATACGCGGATCGCTGGTCAGCGCCGCGCCCACTTCGGGGCCACCCGGCACCAGAATCAGCGCATCCTCGGGAACGCCCGCCTGATGCGCGAGCTTCACCGCGGCACGCGCAATCGCCGGCGTTTGCGGGGCAGGCTTCGCCACCACCGTATTGCCCGTCACCAATGCCGCGACGCATTGCCCCAGGAAAATCGCCAGCGGGAAATTCCACGGCGCAATCGTCGCCCAGACGCCGCGACCCTCAAGCCGCATCTCGTTGCGCTCGCCCGTTGGCCCCGGCAGCACGATCGGCGCCATGTCGCCGCGCGCGCGCATCGCATAATAGCGGCAGAAATCGGCGGCCTCGCGCACTTCGCCCAGCGCATCGGGAATGGTCTTATACGCCTCCTTGACCGCCAGCCCCATCAGCTCGATGCGGTTCTCCTCAAGCAGATCGGCCAGCCGCTCCATCACCTGCGCACGCTGCGCCACGCTGGTCGCGGACCAATCGGCGAAAGCGGCCTGCGCAGAGGTCACCGCATCGTTGACCGAACCCTTCCACGCCCCTTCCGGCGCAAACGGCACCGCCGCAATCGACGCAGCCGTCTCCGCAAGGATCGTCTTCTCCTGCAAATCGATCCCGCCCGAATTCCGCCACGCGCCAAACAGCTCGACCGGCAACGGAATGCTCGGATGCCGCGCGCCACCCACAGCGGCGATCTTCTCGACCGGATCGGCGAGCAGTTCCTCTTCGCTCAGCCCTTCATCGGCGAGCTGATGCACGAAGGACGAGTTCGCCCCATTTTCCAGCAGCCGCCGCACAAGGTACGCCAGCAAATCGCGATGCCCGCCAACGGGTGCGTATATGCGGCACTTATAGCCCTCTTCGCGCACCAGCCGCTCATACAGCCCCTCGCCCATCCCGTGCAGCCGCTGGAACTCGAAATTGCGGTCATCCCCCGCCCATTCGAGGATCGTCGCCACGGTCAGCGCATTATGGCTGGCGAACGCCGGCACGATATTCTTCGCGTCGAGCATGTCGCGCGCGCAGGCGAGATACGAAACGTCGGTCGCTGCCTTTCGGGTGAACAGCGGATAGTCGCTAAACCCTTCCACCTGGGTCCGCTTGATCTCGCTATCCCAATAAGCGCCCTTCACCAGACGCACATGCATCGGCCGCCCCAGCTGGTCGGCCCAGCCGATCACCGCGCGGCAGCGCTTGCCATAGCCCTGCACTGCCATGCCAAAGCCGTCCCAGCCCTTCAGCTCGGGCCGCTTCGCCACCGCGCCGATAATGTCGAGGCTCATCTCCAGCCGCTCGCTCTCCTCGGCATCCACCGTCAGCGGAATGCCCTGTGCGCATGCCTCGGAGGCCAATTGCGCCAGCATGTCGGTCAGTTCGGCCACGCATTTATCGTATTGGCCCACCTCGTAGCGCGGATGCAGCGCGCTCAATTTCACCGAGATCGAATGCCCCGCCTTGGGATCGCGCCCCACTGCGCGGATCGCCCCGAAATAGGCTTCGAAATAGCGTGTCGCATCGGCCGTGGTCCGCGCCGCTTCGCCCAGCATGTCAAAGCTCGCGGTGAAGCCGGTATTTTCCGGCTTCTTCATCCGCTTCATCGCTTCCTCGATGGTGCGGCCCATGACGAAGACTTCGCCCATCATCTTCATCGCCGCGCCCACCGCCTGGCGCACAAACGGTTCGCCCGCGCGCGCGATCAGCCGGCGCAGCGTGCCCCCGCTCTCCCCGCCAACCACTGCGCGCCCCAGCACCAGCCCCCAGGTCGCCGAATTGACCAGCAGCGAATTCGATTTGCCGGTATGCGCCTTCCAGTCGGCATCGCCCATCTTGTCGGCGATCAGCAGATCGGCGGTCTCGGGGTCGGGCACCCGCAGAAATGCTTCGGCAAGCGACAACAGGGCCACGCCTTCCGACGAATTGAGCCGATACTCCTGCAAAAACTGGTTCACCCAGCCCTTGTTCTGCTCGGCGCGCAGATCGGCGAGCAGCCCAGCCGCATGCCCAAGCACCGCCCCGCGCGACTCGGAGGTGAGTCGCGCACGCTCCAACAGCGGTTTTAGAACATCGGGTTCGCTCGCGCGGTGCAATTTCTTCATGGTTTCGCGCGGGGGAGACGCTACGTCAGTCGCCATTTTCATATTCTCGGTCTTGCGAGGCTTGCGATAGCCTCGGCAGGTTCTTAGGGGATGCGCAGCGCTATGCGAGAAACGCGCACGGGAGGCCAGTCTCAGTGGATACTAACTCTGTGGAAACGATCACTACTGCCGAGATGGTGGCAAGCATCGGCACCGAACGGGTTTCGGACTGGGTCGAGGTCACCCAGAAGATGATCGACACCTTCGCCGAAGCCACCGGCGATCACCAGTTTATCCATATCGACCCCGTCCTCGCCGCACAGACGCCGTTTGGAGGCACGATCGCCCACGGCTTCCTGTCGCTATCGCTGATGCCGATGCTCGCCGCGCGGACCAATTCGCCGAAAATTGAGGGTGCCAAGATGGGCGTCAATTACGGCGGCAACAAAACCCGTTTCATGCAACCCGTCCGTTCGGGCAGCAATGTGCGTGGCCGCTTCAAGCTGCTCAGCTTCACCGAGCGCAAGCCCGGCGTGTGGGAGCAGGTCAACGAATACACGCTTGAAATCGAAGGCAACGCAAAGCCCGCCTTGATCGCCGAATGGATCAGCCTGATCTACGTCTGAAAGTCCCCCTCCCGCATGCGGGAGGGGTTAGGGGAGGGCCTGTCCTCCAGCATTGAACGGAGTGGCGACAGCCCCTCCCCCGGCCTCTCCCGCAAAACGGGAGGGGAGCAGAAGAAGGAAAAACAAATGTCCCGCTCAGCAGTCATCGTCTCCACCGCCCGCACGCCAATCGGCCGTGCCTATCGCGGCGCGTTCAACAACCTTCCCGCCCCTACGCTGGGCAGCCACTCGGTCAAGGCAGCGGTTGAGCGCGCCGGCATCGAAGGCGGCATGGTCGACGATCTCGTCTTCGGCGCCGCGCTTCAGCAGGGCAGCACCGCAGGCAACATCGCCCGCCAGGTCGCTCTGCGCGCGGGCCTCCCCACCAGCGTCTCGGCCATGTCGCTCGATCGCCAGTGCGCATCGGGCCTGATGGCAATCGCCACTGCCGCCAAGCAGATCATCGTCGATAACATGGACGTCACCGTCGGCGGCGGTCTCGAATCGATCAGCCTCGTCCAAACCCCGCAGATGCGCGTCGCCATGGACCCCGAACTGCTCGCCATGCACAATGACGTCTACATGCCGATGCTGCAGACCGCCGAAGTCGTCGCCGCGCGCTACGGCATCAGCCGCGATCGTTGCGACGAATATGCCCTCCAGTCGCAGCAGCGCACCGCCGCCGCTCAGGCCGCCGGCAAGTTCGACGACGAAATCGTGCCGGTCACCGCGACGATGAACGTGGTCAACAAGGAGACCAAGGAAGTCACGACCAAGGAAGTGACTCTCACCAAGGATGAAGGCAACCGCGCCGACACCACGCTGGAAGGCCTGAAGTCGCTCAACCCCGTGCTGCCGAACGGCACCGTCACTGCCGGCAACGCCTCGCAGCTTTCGGACGGTTCGTCGGCCAGCGTGCTGATGGAAGAGTCGCTCGCTTCGAAGCGCGGCCTCACCCCGCTCGGCCGTTATGTCGGCATGGCGGTTGCGGGCACCAAGCCCGACGAGATGGGCATCGGCCCGGTCTATGCGATCCCCAAGCTGCTCGAGCGCTTCAACCTCAAGATGGACGATATCGGCCTGTGGGAGCTGAACGAAGCTTTCGCGGTGCAGGTGCTCTATTGCCAGGACAAGCTCGGCATCCCGGCTGAGCTGCTCAACGTCAATGGCGGCTCGATCTCGATCGGCCATCCTTATGGCATGACCGGCGCGCGCTGCACCGGCCACGCGCTGATCGAAGGCAAGCGTCGCGGCGCCAAATATGTCGTCGTCACGATGTGCGTCGGCGGCGGCATGGGTGCTGCGGGCCTGTTCGAGGTCCTGTAAGCACTGCTTTCCGAAAGACCGACAAGAAAGGCCGGGGCGCGATGCCCCGGCCTTTTCTTTTTGCCGGCCCGCTACGTAACCAAACCGGCCCCTATCTTAGGTTGTCATTTACCAAAGCCCTGTTAGCGTTACCAGCGAGTGACTCTCCCGGAAGGAGGGCGCCGGCGAGGAGGGGTCCGCCCATGAGTGGTTTGGCATTGGTGGCCGATATCGGCCGCCAATCGGTTCGGTTCGGTCTGACAGGTGGCGATGCGGGCCTTGAGCCGCGCGACGTGCGCCGTTTCATGACCACCGATCATCCGACCTTCACCAGCGCGCTCGTCGCTTATCTCACCGCCGTAAACCTGCGCGAAGCCCGGCTGCCCAGCGTGCTTGCGGTCGCAGGTGCGGCGCGCGGCGATCTGATCAACCTTACCGGAAGCCGCTGGTATATCTCGCTCTCGGGGGTCGAGGCGGTGCTGCGCGTGAGGCCGCGCGCGCTCAACGAATGCGCAGCCAATGCGCTGGCGCTCACGCTCCTTCCCGCTTCCGCCTTCACCTCGCTCCACGGCCGCCCCCCGCGCGCGCTCGAACCCACCGGCAATTATGTCGTGATCGGCACGGGCACCGGCCTCGGCGTCGCCGCCCTGATCAGCGCGGGCGACCGGACGGTCCCGGTCCAGAGCGAGGCCGGGCACATGGCCTTCGCCCCCGTCACGCCCGACGAGCGCAAGTTCGCCGATTTCTGCGCCCGCAAAGGCCTTCCGGTCGATGTCGAGATGCTGCTCAGCGCCCCCGGACTTTTGCTCGCATATGAAGCCTTGTCGGACGGTCAGAAGCTCGCCCGGCCCGAGGACGTCACCCGTGCGATCGGCCGCGATCCCGCCGCAACGGCGGCGGTTCGCATGTTCACCGAGCATCTCGGCAGCTTCGCGGGCGATCTCGCAATGGCCTTCGCGGCATGGGACGGGGTGTTCTTCACCGGCGCGATTGCCCGCGCGCTCCAGCCCCAGCTTGCCGATCCCGGCTTCCGCCGCCGCATGGAAGGCAAGGCCGCATTCCGGCGCCAGCTCTCTGAAGTTCCGGTAGCATTGGTGAACCGTAACGATCTGGAATTGCTGGGTGCAGCGGCCGCCTTGGGGAACGCCTGAGCGACCAACTCGTTACTCCGGGGAACGCAAACTTCCCGGAGAACAGCCATGGCCGATGTCGCGAAACTCAAAAAGGATCTGTGGTCGAAGCTCGCCGACAGCCCTTTCGTCATGGTCGGCCTTACCGACAGCACCGAGCACCATATCCCGCTCACCGCGCAGCTCGACGAGGATCAGGTCGACACGCTCTATTTCTTCGTCGGCAAGGATAATCGTCTGGCCAAGGGCGGCAAGGCGATGATCCACTTCGCATCCAAGGGGCATGATTATTTCGCCTGTATCGATGGCGAAGCGCGCGTCGACAATGATTTCGCCCAGATCGAAAAGCTGTGGAGCCCGCAGATCGAAGCGTGGTTCCCCGGCGGCAAGGACGATCCCAACCTCGCTTTGCTCCGCATCGATCTCGACAGCGCCGAATTGTGGGAAGCCGATATGTCGCTCACCGGCAAGCTCAAGATGTTGTTCGGCGGCAAGGTGAAGACGAGCGAAATGGGCAGCCATGCCGTAGTGGACACGACTGCGGAGGGGTAAGCCTGTTCCGTCACCCCGGCGTTCGCCGGGATGACGGCGCTGTGGGTTGACCGAGCGCTTCACTCGCGCCACCCCATCGTCATGGGCCAATCCCTCGCACATCGCATCCGCACCGAAGCCCATGCCGTCTGGCTCGCAGCCCGCGATCCGCGCACGCCCATCGCGGCCAAGCTCGTCGGTTTACTGGTCGCGGCCTACGCGCTCTCGCCCATCGATCTTATCCCCGATTTCATCCCGGTGATCGGCCTGATCGACGATGCGGTGCTGATCCCGCTCGGCATCTGGCTGTTCGAAAAGCTCGTGCCCGCCGATCTGATGACCGAGCACCGTGCCCGCGCCGCGATCGAAACCGAGCGCCCGGTCAGCCTGTTCGGCATCGCGATCATCGTGGCGATCTGGGTGGGTACGGCGTGGCTGATCTACAGCGTGATCGCCACCAGCGGCTATGATTAAGCCGCTTCCAATGTAGGATTTCGTCTGAAAGAGTCCGTGCGGCTCTTTCTCATCGCCAGTCTCATTGCAGGCGCAAAGCAAGCACGAAAGCCCTGCGCGAAAGCCCCATGGTCAGTGCGAACATTGGGGAACATTCGCGGCTCAGCCTTCGTGGTCGGCGATCCACTTGTCGACCACCGGAGCAATCCGGTTGCGCCACTTCGATCCGTTGAAGATGCCGTAATGGCCCACTTCCTCGGCCAGATAATATTGCTTCATCGCATCGGGCAGCGCGGTCGCCAGCGTCAGCGCCGCCTTGGTCTGGCCGATACCCGAAATATCGTCTTTCTCGCCTTCGATCGCCAGCACCGCGATGTCGGTGATCGCGCCGCTATCCACCAGCCGGCCATGGTGCGTCATCGTGCCCTTGGGCAGCGCATGATCCTGGAACACCACATCGATGGTCTGGAGGTAGAACTCAGCCGTCATGTCGCAGACCGAGCGATATTCCTCGTAGAATTTCATCGTCGCGTCAGACGCTTCGCCGTCGCCCTGCACGAGATGTTTGAACATCTCCCAATGGCTGACCATGTGGTTGCCAAGGTTCATCGTCATGAAGCCGGCAAGCTGGAGGAAGCCCGGATACACCCGGCGGCCGGCGCCCGGATAGGTCATCGGGATCGTCGCGATCACGTTGTTTTCAAACCAGCTGTGCGGCCGTTCGGTCGCCAGCGTGTTGACTGCGGTCGGCGCCTCGCGCGTGTCGATCGGCCCGCCCATCATCGTCAGCGTGGCCGGGCGGTTGGGATGCTTGTCGGCGCTCATGACCGCAGCGGCGGCAAAGCACGGCACCGAGGGCTGGCAGACCGCCAGCATGTGCGGACGCGGATTGCCGTCCTTGCCGATGAACGCGAGATATTCGACGATATAGTCGACATAATCGTCCAGATCGAACTTGCCGTCCGAAAGCGGCACCTGCTTCGCGTCCCGCCAATCGGTGATGTACACGTCATGGCCCGGCAGCATCCGCTCGACCGTGCCGCGCAGCAGCGTGGCATAATGGCCAGACATCGGCGCGACGATCAGCAGCTTGGGGCCGCCTTCCACGCCTTCGCGGCGAAAATGCTTGAGCTGGCCAAACGGCTTGCGCAGCACGATCTCTTCATGGACATCGACATCGCGGCCATCGACCGTGGTTACATCGAGCCCAAATTCGGGCTTTCCGCGGGGCGCGCTCGCATGTGCGAACACTTCCAGCGCGGAGCCCAGAACGGGTCCACCGCCGAAATAAGCAAAGGGATTCGCCGGGTTGTTGAGCAATCCTGCGCTGAAATTCGCCATAGCGCTGGCGCCTGCGAGCATCGAGCGCTGAAGTTCATAGGCATTGTACAGCATTTGCGATCCCTTGCCTTCACCGCCGATAAACGGCCGCGGGGCCGATCGTTATAGCGGGCCATTGCTGCGGTGCAACGTTGGGAATTCACTAGGTTGTGAACGTTTCTTTTTCTTCCGCTCCCGCTTCAGGACAATGCCGGGGGTGTTCCCCTCGCCCCGCATCCACGCTAGTCCCCCGCAAATGGCCACCCCTGCCCCGCAACCGAACCGCAAGCTCAGCAATCTGGGCGTGATCTGGGGCTTTACGCGCCGCTATCCGCTGCAATTGCTCGCCGCGACGCTCGCCTTGACCGTTTCTTCGCTGGCGACACTCTCGGTCTCGGCCATGTCGCAGCTGATCGTGGACAAGGGCTTTGCCAGCGGTTCCGATCATGGCCAGATCAGCTTCTATTTCCAGATGATGCTCGGCGTAGTCGCGGTGCTCGGGCTCGCCACCGCGGTCCGCTTCTACTTCGTCTCATGGATCGGCGAGCGTACCGTCGCAGACATGCGCGTCGCCGTGCAGCGCAACCTGCTGCGCCTGCCGCCCAAATGGTTCGAGGAAAACCGGCCTTCCGAAATCGCCTCGCGGCTGACGTCTGACACTGCGATCGTCGAGCAGGTAGTCGGCAGCACGGTCTCGATCGCGCTGCGCAACTTCCTCACCGGCGTCGGCGGGATCATCTATCTGTTCATCCTGTCGCCCAAGATTGCGGCATTTCTGATCATCGGCATCCCGGTGACGGTGCTGCCAATCATGTGGCTGGGCAGCCGCATCCGCACGCTTTCGCGCAAGAGCCAGGACAGCATCGCCGATATCGGCTCGACCGTTTCCGAAACGCTGGGCGCGATGCGGATCGTCCAGGCATTCGGGCAGGAAGAGCGCGAGGCCAAGCGCTTCGGGACTGCGGTGTGGACAGCCTTCGCCGCCGGCAAGCGCCGCTTCTCGCTGCGTGCGGTGATGACCGCTTTGGTGATGTGGCTGCTGTTCAGCGCGATCACGCTGATCGTCTGGTCGGCGGTGGGAGAGGTCGCATCGGGCCGGATCACCCCAGGTTCGCTCACGGCCTTCATCGTCACCGCGATGATCGTCACCGGCTCGTTCGGCGCGCTCACCGAAGTCTATGGCGATCTGCTCCGCGCCTCGGGTGCCGCCAGCCGCCTCGCCGAGCTGCTCCAGCAGCAGCCCGACATCGCTCCGCCCGCCAACCCCGTCGCGCTGCCTTTGCCCGCGCAAGGCCGCATCGCGTTCGATAACGTCACCTTCCGCTACCCGACGCGCCCCGAAGTCTCTGCGCTCGCCGATTTCTCGCTCGACGTGCAGCCGGGCGAGACCATTGCGGTGGTCGGCCCATCGGGCGCAGGCAAGTCGACGCTGTTCCAGCTTATCCAGCGCTTCTACGATCCCGATAGCGGCGAAATCCGCGTCGATGGCGTGCCGCTGCGCGATGCCGATCCCGCCGATATCCGCGCACGCATGGCGCTGGTGCCGCAAGACACGGTGATCTTCGGCGCCTCAGCCCGCGACAATCTGCGCTATGGCCGCTGGGACGCGACCGACGAGCAGCTCTGGGCCGCCGCCGAAGCCGCCAACGCCGCCGAATTCCTCCGCGCCTTGCCCGAGGGCCTCGATACCTTCCTCGGCGAAAGCGGCGCGCGCCTCTCCGGCGGCCAGCGCCAGCGCATCGCCATCGCCCGCGCTTTGCTCCGCGACGCGCCGATCCTGCTGCTCGATGAAGCGACCAGCGCGCTCGACGCCGAGAGCGAACGTCTGGTGCAGGACGCGCTCGAACGGCTGATGGAGCACCGCACCACACTGGTCATCGCGCACCGCCTGGCCACCGTCCGCGCCGCCAAGCGCATCATCGTGATGGACGATGGCCGTATCGCCGAGACCGGCACCCATGCCGAGTTGGTGGCAAAGGGCGGCCTCTACGCAAGGCTGGCAGCGCTGCAGTTCAACGACCCCGCCTGATGGCAGACGCGCCGGTCTATGTTCTCGGCACGGGGCTTTCGCACAATGGCTCGGCCGTCCTGCTCAAGGACGGCCAGATCTGCGTCGGGATCGAGAAAGAGCGGATCACCCGCCGCAAGCATGACGGCGGGAACGATAGCGACGCGATCCGCTATTGCCTCGATGCAGAGGGCATCACCCTCGCCGATGTCGCGCTGGTCGTGCAGTCCGCCAATTTCGAAGTGCCGCCGCGCGATCGTTTCCATGGGTCGCGCCTGTTCGCTGGCGCGCATCCGCCGCTGCTGAGCATCTCGCACCACCTCGCCCATGCCTGGAGCGCGGCGGGCACCACTCCGTTCGCAGACTGCGCAATCATGGTGATCGACGGCTGCGGCAGTCCCGCCAGCCAATGCACCGATATCGCCGACGCGAGCGTGCTGCTCGAAGACCCATCGCACATCGGCGGCATGTGGTGCGAGAAAGACAGCTTCTATCATTTCGATGGCCGCAACGTCGTCCCGCTTGCCAAGGACTTCAGCCCGATCGTGGAGAAGACAGCGGACACCGTGCGGATGCCGACGACGCAGCATTCCATCGGCGGCTTCTATTCGGCGGTAAGCCATTATGTGTTCGGCAATCTGGACGATGCCGGCAAGCTGATGGGCCTCGCGCCCTATGGCAAACCCGGTGCCATTGCCGATCCGGCATTCGCGATCCGCGACGGTCGCCTGTTCGTCGAAGAAGCATGGAAGCTCGCGCTCGACCGTCCCTCGGCTGGCTATGCGGATTTCCGCGCCAGTTTCCAATATTATGCCGACATCGCCTTCTGGGCACAGCAGCAGGTCGAGCAGGCAGTGGCCGCGCTCTTCCACGCGCGACAGCAACGCTTCCCCACCGAGCGGATCTGCTACACTGGCGGCGTTGCGCTCAATGCCGTGGCCAATGCGCGCCTGCTCGACGACGGCGTCGTCCGTGAGCTCTATATGGAGCCGGCGGCGGGCGATAACGGCCTCGCATTGGGCTGCGCATTCTATGGCTGGATGCACGTGCTGGGCCGCGAGAAAGTCCCGCATGACGGCAGCACCTGCTTCGGTAAAAGCTACACGTCCGCCGAGATCCGCGAAGCGCTCGCCGATGCGCCCGCCGAGTGGGAAATCGCCGAGCTTCCCACCGAACAACTGATCGACCGCGTCGCCACCCTGCTCGCGGACGGCAAGACGATCGGCTGGTTCCGCGATGGCTGCGAATTCGGCCCGCGCGCACTCGGTCATCGCAGCATCCTCGCGCATCCCGGGGTCGAGGGGATTGGCGATCACATCAACGCCAACATCAAGTTCCGTGAGGATTTCCGCCCCTTCGCCCCCGCGATATTGCCCGAATTCGCCGAGACCTGCTTCGAATCTGGCCGCGACAGCCCGTATATGATCCTCGTCGATCGCACGAAGCCCGAGCATCGCGCGGCGCTGCGCAACGTCACCCATGTCAACGGCAGCGCGCGGGTCCAGACCGTCGACCCGCGCTGGAACGCAGCGTTCTTCGAACTGATCCGCGCCTTTCATGCGCTCAGCGGCATTCCGGTCCTGCTCAATACCAGCTTCAACAAGCGCGGCATGCCCATCGTCGAGCGGCCCGAAGAGGCGGTGGCGCTGTTCGCCGAATGCGCGCTCGATGCACTGGTGCTTCAGGACGTGCTGATCGTGAAGCGATAGTCCACCGGGTATGGCGATCCCGCTTTCCCCGTGCCATGAAGTCCCCGGAATTTAGAAAAGCCGGTATCGGCGCGGGAGAGGCAAAATGGCTGAGTTCGATATCATCGTTTATGGCGCAACCGGCTTCACCGGACGCCTCGTCGCCGAATATCTCGCGGCCAATTACGGCGATGTGAAATGGGCGATGGCGGGCCGCTCGCTGACCAAGCTGCAGGAAGTCCGCGACGAGATCGGCGCGCCTGCCGATACGCCGCTGCTCACCGCAAATGCCGACGATCCCGCCGCATTGAAAACGCTGACCGCCCGCGCGCAGGTGGTCATCACCACGGTCGGGCCATATCAGCTTTACGGCGAGGCGCTTCTGGCGGCCTGTGTCGAGACCGGCACCGCATATGTCGATCTCTGCGGCGAGCCCAATTTCATGCACGACATGGTCCGCAAATATGATGCGGCGGCCAAGACCAGCGGCGCGCGGATCGTGTTTTCTTGCGGCTTCGATTCGATCCCGTTCGATCTCGGCGTGTGGACCGTCGAGCAGGAATGCATCCGCCGCTTTGGCAAGCCTGCGCCCCGCGTGAAGTGCCGCGTCCGGGCGATGAAGGGGACGTTCTCGGGCGGCACCTTCGCCAGCGGTAAGGCAACCGCCGCCGCCGCGATGAAGGATCCATCGGTGTTCAAGGCCCTGATCAACCCCTTCGCACTGACGCCTGGCTTTGAAGGGCCGGACCAGCCCAAGGGCATGATGCCCGAATATGACGAAGCCATGGGCGCATGGGTCGCGCCCTTTATGATGGCGGTGATCAACACCAAGAACGTCCACCGCACCAATTTCCTCGCCGGCCACCCTTATGGCGAGGATTTCCAATATGACGAGATGATGGTCGCGCCCGGCATCGGCGACCTCGGCAAGGCCGCCGCCGAAGCCATCGCCAAGATGAACCCGATGAACGCCGACAAAGGCCCCGCCCCCGGCGAAGGGCCGGACAAGCAAGCGCGCGAGACCGGCTTTTACGACATCGCCTTCATCGCCGAGATGCCGACGGGCGAGCGCGTCACCGCCACGGTGAAGGGCGATCGCGATCCTGGCTATGGCTCGACCAGCAAGATGATCGCGGAGAGCGCACTGTGTCTGATCCGCGACGTGCAGGGCGAAGGCGGCGTCTGGACCCCCGGCGCGCTGATGGCCGAACCGCTGATCAAGCGGCTCGAGGCGAATGCCGGACTGAGCTTTTCGATCGACTAACCTATGCACCCTCTCGCAAGGAAGGGGAGCTTGGATGCTTGCAATGTAGGATTCCGCCTGCTTGGCTGGAGCGGTCGGCGCTGCCGGCCGCTCTTTGAAATGTCTGCCTAAAAACCCTTATGGTCAGTGCGAACATTGGGGAACATTCGCAGCGCACACACCAGGCATTGGCCCAAACTTCGCCTAAACTTCCAAACTCAGCCGCGATATCCCAGCAGCATGATCACCACTGCAGCCGCCACGCACAGCAGGATGACGATCGGGATCAGCTTGCGCCGCCGACGATCGATATCCGCCTGGTAAGCGGCGGTATCGAGCCAATATTTGCCGCCACCTGCATCGCGGATCACGCCGCGCGCCTGCATCTTTTCGAACTGGCGGCGCATGATGGCCCGCTGGGGCACGAAGGCCACTGCGTCATCGGCGCTGGTGGCGTGATGGACGAAGAAATGCCCGGCGATCTTGCGCCGTGCGCGCACGATCATGGCGGCGATGGCCGGTGCAGGTGATGCTGCGATCATCGAATTCCCCCTCGATTAGAGCGGGAAGCTGACACGAAAACCGCCAGTCCTCAACCGCTTATCGTTTCTTGCCCTGATGCCGGATATTCGCCGGGCGACCGCGATGCTTGATCACGCGCTTGGGCCCGCCGCGCCCGCGCCGATCGTCAAAACCACCGCCACCCGCCGAGCCCTTGCCGTCCGGCAGTTCGAAACGGAGCGCGCCGGTGATTGGATTTGCTTCGGCCAGCTTGAGCTTCAATCGCATGCCGAGCGCATAGAATTCGCCGCTATGGTCGCCGATCAGCCGCTGGCTGGCTTCGTCATAGCGGAAATATTCTGTGCCGAGATCGCGCGCGGGCACCAGTCCATCGCCGCCAATTCCCTCGACCGTGGCGAAGAAGCCGAAATCCTTCACGCCGGTGATCTTGGCATCCATCACTTCGCCGACATGCTGCGCCAGATAGGCCGCGACGTAGCGATCGACGGTGTCGCGCTCGGCTTCCATCGCGCGGCGCTCGAGCTGCGAGATGCTCTCGCCGATGCGCTCCATGCCCTCGGCCTCGCCAGAGGTGAGCGCGCCCTCGCCCAGCCCATAAGCCGAAACCAGCGAGCGGTGGACGATCAGATCGGCATAGCGCCGGATCGGCGAGGTAAAGTGCGCATAGCTGCCCAGCGACAGGCCGAAATGCCCGGCATTCGCGGGACCATAATAAGCCTGGGTCTGCGTGCGCAGCACCTGGGTCATGATCTCGTCCTTAGCGTCGCTCTCGCCGATCTTCTTCAGAATCTGGTTGAACACCGCAGGCTTGATCACCTGACCCAGCGCGAACTCCATCTCGAAGGTCTTGAGATAATCCTTGAGCGCGACGAGCTTCTCGCGGCTCGGCGGCTCGTGGATGCGGTACATCACCGGCGCTTTCTTGACTTCAAGCGCCTTGGCCGCAGCGACATTCGCCGCGATCATATAATCCTCGATCAGCTTGTGCGCATCGAGACGCTCGCGCGGGGCGACGGATAGAATGCGGCCCTTTTCGTCGAGCACGATGCGGCGCTCTGGCAGATCGAGCGCCAGCGGCTCGCGCTTGTCGCGCGCCTTGTTAAGCGAGCCCCAGCATGCCCAGAGATGCTTGAGCGCCGGCTCGATCTCGGCGCGCTTCGCCGTGCCGATGGCGAAGCGCTCATCGAGCAGCGCCCGCTCGGTCTTCGGCCCGTCGATGATCGTCTGGGCATCGTCATAAGCGATGTTCGCGGCGATGCTGACCAATGCGCGAGTGAAGCGCCAGGTCTTGAGTTCGCCATTTGCGCCGACCTGAAGGTGGCAGGCCAAGGCGGCGCGGTCCTCGCCTTCCTTAAGCGAGCAGACTTCAGCCGAGAGTATCTCGGGCAGCATGGGCACGACGCGATCGGGGAAATAGACCGAATTGCCGCGCTTGCGGGCTTCGCGGTCCAGCTCCGATCCGGGGCGCACGTAAAAGGACACGTCAGCAATCGCGACAACCGCTTTCCAGCCGCCTTCATTCTTGGGATCGTCATCGGGCGCGGCCCAGACGGCATCGTCATGATCGCGCGCATCGGCAGGATCGATCGCGACGATGGGGATACCGCGCAGATCCTCGCGCTTGCCCAGTTGCTGCTTTGAAATGCGCTCAGCCTCTGCCAGCAGATCGTCGGAAAAGACGTTCGGGATGCCATGCTTGTGGATCGCGATCATCGAGAAGCTGCGCGGGGCAAAGGGATCGCCCAGAATCTCGGTCACCCGCGCGAAGATGCGCGGCGGGCGCCCGGCCTTTTCGGCCAGCACCAGATCGCCCGGCATCGCTTCATTGCGATCCGAGATGGGCAGGCTGTTGCGATCCTTCTTGTCGATGCCCTGAAGGTAGAGCCGTCCGCCCTCTTCATGCACGACGCCGAGCATCTGCTCCTCGCCCCGCGCGAGCTTCTTCATCGGGTGCGCGATCCAGCCATTGCCGGCTTCTTCGGTGCGGGCGAGGATCCGGTCTCCCACGCCTAGCGCGCCTTTCTTGCCGCGTTCCCGAACGCGCAGGCGAGGCACAGGCACGCCCTCCGCCTGCCACTGCTCGGGTGAGGCCCAGACGGTGTCGCCGGTCACGTCGGTGACGCGCAGCACAGTGACCTTGGGCACGCCGCCCATCTTGTGGAAAGCGCGGCCGGGGGCCGAATCGATCAGCCCTTCGTCGCCCATGTCTTTAAGTAGTGCCTTGAGCGCGATCTTGTCCTGCGCATGCAAGCCGAACGCCTTGGCGATCTCGCGCTTGCCCGCTGGGGCGCTTGAACTGGAAATAAAGTCGAGAATTTGCTGCCGTGTGGGCAAGCCGGGTTTGTTATTTGGTTTTGTCATTGATCCCCAAGATAGGGAACAAGCAGCCTCGCGTCATCCCACCCGGTGAAAATCGCAAACCTCAGCCGACGGCGCGCAACCGGATCGGCTCGAAAAGCCAGGCTTCCGCTTGGGCAAGTGTCGTAAAGATATCGGCATCGGGGCGCTGGACGATGCGGCGAACCTGCATTCGGGCCAGCGAGCTTTCGGTCACAAAGGCGATCTTGCGCGCCATGAAGCGCTGATCGGCAATCGCCACCTGAAACGCGGCGACCACATCCTGCGGCTGGAGCTTGCACGCCGATACGTCGACGAGCGTGTAATGCTGGTTTCGCCCGCAATTCAGGTCCGCCAGCGCCGCGCGCTTGTCACGCTCCAGCGAAACCACGTCGCTCACGCTGAAAAAGCCGCCCAGCGACACGCGCAACAGCTTCCGGAAGCGATCGATCGATACGGTGTAAGTCGGGTTCATGCGCGCCAGATTTCGCGGCTAAGCGTTGGCAACGTGCTAAAACACGGTTGAGGGGTTTTCCGACCCGCGCAATTGCTTAGGGTAAACTACGTGATGTTCGACCTTCTCATCGTCGGTGGCGGGATTAATGGCTGTGCGATCGCACGCGAGGCCAGCCTGCACGGATTGAAAGCGCTGCTCGTCGAGAAGGACGATCTGGCGAGCCACACGAGTTCGGCGTCGACCAAGCTGATCCATGGCGGGCTGCGCTACCTCGAAACCTATGAATTCCGGCTGGTCCGCGAAGCCCTGCACGAGCGCGAACGGCTATTGGGGGCAGCGCCGCATCTGATCCGCCCGATGACCTTTGTGCTGCCCGATGCGCATTCGGTGCGGCCATGGTGGATGGTGCGCGCGGGGCTGTTTCTCTACGACGCGCTGGCAGGCAAATCCTCGCTGCCGCGTTCACGGGGGCTGCGCGCCAAGGACCGCGCCTTCACCGAACCGCTAAAGGGCAACCACAAGGGCTTCGTCTATTCGGACGCCTGGGTAGACGATTCACGCCTCACGCTCGCCAATGCGCTCGATGCCGCCGCACAGGGTGCCGAGATCGCGACGCGGACCGAACTGGTCTCGGCGAAGCGCGAGGGCGATACTTGGCGCGCCGATCTATCCGATGGCCGCCAAATCGAGGCGCGGATGCTGGTCAACGCCGCGGGGCCGTGGGTCGCGAAGCTGCTCGACCGGCTACACGTCACGACCAGTTCGCGGGTGCGGCTGGTGAAGGGCAGCCACATCGTCGTACCGCGACTGTTCGAAGGCGAGCATGCCTATATCCTCCAGCAACCCGATCGCCGGATCGTCTTCGCCATCCCCTATGAAGGCGGCTTCACCGAAATCGGCACCACCGATATTCCAGTCGAGCGGCCCGAGGATGCGGTCTGTTCGGATGAGGAGGTGCGTTATCTCTGCGAGGCGGTGAACCGCTATTTCATCCGCCAGGTCACCGCCGCCGATGTAGTCACCACATGGTCCGGCGTGCGCCCGCTCCACGATGACGGCGAGGCCAGCGCGCAAAATGTGACGCGCGATTACGTGCTGGAGGTCGACCGCGATGGCCCGCCCCTCCTCTCGGTCTTTGGCGGCAAGATCACCACGGCGCGGGCGCTGGCCGAGGAAGCGATCGAGAAGATCGGACCGTTACTCGGCGTCAATCCCCGCCCGATGACCCGCGCGCGCATGTTCCCCGGCGGCGCGATCGCCAGCTTCGAGCATTTCCTCGCCACGGTGCAGGCGCGCTGGCCGTTCCTCGGCGAATATCGCGCCCGGCGCATGACGCATGCTTATGGCCGGTGCCTGGAGGATATGCTGCGCGGAGTGACCGACGAGGCAGGCATGGGGCAGGATCTCGGCGGCGGGCTCACCGAGATCGAAGTCCGCTGGATGCGCGACCATGAATGGGCGCGGACGGCGGAGGATGTGCTGTGGCGGCGTTCGAAGATCGGGTTGCACGCAACGCCCGGGCTGGCGGAGCGAGTGACGGCGGCATTGGGCTAGGCCCAGTCGCCCAGCACGGCTTCCCGCGTAAATCCGCGTGCTTCCTCGGTGGTCAAAAAGCGTCGGTCCACGCCGGCAGGCCCCGCCCCCGGCCCCTTGCTGCCATATTCGAACAACCGAGCCTCAGGCGGGGTCAGCCGTGCGCCTTCGCCCGCCGGGTTCCTGTACCCCATCCAGGTCCAGCCTTCGCGGCGGATATGCGCGTCCATCCAGCAATGCAGGAACACCGATTGCCCGGTCAGCGCCATATTGCCGCCCGCGCGCCACGGGCGCCCCAGCCAGGTCGAATGATCGGTTACTCCGCGCTCGCGCAGGATCCGGCAGTTCGAAAAGACCAGCCCGAATTTCTGGGCCAGCGGCGTGCTCGGTGCGGTCAGATAGCCGAAGCCTTCGGTGTCCGGCACGAAGCGTGTGACGATCTCGCACCGCTCAAACCACGCCGCGCCGCCACCGAAGATGAAGTCCACACCGCCGACGATCCTGCAATCGGCGAAACGCGATCGGGTCTGGACATAGAGCGTGTCCTGATACCCTTCGAGCACGCAGCGCTCGACGGTGGTGCGATCCGCGCCGCGCCCGATGAACAGCGCCACGGCCTGCGATCCGTTGCCGGCCTTGTCGCGCCGCGCGCCGATAAAGTCGAAGCTGTTGCGCACGGTCAGGTTGCGCAGCGTCACACCGGAAGCTTCGATGGCGAGCGTGAACGATCGGCCAGTACCATAGGGCTTCCCATCCGGTCCCTTCGTTCCCGCCGAAGTGCCGAACTGGATCACCGTCTTCGGCCCGCTGCCGATTATGGTCACATTGGGCACCGTCACCGTCAGCTTTTCGGTGAATACGCCTTCGCGCAGGAGAATGCGGAACGGCGCGCCGTTCGCGGCCTTTGCCTTGTCGAGCGCATCGGCGAGCGTGCCGGTGTGCGGATCCACGATTGCGTCATAGTGCTCGGCAGCCTGTGCTGCGGCGGGGAGCATTGCGAGCCCAGCGCTCATCGTCAGCAAATGGCGCCGGTCCATCTGCCTCACCAGCGATAGTTGAAGCTGATGCTGATCCGCTTGGCGGTGCCCGATCCGGCGGGGACTTCGTGGCGGAGCCAGCTTTCCCAAAGCAGTACCGTACCGACTTCGGGGACAATCTCCACGAAGGTGCGGAGCATTTCGGGCGCGTCTTCGATCCGGGTCGGGGCTGCCATCATCATCGCGAGACGCGGGTCTTCGAGGCGCAGGCCGCGTGAACCGCTGGGCAGCGCGATGTAGAGCGTGCCGGAGACGACGCTGTGCGGGTGGATATGCCCCGAATGCCCGCCGCCGCCGTTCAGGACGTTGACCCACAGGCTGTCGAGCTTGAGCTTCTTGCCCTGAAGATCAAACGCCGCATCCTTGGCGAAGGCCGCGACATGCTTGTCTAGCAGGCGCTTGAGATCGCCAAAGGCGGGATCGCGGATCGGCAGATCATCGAGCGAGGCGTATGATGTATAGCCCTTATAGCCATGATCCTTCGCCCAGCGGCGACCGGCATTGTCGTCCTCGGCAAGCTGGAGGCACGAATGCTCCAGCTCGATGACGAGCCCTTCGTCACCAAGCGGCGCCTGATAGATCAGGCTCGCGAAGAGCGGCCGCGTCTTAATATGCCCGTCCTACCAGCACGCGCTCGACTGCGGGCGCGCCGGTGAAGATGCACGCGCCGGTCGCCGGAGCCGCATCGTTGGGCACATTGCGCAGCGTCAGCTTGAGCGCCTTGAGGCGTTCGACCACCTTGTCGAGATCAGCGCCGGTCGGCTTGCTCCACTCGATTTCGAGCCAGCCGGGATATTTCCCGCTCTTCTCGAAGAAGTTCTGGAGCGCAGCGAAGTCCGTCACGTCGCGCTTGATGTTGGCGTCGAGCCGCTCGCGAGCCTGCGAGTAAAGCGCGGTCTGGATCTCCTCCAGCATCGCCGCCGCGCTGCCAGTGAACTCGCCCTTGGCGACCACGGCGCTGTCGAGCTTGCCGTCCTCGCGATAGAGCCGGTCGCGGCGGATGACCGAGACGTTGCCGCCCGCCACATCGCGCCCACCGACTTCGATGACGATCGGCGCGCCCTTCTTGACCCAGCCCCAGCGCTTGGTCGCGGCCTTGCCGAATTTGAGATCGACCAGCGCGCGAACCGGCTCGCCGAGCGCGGAAAGCTTGGTGAGATCGGCCTGAAGCGCCTTGCAATACTCCACGATCGCCGCGTCCTCGTCATTGTCGCGCAGCATCGGCACGATCACGACCTGCCACGGCGCGAGCTTGGGCGGCACGCGCAGGCCATCGTCATCGCCATGGACCATGATCAGGCCACCGACCATGCGAGTCGACATGCCCCAGCTGATCGTCTGGGCAAGCTCGAACACGCCTTCCGAATTCTGGAACTTGATGTCCTGTGCCGAGGAGAAAGTGGTGCCGAGGAAGTGCGAAGTGCCCGCCTGGAGCGCCTTGCCGTCCTGCATCATCGCTTCGATCGAATAGGTCGCGACCGCGCCGGGGAAGCGCTCATTCTCGGGCTTCTCGCCGGCGATCACCGGCATCGCCGCGCAATCCTCGGCAAAGCTTCGATAGATCTCCAGGCCCTTCAGCGTCTCTTCGCGCGCCTGTTCGGCGGTGGCATAAGCGGCATGCGCTTCCTGCCAGAGGAACTCGCTGGTGCGCAGGAACATACGGGTGCGCATCTCCCAGCGGACGACATTGGCCCATTGGTTGATCTGCACCGGCAGATCGCGCCACGACTGAACCCAGCGGCTGAACGCAGCGCCGATCACCGTCTCCGAAGTGGGGCGGACGATCAGCGGCTCTTCGAGCTTCGCGGCGGGATCGGGCTTCAGCCCGCCAGCGCCATCGGCGATCAGCCGGTGGTGCGTGACCACCGCCATCTCCTTGGCGAAGCCCTCGACGTGATCGGCTTCCTTCTCGAAATAGCTCAGCGGAATGAACAGCGGGAAATAGGTGTTGTCATACCCTACGCCCTTGATGCGATCATCGAGCAGGCGCTGGATACGCTCCCAGATGCCATAGCCCCATGGCCGGATGACCATGCATCCGCGCACGCCGGATTCCTCGGCCATGTCGGCCTCGGTGATGACGGCTTGATACCAGGCTGCGAAATCCTGTTCGCGGGTGACGTTGAGAGCGTGCTTGATCATGAAGGCCGATTAGCGAGGACTTGTCCCGCGGTCCACCGTGCCGCAAGGGCTAATGCGTGACGGAACGCGTCGATCATATCCCCAAGGGCATTGCACTGCGCCTGATCGCGATCTTCGCGCTGGCGAGCATGATGGCGCTGGTCAAGCTCGCGGAGAGCGGCGGCGCGACCTTGGCCGAGCTTCTGTTCTTCCGGCAGCTATGCGCGCTGCCCGTCGTGATGATCTGGCTCGCCAACGGCCCCGGAATTGCCAGCGTGCGCACCGAGCGGCTGGGTTCGCATACCAGACGCATGGTGATCGGGCTGTGCGGCATGGTCGGCAATTTCGCCGCGGTGCTGCTGTTGCCGCTCGCTGAGGCCACGACGCTCAGCTTCACCGTGCCGATCTTCGCGACGATCCTCGCGGCTGTGTTGTTGCGCGAGCAGGTCGGGCGGCATCGCTGGATCGCAGTGACGATCGGCTTTGCGGGTATCCTGATCGTCGCGCAGCCGGGGGCTGGACATTTCCCGCTGGCCGGCGCGCTGATCGGGCTGAGCGGCGCGCTGTTCACTGCATTGGTTTCGATCGAGCTGCGCCAGTTGAGCCGCACCGAGGGGACGGGCACGATCGTCTTCTGGTTCTCCCTGCTGTCGCTCGTGCCGCTTGGCGTGGCGTATCTGTTCTTCGTCCAGCCGCATTCGGCCTGGGTGTGGGCGACGATGCTCGCGGCGGGACTGATCGGCGGGATCGGGCAGCTTGCGCTCACCGGAGCGCTGCGCTTCGCGCCGGTCTCGGCGGTGTTGCCGATGGATTATTCGAGCCTGATCTGGGCGACCCTCTATGGCTGGCTGTTCTTCGGCGTGCTGCCCACGCCCTATACTTGGCTGGGGGCGCCAGTGATCATCGCGAGCGGGCTGTATATCGTCTGGCGCGAGCGCGTGCGGAAACAGGAAAAGCCCGCCGATCTTGAGATGTGATCCCGCGAATGTTCCCTAATGTTCGCACTGACCATGGGCTTTCCGGCGCGACGATTTCAAAGAGCGATGGCGGTTCCGACCGGCTGAGCCAAGCAGGCGAAATCCTACATTACAAGCGCGCTTTGCCCTCATGGCGGTACACCAGAATGAGGTTGTTGGCGGGCATCGGCACGATGCGCTCGAGGGTCAGCCCCTGTGCAGCGGCTTCATGGGTGACGTCCTCGACAAAGCGCAGGCCATATTCGGGAGACTTGCCCTTGAGCCACAATTCGAATTGTTCGTTCGAGGGCGCGGTCTCAACGCCGTGCTGGCGATAGGGCCCGTAGAGGATCAGCGGCGCGCCGGGGCCAAGCAACCGCCCTGCCCCGGCCATCAGCCCCAAGGTGGCGGCCCAGGGGCTGATATGAACCATGTTGACGCAGAGGATCGCATCCGCCGCGTCGACCGGCCAGTCGGCCGCTGCATCGAGCATGACGGGCGGACGAACATTACCGAGCCCTTCGGTCCATTCGGCGATCGAGGCCAGCGCATCCGGATCGGGATCGCTGGGCTGCCATTCGAGCGCAGGGAAACGCTCGGCGAAATAGGCGCAATGCTCGCCGGAGCCGCTGGCGATTTCCAGAACTAGGCCCCGCGCGGGCAATATCCCGGCCAGCACCTCAGCAATCGGTTCGCGGTTGCGCACAGTGGCTGGAGCGTGGCGCCTCATACCGCGCGCGCCTGTGCGAGCAAGCGGCGTGCGCGCAGGAACATCTCCAGCCGCTGCGCGCTGAGCAGGCCGAGTGCGAGCGCGATCAGCACATCGGTCATCGACACGACATCGATATGGACGCCGGGCACGCCCATCGCCTCCGCATTGCGCGCGCCCGCGCGGATGACGATCAGCAGCAGGATGAGCAGCATCGCGGCGGCCGATCCCTTCTGCTTGATCGCGTGCGTCTCGGGATCGACGACGATCCGCATCATCTTGCCGCGCCACCAGCCAATCGCCGCACCGACCCACAAGGCGATCAAGCAATAGAACCACACCATGCCGACCGGCGGCATGTTCCAGAACGTGATGCCCGCGACGAACAAATACAGCGCCGGGACGATCCACAATCGCTCGATCTTTAGCGGGCGCTCGCGACTCATGCTGCGCAGGCGGACGAAGAGCACGATGACGATGATGACGGCGGGTATGACGTAGCGCAGCCAGCTATCGGGGGATGCAGGGTTCATGCCCCGCATCATTACCCTTCGGCCGCGAATGACAAGCCGTTGCGAAGCGCAGCGTTCCAGTTCATCAACCGCGCCATGCAGATCGACGCCGACAGCCCCCGTATCAAATTCCCGCCGCCGCTCGCCTTTATCGGGACGTTGCTGGCCGGATGGGCGCTGGAGCGCTGGATCGGCTATCCGGCCATCCCGCTGATCCCCTATGGCACGCTGCATACGCTCGGCATGGTCGCGCTGGTGCTGGGCGCGGCGATCATCCTGACCGCACAGGGACTGTTCCTGCGCACCGGCACCGATTCGCGGCCGTGGAAATCGGACCAGAAGCTGATTTTCGAGGGCGTGTATAAATGGTCGCGCAACCCGATGTATCTGGGGATGGCGCTGGTTTATCTCGGCATCACGATGCTGAACGACAGCGGGACGCAATTATGCGCGCTGTTCCCGCTGATGTTCGTCATCCAGAAGGAAGTGATCGAGCCGGAAGAACGCTATCTGGCGGGGAAATTCGGCGAGCCGTATCTGGCGTATAAAGCGAGCGTTCGCCGCTGGATCTAGCGGCAGGCACGCATCCAGCCACCATCGTCACCCCGGCCCTGGGCCGGGGTGACAGAGTTGGAGTTTACTTCCGCGCCTTGCGGGCGGCGTAGCGCGCGTCGCGCTTGGCCTTCTGCTCTTCGGCGCTTGGCAGCATGAACGAGCGAGCGATCTTTTCCTTCGCTTCGCGCGCGGCTTCCTCGGCAGCTTCCTTGGCGGCAGCTTCCTCGGCTTCCTTCTCGGCCCTGGCAGCCTCGATCACAGCCTTCTTGGCAGCGCGAACCTCGGCTTCTTCGGCTTCCTTCTTCTCGCGCGCAGCCTTGCGCTGTGCGAGTTCTGCCTCGCTCAGCTTGGGCGCTGCCTTCATCTTCTCGAGCAGTGCCTTCTTGGCATCTGCCGAACGGTCGGCGCGATCGCGGAAAGTGTCGTTGTACGTCATTCTAAGATCATAACTCCTGAGCGGCTATTCCGCTGCCTGCGAGCCTAGTGGCTCTTTCCACGCCAGCACCGGTTTACGCGCAGCCAGCGTCTCATCGAGACGGCGGCGCGGCGCGAAATGCGGCGCGGTGCGGATCGCAGGGTCGCCGCCCTTAGCGCGTTCTGCCACAGAACGGAAGGCTCCGATAAACTGATCGAGCGCGGCCTTGCTTTCGGTCTCGGTCGGTTCGACCAGCATCGCGCCGTGAACGACCAGCGGGAAATAGACCGTCATCGGGTGAAAACCCTCGTCGATCAGGCCCTTGGCGATGTCGATCGTCGAGAATCCCTCGGGCAATCCCTTATCGCTGAAGATGGCTTCGTGCATGCACGGACCAGACTTGGCGAAGGGCGCGTCGAGCACGTCTTCCATGCTGCGCAGGATGTAATTCGCGTTGAGCACCGCATCCTCGGCAACCTGGCGCAGGCCGTCCGCGCCGTGGCTGAGGATATAGGTGAGCGCGCGCGTAAACATGCCCATCTGGCCGTGGAACGCGACCATGCGACCGAACGTGCCGGCATGATGCTCGCCCGCGCTTTCCTCTTCGATCAGACGGAAATGATCGCCATGCTTCTCCACGAAAGGCAGCGGCGCATACGGCGTGAGCGCTTCGGAAAGCACCACCGGACCCGAGCCGGGGCCGCCGCCGCCATGCGGAGTCGAGAAGGTCTTGTGGAGATTGATGTGCATCGCATCGATGCCGAGATCGCCCGGACGAACGCGACCGACGATCGCGTTGAAGTTCGCGCCGTCGCAATAGACGTACCCGCCCGCCGCATGCACCGCGTCCGAGATTTCGCGCATTTCGCGCTCGAACAGCCCGCACGTGTTGGGGTTGGTGATCATCACGCCGGCAATGTCGGGTCCCAGTCGCGCCTTGAGCGCGGCGAGATCGACGCGGCCATCGTCGGTGGCGGGAATATCCTCGACGGTGAAGCCCGCGAATGCGGCGGTGGCCGGGTTGGTGCCGTGCGCCGAGATCGGGACCAGCAGGATCTTGCGCGCCTGTTCGCCACGGGCATCAAGCGCCGCGCGGATTGCGAGGACGCCGCACAGCTCGCCATGCGCGCCCGCCTTGGGGCTCATCGCGACCGAATGCATGCCGGTGAGCGTGATCAGCCAATGCGCGAGTTGATCGATGACTTCGAACGCGCCCTGGCAGGCATCGACCGGGGTCAACGGATGGAGATCGGCGAAACCGGGGAGACGCGCCATCCGCTCGTTGAGGCGCGGATTATGCTTCATCGTGCAGCTGCCGAGCGGGAACAGGCCCAGATCGATCGCGTAATTCTGGCGGCTGAGGCGGGTGTAATGGCGCACCGTTTCGGGCTCGGACAGGCCGGGGAGACCGATGTCCGCGTTGCGCTCAAGGCCCGCGAGGCGCGACTTGCCCGTGGGGACTTCGCCGAAATCCACGCCGGTGGTGCTGATCGAGCCGATCTCGAAGATCAAAGCTTCTTCGAGCATCAATGCGCGGTTGCCGGTGAAGGTCTGGCCGCTGCTCTCGCCGGCTTCGGGGGTGGTGGGGCGCCAGCCGCTTGCGTTGATCGTGCTCATGCCAGCACCTCCTTCAGCGCGGAGGCAAGTGTTTCGACGTCCTCCTGCGTAGTGGTTTCGGTAACCGCGACGACGAGGCCGTTTTCGAGGCTCGCTTCGCCGGGATAAAGCCGGCCGAGCGACACGCCCGCGAGGATGCCCTTGTTCGCGAGATCGCGAACCACAGGCCGGGCTTCCTTGGAAAGCTTGAGCGTGAACTCGTTGAAGAAATTCGGGGTGACCAATTCGACGCCGGGGACGCTTGCGAGCGTGTCCGCGGCGGCCGAGGCACCGGCATGGTTGATCGCGGCGAGCTGACGCAGGCCCTTCTCGCCCAGCAGGGTCATGTGGATCGACCAGGCGAGCGCGCACAGCACCGAGCTGGTGCAGATGTTCGACGTCGCTTTCTCGCGGCGGATATGCTGCTCGCGGGTGCTGAGCGTGAGCACGAAGCCGCGCTTGCCCTCGGCATCCACCGTCTCGCCACACAGGCGACCCGGCATCTGGCGGACCAGCTTTTCCGAGCAGGCGAACAGACCTACGTACGGCCCACCGAACTGGAGGCCGACGCCGATCGACTGGCCTTCGCCAACGACGATGTCCGCGCCCATTTCGCCGGGCGACTTTATTGCGCCGAGCGCGACCGGCTCGGTGACGACCGCGACGAGCAGCGCCTTTTTGGCGTGGCATGCTTCGGCGAGCTTGGAGAGATCGGCGATGCGGCCGAGAATGTCAGGATATTGGACGATAACGCACGAGGTATCGCTGTCGATCTGCGCGATCAGATCGTCGGTGTCCGGGGTCGGGGTCAGCGTCGGGATCGAGGTGACGAGCTGATCGCCGGTGAACTTCGCCATCGTATTGGCGACCGAGACGTAGTGCGGATGCAAGCCGCCCGAGAGGATCGCCTTGCCGCGCTTCGTCACGCGACGGGCCATGACGATGGCTTCCCAGCATGCCGTCGAACCGTCGTACATTGATGCGTTCGCGACATCACAGCCGAGCAAGCGCGCGACCTGCGACTGGAACTCGAACATCATCTGCAGCGTGCCCTGCGCGATTTCGGGCTGATACGGCGTGTAGGCCGTCAGGAACTCGCCGCGCTGGATGAGGTGATCGACCGACGCGGGCACGTGATGCTTATATGCCCCGCAACCCAGGAAGAACGGCGCATCGCCTGCGGCGAGGTTCTTCTTCGCCAGCGCCGACATGTGACGCTCGACCGCGAGTTCGCTCGCGTGGAGCGGCAGGCCATGGATCGGGCCATCGAGCTGGGCAACGCCGGGGACGTCGACGAACAGATCGTCGATGGTCTTGGCGCCGATGACGCCGAGCATTTCCTGACGGTCATTGGGGGTCAGTGGGAGATAGCGCATGTGAGCCTTCTCAATGGGTGTTTGCGGGAGCGCCTTCGGACACAGTCCAGGCGCGAATATCGGTGGGGCGGAGTCCGGCGGATCGATCGGCGCCGCCGCTACCATCGCAGCTATGCTCGTCCATGCGTCCGGTAATGACGACATAACTATTCTGAAGCGGTGCAGCGTTGCGATCAAAGGTTTCACTGAAGCCAACGCCGATCGGCCAAAGCGCCTGAACCCGGTCCCAAGCATTGGAGAGCCCAAGGTCCTCCGGCTTGGCGCCACGGCTCACCTTCTGCTGGGCGACGTTGCTGGCCTTCCATGCCTCGTCAAAGGCTGTAGCTGCCGCCTGATCGGGGAACAGCTGGCAGGTATAGCCCGCACATTCGCCAAGATAGCCGGATGCCTGAACGGGCTTCCCCAGAAACGAAGCGCACTGCTTCAGAATTTGCGCCGCCCCGACCGGTGGTTGAGCAGCGCTGCACGCTGCCGCCCCCAAACCGGTCAAGGCGATCGCCAGCTTCACAGCTTTGAGACGAACTCGGCGTAGGCGCTCTCGTTCATCAGGCTCTCGACCTCACTCGGGTCGCTCAGCGTGATCTTGAAGAACCAGCCATCGCCTTCGGGGTCTTCGTTGACCAGTTCGGGGGTGTCGGCGAGGGCGTCATTGCCTTCGAGGACGGTGCCCGAGACCGGCGAATAGACGTCCGATGCGGCCTTGACGCTCTCGACCACGGCGACGTCGTCGCCCTTGGTCAATTCCTTGCCCTCATCGGGGGTTTCGACGAACACGATGTCGCCGAGCTGGCCCTGCGCATATTCGCTGATTCCGACCGTGCCGATGTCGCCATCGACTTCGACCCACTCATGATCTTCGGTGTAGTAACGGCTCATGTGTCAGGCTCCCTTTCTGACATAGCGATGGGGAACGAAGGGCATCTGGACGACCTCCGCAGTATGAATTTTGCCGCGCTGGGCAATCGTGATCTTGCTGCCAACCACCGCCGAAGCGACGGGCACATATGCCATGGCGATGGGCTTTTGCGCGGTCGGCGCAAAGCCGCCGCTGGTGACGCGGCCGACTTCGGTGCCGTCGGCATCGACCACCGCCGCGCCTTCGCGGACCGGCTGACGGCCTTCGATCACCAGACCGACGCGCTTGAGGATCGGGCCGCTTTCGCGCTCGGCCATGATGCGCTCATAGCCGGGGAAGCCGCCTTCCTCGCGGCGACGCTTCTTGAGCGCGAAGCCGAGGGACGCGGAAACCGGCGTGGTCTCGGCATCGAGATCGTGGCCGTAGAGCGGGAGATCGGCTTCGAGGCGCAGCGAATCGCGTGCGCCAAGGCCGATCGGCTTGACCTCTTCCATCGCGGTCAGCGCATCGGCAAACGCCTCGGCAGCTTCGCCCGGCAGCGAAATCTCGAAACCGTCCTCGCCCGTATAGCCCGAGCGGCTGACCCACAGATCATGGCCCTGCCATTGGAACAAGCCGCCCTGCATGAACACCAAAGCTTCGACGCCGGGGAGGATGCGGGCAAGCGCAGTGGCCGCTTCCGGCCCCTGCAACGCGAGCAAGGCATGCTCGTCCATGTGATTGATTTCGATCTCGTCGGCGAGATGCTCGCGGAAATGGGCGATATCGTCCCATTTGCAGGCGCCGTTGACAACGACGTAGATCGAGCCATCGTCGCGCCGGGTGAGCATCAGATCGTCGAGAATGCCGCCATTTTCGCCCATCAGCAGCGAATATACCGGGTGGCCCGGCTTGGCCGCGGCGATATCCGCCGGCATCAGCGTTTCGAGCGCAGCTTCAACGTCCGGTCCCGAGAAGATCAACTGGCCCATATGGCTGACGTCGAACAACCCGGCATGCTCGCGCGTCCAGAGATGCTCGGCCATGATGCCTTCATATTGGACAGGCATTTCATAGCCGGCAAAGGGCACCATCCGGCCGCCATGGGCGCGGTGCCATGCATCGAGCTGCAGGGTGCTGAGCGCAGGCTCGCTTTCCCCGCCTTCGGGATCGCCACTGAGTTCCTGGGATTGGACGTCTTGGCTCATCGGGCACGCTCCGCGGCAAGGGGACAACGACGAATCCGCGCTCTGCCAAGCGCCAAAATCCATCGCCCCCTCTGTCACGGGAACCTGAGAGCTTTCGCTGCCTTGCGGACAGCTTACCCCTTCGGTGGTTCACCGTTTCCGGTGAACGCTTTCCAGAGTGTCGTGCGCTGCGCGGTCCCTTGTGCCTGAGAGATTCCGGGGCGGTTGCTCCTTCGGCGGTGGCTAAAAGCCACGCTCTCCCGCGCGTGCATATCGACGAGCCCAGCCTTGGCGGGGCGGATGATTCGAGTCAATCGCCATATCCGTCATCCCGGCGAAAGCCGGGATCTCATGCGACTTTTGTTGTGGACGTGCTGCCTGACACCCCGGCTTTCGCCGGGGGGACGGAATTGTCAGCGCGTCAGGTTATACTTGAGCTGATCCTCGGTCAGCTGGAAGCCGACCAGCGCCTCGAAGGTCGCGGAGAGCACGGCGCCGCGCACCGAGGGATCGGCGAGCGGGTCCATCGCAGCAGCTTCCTCGCCAGCCTTGCGCTTTTCGGTCAGGCGCTTGCGAATGTCCTCAGGGATCGTCGCGGCGCTACGGGCGACGTGGCTGGTCCCAACACCCTTTCCGCTCGCGCGGGTCTGTCCGGCTTCGAAATGCACGGTGACGCGATCGACGCTCTTGGCGACCACCGAGGTGCCGCCGCGTACGATCGTGATGAAATAAGGCAGGCTGACGTCGCGCGCCGCACCGGCATCGCGGCGGGTGGCCAGCACGTCGAAATTGACCGTGGTGACGATCTGCTCGCCCGAATCATCGCACGTCGAAGTGACGTTGGTCAGCGTCGCGACCACGTCGATGGCAGCGGAATCGCGGCTGGCGGGCGGATCGAACTGAGTCATGTCGCCGGTGCCCGCAGGCACGCCGACACGCGGACAGGCCGAGCGAAGCGAAGCGATGCCGCCATCGGTGATCTCGCCGGTACGGCTGCAACCGCCAGCGGCGAGCAGGATCAGGGCGGAGATTGCAAGCTTGCGAACCAAGTTGGGGGCACCTTTCGAAACACTGGCCCGGGCTCACCCGGAAACGGCGGGCACCATAGGAACCACCTTCCGCCCACGCAAGCAATCGCGTAGGGGATCGCGCATCATGCATGCACCGCTCAAGCCCGTCCTCGAAGTCCTGATCGCCGCGCCGCGCGGCTTTTGCGCCGGCGTCGATCGCGCGATCCGCATCGTCGAGCTCGCGATTGAGAAATATGGCGCCCCGGTCTATGTCCGGCACGAGATCGTCCACAACAAGTTCGTGGTCGATACGCTGAAGGCAAAGGGCGCGATCTTCGTCGAGGAACTGGACGAGGTGCCCGACGATGTGCCCGTGGTGTTTTCCGCACACGGCGTGCCCAAGGCAGTCCCCGCCAAGGCAGAGGAACGCGGCCTCGAATATCTCGACGCGACCTGCCCTTTGGTATCCAAGGTACATCGGCAGGCCGAGCGGCTGGTCGCCGCCGGGCGGCATATATTGTTCATCGGCCATGCCGGGCATCCCGAGGTGATCGGCACCTTCGGCCAGGTGCCCGAAGGCGTGATGACGCTGATCGAAACGCCCGCGGACGCCGAAGCGGTAACGGTGGCGGACGCGAACAACCTCGCCTTCCTGACCCAGACGACGCTGTCGGTGGACGATACCGCGGCGACGCTCGAAGTTCTGCAACGCCGCTTCCCCGCGATCCTTGCGCCCGGCCCGAACGACATTTGCTACGCGACCACCAACCGGCAGGGCGCAGTCAAGGCCATCGCTGCCTCGGCCGATCTGATGCTGGTGATCGGCAGCCCGAACTCGTCCAATTCGCTGCGCCTCGTCGAAGTCGCCGAGCGATTTGGCACGACTGCCTATCTGATCCCGCGCGCCGACGATCTCGATTGGGCGTGGCTGGATGGAATTGGCACGCTGGGCATCAGTGCGGGGGCCTCGGCGCCCGAACTGCTGGTGCGCGAACTGATCGCCAAGCTTTCCGAGCGCTTTGAGGTGACCGAACGCGAAGTCGAGACCGTCGAAGAGAATGTGGTCTTCAAGCTGCCCCGCGGCCTAGAAGCGGCATAGGCAACGTCATGGCAGTGTATACGCAGGTCTCAGCCGAAGCGCTGAGCGCCTTTCTCGCAAAATTCGATGTTGGCGAACTGGTCTCGTCCAAGGGCATTGCCGAGGGCGTCGAGAATTCCAACTATCTGGTCGATACGACCAAGGGCCGATTCATCCTGACGCTGTACGAGAAGCGCGTCGCGGCGGACGATTTGCCCTATTTCATGGCCTTGCTCGATCATCTCGATGCCAAGGGCCTGCCGGTGCCGCCCGCGATCAAGGACCGCGCGGGCGTGGAAATTCATGCGCTTGAGGGCCGACCGGCTTGTTTGATCAAGTTCCTGACCGGCGTCTCGCTGACGCACCCGACGGCTGCGCAGGCAGTCTCGGCCGGCGCGGCGATGGGCCAGATGCACGCGGCGCTTGAGGATTTCACGCGCGATCGCCCCAATTCGATGGGCATGGAAAGCTGGGCACCGCTGCTCGGACGATGCGGGCAGAGCCTGGACGACATTGCGCCGGGGCTTTTCGACAGGGTTTCGAAGGCGTTGGAGAGCATTGCCGCGCGGTGGCCGCAGCATCTGCCGACAAGTGCCGTCCACGCCGATCTTTTCCCGGACAATGTGCTGATGCTCGGCGACAAGGTGAGTGGGCTGATCGACTTCTATTTCGCCTGCACCGATATCCGCGCCTATGACATTGCAGTAATGCACGGCGCGTGGAGCTTCGACGCGAACGGCGAAAATTACGACGCGGCAATCGGCGATGCGCTGATCGCGGGCTATTCGAGGGCTTTCCCGCTGAGCGATGCCGAGCGCGCGGCTTTGCCGGTGCTCGCCGAGGGCGCGGCTTTGCGCTTCCTGCTCAGCCGGGCGTGGGACTGGCTCAACACCCCGGCGGACGCGATGGTGACGCGCAAAGACCCCCTCGCCTATCTGCGGCGGCTCGATTTTTACGAAGCACATGGGGCGCAGCTTTTCGCATGACCGAATTAGACCACGTCGAAATCGCCACCGATGGCGCGTGCAAGGGCAATCCCGGGCCGGGCGGCTGGGGCGCGTTGCTGCGGATGGGCGGAACCGAGCGGGAACTCTCCGGCGGCGAGCCGCATACCACCAACAATCGCATGGAGCTGATGGCGGCGATCGAGGGGCTGAAGGCGCTCAAGCGCCCCTGCCGCGTGACGCTCTCTACCGACAGCCGCTATGTGATGGATGGCCTGACCAAATGGATCCATGGCTGGATGAAGAATGGCTGGCGCACGGCTTCGCGCGATCCGGTCAAGAACGCCGATCTGTGGCAGGAGCTATTGGCTGCCGCCAAGCCGCACCGCGTCGAATGGAAATGGGTGAAGGGCCATGCCGGCCACCCGGACAATGAGCGCGCAGACAGGCTGGCGAGCGACGCGGCGCTCGCCAGCCGAGTCCGCTGATCAGCTATTGTCTTCGGTAGGTGCGTCCGGGCCGTTCTTCTTGATCGATGCGATCGCGTTTTCGGCGGATGCCTTGTTCGCGTAACCCTCGGTCGCGAACATCACCTCATTGTTATACTTGAAGCGGACGCGGAACTCCCCGGCCTTGTCCTTGTAGATTTCGAACTTGTGCGCCATTCGACTGCTCCCGAGGTTGATTAACCCAGGTTAGCTGCACGTCCGCGCATGCGCTAGCGAAACCGGTGCTATTCGCTCTTGGCGACGAAGAATTTGTCGATCACGTTCTGCGTGAGCCGAGCGGGGCGCAGCGTCTCGGCATCGAGGCAGCACCAGCTCGACTTGACCTCGGCAAGGACGTCGCTGCCGCGCTTGATGACGGTCTCGTAGAAAGCGCGCGCGCCATGAACCTTCTCAAGCAACACAGTCGCTACGACATCGTCTTCGAGAAAGGCCGGGCGGCGATAGGTGATCTCATGCTTGAGCGCGACCCAGAGATGCTCGGCAACCGCCTCGACCGGCGCGAGATGCTGCCAATGGCTGATCACCGCTTCCTGCACCCACTTCAGATACGAAGCGTTGTTCACATGCCCCATAAAATCGATATCGCTCTGCGCGACGTCGATCGGGAACTCATAGGGGATAGCGGTTGCGGTCACGGCCTGCACTATAGCCTGACGTGTACGTAAAGGCGACTGGAATCAGTTCGGAAACCACGGAAATGCAGGGCTTTCGGCGAAAGCGCGGTTTCCGTAACGGCATTTACGCCGCGCCGCGCGGGCGCTTGCCGCAGCCAGAAACGCTGCAAAGCGGGCGATCATGGCGTTTTGGTAAGGCCAATTATGGCCGATACAGTACCCGGGTCAGGCCACCCCGATCTCCAGCCGCTTCGCAACATTGTCACGCCGGGCGTCGAGTTCGCTGCGCGCGCGCTCCATCACTTCCAGTTCGGTGGCGGCGAGCAGATCCTCGACCACCCCGCGCAAATGCGACCGCATCGCGCTGCGTGCCGCATAGGGGTCCCGGGCTTTCAACGCCGCGACGATCGCTTGATGCTCGCCCACGCGCGGCGTTACTCCGCTCCGCTTGGCGCGCGCGAACATATTGGCGGCGAGCGGCGATTTGACTCGCAAGTCCCACAGATATTCGATGACGCCCCGGATCGCCGCGTTTCCGGTGGCGGCGGCGATGGCGAGATGGAAGCGATGATCGGCGTGCATCACCGCAGGCTCATCCGAATCGTCCGCCGCCATTTCTTCCAATAGTCCATCGAGTTCAGCCAGTTGCTCGTCGGTAATCGACACCGCCGCCAGCGCCACCGCCTCGCCTTCGAACAGGATGCGCGCCTCGGTCAGATCAAACGCGCCAATGTCGACATTGAGCGAATCCGCCTGCCCGCCGAGGCGATGATCGCGCTTGGTGACGTACAGGCCGGAGCCGTGCCGCGCCTCGATCCAACCCCGCATTTCCAGGGCGATCATCGCTTCGCGGATCGTCGGGCGGCTGACCTTATACTCCTCGGCGAGATCGCGCTCACTGGGCAGGCGCGTGCCGGGCGACCAGCGCCCCGCTTCGATCCCTTCCATGATGGACGTCGCCACCCGCTGATACAGCTTGTTGCCGGTAATTTTCATCGCGCTTCCAATTGTCAGACATCTTGTAGGTTGACATGGCCTAATCGACAAGTGAATATTGGTCATACCAATTTCAGGGGTTCTTGCCTTGCCTTCCATCATCAACGCCCGCGTCATCGTGACCTGCCCCGGCCGCAACTTCGTCACGCTGAAGATCGAGACCGATGAAGGAGTCTATGGCCTTGGCGATGCGACGCTCAACGGCCGCGAGCTTTCGGTTGCCGCTTATCTTACCGATCATGTGATCCCCTGCCTGATCGGGCGCGATGTGCACCGGATCGAGGATATCTGGCAGTATCTGTACAAGGGTGCCTATTGGCGCCGCGGGCCAGTAACGATGTCTGCGATCGCCGCGGTCGATACGGCGCTGTGGGACATCAAGGGCAAGCTTGCCGGGCTTCCGGTCTACCAATTGCTCGGCGGCGCCAGCCGCGAAGGCTGCATGGTCTATGGCCATGCCAATGGCAGCGACGTGGAAGAGACGATCGACCGCGCACAGGAATATCTGGAGCAGGGCTATAAGGCCGTGCGCCTGCAATCGGGCGTGCCGGGCATCGCCACCACTTATGGCGTCTCGGGCGAGCGTTTCTATTACGAGCCGGCCAAGGGCTCGATCCCCGACGAGACGGTGTGGTCGACTTCCAAATATATGCGCCACGTGCCCAAGCTGTTTGACAAAGCGCGCGATGCATTGGGCTGGGACGTGCATCTGCTGCACGACGTGCATCACCGGCTGACGCCGATCGAAGCCGGGCGGCTGGGTAAGGATCTGGAGCCCTATCGCCTGTTTTGGCTGGAAGACACCACGCCCGCCGAGAATCAGGCGGCGTTCCGCCTGATCCGCCAGCACACCACCACGCCGCTGGCGGTGGGCGAAATCTTCAATTCGATTTGGGATGCCAAGCAGCTGATCGAAGAGCAATTGATCGACTATATCCGCGCGACCGTGGTCCATGCCGGCGGCATTACCCATCTGCGCCGGATCGCCAGCCTGGCAGACCTCTATCAGGTCAAGACCGGTTGCCACGGCGCCACCGATCTTTCGCCGGTGACGATGGCGGCGGCGCTGCATTTCGGCCTCTCCGTGCCCAATTTCGGCATCCAGGAATATATGCGCCATTCGGAGGAAACCGACGCGGTCTTCCCGCATGGCTATTCGATCAATCAGGGGCTGATGCATCCGGGCGATGCGCCGGGCCTTGGCGTTGAGATCGACGAGAAACTGGCCGCGAAATACGAATATAAGCGCGCTTATCTGCCAGTAAATCGTCTCGAAGACGGAACGATGTTTAACTGGTGAGACTCGTTCCGGGCACGGCTCCGGAACTCAACTTAGTTGCGCAAAGGCATCACTCCGCGACGTTTATGGTCGCGGAGGCTCAACTCGTCGCAACCCTTGTTGCGCCGCAGCACGTTTGCGGCTCCAATTGTGAACAGGGGAAGACAAGTCGGTTAAGCGGCGCGTTAACCATTTTGCCGCATGATCGATTTCGGAGGGTTGGTTTCCGGGGTTGGGAGTCGAAGAGCATGGGTGCGAAAATGAAACCGGCAGAAGGCGCTATGACGCTGGCCGAGATGAAAGAATTTGCCGGATTTAGCGCAGCGACGCAGCGTTACGTGCGCCGCAGCCTTGATATCGGCCTTGAACGCGAAGACGCGCTGGAGCGCTGGTCTCGCGACGGCACCGAAGCCGCCAGCATCCGCGCCCAGGCCCACATTTATGATCGGCTCCCCGAAGTTCGCGCGCTGATGCCCGACGATGCCGATCTCGATTCGATGGAGCCGTTCATGGCGCCGCTGATCACCATCGCCGCTTTCGATCTGGGTCAGGGCCGGATCACCACCTTCTCGGCATTCCGCTTCCTGTATGAGCGGCTGATCGGGGCCGAGGTTCGCCCCTGGCTTCCCGCAGCGTTCTGCGCCGCGGCTGCCCTGCCGCACCTGCATCCGGATCTGCGCCGCAAGCTGCTCCAGTCGATCAGCGAAGCCGCCGCAACTGCCTCGGGCTGGTCGAACCGTCAGCCGGCCTTTTTCCCGCAATGGGTGGAAAAGGTCGATCCGGCAGCAATGTCGAACTGAACTCAATTCCTCCCTCGCGCAGCGGGGGAGGAACTGGAAATTACCTACACGCCCGCCAGCCCATTTCGCCGCGCTCGGCCTGATCGAAATGCAGATGATCGCGGTGCGCCGCGTTGTAATCGGGCGAGAGCACGGTCGAGAACAGCTTGCACCCGCCGGTGCGGATTTCGCGCAGGAACGCGGTCTTTTCGCGTGCCCCCTCACCCTTGCCGTTCCAATCTTCCAGCACGCTGATCCGCTCGCCATTCGACAGGCGGAACGCGGCGATATCGAGCGCATCGCCGGTCGAATGCTCGCTCCAGTCGCCCGAGGTGCGGCCATAGATGCGCCGGCAGGAATAGCTGCCGAGATGCTCGATCCGCGCGACCTTCGCGCCGAAATGGCGCTGTGCGGCGGGCTGGACGACATTCCATTCCCACATCGCCAGCGCTGCCGCGACCGGGCATGCGGTGCCTAGGCCGGAAGGGCTATAATCAACCTCCTGCGATCCACCCTCATCGAAGCGCAGCCCGTCGCTATAGCCGCATTGCCCCTCCCCCTTGACCGGGGCGAGCATCGTGTAGCGGACCCCAGCGGCGCGGAGCAGCGCGCGGCATTGGGCGTAATCGTCGGTAAGCCCGGCGAGCTTGCGCCCGGTGAACGCGCCCACCGGCTGGCCCAGATCGAGCCGTGTCCAGGGCAGATCCTGGGGACGTCCGCGCAGCATCGCGAAGCCGAGCAACAGCGCACCCGCCAACAATATGAAAATCAGAACCGCCGTAATCGCCTGCGTTACGCCTTTCACGCCCGCATCGCCTCCGCGAGCGGCTGGGACGTGACCGGATAGCCAAGATCGTCGGGAATGCAGAGGTGGTCGACCCCTTCCCGATTCTCGACCCACGGCGTCACAGTGCGAGCCTCATGGGCGCGGGCATCGGATACGGCATCGGCATAGGAACCGAACAAGGCCAGCCGCTCAAGGTTGCGGCGCGTGGGGAAAATGATCGTTGCTTCGCCGCGATCGGCAGCATCGATCACGCCTTGCGCGCTCATCCAGAAAACGCGGACATTCTCGTTGCCGTCCACCACCGGCTCGGCACCCTGTGGCGCGCGCGCGAGATAGAAGCGCGTGTCGAACACCTTGTGGCTCACGCCCTGCGGCACCCAGCGCGCAAAGGGGACGAGATCGTCGAGCCGCAAATGCCCGCCCACTTCCGCCAGCAAAGCCGCAAGCGTTTCGCCCGCATAAAGCCGCCGCCCGAGATCCGGAATGACCTGCGCTGGCACGTCGATGCCGACTGCGACGCCCGCTTCCTCCAGCGTCTCGCGTACCGCGCCGATGCGCGCGGCGAGATCGTCGGGATCGCCCTCCAACGTTGCCGCGAGCGTATGATCGCCCGGATCGATGCGGCCGCCGGGGAACACCAACGCGCCGCCGGCGAACGACATCGCGGCGGCGCGCTCGACCATCAGAAGTTCAGGCGCGCCTGCGCCTTCGCGCATCACGATCACAGTTGCAGCGGGAATCTCTTGAGGTTTGGCCATGCCCTCCGCTTAGGGCGCGAAGGCCCCGCTCACCAGCCCTTGGTCTTCAACCGCACCTTCGCGACCATCGTATGCGACGTGAGGAACAGCGTCTTGCCGTCTTCGCCGAAGCAGCAATTGGCGACGGCCTTGCCCGTTGCGATCAGGCCCAGCCGCTTGCCCTCCGGCGAAAGAATATAGACCCCGCCCGGCCCGGCCGCGAAGATCCGGCCCGCGGCATCGACCTTGAGCCCATCCGGCAGGCCCCGCAGCTTGGCCGCAACCTCGGGGCGGAAATCGTGGAAGAGACGCCCTTCGTCCATCGCGGTGCCGTCGGCCGCGAGTTCGTAGACGCGGATTTCGGGCCGGTCAGGGTCGGAGAGCGCGACATAGAGCAAGGACTGATTGGGCGAGAGCGCGACGCCGTTGGGTCGCTTGAGCGTTTTATCGACCAGCCCGACTTCACCACCGGCGACATCGACATGATAGAGGCCGTTGAAATCGATCTCCTTGAGCGGCGAGTCGTCGCCCTTGGAAAAGCCATAAGGAGGATCGCTGAAGTAGATTTTGCCACCCCGGCTGATCGTCAGATCATTGACGCTGCTGAAGCGCTTGCCGAAATATCTGTCGGCGATGATCGTCTTTTTCATGGTTTTGAGATCGATACGGGCGACCGCGCGGGTGCCCGAATCGGCGATGACGAGGTGGCCCTGTGCATCGATCGCCATGCCGTTAGCGCCTGCCTCGCGCACGCCTTCGGGGATCGTCCCCGCCAAGCCGGAGGGGCGCATGAACTTGGTGACCGGCTTGCCCGGCTTCCACTTGTAACAGACGTTCGAGGGCGGATCGTTGAACAGCAGATAGCCGCCCTGCTTCACCCAGACCGGACCTTCGGCCCATTGATAGCCGGTGCCCAGCACTTCGATCGGCGAGGAAACGTCGATCACGGCATCGAGCGCGTCATCGAATTTGGTGATGCCGCCAACGGTCTCGGCATGCGCGAGGCCAGGGACGAAGGGTGCGGCAGCGATGCCTGCCAGCACTGCGCGGCGGGTCGTTCGGATCATTGTATTTCCCTCACACGAAATTCCAGAGCAGCCCGGCCATCGCAAAGACCACCGCGCCCGCGATGGTGGCGCAAAGCGTCCAGCTGCGGAAGGTCTGCGCCTCGGTCAGCCCGAGATATTGCTTCACCAGCCAGAAGCCGGTGTCGTTGACATGGCTGGCGATAGACGCGCCCGCGCCGATGGCGATGGTGACCAAAGCGATGCGGCTGGGCGAGAGTCCCGCAGCGGCGATCAGCGGCGCGGCGAGCCCGGCGGCCGTGACCATCGCGACGGTCGCCGAGCCTTGCGCGATCCGCACGAACGCGGCGAGCAGGAAGGCGAAGACCAGCACCGAGAGTTGCGCCGATGCGACGGCGGCGGTGACCTGTTGCCCTGCCCCGCTCTGGATCAGCACTTCCTTATAGGCAGCGCCCGCGCCGACCACGAGGACCATCAGGCCCGCAGGCTCAAGCGCCTTGGTCATGATCCGCGAGATGGTGTCGAGCGGGGCATTCACGCGGAAGCGCAGCCATGCGGTGACCGAGAGCGTTGCGAGGATCAACGCGGTGAACGGGTGGCCGATGAACTGGAGCGCCGACTTGACCTGTCCATCCGCCATGAATTGCCCCGCGACCGCCGCGAGCAGGATCAACCCAAGCGGCACCAGCATCGCCACGATTGCCGGCCAAAAGCCGATGGGATCGGTCTGCGGCGCATCTGCGTCGAGCATCGGCGGTGGCGACATATCGCCCCAGCCGGGCGCGCCATGCGCCAGCCGTGCGAAGACCGGCCCGGCGATGATCGCGGCGGGAATGCCGCAGATCAGGCCGTAAAATGCGAGCAGCCCATAATCGGTGCCGATCAGCTCCGCGACCGCGACCGGGCCGGGATGCGGCGGAAGCAATGCGTGCATGACCAGCAGGCCCGCCAGCAGCGGAAGCGCGAAGTACGTGATCCGCCGGTCTGCGCGCACGGCGAGCGTGGTGAGCAACGGCGCGAGGATGATGAAGGCGACGTCGAAGAATAGCGGGATGCCGACGATGATGCCCACCGCAGTCAGCGCCCAGGGGATGCGCCGCTCGCCAAACGCATCGAGCAATCGGTGCGCAATGGCGTTGACCCCGCCCGACGCCTCGAGCAGCCCGCCAAGGATCGCGCCAAGCCCGATCACCACCGCGACAAAGCCCAGTGCCTCGCCGGTGCCCTTGCGGACGGCGGCGATCACCGATTGCGGATCGGCGCCGAATGCGAGGCCGGTGATGAGTGCGACGAGCAGCAAGGCGAGGAAGGGCTGAAGCTTTACGCGCAGGACGAGCACGATCACCGCGACGATGCTCGCGGTGACGATCAACAGGGTATGCCAGGGCTCGGCGATCATGCGATTTCCACTTTGGTTTCGATCGCGGAGGCAGGCACTTGCCCCTCGCTGACTTGCGGGATTGCGAAGAGCGCGCGGGTGCGGATGTCGCCCGACGAACTGCCGATCATGATCTCGATCGAGCCCGCCTCGACGATCCATTTGCCGCCCTGCCAGATCGCGAACTGGGCATGTTCGAGCGTGAAGCTGAGGTTGCGGGTCTGGCCCGGCTCCAGCGCCACCCGCGCAAAGCCGCGCAATTCCTTCACCGGCCGCGCGACCGAGGCGGCGGGATCGCGGAAATAGAGCTGGACGACCTCATCGGCGGCGACCGCGCCGCTGTTCGTAACCGCGACATGCGCGATGACGCGGCCCGGACCGCTTTCCAGCCGCACTTCGCCATAATCGAATTTCGAAAAGCTGAGGCCGTGCCCAAACGGGAAAAGCGGCCCGATATCCACGTCGCGATACCGCGCGCTGTCGATCGCGAAATCGGGGTTCGCCGGGCGGCCGCTGGGCAGATGGGCATAGGTCATCGGTGCCTGACCGGTGACGCGGGGCATGCCCATCGGCAGCTTGCCGCCGGGCGAGACCTTGCCGCTCAGTATTTCAGCGATCGCGGGGCCGCTCTCGATGCCGAGGAACCAGGTTTCGAGCACTGCGGATATGCCCTTGAGCGCCGCCTCCAGCGCCATCGGGCGGCCATTCATCAACACCGCGACCACGGGTTTGCCCGTCGCCTTGATCGCGTCGACCAACGCGGCCTGATTGCCGGGCAAGCCGATGTCAGAACGGCTGCGCGCTTCGCCGGAGAGATCGAAATCCTCGCCAATCGCGAGCAGCACGACATCGGCGCGCTTGGCGGCGGCGACGGCGGCGGGAATGTCCTTGCCGTCTGCGAACACCGCGTCGGGCATTGCGGCGCGCAACGTCACGGCCGTCTCCGGCAGGCCGCGCGCCCGCCACGAACCCAGCGTGGTCGAAGCATCGTCGGCCAGACCGCCGATCAGCGCCAGCTTTACGCCCGGCTTGAGCGGCAGCAGCCCGCCTTCGTTGCGCAGCAGCACCACCGAGCGCCGCGCCAGATCGCGGGCGCTGCTGCGGTCGAGCGGAGCCTTTTCCTGCGCGACGTCGCCGAATGCATAGGGGTCTTCGAATAGCCCCAGCCGCTCCTTCGCGGCGAGAATACGCCCCACCGCTTCGTCGATCAGCGGCATCAGGCTGGCATCCGCGGAAACGGCTTCGGCGAGGTAGCCGGCATAGGTGCTGCTCGCCATATCCATGTCGATGCCCCCGCGCAGCGCCATCGCGGCGGCCTGGACGAAGTTCGCGGCAATGCCGTGGTTGATCAGTTCGCGGATCGCGTTCCAATCGCTGACCATCAGCCCCTGATAGCCCCATCTTTCCCGCAGCAGCCCACGCACCAGCGGCGCATGCGCCGTCATCGGAACGCCGCCGACATCGTTGAACGCGGCCATGAAGCTGCCCGTGCCCGCCTGCGCCGCCGCGTAAAAGGGTGGCAGATAGACTTCGTGGAGCGTCCGCTCGGATATATCGGCGCTATCGTAATCGCGGCCGCCCGTGGCAGCGCCATAGCCGACGAAATGCTTGGCGCAGGAGAGGATGCCCACCCGGCGCGCGGTGCCGTCAGGCTCGAAGCCCTTCACCTGCGCGACCGCCATACGCGATCCGAGATAGGCGTCTTCGCCCGCCCCCTCGACCACGCGGCCCCAGCGGGCATCACGGGCAACGTCGATCATCGGCGCGAAGGTCCAGTGCAGCCCCGCCGCCCAGGCTTCCTCCGCCGCAATCCGCGCGGCGCGCTCGGCAACTTTCGGGTCCCAGCTCGAAGCGAGCGCAATCGGAACGGGAAGCGTGGTGCGATAGCCGTGGATCACGTCCATCGCGAACAGCAACGGTATCTTGAGTCGCGTCTCGTTGACTGCGATGCGCTGAAGATCGCGAAGGGGTTCGGCACCGGCGACGTGGAGGAACGAGCCCATCTCGCCCTTGCGCACCCGATCGAGCATCGCCGCATCGAGCCGCGAATTGAGCGCGCGCTGCCGCCCGCCCGGGATCTGGGTCATCTGGCCGAGCTTTTCGGCAAGCGTCATCTCGGCAATCAGCACCGCGATGCGCTTGCTTGGACGCCTCGTGGCTTGCGCAAACGCCATCGGCGCCATTGCGCTGCCCGCGAGCAGCGCTGCGGCGGCCACCACTTCGCGACGATTCATGCCTTGAGCTTCACCGCGCGGCCTTCGCGCGCCGAGCGGTAGATCGCTTCGATCAGCCGCATGTCGCGCAGGCCCTCTTCGCCCGAGACGATCGGCTCACGCCCGCTGACCGCGCATTCCGCGAGGTGATCGAGCTGGCCGACAAACTGGTTCTTGCCCGCAGGGGTCAGCACGACCTGCTCGGTCTTGCCGCCCGTGCGAGTCCACATCTGATGGCCCTGATAGGGCGTGGCAGGCTCCATCCCCACCCAACCCTTTGTGCCGGTCACGCGGAAGGCGTTGTGCCCGGAGCTGTAGCTGGAGACGCAATTGGCGATGAGGCCGGAGGGAAAGCGCATCTGCCAATCGATGCGATCCTCGACATTCCGGAAGCGCGGATCGCTTTTATCGGTCGACTCCATCGCGCTGACTTCGATGGGCTCCTCGCCCGCCAGATAGCGCGCGGCATTGAGGCTGTAGATGCCGATATCCATCATCGATCCACCACCCGAGAGCGGCATATCGAGCCGCCACTGGTTCGGCTGGGCGAAGAAGCCGTGCTCCGATGTGATCAGCGTCGGGCGGCCGACAAAGCCGGTTTTCACCAGATTGATCGCGTGGAGATTATGCTGCTCGAAATGGCAGCGATAGCCGATCATCAGCTTGCGATTGGCCTTCTTCGCCGCCGCGATCATCGCCTCGCATTCAGCCGCAGAGATCGCCATCGGCTTCTCGCACAGGACATGCTTGCCCGCCTGGCTGGCGCGGATCGAATATTCGGCATGCATGGAATTGGGCAGCACGACATAGACCAGGTCGATGTCCGGATTGTCCTTGATCCGATCATAATCGGCATAGGAATAACGGTGCGTCTTCGGAATACCGTATTCGGTGCCATATTGCTCGAGCTTGGCGGGCGTGCCGCTGACCAGCGCCTTGAGCTCGGCAAACTCGCAGTCTTTCAGCCGCGGCATGATCTGTTTGGTGGCGTAGCTGCCCAGCCCGACGATCGCATAGCCCAGCTTGCGCTTCGGCCCTTCCGAACCCCAGGCGAAGCCCGGCAGAACCGAGCTTGCCAGTCCCGCGCCCAAGCCACCCAACAATGTACGTCGCGTGGTGATGATCCCCATAGCGCCTCTCCCAAGCTTTTTGCCACAGTCCTGTCCGGCTGACTTTGCGTCAATCCCCGACCTTGGTAGCGCTATCATCAATGAAAGACGGAGCAAAGACCGCTTGTGCGCGGTCCTAGAAGGGCAAAGTCACTACCGCCACGATGCCATGCGGCGCATGATTGCTGAGCGTGAGATCGCCGCCATGCGCGCGCGCGGTGGCGCGCGCGCTGGCCAGGCCCAGCCCGATTCCGCCCGTATCCCGGTTGCGCGAACGCTCGCCGCGGAAGAATGGCTCGAACGCGCGATCGATATCCTCGGGCGACATGCCCGGCCCCTCGTCGCGCACTTCGATGCTCACATGGTCACCTTCGACCGAGAAGCTGACCGCCGCGCCGCCGGTATATTTTACCGCGTTGCCGACCAAATTTTCGAACATCGCCTTGAGCGCGGCGGAATGGCCATTGATCACCACCGGTTCGCCGGGCGCAAGCGACACGTCAGCACCGCGATCGCTGAGATCATCGATCACCGTCTCAGCCAGCGAGCGCAGATCGAGCGGGCGGCGCGCAAGCGGGGTATTGGTATCGCGGACATAAGTAAGCGTGGCGGCGACCATCGCTTCCATGTCGCGAATGTCACGTTCGCACGCCGTGCGCATTTCCTCGGGCGCGCCCTCCAGCCGCAGGCCGAGACGCATCAACGGGGTCCGCAGATCATGCGCGACCGCACCCACCACGGTGGCGCGATCATCGACATAGCGATTGAGCCTTGCCTGCATCTGATTGAATGCCGAAGCCGCCTCGGCGATTTCGGGCGGCCCCTCCATGGGGATCGGCGCGGCGCGTGGATCGCGGCCGAGCCGATCGGCCGCAGCGGCAAAGGCGGCGATCGGCTTGGTCAGCCGCCGGGCCAGCGTCCAGGCAAAGGGCGCGACTGCCGCCGCCGAAAGCACGAGCCAGAGCAGCACGAACCAGCGCCACGGCTCGAACCCGCCAGAACGAGCCACGATCCAGCTGCCATCCGGCTGACGCAGCGAGGCGACGAAATCGCCGGTAAGCACCGCGGTGCGCGCCGCATCGGCGCTGGCGGGCGCGACCGGCGCAGGAATGCCTACGCGGCTATAGACCTGTTCACGCTGGAGAAACGGCGTGGGGAAACGCAACTCAACCCGGGCCGGATCGACCCGCAACGCGGTAGCAATGGCCAGACCCAGCCGCTCGGCGCGCGGATTCCAGTTCGCATGCTCTATCGTAGAAGTATTTTCGACATCGAACGCGCCGCTAGCGTCCTCACCGCGCGCAAGCGCATCGGCAACTTCGCCCACGGTCGATATCCGCGCGGCGGGCGACTGGACCGCAATCAGCAGCGCGACGTTCATCAACTGAACGACCGCGACGCAGATCAGCATCAACAGGAAAACGCGGAGGAACAGCGGCGAACGCGTGGACCCCCACGACGTCATCCGCGCGCGACTCGCGGCACGAAGAGATAGCCTTCGTTGCGCACGGTGCGGATGATCTCGTCGCCGCTGGAGCGCAGCTTGCGACGCAGACGGCTGACCTGGACGTCGATCGCGCGATCATACGCATCCGAATCCGGGCCACGGGCGGCCGCAAGCAACGCCTCACGCGAAAGCACGCGGCGGGGCCGTTCGATAAACACCCGGAGCACTGCGAATTCACCATCGGTCAGGCCGACAAGCACGCCCTTCGGATCGAACAGCTCATGGCTGCCCAGATCGATCCGCCAGCCATCGAAACTATATAAATCGCTCTCGACAGCGACTGTGCTGGCGCCGCGCTTGCGCAAGGCTGCGCGCACCGTCGCGAGAATCTCGCGCGGGCTGCACGGCTTGGCGAGATAATGGCTCGCGCCGACTTCGAGGCCGAGGATGCGATCCGGCTCTTCCCCCAAAGCGCTGAGCAGCACGATCTCCGGTCCGTCCTTTTGCGCGATGCGGCGGCAGGCGGAGAGTCCGTCTTCGCCAGGCATCATCACATCGAGGATGACGAGATCGACCGGCGTACGCGCAAGGATCTGATCCATGTCGCGCGCGTTCGATGCTGTCTCTACCCGATAGCCGCGCGCGCCGAGGCTATTGGCGAGCAGCATGCGAATATCACGATCGTCATCGACCACGAGAAGCGTGGCCGAATCGTCTGCGGGTATGGGAGCATTGAGCATATTGCCGCTTTTAACCCTTTATGCGTCTGCAATGTTGCGCAAATAACGCCTAACTTTCGTAACTTATCCCAGCGCAGATTTGATCTTGGCGAAAAAGCCCTGACTTTCAGGGCATTCGTCGCCGGTTTCGGTGCAGCGGAATTCTTCGAGCAGTTCGCGCTGTTTTGCGGTCAGCTTGGTCGGAGTCTCGACCGTCAGCTCGACCACAAGATCGCCGCGCCCGCGCCCCTGCAATACCGGCATGCCCGCGCCGCGCTGGCGGACTTCGCGGCCAGACTGCGTGCCCGGCGCGATCTTGACGACATGATTATCGCCATCGAGCCCCGGCAGCGTGATCTCGCCGCCCAGAGCCGCCGTAGTGAAGCTGATCGGCGCGCGCGCGTGCAGATTGGTGCCTTCGCGCTCGAAGATCGCGTGGCGCTTCACATGGAGGAAAATATAGAGATCGCCCGAAGGGGCACCGCGTCCACCTGCCTCGCCTTCGCCCTGAAGGCGTATGCGCGTGCCTTCATCCACGCCCGGCGGCACGTTGATCTTGAGCGTCTTGGTCTTGTCGACACGACCCTCGCCGCGGCAATGCTTGCAGGGATCGGCAATGACCTGCCCCGCGCCGTGGCAAGTCGGGCAGCCCCGCTCCACCATGAAGAAGCCCTGCTGCGCACGCACCTTGCCCTGGCCGCCACAGGTTCCGCACTGCTTGGCCTGCGTCCCCGGCTTTGCGCCCGTGCCTTCGCACGGATCGCACAGGCCCGAGACATCGACGGTGATTTCGCTGGCCAGCCCGTCGAACGCGTCTTCGAGCGTGATTTCCATATCGTAGCGCAGATCGGCGCCACGGCGCTGCTGCGGACGGCCACCGCCGCGCCCGCCCATGAACTCGCCGAACACGCTTTCGAAAATATCGCTGAACGCGCCGAAATCCTGCGCGCCGCCACCGCCGCCAAAGCCGCCGCTTTGGCCCGCGCCATTCTTGAACGCGGCATGGCCGAAACGATCATAGGCCGCGCGCTTTTGCGGGTCCTTCAGAACGTCATAGGCTTCGCTGACCGACTTGAACTTGGCTTCGCTATCCTTGCAGCCGGCATTCTTGTCAGGGTGATATTTGATCGCGAGCTTGCGATACGCCGATTTCAGCGTCGCATCGTCGGCGGTGCGCTCGCATTCGAGCAGCTCATAATAATCGACTTCGGTGGTCATCTTGGGCCCCCGCCCCGCCCGTCATCCCGGCGCGGTGCCGCCATATGCAGCACTGTTTCGGAATGACGGGGGACACGCATCTACTTATGCCTTGTTGTCGTCCACTTCCGAGAACTCGGCGTCGACGACTTCTTCGCCACCGGTTTCCGGAGCCGCATCGGCATTTGCCGAAGGCGAAGCCTCGGATGCCTGCTGCTTCTCGTAGATCGCCTGGCCGAGCTTCATCGCAACCTGTGCGAGGTTCTGCGACTTGGCCTGCATATCGTCGGCGTCGCCGCCTTCGATCGCAGCCTTGGTCTGGGCCACGGCGGCTTCGATCTCTGCCTTCAGCGAGGCATCGACCTTGTCGCCATTTTCCTCGAGCTGACGCTCGGTGGTGTGGACGAGGCTCTCGGCATTGTTCTTGGCTTCGGCCGCGGCACGACGCTTCTTGTCGTCCTCGGCAAAGCTCTCGGCATCGCGAACCATCTGATCGATGTCTGCATCCGAAAGACCACCAGATGCCTGAATGCGGATCTGCTGCTCCTTGCCGGTGCCCTTGTCGCGCGCCGAGACGTTGACGATGCCGTTGGCGTCGATGTCGAACGTGACTTCGACCTGCGGCACGCCGCGCGGCGCCGGCGGAATGCCAACCAGATCGAACTGGCCGAGCATCTTGTTGTCCGCCGCCATTTCGCGCTCGCCCTGGAAGACGCGGATGGTCACGGCCTGCTGATTGTCATCGGCAGTCGAATAGACCTGGCTCTTCTTGGTCGGGATCGTGGTGTTGCGATCGATCATGCGGGTGAACACGCCACCCAGCGTCTCGATGCCCAGCGAAAGCGGAGTCACGTCGAGCAGCAGCACGTCCTTGACGTCGCCCTGAAGCACGCCGGCCTGAATCGCAGCACCGATCGCCACGACTTCGTCGGGGTTCACGCCGGTGTGCGGCTCCTTGCCAAAGAACTCCTTCACGATCTGGCGCACCTTGGGCATGCGGGTCATGCCGCCCACGAGCACCACTTCGTCAATCGCCGAAGCCTTGACGCCTGCATCGGCCAGCGCCTTGCGGCACGGCTCAAGCGTGCGCTGGATCAGTTCCTCGACGAGGCGCTCCAGCTCGGCACGGTTCAGCGTCTTCACCAGATGCTTCGGCCCATTGGCGTCGGCGGTGATGAAGGGAAGGTTCACTTCGGTGGTCTGGGCCGAGCTGAGCTCGATCTTCGCCTTTTCCGCAGCTTCCTTCAGACGCTGAAGCGCCAGCTTGTCCTTGGTAAGATCGATGCCCTCTGCCTTGCGGAAATCTTCCGCGAGGAACTGGACGATCTTCGAATCGAAATCTTCGCCGCCGAGGAAGGTGTCGCCGTTGGTCGCCTTCACTTCGAACACGCCGTCGCCGATCTCGAGGACCGAAACGTCGAACGTGCCGCCGCCAAGATCGTAGACCGCGATCGTCTTGCCGTCGTTCTTCTCAAGGCCATAAGCCAGAGCAGCCGCCGTCGGCTCGTTGATGATGCGCAGCACTTCGAGGCCCGCAATGCGGCCGGCGTCCTTGGTCGCCTGGCGCTGTGCGTCGTTGAAATATGCCGGAACCGTGATGACAGCCTGCGTGACGGTCTCGCCGAGATAGCTCTCTGCGGTTTCCTTCATCTTCTGCAGGATGAACGCGCTGATCTGCGAAGGCGAATACTCCTCGCCGCCCGCCTTCACCCACGCATCGCCATTCGGCCCGCGCGTGATGTCGTAGGGAACCAGCTCGGTGTCCTTCTTGGTGATCGGATCGTCAAAACGACGCCCGATCAGACGCTTCACCGCGAACACCGTCGAATCCGGATTGGTCACTGCCTGGCGCTTGGCCGGCTGACCGATCAGACGCTCGCCATCCTTGGCAAACGCGACGATCGACGGCGTGGTGCGTGCGCCTTCGACATTTTCGATAACCTTGGGCTTGCCGCCCTCCATCACCGCAACGCACGAATTGGTCGTGCCCAGATCGATACCAATTACTTTAGCCATGGTCCCTCGTCGGCCCCTATAAAATCAAAAGCTTGCGGCCCTGCGCCCCTAAATCAGGCGACGCAGACAACCGTTCCGCCAAGCGATATAGGTGCGCTGACGCTTGCCGCAAGTCGGACGAGTTTCTACGGCGTTTCCCGAATTGGGAGTGATTGAACATGCGTACAATTCTGGGGATCGTTTCGCTGGCGGCATTGGCCGCGTGCCAGCAGCCCGCCGAACTCAAGGCCGATGGCGCCTGGGTTCGCCTTCCTGCGGCCGAAGGGCGACCGGGTGCGGCCTATTTCAGCGTCCATGGCGGCGACACTGGAGACACCTTGCTCGCGGTCACCACGCCAGCGGCCCTTCGCACCGAATTGCATGAGAGCATGAAAGATCATGCCGGGATGATGGCGATGAAGCCGATCAAGGATATCGCGATCCCGGCCCGCGGCACGCTGGCCTTCGCGCCGGGCGGCAAGCATGTGATGCTGTTCGACATCGGCCCGCGCGTGGCCGCCGGGCAGAGAATCCCGCTCAAGCTTTCGTTCGCCGGTGGCAAGACGCTGGAAATACAGGCTATGGTGGTGGCACCAGGCGAAGGCGCGCCGAAGGAGTAAACGACGATGATCGACCGTTTCCGTTCCTCGACCTGGGGCTGGCTTCGCGGCACACTGGCCGGCTGGGGCACGCTGTTGCTGATCCTCGTCGGGCTGATCGCGACCTTTTATTTCCTCGCACAAGGCACCCTCATCGGAAGCGCATGGATCGCCCCGGTGGCGCTGTTTGCCGGAATCGCCATCCTGCTGGTGAAATGGGTGCAGAACCTCGCCACCACCTATGAAGTCACTGCCGAGCGGGTGATCCTGCACAGGGGCATCCTCGTAAAGTCGATCGACGAGATCGAGCTTTACCGGGTGAAGGACGTTCGCATCGATTTCACGATCATCAACCAGATGGCCGATATCGGCGCGATCACGATGACTTCGTCGGACGAGACCACGCGCGCGGCGCCTTTGGTGATCCGCGATGTCGATCATGCCCGTGCCCGCCGCGAGAAATTGCGCGAACTGGTCGATGCCGCCCGCAAAAATCGCGGCGTGCGCGAAATCGACATGGTGCAGGAAGGGCTTGGCGACCCGATCTGACGGCCCGGCACCATTGTCCGTATCGGTGGCATAGCGAACTGGTGAGGCCGCGGCTGGCATGCCATATTCCACGGCATGTCTCGCCCGCTGACCGAAGGGGAAACCCGCCTCGCCGCCTCCGTCTTCGGAAATGCGGTGGATTACAGCCAGGCGCGGGTGGCCAATTCCAAATGGATCTTCTTCCAGCCCGCCAAGACCGTGATGGCACCGCGCGGCACGATCCATTTCCACCCGAAGAGCCAGGTCTATTGCGAGGATTTCTCCGCCGCGCCGATGGGCGTGCAGGGGCTCTTCATCCATGAGATGACGCATATCTGGCAGCACCAGAAGGGCATCTTCCTGCCGCTCAAGCGCCATCCCTTTTGCCGCTATAGCTATGCAGTGAAACTCGGCCAGAAGTTCGAGAAATACGGGCTGGAGCAGCAAGCCGAACTGGTCCGCCACGCCTTTCTGCTCAAGAACAACATCCTGATCGAAGGCGCGCCACCGCTGGCGCAGTATCGCAGCATTCTGCCCTTCAAACCCGCTTAACCCGGCGTCTCCGTAGACGCCTCTGGCGC
>SEFZ01000058.1 GCA_004173185.1 Sphingomonadales bacterium | reverse complement strand
GGTGACAGGGGGTGGGGTGGTTCTAGCGTATATGGGCCCGGCATAATTTGGGAATTCTGGACTGTAATCACTTGGCAGCGATCATTGGAAAGGCCCTCGGATACGGGCTACCTGCCGTACGGCAAAACACAACTTTCGTGCCTGTTCGTGCGGCATTATTTCCGTAGACATTTTTCGGATGAAAGAATGTCTTTCCGCCCGCACCTTGGATGAAGCCATAGACATGAGCGATGTTTTGAACGACGCCCTCGTGTCGCTCTCCGGTGAAATAACAAAGCTCAATGCATCGGGCTGCTAGGTCGTCGGCAGTGGGGCGCTTAGACGGGTCGAGCTGGAGGCACTCTAAGATGATATTTTGGAGAGCTTCGGCGAGTGGAGCAAACTGCGGGTTAGACGTCATGAACGGCGGCCAGGGAGCGATCTTGCCCGCCATAACATTAGCAGGAGCAAATAGACCCTCCCCGAACGCATATTGGCCCGTCACAGCTTCAAAAATTAACGCACCAAGCGACCAAACGTCTGCTGCCATACCAACGGTGTCGCCACGTTTCCGGAACATCATCTCTGGCGCCATGTAAGGTAGAGCGCCTTTTACGGTCCCGGAGGTTGACTGGGTTAGGTCTCTTCCGTTCGCAAGCTCTTCTACAAACAGCTCGTCGGTAAGCGTTGCGATGCCGAAATCTGTTATCTTGACGTCCAGTAGGTTGAATCCCCCTCTCACCATAATGTTGGAGGGTTTCAGATCGCGATGTATTACCTGAGCATGATGAGACGCCGCTAGGCCCTTCGCCAGCTTGCTAAGCAAGCGAGCGGCCAAGTGAGGATCAACATATCCAGCTACAGCGAGCACTGACTCCTTAAGGGTGCTGCCCTCTACAAGCTCTTCTACCAAGTAACGCTCGTTGGCGCTTACCTCCACATAGTCCAGCGTCTTGGCAACGTAGTGGCTATTTACCTTCGCCGCGACAATTGCGCTCTTCTTAAACCGAGTCCCAGCCTGTCCCGCCTTCGGAGTCTTAATTGCCACGTTTACACCTACCAGCTGGTCGTAGGCTGTGTGAACGTATTGCATGCCCCCCTCGCCGATCCTCTCCCCAACAAGGTATCGGCCTGCGATTAGATCACCATTCTTCACAGCATGACCTCTGGGTGAGATACGTCGAATGTTGCGTAGACAGAGTTACGACTGCCAAGGGGAAACTCGATGACGCACGCATCAGGCATAGTCTGGCCAACGCCAGTAGGGACGTTGTTTAGGCGCACTTGGCCTAAGACCATCGTGACCTTGAAAAGAAATCCGTCGTACTCGATGCCAATTCCCGCGACAGGCTTGCCGCCGACGGTAACAGTGGGCCTGGACAGCGGCTTAGACGAATTGATCTCATATACGCTGCTCATAAGAGAGACGCGCGCCTGATGGCGACCGCGAAGGAGGACCCTTTCCAATTCTGCGGCGACGTCAAACATACCGGGGCGATCATTAGGATCGACGAGAAGACAGCGTTGCAGGATATCTACTATCCCATGATCCATATTCGGAATGTGCGTAGAGACAGCGTTGGCTGGCGGGCGGGTGGCGGGGCCAGCTAGGCTCCATGCAGGTAGACCCGCATCGGCAAGCGATAGAGCGGTCACTCCAAAGGCGTATACGTCTGCCTTCTCTGAGAAATGTATCGTCTTGGTAACGAAAAACTCCGGCGCCATGAAAGGTAAGGCTCCGATCGCATTATTTGTCTGTGTATCAATGCCCAGAGTTCGGGATAGGCCGAAGTCGAGAATCTTGATTACACCATTGATGTCTCGTCGAATGTTATTTGGCTTGATGTCCCGATGAACAACCCCTTGCGCATGGATGTCCGAGAGCCCACTTGCGATCTGCCATAGCGTAAGCAGGTAGGCCTGATCCGGAGCGAGGCTGCCGACTTTCAGGTCGTCGCCCTCAATAAACTCAAGAACCAACGCCGGAACATCCCCAGCAGGGGTAGGGTAAGGCACAACATCTAGCAACTGTACCACATGTTTAGAACGAAGCTTCAGGAGAGCTTTCTGTTCGTCAACTAGGCGACGAGCCTCCTCTCCAGCTTGCAAAGTCTTCAGGATAACACGTCGGTCAAGATGCGTGTCTTCACAGAGCAGCGCTGCACTCATTCCACCCTTTAGCGGCGTGCCAATCGGGTTATAGCGCCCTGCTATCAACAACGCTCATTCTCCCTCGTCGGCGGCATCTTTAAAGCCAATGTCCAACTGCTTCTTGTCATCGGACGGCTTGCCCGATTTCGGCGGACGCTTCTTTACTGACCTTCTTGGGGAGGGTCTCGCGGGTTGCTGATCTATAGGCGGCTCTGCGCTCGGAAGCGGCCGTTCTGGTTCTAGTCGCGCGGCCGGTGCTGCCCTTATCCATTTGAGTTGCAGCTCTCTCTCAGGGCTCCAAACCGTGACCTCTGCTGCGCCGGCGTAGCTTGCGGAAACTGCGCCACGCTCAATCGTAACCAGAGAAGCGTTGTCAGGTCCGCCCATATAGAGGGCTATGTCTGTCAGGCGATGCGCTAACTCAACGCTAGAACTTGCGTGTGCGGAAACTTGTCCGATTACGGAGTCGCCGATGCGATGGATGCCGTCGGTGGTTAGCAGGAGAAAGTCAAACTCATCAGCGAAACTTCCAACATGTGGACTTATCGCGCTGCCCATTCCCAAAAACTGAAGTAGACCGACGCCCGTGCCCCCGAAAGCTTCCTCAAGCGTATCATCAATTGTGACACGCGCTAATTTTTCACCCTTTGCGCGATAGATGCGGCTGTCGCCCACATTCACCCAATGAACGCGCCCCTGTTCCATGAGTACAGCGGACAGCGTTGCACCACCTCCCAGCCCTATTTGGTAGACCTCTTGATCTCCGGCTAACACAGCTCGCCTAAGACGCTCAGCTGGTTCAACTCTTCGATGTTGGACCAAGGTTACAAGAAAGCGCGAGATGGCCGCTACTGCACTCTTTTCGCCATTTGGTAGACCACCCATGCCATCGACCAACACCGCACAGGTGAAGGCCGAGGCGGTACCGACGCCACGCACCGACATGAGAGCTAATCGGTCCTGATTTTCAGAGCGCCTAGCGCCGATGTCAGTCGAAATGCATACAGTCGGTCGTGCACTTGGGACGCCGTTGCTGGAACGTGGGCGCGGCGCAGGCATCAACCAGCTATGAATGTTTTCGTAGAATAGCGTTATATCGTCGTTCATACTGAGCCCTGCCCGGGTGTTGGGAAGTTATAGAAGTGGCTGGCCGTTAGACGCCCCTCGTAGTTATCCGGCCACTAGGCGCGGCTCACACTAGCTTCGATCGTCATGCCGGCGAAACGCTAACCGTAATGTATGCTCATATATGCATCATCCAAGCAGCACCGCTCCTGCTCATTCGCGGCCATTTCGACAGAGTCGAGAGTCGCCGGATGTCTTCGTTGCCGCAAATTACGAAAGCATCTGCTGGTTCGGCGCTAATCTGTGGACCCCCCCGATCCCCACATAAACAATTCTTTATGTCCACTACTGACAATGTGGATTGGCGGTTACTTCAATTGACTGGCTAAATGACTCGGCAGACACTCCTAGTCTCGTAGCACAGCATGACAGGAACGCACCTAATTGCGCATCCAAATCAAACGCTTAGCTCCGAAAAGTACTGCGGGGGAACTCGGCGAGACTCAGCCTGAACTACCTCTTGAGATTGCCAAGGAACGGGAGATCGAAGGGATTGGGATGGGAGTCCTCTCGAATGGAACACCTTATCTCAATCAGCGCGGCCTCGCAGTGCTATGCGGCGTGCAGAACACCCATATCGGCAACATTGGGAAGAGTTGGAACGACGCCGCCCCTGCCCCGCGGATTGAAGCCATCAAACGGATACTCAAAAAGGCCGGAGTGAGCGCCCCAGTGGCACATTTTGAGTTGCTGTACCGGAACACCCCCCACTTCGCCTATCCTGCCGAGGTCTGCCTGGCCATACTTGAATACTATGCATTTGACGCTGGCGCGAACGTGTCCGAGACAGCCAGGGACAACTTCAGGAAGCTTGCAGGCTCAAAGCTCCGCGATCTGATCTATACGCAGGTGGGCTGCGATCCAACTGGCGCCAACCGCTTCGACAAATGGCATGACCGCATCGCGATCAACTACAAGTCTGCGCCGAAAGGATTCTTCCATGTGTTCAATGAAGCACACACGGTCATCTACGAACTGATTGCTGCCGGCGCCGAGATTAACGAGCGATTTGTTGTTGACATCTCCATCGGGGGTTATTGGTCACGCCACTGGGAGGCGGGTGATTTGGCGGGCGAGTTTGGTGACCGCCAGAGGTATCCGCACCATTATCCCGATGACCACCCGCAGTCGAAATCCAACCCGCAGGAGTCGTGGTGCTAGCGGCAAAGTGAGCAAAGGCGACCTTGCCCCATCATTCGCCGAACTGGCGCTTGAGGCACTGCAGCAAAGACAGATCAGCAATTAACCTATGACAGCGGCAGGGGCTATGGTGTCACTACTGCGTCAGCGATTGTAGGGACTTTCCTCGCCATCGCTGGGCGTCATTCGGCTTCGCGCACGGAAAGAGGTGCAGCGAGGCAATCGTTATCGTTGTCAATAATGAGTAAGGTCGCCGAAGGCCTCTTTGGCTAATCCCGTTTGGGGTTAGGTTACCCAATCGCCAAGTCAGGGTTGATCATAATGACATCTCCGGAGCCCCTGACAACATGGTCCAGCAGACTGACATATACCGTATAACTAATTGATCTAATAAGGCATTTTTTCTCGTGTGGCTTGACGTCCTCCTCACGAATCAGTATCTTCATCCTCGTTGACCGCACCCAAGGTGTTGGTCCTTTGGAATGAGCTTCTAGCTCGGTCCTGTTTGAAATGGCTGGTGATGCCTAAGTGCCCCAGCCTGCTTGTTCGTAAGGAACACCCCAATGCGGGGGTATCGCAATTCTAGGAAAATACTCAATGATACTAACGCCGTCAGAAAAGAGCGTGAGCTCTGGTCACTGCCTGAAATTTGAAACGAAGAATCCTACCTCAAACCTCAGCAGTAAGATTTACACTCAGCTTGGAAAGTTGGGTTGGGACTACGCTTCCAAGCAAGAGATGACTACCGAGCAGGAGCTCTCCTATCCGGAGGTCATACGACACGCAGAGGCAATCCGCGACTACGTTGCAAAAGTGTCGCCAGCCTCCACTCTTGGCATTTCGGTCCATTTCATGGAGGCTCATGAAATGCGGTTCGTATGGGGTCCACAGGCAATCCACAGGCCAAGTGGCCAACACCGGCTTGCCCTAGACATGAAGTCCGTTAATTAGCCAACTTACGTACTAGGCGGGTCTCCATTGCGAGGCCCGCTGACAGTTTGTGCTCGCCTCGCACTTAGTAGGCACTAAACCCGTAGCACCATCATGGAACTGTACCATCCCGAAAGGGACCTAGCTTCGTTTGTGAGTTTCAATCTGTCGGCAGTGGGAGGCACAGCGAGTCTTGTAGCTGAGCTGACTTCCCTGTTCTGGACAACCTATCCGCCATCGACCCGTGCGCCCAAGAGCCATGTAGTTAGTTCGCATGAGCACTGCTTAGAACAACTCGTCCTGAATCTTGTGTCGGTTGCAAATGAGGAACTTGCCAGTTTGGAGTTTGTCGTCAGAACACGGTTCTATGCGGATCAGAGGCATTACCTTGGCCCGTTGGTGACCTCAAGCTCTGTCCAGCATGCCGTCGCTTTCCTACACGACCACAATCTGGTTTCTGTAGCGACGGGATACGCTTCTGTTGATAGCAGCAAGCGCAGGGCGAGTAGCATCAGGCCAACGATGGAGTTTGTTAAGCTATGTCAAAAACACGACGTCTGCACTTTCGAAGTGAAGCCAAAACCGACTCTGCCGCTGCGGCTAAGAATGACCAAGGAGGCTACCTCACAGGAGGATGAACACGAGTCCGGGCTTGTCGAATTTCACGAGAGCGAAGAGACCGAGCGCATGACTGGTAACCTTGGTCTCATAAATGAGTTTCTCGCAACCACTACTGTCGCACTCGATATGACGCCTGCTCAATGGGCTGATATGGAATGGAGGTTGATCGGGAAAGCGAAGAGACAGAAGCGCAGGCCAAAACGGATTAGATGGCTGATTAGTCCACTCTATCGCGTTTTCAACAACTCACGATGGGACCATGGCGGACGGTTCTACGGACCTGATTATCAGGGCATACCAAAAGAGTATCGTCAGTTCCTCATGATTGACGGTCAACCTACGGTAGAGGTGGATTTCACGGCCATGCATCCCACAATGCTCTATGCCAGATTGGGCGTGCAGCTAGTTGGAGACCCATATAGGACGCCGTTCTGCAACGACCGGGATTTGGTGAAAGTCACGCTCAATGCCTTGCTCAATGCCAAACGAAGAAACATTAAGCCGGTTGATCTGTTCGATAGTGAGACGGCTGGGATGACGTGGAAGCAATTTGTGGATCGGGTCCTGGAGCACTTTAGGCCCCTGCAAAGGTTCATCTGCTCGGGTGAAGGCATCAAGCTGCAGCGTATCGATTCCGACATAGCAGAGATGGTCATGCTCGCGTTCGTCCGCTTTGGCATTCCCATACTGCCAATGCATGACTCATTTCTCGTACCGGCTCAGCATGAGCACTTGCTTATCGACACCATGAAGTCCGCTTTCCTGGATAAAATCAGTTTCTCATGTGAGGTGAAGGTCAAGCGAAGAGAGGGTTCAACACAAAGCGCGCAGCCTGAGTACCGAGCTGCGTAGTACCTCAATGCCCGAGCGCCAACTTGTTTACTGGGTTACGGACTCAAGAAGTTGCTGGGTGCAATTTAAGAAGGTGTCTTGCGTGTCAGCCGATCGCTTTCGAGTACCCACTTCATCAACGTCAACTACGTTCAGTTCGAGTGTCGTTTGAATGTCCGATGATCCGTCGCCCAGTGCGAATGCGAAGGTAATGGTTCCGGCCAAAGCCCCTTGCAGGATCATGTCCATGCTGGGGTCAATTTGAAAAATGGAGAACAGGCCGTCGTTGTCGGTCGGCGCAGCGTTGATCAAGCTATCGAAGTTGGTTCGCAAATCACCGCCGACCAAGTAGGCTCGCGACACTTTAAGCGAGCCCGCGAAAAGGTCTTCGAGCGCCGGGTCTATCTCTCCCGCGATCACCTTTAGGACCGTGGCAACATTTTTACCCGCTGCCAAGAAACCGATCGTTCCGGTAACCTTCACAAAATTTCCGGATAAGTACTTGTAGTCTCGTTGCATCGCCTCAAAAACGAGCGAGCAGCCGCTAAGCTTTCCGTCTGCCATCTCGGGAGCTGCGTAGACACTCATGGTCCCCGAAATCTTGTCCAACATTTGTGTGACGGCGTCGACTTGAGCATGCGCCGTCTGACAGACCATCACAACGACGATGAAAGCCGAGATAACCCGATTGAACATCGATGCCCCTGTGCCAACTAGTAACTAGAATGCGCTGTGCTGACTTCTGGTAGCTGCTAGTACCACAACCACGGATACCAGCTTCCGTCTGGCATCGTAGTGAGGAAGCTTCGGTAGGCAAATCCTACCAATAGAAAGGCCAGCGCACCATAGGCCAGACCGCCGAGAATCAACAAAGGTACTGAGCCCCGGTCTTGAGCCAGTGCAGTTTTGTCTTTGGCTGCGTCTTCTGCCTGGGTGAATAGCGCGAGTGCTCCCCGTGCAAAAGCAAGGGTCACAAGCCCAACACCTCCGGCGTGGAGATACCTTAGCCACTGCTCCTGAGCCCGCAGGTCTAGGCCAGCGACAAAGAGAAGACAGGTTGCGAAACATGTCGCCAAAAGCCATGCTGCAAGTCGTAGCGCCACTAGCTTCAAGTCTGCTGACCTAGCCAACCTTCTGAGGGTTGCCCACGCTGCTAGCCCCACGACAACGCCGAGCGCAACCTGAGTCCACAACGGCCAATCGTAGGTCAATACATCGTCCTCCCATGTAGACTATATTCCGTGGGTCGATCGTCAACTGCCTGACCTTTTATGGTCATGGAGGACGTTCGCTCGATCTTGGCAAGGAACCTGAGGCTCGCTCGTAACGAGGCAGGCATCTCACAGGAGGAACTTGCTGACTTGGCAGGGGTAGATCGAACTTATGTGTCAGGGATCGAACGTGGCATTCGTAACCCCTCGATTGAGATCGTTGCCAGATTTGCTATGACGCTAGGGACGACAGCTAGTCAGTTGCTGAACGCTGGCTAGTGGCGCGCTCGTTCCGCTCGGTAAGTACACCAAGCTCCCCTTCCCTGTGCCAACCGCGTTCTGTAAACCGCTCCCGAACCGAGGATGGGCCAGCTTGAAAGCCTTATGGACAATGGGGTTTCTCGACGTTTGATCGGCGCTCCTATTTCCCATAGCGCCGAACATTCCAGTATTGCGGTCTAGGTTACGTCAGCTTGGGGGCAGCCTGAACGAGGCAAGCTTGTCCGCGATTCTAGCTAAGTCGGGATGCGCGTAGCGGCTAAGTTGAGAGAGTGTCCGATGTCCGCTTAGGGCCTGAACCTCGGGGATGGTAAGCCCCATCTCAAAGAAGCGACTGATGGCTTCGTGACGAAGATCGTGAAATCGAAACCGAACCCCCGCTGCTGTTCTTGCGCGTTGAAACGCCAACTTTAGCGCATTTGCCGATATCGGAACCACATGTCCCTCTGTGCGCGACAGGCTCCTGAGTAGATCGGAAGCGTCAGACGTGAGTGGAAGGGTCCTCGAAAACCCACTCTTGCTGGTTCGCACAAAGATCGACTTGTGGTCCTTGGCAACGTCGCTCCACCGTAGGGAAAGAAGTTCGCCCCGGCGCATCCCGGTATGAAGAGAGAGCTTTACGGCCGTCGCAATGGCTTTGTTGCGCCTGCTTGCCAAAAACTCTGTAACGGCATTGATCGCATCATCGCTAATGCGCTCGACATGGAATTGGGCGGCATTCGGAAGCTCGATCTTTTCAAGCTCTCCTAGAGGTACAACCCAACCCCACTCTCTACCAGCAGTATGCAAAGCATGCCTGAGGACGTTCATTTGCCGCCGCAGGGTAGCGGGTTTTACGGTCTCAAGCCTATCATCTCGAAACTCGGCAAAATCCGCTGCATTGATATGAACTAGCCTTTTCTTCGCCATTGGCAGGCGACGAAGAGCCTTGGTCACATAAACCTCTGCCGCGTTCCCCCGCTTGCGAGGAACGACATCACGCTCGTACCGCTCCAGAAGATCGGCGAGGGTTTGTGACTGCTTATGTTTGGGCACAAGTTGCCCACCTGTCTCAATCGACAGTTCTTGCGCGAGCGACCATGCCACTGCATCTGCGCGGCGGGTGAATGTTCTTGAAACGGGAGCAATGCCTACCCGTCGGACTTGTGCCTGCCAGCGTTCATTTCGCTTTCGGATCGTCGCCATTTGCGTTTGCCTGTGTCTGGTTTGTGACCAGAGGCAAAACAGGTCGCCGAAGCGTTAGCTAAGTCTTTGAAAAGGATGGTGGGTGTGACAGGGATTGAACCTGTGACCCCCGCCGTGTGAAGGCGATGCTCTCCCGCTGAGCTACACACCCATCCGATACGGGCCACGCCAAACAGCGTGGTATTTCAAGGAGATGGTGGGTGTAACAGGGATTGAACCTGTGACCCCTACCATGTCAAGGTAGTGCTCTCCCGCTGAGCTATACACCCATCTCCATCACCCGCGGCCTGCCTTTGGGGGCGGGAAGCGGTGGTGTCCGCCGAAGCGGAACGCGGCGGATAGACCATGAAAGCCGCCCGAGGGTCAAGCGCCAATCCGCCCCACCTTCACCCGACTGTGACGGCAGCGTAGATTGAACATCGACCGACCCATGCCGATCTATGCGGCATACCTGAAATTGGAGGCTTTCCATGGCGACGACCGAGCGTGCAATTCTGGCCGGCGGCTGCTTCTGGGGCGCGCAGGATTTGCTGCGCAAGCAGCCCGGCGTGATCTCCAGCCGAGTCGGCTATTCCGGCGGCGATGTGCCCAACGCCACCTACCGCAACCACGGCACCCATGCCGAGGCGGTGGAGGTGCTCTTCGACCCCGACAAGATCAGCTACCGCAAGCTCCTGGAATTCTTCTTCCAGATCCACGACCCCTCGACGATGAACCGCCAGGGCAATGATGTCGGCACGTCCTACCGCTCGGCGATTTACTACACGACCGATGAGCAGAAGCAGGTGGCCGAGGACACCATCGCCGACGTCAACGCCTCCGGCATCTGGCCGGGCAAGGCGACGACCACCGTGACGCCGGCGGGTCCGTTCTGGGAGGCCGAACGCGAGCATCAGGACTATCTGATCAAGCATCCGGGCGGCTACACCTGCCATTGGGTGCGCCCGAACTGGGTGCTGCCGCGGCGCAGCAGCGTTGCGGCCGAGTAAGCTGCCGCTCCCCCGACAATGACGAAGGCCGGGATCATGCCCGGCCTTTTCATTTTCACGCGCTAAGGTGCCGGCTCAGGCGGCCAGCAGCCGCTCGACTTCGTTGACGAGGTCGCGCAGGTGGAAGGGCTTGGACAGCACCGAAGCATCCTTGGGCGCCTCGCTGTCGGGGTTCAGCGCCACGGCGGCAAAGCCGGTGATGAACATCACCTTGAGGTCCGGGTCGAGCTCGGTGGCGCGGCGCGCCAGCTCGATGCCATCCATCTCGGGCATCACGATGTCGCTGAGCAGCAGCGAAAACGGTTCTTCGCGCAGCCGCTCATAGGCGGATTTGCCATTGTCGAACGAGACGACGTCGTAGCCGGCGTTCTTGAGGGCCCGCGTCAGGAACTGGCGCATGTCATTGTCGTCTTCCGCCAGCAGAATTCGCTTCATCGCCGCCATACTTCCCTGCCGCCCGTTCTGGGCCGGACGATGTTTAATCGAGTTTTGCCGATTGGCAACGCCCGAAAGCGTGAAATGCCCGGCGCTGGACAAAGCAGCCGGCGGGATGACAGGATACCGCGACTATCTGACGCTTGGAGCACGCTCTTGCGGTCCGACTATTGGGACAAGCCGGCTTTCGAGACCATCAGGCCTCGCCGGATGACCGCGCCGGTGGTGTTCAACTCCGCCCATTCCGGCCGCGACTATCCCGAGCGCTTCCTGAAAATGACCCGGCTCGACCATCTGTCGATCCGCCAGTCCGAGGACGCCTGGGTGGATGAATTGTTCGCCCGCGCCCCGCATCTGGGCGCGCCGCTGCTCAGGGCGCATTTCCCGCGGGCCTATCTCGACGTCAACCGCGAGCCCTGGGAGCTCGACCCGCAGATGTTCGACGAGCCGCTGTCGGATCGCTTCAACACCACCTCGCCGCGCGTTGCCGCGGGGCTCGGCACGCTCGCCCGCGTGGTGGCCGAGAACAAGCCGATCTATCGCGACCGGCTGACGCTGGACGATGCAAGGATGCGCATCGAGGGCATCTACATCCCCTATCACGCGACGCTGCAGCGCATGCTGACCGACGCGGCCGCGACGTTCGGCGTCGCCGTGCTGATCGACTGCCATTCGATGCCGCGCATCGCCCGCAGCGGCGACCGGCTGGCGCCCGACGTGGTGCTGGGCGACCGCTATGGCACGACCTGCGGCGCCGGGCTGGTGGATCTCGCCGAGATGGTGTTCGCCGGCGCCGGCCTCCGCGTTGCCCGCAACCGCCCCTATGCCGGCGGCTTCATCGCCCGCACCTATGGCCGGCCGCAGCATGGCATCCACGCGCTGCAGATCGAGATCTCGCGCCACCTCTATATGAGCGAAGCGACGCTCGAGAAGAATGAGGGCTTCAATGCCATCCGCCAGCTCGTCGAGCGGCTCACCATGGCGCTGATCGGCTATGATCTGGCGCTGCTCAATGGCCCGGTGCATGCGCCGGCCAAGGCGGCGGAATAGCCTCCCGCAATAGAGAAGGGGCCGCTGTAGAAGCGGCCCCAGTCAAGGGAGGAAACGATTGGTGGCCTGCTGCCTAGAGTGTCGGCGTAACCTGCAAACCACCCATCCATCATGCCCTCTCCGGGTGAACTGATTTGCGCTGCCATACAAGCAGAGCCTCGGGCATTCACAGCGCCCGCCGCGCGAATGTTGCAGAAATGAATCACTTTGGTGACGGTAAAATGACGCTCGCAAGGCCGCCAATTGCTGCTATGGCTTTGCACTGGAACGAGAATCTTCTGCGGAAAGCCTGAGAGATGACTGAAGCTCAACTTGCCGGCCTCGATCGCGAGGCAGTGCGCAGCGCCCTGCTCGATGCGGCGGACGCCGCCGCCGAGCGGACCCTCGCGGGCTTCCGCACCCCGCTCGCTGTGGAAAACAAGTGGGAAACCGGCTTCGATCCGGTGACCGCCGCCGACAAGGACGCCGAGATCGCGGTGCGCGCGCTGATCGGCGAGCGCTTCCCCGACCATGGCATCATCGGCGAGGAATGGGACCCCAAGGCCTCGTCGGGCGATTTCGACTGGATCGTCGATCCAATCGACGGCACCCGCGCCTTCATCTCGGGCGTGCCGGTATGGGGCACGCTGATCGGCCTGATGCACAAGGGCCGCGCCATTGCCGGGCTGATGGCCCAGCCCTTCACCGGCGAGACGTTCATCGCCATTGGCGGCACGGGCGAGTTCCACCGCAATGGCGCGGTAACGCCCTTGCGCACCAGCGGCGTCACGACGCTCAAGGCGGCCAAGGTAACCTGCACCTCGCCCGATCTGTTCGTGCGGCCGGGCCGCGATTATTCGGCCGCCTGGCAGCGTATCACCGACGCGACGCTGCAGACCCGCTGGGGCCTCGATTGCTACGGCTATTGCCTGCTCGCGCTCGGCACCATCGACCTCGTGGTTGAGCCCGGGCTCAAGAATGTCGATATCGCGCCGCTGATCCCGATCATCGAGGCGGCCGGTGGCGTGGTGACGACCTGGGATGGCGGCCCGGCCGAGGCGGGCGGCAATTGCGTCGCCGCCGCGACGCCTGAATTGCACGAGGCCGCGCTCGCCGCGTTGCGGGGCTAGCGTTTCAAAGACAAGACGTGCGGAAGCGCGAGCTTTTCTTTGCGCTCTGTCTGAGCGAGCGTGAAGGACGCTCCCTCATCCAACCGTAGCTGCTTTGCGCTCTGTCCAAACGAGCCCGAAGAAGGCTCGCTTGGCCAACGGCTGAATAGCGGACGTGCAGAGACGTCCGCCGGCCCTACCGGCGATGTCAAAGAACCCTTGCTCTAGCCCCAGCGGGCGAGAGCGAGCAGCGGCGAGGGCTTAACCTCGACGCGGGTAGTCCGCAGTGGGTGAGGCTCGCGCCTCGCCGCTGCAACCGGGCTCGCCTCAGGATCGATGGTCTGCCGGAATCTCTCTCCACGTCCGGCGGTGGTTCAGATGCGCCGCCCTACCGGCTCAAAACGCATC
>SEFZ01000027.1 GCA_004173185.1 Sphingomonadales bacterium | reverse complement strand
GCCTCCGTGCGATCCCCTGATCCAACTTGTTCGGTTGTCGCGGGATGGAGCAGCCCGGTAGCTCGTCAGGCTCATAACCTGAAGGTCGCAGGTTCAAATCCTGCTCCCGCAACCAACCCTACACAATTACCACAAAAGCCGCTGACCCAAAGGTCGGCGGCTTTTGTCGTTTCTGGCCTCCAACTATCTCTACTCTCGACAAGCACACCGTCTCGGACGAGCATGTGGGCGGGCACGAGGAGGCTGATATGGCGACTGCACTGTTCCGCGAGACCCATCCGGGCGATTTGAGCGAGCGCGCCGCGTCGCTGGGCATCACCATCGCGCATTCCACGCCTACGATTGGCGCGGAACTCTCCGGACTCGATCTCGACGCGCCGCTTTCGGATGCGCAGGCCGAGATCGTTCATCAGGCATGGCTGACCCGTAAGGTGATCTTCTTTCGCGATCAGGATATCGGCTACGAAAGCCATATCCGGCTCGGTCGGCTATTCGGCGAGTTGGAGGGGCATCCGGTGATTCCGCATGTCGACGGCTATCCGGAGGTGCTGGTGATCCGTGGTGTCGAGGGCGTGACGCCCACTGCCGAGACGATCGAAGGCTTCAAGGCCTATAACAAATGGCACACCGACGTGACGTTCCGCGCGCGGCCGTCAATCGCTTCGGTGCTGCGCATGCGGCTGATGCCGGCATTGGGCGGCGATACGATCTGGGCGGACGCGGCAGCGGCCTATGCCGGGCTGCCCCAGACGGTGAAGGACCGGATCGACGGGCTCGATGCCGAGCATGATATTATCCACAGTTTCGGCGGACGCGTCACCGACGAGAAGCGCGCGCAGCTTGTCCAGAATTTCCCGGCAGTCCGTCACCCCGTGGTGCGCACGCATCCGCAGACCGGCGAGCGGATCCTCTACGTCAATCATACTTTCACCAGCCGAATCCTCGACATTCCCGAGGAGGAGAGCGCGGCGCTGCTGCGGCTATTGTTCGATCGGATCAAGGTGCCCGAATATCAGGTGCGCTTCCGCTGGACGCCGAACGCGATCGGCATCTGGGACAATCGCTCGACCCAGCATTATGCCGTTGGCGATTACTGGCCAGCCGACCCTATGCTTGAGCGCGTGACCGTCTCGGGTGATGTGGTCGAACGCTGAAGGGATACTCTTGCGGCACGATGATAATCTGACGATCGAGCGGGCGACCTTCGTTACCCATCTCGAATGCTCGATGACCGGCGACCAATTTGCTGCGGATATGCTGCACGGATTGTCGCAGGTCGGGCGGCCGCTGCTGGTGCGCTATGATCTTGAAGCGGCAGGGAAAGCCCTGACCAAGCAGGTTCTGGCCGAGCGGCCCGCCGATCTCTGGCGCTACCGCGAATTGCTGCCGGTTCGGCGCGTCGAGAATATCGTCAGCTTGGGCGAGAATGCCACGCCGATCATTCCGCTCGACAAGCTGGGCGCGCAGCATGGCGCAGCATATCTGTGGGTGAAGGACGAGGGCCGGCTACCAACGGGATCGTTCAAGGCGCGCGGGCTGGTCATGGCGATCAGCATGGCGAAGGAACTGGGCGTCACCACGATCGCGATGCCGACCAACGGAAACGCAGGTGCGGCTGCCGCAGCCTATGCCAGCCGCGTCGGGATCGAAGCGGTGATATTCTGTCCGGCCGATACGCCCGAGATCAACGTGCGCGAGATCGCCGCCCAGGGCGCGCGGGTCTATCGGGTCAACGGACTGATCGACGATTGCGGAAAGCTGGTGGCGCAGGGGGCGAAGGAGCGTGGTTGGTTCGACCTGTCGACGCTCAAAGAGCCGTATCGGATCGAGGGCAAGAAGACGATGGGGCTCGAGCTTGCCGAGCAGTTGGATTGGCGGCTTCCCGATGTGATCTTTTACCCCACCGGCGGCGGCACCGGGCTGATCGGCATGTGGAAGGCGTTTGAGGAAATGGAAGCGCTGGGCTGGATCGGCAGCGAGCGTCCACGGATGGTCGCGGTGCAGGCCGAGGGTTGCGCGCCGATGGTGCGGGCATGGAAAGCGGGCGAGCGCCACGCGACGCGCTGGGACGATGCGCACACGATTGCGATGGGCATTCGCGTGCCGCAGGCGGTGGGCGATTTTCTGATCCTCGATGCTGTGCGCGCTTCCAACGGCTTTGCGCTGGCGGTCAGCGATGCGGCGATTGTTCAGGCTGTCGACGATGCTGCGCGGATGGATGGGTTGCTGCTTTGCCCCGAGGGCGGGGCAACGCTGGCGGCCTGGCGCGAGGCCCTGGCCAAGGGGCTGATCTCGCCGGATGATCGTGCGTTGCTGTTCAACTGTGCGACGGGTCTCAAATACCCGATGGCCGATCAATCGCGGACGCTCGACAAGGATGGCCCGATCGACTTTGCCGCACTGTAGCTGAGAACGTCTCGCAACAGCGAGTTTTCGTTTCGCCGGCGGACCTCTGCGCGGTTATGATGGTTGTCATAGCGACCCCCGGGAGGACTCGAATGGCCACCGATTTCACGCTCAACGGCAAACCCACCAGTTTTGACGGCGATCCAGAGACGCCACTGTTGTGGGTGCTTCGCGATCATATGGGCCTAACCGGCACCAAATATGGCTGCGGCATCGCCCAGTGCGGCGCGTGCACCGTGCATCTCGACGGCAAGAACCGCCGCTCGTGCGTAACGCCGGTGAGCACCGTGGCGGGCAAGAAGGTCACGACCATCGAAGGCGTCGAAGGCAAGGCAGCCGAAGCCGTGCAGAGCGCGTGGGTCGCGATCGACGTGCCGCAATGCGGCTTTTGCCAATCGGGGCAGGTGATGTCCGCCATTGGCCTGCTCGCGCAGAAGAAGCGGGTGACGGACGCGGATATCGACAATGCGATGGCGGGGAATATCTGCCGCTGCGCCACCTATCAGCGGATACGGCAGGCGATCCATGATGCCTCCGCGAAGATGGGAGCATAACCATGAACGCATTGCTCCCCTCGCGCCGTGCTTTCCTCCAATCCTCCGGCATCGTGCTTGGCCTTGCGCTACCGATGCGCGGGATGGCGAAGACGGCCACCGCGGCGCCCTTTGCGCCCAATGCGTTCGTTCGCGTCTCGCCCGATAATCTGGTCACCGTGGTGATCAAGCATGTCGAGTTCGGCCAGGGGCCTGCGACCGGGCTTGCTACCATCGTCGCGGACGAGATGGATGCCGATTGGAGCCAGATCCGTATCGAGTTCGCACCGGCCAATGATGCGCTATATGCCAATCTCGGCTTTGGCACGATGGGCACGGGTGGCTCCTCGGCAATGTCGAACAGCTGGATGCAGTTGCGCAATGCGGGCGCCTCGGCAAAGGCAATGCTGGCCGAGGCCGCAGCGAAACGCTGGGGCGTGCCGGCCTCTGCCGTGAAGGTGTCGAAGGGCGTTGTGTCTTCCGGCAAGAACAAGGCGAGTTTCGGCGAACTGGCGATGGAAGCCGCATCGCTCAAGCCGCCTGAAAAACCCGTTCTCAAAACTCCCGATCAGTGGACGCTGATCGGCACCGACCTGACCAAGGTCGATAGCGTCGCGAAGACCGATGGCAGTGCGATATTCACGATGGATATTCAGCGGCCCGGCATGGTCCACACCGCGATCCTGCATGCCCCTGCCTTTGGCGGCACGGTGAGCAAAGTGATCGATACTGCCGCGCTGGCGGTATCCGGAGTGCTTGCGGTCAAGACGCTGCCGCAGGGCGTGGTCGTCTACGCCAAGGACAGCTATGCGGCGATGAAGGGCCGCGCTGCGCTCGACGTGAGTTGGGATCTCGCCAAGGCCGAGAAACGCACCAGCGAACAGCTTTACAAGGCCTATGCCGAGGCGGTGAAGACGCCGGGCAACAAGGTTGAGGCCGAAGGCGATGCAGCCGCTGCGATCAAAAGCGCGGCGAAGACCGTAGAGGCGACCTATCTTTTCCCTTATCTCGCGCATGCACCGATGGAGCCGCTCGACGCTGTGATCGAGATGAACAATGGCAAGCTCGACGTGTGGATGGGCAGCCAGTTTCAGGTCGGGGAGTTGGGCGCGATCTGTGCGACCCTTGGCGTCAAGCCCGCCGACGCCTCGCTGCACGAGCAGTTTGCGGGGGGCAGCTTCGGGCGGCGCGCGACTCCCGCGATGGAATTTGCCGTCGAGGCTGCGAGCGCGTTCAAGGCCTATGGCGGCAAGGTGCCGGTCAAGCATGTCTGGACGCGCGAGGACGATATTCGCGGTGGACGCTATCGTCCGCTGACGGTGCATAAGCTGCGCGCAGGGCTGGATGCCGCAGGCAAGATCGTCGGCTGGGAACAGGTCGTCGCCTCACAGAGCTTCTTCAAGAGCACGCCGATGGAGGCGATGGGCATGAAGAACGGGATCGACGATGCGATCACCGAGGGCCTTGCCGACGCCTATCATTTCCCGGCCAGCTATATCGGCCAGCACATCATGGATGGCGGCGTGCCGACGCTCTGGTGGCGATCGGTGGGCAATACTCACACCGCTTATGCGATGGAATGCTTCCTCGACGAACTGCTCGCATTGGGCGGGCAGGATGCAGTGACCGGGCGGCTCGCGCTGATGAAGGAAGCACGGCTCAAGGCCGTGCTTACCGACGTCGCCAAGCTCGCTAATTGGGGCGGCAAGGTGGCCGCAGGCCGCGCGCGCGGCGTGGCGGCGTGGAAGAGCTTTGGCTCATATGTGGCGCAGATCGCTGAAGTCTCGGTTGGGCCGGAAGGGGTGCCGAAGGTCCATAAGGTCTGGTGCTCGATCGATTGCGGCATTCCGATCAACCCCAATGTGATCCGCGCGCAGATCGAAGGCGGGGTTGGCTATGGCCTTGGCCATGCGCTGTTTTCGGAAATCGTGCTCGGCGAGGGCGGGATCGTCCAGCAGAGCAATTTCGATACCTATCGCAGTCTGCGCATCGGCGAGATGCCCGATGTGCAGGTCTCGATCATCAAATCGACCGAGAACCCCACGGGCGTGGGCGAACCTGGGCTGCCGCCGGCCGCGCCTGCGGTTGCCAATGCCTGGCGCAAGCTAACGGGAAAATCTGTGCGAAGATTGCCGTTCATCCGGGGAGAAAACGCATGAAGGCCGGGGTTCTCGCGCTGGGCGCGGCCGTGATGCTCCTGCCGCTGGCGATTGCTGCGGCGCCGGATCAGAAGGTCGAGGGGCTCAAGCCTGTCGGTGACTTTGCGACCATTGCCGACAAGGATATGCGCGCGGTCGCAATCTTTGAGGAGATGGGCAAGGTTCTCCAGCATCCGCGCTGCGTGAACTGCCATCCGCGCACCGATCGCCCGCTTTCGGGCGACAAGCAGGTTCCGCACATCACCCCGGTTACGCGCGGGCCAGATGGTCACGGCGCGCCGGGGCTGGAATGCTCCACCTGTCATGGGCCGCGCAACGTGGCCTTCGCGAACGGAACGGGCAGCATTCCGGGGCATCCCGAATGGCATCTCGCGCCCAAATCCATGGCATGGGAAGGCAAGACGCTCGGCGCGATCTGCGAGCAGATCAAGGACAAGAAGCGCAACGGCGGCAAGACGCTCGCGCAGATTGCCGAGCATAATGCGCATGACGGGCTGGTTGGCTGGGGCTGGAACCCAGGGCCGGGACGTCAGCCGGTGCCCGGGACGCAGGCCGAGTTTGGCGAGTTGACCAAGGCATGGATCGCGAGCGGGGCGAAGTGCCCGGCGAGCTGATTATTGTCGCAACCCCGGTCAGGAGCGCACCCAGCCGACCTTCGGGTCTTCGAAATCCACGACGTCGCGCAACTCCCAGACATTGGCATAGCCATAGCCGACCAGATTGATGAAGGTCTGGATGTTGAGCGCCAGCGGTGGCGATTTGAGCGGCACCGGCGATTGGTGGTTCGAGAAATTATTGTTGCAGTAGATCAGGATCGGGCGATCGCGGTTTTCGCCGATCACCTCCAGCAATGCCTCGGCGGTGAAATCGGTGAGCGGCAGATTGACTGCGCCCTTGATGTGCCCGGCCGCGAACTTGTCCGCCGAGCGCGCGTCCAGAACCAGTGCGCCTTTCTCGGCCGCCTTGGCCATGAATGCTTCGAAGGGCAGCAACCGCTTGGCGCGGATCGCGCGGACGTCGCGGGTTAGGGTCGCGAAGCCGGCGTAATCGATCTGCGGATTAGCCTTGGGCGTGGGATCGTTCGGGATCGCCATCGACAGCGCGAGCGCAGTGAGCAGCAGCATGGCGACCTCCGTGATTTGAGCGCGTGAAGATCATGCATTCGGCCTGCACCGGGGATGAACGATTGCACGCCCGCGCTGCCGCGCTATCAATTGGCGCAACAAATAAGGGGATAGCGCAATGGCCAGCCTGTTTCGGCTGAAGACGATCGTCGCGGCGCATGAGCGGCCGGCGGAGCATCAACTTCAGCGCACGCTTTCGTGGCCGCATCTGGTTGCGCTTGGTGTCGGCGCGATCGTCGGCACCGGTATCCTTACGCTGATTGGCGTGGGGGCGGACCGGGCAGGGCCGGCGGTGATCCTCTCCTTCGTGATTGCTGGTGCGATCTGCGCATGCGCGGCGCTGGCTTATGCCGAGATGGCGACGATGATTCCGGCTTCGGGCAGCGCCTATACCTATAGCTATGCCGTGCTCGGCGAAGTGATTGCGTGGGTGGTCGGCTGGAGCCTGCTCGCCGAATATACGCTGGTGGTCGCTGCGGTCGCGGTTGGCTGGTCGGGCTATGTGACCGGGTTCCTCGAAGGGCTTGGGATGGGCTTGCCCGCCGCGTTGACCCACGGACCGGTGATGGTCGATGGCGCGATTGCCGAATGGGGCGTCAACGTGCCCGCTCTCTTCATCGTCGCTTTGGTGGCGGGGCTGCTGCTAGTCGGCACCAAGGAGAGCGCAACTCTTAACGCGATCCTCGTGGTCGTAAAGCTGGTCGCGCTCGCGGTGTTCGTCGCCGTCGCACTTCCGTATTTCAACGGCGCCAATCTGGAGCCGTTCGCGCCGTTCGGCTTTGCCAAGCATATGAGCGCCGATGGCGTCGAGCGCGGCGTGATGGCCGCAGCAGCAATCATCTTCTTCGCATTTTACGGCTTTGACGCGATCTCGACTGCGGCTGAGGAAGCCAAGAATCCCGGCCGCGACCTCGCGATCGGGATCGTCGGCTCGATGGTGGTGTGCGTCGCGATCTACATGATCGTTGCGGTCACTGCGGTGGGCGCACTGGCCTATACCGGCTTCGCCGACAGCCCCGAGCCGCTGGCGCTGATCCTGCGCGGGATCGGGCAACCCGGTGCTGCGACGTTCCTCGCGGCCAGCGCAGTGATCGCACTACCCACGGTGATCCTCGCCTTCCTTTATGGCCAGAGCCGCATCTTCTTCGTGATGGCGCGTGACAATATGCTGCCCGCGAGCCTGGCCAAGGTTTCGAAGCGCGGCACACCAGTGCGGATCACGATCTTCACCGCTGCGATCGTCACTTTCTTTGCGGCGTTCTTCCCGATCGACGAAATCGCGGCGCTCGCCAATGCGGGTACGCTCACCGCCTTTGCGGCCGTCGGTCTCTGCCTGCTGGTGATGCGCCGCCGTGCGCCCAATGCCGAGCGGCCATTCCGCACCCCGGCTGCATGGCTCGTCGGGCTGGGCGCAATGTTTGGCTGCCTCTATCTGTTCATGAGCCTGCCGACCCAGACCCAGCAGCTGTTCGGCATCTGGAACCTGATCGGGCTGGTGCTCTATTTCCTCTATGCGCGCCGCAACGTCGACAAAGCCGGCATCTAGAAAGCGGGCGGAGAGCTTCTCCGCCCGGCAACTACCAGCATTTCGGGTTACGCCCGCCTTACACCCGGCGAGAGATTGCCGGGCGCGGTGAGGTCGTGGCTGCTGCAATCGCGGACAATTCCAGCGGCTCGCGCAAGCACCACGGCCTGTGTTGCCGTAGCACCACAGCATGACGATGAAATATGTCTGGTACTTTACAGTTTGTGTCTAACACGTCACCACTCCCCCACGCGCCTGACCCGCGTTGAAGAGACTCGCTCCACAAGAGAGCGAAAATCACAGGGAGTTTTAGTATGAAGCCCGTTCGTCGTACTCGTTTTGCTGTCCTCGCGCGCAGCGTCGCCCCGCTCGCGCTCGCCTTCGGGCTGATGGCCAGCCCAGCCTTTGCACAGACCGCGCCGGTCGCGCCCGCAGCGCAGGACCCCGTCGCTGAGGATGAGGCCGGTATTGTCGTCACCGGTTCGCTGCTTCGCCGCACCGACACCGAAACGCCGTCGCCGGTTACCGTGCTGACTGCGGAAGCGCTGGACAATGCAGGCATCACGACGATGGCGGAAGCGATCCGCTCGATCTCGGCCGATAGCGCCGGCTCGATCGGCACCGGCTTCCAGACCGGCTTCTCCGCTGGCGGTGCGGCAGTTTCGCTTCGTGGTCTCGGCGTCTCGTCAACGCTGGTTCTGGTCGACGGCCTGCGCTCGACCAACTTCCCGATCAACGATGACGGCCACAACGCATATGTCGATCTGAACTCGATCCCGTTCAGCCTGGTTGATCGCGTTGAAATCCTCAAGGACGGCGCATCCTCGACCTATGGCGCCGACGCGATCGGCGGCGTGGTCAACCTCATCCTAAAGAAGCAGTTCAACGGCGTCGGCGGCAGCTTTGCCGGCGGCGTTGCCGAGAAGGGCGATGCGGGTCATCTCCGCGGCGACCTGACCATCGGCTTTGGCGATTATGACAATTCGGGCTTCAACGCCTATATCAACGCCGAATATCAGCGCGACGGCCGCGTTTCGTCGCACAGCCGCGGCTTCCCGTACAACACGCAGGACCTCACCTCGATCGGTGGCCTCGACAACAATTCGTCGGACTCGTCGATGCTGGTCAACGTGCCGACCGCTTATGTGACGCGCGTTTCGCAGACCGACCTGAATAATCCGCTGAGCGGCCAGGCCGGCGCGCCGCCAACCACTTCGTACCAGGCACTCGGGCTTGCCAATTGCACCGGCGGAACCTTCGTCGTGTCACAGGGCACCGGCTGCAAATATGATCTTGTCGATCTGTATCGCCAGCTTCAGCCGCTCCAGGAGCGCTATTCGGTCAACGGCCGCATCAGCGTTCGCGTGTCGGACAATATCGAAGCCTATGTCACCGGAAGCTTCAGCCGCAGCGACGTGAGCATCCAGGGTACGCCGTCGGCAATCCGCCAGAACCAGCCCTTTGGCGCCGCTCCGGCGGTGGCTTCCAGCAACCCGGGCATCGTCCTGCCGGTCTATATCTGCGCAGCAGGCATCAACTGCTCGACCGCAGCCGATCGCGCGCTCAACCCGAACAACCCCTATGCCGCCGCCAACGCGCTCACGCCGAGTGCCGGCGCAGCGCGCATCTATTATCTGTTCGGTGACATTCCCGGCGGCAGCGATCGCCGCAACGACGTCTATCGCTTCTCCGCCGGCCTTAGCGGCACGTTCGGCGACGATTGGGGCTGGCGCGCCGAGGGCGTTTACGCTCGCGACGAGCTGGAGATCACCCAGCACGGCCTGATCAACATCGCGGCGCTGCGCCGTGCGATCAACACGGGCTCGTATAACTTCGTCAATCCGTCGGCGAACAGCGCAGCGACGCGTGCGGCGCTCGCACCCGACCGGACCACGCCTTCCTTCTCGCAGATGTACAGCCTCGATGCTTCGGTCACGAAGTCGCTGATGGATCTGTCGGGCGGCCCCCTCCAGGTCGCGGTCGGCGGCCAGGTCCGCAAGGAAAAGCTTGAGAATAACAACCAGAACGCAGCGCTCGACACCTACGGCCTCACCACTGCTTCGGCATTTGGCGAGCACACCGTGTCGGCCGCTTATTTCGAAATCGACGCACCGCTTCTGTCGGTGCTCGATCTAAACGTTTCGGGCCGTTACGATCACTATTCGGAAGGCTTCAGCCATTTCTCGCCGAAGGTTGGCGTGAAGTTCACCCCGATCCGCGAGCTCGCGATCCGCGGCACCTATTCGGAGGGCTTCCGCGCTCCGACCTTCGCCGAATCTGGCCCGCGTTCGCAATATGCCGGCTTCGTGACCACGACCCCGCCGGCCGCGTTCCAGACGGCGCATGGCGGCACCACCAACCCATACAGCCTGGCCTATTCGCTTGGCCGCGGTGTGGCGGGCAACCCGAACCTGGAGCCGGAGACCTCGCGCAGCTTCACCGCCGGCGTGATCTTCCAGCCGGTCAAATGGCTGAGCTTCACGGCCGACTATTACAATGTGAAGAAGTCGAACCTGATCATCGCGGGTCCGGAAATCGGCCGTGCGACCTCCGCATATTATGGCGCGGCAAATGTTGCTGCGGCAACCGCAGCAGTCGCGGCGGTTGGCCCGGGCTATTCGGTCAATTTGATCGATGCGGTAGATCCGCTGTTCCCGGCGGCGCTGCCGCGCGTGCTGATCATCAACGTGCCTTATGTGAACGCCAATTATGCGGCCACGTCGGGCATCGATCTGACCGCGACGGTGACGATCCCGGTCGCGAGCGACGTGAAGTTCAGCAGCCGCATCGAAGCGACGCACATCTTCAACTATGATCTGCACGTCGCCAATGGCGTTCAGAAATATGCTGGTACGCTTGGGCCATATGATCTGTCGTCGGGCAACGGCACGCCGCAATGGCGTGGCAACTGGCAGAACACGCTGGAGATCGGCCAGTTCGCGATCAGCCTGACCAGCTATTATGTCGGCCGGATCAAGGAAGTTTCGACGGATCAGCAGACCGGCCCGGCCTACACCACGGCCTGCACCGCGAGCCTCTATCGCTCGGCTGATCTCAACCAGTTCTGCTATGTGAAGAGCTTCATCTCGAACGATCTGAACCTGACGGCCAAGGTCAATGAGGATGTCAGCTTCTACATCAACATCAAGAACGTGCTCGACGCGCGCGCACCGATCGCTCCGGCGGCCTATGCGAGCGCTCCGAACTTCCTGACCACGTGGCACTATTCCGGCCTGATCGGCCGCCAGTTCCGCGCGGGCGCGTCGTTCCGCTTCTAATTCAGCTTACCTCGCAAACTTTGACGGCGGCTCCATCCGGAGCCGCCGTTTTCTTGTGAGCGGCCGCTGAGATCGCTAAGCGAGGCCGAGGACTTCCAGGAGGTATGATTGTGAAGCGTTTGATGACGATTGGCGCGCTGGCGCTGCTGTGGAGCACGGGCGCGTGCGCGCAACAGGCCGATCCGTCGCAGGATCCGGACTGGAGCCTGCGGCAGTCGACGGCGCTGAACAATCTGAAGGTTACCGACGGCTGGCAGACTGCTGCTGGCGGCGTGCGCTGGCGGCGGATCAAGGGCGATGGCACGGGCAAGCATCCGACCGTGGCCGACACCGTGACGCTGCATTATGCCGGCACGCTGACCACCGGCCTTGAATTTGACAGCTCATATAAGCGCGGCGAACCGGCGACCTTCCCGCTCAGCGACCTTATCGAGGGCTGGCAGATCGCGGTGCCGCTGATGGGCGTGGGCGATGTCTTCGAAATCGCAGTGCCCGCCGAGGTTGGCTATGGCCCGATCACGCGCGGGGAAATTCCTGGCGGCGCGACCTTGTTCTTCAAGATCGAGCTGATCGGCTTCGAAGGCGCATAACGCGCTTTCCCGAGAGCAAAGAAAAGGGGCGCTCCACCGGTCTGGTGGAGCGCCCCTTTTTCTTTCGGTTGCCTTCGATCAGGCTGCGAGGTTGCGCAGGACGTACTGCAAGATGCCGCCGTGCAGGAAATATTCCAGCTCGTTGACGGTATCGATGCGGCAGCGGGTCATGAAGGTCTCAACGGTGCCGTCCTCGCGGGTGACCGTGACTTCGACGTCCTGACGCGGGCGCAGCTTGGCGACGTCCTTGATCGTGTAGAGATCGCTGCCCTTGAGCTTCAGGCTCTCACGGCTGAGGCCTTCGGCGAACTGGAGCGGAACGATGCCCATGCCGACGAGGTTCGAGCGGTGAATACGCTCGAAGCTCTCGGTGATCACGGCGCGGACGCCGAGCAGATTGGTGCCCTTGGCTGCCCAGTCGCGCGACGAGCCGGTGCCATATTCCTTGCCTGCGATGATCACCAGCGGCGTGCCATCGGCCTTGTGGCGCATTGCTGCATCATAGATCGGCATGACCTGACCGCCATAGCGCGTCATGCCGCCTTCGATGCCGGGGACCATCTCGTTCTTGATGCGGATGTTGGCGAAGGTGCCGCGAACCATCACTTCATCATTGCCGCGGCGCGCGCCGTAGCTGTTGAAGTCCTTGCGGTTGACCTGATGCTCCTGAAGGAACGTACCCGCAGGGCTGTCCGCCTTGATCGAGCCGGCCGGCGAGATGTGATCGGTGGTGATCGAATCACCGAGGATCGCAAGCGGCTTGGCTTCGATGATGTCCTGCACCGGGGCGGGGGTCATCGTCATGCCCTCAAAATAGGGCGGGTTGTGAATATAGGTGCTGCTCGCGGGCCAGCGGTACGTGTCCGAACCTTCGACTTCGATTTTGCGCCAGTGTTCGTCGCCGGCGTAGACATTGGCGTAGCGCGAGCGGAACATGTGGTCGTCGATGTTGGCGGCCATCAGGTCCGAGACTTCCTGGTTCGAGGGCCAGACGTCCTTGAGGTAGACGGGGCCATCGGTGCCTTCGCCCAGCGGCGTCTCGTACATGTCCTCGGTCACGGTGCCCTTGAGCGCGTACGCCACAACGAGCGGCGGCGAGGCGAGGAAGTTTGCGCGGACGTCCGGCGACACGCGGCCTTCGAAGTTGCGGTTGCCCGATAGCACCGACGCCGCGACGATATCATTGCCGTTGATCGCAGCCGAAATCGACTCCGCCAGCGGACCCGAATTGCCGATGCAGGTGGTGCAGCCATAGCCGACCAGATTGAAGCCGATGGCGTTGAGATCTTCCGAAAGACCTGCCTTGTCGAGATAATCGGTCACGACCTGCGAGCCGGGGGCCAGCGACGTTTTGACCCAGGGCTTGCGCGTCAGGCCCAATGCCCGCGCCTTGCGCGCGACCAGACCAGCAGCGATCAGCACCGAGGGGTTCGACGTGTTGGTGCATGAAGTGATCGCGGCGATCACGACGTCACCATCGCCAATGTCATGATCCCGGCCTTCGACTGCGACGCGCGCCGGACGGTCCTTCTTATAGACCTTGAGCAGATCGCCGTTGAACACTTCGTCCACGGCATCGAGGCTGACGCGATCCTGCGGGCGCTTCGGGCCGGCGAGGCTGGGCTTCACGCTCGACATGTCGAGTTCGAGCGTATCGGTGAAGATCGGATCGGGCAGCGAGGCATCGTACCACATGCCCTGTGCCTTGGCGTACGCCTCGACCAGCTCGATCGTATCGCCCGGACGCGCGGTGAGGCGCAGATAGTCCATGGTCTTTTCGTCGATCGGGAAGAAGCCGCAGGTCGCGCCATATTCGGGCGCCATGTTGGCGATGGTCGCGCGATCCGCCAGCGTCATCGCAGGCAGGCCCGGGCCGTAAAACTCGACGAAGCGGCCAACCACGCCCTTGGCGCGCAGCATCTGCGTGACGGTGAGTACCAGATCGGTTGCGGTGATGCCCTCGGCAAGTGCGCCGGTGAGCTTGAAGCCGACGACTTCGGGGATCAGCATCGAGACCGGCTGGCCGAGCATCGCGGCTTCCGCCTCAATGCCGCCCACGCCCCAGCCGAGCACGCCCATGCCATTGACCATCGTGGTGTGGCTGTCGGTGCCGACCAGCGTATCCGGATACGCGACGGTGTCGCCCGCATTGTCCTTCGACGACCAGACCGAATGCGCGATATATTCGAGGTTCACCTGATGGCAGATGCCGGTGCCGGGAGGCACGACCGAGAAATTGTCGAGCGCCTTCGATCCCCATTTCAGGAACTCATAGCGCTCGGCATTGCGCTCATATTCGAGCTCGACGTTATCGGTGAACGCCTTGGGCGTGCCGAACTCGTCGACCATCACCGAGTGATCGATGACGAGGTGAACGGGAACCTGCGGATTGATCTTGGCCGCATCACCGCCGAGCTTGGTGATCGCATCGCGCATCGCCGCCAGATCGACCACGCAAGGCACGCCCGTGAAATCCTGCATCAGCACGCGTGCGGGGCGATACTGGATCTCGCGGTTCGAGCGGGCATCCTTCTGCCAGTCCACGATCGCCTGTGCGTCTTCGCGCGTGACGGTCTTGCCATCCTCGAAGCGCAACATGTTTTCGAGCAGCACCTTCATGCTGAACGGCAGGCGGCTGATATCGCCGAGCTTCGCCGCGGCCTTGGGCAGCGAGTAGAAGCTATAGGTGTTGTCGCCGACGCTGAGCGTGTCGCGGGTTCCAAGGCTATTATTGCCGACTGCGGTCATTTTGGCGCGGGTCCTTCCCTGTGTGTGCCTTCGCAGCGGGCGGACGGGGAGGCGGGCTTAGGCAGCCCGCGCGAGCACGCCAGTGCTGCGGATGCGAAGAGTCGGGAGCGCCTTAGCGCGAGAGGGGGGCGGGGGGAAGGGGAGGTTGTACAGCGAGCGTGTGCCGTTGCCCCATGCCGGCCGGGCGCAATCGCGCCGACTGTGTTCACACCGATTGCGGCTGTGGGGCCTGACCCGCGGCATGCATTGCCGCAGCGTCGTGGAAAGCGTGTGAAACCGCCGCCAGCTTCAGCGCCTGCCAGTGCCGGTAATCGTGGACCAGCCTGGGCGATATCCAGCATGCACCGCGATTGCTGCTCTTTGCCCACCCCATCAGCCCCGCCGCCCGCGCTTCGCCGAAAAGGCGCGCGACATGCATTCGGGAAATCCGATATTTTCTGGAGAAAGCGACCGGCGACACTTCACCGATCCAAATCGGCGTGTCGGAAAGAACAGCCTCTCCGGGCGCGCTCGACACCAGATCATGCAGCACGCTGCTGCCCGAATCCGACCGAACAAATCTGGCGATGCTGTGCGCCGGATCATGCCATTCCCGCGTCTCGCAAAGCCGGTTTGCGAAAGCGGATTGCGCGGTTGGGAGCAGTTCGGGATAGTGGCGGAAGATGGCATGGCGCCGCCCCCCATCGATACCGTCCAGCGATCGCAGATGTATCTCAAAATAGTGCCGGATCAGCGCTTCGCTTTTCGGCGTCGCCTGAAATTCGCGTCTGCGTCTATCGTGGCTGGAGATGGGTGCGATGAAATCATATCGGTTCATCTCCGAAAGGAAGGTGCCGATCGTGTTGCGCGATGCGATTTTGGTGTCGCACAGAACCTGCATCAGACGCCCCGGCGATATTGGCGGCGAGCGCCGATCCAGCCGATGTTGGAAATGAATCGCGATCGTGGCCTGGCTAAGCAGCCAGCGCCGGAGATCGGCGACATAATGCACTTCGCGGGGCAGCGCCGCATGCGTTTGCAGCAATTCCTGAGCGGACAGGGCCAGACTATCCTGAAACCGATCCATCACGGTTAGCGATGCGGCATCATAGGTGCGAAAGATCAGGCCGGCATCCGGTGCGGCAACGGGGCCGGTAACATCTTTGGGCATACCGCCGAATTCAATTTTCAAGCTGGAGGGTGGGGTGCATATCCGCGCCCATCGGACAAGATTATTTCTGCTATAATTCGAGTAATTTATCGGCCTTTCTTTGGATCGCTGTATCGCTCCGCGATTAAGCGCACCTTCGTTTCAACTGAGGAAGATTTTCATGAAAATCATCAAGCTGGTTACCGCTGCTGCCGTTTTTTCCATCGCCACGCCGGCGCTGGCCGAACTGCCGCCGGCATATCAGCGCGCGGTCGAAATCAAGGCGATCGTCAATCATGACGATCTGGTCGCGGCGTTCCCGCAGGACGCGCTGATCGAGCAGGTACTTTACGTGAGCAAGGATCTGTACCGCGTGAAAGCCGGTAAATGCGTTCTCGATGCGAAGATCGTCGGCAAGGCGCTGCCCGAAGGCATGGTAGGGGCGCGCCAGTTCGACGTGGTGCTGGGCAAGGCGGTATGCGCTGGCTGACGGCCAGGCGCGCGGCGCGGGGAGGCGCCGCGCGCCTGTTTTTATAGCTAATGCTCATTTGGAAGGATCAACACCGATGAAATCTCTGACACTTCCGGCAGTGCTGGCAACGGCGCTGTTTGCGCTGATCTCGCCTGCAATTGCACAATATGCGGACGGTCAGGATGCCACGCCGGAACAGGCCCAAGCGTATCAGGACGCACAGGGCTGCATCCTGGTGTTGAAAGCCGCCGGTGGCGACGACAATCTGCAGATGGCGGAGCAGGCGATGGCCAAGGCCAAGGAACTTGCGCCGATCAATGGCGACGACACCGATGAGAAGTTCGCCAAGTCGATGAAGGATTGGGAGGAAATCCTCGGCCTGGCGTCGGTCGACGAGTCCAAGCAATTTCTGGCGAATTGCCGCGAGACCTGGTCCGCCTGATCGAAGACTGGAGACCCGGCTGCTTTCCGGCGGTCCGGCTTGCGCCGCCGGAAATGCCGCGCGCCTGATCTGGCTTCTTTCCCTGATTTGGGCTCTTCCAATGTAGGAAATCGCCCGATCGCTGGTTTGCTCCTTTGGACGGGGAGCAGGAGTTCGTGCCAGTCGCGGCCGCGGACGCATTCGGACTTTGCACGGCTGGGTCGAGCCAATCGTGGCGCACGGCAGGGCGTTGTCTCGCTGATCCCGCCCGCTTAGGCTCGGGAGGGGAAGCGGGAGAGTGCGGATGCTGCGGTGGCTGATCGGGGTGATGCTGGCGATGCCGGGGGGAGCGCTTGCGCAAAATGCGGCGCCCGTGGCTGTGGCTCCGGTGTGTCGGCAGGTAAGCGAGCTTCCCTTTGTCACGATCGCGCCGGAGAGTGCCGCGCGGCTGGCGGAGATTTCGCTGGGGCGGAAGGAAGTATTCGCGCTGATGCGCGAGACTTCGATCCCCGAGACTTCGGGCTGCTGGGCGACGCCGGCGCGCAATTTCGACAGCCAGTTGATCTCGGTGGGGATGAGCCAGTGGAATTACGGGACGGGCAGCCTCCAGCCGGTGCTGGGGGCGTGGAAGAAGCAACTGCGCGGGAAATTCGGGCGGACGCGTAAAGGTCTGGCGCCGGTCTATGGGAAATTGCTGTTCTCGCGCGATTGCATGGCGAAGCCCGTGCGCGCGAAATGCCGGGCGGGGATATTGGCGGCGCATGGAGCGGACGGGCGGCTGAACCCCGTGCTCACCGCCGAGCTGACCGCGATCTTCGAGAGCGACAGCATGATCCAGGTTCAGGCCGATGCCTATGTCGCGCTGCTCGAGGAGTTGCGGCTCGATCTGCTGCGCGTGTTCCGGGGCCAGGAGATTACCTGGCGCAAGGTGCGCTGGGCGATGGATACCAAGATCCAGCAGGGCTATTTCCCGGCGGACGAGGATCTGGCGCGACTGCGCGGCAAGCTGGGCAAGATGCCGGAGGGGCAGCGCTGGGATCGGCTAAGGGCGATCTTCGACTGGTATCGGGCATCGTCCAGCACGATCGATCAGGACGGAGTGCAGCGCGATTTCGATTGGAACTGGCGCGCGTGGAACTGCATGATCGACGCGGGGCGGATCGACGCAGAAGCCTATGAGATGCTGCATTTGACATATATTAGAAGCAGGACGGCGATAGGAAATAGCGGGCGCTGGCAGGCGCTGACCTTTGAGCGGCGCGCCAAGATCATCCTGGGGGTGGGCAGCGTGAGCGGGAAGGTGGACGGAGCCTGTCCGGGCTGAGCATTGGAACCGCCCGCGGCGGGGTTCATTGTGCCTAAGAGTTTATTCGGGAGTGAGACATGCGCGGAACGACGGTAGCAGCGATTGCGGGAGTCACGCTGGCAGGATTGGCGCTGGCGGGGTGCACCGCCACTGAGAAGAATGCGCGCTACATGGCGGGCAAGTTTCGGGCGCAGGCCGATCTCCAGATGGCGGACGGCACGCTGGTCGGCACCGGCATTGCCGAAGAGGTTGAGGGCGACATTCGCGTGATCGTGAGCGTGAAGGGCGTGGCCGAGGGCGTGCACGGCGTGCATATCCACACCACCGGCAAATGCGAGGCGCCGGGCTTCACCACGGCTGGCGGCCATTGGAACCCGACCGCGCACCAGCATGGCAAGGAAAACCCCGCAGGACCGCATATGGGTGATCTGCCCAATCTGCACACCGACAAGGATGGCCGCGACGAAGTCACGCTGATCCTCAAGGGCGCGACCTTTGCCGGGCTGATGGACGAGGATGGCGCGGCGCTGGTCGTCCATGCCGGCCCGGACGATTACAAGACCGACCCTTCAGGGAATTCGGGCGGCCGGATCGCCTGTGGCGTGTTCCAGGCGATGTGATTAGACGCCGGCGGCGGCGGCGGCGGCGATCTTGGCGGATTGGGTCTGAATCGTTCGCAGCACGCTGACACCGAAGGCTTCAACAGTTTGAGGTGTCTCGGAGCCGGGATCGGCGCATTCCGCGGTAGTCTGACTGCGGAGTGTTTTCGCGTCGGCCTCCGCCACGGCGAAATGGACCGCAAAATCGGTGGATGCGAGACGATCGCGCAGGCGAGCGACTTCGCTGTCGAGTTCGGTCATCAGCGCATACGCCCGGGGCGGTCCGCAGAGCGGGGTCATTGCATCGATCAGGTTGCGGACGAGGAGGCGGAAGGCGGCGGCCTTTGCTGGGTCGACGGCTGAAGGCTTCAGGCTGTGGAGCCCGGGGCCGAGGCGCCCGAGCTCTTTCAGGTCGGTAAGCACATTCTCCCGCGCCATCTCGATATGCTTTGCCGCGAAGGCGGGATCGTCATCGGCCCAGCAACCGATCGTGCCGACATCGCGCTCATATTCGAGATCCTCACGGGCACTCCGGAGGTGCGAGGCGGCGGGGCGCGTGGCCTTGGCCTCAAAAGCGCGGAGCTGGGCGATTTCGGCCGCGAGCACTACCGCGCGGCGAGTTTCAGGCTTGTGCTGGCAGCTCTCTTTGAGGGCCGCCCGGTACATTTGGCGCGCGGCCTGACGATATTGGGCGCCTTCCTGTGGGGCGGTGGACGATAGTAGATCGGCCGCGCTGCACGCCGAGAGCGCCAGCGCAGTTGCTATCGTCCACCGCCAGATCAGATCGCTTCCCCTGCGGCCCTGGCGCGTGCGACCTTGCTGGCTTCGGCGGCGGGGACGAGGCGGTAGGCGGCGATGGCGCAGCCGAGGGCGATGGGGACCGATGCCAGCAGCGACAGGATGCCGATGCTGATGCTGCCCGTGAGATCGGCGACGCGGCCGGCGAGATATGGCCCGAGGGCCAGGCCGATCAGCGTGGTGCCGATGAAGAACGCCGCCGTCGCCGTGCCGCGCATGCGCGGTAGCACGAGATCCTGCGTTGCCGCCGCCGCCGAGCCGAGCGCGCAACTGGCGAGGATCTGGGTGAGCGGGAGCATCGCATAGAACATATATTTGTCGCCGGTGGTGAAGGTGAGGATTAGCGGGGGGATCGGAGCGAGCGAGCCGAACAGCACCACCATGATGCGCCCGGTCGGGTATTTCGCGCGCAGGCGATCGGCCGCGATCCCGCCAAATGTCACGCCGAGGAAACCGGCGAGGATGGCAGGGCCACCGATCCACAGGCCTGCTTCAGCGGCAGCCACGCCAAAGGTGACCGCAGCATAGCTCGGCGCGAAGCCCGCGACCGAATAAGCGAGGAAGGCATTGAGGCCATAAGCGACGACGACGCAGAGAAAAGCGGGGGTGCCGACGATCAGGCCGAACGTGGGTGCATCACGGCTACGCAGCGACGAGGCCCAGGAGAAGACGGCATAGGCACCGATACCGGTCGCGAGCCATTGGAGGCGCGAGGCATAGCCATCGAGCGTGATCAGGCCCCAAGTGAGCAGGGCGACGACTCCGAGCGCGATCAGATTTGAAGTGAGCGCCTTGCTGCGCCACGCGCCGATCAGCGTGAAGGGCGGGATGATCGTCAGCAGCTCTTCGAAAAAGCTTTTGAACGGGGCGGGGTGCTTGGGAGCGACCAGTCCTTCGGACTGGCCGCGCAGCGGCTCGCGCAGCGTATAGACCCACATCGCCAGCAAAATGCCGGGCAGGCCGACCGCCATGAATGCCGCCTGCCAGCCGACCAGCCCCCAAGGGCCGCCATTGGGATAGGCAATATTCCAATTATCGGCGATCGAACCGCCGATGAAGAGCGAAAAGCCGCCGCCGAAATAAATGCCGGCCGAATAGGTTGCGAGCGCGGTGGCGCGCTGGCGCTTGGGGAACCAGTCCGAGATCAGCGAATAGGCGGCCGGGCCTGCGCTTGCCTCACCGACGCCGACGCCCATCCGCGCGCCGGCGAGCTGGAAGCCGTTTTTCGCAAGGCCCGACACCGCCGTCATCGTCGACCAGAGCGCGAGGCCGATCGTCATCAGCCGGATGCGGTGCCAATTATCGGCCAGCCGCCCCAGCGGGATGCCGAACAGCGCATAGAAAATGCCGAACGCCGTGCCGTAGAGAAAGCCGATATCGGCCTGGCTGAGCCCCAGATCCTTGCGGATATGCGGGGCGAGGATGGTCAGGATCTGGCGATCGATGAAATTCAGCGCGTAGACGAGGAAGAGGACGAACAGGACATACCAGGCATACGGACCTGCCTTGGCCTCCGAGAGCTCCTGTTCGGGTGTAACCGCTTCCGCCGCCATTTTTCTCTCCCACCTGTCTCGTTTTCCGTAACGTAACGACCATACCCGATTTACGAAAGGGGGATATTTGGGGCCGAAATTCGATTCGAGGTTCGAGGGGCGGGAGGTTGCTCGCGGCGGGGCACCCACCTAATTATGCGGGGGAGGCGCAGGGCGGCTAGCTGCTCTTGCTGCTCGGCGTTGCGTTGGATCACCAGAATCCGGGAAAGTGGATTGTTGCTAGCGGTGACGGTGTTGCGGTTGCTACCGGACCGGCAGTCGTGTTTCGAGGGTCCTATGTCCGATCGCCTGAAGGTGATGTTGCAATATGCGCTGCCCAAGCAACTCCTGACCCGGCTGGCCGGGCGGGCTGCGGGGGCGCAGGCGGGTTCTGGCACGACGGCGATGATCCGCTGGTTCGTGGGCAAATATAAGGTCGATATGGCCGAAGCCGCGAACCCGGACATTGGCAGCTATAAGAGCTTCAACGACTTCTTCACGCGACCGCTAAAGCCCGGCGCGCGCCCACAGGCGGAAGCCGATTTCGTCTGCCCGGTCGACGGCGCGATCAGCCAGTTCGGTGCGATTGCCGATCATCATATCGTGCAGGCGAAGGGCCATCGCTTCACCACGACCGATCTGGTGGGCGGCGACAGCGAACTGGCCGGGCAATTCCGCCATGGCAGCTTCGCCAACCTGTATCTCTCGCCGAAGGACTATCACCGCCTGCACATGCCCTGCGATGGCAGGCTGGTGCGGATGATCTATGTGCCGGGCGCGCTGTTTTCGGTGAACCCGGTCACCGCGCGTGGCGTGCCGAACCTGTTTGCGCGCAACGAGCGTGTGGTGTGCGTGTTCGAATCGGCGGAATATGGTCGGTTCGTGCTGGTGCTGGTCGGCGCTACGATCGTCGGCAGCATCGCGACTGCGTGGCACGGGGTGGTCAACGCCAAGCGCACCGGGCGGCTGTCCGACTGGGACTATTCGGGGCAATCGGTCGTGCTGAAGAAGGGCGAGGAAATGGGCCGCTTCATGCTCGGCTCTACGATCGTCATGCTGTTTGGCCCGGACACGATCGCGTTCAATCCGGATTGGGCACCGGAGCGCAGCGTGCGTCTGGGCGAAGCGATGGGTGGGCGCGCGGACTGAAGGTGTTGGTGCCGTCGCGGGCCTATTGCTGCTCCAGCACGGCTGTGAAACAACGCTCCCACGAGGGAGATAGCGCATGAAAAGACGGACACTTTTGGGCGCGGCACTGGCGACGGTGGCGGGTGCGGGCAAGCTGGCGGCGCAGGACGTGACCCGGCTTAGCGGCACGCCGCTGGGCACGGTGCCGTTTACCCCGGACGTGTTTCGCGAGCGGCGGCAGCGGGTGATGACGGCGATGAAGACCGGCATCGCAGTGCTCTATGGCGCGGACAATATCGAGCATGGCCAGAGCGAAGAAGAAGCCTCGCAGCAGATCGCCAACTTCGCGTGGCTGACGGGCATTGTCGACGAGCCGGGCGCCATCCTGGTGCTGGCGCCGGGCGAGCGCACGGTGAAGGAATGGCTGTTGCTGCCCTCGCGCAACCCCGAGACCGAGCGCTGGGATATCGAGCGGCTGCCGGTGGGCGAGGAGATGGAGCGGCGCACGGGCTTTCAGAAGGTGCAGCGGACCTCTTCGCTGGGCGGGCTGGTGACCGGGCTGGCGCAGCGGAACAAGGAATTGCGGTTCCTGGGGCCGATCGTCGGCCCGACGGCGAACGTGCCGGCAGTGCTGGAGCTATATGGCAAGGTGGCGCAGCGCGTGCCGGGCGCGCGGACGATCGACGATACCGCGTTGCTGCCGTCGCTGCGGATTGTGAAGGAGCCGCGCGAACTGGCGATGATGCGCAAGGCGGTGGAAGCGACGCGCGCGGGGCATCTGGCGGCGATGCGCGCGGTGCGTCCGGGGATGACCGAGGGCGAATTGAAGGCGATCATGGAAGCGGCATTCCGCGCGGCGGGCGGCAAGGGGCTTTCCTATCACAGCATCGTCGCTTCGGGGCGCAATGCAGCCTCGCTCCACTATCGCGGCAGCAATGGCGTGATCGCGGCGGGCGATTTGATCCTGATCGACGCGGCGGCTTCGGTCGGCGGCTATGCGTGTGACGTGACGCGGACCTTCCCGGCGACCGGGCGCTACACCGCCGAGCAGCGCGCAACCTATGAGACCGTTCTGGCGGCGCAGGAAGCGTCGGTCGCGGCGCTCAGGGCCGGGGTCTATTTTGAGGATGTGGACGCGGCGGCGCGAGCGGTGATCCGCAAGGCCGGGCATGCCGATGATTTCTATCATGGCGTGGGGCATCTGGTCGGCACCGAAGTGCATGATGCGGGCGATATGTCGAAGCCGCTGCCAGCTGGCGCGGTGATCACGATCGAGCCGGGGATTTACGAGCAGGCCAAGAATTACGGGATCCGGATCGAGGATCAATATCTGATCACGGCGGGCGGCTCGGAGCGGATGTCGGTGGGGATTCCGCGGACGGTCGCCGAGGTTGAGGCGTTCATGGCTGAGGGGCGGTAGACGTTTTCCGACCCTCCTCCGCAGGAGGAGGAGGCGTCAGCCCAGCGCGTATCGCTCGATAGCTTCGTAGCTCGCGCCTTCGCTGCCGAGATGGCTTTCGTAGAGGCGAAAGTGCGTCAGCGTGAAGGGCGCGCTGGCTAGGCCGGCATGTTCGGCGAGGAACTTGTCGGCCGCGCCGGATTGCGCGTTCATCCGGGCGAGGGTGATGTGGGGGAGATAGGCGCGGGCTTCGGGGGGCTGGCCGGCGCGGATCAGCGCCTGATCGATCTTCTTGTGGAGCCCCGCCAACGCGTCGTGCGGAGTGACGCCCGCCCAGACCGCGTTGGGGCGGCCGCGACTTTCGAACTGGCCGGCACCGGACAAGGCAATCTCGATCTGCGGATAGTGGATCGCGGCGAGCGCCAGGGCCGCGTCTTCGGCTGCGTGGCGGTCTGTGTCGCCGATGAAGCGCAGGGTCAGATGGAGCTGATCGTCGCGCTGCCAGCGGGCACCGGGGATGCCGCCGGACAAAGTGAGCAGTTGCTGGCGGAGCGCCGGGGGCAGAGCAAAGGCGACGAAGAGGCGGTGCATTTGCGTCCCTTACCCGTTCCGCGCGCCTCCGGGGAGGCGATTAACCCCGGTTTTGCTTGAAAATACCTGGATTTAGAGCGATATTGCACCAAACCGGCATGGATGCCGGGCAGAGGAGTTTCGAATGGCTAATTGGTCTGATCCCCGCATGGGCACCGCGCCGCTGGCAGGCGCGCAGGCGGACGTCCGCGATGCCGGGCTCCGGTCGCACATGCTGTCGGTTTATAACTACATGGCGTCGGCAGTGCTGTTGACCGGCATCGTCTCGCTGATGTTCGCCAAGAGCGGCATGATTTCGGTGCTGTTCAACGAAACCGGCACCGGCTTTGGTCCGCTCGGCTGGATCGCGATGCTGGCGCCGCTGGGCATCGTCTTCGCGATGAGCTTTGGCGTGAACCGCTTCTCCACCGCGACGCTGAACCTGCTGTTCTGGGGCTATGCCCTGCTGATGGGTGTGTCGCTGTCGACGATCTTCCTGGTCTATACCGATACGTCGATCGCGCAGGTCTTCTTCGCGACCGCAGCGGGCTTTGGGGGTCTCAGCCTGTGGGGCTACACCACCAAGCGTGACCTGTCGGGCTTCGGCACCTTCCTGACGATGGGCCTGTTCGGTCTGATCGCCGCGATGCTGATCAACCTGTTCCTGCAATCCGATGCGCTGTCGTTCGTGATCAGCGCCGGCGGCGTGCTGATCTTCGCGGGCCTCACCGCGTATGACACGCAGAAGATCAAGAGCCTGTATTTCCAGGTTGCTGGATCGGACATGCAGGGCAAGGCCGTGATCATGGGCGCGCTGACGCTCTATCTCGACTTCATCAACATGTTCCTGTTCCTGCTGCGCCTGTTCGGCAGCTCGCGGAACTAGTTCCGGGCAACCGGCTGAAAAACAACGGCTCGGCGATGAAAATCGCCGGGCCGTTTTTCTTTTGCGGCGGCAGCGTTTTTGCTTGGGAACGCGAATCGGGGGAGGGTCGTTACAGCAGGGCAACGCTCAGGAGAGTGAAGTCATGGACGCGAACCCGATTGACCCGGCGATGGAACGAATGTCGGTGGTGCCGGGCACCGATAGCGAAACCCGTTCGGCAGTGAATTCCGCCGATGCGGGTACGGATGCCTCGATCGCCGAAAGGCTCGAGCGCAATCCGACGAGCAAAGAAGCGCGGCTCGACCGCGGGCTCGACGAATCCATGGATGCGTCGGATCCGCCGGCTTCGACCCAGCCGGTGCACAGCCATTCGAGTAGCGAACTGCCAGAGAGCAGCGGCTTTAACCCTGCCAAAGAGCAGCGGCTTGCGGCCGGAAAGTCCGAGGATCCGGGGCTTGTGGAGCGCGTGCTCAACAAGATCGGTCTGGGCTAAGCCCGAATGCAGGCCAGTCCGGCCGAAGGCTGGCGCGCCAACCTAGTCCTATATGCGGCGCTTGCCGCCAATCTCGGGATCGCCGTCGCGAAATTCATCGCGGCGGCGATTACCGGTTCGTCCTCGATGCTTACCGAGGGCGTCCACTCGCTGGTGGACAGCGGCAATCAGGGACTGTTGCTTTACGGGCAAAGGCGAGCACGGCGCTTGCCCGATGCGCTCCACCCGTTCGGCTATGGCCGCGAGCTTTATTTCTGGGCGTTCGTCGTCGCGATCCTGATCTTCGGGCTGGGCGCGGGCGTATCAGTCTATGAAGGCTGGAAGCATATCGCCGCGCCCGAACCGCTCCACGATCCCACGATCAACTATGTCGTACTCGCCGTCGCACTCGCGCTGGAAGGGACGAGCTGGTGGATTGCGCTTGCCGAATTTGCGCAGGGCAAGGGGGATATGGGCTGGTGGGAAGCGGTCAAGGAATCGAAGGATCCGACCGGGTTTATCGTATTGTTCGAGGATTCGGCGGCGCTGGCCGGGCTTATCGTGGCCGGGGTGGGCATCTGGGCGAGCCATGCCTTGGGAGATCCGCGCATCGACGGCTGGGCATCGGTGATTATCGGCGGGATCCTGGCGGGTGTCGCGATCCTGCTGGCGCGTGAGGCCAAGGGGCTGCTGATCGGCGAGCGCGCCGATCCGGCGATGATCGCCGATATTCGCGCGATGCTGGAAGCCGAGGACGCGATCACTGCGGTGAACCATGTGCGCACGGTGCATTCGGCGCCCGAGAAGGTGTTCGTCGCTATCAGCGCGGACTTTGCCGATACGCTGAGCATGGGTGAGGCGGAGAGCCTGATCGAGCGGATCGAGAAGGCGCTGAAGGCGCGGATGCCGGTGATCAGTTCGATCTATATCCGGCCGGAGAAGGCCGAGGATGCAGTGGATGCTTCGCCGATCGGGTGAGGGCTGCGGTTCTGGAAAAAGCGAATGCCCGCTTCCTTTTGCTTCTGTGTGGATTTGTGGGCGCAGATTTCGTGAGGCGTTCCGCCTCAGGCGGCGATGGCGAAGTGACTGGCACCGTCGTCGTTGTTGGAGGACAGGGGGCGCTGTGGGCGTCGGGCTCGGCTAGTGCGGGCGCGGGGTCTGAGGCGGCTCAGTATCGCGGCGATGCGCGGGAAGCGCACGCTGGTCGCGACGAGCATCGTGGTGACGATCGCATCGACCAGCGTGCCGATCTCGAACATTGCAAGATATGCGAGCGCTTCGGGTGCCATCATGGTCATGACCAGCGCCAGTTCCTCGTCGATCAGCCAGAACACGCTGGCCAGCCCAGCGACCAGCGCGACGGCGATGCTCAGATGGCCCCGGGAGATGTGCGCCAGTGCTCTGGCGGGAAGCGCGATGAGGGCGCGGTGCAGGAAGCGGGCGGCTGGCGTATCGGGCGCGAAGGCGACCACTGCGAAAAGGCCGAGAAACGTGACGATCAATGCCATGTGAACCCCCTAGATAGGGACGAGGTGGGGAGACGACCCGACTTCGCCAAGGGGTCAGGCAAAAGCGATCGTTCCGGTCTCTGTGTCGGCTTTGGTGAGCGTCAGCTGGAGTTTGTCGCCCGGGGATGCGCCTTTGGTCTTGAGATTGGCGACGATGGGCAGATCGCGGAGCTGGACGCGGGTGCCGTGTTCGGTGGCGTCGGTGACGATCGCGGCGAACGCCTCGCCTTCGCGGCCATGGAGCATCACGGCTTCGGCGAGATCGATCACGGCGCGTTCTATGCGCCCGGAGAGTTGATCGGCGCGGGACATGATCGGCGGGAGTCTGGCGAAGGCTTCGGTCACCACAAGCGGCACCGGCTGGCCGTTGGCGATGGCGAGCGCGGCGCGGACGACATAGCGATCGGCTAGGCGCCGCAGGGGCGCGGTGGCGTGGGCGTAGGTCGCGGCCATCGCGGCGTGCCACGGGGTCTCGGCGGGCGCATAAGGGGCGTAGGACGCGCCCTGGCCGGCGCGGCGGATGGCGAGCATGAAGGCGGCTTCGGCGGGGTCTTTGGCACTGAGGCTGCGCTCATATTCCTTGAGCGGCATCGAGTGCGGCCAATCGAGGCGGAACGCGCGGGCGGTGTGGCGCAGGCGCGCGACGGCCCCGTCATTGGGCTCGGCCATGACGCGGAACAGACCGGTCTGGTGCGCGAACAGGGCATCGGCGACCGCGAGATTGCAAGCGAGCGACAGCGCGGCATTATGGTCTTCGGAGGCGAGGCGCGGGCGGAAGGTTAGGGCGTAGCCGTCCTCCAATCGCTCAACCTGTTGCTCGGGCGGATCGACGCGGACCGCGCCGCGACGGGCCTCGGCGGACTGGATACGCCTGGCGAGGTCGGCGAAGGGCTCGGGAAGGTCGGCGGGCTGGACGCTGTCATATGCGAGCTTGGCGCGGCTCTGGATGATCGCGCGCTCGGCACCGTCGAGCCGTACATTGCCGTCTGGCGCGACGCGGATCGTGAAGATGATCGCGGGGCGGGGACCGGCGGGGAGCAGGCTGGCGGCGTTTTCACTCAGGGATTTGGGATAGAGCCCGGCCTTGCCATCGGGGAGATATATCGTGGTGCCGCGCGCCCATGCCTCGGCATTGATCACGCCGCCATCTTCGACGAACCATGCGACATCGGCGATGGCATAATGGAGCAGAATGTCAGCGCCCGCGCGCTCGATGTGAAAGGCCTGATCGAGATCGGTGGACGTGGACGGATCGAGCGTGACGAAGGGCAAAGCCGTGCGATCGGCATGTTCGGTGGGCGCGCGTCTGGCGGCGATTTCGGCTGCGGCGAGGACTTCGGCGGGGAAGTCTTGCGGGACCTGAAAGTTTGCGCGGATCGCGGCAAGGCCGCGCGTCAGGGCGTTGTTGGGATCGGCCAGAGCTTTCATGCCTGGGGACTCACGCGCCGGCCAACATCTGCTGTTCGATGGTCAGCACCATGAATTCGGCGGGGCGGACCATCTGCACCATGGTCTGCACCCGCATCACTCCGTTCAGCACATCGTCGGAAGTCATCGTGCTACCCAGACCGCATTGGACGGAAAATGCTTCCGAGGGCTTCGCGCCCATCAGTCCGCCCGCTGCCCACAAATTGTGGAGGAAGCTTTCGATCATCGAAGCCACCGTGGCCCAAGTCTGGGCGGTATTGGGATTGAAAGCCATGGTCTGCAGCGCCTGCTTCACCGATTGTTCGACATAGATCATCGTGCGGCGCACCTGGATGTAGCGCCAGTCATTGCTGTTGCCGTCGAGCGTCCGCGCGCCCCAAATGAGCGTGCCGCGACCCTGGAAGGTGCGGATGGCATTGATAGAGAGACCATCGACGGGGACGTTGAGGTCGTCCTGCTGATTGCCAGAGATCGGTAGCGCGGGTTGAACCAGTCCGGCGATACCGGTGTTGACGGGTGCATTCCATACGCCGCGCACCGCATCGTTCATGGCCCAGACCCCGGCCATCGCGCCGCTGGGCGGCAGCACATTCTGTGTCGCCGCGATCGCCGTGCGCAATCTCTGGAAGCCCGGCACCATAGATGCCAGCGCCTGAGTGAGTTGATGGAGCGCAAGCTCTTCAGTATCGGCGCCGATCCTATCGACACAGGTTGCGTAGATCTGCTTGCCCTTGTCATTGAGCGTGGAGATGCCGGTACCTTCGACCTGCTCGCCCGCCGCCGGATAATCGACCTGCAACGCCTGACCCAGCGCAAGCTTGAGCGTTGCTAGTTTGTCGGCGTCGACGGTCACGAAACTGGCCATGTCGATATCTTCGGGGGCGACTATCGACGTTACCAGCGACGGGAAATAGGCCGCGCCGAACTGCATGCTTTCGGGACCCGCGGCGCGTAGACCTTTGCGGAAACTGGCGACCTGACTCTCCCAGTGGGGGCCTTCGACCTTGTCCATGCCCCATAGATCGATCAGCGCCATGCGGTCGCCCGCGTCGCGGCACATGCGCAGCATCGCGACATTGAGATCGCGCGCGTCATCGTCGCTCATCAGCACGGCGTCCGGGATCGCAACCATCGTCGGCCCGATAAACGAAGCGCAGACTTCGACACCCTGCAGCAGGGCTGCCTTCTCGATCGTTCCGCTATAGTCTCCGACCGAGACGACATAACAGGACCCGCCGCCATTGGCGTAGAACAGGCGCATGCTGTCGTAGAGGTTGAAGCTTTTGCGGCTGTCCTCGGCGAGCAGGTATGGGTTCACGCCGTCCAGCGAGACCCAGCCCCAGTTCCGGTCGCTCTCCGGCAATCGCCCGGCCCCGACGGAATCGCTTAGAAGGTAATATTTCCTGAGATACGCCGCGCCGAACATCTGCACATATTCGGTCAGCGATGCGATCCTCCTCGGCAGTAAATGGAGGCTGCGCAGGTCCGTATCCACGGCTTTCTCGGTATAGCCGATGAAGCATGGCACCGCGGTTTCCACGCCGACAATCGAGGGCGGGAAGCTGTCTGGCTCCTGGATGTAGACGCCGGGGGTCTTGTACTGCGGGGCCATGCCGGCGTCAGCGCTTGAGGAGGTCGAGCGCGGCGCTCGTCATCGCCTCCGTCGCGGTCTCGATCACCTTTTCGGCATCGGGTGCCCAGAAGGGGCTGTGGAGCGAGGGGAGGCCGGGGCCGCCCGCCTTGGCGGCGTCCCATTTGTCCTGCGGCACGCCGCCTACCCAGAAGATCAGGCTCTCGATCTTGTTGTCGGCCAGATAATAGCGGCTGAAATCCTCGCCGCCCATCACGGCGGGGGTGTTGACGATGCGGTCTTTGCCGAAGCGGCCGGTCCATAGCGCCTGCATGCGGCTCGAGAGTGCGGGGGTGTTGTAGGTGCTGGGGGTGAACTCGCCCTTGACCGTCATCACCGGCATCTTGTCCTCGGGCATGCCGGCGGCGATTGCTTCGCCCTTGGCGATGCGGGCAATGCCGTCGAGCAGGAATTTGCGCATTTCGGGGGAGAAGCTGCGGACCGTCAGCAGCATCGTGACTTCGCTGCCGATGATGTTGTGCTTCGATCCGCCATTGATCGCGCCGACGGTGACGACGGCGGAGGCGGTGGGATCGATCTCTCGGCTGACGAGGGTTTGCAGCGCGCCGATGATGCGGGCGGAGAGGACGATCGGGTCCTTGGTGGTATGCGGATAGGCGCCGTGGCCGCCGACGCCCTTTACGACCAGATCGACGCTGTCGACATTGGCGAGGGCATAGCCGGACGTGATGCCGATCTGGCCGGCGGGCTGCAAAGCGCTGTCATGGAAAGCGAGGGCGAATTGCGGCTTGGGAAAGCGGGTGAACAGCCCGTCCTCGAGCATCATCTTGGCACCCATGCCGCGCTCCTCGGCGGGCTGGGCGATCATCACCACGGTGCCCTTCCACTGGCTCTTCATCGCGACGAGAATTTGCAGCGTGCCGATCCATGCGGCCATATGCGTGTCATGGCCGCAGGCGTGCATCACGCCGGTCTCCATCCCTTCTTCCGTGGTAGCGCGTACCTTGGAGGCGAAGGGCAGCCCGGTCTGCTCGATCACGGGCAAGCCATCGGTATCGGCGCGGATCAAAACGACCGGGCCGGGTCCGTTGCGCAAGATCGCGACGACGCCCGTGCCGCCGACCTTTTCGGTGACCTCATAGCCTGCGTCGCGCGCGACCTTGGCGAGCTTGGCGGCAGTGACGGTTTCGTGAAGGCTGAGCTCGGGATTGGCGTGGAAATCGCGGTAATGCGCCATCAGGCCGGGCAGCGCCTTTTGCGTGGCATCGCGGACCGGATCCGCGGCGGCTGGCGCGGCGAGCACGAGAGCGGTTGCGAGCAAAAGCGTTCGGCGCATGGATTGTCCCCTTAAGATAAGGTGGCGATCTGTCGCGTGCGGAAGTTGCCATGTCAAACGTCGCCCGCCGCGGCACGGGGGGTGTCGCCGGAATTCTATGCCACCTCCCCCCGCTCCGCGAGGGAGGAAGCTTCAGGCTGGGACCAGTTCCAGAATATCGAGCTTCGATTCGAAATGCGGGCGGGGCAGTACGAGGCGCCAGCGCTTTTCGTCGATGCGCTCGACATAGCCGATCATGTCGCGCTGGGCGTCGAGGCCGTAGCGGAGCGGGGAGGTTTCGTCGCCCAAGAGGAGCGTACCGAGGAAGATCGTACGCGCATCGGTTTCGGGGAAGAGGAGACCGACCGGGCGCTGGACGCCGTTGATCTTGCGGAGGCTATCGATCTCGCCCTCTTCGCGGACTTCGCAATCGAAAGCGGGATAGGCGGTGTAATCGCGCGCCGCGGTGCCGGAGGCTCCGAGCTTGAAGGTACGGCAGCGATATTTGCCGGGGGGCAGAGCCGCACCCGCTAGCGCGCGATCGGGATCGAACAGGGCCGGATCGGCGGCGATGGCGGCGGCATCGGCGGCCTTGGCGAGCGGGAGCGCTTCGTCCCACGCCTTTCGCCACGCGCGCAGCCGATCGCGATCACTATCGGTGGCGATGCCGCGCCACGGCTGGGTTACGTCCGGCTGGGCGGACGTTGCCTCGCGATAGACGTTGCAGCCCGAAAGACCGAGCAGGGTCGCGGCAGCGCCGGTGACGAGGGGGGTGACGAGAACCTTCATGCTCGTGTTCCTATCACGCGGCGGTCCAGCCGCCATCCATCGAGTAATTCGAGCCGGTGATCGACGCGGCTTCATCCCGGCAGAGGAATAAAGCGAGGGCGGCAACTTGTTCCGGATGGACGAACTGCTTGGTCGGCTGGGCGTCGAGCAGCACGTCGTTGATGACCTGTTCGCGGGTGAGGCCGCGCGCCTTCATCGTATCGGGGATTTGCCCTTCCACCAGCGGCGTCCAGACATAACCGGGCGAGATGCAGTTGACGGTGATGCCGAACGTGGCGGTTTCGAGCGCGGCGGTTTTGGTGAGGCCGGCGATGCCGTGCTTGGCGGCGACATAGGCCGATTTATTGGGGCTGGCGACGAGGCTGTGCGCTGAAGCCGTGGTGATGATGCGGCCCCATTTCTTGGCCTTCATGCCCGGAATCGCCGCGCGCATCAGATGGAAGGTCGAGCTGAGGTTGATCGCGATGATCGCGTCCCATTTTTCGAGCGGGAACTCGTCGATCGGCGCGACATGCTGGATGCCGGCATTCGAGATGATGATGTCTGCCCCGCCCATTTCGGCCTGCGCGCGCGCGACCATTGCGGCGATCTGATCGGGCTTGGTCATGTCGGCGGCGTCATAGAGCGCCTTGCCGCTGGTCGCTTCGAGTGCGGCGCGTTCTTTCTCGATCGCGTCTGCATCGCCGAAACCGTTGATCATCACCGCACAGCCCTCAGCGGCGAGCGCCTTGGCATAAGCGAGGCCGATGCCCGAGGTGGAGCCGGTGACGATGGCGGACTTGCCCTTGAGGAACATGGGATACTCCTGACTAGCGATGGGTAAGGTCGAACGCGGCGGTTTTGCCGTCGAGGATGTTTTCGGCGACGATGCGCGCATTGGCCATGGTTTCGGCGATTGCGAGGCGGCCGGCCTGCCAATGTTCGTGCATCGAACGCTGCGAAAATTCGAAGTCGCGGCTGCCGCCTTCCCAGGCATTGGCTCGGTAAATCAGCTGGACCAGGCTGACCGGAAATTCGGAGACCTGCGCCTTGAGCGCCAGCACTTCGGGATCGTCCGCCAGATCGGGCGGCAGGCGATCGAGCAGCTTGCAGACCATCTGGCGCTCCTGACGCAGGCGCAGGCGTTCGTCCGAGACCTGACGCGTTCGGCTGGAGAAGCGGATTTCCTTTTCGCGCGCGGCGACATCGGTGATCGTGCGCGGCAGTTCGGCGGCGGAGGGGAAGAGATCGACCTGAAAGATCAGGGTCGCGGCTTCCTGCCGGTCGAGAATATGGGTGAGCGGGGTGTTTGAGACCAGGCCGCCGTCCCAATAGGAACGCCCGTCAATCTCGATCGGGGGCAGGCCGGGCGGGAGCGCGCCGGAGGCCATGATGTGGCGCGCGTCGAGGCGCTCGTCCTGCGTATCGAAATAATGGAAATTGCCGCTGGCGATATCAACCGCGCCGACCGAGAGCCGGACCTTGCCGCTGTTGAGCAAATCCCAGTCGATCAGCTTGTTGAGCGTGTCCTTGAGCGGGGCGCTGTCATAGAAGCTCAGCGCTTCGGGCGTGCCGGGGAAAGCGAGCGTTGGCGGGACCATGCGCGGGCTGAAAAAGCCGGGAACGCCAACCGCCATGACCATCGCGGCGGACCATTCATGGACCATCTCGCGCATCGCATCGAGCGGCAGGATCGGGAAACTGGGAAGCGCGCTGGTGGCGGTATCCCAAAAGGTGCGGATCGCATCGATGCGGCGTTCGGGCGGGTTGCCCGCGAACAGCGCCGCGTTGACCGCGCCGATCGAGATGCCGGCGACCCAATCCACTTCGATTTCCGCTTCGCCCAGTGCTTCGATCACGCCTGCCTGATAGCTGCCGAGCGCGCCGCCGCCCTGCAACACCAAGGCAACCGTATCGGGTAGCGGCAAACCGGGAACGCTGCGGCGGGGATCGGCATCGGCCATGGGCTTGCTCTGGCCCATTGAGGCGCGGGGGGCAACGGCGGAAATGCGGGTGTGCAACGCTTGTGGCTTTGGGGCATTGTTGCGGGCAACGAACGAACGGAGGGAATGGCCATGCGCCTCGACGATATCGACCCGACCAGCAATGCGAGCGACCGGGGCAGTGGGTCTGGCGGGTTTGGCGGCGGCGGTGGTGGCGGCGGGCTGTTCAACCTGATCTTTTTCCTGCCGATGATTTTCGGGCGGAAGATCGGTTGCGCGATGATCGTGGTGATTCTCGGCGGCATGTTGGTGTTCGGCTTTATGGGCGGTGGCGGGACGCAAACCGCGATGGCTCCGCCCGGGCAAGTGACGCAAAGCGGCGAACGCAGCGGCGCGGCGGCATGCAGCGATCCCGCGCGCATCGAATCGTGCAAGGTGATGCGGCTGGCCGACCAGACCTGGGATCAGATTTTCAGGGCTGCGGGAGAGACCTATTCGCCCGCGCGGATCAATTTCTTCAAGGGCAGCGTGCAATCGGGCTGCGGCGCGGCATCGTCGGCAGTGGGGCCATTTTACTGCCCGGCGGATGACGGCGTGTATCTCGACACCGCATTCTTTGACGAGCTCAGCCAGCAATATGGCGCGCAGGGCGATCTGGCCCGCATCTATGTGATCGCGCACGAAATGGGGCATCATGTGCAGGATCTGCTCGGCACATCGGAGCAAGTCTCGCGGCAGCAGGCGCAATCGAGCGAAGCGGGCGCAAACCGCCTTTCGGTCGGGCTGGAACTGCAGGCGGATTGCTTTGCCGGGGTGTTCTTCGGGCGCAACCGGGATCGGCTGGAGAGCGGCGACGTGGAAGAGGCGATGACCGCCGCCAACGCGATCGGCGACGATACGCTGCAGCAGGGTTCGCAGGGTGGCGTGCGGCCCGAGAGCTTCACCCATGGCACCTCGGCCCAGCGCAAGGAATGGCTGCGCAGGGGGCTGGAGAGCGGCGATCCGGGCGCGTGCCAGATGGCCGTGGAGTAACTGTTCCAACCCAAATCATTACGGACGCTTATCTTTATTGACGGCCCCCCATGCGCTTGGTCTGATGCGCATCGGGGGGATTATGCATGGATGAGCAGGCATCGGGCGCGCGCGCCTTTGAGTTTCACGGCACGTGGCGCGAATTCGCGCCGATCGCTTTCACCAATTTGCTGCTGACGATCGTCACGCTGGGGATTTACGGCTTTTGGGCGAAGACCCGCGAGCGGCAATATCTTTGGGCCCATACGAGGTTCATCGACGACCGGCTCGAATGGACCGGCACCGGGCTGGAGCTGTTCATCGGCTATCTGATGGCGATCCTGTTGTTCGTGCTTCCGCTGGGCGTGCTCCAGTTCGTGATTCAGTCGCTGGCTATACAGGGGCACCATGGCGGCGCGGCGCTGCTGACGATCCTGCTCTATTTCGCAGTCTTCTATCTGATCGGCGTCGCGATCTTCCGCGCGCTGCGCTACCGGCTGAGCCGCACCTATTGGCATGGCATTCGTGGCGGCAGCAGCGAGCAGGGCTTTAGCTATGGTCTGACGCATCTGTGGAAGACGCTCGTCGGCAGCTTCGCGCTGGGCCTGATGGTGCCCTGGGCGATGACCGGGCTTTGGAACGCGCGCTGGAACGCGATGAGCTTTGGCCCGCACGAGTTTAATTCCAACGCCGACTGGCGGCCGATCATGGGGCGCTATCTGCTTTATTATCTGGCACCGATCCTGCTCCTGATCGCAGGCGTGGCGGGGGCCGCCCTGTTCGGATCAAGTGCCGGTACGATGACGGCGCAAACGGTGCGGACGCCGGATGAGGCGATGCAGGTGGTGATACTGGCCGCAGTGATCGGCTATTTCGTGTTTTTCATCCTGCTCGGGTTGGTCTCGATCTTCTATTACGCCGCCTATTTCCGCGAAGTGGTCAGCAATCTCTCGCTCGCCGATCTCGATTTCAAGTTTGAGGCGCGGAGTTGGGACTGGTTCAAGCTGATCATCGGCAGCTTCCTGCTGGTGGTGTTCACGCTGGGGATCGGGTTGATTTTCGTGGGGTATCGCAACTGGTCGTTCTTCATCCGGCACATGAACGGATATGGCACGCTGGATCTCGACAGCTTTACCCAATCGACCACCCGCACGCCCGGTCAGGGCGAGGGGCTGCTCGATGCATTCGATGTGGGCGCGATCTGAGATGCGCGTCGCGGTCTGGCACTATGATGGCGTGAGCGGCGTGCGGCAGGCGCGCGATCTGGTGCCAGCCGCATCGGGGTTTTTCCTGGAAGGGGCGGGGGGCGAGCGCGGCCCCTTTGCGTTCAAGGACCTGATCGCGCACGGGGAGATCGGCGGCCAGCCGCAATATGGGCTGCGCAAAAGGCCCGGCTGGCGGATTGGCTTTTCCGAAGCCCCGCCCGAGGAGATTGCGGCGCTGCTGCCCAGCGGCAAGGGCTATGGCCGGCTGATCGACAAAATAGGGCTATGGCCCGCAGTGGGCGTGTTCGTGGTGCTTTCGGCGGTTGCACTGTGGGCGCTGGTTACGACGCCGCCGATATTGGTGCGGATGATTCCCGAAAGCGTCGAGAAGCAATGGGGCGCCGCGATGATCGGCGATTTCGGCGGGCGGACCTGCACCGCCGGGCCGGGTACCGCGGCACTCGCCAAGCTGACCGGGCGGCTGGGCGCGACGGACATGGACATTCGCGTCGTCGACATCCCAATCGTCAATGCCGTGACGCTGCCGGGCGGGCATATCCTGATCTTCAAGGGGCTGCTCGACGAAGCGGAATCTGCGGACGAAGTCGCCGGCGTGCTCGCGCATGAAATGGGGCACGTTCGCAACCGAGACGTGCTCGAATCGCTGGCCCGCCAGTTGGGGCTGAGCATGGTGCTGTCTGGCGCGGACGGGAATGTTGGCGGCTATACCAATGCGCTGCTTTCGGCGGGCTATTCGCGCAGCGTGGAGACCCGCGCGGACGGCTTTGCGCTGGCGCGGCTGCACGAGACTGCAATCCCCACGGCGGCGACGGCGGGGTTCTTCCGGCGGCTCGCCAAGTTCGAGGGGAGCATGGGCGAGGCAGGCGCGTTGCTCGGCTATATGTCGAGCCACCCGCTTTCGGCGGATCGCGAGCGGATGTTCATGCAGGGCGCCAAGCCCGGCACAACGGTATCACTGGAGGCTGGGGAGTGGACGGCGCTGCGCGGGATCTGCAGCGAGCGCGAAGCGCCGAAGGAGCAGGGCTTCCGGTTCTGAGCGCAGCGTTCTAGACGCTGGCACATGACCGATATGCCCGAAGCAGCCGAACGCCCCAATCTCGCCTTTCACCACACGCCCGGCACAGGGCCGACGATCCTGTTCCTGTGCGGATATGGCTCCGACATGGAAGGCAGCAAGGCGCTGCATCTGGAAAGCTGGGCGAAGGCGAACGGGCGCGCATTCCTGCGCTTCGATTATGCCGGGTGCGGCCAGAGCGAAGGCAGTTTCGAGGACGAGACGCTGGTTACCTGGCGCGACGATGCGGTGCGGATCATCGACTGGATCGAGGGACCGGTGGTGCTCGTCGGATCGTCGATGGGTGGCTGGGTGATGTTGCTCGCCGCGCGGGAGCGCCCGGATCGGGTGGCCGGGATGGTCGGCATCGCGGCGGCGCCGGACTTCACCGACTGGGGCTTTACGATGGAGCAGAAGATGACGTTGCTCCAGCACGGGCGGCTTGAGCGGCCTTCGGACTATTCGGACCAGCCGACCGTGACGACGCGCGCTTTCTGGGCTTCGGGCGAGGCGAACCGGATCATGGTGCGCCCGATCGAGTTCGACGGGCCGGTGCGCTTGCTGCAGGGGCAGCGGGACAAGGAAGTGCCGTGGCAGCGCGCGGGCGCGCTTGCCGATCTGTTCCGTTCAGACGCGGTGCAGACTGTGCTGGTCAAGGACGGCGACCACCGGCTTTCGCGCGATCAGGACCTTGCCCTGCTGATCCGCGCGCTTGAGGATGTGATTGCTCTATGTTCCTCCCCTTCCTCCTTCTCCTGATTTCCCAAGACGTTCCGGCCGAGCCGCCACGCTTCGCCGAATGCATGGACCTCGCGACCAGCGATCCGGCGGCCGGGCAGGCCAATGCCGTGAAGTGGCGCGGCGAGGGCGGCGGGGCATATGCCCGGCAATGCCTGGGCGTCGCCTATTCCAATCAGCAGCGCTGGGATTCGGCGGCGGCGGCTTTCGAGGAAGCCGCGCATGAGGACGAACTGGCCAAGGGCGGCAAGGTCGCGGATTATTGGGTGCAATCGGGCAATGCCTGGCTCGCGGCGGGCAATCCGGAGCGCGCGCGATCGGCATTTGACGCAGCATTGGCGCGCGTGACGCTGACTGGGCTGGCGCTGGGCGAAGCGCATCTGGACCGCGCACGCGCTTTGGTCGCATCGGGCGACAATGAAGGCGCACGTATAGATATCGACAAGGCTCTGGAGACGGCGCAGTCGGACCCGCTGGCATGGCTGCTATCGGCCACGCTGGCGCGGCGGGAAGGCGATCTGAAGCGTGCCTCGGCCGATATCACCGAAGCGCTGAAGCGTTCGCCGGATGATGTTTCGGTGCAGTTGGAAGCGGGCAACATCGCCGGCGCGGCGGGTGACGAAGCGAATGCGCGGACGGCGTGGACGCGAGTAATCGAACTGGCGCCGGGAAGCCCGGCTGCGACGAACGCGCGCAAGGCGCTGGAGCAGTTTGGCGCGACGGAGAAGTAGTTTCCAGTTCCTCCCCCTCCGGGGCAGGAATTGGGTGGCGCTCGTCCAACCGGCATCCTATTTTCGCTCCATGAAATATCTCCACACGATGATCCGCGTGACGGATCCCGACGCATCGATCCGCTTCTTCGAACTGCTGGGGCTGAAGGAAACCCGGCGGATGGAGAGCGAGAAGGGGCGTTTCACCTTGATCTATCTTGCCGCGCCCGGCGAAGAGGCTGAGGTCGAACTGACCCATAATTGGGACCCCGAGACCTATGAGGGCGGGCGCAATTTCGGGCATCTCGCTTACCGCGTCGACGATATTTACGAGACGTGCCAGCGGCTGATGGATGGCGGGGTTACGATCAATCGCCCGCCGCGCGACGGCCACATGGCGTTCGTCCGCACGCCCGACAATATCTCGATCGAGCTGCTTCAGGACGGCGTATTGCCGCCGCAGGAGCCCTGGGCTTCGATGCCGAACACGGGCGTTTGGTGATGGCCGCGCTGGAGATCGTCCGCATACCGGCGCTTAGCGACAATTATATCTGGCTGGTCCACGATCCCGCGAGCGCGGAGACGATGGTGGTCGATCCGGCGCAGGCCGAGCCAGTGCTCGCCGAGGCGGACAAGCGCGGCTGGGCGATCACGGCGATCTGGAACACGCATTGGCATCCGGATCACACCGGCGGCAATGCCGAGATCAAGGCGGCGACCGGCTGCGAAGTGATCGCGCCGGCGGGCGAAGCGGCGAAGATCCCGACTGCCGACCGACTGGTGAGCGAAGGCGACGACGTGCGGCTGGGTGGGCATGTCGCGACAGTGATGGACGTGCCGGCGCATACGGCGGGGCATATCGCGTACTACTTCGCCGAGGACGAAGCGGCGTTCGTGGGCGACACGCTGTTCGCGATGGGCTGCGGGCGGCTGTTTGAAGGGACGGCGGCGCAGATGTTCGTCAACATGCAGCGGCTGAGCCAGTTGCCGCCTGAGACGCGCGTGTATTGCGCGCACGAATATACCCAGTCGAACGGGCGCTATGCGCTGGTCGCCGAGCCGGAGAATGACGCGATCCGGGCGCGGATGGCCGAGGTGGATGCAGCGCGCGCGGCGGGCGAGCCGACCGTGCCGACGACGATTGGACAGGAGCGCGCGACCAATCCCTTCATGCGCGCAGGCAGCGCAGAAATTCTAGCCGAACGGCGCGCGGCAAAGGATGCTTTTCGCGGATGAGCGGTGTATAGGGGTTTGGGGCATAAGGAGATTGTGATGATCCGTTTTGCTGTGCCCCTGTTAGTTCTCGCCACTGCCGCGACCGGCTTTGCCTCCGAGCAGAAGCGCCCGAATACCGACGAAGCCAAGATCGCCCGCACCTTGGACGGCCTGAGCCCGGGCAAGCCGCAGCGCTGCGTGCGCAGCGACCGGGTCACCGAGGTGAAGGGGTTTGGCGAAGAAATCCTGTTCGTCGAAGGGCGCGGCAAGGTCTGGCGCAACAAGACGACCGGAAGCTGCAACGGGCTGCGCTATGACGATGTGCCGGTCTTCCGCACCTTTGGCCGCGAATATTGCGCGATGGACACGGTCCAGACGCGCTCGCGGACGGGCGAGATGATGACCGGCTCGTGCGGCCTGGGCGAGTTTGTACCCTATACCAAGGCAAAATAAGGAGAGAGACGATGCGGATCGCGATCGTGATGGGCGCATTGGCGCTGGCGGGCTGCGCGGCGAATGCCGATCCCTATCAGAACCGCGCGCAGGAGCGGGCCGAGCGAGCGCTGGCCGATGCGCTGAAGGACCGCGTGGCGGGCGAGCCGACCGATTGCATCAGCGCATCGGTGAGCAATGGGCCGCAGATCATCGACGCCAATACCCTGTTATATCGCCAGGGCGGCAAAGTGTGGCGCAACGACCTTGCGGGTGGTTGCCCGGGGCTTGATCCCAACGACACGCTGATCATCGAGATTCACGGCTCGCAATTATGCCGGATGGATATGGTGCGCGTGCGCGAGCCGGGTTCTTCGATCCCGGGACCGAGCTGCCGACTGGGCAAGTTCACGCCTTATGCAAAGCCGAAGGTTTGAATTCATAGATCCTCCCTCGGAGGGGGAGGGGGACCACGAAGTGGTGGAGGGGTAGTTTCCTGCGCATGCTACCTCCCCCTCCGGGGGAGGATCTATCGACTACAGCACGTAGCGGCTGAGATCGTTGTTGCGGGCGATGGCGGAGAGCTGGCCGTCGACATATTCGGCATCGATCACGACCGTGGAGCCGGCGCGGTCTTCGGCTTCGAAGCTGACTTCCTCAAGCAGCTTTTCCATCACCGTCTGCAAGCGGCGGGCACCGATATTCTCGATCTCGGCATTCACTTCGGCCGCCACCTTGGCGACGGCGCGGATGCCGGCTTCGGTGAAGTCGATGGTCACGCCTTCGGTGCCGAGCAGAGCCGCATATTGCTGGACGAGGCTCGCCTTGGTGTCTGACAGGATCGCGACGAAATCCTCCTCGGTCAGCGCCGTCAGCTCGACGCGGATCGGCAGGCGGCCCTGAAGCTCGGGGAGCAGATCGCTGGGCTTGGCGACGTGGAACGCGCCCGAGGCGATGAAGAGGATGTGATCGGTCTTCATCGGACCGTATTTGGTCGCAACCGTGGTGCCTTCGATCAAGGGCAACAGATCGCGCTGGACGCCTTCGCGGCTGACCGAACCGCCGCGCACGTCGCTGACGGCGATCTTGTCGATCTCATCGAGGAAGACGATCCCATTGGCTTCGGCATCGGCGAGCGCCTGACGGCTGAGTTCGTCCTGATCGAGACGCTTGTCGGCCTCTTCCTCGACCAATTTGGCCCATGCGGCGCGGACGTTGATCTTGCGCTTCTTGAGCGGGGTTCCCCCGGTCAGGCCCTTCATCATCTCGCCGAGATTGATCATCTGCGGCGCGCCGCCGGGGATGTCGAACGGCATGGCCTGGGCCTGCTCGATCTCGATCTCGATTTCGGTGTTGTCGAGTATGCCGTCATGGAAGCGCTGTTTGAACGCTTCGCGGGTGGCGAGGCTCGAATCCTTGCCGGTCAGCGCGTCGAGCAGGCGGCCCATCGCGGCTTCCTCGGCCTTGTCCTTCACTGCGACGCGGCGGCGTTCCTTTTCGAGCCGGATCGCTTCCTCGACGAGGTCGCGAGCAATCTGCTCGACGTCGCGGCCGACATAGCCGACTTCGGTAAATTTGGTGGCTTCGACCTTCACGAAGGGCGCGTCGGCGAGCTTGGCCAGACGGCGGCTGATCTCGGTCTTGCCGCATCCCGTCGGCCCGATCATCAGAATGTTCTTGGGGGTCACTTCGTCGCGCAGATCGGCGGAGAGCTGCTGGCGGCGCCAGCGATTGCGCAAGGCTACCGCGACAGCCTTTTTGGCGTCCTTCTGTCCGATGATGTGGGCGTCGAGAGCGGCGACGATCGCCTTGGGCGTGAGAGCTTCGTTCATATGCCCCTGATGTGGGGCGCAGGCGCGCGGCTTCAAGCGGTGCAGCGGAATGCGATCAGATTGGCGGGGATGCTTGGAGCCGCCGCTCAGCCCTTATCGGCAAGCCAGGCCTCGGCCTCGTCCACCGTGAGGAACACCGCGAAGCGCGAATGGGCATGGGTTCGCTCGGCCTGCATCTTGTTGAGATGGCTGGCGGCCACCGAGGCAACCCGGCCTGACGTCAGTGCCAGCCCGGCCTCGGAGATGCGCGGCAGCAGCTCGGCGACTTCGTTGGACTGGACCGGGAACTCGCGCGAATCGATCAGCACGTCATAATCGTCGCGGATCGCACGCGTTTCCTGGGCAAAGGCGCCGGCTGCCGCTGCGAATTCGCGCACGGTGCTCACGGTCCAGAAACCGCCAACGTAAACCGTGATCCGATTGGCGTGAGCATCATAATGGAAGCGAAACATTTCGGTCCCTTATGGCCTGCACTTCGTACCGACAATGCCCCGGGCGGAAACGATCAGTTGGCCGAATCCATGATTTCAACGGTCAGCCGATCGTTGGTGTAGACGCAGAGTTCGGCCGCAATTCCCATCGCCTTGCGTGCCAGCGTCTCGGCATCCGATTCGTAATCGACAAGCGCGCGGGCGGCGGCCAGCGCGAAATTGCCGCCCGATCCGATCGCCGCGACGCCGCCTTCGGGCTCGAGCACATCGCCATTGCCGGTGACCACCAGCGTCACATCCTTGTCGGCGACGATCAGCATCGCCTCAAGGTTGCGGAGATATTTGTCGGTGCGCCAATCCTTGGCGAGCTCGACCGCGGCGCGGAGCAGCTGGCCCTGATGGCGCTCAAGCTTGCTCTCCAGCCGTTCGAACAAGGTGAAGGCATCGGCGGTCGCGCCTGCGAACCCCGCAATCACCTTGCCGTCGCCCAAAGGCCGAACCTTCCGGGCATTGGGCTTCATCACGGTGTTCCCGGCCGAAACCTGGCCGTCCCCCGCGATCACTACCTTGCCCGATTTGCGCACGGAGAGAATGGTCGTGCCGTGCCACGCGTTGCTTTGTCCGCTCATGGGCAGCGATATGGGGTGGCGATGCGGATGGTGCAAATCGGCGCTTTCTGTGTCAGCCGGATACAGCAGTACGTTGTTCTCGGGGCACTTCAGGCATATACGTACCGGAATGGCGCAAGATTCGTCCGAACCGACACCAATGTCAGCAACGGACCGTCTAACCGTTCGCGAACGCGACGCGTTGCGCCTTTATAACGATCTGAATTCGGCCAAGGCCGTTGCCCAGAAGCTAAACGTTTCGCATCACACCGTTTATCAGCGGCTGGGATCGGCCAAGGATAAATTGGGCGTGCCGAGCTATATGGCGGCGGCGCGCCAGTTCGTTGAATCCGAGCGCGTCACAGAACCGGAATCCTTCGCATACGAACAATTCGGGGTCGTACCGGACCGATTTTCCGCCTCTCCTTCCGATGCGTCGGAGGTGCCATGGCCGTTCCCGACGCCGGGTAGGCCAGAGAATGATCTGAGCTTCGGAGGCAAGTTGATCGCCGTATTTGGTTTGGCCATGTTGATGATGGCTACCGCGGCGCTCTATTTCATAGCCTTCGGCGTTTTCAGTTCCGCCCTGCGCCTCTCCTGAACCGCAACACCGGGTAGGGGTCCGGCCATTGGCCGGGCAGGGAGAAAATTGATGTTCAACGACGATTTGAAGGCGGCTCGCGCAATCGCGACCAATTTGGGAACTTCTGAAGATTCGATCGATCAGTCGCTGATCGCGGGCGCGCAACTCTTGATTTCGATCTGCGACGGCCGGATGCGCATCGGCGCGGCTGCAGAAAAGGCCTCGGAAGCAGTGGATCAGGCGGTAATCGGGCTGGCGGCTCTGCGCGATGCGCGCGAGAATTTCGTCGCTTGCCATCAGGCGCTGACGACCGTGCGCGATGATCTTGGTATGGACGGTGCCGATATCGGCTGCACCTTCAACAAGCGTCAGGCACGTGCTCCGAAGCCGGCCCTTGCGGCCGTCGCCTGAGTCGCGGTTGACCAGAGGGGCTCTACGTGGTCGGGTGATTGCATGAGTCTCCTCCTCGCCGCTTCAGTACTTTATGTATTCGTCGGGCTCACGATCTGCGCAGCAGCGCTGATATGGGGCGGAAGAGATGAGCGGGCGGCAGCAGCGGGCTTTATCGTCGCTGCCGCAGCTTCCTTGGTCGCAGCAGCGGTCCAGGACGCACGCTACCGGGAACCGCAATATTCGGTGATGGTAGTCGACGTGATCTATCTCGTCTTCCTCCTGATGATCGTGCAGCGCTCCAGGAGATTTTGGCCGTTATGGGCAGCAGCAGCGCACTTAGTGGGGACCTTCACCCACGTAGCTCGGATATATCACCCATCGATGTTGGCGGAAGCCTACGCCTCGGTGCAACCTTTCTGGGCATTCCCAGTCCTGTTTGCGCTTGCGGTGGGAACCTTTCACAATCGGAGCGCAATGATCGCCCGGAATTGATCCAGGCGCTCACGGTTTCGCGCGACTTTAGCGTCGTCGAAAGCGGCGCGCGCGGGCAGGACAAAGCGGTCGTCAAGGCGACGCAGCTCCTCACCGTACTTCGGCGCCGGCGCGAAGTAATGCCGGGGCTCGATTGCGGCGATCCCACCTGGGAAATGCTGCTCGACCTTTATGTCCGCAAGGCAGAGGGGCAGGCAGTAAGCGTCACCTCGGCCTGCATCGGCAGCGGAGCGCCCAGCACCACCGCCAAGCGGCATCTCGGCACGCTGGAGGACCGCGGCTATGTCGCGCGCCGCTCGCACCCGGCCGATCGGCGCAGCACCGTGGTGTATCTTACCGAAAAGGGAGCGGCATCGCTCGAGATGTTGCTCGCCAGCTAATCGCTCGAAAAGGGGGCGAATGGCCGGGCGGGAAACCGCTCGGCCCTTTTTCATCCATTTGGATGAAGGATGGTGATTCGCACGAAAGCGTCGGCGATGCGCGCCTCGCCCGGATTTTCGGCCTTTTGGGGAAAGGTCCGATGCAGGATCTCAATTGGTCGGGGCGACAGGATTCGAACCTGCGACCCCCACACCCCCAGTGTGATGCGCTACCAGGCTGCGCTACGCCCCGACCAGAGACCTGCCCCGCAACGTCGCGGGCTCAGGGGAGGGGCCTCTAGGACGGTCCGCGCGAGGATGCAAGGCAGTTGCGCCTGCTCTTCACGCATGTTAGCGCGCGCCGCTTGAAAGGGGCGGTTTCCGCCTCACTCTCCAGCCATTCGGGAAGCCATGTTCATCTCGCCAGCATATGCACAGGCCGCAGGCGCGGCAGGCCAAGGCGGCGGCGCCATGGGCGCTATCGTTTCGTTGTTGCCGCTCGTCCTGATCTTTGTGGTCTTTTATTTTCTGATGATCCGTCCGCAGCAAAAGCGGATGAAGGAGCTTCAGGCATCGGTTAACTCGGTCAAGAAGGGCGACACCGTCGTCACTGCGGGCGGGCTGATCGGCAAGGTGACCAAGGTTACCGACGATGAAGTCGAGCTCGACCTCAGCAGCACGGTGAAGGGCGTTCGCGCCGTGAAGTCGACGCTGCAGAGTGTGCAGCCGCTCGGCGGCAAACCCGCGAACGACTGATGCTGGACTTTCCACGCTGGAAACGGCTGTCGATCTTCATCGGCCTAGCGATCATGATCGCGTTGGCGATTCCGAGTTTCTTCTCGCAGAATCAGCGCGACTCATGGCCCAGTTGGATCCCCAAGCCGGCGATCAATCTGGGCCTCGATCTGGCGGGCGGCAGCTATCTGCTGCTCGAAGGCGACACCAGCGGCGTGGCTCAGTCACGACTCGAGACGATGCGCGATCAGGTTCGGCTCGACATGCAGCGTTCGCCGCGCGTCGAGATCGGCGACATTTCGGTGCAGGACGGCAAGGTGACCTTCATGGTCCGCGATCCGTCCAAGGTCGATGCGGCGCGTGAGAAATTGCTGCCGCTGACCAACGGCGTGGGCACCACCGGCCAGCGCGATTGGGATATCGCTGTCGTCAATTCGACTCAGTTCACGCTGACCCCGACCGGGGTGGGCACGAACGCCAAGCTCGAAGAAGCGATGAACGACGCGCGCGAGATCGTCGACAAGCGCATCAACGCGCTCGGCACGCTCGAGCCGACCGTGATCCGCGAGGGTTCCAACCGAATCGTCGTGCAGGTGCCGGGGCTTCAGAACCCGACCCAGCTCAAGGAACTGCTCGGCAAGACCGCCAAGCTTGAATTCAAGCTGGTCGATACCAGCGTCACGCCTGAGATGATCGCGGCGGGCCAGGTGCCTCCGGGCAGCCAGGTGCTGAATTATCCGAGCGCCGGCGGCCCGATCGCCGTGTTCCGCACCGTGATGATCGACGGCGGCATGCTGCTCAACGCGACACAGTCGTTCGATCAGCAGGGTCGCCCCGATGTGGCGATCAGCCTCGATGGCGCGGGTTCCAAGCGCTTCGCCAAGGTGACGCAGGAAAATACCGGCAAGCCGTTCGCGATCATCGTCGACAATGAAGTGATCTCGGCGCCCAATATCAACGAGCCGATCCTAGGCGGCAGCGCGACGATCTCGGGCGGTTTCACCGTCGAGAGCGCCAACCAGCTGGCGATCGCACTGCGCTCGGGCAAGCTGCCGATCGAACTGAAGGTCGTTTCCGAGAACACGGTCAGCCCCGAGCTGGGCGCGGACTCGATCAAGGCGGGCGTCACGGCGTCGATCATTGCGATCATTCTGGTGATCAGCTTCATGATCCTCACTTATGGCCGCTTCGGCGTCTATGCGACGCTGGCGGTGACGATCAACGTGCTGATCATCCTTGCGGTGATGGGCATGCTCACTGCGACGCTGACGCTGCCCGGTATCGCCGGCTTCGTGCTGACGATCGGCACCGCGGTGGACGCCAACGTGCTGATCAACGAGCGTATCCGCGAAGAGCGGCGGCGCGGCCGCAACGTGACCCAGGCGATCGAGTTTGGGTATAAGGAAGCGAGCCGGACGATCTTCGAAGCCAACGTGACCCATGCCATTGCCGGCGGGATCATGTTCATCCTCGGATCGGGACCGATCCGCGGCTTCGCGGTGGTGCTGCTGATCGGTATCGCCAGCTCGGTCTTCACTTCGGTGGTGTTCACCCGTCTGCTCGTTTCGATGTGGGCGCGGAAGAACCGCCCCACCGACATCAACATTTAAGGCACGCGACCCATGCGGCTTCTAAAGATCGTCCCCGACAATACGAACATCGGCTTCGTAAAGGTTCGGCACATCGCGTTCGGGCTCACCATCCTGCTGACGATCGCGGCAATTGCGCTGGCGCTTACGCGCGGGCTCAACATGGGCGTGGATTTCGTCGGCGGCGTCTCGATCGAAGAGAAGTTCGTCACGGCTCCGCCGCTTGATGAGGTGCGCTCGACGGTCAACAATCTCGGGCTCGGTGAAGCGACGCTCCAGCAGCTCGGCGGCGCCAACACCGTGACGGTGCGCCTGCCGGTGCCCGAAAACAGCGATGCCAACGCAGTCAACGTGATGGTCGAAAAGGTGAAGGTTGCGCTTGCGACCAAATTTCCCGGCGCGACTTTCAGCAATTATTCGACCGTCTCGGGCAAGGTTTCGGGCGAGCTGATCAACAAGGGCATCCTTGCGGTGTTCCTCGCGATCTTCGGCATCGCGATCTTCTCATGGCTGCGATACGAATGGCAGTTCGGCGTCTCGACCGCAGTCGCGATCATCCACGACGTGATCATGACCGTCGGCTTTTTCGCGCTCACCCAAATGGTGTTCGACCTGAACATCGTCGCCGCGGTGCTGACGATCGTCGGCTATTCGATCAACGACAAGATGGTGATCGATGACCGCATCCGCGAAAATATGCGCAAATATCGCAAGATGGGAATGAAGGAGCTGATCGATCTCTCGGTCAACGAAACCCTGCCGCGCACGGTGATGACCACGGTGACGATCATGCTGGCCCTTGGCGCACTGCTGATCTTCGGCGGCCATGTGCTGCGTGGGTTCACCGCAGCGATGATGCTGGGCATCGTCGTCGGCACCTATTCGTCGATCTATGTTTCGTCGTCGCTGCTGATCACGCTGGGGCTCAAGCCGGGCTTTAACGAGGATAAGAGCGTTGCCGCCGGCGCCGAGCGCGTGGGGCCACGGGCCAAGTAAGGCCATGGAAATGAACCGCAGTGGCGCCGAAGGGCCGGTGATTGCCGGCTTTTCAGGGCGCGGGTTCAAGGTGGATGGCGGCGTCTATGAAGGGCTGCTGATCACCCCCGAGCGCGCCGATGGCTGGGTTCCACCGCCATTGGAGGCGCTGGGCGAGGGCGATCTGGCCGAGTTGCTGGCGCTGAACCCGAAACCCGAATTCCTGTTGCTCGGCACGGGCGCGGCGATGCGCCGGCCACCGGTCGCGCTGGTAAAGGCGCTGACCGCGCAGGGCATCGGGCTGGAAGCGATGGACAGCCGCGCGGCTGCCCGGGCCTGGGGCGTATTACGCGCCGAATTGCGCTGGATCGCTGGGGCACTCTACCCGCTCGACTGATTGCGCCGCTGGACGGATCGCAAGAGGCAGCTAGGATCGCTCCAAACAGGAGAGGCTTTCCATGCTGACGCTTGCACTCGCGCTTGCCGCCGTCTCGCCCGATCCCGATTATCGGCAGGCGGCCAACTGGCTGTGTCGACCCGGCCGGCAAGATGCCTGCACGCAGGACCTCACCACGACGGTGATCGCCGCCAATGGCACCCGTACCATCGAGAAGTTCAAGGCGGCGACGGACGCCAAGTTTGACTGTTTCTACGTCTACCCGACGGTCTCGCTGGATAGGACGCCGAACAGCGATCTGAACCCCGGACCCGAAGAACTGCGGGTGATCCAGTTTCAGGCGGCGCGCTTTACCGCCAAGTGCCGGGTGTTCGCGCCCATGTATCGCCAGGTGACGCTGACTGCGTTGCGCGCGAATTTGACCGGGGGCGGGCCGACTGTCGATCGCGCGATGGCGTATCGCGATGTCGAGGCGGCGTGGAACGACTATCTGGCGAACGACAATAAGGGCCGCGGGGTCGTGCTGATCGGGCATAGCCAGGGGTCGAGCGTGCTCAGCCAACTGATTGGCCGCGCGATCGAGGGCAAGCGCGCGCAGAAACTGATAATCTCGGCGATGCTGATCGGCAGCACTATCCCGGTGCTGGAGGGGCAGGATGTGGGCCTCTACAAGACCGTGCCGTTGTGCCACGCCGCGAACCAGACCGGCTGTATTGTCAGCTATACCACGTTTCGCGCCGAAACCCCGCCGCCCGCCGACAGCCGCTTCGCCAAGGGCGACCGGCCGGGCAGCGAGGCCGCATGCACCAACCCGGCCGCGCTTGGCGGCGGCAAGGCCGTGACGCATAATTATCTCGTGGCTTCGGGCAGTCTGTTAGGCGCGGCGGCTGCGCCGCGCTGGACCAGCGACGGCAGGCCGGTGACGACACCGTTCGTCAGCGTGCCGGGCTTGCTCTCAACGGAATGCGTGCGGAAGGGCGGCTTCCATTATCTGGCCATGACCACCAACGCCGTTCCCGCCGATCCACGCATCGATGACGTGGGCGGCGACATATTGGCGTCGTGGGGCCTGCACCTGATCGATATGAACATCGCACAGGGCGATCTGATCGCGCTGGCGGAGACGCAGGCAAAGGCCTGGGCCGCGAAGCAATGATCCCCCTCCGCTTTGCCGCGCGGCTAATCCCGCGCGGGTTTAGCGGGGGATCAGGCTGTCTTTGGCTTGGGAGCCGCCTTGGGCTTGGCGGCTGCCTTTGGCTTGGCGGCGGCTTTCGGCTTGGCAGGGGCCTTGGGCTTCGCGGGGGTTTTGGGCTTGGAGGCTGGCTTGGCCGCTGCCTTTGCCGGTGGGGTTGCTGCCGGGGCGGCTGCCGACTTGCGGACGCGTTTTACGGCAGGCGTGGTTCCGGCGGGCGCAGTCGCGGCGGACGTCGTTCCAGCGGGCTGGGCGACTGCGGCGGCTACGCCTGCGGCAGCTTCGGCCACTTCGGCAGCGACATCCGCAGCCTTGGTGCGTGCCTTGGCGGCTGCGGCCTGAACCTTGGGTTCGTTCTTGAGTTTCGCGGCGAGCGCTACCAGTCCGGCGGCGAGCAGATCGGCGACGACCGGATGCTTTGCGAGATCGATGAGCTTCTTTCGGATTTCCTTGGGCAGCTTTGCTCCCGCGATGCTCTTGGGAAGGATCGATCCGCTCTTCGGTTCTTTCGCCATGGTCTGTCTCCGCGCGTGTCTCAACTGGTGGAGACTAGACCTTTTCCATGCCCGCTGACCAGATGCTTGAAATAGCCGTGTAATTTCTCGGCATTTGCGGACCAGGTGAAGGGCGCGACGGTGGCGCGAACCGCATCGGCGGCGGGCGGATCGGCGAGGATATCGGCGATGCCGGCGGCAAATGCCTCGGGCGTGCGGTCAACAATACGCCCGGCAACGGCATCGCGCACAACCTGACGCGCGCCGCCGACATCGGGGATCACCACTGGCGTGCCGCTTGCCAGTGCTTCGAGCCAGGCATTGGCGAGCCCTTCGCGTTCGGATGCCAGCGCCATCGCATCGGCAGCGGCGAGATAGCGGGAGAGATCGGCATGGGGGATGTTGCCGAGCAGGCGGACGCGATCCTCCAGCCCGAGCTTCGCGATCAGGCCGGTGAGCCGCTCGCGCTCCGGCCCCTCGCCCGCGATGCAGAGCGTGACGCCGGGCATGGTCGAGATAGCCTGGAGGAGGATGTCGTGCCCCTTGAGCGGGATCAGCGCCCCGACCGAGAGGATTAGCGGCCCGGAGATCGTGAGCGCGGCCTTGGCTTCCGCGCGGTCACAGGGGGTGAAGCGTTCGAGATCTACGCCGGTGATGATCGCGTGGATGCGCTCGCCGGGCATGCCCATCGCGATCATATCATCGCGCATCGCTTCGCTGACCGAGAGCATCCCGTCTGCAGCGCGGCCCGCTGCGCGGACCTGTTCGCCGGTGAGGGGTTTGTGGCCCCAGCTATGGATGTCCGATCCGCGTGCCTTGATCGACACCGGTACGCCCAGGCGGCGGCCGAGCTCGACCGCTGCGACACCGTCCGGGAAGAAGAATTCGGCGGCGATGACGTCGAAAGGGAAATCCTTGCGGATCTGTTCTATCGCCGGGGTCAACGCTTCGATCAGTGCAGGGGCGTGAAAGCGGCCGCCGGTGATCGGCAGGTTGAGGAAGCGAGGGCGATAGACTTCCAGCCCCTTCCAATTCTCCCGCGCAGGCAAAGCGGAAAGCGCGCCGTAACGCGGCAGGATGCGGATCGGCCAGGGTGGAATACCCAGCGGTGCGACGACACGGACCTCGGTATCGGCGCGTTCGGCCAACGATAGCGACTGGCGCTCGACAAAGCTGCCGAAGCGGGGACGCGTAACGTCTGGGAAGAGGGTCGAGAGCACGAGCAGGCGGAGCATGCACGTCGCTATAGCGCCCGGAGGTTAATTGCGTGCTTGCGATAAAGGGCCCGCCACGCGGGCGGGCCCTCCAAACTTAGCGGCAGCGATTGCGATCGTTGCCGCGCTCGATCTCGCGGCCGGCAAGGCCACCGGCGAGCGCGCCGATTACGGTGCCGGCGCTGCGATCACCGCGAGTATCGATGGTGCGGCCGACCAATGCGCCGCCGACTGCGCCGACGACCAGACCGGTCGTGCCGTCCGAACGGCGGCAATAGCGCTTGCCGTCCTTGCCGCGCCATTCGCGATATTTGTGGTTGTTGCGCTTGCGGCGCTGCTGATCATAGGCCGCGACCGACAAAGGCGCAGACAGACCGGCCTTTGCGGATGCCGTGGGAATTGCGACGGTGGGCACCGCCAGCGACGACGCGACGAGCGCGAAAATGAGTTTACGCATGGTATTGCTCCAATTTGATTCGCAGGGGGAATTGCGAGAACCGGTAGCGTAACGTTGCGCATCCGGTGCAAGTTGCATGAACCGAATCTTACAGCGCGTTAGTATGGCGTTCAGGCTGCCCCAAAGGAATCGATGATGCAGAGTGCGGAACAGATCATCGCGGCGCTGGGGCTGGCGCCGCATCCCGAGGGCGGCTGGTATCGCGAGACGTGGCGGGCGGATGCCGAGCCCGACACGCGGGCGGCGGGGACGGCGATCCACTTTCTGCTGGAGGCAGGCCAGCGCTCGCACTGGCACCGTGTCGATGCCGAGGAATTGTGGCTGTGGCATGCGGGCGCACCGCTGACGCTGCATATCGAGGGCGAAGATGGGACGATCGTGAGCGTGACGCTGGGCGGCAATGTGCTGGCGGACGAGGCACCGCAGGCGCGCGTGCCGAGCGGCTGCTGGCAGGCCGCGGAAGCAGGCGCGGGCTGGACCTTGGTAAGCTGTATCGTCGTGCCGGGGTTCGATTTTGCCGGGTTCGAACTGGCTGCGCCGGGCTGGTCGCCCGCCTGAGGGACGGGGCTGACGGCTGCGAACTTGTGCACATTATCCACGTTATCAACAGGGTCTGCGCCGATTTCCTGCTTTGCGCGAATCGGATTCGATGACAGTCTCATAACTGTAAGGAGACGGTTCGGCAGCGGGAAACCAAAGCAGAACCAAGGACTTACCGGACCAGTCAGGTCAGGTGCCTTCGGGAAACCAGCCGGGCAGGGACGTAGGGATGCCAGCGACGGACAGTTGCAAGGCCAAGGCGATGCGCAAGCATCTGCGGAGGACTTGAGAGACAGCCGAAGCACGGTGGAACCAGGATGCCGAAGCGGTGCGCAAGCATTGAGGAAGCGCCAAGGGGAAGCCGGAATGGACGGGCCCGAAATTGCGACGGCGCGCAAGCGCATGACGCGGTGGCTGGGTGACGGACACGAAGAGCGGACCATCGGCTCGGAAGCCGCGCAAGCGGTGGAACGGTTGAAGGACCAATTGGGAAAAGCATTCCGCGAGGCTCCAGATCGTTGCTTGCGGCGGATCTGAAGCGGGCCGCTTTAGGCCGGAAAGGAAGCGTCAGGACCTTCGGGAAATGCGCTGAGAATTCGGCCTTAGCGACCGACGCGAAGCTCGCATGCCCTTGCCGGCGCGAGCGGAGCATGCCGCCGAAACCAGGCTGTGCGATCCGTCCGGGTCAATTGGCCGAAGTCCGGTGACATGGGGGCTGGCAGAAATGCTGGCCCCCTTTTGCGTTTGGGCTCCCGGCAATTGTCGCCCGCAAAATTTCGTCGCTCATCTGGATCAGTGACCGCCGCTCTGCGGGCCGCTAGCCCTGTGACGATCCGGAGGAGAGACGCATGGGCCGCTTGTTCGAACGCTTTGCGCAGTTGATAGCGGCATGGGCGGGGCGGCCGCCGGCGTTCGTGCTGGCCTTGCTCGTTGTGCTCGTGTGGGGCGTGACCGGGCCGCTCTTCAAATATTCCGACACGTGGCAATTGGTGATCAACACCGGCACGACCATCGTGACCTTCCTGATGGTGTTCCTGATCCAGAATGCCCAGAACCGCGACGCGGCGGCGATCCAGTGCAAGCTCGACGAGATCATCCGTGCGCTGGATGACGGGCGCAACGAGTTTATCGGGATCGAGCATCTGAGCGAGCAGGAGCTGATCAAGATCCGCGACAAGATCGAGAAGGACTCCGCGGCGGACGATCCCGGGCGGCATGAAGGCGTGGGGCGTTTGATCGAGCGGCGCTAGGCACCGCCCGATCCAACCCGCTTATGCCAGGGTAGCGCTGAGCGCGCTCTCCGCGTTGAGGAGCTTCGACACCGGGCAATTGGCGTGGGCCCCTTCGGCCAGTGCCTGGAACTGCTCTTCGGCGATGCCGGGGATCTTGGCGATCAATGTTAGGTCCGAGCGCGTGATGACGAAGCCGCCTTCGCCGTCCTGCTCGAGCTTGACCGCAGCTTCGGTATCGATCGTGCCGTCCGTAAAGCCGGCGCGGGCCAGCGCGAAGCTGAGCGCCATCGTGAAGCAACTGGCGTGCGCTGCGGCGATGAGCTCTTCGGGGTTGGTGCCCTTCTCATTCTCGAAACGCGTGGCGAAGCCATAAAACTGGTCGGTGAGCACGCCCGATTGGGTGCTGACATGGCCGCGGCCAGGTTTACCGAAGCCCTCGTAACGGGCGCTGCCGGTGCGGGTGGACATGCATATATCTCCCTTTTCAGATTCAGAAAAATAAAGAGCGCGGCGCAGCCTATGCTGTCGCCGCGCTCCCGACAATCCAGCCTTAGCGGCAACGCACCTCGTTCTTGTCGACCGAAGAACCCACCGCCGCACCGGCCGCTGCACCGAGCACGGTGCCGAGCACTTCGGAGCCACCGGGCGCGATGAGATTGCCCAGCAGGCCGCCAGCGACGCCGCCAACGATCAGGCCGGTCGTGCCATCCGAGCGGCGGCAATAATATCGGCCATTCTCGCCGCGATAGACGCGGTCGTCGCGGTTCAGGCGGCGCTCCTGATAGCGGCGGCTGTCATTGCGATAATAGCGATCGGCATAATAACCGCCGTAGGCGGGATCGGGCCGGTTATAGTCATATTGGACATAGCTCGACGAATAGCCGCGCGACGGGCCATAGCCGGTGTCCGTGCACCCGGCGAGGGCAGTGGCGGCGGCTAACGACGCCAGTACGATTCCACGCATTTCCTTACTCCCATCCTATTTGGATGCTTGGGGAATGCACGGGGGGCGCCAAAGGTTGCGCCCCCGTTATCAGTGTCGGCTGACCGGGCCACCATCGGCCGGGCTGGTCGGCGTGGCGGGGCGGAGCGCCTCGCGCTCGCTGGCCGGGACCGGAGCGGTGGGATCGGGGCGGAAATCCTCGATCGCGCGAGTGCTGCCATCGGGATGGGTGCTGCCCATCAGATCGGTCGGCACGGTGCCCTCGGCGGGCTTGCGGAAGATACGGAACGCACCGAGCACGGCTCCGCCGATTGCTGCGATGATGCCGGCAATGCCCGCTGCCTTGACCGGAGTGGGCGCGGCCTGGACGCGCTCGACGAGGGTGGGTGCAGAGGGCGCGGGCTTCTTCGCTGGCGGTTTTGCTGCGGCGGGCTTGCGCTTGGCGGCAGGCCGGGAAGCGACCTTCGGCGCGATTGGGGGCTTGGGCGCAGCCGCTGGCTTGGCGGCCGGAGCCTTGGTGGCCGGAGCCTTGGCGGTTGCGGCCTTGGGCGCTGCGGCCTTGGCCGCTGTGGCCTTGGCGGCAGGCGCTTTGGCGGTTGCTGGCTTCGGCGCTTCTGCTGGTTTGGTTGCTGCTGGAGCCTTTGCAGGCGCCTTGGCGGCGGCGGACTTCGCTGCCGGTGCTTTCGCTGGCGCCTTTGTCGCGGGAGCCTTGGCGGTTGCGGGCTTGGGTTCGGGGGTGCCTTCCGCAGCCTTGGGAGCGGCCGGCTTGGTGGCGGCGCGCTTGGTGGCGGGGCGGCGGGTGGTTGCGCGCGGCGTGGTGCCGGGAGTCTTGCGGGTGGCCATGATCGAGGGTTCCGTCCGATGCAAAGGGGGGATTCACGCGATCAACCCGCTGGAAGGCGGGGTGTTCCGGGCAATCGTTACGCAACCGTCGCCGTTCGGCAAGCGCGTAGTGCATCGAGGACGGGCTCGAGGCCCGGCAAGCTGTGGATTTGGAGGCGGCTGCGAGAGCCGCTTGGCGGCGCTGCGGGCGGGATGCCCGAAGCGCCGATCGGCTTAACCGAGGACTTCGCGGACCGCAGCGCGGGCGATATCGCCCGGGGTCTCACCGATCGCGAAAAGGCGGCGGTGAAGAGGCACGCGGGGCGTGAGGCTCGGCTGACGGTAATTACGCGTAATCTGAGTTTCGTGGATATTATCGAAAAAGTTCAATTTGGCTTCCTGTTGATGATGAAATGCCGCCGTCATCATGACGGCGACCGCAGCGCTTTCGGATATGCGAATAGCCGCACCGGAAAGGCGCGGCGGATGCAGAGCGTAGAGGCTGCTGGGCGCGTGGTTCGTTTAGAACCGCCAATCAATGGCTAGCGCCTTGTAGTTAAAATGGGGTGCAGGTTTGGCATTGCAAGGGGTGCGGCAAGGGGCGGGCATATTTTTTCTGGGGGCGCGGCGGAAATTTAGGCGAAGTTCAGGCCCATGCGCGGGTTTCGCGCCGCGAATGTTCCCTAATGTTCGCACTGACCATGGGCATTTCGGACGGTCCATTTCGAAGCGTTTTCGGCATTGGCGAAGGGCGCAGCCAAGCAGGCGAAATCCTACATTGCAAGCGCGCGGGAGCGCGAGCGGCAAGGGCGCGCGAGCGCGAGGGGCTGGCGGCGCCAGACCCCCGCGTCGTCACGTGCTTCCTCAGTCGGCCAGTTTCACCGGCACCTTCGCGCCATTGTTCGCCAGCTCGGCCATCACAGCCTTGTGCAGCCAGATATTCATCTCGGCGCTGCCGTCTGTCGCGCCGGTATAGCCCAGCTCGGTCGCCAGCTCCTTGCGGTTATCCAGGCTGGAATCGAGATCGAGCAGCTTCATCAGATCGACGATCGAGGTGCGCCAGTTGAGATCGGGATTGCCCTTGGCGGCGAGCTTTTCGGTCAGCACCTGCTCGACATCGACCGGATCGGCCGCGGCTGCGGGCGCGGTGGCCTGCTGGTTTTGCGGGGTGGGCGCAGTGGCGGTCGGCGCGGAGGCCACGGCCACGGGATCAGGCTCGCGATCCTTGCCGAAAATGCCGCCGCCACGGCCCATGATCGCGTCCTTGATCCTGCTCATGATGCTCATGCCGAATACTCCCGAGTGGCGGCGGCGCAGAGATGCGCCGTGCGGGAGGGGGAACGCGCGAGCGCGGCGCTGGTTCGGCGGGGTCGGGCGGATTATTGGGCTTGGATCATTGGCCCGGAGCATTGACGCGGATCAGCGCGGGCGGTGATCGGTGCCTTGGCCGGGCGTGATGAAGATCGCGGTGGCGGTGACGCCGGGGGGAACGTCTGCCGTGTGCCAACAGCCGGGCGGGTTGATCGCGTAATCGCTGGGGGCGAGCGTGACGCTATCGGTGGTGCCGTCGGCATGTTCCTGATGCAGCGTGAGCGCGCCCGCGGTGCAGATCACCATCTCGGCGCCGTGCGGGTGAACCTCCCACATCGTCCAGCTCTCGGCAAAGTCATATTGCGACACCAGCCGCCCCTCGATCCCGTCGGCGGCATGGCGCTCTCCGTAAGCGGCATACCAGCTCATATCGGTCATGGCGGGCTCGACGGTGGCGGTGGCGCCGAGGCCGAGATGGGCGGGGGAAGTGGGGAGATGGGGCATGGCGCAGCGGATGCTAGGATTTAGCCGAGGCTAAATCCAGCGCCGTGCGCAGCACGGGCGAGCCCGGCCGGCGGCGCTGCGAGCGCCGTCCGACGACGCGGCTTTGCAGCGGCGGGATCCTAACGAAATAGGTACTGTCCCCGAAATTCTTAATCGCAATGCGCTGTTCTCTTGCCGTGATCGAGATTCTCAATAGACTTGACTGATATAATTGAGGGGATGGACATGCGTCATGGGATTAGTGTCTCGCGCTTGGCATTGGCAGACGGCACATCGGTTGATCTCAAGCAGGATGCAATAGTTGTTGTCACGGGGCCAAATAACGCCGGTAAGACCACGTTTCTAGACGAGCTATTCACGCTGTTTCGTCGATATGGAGCCGCGTCAGTAAAAGGGCTGGTAGTCAAGGACGCGGAGTATGCTGTTCATGGAGCCGCGAGTGAGGCATATGACTTCCTGCTTGAGCGGCATCGATTAGGCAACGACAAGGAGACGGTTCTTCTTAGTAATGGCTCCTATAAACGTCCCAGCATCGAAAAGCAGTGGGAGAGCGGTACTCTTAGCCTACCCATCCGCGAGATTTTTGTAAATCGACTAGACCCGAGGAGTCGTTTGGGAGCAACTAATCAAAATGACGAGGTAGAGATTGCTGCCGACAAGCTTTTTTATAACGAAGAGGTGGAGATATCTATCAGTGAAGTATTTCGGAGGGCATTCGGCGTCGATATGATACTTCACAGGGAGCGAAAAGGCGGTGTATTTCACATCGGCGATCGAAAGAAGCTCCCTTCGCATAAGCAGAGGCTAACCCCTCAGTTTAAAAAGCAGATAGAGGCGCTTCCCGCCGTGATGCAGCAAGGTGCAGGCATGCGTAGTTTCGCTCGCATTGCTCTGCAGATACTGACGTCTTGGAAAACGATTACGATATTGGACGAGCCGGAGTTATTTCTCCATCCTCCACAGGTACGCCATCTTGCTAGGCTTATCGCAAGTGACGCAAGCCCCGAAACCCAAGCGTTTATTGCAACACACAGCGAGAGCTTCGTAAAAGGAATATTGGACTTCGACGATAGTCGCGTCACAGTGATCAGGCTCAGTCGAAAAGGCGCAAAGTCATACTGCTCGGTATTGAAGTCCGATGACATTCGCGTACTTTGGGGCGATCCTCTGTTCCGGACCTCAAATGTATTGTCCGCGTTGTTTCATGATGTCGCCGTTTTGGTGGAGGGCGAATCCGACGTCAGATTTATTCAGACGTTAATGGGCGCATTATTTGGGGCTGAGAGATTGCCTGATGCAGAATACTTTTCATGTAACGGAAAGAGCAAAATATATCAGATAGCCAAGGCCCTCCGAAGCGTGGATGTGCCGGTGGTGGCAATGGTTGATTTGGACATCTTCCAAAATACAAGTGAGCTACTGCGGGTGTACGAAGTACTAGGCGGCCGGGGGAGCGACATTAGGCTGGACGCAGAGCTCGTAAAAAGCTCTGTGGAAAGCGAAAAGAATTACGTCAGCGGACGGCAATTTGCATCTGAGCTCGACCAAATTACGTCATCCTTGGCCCCGAAGACTCCAGTTCCTGAACAGACGATTGGACAAGTTCGCGAGCTTCTTAAGCGCTCATCGCCTTGGTTACGTATCAAACAGGACGGCTTGCGCGGCCTAAATGACGCCCTCGCAACACGTGCAGCTAAGCGGGTTATAGAGGCAGCGGCTGCGAAGGGTTTGCTGATTAATGTCGAGGGAGAACTCGAGGGGTTTTGCCGAAGCGTGCCCAATAACAATAAGTCGGAATGGCTAACTCAAGTGTTACAAAGGGACTTCAGCACCGATCCAGATCTCGACGATGCAAGGCTCTTCGCAGGCATTGTTCGATCTGCCTTGGAGAAGGCTATTTCTTAACACTCACTCCGCCGCCACCGTCTCCCGCGCACCCTTCCGCTCCAACAACGGCGCAAGATACCGCCCGGTAAAGCTGCGCGGCTCCTTCGCCACTTGCTCGGGCGTGCCCTGGGCGACGATCTCGCCGCCCTTCACGCCGCCTTCCGGGCCTAGGTCCAGCACCCAATCCGCGGTCTTGATGACGTCGAGATTATGCTCGATCACCACGACGGTGTTGCCCTGTTCGACCAGTGCGTGGAGCACCTCCAGCAGCTTGCGGACGTCCTCGAAATGTAGCCCGGTGGTGGGTTCGTCGAGGATATACAGCGTCTGGCCGGTGGCGCGGCGGGCGAGTTCCTTGGCTAGTTTTACGCGCTGGGCTTCGCCGCCCGACAGGGTGGTCGCCTGTTGGCCGACCTTGACGTAGCCCAGGCCGACTTCGGCCAGCATCGCCATTTTCTCGCGGATCGGGGGGACGGCCTTGAAGAATTCATGGGCATCCTCGACGGTCATGTCGAGCACGTCGGCGATGCTGCGACCCTTGAACTTCACTTCCAGCGTTTCGCGATTGTAGCGCTGGCCGTGGCAGACGTCGCAGGTGACGTAGACGTCGGGGAGGAAGTGCATCTCGATCTTGAGCAGGCCGTCTCCGGTGCAGGCTTCGCAGCGGCCGCCCTTTACGTTGAAGCTGAAGCGGCCGGGCTTGTAGCCGCGCGCCTGGCTTTCGGGGAGGCCGGCGAACCAGTCGCGGATCTGGGTGAAGGCGCCGGT
>SEFZ01000026.1 GCA_004173185.1 Sphingomonadales bacterium | reverse complement strand
CCTAGATCACCGCGAAGTCTGTGGCGCTGAGTGCGAGGCCCGGGCTGAGCATTCCGAACTGTACGGCGGCGATGGCGCCGGTGCCGTCGGCGTCGAACCACAGCGCGCCTGTGGCGGCGTTGTAGAGGATACGGTCGCTGGCGTCCGCGGCTGCGGTGCCGGTGACGAACGCGCCCGCTGCCAGTGCGCCAGGCGCCAAGCCGGCGAACACAGCCCCGCTCAGCAGCAGCCGATCCTGGCCCACCGTAAAGTCGCCGATCGTCTGCAGGTTCGCAGCCCCCGGCGCCGCCATGAACGCGAACGCATCCGCGCCCGCCCCGCCGTAGAGCATGTCGGTGCCAGCCCCGCCGTAGATCAGGTCGTTGCCGTCTCCGCCCTCGATATAATCCGCACCAGCGCCGCCCGCGAGCTCGTCATCGCCCTCCTGCCCGAACATCAGGTCGTTGCCGTCACCACCATAGAGCCGGTCGTTGCCCGTGCCGCTGTAGAGATAGTCCGCGCCGGCACCGCCATCGAGCATATCCGCGCCGTCTCCGCCCGCCATCTCGTCATCGCCGTCCTGGCCGAACATCAGATCGTCGCCCGCACCGCCGTAAAGCCGGTCGGCGCCTGCACCTGCGAACATATAGTCGTTGCCATTGCCGCCATCGAGCACGTCGTCGCCCTCGTCGTCGCCCAGCAGATCATCGCCGTCCTGCCCGAACAGGATGTCGTTACCGCCATCGCCGTACAAGGTGTCGCGGCCCGCGCCTGCATAGAGATAGTCGGCGCCGCCGCCGCCCTGCATATAATCGTCGCCCTCGGCGTCACCCAATATGTCTGCGCCCTCGCCCCCGAACAGCTGGTCGTTGCCCGTGCCGCCGATCAGAATGTCGTCGCCGCCCTCGCCGTAAAGCTGGTCGTCGCCGGCTTCGCCCAGCACCACGTCATTGCCGTCGCCGCCATAAGCGAAGTCCTTGCCCGCTCCCGCCTCCATATAGTCCGCGCCGCCGCCGCCGCCCATGATGTCGTCGCCGTCCTGGCCGAACATCTGGTCGTCGCCGCCGCCACCATAGAGCCGGTCGTTGCCGATCCCTGCGTAGAGATAATCATTGCCCTCGCCGCCATCGAGCATGTCGTCACCATCGCCGTCGCCCAGCGTGTCGTCGCCATCCTGGCCGAACAACAAGTCGTTGCCCGCACCGCCATAAAGCCGGTCATTGCCCGCGCCGAGATAGATATAGTCGTTGCCGGCACCGCCCTCGGCATAATCGTCACCGGCATCGTCGCCGATCAGATCGTCACCGTCCTCGCCGAACATCACATCGTTGCCGCCATTGCCGGCAAGCGTATCCGCACCCGCACCGCCCGCCAGATAATTGGCGCCGGCATTGCCCAGGATCGTGTTGGCCTGTTCATTACCCACCAACGTTACCGCGCCATCCACAGATAGCGTCGTCAGCAACTCGACATGCGATCCCGCAACCAGCGCATAGCTTCCCGCCGCGTACACAATGTCGAAACCCTCGCCCGCATTCTCGAACACAAGGTCGTCGCCAGTGTCGACCACGAACACATCGTCGCCAAGGCCACCGTACAGATGGTCTGCGCCAGCGCCGCTGAGCAGCGTGTCGTTCCCGGCCCCGCTCTTAACCGTTACTCCATAAGTGTGCCCGCCAAGCGTGATCTTATCGTTGCCCGCCGAGCCGACGATATAGTCAATTACCTCGATCTCGCTGATTATGCCGCCAAAGATATTGAACGCTCCGCCAGACGTGAAGCCCGACATGTCCAGGGTCACCCCCCAGCTAAAGCCGGCCAGCGATAGCCGCAGCGTGTCTACGCCCGATCCACCATCGGCATCGTCGCCGACCCCGACTGCAAGCGCATCATTGCCCGCCCCGCCAAATAGCTGGTCATGCTCCAGCCCGACATCGTCGCTGGTCCCATCACTCGACCACAAGATATCGTTGCCATCGCCGCCATCGAGGCGGTTGGCTCCATCATTGCCCGTGATGAGGTTGTCGAGCGCGTTGCCGGTGCCGTTGAGCGCGCCACTGCCGTTGACCAGCCGCAGACCTTCCACATTTGCCGTCAGCACATAGCTGATGGATGCGGAGACTTCGTCATATCCCTCGCCCAATAGTTCGGTGACGACGTCGCCAGCATTATCGACGCTGTACAAGTCATTGCCCGAACCGCCGGTCATGGCGTCGGCGCCGGCTCCGCCCACAAGCGTGTCGTTGCCGGCACCGCCGATCAACTGGTCATTGCCCATACTGCCGGTCAGCGAATCATCGCCTTCACGGCCGTCGAAAAACACCGAGGCGCTCGTTGAATCGAACAGCGGATTGACGTTGAAAATATTCGCGCCCGCATCGCCGCGGACGACGGAGTCGGTCATTGCAGATACGATCTCGATTCCGCTGACCTGATACGTATAGCTTCCCGCCACTGCCGTGCCGGCGGCCAGATCGACGGTGAAGGCATTATTGAGCCGCAGCGTGTCGATGCCTGTGCCGCCATCGACCACGCCGCTCACGGGTTGCACCCCGAAACCACCCGAAATGAAAAAGCGGTCGTCGCCGGCTTCACCGTAGAGCCTGTCGCCACCGCTCCCAGTGAGGTCGTCCGCGCCGCCGCCTGCCCGGATTTCAAGGGGTGCCGATCCCGATACGCGACCGATAAGGCTATTCTCGCCATCGCCGAACAATATCAGTTCGACTCCGGTCAACTGATAACGCTGGGACCCGACGAACAGCGCCGTCGAGAAGCCGCCGCCTGGCAATGCTACCGTCCCGACAAAGGCCGGCGAAATATTGCGCAGATCGACCGTGTCGTAATCCGCCCCACCGTCGATCAGGCCCAGATCGGGCGTGTTGCCGAACTGCACCGCCGAAAACACAAACAGGTCATTGCCCTCGTCGCCATATAGTTGGTCGGCGCCGAGCAAGCCGTCGATCGTGTCATTGCCGGCAAGTCCGTGGATGACATCAACGCCGTTTGTGCCGGTCAGTATATCGTCATTGGGCGTTGGGCCGCGCGCGGTTACCAGGAAATCGGCCATGGTCGCCGTGCCATCGACGCGCATCACCATCGTCGCGCCCGATGTCGTGCCGATCGTTACGGTCGTCCATTCGGTGTATTGCCAGGAATTCTTGTATGGCTCGAAGTTGAAGGTCGTGACGGGAATCGCGCGCAAATCGATCGAATCGATGCCGTGCTCGAACATCTTCAGCCAGTCGAACGCAGCGGCAGTCGAATCGCTGGCGACTTCGTAGACAAACCGATCCGCGCCGGCGCCGCCGAAGAGCTCATCGGCACCACCGCCACCGATGATCACATCGTTACCGTCCATGCCCAGTATGCGATTGCTGCCGGCATTGCCGCGCAGGGTGTTGTCGAGCCGATTGCCGAGCAAGCCGATCGTCGAGCTGCTCCCGCCTAGCAAGGTGCCGTCTTCCACCCAGAACTGCAGCGAGTAATCGATATAGGAGAACACGCTGTCGTGCCCGCCGCCGTCAGCTTCGATCGTGCGGTCGCCGTCGGTATCTACGACATAAGTGTCGTCGCCATCGCCGCCGAACATCGTATCGGCCCCGTTCCAGCCATCGAGCACGTCGTTGCCCGAGCTGCCAACCAGCACGTCGTTGCCATTGTCGCCATCCATGGTCACGCCAATCATCGCGGCGATCAGCAAATCGTCCCCGGCACCGCCCCGCATCACGCTGGTCTGCGCAGCGAAAATCAGATCGCTGGCGGCAATGGTGCCGCTTGCCGCGATGTTAAAGGCTCCGCCGGCGCCCATGCCGGACAGGACCGTGTAGGCACCTTCCGTGGTGATCGCATAGCTGGTGACGCCAAGCCGGCTGAGATCGATGCGATCCTGTCCGGTCTGGAAATCGGTGATGGTATCGCGCGCGCCGACGATCGAATCACCCACCGCGTAAATGAACAGGTCCGCGCCTGCCCCGCCGGTCAGCTGATCGGCACCGCCGCCGCCGAACAGCGCATCGGCGCCATCGCCACCAATCAATGTATCGGCATGGATGCCACCGAGCAGGACGTCGTTACCCGCGCCGCCGTTGACGGTGCCGTTGACGATTCCGCCAGTGCGCGCGTCGAACATGTCGGCACCCCCGCCCAGCGAGATGGTGCCGACAACCGTGCCAGCATTGCGCACCAGATCGGCATTGGTGGCAAAGCCCAAATTGCCACGCCAAACGCCGTTCGCGGCGTTGGTCACAACGTCATGGCCAACGCCATCGCGGACATAATCGCCCTGGATATAGCCGGTGTTGATCACATGCAGCGAGCCGCCAATGCCTTCGAGAGCGTTGATTGCCTGATCGGCCACGATCCGGCCCGAATTGGCAATGATTCCGCCTTGATAGACGTTGGTATTGTTGAGGAAGATGCGGAACGCGATCGACTGGGTGCCCGCATTATCCTCCCATGCTTCAATCGTGCCGCTGTTTTCGACGTGCACACCGGTGCCCGCAGCGGTGATCGCGCTGATTTCGATCGGATTGGCTCTTGGACCACCGCTCGCGCGGATCACGCCGCTATTGATCAGCGTCGGCGAATACAGGCCCAGATTGATGGCACCCGCGCCTGCATCTGTGGAATAGCTCTCGACCAGTCCGGTATTGATCACGTTTCCTGCGCCAATCGCCAGCGCGCCGGCGCCGAAAACTGCGCCCGTCACCGTATTGATGGCTTGGATAACGCCGTTGTTGGTCGTTACCGGCTGGGTGATTCCAGAGACTGAAACGGCGTTTGCGTTATTGCCAGTGTTTGCGGGTGACGGCAGGCTGGAAATCGCGGTGATCCGGCCATCGTTGATCAGCTGGGACCCGCCTTCACTATATTGGCTGGGATCGAAGGTCATCGCGAGGATGCCGTTGGCGGAAACGCCGCCGACCCGAACCGAGCCGTAATTGTGGATCACGTCCAGGGTTGTGTCGGATGCAGTCGAGATGCCCTTGTCGGTGTTGAAGACATAGCGTTCGTTGGCACCGATCGTCATGTCGCCGGTGCGGACCATCTGCGTGTTCAAATAATGGTTCTGCTGACCCACCTCGTCTACGCCGGTGATGTGGAACACGACCTTGTCGGTGAAGATCTGGCCGTTCAGCTGATAGGTATAGGTGAAGCGTTCGTCGGTAACTTCGCCGGCAGCGATCTGATTGGTATCGGCATCCGTGTTGTCGAGTGCATAGCCGAAGCTGCCGTCACTATTGAGGTGCAGCGTGCCATAGATTCCGCGGAACGCCGCGCCCGGCCCTACATTAGTCGAGCTGAGGCCGGCAAAGTCGACGCCCAGCGCCTGATAACCCAAGCCGCTATGCGACAGTGTGCCGAAGACCGTGCTGGTCGGGCTGCCATTTTCTTCGGCAATATTGTAATAAGCCGGTCCGCCGGCCGTGCGGACAACGTCGGACGTAAGGCCCGGCCCCTCATCGTTCCCCCCAACTCTGAATAGTGTGTCGGTGATCATGCGGGCTTCGCCGCCAGCAACCGCCCCGCTATCCTTATATTTCATTCGACCCTCGACACATCCGATATTTCACAAGGGTATCAAGGACGGCATTATTATGGAAGCGAGCATATATTTCTGCTTCCCGTTATCATTTCTTTGCCCGTTCGCGATGGTTCGACCACAGCAAGCCCGCGCCGGCCTCCTGAAATTGAGGCTAACGATGCGCATGCCGCGTGGACTCAAGAAGACGCTACAGAAGTTCGCTTCGGTCCGCGCCAACGTCCATAATCACCTCAACCTGGAACGCCATCTCGTCGATCACGCGCCCGTCAAACAGCGCCGCTCGCCCGCTAGCTCCGTCTCCCGCAGACTGACCCGCTTGTCCTGTCAGTCAGCCCGCGACATGGCTCCCGCCATATCGTCGCCGGAGTGATCACTCAGCCTATAGCCGGATCATCATCGCCACGCGTTATTTCGTTTCGATAGAGCAACGAAAATAGCCAACAAGATTAGCCAGTCTATCTCGCGGTTCTCGGCGCATCCTTGGTCGATCCGTCTTACAAAATCCTTTGAAGGTTCCCACCAAAGACTGCCCTGCACCCCGCTTAAGCTGCAACTGGCCTCTTTTTCCTTTGGCTTGCGGGTCGATGGGCCTAGCCCAGGAGCGATTGCATTGACGGAGACTCGCATGGCGTTCGGCAACGACCGCAAAATGAAGAAGGCTCTCGTGGTACTTTTGTGCGCGAGTATTTTTACAACAGCCTGCACGGACTCCGCAAAACAACAATCACCTCCGGCAACTCTGGTTGTCGTTGAAGCAGTGCAGCCACAATCCATTCCAAATCTCGTCGAATTGCCCGGTCGCATTGAAGCGGTTCGGACGGCCGAGGTGCGCGCTCGGGTCGATGGCATCGTCCAGCGCCGGCTCTATGCAGAGGGAACCGATGTCCGGGAGGGGACGCCGCTTTTCCTGATCGATCCCCGCGAGAAGCGCTCGCAGCTCGCCCAGGCAGAGGCACAGCTCCGGCGCTCGACCGCGACCAAAGCGAACGCGGCACAGGTCGTCGCCCGCTTCACGCCATTGGTCAGTCGCCGTGCGGTAAGCGCCCAGGAATATGATGCCGCCGTTGCGACGCTGCAACAGGCGGAGGCCGACGTGGCGCAAGCCCGCGCGCTGGTCGACAATGCGCGCCTGCAATTATCCTATACGACGGTTCGTGCGCCCTTGAGCGGGCGGGTCGGGCAAGCAGCGGTGACCGAAGGCGCGCTGGTCAGCGGCGCCAGCGCGACGCTGATGACGCGCGTCGATCAGCTCAATCCGGTCTATGTGACATTCACGCAATCGAGCGCCGAACTGATGAACTTGCGCGAAAATATCCGGACCGGAGCGCTTCGCGTACCCGCTCTGGATCGCGTCGAAGTGCGTCTCATTCTCGAGAATGGCTCGGAATATAGCACCGTCGGCCATTTGGATTTTGCCGATATGGCAGTGGACCCGTCCACCGGCAGTCAGATCGTCAGAGCCGAATTCAGCAATCCCGAACGCCTACTTCTGCCCGGACAATTTGTTCGCGGCCGCATTTCGGCGGGCATTGTTCCCAACGGGATCAGCGTGCCGCAGCGCGCCATCAAGATTTCCGAGGGCGAGGCAAGTGTCGTCCTGATGGGTGCGGACGATAAGGCTGTGATCAAGAGCGTCGTACTCGGGCCGCTGGTCGATGGACGGTGGATCATCCGTTCCGGCCTGACCGTTGGAGACCGCGTCGTCGTCGAAGGATGGCAAAAGGTTCGCGCCCCCGGCCAGCCGCTCAAGATCAAACCAAAAAGCGCGCCCCCTGCGGCCGCCCCCGCCGCCGCTCCTTCGCCGACGGCCGGATAACGGCCAATGCATAGGTTTTTCGCATATAACCCCGTCATTGCGTGGGTAATTGCACTGTTCATCCTGCTCGGCGGGCTCATCGGCCTCCGGTCGCTGCCGATCGAACAATATCCTTCGGTGGCACCGCCATCGGTGACGATCGGCTTCAGCTATGCCGGCGCCGATGCCCAGACGATCAACCGCAACGTCACGTCGATCATCGAAAAACAGATCAACGGCATCGACAATTTTCTCTACATGTCGTCGACCAGCCGATCCAATGGCACCGGATCGATCACGGTCACGTTCAAATCGGGCACCAATCTCGATACGGCCAGCACCCAGGTGCAGGACAGACTGGCCCTCATCGATCCCCGGCTGCCCGCGGAAGTGCGCCAGACCGGCGTCACCGTTACCAAATCCTCGTCCGGCTTCCTGATGCTGGTTGCGCTCACTTCGAAGAGCGGGAAGACCTCCGCACTCGAGCTGGGCAATTTCGCGGCGAACAACGTCGTCGATGAATTGCGCCGCGTTGGGGGCGTGGGCGACGTCTCTCTCTTCGGCTCGCAATATGCGATGCGCATCTGGCTCGATCCGCAAAAAATGGCTGGCTACGGCCTTTCCTCGGCACAGGTCCTTGCGGCGGTGCAGGAGCAAAACAGCCAGACGGCCGGCGGCGGACTGGGCGAGCAGCCCGTTACGGCCGACGCGGAATTCTCCGCCAAGATCATCACGCAGAACCGCTTCTCGAACGTCGATCAGTTCCGCGCGATCATCGTGCGCTCGAGCGAAAGCGGCGCAACCGTCACGCTGGGCGATGTCGCGCGCGTCGAACTGGGTGCCGAGAATTACGGCTTTGGCTCGAGCCTCAACGGCAAAGACATTGCGGGGATGGCGATCCAGCTGTCCAGCGGGGCGAACGCCCTGTCGACCGCAGATGGCATTCGCGCCCGGCTGCAACAATTGCAGACGACGTTCCCGCCGGACGTGGAATGGTCGACACCGTTCGATACGACGCCGTTCATCGACGCATCGATCAGCAGCGTGGTCGTCACGCTGATCGAAGCGATGATCCTCGTCTTCCTGGTCATGTTCGTCTTCCTCCAGAATTGGCGGGCGACGATCATTCCAGCGCTCGTGGTCCCGATCGCGCTCGCCGGGACGTGTCTGGCGCTTTACCTTTTCGGCTATTCGCTCAACACGCTGTCGCTGTTCGGCATGGTGGTCGCGATCGGCATTCTGGTCGACGATGCGATCATCGTGGTCGAGAATGTCGAGCGGATCATGGCGGAAGAGGGCCTCAACGCCCGACGCGCCACGGTAAAGGCCATGAAGGAAGTCACCGGCGCACTGGTCGGCGTGACGCTCGTGCTCATCGCGGTGTTCATCCCGATGGCCTTCTTCCCCGGCTCGACCGGCGGGATCTATCGCCAGTTCTCGATCACGCTTTCGGTATCCATCGCATTCTCGGCATTGCTCGCGCTGACGCTGACACCGGCTTTGTGCGCGGCCCTGCTGCATCCGCCCAAGCATAATGAAGGCGAAGCGGAGGGGGAGATCGAGCCGAGAAGTGGCCCGCGCGGCTGGCCGCGCCGGGCAGGAAACTGGTTCAACCGCAGCTTCGCCCGCACGACGACCCGCTATGTTTCGGGCGTGGGCAGCATGCTCGGAAAGCCGGCACGATGGCTGGCTGCGTTCCTCGTGATCTGCGTCCTGACCGGGCTGTTGTTCACGCGCGTTCCCGGCGGTTTCCTGCCGCCCGAGGATCAGGGCGTCTTCTTCGTCTCGGCCGATACCGCGCCGGGCGCCACGTTGCAGCGGACCGAGGCGGTGATGCGGCAAGTCAATGCGAGCCTGCAGGAGCATCCCGAGGTTCGCAACGTCGTCACCATTCGCGGCTTCAACTTCTTTGGTCAGGGTCAGACGGCGGGCATGGCGTTCGTCGCGCTTCACCCCTGGGCGGACAGAAGCGACCCCGCAAATAGCGTGGATGCGCTGATCACCCGGGTCAACGGCGCGCTCTCGCAGATGCCGGAGGCCACTGCCTTCGCGATCAATCCGCCACCAATCCCTGCATTGGGCAATGCGGTCGGATTCTCGATGAAGATCGAGAGCCGCAGCGGCGGCGATCTGACCGAGCTTCGCGCCTCGCGCGACGCCATTCTGGCCGAAGCCTCCAAAAACCCGCTGCTCGTCGGCGTTCGTCCGGAAGGCGTCGGCGATGCGCCGCAATTGTCCGTGTCGATCGATCGGGTTCAGGCCCGCGCGCTCGGCTTGCAGATCCGCGACGTCAATCAGGCGCTCGCGATCGCATTCGGCTCGGCTTATGCCAACGACTTTTCCCGTCAGGGCAACGTGTTGCGCGTCTATCTGCAGGCAGAGGCATCGCAACGCATGACGCCCGAGGACGTGATGAATCTGCGCGTGCCGAACGCGTCGGGAGAGATGGTGCCCTTCTCCGCCTTCACCACGGCAAAGTGGACCTCCGGGCCGCAACAGATCGACAGTTATAACGGCTACCCGTCCCTGACGATTTCGGGGCAGGCTGCGCCGGGCCAATCCAGCGGCGCAGCGCTCGAAGCGATGGAAGAAATCGCCGGGCGCGTGCTGACCGGTGGTCAGGCGTTTGAATGGACCGGCACCGCGTTCGAAGAGAAACAGGCAGGCAGCCAGATCGCGCTGTTGCTCGGCCTGTCGCTGATCGTCGTGTTCCTGCTGCTTGCGGCGCTCTACAAAAGCTGGGCGATCCCCGTTTCGGTCTTGCTGGTGGTGCCCTTTGGCGTGCTCGGCGCCGTGGTGTTCACGATGCTGCGCGGGTTCTCCGCTGACGTGTATTTCAACGTCGGGCTGATCACGATCATCGGGCTGGCGGCGAAGAATGCGATCCTGATCGTCGAATTCGCCATCGAGCAGGAAGAACATGGCGAGGAGCTTTTCCAGGCCGCGAAGAATGCGGCCAGGCTTCGCCTGCGCCCCATTCTGATGACCTCGTTCGCGTTCATCCTTGGCATGGTGCCGCTGGTGATCGCCAGCGGTGCGGGCGCCGCCAGCCGTCAGGCCGTCGGTACCGGGGTGATGGGGGGCATGTTGGCCGCCACCATATTCAGCATTTTCTTCACCCCGCTTTTCTATGTGGCGGCGCGCAAATGGCTGAGCCGTAAAAACAATCATCGCGCCGAAGACGAAGCGGAAGCTTTGGCGGAAGAAGCCGCCGAACGGCGCGCAAGCCAGGAAGAAACGGTGCCCCGTGCGTAAGCATTTCGTCTGCCTCGCCTCTATCGGCCTTGCGGGTTGCTCGGTTTCGCAGCCGTATACGCAGCCGATCGCGCCCATCGGCGCGGCCTATCCCTATGCGGAGGGCGAAGGGTCCCGAACCGCCGCGACCATCGGATGGCAGGAGTTTTTCGGCGATCCGCGGTTGAAGGTCTATATCGCCACGGCACTGGAGAATAACCGCGATCTCGCGGCGTCGGTGGCGCGGATTGCCGCCGCGCGCGCGCAATATCGCATCCAGAATGCGCAACGGCTGCCACAACTGGACCTTGGCGGGGGCGCAGCGCGTTCGCGCGTTCCGCTTGCCACGGGCGGAGGCGCGGGTGCCTTCACCGGCAATCAATTTGACGTGTCAGCCTCGGTCAGCGCGTTCGAGCTGGATTTCTGGGGCCGGGTTCGCAATCTGTCGGAAGCGGCGCGCGCGAATTATCTCGGCACGGTCGAGGCCAGCAGGGCGTTTCGGCTCTCGCTCATCGCCGATGTCGCCTCCACCTATCTTTCGATGCGGGCAGGCGAAGAGCGGATCGCGCTCGCCCGGCGCAGCCTGACCAGTCGGCAAGAGGGCCTCGAAATCGCGAAATTGCGGCTGGATGCCGGCGTGACCTCGACGATCGATTATGATCAGTCGCTGTCGCTCGTCACCCAGGCGGAAACCACTTTGGCGGAAATCGAGCGCACCACCGCGCAGACCAATAATCAGTTGCTGGTGCTGATCGGCGGCCCGATCGCGGACGCACTGCCAGCACCGCGCGCGATCGACGATCAGGGGCAGTTCGCATCGCTCGACCCCGGCCTTCCTTCGGAACTGCTCATCTCCCGGCCAGACATTCGCGAGGCCGAACAGGCCCTGCGCGCAGCCGATGCCAATATCGGCGCGGCGCGTGCGGCGTTCTTCCCCACCATCTCGCTGACCGGCGCGTTCGGTTTCGCCTCGGCGGCGCTGGGCGATCTGTTCAAGGGCGCCAGCCAGAGCTGGAGCTTTGGCGGGGGACTTGGTCTGCCCGTGTTTGACGGGGGCCGCCGCAGCGCGGATCTCGCGCGAACCAAGGCGCTTCGTGAGGAAGCGGTGGCGAAATATCAAAAGGCGGTTCAGGTCGCCTTCCGCGAAGTCTCCGACGGCCTTGCCGGGCGGAAATTCTACGCGGATCAGATTGCGGCGCAGGTCCGCGCCGTGGCGGCGCAGCGGCGCTTGGCCGAAACCGCGCGACTACGCTATGATAACGGGATCACGATCTACCTCGAAGTACTCGATGCCGAACGCAATTTGTTCGATGCCGAGCAGCAATTGACGGCACTTCGAAGCGTCGCCCTGCAAAATGATGTGTCGCTCTATGTCGCGTTGGGCGGCGGCCCGGACGGGTCGGTTGGGTTCGCGTTCCCCGGCAGCCCCAGCCCCTAGCAAGCGACGGGTAAGCGCACACTGAAGCGCGATCCTGTGGCTATGGCTTCCCCAAGCTCGATGCTTCCCCCGCTGGCACGCAACAGCGAGGCCGAGATGGCGAGCCCCAGGCCAGTGCCACCGGTCGCGCGGCGGGTGGTGAAAAAGGGTTCGAAGATGCGTTGCGCGTCGGCAGCGGCGATCCCGCCGCCATTGTCGGTAACCGTCAGCACCACGTCCACGCCTTGCTGCGCCAAGTCGACATCGACGCGATCGGCCGATGCCTGACGCGCATTGTCGAGCAGCGTTCCCAGCACCGCCTCGATCGTCGAAGCCGCAACCGCGACAGCCGGCACATCGCTCTCCGATACGATAGCGACCCTAAAACCGGGCGCGTCGAATGCGTCGGCAATCTGGCGCACCACCGCCAGCGGATCGACCGCGGCTTCGGGATCGGGCTGCGCCATATCGGCGCGCGCCAGATCGAGCAGCCGGGTCACCAATTGCGAGAGCCGCTCGGCATCGGCCTTGATGTTGCCGAGGAAGCGGTCGCGCTCGGCCTCGGTCATCGCTTGCGCATGGTCTTCGAACAGCTCGATGGTCCCGGAGATGCCCGCCAGCGGCGTCTTGAACTCGTGGCTGACCGATGCGGCGAAATCGCGCAGATAGCGCGAGCGCCGGTCGATCGCGGCGGCCATCGTTCGGAAATTGTCGAACAGCCCGCGTATCTCGATTGCCGCGGTAACCGGCGTTTCAGGCACGACTCCGTTGCCCGAAGCCACCCCGCGCGATGCCCTGGCCAGCGCCTCGATCGGTCGGGCAATGCCGCGCGAGAGCAATCCGGTCAGGCCCAGCAACGTCAGGAAGATCAGCACGACGCCAAGGATGATCTTGCCGCGATCCTCATACAGCCCGCGAAACAGCGCACGGGGCGAACGCGACAGCAGCAACACGCCCACCACGCGCTCGTTCACGATGATCGGGCGGACATGGTGGATGCGCAAGGACGAGGCTCGGCTGAGCCATTCGAACGCGTAGCGCGGGCTATAGGCGCCATTCTTGCGGAGCACCGTGCCGATTGCCCCGTGCAATGCCGCGCTCACTTCGGGCACCTGCGCATAAGAGCCGCCTGCTTCATGACCGAGCAGCACCACGCCGCGCGGATCGAGCAACTGGATTGACGCCAGCGTCGTCTGCTCGGTCGATGCGATGATCGGCGCGAGCCTTTTGGCGGCGTCCAATGCTTTCGCGTCCGGTGGCGCGATGGGCGGCGTGGCAAGCGGGCGTTCCGGCAGCACCTTCATCGTCCGCAGGTCGATCGCCGTCGCTGTTGCCGTCCCTATCCCATAGGGGTTCTCGCTTGGCGCTTCAGCGCCCGGCAATTCGATCAACTCCGTCTGCGGCTGTTTTTCATCGGTCCACAGCGCCTGCGAAACCGCCACCAGAGCCGCGCCCTGCGCCACCAGTTCCGCCTCGGTCTGGCGCACCAATGTGTTCTCATAGACGCGCAGGAACAGCGCACCCACGCCGGGCAGCGCGGCCGTGAACAACAACGTGCCGAACAGGATCGTACGCAGCCGGAGCGATGGCCAGCGTTTCTTGACCGCGTGCTTCAGCGCCCCAATCACGTCGGCGCGCCGGTGCAGCTCCCCAGCCGGTAGCCGATCCCCGCGCGCGTCTCGATCACATCGGTGCCGCCCGCGCGGACGAACTTGCTGCGCAGATTGCGGACATGGCTGTCTATCGTCCGGTCGGTGACCGCAAAGCCCGGTCCGTGCAGCCGATCGATGATCGCATCGCGGCTGAACACCTTGCTCGGCATCGCGATCAGCGTGCGCAGGATCGAGAATTCGGTGACGGTCAGCGCGATCTCATCCCCGGCCCAGGTCGCACGCCAGCCTTCGAGATCGACGGACAATTGGCCATGCTCGATCTGCCGGCCTTCATCGACTGCCGCCGGCTTGGCACTGGTGCGCCGCAGGATCGCCATCGATCGCGCCACAACTTCACGGGGGGAAAACGGCTTCACGACATAATCGTCCGCCCCCAGCTCGATCCCCAGCACGCGATCGATCTCATCGTCGCGTGAGGAGAGGAACAGGATCGGCAATTCGCCGGCCGCGCGAAGGCGGCGGCAGACTTCAAGGCCATCCATGCGGGGCATGTTGATATCGAGCACGACCAGGTCGATGGCCTGATTGCCCGCAATTTCCAGCGCCGCCTCGCCGTCATCGGCCTCGATCGTGTCGAGCCCCGCCTTGGCAAACGCGAACGCCAATAGCTGGCGGATATGCGGATCGTCGTCGGCGATCAGAATGGTGCGGGGCATGGGGCACATGATCATCGCTCGCCCCCTTTCGTCAATGGCAGGGTTGGCGTGAGCGGGTTGGTGGGCATCGCCGGGTTTGCAGGTGCGGGCGCAATCTCCGCCACGGGATCGGGGATTATCGGGGGCGGCGGAAACGGCGTACCGTCGCAATTCCGCCCGTTCGGGCCCGTCGCAGGCGCAGCCAGCAACTTCGCGCCGCCCAGCATCGCCATCACTTCATCCAGCCGCCTTGTATTGCGCCATGTCCGCGCACCGCCGCTCTGGATATTGATCGTTTCCTTCAACACCCGCTGCCGCACCCAGCGCAGGCGTTCGCCGAATTCGGGCGCGAAGCCGCCGCGCATCTCCAGCCGCACCAGCGACACCAAAGCCGAGGGGCCGAGTTCGCGCAGGTAGCAAAGATCGAGTTGCGCGCCCTTGCCCCCCGCCTCCCGGGCATGGCGAATGTTCCACGAAGCGGCGACCGAACCGAGATCGACTGCGCTGCACCCGATCAACACGAGGCCCGCTGCAGCGGCATTGGCGTTGACCAGCCATGCCGCGCTTTTGCCGGTCAGCATCCGCCAGACGATCAGCACCAGCCCGATCGCGACCAGCGCCATCCACAGCAAAGCCGCGATGCGCAGTCCGGTCAGCGAATAGACTTCGATATAATCGATCGTGCGCAGGATGCTGGAGGCGACGAGCAGTACATTCTGCCCGATCCACAATATCACGAGCCTGCGGATCGCGGGCACCGCCGCAGTATCCGATCCCGGCCGCAGCGCGACCAGCACGAACAATCCGGCGAGCAGCGCCGTGGCGATCAGCGGATAGGCACCCCGATGCGCATATTCGGCAAGGCTGATCCCGGCGGGCAGCGGCGCGCCGCTCCACAGGAACGCAAGGTCGAGCCCGTTCTGCACCGCGAACAAGGCGTTGAAGGTAAGCAGCGCCAGCGTGACCGAACCGATCGAAACCCCGGGCACATCGCGCATCACATCGTCGCGCGCCGCCATCGGAGCGATCCGCCAGCGCGGCGGGCGCAACGTCGCCCAGACCGTGGTGAGCAATATGCCCCAGAAGATCGCCCGCGCGACCAGCACGAAATCGATCTGCGGCGTGCCGAAGCGCGACAGCGCATCGCTGATCAGCGGATTGGCGCTGGCAAACAGCAGCAGAAACATTGCGCCGCCGATCAGCGGCAGCGGCAACAAGGGTAGCAGCGGGCGCAATCCCCTGCCGCCGCCGCGCTTTTGCTTGCGCAGCCGAAACAGATCGCGCCACGGTCCGGCGATGCTGAGGATTCCGTGACCCAGCAGCCGCAGTGCCCAGCGACCGGCATGATCGAACCCGGCGGAGCGCGGCAACAACACCGCGATGGTGAGCGCAGACCAGAACAGGACGAGCGCCATCAATCCGGGTTGATCGAGCAGGATCGCCCCGAGCAGCAACGCCGCGCCGCCCGCAATCCAGCTTCCCCGCCTGCGCCATGCAGCGGGCGTCAGCAGCAAGCTGATCCCTGCCCATGCGAGCGCGAACTGGCCGAGATTGGAGCCAAACCCGCCGCCGCGCCAGAACAGCCAGTCCGCCAATATCACCAACCCTGCGGCAGCGGCGGCCTTGGCAGCTATGCTCGATACGATCTTGAAGGACATGACGGCATTCTCCCGAGTTGTGGGAGAGGCATCGCATCCGGATATGCGGACCAGCAGGCGGGCCGCGTCCTGATATCGCAGGGTTATCGTGCAGTTCCGGTGCAGATCAGCAGGCGGCTCGCGCGATCGCTTATCCTGCGCAACTGACGAAGATTATTAACCAAACCGCGATACTTGCCAGGTCATGTCATCCGGCATCAAATTTCCTGTCTTTGGCGACGCGCTGGTCGCGCCCATCGGCTTCAGCCGATGGATCGGATTTGTTGGCGGTTTGATCCTGCCCGTGATCGCGGCGCTGCTGTTCCGAACCTATGATCTGGATGTCACCCCCGCGGCGCTGGAAAGCGCGCGCCATCTCGGCTTGGTCTATCTCGCCGGCGAGATAGCGGTCATCATAATTGCCCGACGGCGCGGCCTCAATGTACGGGAAATTCTCAGCGCCTTACCGGCATGGGCGAAGATCGCCCTTGCGATTTTCCTGGCGACCTTCTGGATCAGTTCGGCCTTCGTTTCGCAAATGATGGCGTTTTCGCTTGGGCTGTCGCTCGGATGGATCGTGCATCTGCTTTTCGCCGCCAGCCTTTATCATCTGGCGCGATCGGCACCCCCTGTCGATGCACGCCAGCTTGCGGTCGGCTTCGTCGCGGGGCTGGTCGCCTTGGCGGTGTTCATCGCTTTGCATTTCGCGGCCGTCCCGGCGGCACTGTTCGGGCCGTATGAAGCGGTCGACCTGGGATCGGCGATACCCGGCTTCATATCGAGCCGTCTGTTCGGAGCCTGGTGCGGAGCGGTTCTCGCACTCTTGACCGGAATTGCCTGGCAACATCGCGGCACGAATGGCCGCCATGCGCTCTACCTGATGCTTGCCCTGGCGTTTGGCCTGGCGTTCTGGACCGCGACCCGTGCGGCAATGCTCGGCTGGGCGATCGGCATTCCCGTCGCATGGCTTTTGGCGGGAAAGCCCGCGTCCTCTGCGCTATACACGCGATTGCCGGCCTACCTCATCGCAGCGATTGTCCTCGCGCTGTTATTGCCACCCCATAACCACAGCCAGTTCACCTTTTTCCGTTGGGACGGCATGCCATCGACCGACGCGATGATGTCGGGTCGGCTTACCATCTGGGCGAGCGCGTTGCGCGTGGCGGCCGAATATCCCTTGCTGGGATCGGGGGCGGGCTCCAACTGGTGGCTCGTCCCGCTGGACGGCTTCTATCATGTCCAGCCGCATAACGCTGTCGTCCAGTTCCTGCTGAACTGGGGCCTGATCCCGACCATCCCGGCGCTGGCGCTGCTTGGCGGCGCGGTATGGCACGCGCACCGGATCGCCCGGCGGCAGCGCCAGATTTTGCCGATGATCCTCATGCTCGATTGCTTGCTCGCGATGAGCCTGCTCGACGGGATGCTGCACTTCGCGCAGTTCATCATGCTGATCTTCGGCTGTCTCGCGCTGTGTCTCGCGACAGAAAAGCTTGATGCGGCGGATATTTCCCTAAGTCGCGGTTGAGCTTCGCCGCACCTGAACCGGTATCCAGAATCCGAATCTTGCCGGAAGAGCGCGAGCCATCTCTGCCAGAAATGGGACGGCAACAATGATCGCTGCCGCATAACATCCAGATAATACAAGCTTATTTGCCTCCCTCGCCGGCCCTTGCGGGCTGCGTGGATTCGCATTGACGGTAGCGCTACCATCTTATAGAATAGCATCCCATAATATGGGACTATCTAGAGACCGGCTCAAGCCGGCTAATGCGCTCGAATATATAGACGCCAAAGTTTCGGAGAGGGGACAACCATGAATTTATCTCGCACTACAAACCGAGTTCGCCTGATGTGCGGCACCGGGATCGCCGCCGTGTGTCTGCTCGGCATCGCCGCGCCCGCTATCGCGCAGGACGCTCCTGCAGCTCAGACCCAGGCCGAACCGGAAGCAGGCGATCTGATCGTCGTCACCGGATCGCGCCTCGCCCGCAACGGCGCGACCGCGCCCACGCCGGTCACGGTGCTCAGCGCCGAAGAGGTTTCGCTGAGCGGCACGGTGAACATCGAGACCCTGCTCAACGATACGCCGCAATTCCTCGGCTCGCAGAATTCGGGCCCGACCGGAAACACCGTGCCGGGGGGCACTGCCAATCTCAACATGCGCGGCTTTGGCGAGCAGCGGAATCTCGTGCTGGTCAATGGCCGCCGCTTCGCAATCTCCGGCCCGTCGCAGACGACCGATCTCAACACCATTCCGGCAGCGTTGATCGCACGCACCGAAATCGTCACCGGCGGCTCCTCGGCCGTCTATGGCTCGGACGCGATCACCGGCGTGGTGAACTTCATCATGCGCAATGATTTCGAAGGCGTGGAAGCCCGCGCCGACGTCCGCATCGATCGCCCGAGCGGCACGCCGACCTATAATTTCGACCTCACCTTTGGCGGCAATTTCGCCGACGATCGCGGCAACATCGTCGCTTCGGTAAACTATCTGAAGCGCGGCAGCATCACGCGCGGCGAACGCGGCGGCGCGATGGCGACCTCGCTGGCGGATAGCTGCGTGACGGCGGCTTCCTATAATCCGGTCGGCGCAGGCACGCCGCTGGCAGTGCCCGGCGGGCAGACCTGCCGCAGCGCAGGCGGCATCCCCGGCCTGATCTTCGGCGGCAGCGGCACCATCCCGAACGGCCGTTTCTCGGGCCTTCCCTTGTTCAACGCGGCGGGCAACACCCCGGCCTATAACGCAGCGCTTGCCGCCGCCGGCCTGAGCGCGATGACTTCGCGCGGCTTCACCTTCGATGCGGCCGGCACCGCCGCTCGCCCGGCGGTGACCCCCGGCGACGATTACGATCTGAGCCCGGACGCCTATCTGATCCTTCCGCAGGAGCGCTGGATGGGCAACGTCTTCGCCCATTATGATTTCAACGAAGCGATGACCGGCTATGCAGAAATGCATTACAGCAACAACCGCGTCGTCTCGCAGATTCCGCCATCGGGCGCGGGCGGCAACTTCCTGTTCGACGTCAACAATCCCTATCTGACGCCCGCGCTTCGCGAAGTGCTGCGCCAACTGGATATGCGCGAGACCGGCAACGCCAACGTCACCAACGGCACGCTGACTCTGGTCAACGCGCCCAATGACGGCCGCGCGCTGGTCAATGTCGGCCGCCGCCTTACCGATGTCGGCAATCGCGTCGCTTCGTCCGATCGTTCGGTGTTCCGCGTCGCCGTCGGTCTGCGCGGCAATATCGGCAGCGTGTCGGACAGCTTCCTGACCGATCTGAGCTACGACGCTTATTACACCTATGCCCGCACCTCGTTCACCGAGATCCAGAACGGCAGCATCTCGCTCAGCCGCTTCCAACAGGGCCTGCTCTCGCAGGGCGGCGCGGCACCCGCGCTCAACATCTTCGGGCAAAACATCTCGCCCGCCGCTGCCCGGGCGATCGGCATCACGTCGACCAGCTTCACCGAAGCATCGCAGGAAGTGCTCGCCGCCAACGTCGTCGGCCAGCTCGCACCGCTGCCTTATGGCCCGATCGCCTTCAACCTCGGCGTAGAGCATCGCAGCGCTTATTCGAAGTTCGTGCCGGACGGCTATCTCGCCTCGGGTGACGTATCGGGCTTCAACGCCGCGCAGCCGACTGCGGGCGGCCAGAAGGTCACCGAATTTTACGGCGAGCTTCAGGTGCCGATCCTGAAAGGCATCCCTGCCTTTGAGCGGCTGACCGCGAACGGCGCAGCGCGCTACTCGAAGTATAATTTGGCCGGCATCGGCGGCGTGTGGACCTATTCGCTCGGTGGCGAATGGGCACCGACCAAGGACATCGCCTTCCGTGGCCAGTTCCAGCATGCGATCCGCGCGCCAAATGTCGGCGAGCTGTTTGGCGGCCGCACGACGAGCGGTCCTTCGCTGGTCGATCCCTGCTCCAGCCGCCAGCCGGCGGCGCAGCAGACGGCGGCGGTGCGCGCAGTGTGCGTCGCGACCGGCGTGCCGGCGGCATCGGTGTTCACGCTCAACGTTCAGCCCAACAACTTCATCAATCAGGTGCTAGGCGGCAATCCGAACGTGGGCGCCGAAGTTTCCGACACCAAGACGTTCGGCGTGGTGTTCACGCCAACCTTCATCCCGCGTCTTTCGATCACGGTCGATTATTTCGACATCAAGCTGGACGGTGCCATCGCATCGCTGGGCGGCGGCGCGGCCAACGTGCTGAACCTCTGCTATAACATCCTCCAGGATGCCAATAGCGAGTTCTGCCGCGCAGTGAACCGCGAGACGGTGACGGGCGCAATCGCAGCGCCGAACTACATCTCGACGATCAATGCCAATACCGGCGGCATCAAGACCTCGGGCATCGATTTCGAGCTGAGCTACAACGCGCCGCTCGGCACGCTGTTTGGCGAGGAGCTGCGCCTCGACTTCGCGACCTATCAGAGCTGGACCCGCGAGTTCACGATCACGCCGGTGCAGGCATTCCCCAACATCACCAACGAGTGTGTCGGGGCGTTCGGCCAGACCTGCGGCCAGCCGATCCCCGAATGGAAGGGCATGACCCGCGTCACGCTGCGTAACGGTCCGGTGGCACTCAGCCTTCGTCACCGGTACATCGGCGAAGTCACGGTCGACACCCATGTCCTGCCCAGCCGCCGTGCGGGTGCCACCGTGCCCACGCTCGACTCGCTGACCAAGCCGGTGATCCCGACGCAGAACTATTTCGATCTCACCGCCGCGTTCGAAGCGTCGGACAAGATCCAGTTCACCGCCGGCGTGCGTAACCTGTTCAACAAATATCCGCCGATCGTGGGCACGCCTTCGCCGGCCGCCAACACGTTCGCGGCGACCTATGATGTCGAGGGACAGGTGTTCTTCGCCAGCACGGTCATCAAGTTCTGACCTGAGCGCATCAGGCCGTTTGGGGGGCGCGGGCAACCGTGCCCCCCCTTTTTTTGCCTGCCGCTGGTGTCGGATGACATGAGTCAGATCCCATCGGAACTCCGCTCAGAGTGGGCGGGTCAGACCAATGTCATCCGACGCCGGTGGATCAGGGGATCGGCTTGATGCCTTCGGTGCGGACCTTCCAGCCCTGTTTCGGGAAGCCCGGCGCGGGTCCGGTCGAGCCGTCCCAGCCCGCCGCCATCATCCCTACTGCAAGCAGCAGCGATCCGTTCGACGGGAAATAGGTCTCTGCCGCGCGCGCATAGCCGGGGCCGTCCGGGCCCATGCCGGCATGGGCCGCGGCGGCCCCGACCAATTGCTTCTCTTCCGCCAGATGGACGCGCGGCGTCATTCCGCTCACGCCCCATTTATTGTTGGGCAGATCGCGGAACAGCCAGTCCACTGCATTCTCCGGCTCGCCCAGCCGCGCGGCAGTCATCGCCACCACCGGAAAGTCCCAGCCCCAGGTCTGGCGCAGATCCCAATGCCGCTCGGTCGCGCGCAACGTGCGCCGCATCGTCTCCATGTCGATCCGCGCGCCGGGGATCATCCCCCAGGCCATCAGGAACGAGGGGTGATCGCGATTAAGGCATTTGGGCAGCTCGGCATGGCCGCTGCACGCAGCCGACCGGGTCGAGGTCCAGAAATCGGGCTCGCTCTCGACCGGCAGATACAGCCCGTCGCGCTTGGCGGGCGGCGCGAGACCATCGATCACTGCCTGCCATTTCGGATCGCGTTGCTGCCCGCGACGGATGCGCCATTGCTGCGCGGCCTCCAGCCCCCAGCGGAAAAACTCGGTTTCATAGGCCGGGTTCATGGTGGTCAGCGGCGGATGGTTTTCCTGCACCGGCACGATCGGCGGGCCAAGCACATAGCGCGCGCCGTCCTTTTGCGGCCAGCTTGCCAGCAGCTTGGCGGTCTCCTCGACCAGTTCGGCGTAGCGCGCGATCGTCTCGGGTTCGGGGCTGGCGCGCCAGGCGAGCTCGGCCATGTAGATCGGATTGGGCTGCTGCCACATGATGAACGGGTTGATCGTCGAGGGACTGTTCCACCCCTCCGGCCCGGACATCTTGGTCCACCACGCGCCGTCTACGCCGTGGCTTTTGGCGACTTCCTTCGCGCGGGGAATCTGGCTGACATACCAGGCAAGGCTCTTTTCCAACAGCGCCGGGCGGCCCCAGCTTGCCCAATGCGCGACGTGGAGCGGATGAACCTCGAGGTGGAATTTGCCGTTCCAGCTGTTCGAGAACAGCCCTTCCTCCTGCGAGGGATATTCGCCGGCATCGTTGATCGCGGATAGATATTGCGAGAGCACCACGCGGCGCTCCAGCTCGGACGCGCGCGGATCGGTGCTGCCGGAGAAATCGACCATCCCGCCGCGTTCCCAGAAACTCTCCCAATGCTCGTCGGCGGAATCGGGATCATATTTGCCGGGAGCCTGGGCGGTCCGATCGAAGCTGACCGTGACGCTCAGCGTGTCGCTTCCCCGCGAAAGCACGCGGAAGCGGTGCGCGCCGTTGCCGGCGATCACGCCGCGCGGAGCGGCGATGCTCGAATAATAGGTCGTGCCGTCGAGCTTGCGCTCAAGCTGGAGCTTGCCCTTGTCGCTCGCCAGCGTCCGCGTCTGGTGCGCGTCGTCATGCGCCCAGTCGGACGGGTCCGGATTGATCTTCGCCGAGACGCCGGGATAGCGCACGTCGACGCCGATCCGCCCCTTCTTCACCAGCGGCGATTTGATCGAGACCATCACCATGTCACGCCCCGCCGCAACGCGGGTCTCGACGGTGACCGGCGCACCATCGAACACGAAATTAGAGGTAAGCGCGCCGGTCCACAGATTGAGCGTCTGGCTGGTCTGGCTCAGATCGGAGAACACTGCCTGCGATCCGTCGCCGCGCAACAGCGCCAGCCCGAGACGGCCGAGCGAGAAACGGTGCGGATTCTCGCGCAGCCATTTGAGCGCGGGGCGCTTCTCGATCTCGGACCAGTCGCGGATCCACGGATAAGGCTGCTCGCCCCGGCCGGGCACCGGGACCATCACCAGCCCATCCTTCTCGGTATAGCCGTTCGGATTGGGGAAGCTGTGCCACGCCCATTGCGCCATCGTCAGCAGGGGCGCGACCGGCGAATATTGCTCCGGAAAGGTCTGGAGCCCGGTAATATCGGCGGTGAAGCCGAGATCGCCATTGCCGAGCATCAGCGGAGCATGGCGATCGACCTGCGTCAGCGTGATGTTGTGCCGCGTCACCAATGCGTGCCGGTCGATCGGCTGCGCCCCCACGGGCGCAGCGATGACGAGCGAAGCAAGGCCCAGATAGCGAAATGTCACCCGATCAAACCTGATTGGTTTGCCGGGGCATCGGAACGGGATCGGTGTGATTCGGCATCTTGGGATAATCGGGCCAATCGAGCCCGGTGACCAGATCGGCAATTTTGACCGGCTGGCCGGTCTCGAAGCAGCGATTTGCCGCCACGCCGACAAGGATCGAAGCCGCGCCGCCGCGATGATCCGCCGCGCGCATCAGCGGATCGGCCTTCGCGCCCGGATCGAAGATATCGGCGAGCATCACTGCGTCGCCGCCGCCATGGCCGCCCGAGCCCGTCCACGGCTCGATGATCCGCGGCTGGCCACGCATCGGGATCACGCGCGTCTGGATGCGGTCGTCCCCGGTCGCCTTGGTCGCACCCGCAACCACGGCATCCTCGACCACGCTATGCTCGATCCGCCCCTTGGTGCCGTTGAACGCCACGGTATATCCTTCCCACGCATTGAACGCATTGAGGCTGTAGCTCAGCGTCGCCCCGCCCGAATAACGCGCGATGACGTTCATCGTGTCCTCGATAGTGATCCCCTCGCGCCAGACGCACTGATCGCGGTGATAGCCATCGTATTTCTCGTTATCGAGGTAGAGCGCCTTCAGCCCCGGATCGGCGGCGAGATCGAAGTAAAAGCTGCAATCGGCCTTTTCGGTGCAGGTCAGGCAGCGCTTATGCGTTTCCTTCAGCCCCAGGCGGCGCCCCATTGCGGGTGTGTAGAATTCGCGCTTGCCGACTGCGCTGACTTCGACCGGCATGTCCGACAGCCACCAATTGACCAGATCGAAATGGTGGGTCGATTTGTGGACCATCAAGCCGCCCGAAATCGCCTTGTCCGCATGCCAGCGGCGGAAATAATCGGCGCCGTGCACGGTGTTGAGCAGCCAGTGAAAATCGACCGACAAAATGTCGCCGATCTCGCCCGACATCAGCAGTTCCTTGATCTGGCTGCGGAACGGCGAATAGCGATAGTTGAAGGTGACGCGCACCTGCTTGCCGCTGCGCTTGACCGCATCGATGATCCGCTGCGCCTTGGCGGCAGTGGTGGTCATCGGCTTCTCGGTGATGACGTCGCAACCGGCATCGAGCGCGCGGACGATATAATCGTCATGGAGCGCGTCGGGCGGAGTGACGATCACTGCATCGGGCTTCATCTCGCGCAGCATCTTGTCGAAATCCGCGGCAAGATAAGGCTTGGGAGCCGCGACCCCGGCTTCGGCGGCGCGGCGCGCGACATAATCGAGGCGACCCGGATTGATGTCGCAAGTCGCGACCAGTTCGCCATGCGCCTTTTGCGGGCCCCACAGCGCCTCCTGAAACATCCGGCTGCGGCTGCCGGTGCCGACCGCGACATAGCGCTTGCGCTTCGGGCCAGCAGTGGCGGCTTGCGCCTCCAATGCAGTGGCGGTTGCCATACCGGCGGCGAGGCCCTTCATCACGTCACGGCGTTGCATATGTCTTCCTCTCCAGGATTGTCGGGCCTTGGCGGCCCCAATTATTGCAGGTTAACGAAAGCCCCACCGTCGACGAGCAAGGCCGCCCCGGTGACGTAACGCGCCATGTCTGACGCGAGAAAAACGATCGGCCCGGCCAGATCCTCGGGTGCCCCAAGCCGCCCGAGCGGAATGCGCGCAGCCATTCGCTCGCGCTTTTCGGGATCGGCGAGATCGTCCTTGTTGATGTCGGTCAGGATCGTGCCGGGCAGCACCGAATTGCAACGGATGCCATGCTTGCCGAGCGCAATCGCCGCGCTCTGCATCAGCGAGTGCACCCCTGCCTTGGTCGGCGTGTAATGCGTCTGATACTCGCCGCCAACGAGCGCCGAGATCGACGAGACCGCGACGATCGCGCCGCCACTCCCCTGCTCGACCATGGCATTCGCAGCCGCCTGCACCATCCAATATGCGCCGTGGAGATTGACCCGCATGGTGCGCTCAAACGTCTCGACCGGCATGTCGAGAAATGCGTGAAACGGGCAGATGCCGGCGTTCGACACCAGCACATCGACCTTGCCCAAAGCCCGTATCGCCCCTGCGACGAACGCCTTGGCCGTGGCCGGATCGGCGACATCGGCGTTGAGCGCGAAAACGCGTCGGCCAAGCGTCTCGATCTCCGCAAGGCAGCTTTGCGCGACGCTGTCATCGCCGACATAGTTGATCGCGACATCGGCGCCCTGGCGCGCGCATTCGATAGCGGCGGCACGGCCGATACCGGCGGAACCTCCCGTAATCAGCACAGTCTTGCCGTCGAGAAGCCCCATTCCGTCTCCTATCGCCGCCCGCGCCGCGGCGCGTTCTGGTCCGAAAATCCCATGTCGCTGCTGATCGCCGCTGCCGTCGCCATCACTTCATGGGTGAGATCGGACATGCGCTGATCGGACATATATTGCGCCGCCGAGGAGACGCTGAGTGCCGCGACGATATTGCCGCTGAAATCGCGCACCGGTGCGGCGACACAGCGGATACGGTCTTCATTCTCTTCGAGATCGAAGGCGCGGCCGTCGTTCACATAGCCCTGCATACGCGCGAGCCACACGTCATAATCGGCGGGCGGCGAGCCGGTGGCGCGATCCTCGTCAAACAATTTGCGCCAATGCGCGGCGTTGTCGTCGAGCAGCAGCGCCTTGCCCAGCCCGGTGGAGGTCAGCGGATGGCGATCGCCCACGCGGCTGCTGATCTCGATGCGGCGGCGGCCGGGAATCTTGTCGAGATAAAGCGCCCGTTCGCTTTCGAGCACGCCCAGATGCACCGTATCCTCGGTCGCCGCCGCCAGCGCCTCGAGATGCGGCCGCGCGATCTGGACGACATCGGTGTGCTGCTGCGCGAGGAAGCCCAGCTCGAGCAGCTTCGGCCCGAACTGATAGCCGAGGCGCGGCACGAAGGTGAGGTAGCGGCGCTCGACCAATGCGGTCGCCAGCCGGTGCGTCGTCGAGCGCGTGAGGTCGAGCCGCGCGGCGAGATCGGCAAGCGTGATCGGACCATCGGCAACGGCCTCGATCACGTCGAGACCGCGCAGCAATGTCTGGCTGCCGCCCGCACCTTTGCTCTCCTTGACAGAATCGTTTGACGCCATGTGTCTCATCTCATAATACTACGTCCCATAATATGGAATATGTCACGGGACAATGGTCGGAGGGGATTTTGCTGCAAAAACCGAGCAGGACCCGGTGTGCTATGCAGTACCAAATAATGGTATTGGGTAGAAGCGCTGCGCAGCACACGCCTGGGGAACGTCCTGCATGAAGCTTCCAAAGATCAAGCACGTCCGTGCGTTCGTCGTTCGCGGCGGCGGTGCGGATTATCATGACCAGGGCGATGGCCACTGGATCGACGATCATATCGCCACGCCGATGAGCAAATATCCGGAGTATCGCCAATCGCGGCGCAGCTTCGGGATCAATGTGCTCGGCACGCTCGTGGTCGAGATCGAAGCCGAGGACGGCACCATCGGCTTCGCGGTGACCACCGGGGGCGAGCCTGCCTGCTATCTGGTCGAAAAGCATTTCGCCCGCTTCCTCGAAGGGCGCGATCCCAGCGAATATGAGAAGATCTGGGACCAGATGTACTTCGCCAGCCAATATTATGGGCGCAAGGGTCTGGTCGTGAACGCGATTTCGGGCGTCGATCTCGCTTTGTGGGATCTGCTCGGAAAGCTGCGGCAGGAGCCGGTTTATCAGATGCTCGGCGGCGCGGTGCGCGACGAGTTGCAATTCTACGCCACCGGCGCGCGGCCCGATCTCGCCAAGAAAATGGGGTTCATCGGCGGCAAGCTGCCGCTCCACCACGGCCCGGCCGAAGGCGAAGAGGGGCTGGCCAAGAACCTCGCCGCGCTCGCGGATATGCGCGGCAAGGTCGGTGACGATTTCTGGCTGATGCTCGATTGCTGGATGGCGCTCGATCTCAACTATGCCACCCGGCTGGCGCATGGCGCGGCCGAACATGGCCTGAAGTGGATCGAGGAAGCGCTGAGCCCCGACGATTATTGGGGCTATGCCGATCTCAAGAAAAGCGTGCCGCCGGGCATGCTGGTCACCACCGGCGAGCATGAAGCGACCCGCTGGGGCTTCCGCATGCTGCTCGAGATGGATTGCTGCGACATCATCCAGCCCGATGTCGGCTGGTGCGGCGGCGTCACCGAATTGCTCAAGATCAGCGCGCTCGCCGATGCGCGGGGCAAGCTCGTCGTGCCGCATGGCTCGTCGGTCTATTCCTATCACTTCGTCATCACCCGGCATAACAGCCCGTTCGCGGAGTTCCTGATGATGGCGCCCAAGGCCGATCAGGTTGTGCCGATGTTCGCGCCGCAACTGCTGGGCGAGCCCATTCCCATCAATGGACGGATGCGCGCGTCTGCGCTCGACAAGCCCGGTTTCGGCGTCGAGCTCAATCGCGACGTGCCCCTCCACCGCCCCTATACGCATTGAGGAAACGAGCATGAAGCTGCTCCGCTACGGACCCGCAGGACAAGAAAAGCCCGGACTGATCGACGCCGAAGGCCGCATCCGCGACCTGTCTGGTCACATCGCCGATATGGACGCCGCGGCGATCTCGCCCGCTGGCCTCGCCACGCTCGCGGCGATCGATCAGACAACGCTGCCGTTGGTCGAGGGCAACCCGCGCTACGGCACGCCCGTGGCGGGCACCCGCCAGTTCATCGCGATCGGGCTGAACTATGCCGATCACGCCGCGGAATCGAACCTGCCGATCCCCGCCGAGCCGGTGGTGTTCAACAAATGGATCACCTGCCTGCAAGGGCCGAACGATCCGGTCACGATCCCGAAGGATTCGAAAAAGACCGATTGGGAAGTCGAGCTCGGCATCATCATCGGCACGCGCACGTCTTATGTCTCGGAAGCCGACGCGCTCGGCCATGTCGCGGGCTATGTGGTGGTGAACGACGTTTCGGAGCGCCACTGGCAGATCGAACGCGGGCCGACCTGGGACAAGGGCAAGGGCTTCCCGACCTTCGGCCCCGTCGGGCCGTGGCTGGTCACTGCCGATGAAGTGGGCGATCCGCAGGCGCTGTCGATGTGGCTCGACGTCAACGGCCAGCGCAAGCAGGACGGCAGCACCGCGACGATGATCTTCAGCGTCGCCGAAATCGTCTCCTATCTATCGCAGATCATGGTGCTGGAGCCGGGCGACATCATCACCACCGGCACGCCGCCGGGCGTCGGCATGGGTCAGAAGCCCGAGGCCGTTTATCTCAAGGCTGGCGATGTCGTGACCTTGGGCATCGAGAAACTGGGCGAACAGCGTCAGGATTTCGTCGCCTGGGAGGCACCGCGATGATCTGTGCGGGACGGTATGACGGCCGCGTCGCGGTCATCACCGGCGGCGCATCGGGCCTCGGCCGCGAAGTCGCGCGGCGCATCGTCGCAGAGGGCGGCAAGGTCATTTTGTGGGACGTCGATCCCGAATGGCTGGGCAAGGCAGCGGACGAAGTCGGCGCCAGCCACAGCATCGTCGTCGATGTCAGCGATCGCGCCGCTGTCGAGCAGGCGATGGCCGAGAGCCATGCGGTGCTCGGTCGGATCGATGTGCTGGTCAATTCGGCGGGCATCACCGGAGCGACCGCGCCGGTGCATGAATTCCCGGTCGATAGCTGGCTGAGCGTCGTGAACGTGAACCTCAACGGCACCTTTTATTGCTGCCGCGCGGTCGTGCCGCACATGCTGGCGGCGGGCTATGGCCGGATCGTCAACGTCTCGTCGGTGGCGGGCAAGGAAGGCAATCCCAACGCCTCGGCTTATTCGGCATCCAAGGCGGCCGTGATCGGCCTCACCAAATCGCTCGGCAAGGAACTGGCGACGAAGGGCGTGATCGCCAATGCCGTCACCCCCGCCACGTTCGAAAGCCCTATCCTGCAACAGCTTCCCGCCAGCCAGGTCGAATATATGCTCTCGAAAATTCCGATGGGCCGGCTGGGCATTGTCGCGGAAACCGCTGCAATGGTCTGCTTCATGGCCAGCGAGGAATGCAGCTTCACCACTGCGTCGACCTTCGACACCTCGGGGGGCCGCACGACCTTCTAAACCAGGAACTGCGCGCACCGGCACAAAGCCGGGCACGGGAGAGGAGATGCATGTTCGAATTGCCGTTCATTGATGCGCACGTCCATCTCTGGGACCTGGCGCGTGACCGCTATGACTGGCTGTCGCCGCCGTTCGGCGATGCCGGGCCGAACCGCAATACGCAGAGCATCGCGCGCGATCAGTTGCTCGACGATTATCTGGCCGAGGCCGCGAACTGGAATGTCGCGGGCATCGTCCATCTCGATGCCGGCGCCGCCAACCCGCTGGCCGAGACCGACTGGCTGCAGGACATGGCGGACGCGCGCGGCATGCCCAACGGTATCGTCGCCAATGCCTCGCTCCACGATCCTTCTGTCGAGGCGCTGCTCGCCGATCACGCCCGCCGCCGCAATGTGCGCGGCATCCGCCATATCATTAGCTGGCATGCCGATCCGAACCGCACCTATACGCCGCGCGACCTGACACTCGATGCGGATTGGGCACACGGTTTCGGGCTGCTCGCCAAATATAATCTGTCGTTCGATCTTCAGGCGTATCCCAGCCAGTTCGCCGGGCTCGCGCGGATCATCGCGCGGCACCCGGAAACGCCAGTGATCATCGATCACACCGGCATGGGCGTCGACGGCGACGAAAGCTGGCGCGCGAGCATGAAGGCGATGGCGGCCCTGCCGAATGTCGCGATCAAGATTTCCGGGCTGGGTTTCGTCTACCGCCCCTTCACTGCCGCTGGCGTGCGCGATCGGGTGCGCGAGACGATCGACCTGTTCGGCGTCGAGCGCTGCATGTTCGCCAGCAACTTCCCGACCGACCGGCTCTTCGCCGATTTCGAAACGACGCTCGGCGCGCTCGCCGATGCCGTCAGCGACTTTGGCGAGGGTGACCGCCGCGCGCTCTTCGCTCGCAACGCCAACCGCATCTACCGCCTGAATCTGGACGTCTGAGGAGTGTTTGCATGACCCCCAATCCGTTGCTCGGCGTCCTGTTCCACTGGATGGGCGGGCTCTCCTCGGCGAGCTTCTACGTCCCGTATCGCGCGGTAAAGCGCTGGTCGTGGGAGATTTACTGGCTGACCGGCGGTATCTTCTCGTGGCTGCTCGCGCCCTGGCTGTTCGCCAGCCTCCAGACCAATGATCTGCTCGGCGTGCTCGGTCGCGCCGATACCCCCACGATCGTCTGGCCGATCATCTTCGGCATGCTCTGGGGCTTTGGCGGCCTGACCTATGGCCTCACCATGCGCTATCTCGGCCTGTCGCTCGGCATGGCGGTGGTGCTCGGGTTATGCACGGTGTTCGGCACGCTGATCCCGCCGCTGTTCGACGGCAGCTTCGCCCCCAAATTGCTCGATACGGCGAGCGGCAACATCACGCTGCTCGGCCTCGCGATCACGCTCGCGGGCATCATCGTCGTCGCTATGGCAGGCGCGAAGAAAGACGCGGCGCTCTCATCCGACCAGAAAGCCGCCGCCGTCGCCGAGTTCGATTTCCGCAAGGGCATCTGGGTCGCGATCTTCTCGGGGATCATGTCGTCCTGCTTCGCCTTTGGCCTGGCAGCAGGCGAGCCGATCAAGGCACTGTCGGCGGCGGCGGGCACGGGGCCGCTATGGACCGGGCTTCCGGTGCTCTGCCTCGTCATGTTCGGCGGGCTGATCACCAACGGCATCTGGTGCGGCTATCTGATCGCGAAGAACCGCAGCGCCGGGCAATGGCTGGGCAATGGCGAAGGCGTGGGCGCGCCTTTGCTCGCCAATTTCCTGCTCTGCGCGGTGGCGGGCACGGCCTGGTATTTCCAGTTCTTCTTCTACACGATGGGCGAGAGCCAGATGGGGCAATATGGCTATTCCAGCTGGACGCTCCACATGGCGAGCATCATCATCTTCGGCACGATCTGGGGCTTCGCCTTCCGCGAATGGAAGGATGCCGCACCCCGCGTGAAGGTGACCGTGTGGGGCGGTGTCGGCCTGCTCGTCTTCGCGACGATGGTGATCGGCTATGGCAATTCGCTGGGGAGCTGAGATGAAGCGCATATTTGCATCGCTGGCGCTGATCGCCGCGGCTCCGGCTGCGGCGCAGAGCTTCACCAATCCGATCCTCTATGCCGATTATTCGGACCCCGACGTCATCCGCGTCGGCAGCGATTATTATATGGTCGCCTCCAGCTTCCATCTCTCGCCCGGCATCCCGGTGCTGCGCTCGCGCGATCTCGTCCACTGGACGATCATCGGGCATGTGCTGCCCAAGCTCCCCTTCGGCCCGCTGTACGACATGCCCGGTCCGCACACGCTGGACGACACGATCTCCAAGCCGATCGGCGGCACCAAATATGCCAGCGGCGTCTGGGCGCCGAGCATCCGGCATCATGCGGGCAAGTTCTGGGTCTATTGGGCCACGCCCGACGAAGGCGTGTTCATGGCGACCGCCACCGATCCGGCCGGGCCATGGAGCGAAGCCGTCGCCGTCGAAGCCAGCGCCGGCCTCGAAGACCCCTGCCCCTTCTGGGACGAAGACGGCACGGCATGGCTGATCCATGGCAAGGTCGGCGCAGGTCCGCTGATCCTTCACCGGATGAGCCCGGACGGCACGAAGCTGCTCGATGAGGGCATTGTCGTGGCCGAGGACAAGGAGAAGCTCCCGGTTCTCGAAGGCCCCAAATTCTACAAGCGCAACGGCTATTATTATATCTTCGCTCCGATCGGCGGCGTCGGCACCGGACCGCAGGCGGTCGGCCGTGCGCGCAAGATCACCGGGCCGTATGAATGGCGCAGCGTGCTCGAACCCGGCACGACACCGATCCAGGGCCCCCATCAGGGCGGCTGGGTCGAGACGCCTTCGGGTCAGGGCTGGTTCGCCCATTTCAACTCGACCGGCGCGTTCGGGCGGATCGTGCATCTCCAGCCCGTGCAATGGGCCGATGACTGGCCTGTGATGGGCGCGCCGATCGCGGGCAAGACGACCGCCGGCCAGCCCGGTGCAAGCTGGCCGATGCCAGATACCGGCCATGCGCCTACCAACGACCGGCTACAGGATTCGGACGAGTTCGCGCGTGCCAAGCTCGGCCTGCAATGGTCGTGGAACCATAATCCGCAGGACAGCGCCTGGAGCCTTACCGAGCGCCCCGGCTGGATGCGGCTGCGCGCCCAGCCCGCGCAGCATCTGGCGACCGCGCGCAACACGCTGACCCAGATCCTCCAGGGGCCGCGCCCGATGTTCACCACGCGGATCGATCTCAAGGCGATGCAGGACGGCCAGCGCGCCGGGCTCACTTTGTTTGGCGTCCGGCCAAGCTGGATCGGCGTGGTTCGCGAAGGCGGGGTCAACCGCATCACGCTGGCGTCCGAAGGCGTCGAGACTGCGGGCGCGGTGGTCACCGGCACGACGGTGCAACTGCGCGCCGAAGTCAGCGAAGGCCAGCAAGTCGCGTATTCGTACAGTCTCGACGGCAAGAATTTCATCCGCTTCGGCGACCCGATCTGGCTCGCCAAATTCTCATGGTGGAAGGGTTCGCGCCCCGCACTCTTCACCTTCACGCGCGGCAAGACCGGCGGCGCAATCGACGTCGACTGGTTCCGCGTCGAGCGCCGACCGCAATAGGATCTCAAGGCATGTTTGATCGACGTTCGCTGATGCTTGCTGGCGGGGCCGGGGCATTGTTCATGGGCCTGCCCGCCTTCGCCGCCACGCGTCAGGATTGGGTCAATGTCCGCCATTTCGGCGCGAAAGGCGATGGTCGCACCATCGACACGCCCGCGATCAACAAGGCGATCGATCATGCCGCGGCGCGCGGCGGCGGCACGATCTATTTCCCGCCCGGTACCTATGCCTGCTTCACGATCCGGCTGAAGAGCAACATCACGCTCTTCATCGATAATGGCGCGACGATCCTCGCGGCACCCGCGCCCACGGACGGCCGCGGCGGCTATGACCTCGCCGAGCCGATGGACGCCGTCAACGCGACCTATCAGGATTTCGGCCACAGCCATTGGGCCAACAGCCTGATCTGGGGCGATGGCATCCATGACGTCACCATCACCGGCCACGGTCTGATCTGGGGCAAGGGCCTTGGCCGTGGCGACGGCAAGGATGATTGGCTCAAGGATCCCAACGGCCCGGGCACCGCGAACAAGGCGATCGCGCTCAAAAACTGCCGCAACATCACGCTCAGCGACTTCAAGATATTGGAAGGCGGCTGGTTCGCGTTGCTCGCCACCGGCGTCGACAATCTGACCATCGACAATATCCTGTGCGACACCAATCGCGACGGCTTCGATATCGATTGCTGCAAGAATGTCCGCGTATCGAACTGCACGGTCAATTCGCCCTGGGACGACGGCATCTGCCCGAAGAGCAGCCACGCACTCGGCTATCCGCGCGTCACCGAAAACCTCACCATCGCCAATTGCCTCGTCACCGGGAATTATCAGGTCGGCTCCGTGCTCGACGGCACCTGGAAGAAGATGCCGCCCGAATTCGCCAAGGACATTCACGGCCGGATCAAGTTCGGCACCGAAACCAATGGCGGCTTCCGGAACATCACGATCAGCAACTGCATTTTCGAGGATAGCCGCGGCCTCGCTTTCCAGACCGTCGATGGCGGGATGATCGAGGATGTCACGGTGAACAATCTCACGATGCGCGGCATCGTCAACGCGCCGCTGTTCCTCCGCCTCGGCAAGCGGATGCGCGGCCCCGCCGGGCGGCCGATCGGCACGATGAAGCGGATCCTGATCCAGAACGTCACCAGCTCGAACGCCAATATGCTGCCCTCGGTTTTCGCGGGGCTCACCGGGCATCCGATCGAGGATGTGAAGCTCAGCGACATCTATCTCCACCATGTCGGCGGCGCACCTGCTGCGATGGCGGCGCTGCGCCCCGATGAGAATGAACTCGGCTATCCCGAGGCAACCATGTTCGGCGATCTGCCCGCAACCGGGCTGTTTCTGCGCCACATGCGCAACATCGAGGTTAGCAATGTCGAAGTCGCGGTGGGCGCGCCCGATCCGCGCCCGGCGGTGTGGATGCAGGATGTTGCCGGCGCCGATTTCTTCCGCCTGCGCGCGCCCGCCGGCCCCGCCTTCGCGCTCGATCAGGTCAGCGGCTTCCGGTCGTTCGGCAGCCCCGGCCGGCCCGACCGCAGCATCGCCAGCGCGACGCGCGAGCTCTTCTAGGCGCGGCGCTGCGATGGACAGTGCCGGCGGACAGTCATAGGATATCCGCATCCGCGTGACTGGCGACTTGGATGGAGCACCATCGGGAAGCGCGGAGGCTTGCCGCCGCATCGCCTGGGCACCTTTCTCTTGATGGAGGATCGCATGCCCGAGACCACGCTTGATAGTGCCGCGCCCGTCACTATCGCCTTTCTGCTCTTCCCCGGCATCACGCAGCTCGATCTGACCGGCCCTGCGCAAGTGCTGTCGCGGCTGCCACATGCAAAGCTGCATCTGGTCGCCAGGACGATGGATCCGGTGCCAAGCGACGCGCAATTCTCGCTGCTGCCGACCGCGACGTTCGCGCAAGTGCCGCATGCCGATATCCTCTGTGTTCCCGGCGGCTTCGGCATCATCCCGGCGATGGAAGACGAAGAGACGCTGGCCTGGGTCCGCCAGATCGGTGCAGACGCCACATGGGTGACCAGCGTGTGCACCGGGTCGCTGCTCCTCGCCGCCGCTGGGCTGCTCACCGGCTATCGCGCCGCCTGCCATTGGGCCTCGCGCGAGCAACTGGCCTATTTCGGTGCCGAGCCCATCGCCGAGCGTGTGGTGTTCGACCGCAACCGCGTCTCGGGCGGCGGGGTCACTGCCGGGATCGATTTCGCGCTCGCATTGGTCGCGGCAATCGCAGGCGACGAACATGCCAAATTCGTTCAGCTCAGTTTGGAATATGATCCGCATCCGCCGTTCGACAGCGGTTCGCCCGAGCGCGCCGATCCAGCGACTCTGGCGCGCTATCAGGCCATGGTTGAGAAGTTCGCGCCGGGGCGGGCGGAGAAGGTCAGGGCCATCGCCGATCGGCTTGCCAAATAGGATTTCGCCTGCTTGGCTAGCGCGGTCGGCAATGCCGTCCGCTCTTTGAAATCCTGCATCAACCGAAGGTTTCCCCGCCCGCGGCAAGCCCCATGGTCACTGCGAACATTAGGGAACATTCGCTTTATCCGAGGGCGTTTGCCGCGCCCTTCAGATCCTCCACGAAAAGCGCATATTCATCCTCGGCACGGGCTTTGTCGGGCAGGCGCAACAGGAAGCTGGGGTGGATCGTCACCCAGCCCTTGCCGCCCTCGGCGAGGTCGATCACCCGGCCACGGCTGGCCGTAATCGTCACGGTCTTGCCGATCATCTGCCGCGCGGCAGTGGCACCCAGCGCCACGGTCATCTCGGGCTTGAGCAGCAGCCGTTCCTGTTCGTACCACCAGCGGCACGCCGTCACTTCGCCGGCATCGGGCTTCGAATGGATGCGCCGCTTGCCGCTTTGCTCAAATTTGAAATGCTTGACCGCGTTGGTGACATAGACCCCCGCCCGATCGATCCCGGCATCGGCCATCGCCCGATCAAACATCTGCCCCGCCGGCCCCACAAAGACACGCCCGGCCAGATCCTCCTGATCCCCCGGCTGCTCGCCGACGAACATCATCCGCGCATCGACCGGGCCTTCGCCAAACACCGTCTGGGTCGCATATTTGTGGAGATGGCAGCGCGTGCAGCCCAAAGCCTCGTCGCGCAAAGCCTCCCAAGCGCCTGCGATATTGCCGCCCACCACGGTCCCGACCATCGCGGTCTCGCGCTGCCGCGCGCCTGCGATCAGTTCCTTGACCAAAGCCGTCTCGGGCATGTTCTTCCAATATTTGCGCGGCATCTCCTTCAGCATCGCTCCGGTCTTCAGCCGCGCCGGATTGAAGGTCGATGCGTAATAGGTCTTCCAGATATCCTCGACCGGATCACCATCCGGGGCATCCGATTTGGTCGCGGGCGGGCCTTCGCTGAGCGCTTCACCATCCCAGTGGATCGAAAGCTCAGGCGTCAGGATCGACCAGCGCATATTGGCGAAGCGATCGACAAAAAAGCGCGCATTGGCCCGCACGATATGATGCTCGGGCTCGAACCAGGCGACATAGCGCGTATCGCCTTCCTCATCGATCTCACGGAAGCGCACGAATGCCCGCATCTTGTGAATGTCGCGGCGCACTCCCTTGGCCATTTCCTCCAGTCGGCGGACGAGCGGATCGGCATGGTCATCGATGCGCTTGGGTTGCTCGATGAGGCCGGCGAGCAAGGTGTAGAGCAAGGCAAAGCGCTGTGGGTCGCTATGCAAGATGACCGTCTGGGCAAGATCGAGGAACGCGCGCGGCACCTTGAACGGGCGCGGGTTCGCAGACTCCAGCACCGCTTCGTCACCGAACAGATCGACGGGCCGATCGCCGATCTGCCAAACCACGTCCGAAGGCGGCACGCGCGCACCGGCAAGCGCCCGCGCGGCATCGCGCCAGCCTTCGAAATCATCCTCTGTAGCAAGGCTAACGACACGCATCGCGGTTCAACGCTTGGGCAATGAATCGATCCATTCGCTGAGCAACGCGATGCCTTCCTTATGCGCAGTCGCGCGGCCCAGTTCGGGCATGGCGATCCCCGGATCGGTCGATTCGAGCCGGTAAATCAGGATCGACTCCTGCGCGCTCCCCGGCTGAATCGCAAACTCCCGCCCACCCGATCCGCGCCCAGCCGCCACCGGGCGCTTGTGGATGCCGATGGCGTTCTGATCGGGCTGCTTCCAATCGAGAAACAGCCCCGAGTTCGACGCTGCGCCCGCCGGATTATGGCAATGTGCGCAGTTGATCTCGAGATATGCGCGGGCGCGATCTTCAAGCGGAGCCTTGGCGTCATCCCAGCGCGCCACGCGCGGCGCATCTTTGGGCAGCCGGTCGAGCATTCCCGTCGCGAGCAGCTTCTCCAGCTGGCCGCCATGATTGAGGTAGCGCGCCTTCACTCCGATCGGCGTGATTGTGCCATCCAGCGCGTGGCAATCCTTGCACTGGTTCTGGTTGGGCACCGCATAGCTGATGCTCCGCGTCTCGCCCGAAGGATCTGTGAAAGTCACCGGGATCCGCGTTCCCGCGCGTTTCAGATCGGCATCGGTGCCGGTCGCGTTCCACACATAAGGTATCGCGACCCAGCCCTGCGCGCGGTGGAGCAGCAGCCGCGTCTCCAGTGGCTTGAACGCGCCGTTTTGCTGGTAGCCAAAGGTCTTGATCAGCGCCGCGCCAACGGGAAGATCGAGCGGCTTCTCCGCCTGATATCCCGCCTTCGCGCCCGCGGGCAGGTACAGATAGCGCTCCTTCTCGGCATAATCGGAGAAAAGCGCGGTCTCCAGCCCATAGCCCGTGACGCGCGCATTGGGCGTCCGCTTGGTCAGATCGCCGAAAAAGCCATAGTCCGAGAGATGCGCAGGATATCCCTCCGCGACGATCGCCACGTCATTGACCGCGCCGGGCCTTGCGAACAGCGCGGCGCCGAACAACAGAACCGCGGCGACAAGCGACTTCACTTGGCCGCAGCCTCCATCGCCGGCGGCAGCACCACCGCAGCGGGCGCGGCAGCGGTCGTCCCGCGCAGCAGGACCGGCGCTGGCTTCGCACTCTCGACCGGAGCGCCCGCCGCAAGGCCGAGTCCGAGCACCATCACATTGTCTTTGACGTGGAGATTGGCGGGATCGCCGGTGCCATCCCACAGGATCGGCGGGATGCTGCCGCCAAACGCTGCGGTCAACTGGTCCGCGCCCGGCAGCTGCGGCGCGAAGCCCGCTTTGCCATGGCGATTGCCCGATACGCTGATGTTGCGCGGCAGCGGGTTATACTTCGCATCGTCAAATTTCTCGCGATACGAGATCAGCATCACATTGCTGGTCGCGTTGCCGGACAGATCGTTGTCGAAAACATGGACATTGTCGTTCGCCATGATCAGCACCCCGGTGCCCTTGCGAACGCTGGCCACGATGTTGCCCTTGGGCGCGAAATTCGCGGTGTCGTTGTCGATCACCTTGTTCTGGTAAAGCCGCACCTCGCCGCCCCCCATCTTTGGCAGGCTCGGCAGATCGAACACCAATATGCCACCGGTATTGTGCGTGGCGGTGTTGCCATAGACATCGGCGTGGCGGCTATTCTCGATCTCGATCCCCGCGACATTGAAGCTGACCAGCGAGTTGCGCACCACGATCTGCTCCGACTGGCCGACATAGATGCCGGCGTCCGATGCGCCCTTCACGGTAACGCCATCGACCAATATGTGCGTACTGGAAACTGGATAGACGCCATATGCGCCGTTGGTTTCCTTGGGTCCGCCGGTCCATTCGACGCGGATATTCTTGTAAACGATCCGGTCTGCGCCCTTGGACTTGATCCCGTCGCCCTTGGTATCCTCGACTGCGAAATCGCGCAGGATCACGTCGTCGGAGGTAACGAGCAGGCCTTCGCCCGCACCCAATTGGCCCTTGAAGCTAAGCACCGTTTTGTCCGCTCCCGCGCCGCGCACAGTGACGCGGTTTACATCGAGGCTCAGGCCATCGGTCAGATCGAAGCGGCCTTCGCCGATTCGGACGACATCGCCCGGCTCTGCTTCAATCAGCGCGGTCTGGAGCCGTTCCTGCGCGTTGGCACCCGCGAGCACCACGATATCCTTCGCGGCGGCGGGCGCGGCGGTCAGCACGACAGCGAGCAAGGCGGTCCGAAGCATCATTCTCTCCTGCTTTTTCGGCAGTCTAACCAAGGAGAGACGAATTGACACCCTTGTTAGTTACTCGCGCTCATCGCCGGGCTTGGTGTCTTCCGCGCGGACCAGTTCCTTGGGTTTGCGCTTCTCGAAGATGTCAGCCAGTCGCTTTTCCTCGGCAGCCGAAAGCGCCTTTGAAGCGGAGGGGAACATTTCCTCCTCCTCTTCATCGATATGATGTTCGTAGCGGTGACGCATTTCCTTGAAGCGCTTCTCCCACGCTTCGCCACCGAACTTGAGATCGAGCAACTCGCCGAAATAATCGTCGATTTCCTTATGCTCGGAAACCGAGTGCCGCGCTTCATCGCGCAGATCGGGATTTGCGAGCATCGTCGAATAAAGCGATTCCTCCTCGGCGGCGGCGTGCGCTGTGACTTCCACGCGGAGCGCTTCGAACAAAGCCTCGCGCCCTTCGGTTTTCTTATCGGCCAGCCGCGCCAGCATTTCGCGGTGGCGATCGTGATCGGCCTTGAGGTCTTCGAAGATGCGCGCGTCGGCCATGAATTGCTCCTGTTACGGCGGCACAACAGATCAGGCGGCGAATAGCTCCAATTGCTCGCGCTTTGGCGCGACGAGGCTGCGCAGATCGGCCTTTTCGGCGAGCGCGACCGGACGCCAGTCTTCGGCAACCAAAAACGGGCGAACCTTGACGATCGAGACAGTAAGCCGCGCGACATCAGCCAGGCGAAGGCGACGCCAGCGGCGAGTCGTCACGATCGCATCGACTGCTTTCACGCCCAAGCCGGGCACGCGGAGCAAGGCTTCACGCGGGGCGCGGTTGACATCCACCGGGAAGCGATCGCGGAATTTGAGCGCCCAGGCGAGCTTGGGATCGATATCGAGCGGCAGCATGCCGGTGGCAGGATCGGCGGCATCGGCCACCTCGTTCGGCTTGTAATCGTAGAAGCGCATCAGCCAGTCGGACTGATAGAGTCGATGCTCGCGCATCAGCGGCGGACGCTGGAGCGGAAGGATGGCGCTGGCGTCCGGGATCGGGCTGAACGCGGAGTAATAAACGCGGCGCAGCGCGAAGCGATCATACAGCCCCGCGGCGCGCTGGATGATGTCACCATCGGTCGCGGCATCGGCACCGACGATCATCTGGGTCGACTGGCCGGCGGGAGCGAATTTGGGCGCGGATTTGTAGCGCTTCTTCGCGTCGCCCAGATCCTCGATCGCGCCTTTCACATTCCGCATCGCGCCTTCGATGCGCGACGCCGACTTTTCGGGCGCGAGACGGGTGAGGCCCGCGACGGTGGGCAGTTCGACATTGATCGAGACGCGATCGGCATAGAGCCCGGCCTGATGGACCAGCTCGGGATCGGCATCGGGGATCGTCTTCAGATGGATATAGCCGCGGAAATCATGCTCCTCCCGCAGCAGCCGCGCGACGCGGACGATCTGCTCCATCGTGTAGTTTGGCGAGGCGATGATGCCCGATGAGAGGAACAGCCCCTCAATATAATTGCGCTTGTAGAAGCTCAGCGTGAGATCGACGACTTCCTCGGGGGTGAAGCGCGCGCGGCGAACGTTCGAGCTTTTGCGATTGATGCAATAATGGCAATCGAACACGCAGCTGTTGGTCAGCAGGATCTTGAGCAACGAGATGCAGCGGCCGTCGGGCGCATAAGCGTGGCAAATGCCCATGCCCTCGGTCGAGCCCATGCCCTTCCCACCCGGCGCGGACTTGCGCTTGGCCGTGCCCGACGAGGCGCAGGACGCATCATATTTCGCCGCATCGGCAAGGATCGCCAGCTTCGCGCGCAGGTCCAATTGTGCCATGCGTTCTATCTATGTTCTTAATATTGCGAAGTCCAGCCGCTTGTGAGAAAGCCGCACGCGAAGGGAAGCGGGATGAGCTTGTTCGCGGACCGCAAAGTGCGGATGCTGTTCTGGGCGCTTGCGCTCACCTGCAGCCTCGGCTGGCTGTTCAAGGGGCATTGCACCGCCGGCGGCTGGAGCAATTCGGAGCAATACACCACCGGCTGCTATAGCGACGCGATCCCATTCTGGACCGCCCGCGAGATCGACAAGGGCAAGATCCCCTATCTTGAGAGCCGGATGGAATATCCCGTGCTCACGGGTGCCACGATCTACATCGAAGGCGTGGTGGCGCGAACCTTGTTCGGCAAAAACACCAATGCCGCGGAGTTTCTGGCCGTCGTCACCATCGTCAACGCATTGCTCGCGGCGCTGGTGCTGCGCCTGTTCGTGCTGGCAGGCATGGACAGCCGACGACTGTGGATGTGGGCGCTGGCACCGCCGCTGATCCTGTATGTCGGGCATAATTGGGACATGGTGGCGGTGACGCTTGCCGTCGCGGCGATGCTGGCCGCACGACGAAACCGGCTGGTCGCGGCAGCGGCCTTGGCGGGGCTGGGCACCGCAGCGAAGCTATGGCCGGTATTGATGTTGCCGCTGATCGGGCTCGGCGCGCTGTTCGAGACCGGGCGCAGCTGGCGGCAAAGGCCGGTGCGCGCCACTATAGTCACCGCCGCGGCGATCGGGGCATGGGCGCTGGTCAATCTGCCCTTCGCGATCTTCGCCAATGAATATTGGAGCGAATTCTATCGCTTCTCGGAGGAGCGCGGCGGCACGGCGGCGGGCACGTGGAGCGTGCTGAACGGCATGGGCTGGATCGTCACAGCCGAGGGCGACCAGAACCGGCTTGCCTCGATCCTGTTTCTCGTCGGCGCGGGCGCGATCGTCGCAGGCGGATGGCAGCGACACCGCAATCACCTCTGGGTGCTGTTCACCCCGGTGCTCGCCTGGTTCATGCTGACCAACAAGGTCTATTCGCCGCAGTTTGACCTGTGGCTCTATCCGATGCTGCTGCTCACTGCGCCGCGCCTATGGCCGGTCGGGCTATTCATGATTGGCGGCATCGGTGCCTATTTCGCCGAATTCTGGCTGTTCGCGGCGCAGGCAGGCGCCCATCCGGCGGCACAATTTGCCGATGTCGCGTGCGCAGCGGTTCTTCGGGGAGCGGCGATGGTGTGGATCATCGTGGACTTAGTGCGGCGTGATCCGCCCGAATGGATCACTACCGCCTCGAAAGTTTAGGCTGCGTTCAGGCCAGGGTTCATCGCGAATGTTCCCCAATGTTCGCACTGACCATGGCATTCCAGAACCGACGATTTTAAAGAGCGGTCAGCAGGGCCGACCGGATCAGCCAAACATTTCAAATCCTATTTTGCAAGCCCGGCTCAGGGCAGCGGCAGATTCTCTTCGGCCTTCTTGGCAGCCTGACGCTCCTTCTTCGCGGCAGTCGCCTGCTGGACGAAGCAGCCGGTGCCACCGCCGACGCCCACAGCAGTGCAGCTCCCGGTGCCGACATTGCCGGCTTCCAGTGCGCCTTGTGAGCGAACCGCCCAGCTTTCATTGGCCTGAGGGCGGCCAGCCTGCTCACGCAGCGTCTTGGGAATACGGAAGCGTTCGGCTTCGTCGAGGCGCTGGCAGACGACGATTTCCTCGCCATTGGTGTTGGTCGGGCACTTGTCTTCGCCATAGATCAACAGCACGCCATTCGTCGAAGCGTTCTGCGCCTGCGCGGCCGGGGCCAAAGCGGGGATGGCGGCCAGTGCGGCCAGGATCGCGAGTTTCTTCAGCATCTGCCTGCTCCTGTTCCCACGCCTTATGCTGACGCGAGCATGAACCTTGCCTGTCGGTTTCGGACTGTCAGATTCGCTTCGACAGCGCAATCGCCGCGCGGCAGCCAAGGCGTATCATTCCGGACAACAAAGGATAAGCCGGAAGGTTCTCCGCGCCCGATTGAATTGCCGTATCGAGATGCTCCAGCTCTTCCTCGCGAAACTGCGCGACGGCGTCGCTCAGTTCGGGATCGCTATCGCCCAATTCCTCGAGCTGCTGGCGGTAATGAATGTCGATTTCGGTCTCGACCGCAGCGGTGCAGGCCATGGCGGCATTGGGGCCAAGCGCGGCGGTGACCGCTCCCAGCGCGAAACCGGCGACTTTCCAGAAAGGCTGAAGGGCAGTCGGGCGGACGCCTCGGTCTGCGATCATCTTGTCGAAAAACGCGCGGTGGCGCTCTTCCTGTGCGGCCATGCCAGCAATGGTGCGCGCAGCGGGAATGCGATCCCCCATTACCGCAAGCTGCCCGCCATAAATCCGCGTCGCGCCATATTCGCCCGCGTGATTCACCCGGACCATCGAATGCATCCGCTCGCGCGCGTCGCCCGGTTTCCAGCTCATCGTGCGCGCCTGACCGCGAAGGCAAAGATCGCCACCGCGCCGCCGAGCGACAGGATCGCGTTGAAGCCCGCAAGGCTGATTCCGAACAGCTCCCATTGCGCGGCATCGCAGCGGACGATCGGCTTGCTGAGCTGGTCGCGCAGCATCTGCATCGGATCGCCATGGGTAACTTCGGAGGTGCAGGCAGTGATGCCCTGCCACCAATGATATTCGACGCCGGCATGAAATACGCCGATCAGGCCCGACACTGCGATGAGCAATGCGGCAAACAATACGACCAGCATCTGCGTCGGCTTATGCGGCACTGCGAACGAGAGCGCGGCGACGAGGATCGCGGCATAATGCGGCCAGCGCTGCCAATGGCACATCTCGCACGGGACCAGCCCACCCAATAGCTGCGAGCCGAGCGCCCCGGCGATCAGCGCCAGCGGCAAGAAAAATGCGATCAGCTGCGCGGTGCGAAATCCATCCTTTGGCATGGCGTTAGCGGTTCTTCGCCGCGACCTGCGGCTTGGAACCGAGGCGGCCGATCGTCTGGAGCGCATAATGGAGCTGGAAATCCTCGATCCCCTGCTTCTTCAACTCCTCCGGGGTCGCCGAGAAGCGCGGATCGGTCTTGATATCCTCTTCGAGGACATTGTCGTCGACCTTGTCATTGTTGACGAGGTGACGGCGCAGATCGGCTTCGCGGATCACCGGGCGGTCCTTGTAATCCTTGTCCGAAATCTGCGGCACGACGAGATCGGGGCGGATGCCGCCCTCCTGCACCGAATGGCCCGACGGCGTGTAATACCGTGCAGTGGTGAGGCGCAGCGCAGCGCGATCGCCCATCGGCAGGATCGACTGGACCGACCCCTTGCCGAAGCTGCGCACGCCCATCACCAGCGCACGATGATGATCCTGTAGCGCGCCCGCCACGATCTCCGATGCCGAAGCGCTGCCCGAATCGACCAGCACGACCACCGGCAGACCGCGCGCGAGATCGCCCGGGACCATCGACTCGGCATAATAACGCTCGATATCCGCCTTATCGCGGCCGCGCTGCGAAACGATCTCGCCATGGCTGAGGAACACGTCGGAGACGGCAATGGCCTCGCTCAGCAGTCCGCCGCCGTTTTCGCGCAGATCGACGACATAGCCGAGTGGCTTGCGGCCGAGCTTCTTGTCGATCTCCGCAATCGCCTTGATCGTGTCCGAACCGGTCTGCGCGGTGAAGGTGTTGATGTTGATATAGCCGATATTGCCCTTCACTTCCCACTTCACCGGCTTCGAGGTGATGATCTCGCGCACAAGCGTGAACTGGAGAGGCTTTTCGGCACCGGGGCGGATCACGGTCAGGGTGATCTTGGTGCCGGGCTTGCCGCGCATCTGCTCGATCGCTTCGTCAAGGCTGCCGCCGACGATGAACTTGCCGTCGAGATGCGTGATGAAATCGCCCGACTTGATGCCCGCCCGCTGCGCCGGGGTATCCTCGGTCGGGGTGATGACCTTCACCGCGCCGTTTTCCTGGGTAACCTGGAGGCCGAGGCCGCCATAATTGCCGTCGGTCTGGATCTTGAGATTGTCGAAATCGAGGCCGTCGGCGAAGCTGGAATGCGGATCGAGCGCAGCCAGCATGCCCTGAATCGCGCCCTTCACCAGCGTCGCATCATCGACCTTCTCGACATAATTGGCCTTCACCCGATTGAAGACCTCCATGAACATGTCGAGTTGGCGGTAGCTCGCGGTATCGACCTGCGCCATCGCGCCCGAGGCGATGGGGACAAGAGCGAGCGCGCTGACCGCGGCGGTGACCTGAAGAAGCGGACGAAGCATGGGACGGCCTTCAAATAAGCTACGGGGCGCAAACGCTACGCTCGTAGTGATTTAGTGCAGGATAACGGCATTTGCACGGCGTGTCAGTCGAGCAATTGGGCAAGGTCCATCGGCTGTCCGCGACGGCGCAGCTCGACGGTGACGCGAGGGTATTCGCCGCCGGGTGCCCGACCGATGACACTTCCCTGCGCCACCTGATCGCCGACCTTGACCGCAACCGCACCGAGCCCGGTGACCAAAGAGGTCCAGCCATTGCCGTGATCGACAATGACCACGCCGCCATAAGCCCGGAACGGCGCGGCATAGATGATCTTGCCCATGGCCGGGGCGACTGCCTGCATCTCCGGCGCGCAGGCGATGGTGATCCCGCGTGCGCGGACGCCAGTGGAGGATAGTTCGCCCATGCCGGTGACGACCTGTCCGGTGACGGGCAGGCGATAGGGCGGGCCGCCCGCGCTGCGCTTGGGCGCTGCCGGATCGCCGGTGCGTGGCAGCGGGCCGGGAAGCCCGACGAGATCGCCCTGCAATTCGGCGGCGTCCCCTGCGCTTTCCATCTGATCGACCAGATCGCGGGCCCGCTCGCCCAGCGCCAAGGCCCGATCCGATTCGACCAATGCGCCCTTGTCGAGCTCCCGCGAGCGGGCACGATGCGCGCCCTCGAGCTTGACCAGAGCGATCCGCTCGGACTCGATCCGGTTGCGCGCCTCGCTGAGGCTTGCGACCGCAGCGGCGGCTTCGCCACGAAGCGCCCGGATACGGTTCAGCTCGGCGCGAACATCGGCGGTGCGCGCCTCGACCACGGGCATCGCAGTGCCGAGCACGGCGCGGACATGGACGATGTCTTCGGTCGATCCCGGCTGGACAAGGCCAAGCACCGGCGGACGGCGGGCCATGGACTGGAGTGCCGCTATCAGGCGGAGGATCGGCCCCTGCTGCTCGGCAACGCGGATACGCTGATCGGCAAGCTGGCGATCGACGATGCCGATGCGCGCGGTGGCGGCGGCGATATCGGCTTCGGCAGCCTTGATCCGCTCGGCAGCGGCTTGCTCTTGCGCGCGGGCCTGTGCCGCCTGATCGCGCTCACCGGCGGCGGCGGCTTCGAGCGCGCGGCTGCGGGCCTGCGCCGCCTTTGACTGGGCATTGGCGTCGCGCAGGCGCGATTGCTGTTCGGTAACGCTGGGGATCTGTGCTGCGGCGAAGCTTCCGGTCGCGAGGATCGCGAGCAGGCTGGCTGAGAGTGCGGCGGCGCGGATCACGCGCTTATCCTTCGCGGTGATAAGGGTGATTGGCAAGGATCGAGACGGCGCGCCACAATTGCTCGGCGAGCATCGCGCGCGCCATCATGTGCGGCCAGGTGGCGCGGCCGAACGAGATCAGCAGATCGGCCCCTGCCCGCTCGGCATCACCAAAGCCGTCCGCCGCGCCGATCAGGAAGCGGGTCTCGCGCACGCCATCGTCGCGCCACGCGCCCAGCCGCTCGGCAAGGACCCGCGAAGGAAGATTCTCCCCCAGCTCATCGAGCATCACGATTCGGGTGCCGGGGGCCAGATCGGGCATCTTGCCGCCGGTATCGGGCAGTTCGGTGACGCGGGTCTGCCAGGTCACACGCTTGAGATAGCGCGCCACCAGATCCGCCTCGGGACTGCGGCCGATCTTCCCGCGCGCTACGATATGAAGCAGCAAGCGGGGCTAGCTCAGGCTGTTGCCGCCGGCGCTTCGCCGAACGACCACATCCGCTCGAGATTGTAGAAGCTGCGCACTTCGGGGCGGAACAGATGGACGATCACGTCGCCGGCATCGATCAGCACCCAATCGGCGGTCTGAAGACCTTCGACGCGGGGGCTACGGCCGGTTGCAGCCTTGACCTTCTCGGCCAGCTTGTTCGCCATCGAGGCGACCTGCCGGGTCGAGCGGCCCGAGGACACCACCATATAATCGGCGATGCTGCTCTTGCCCGCGAGCGGGATCGATACAGTTTCAACCGCCTGATCGTCGTCAAGCGACGCCAGAATGAGTGTGTGCAGCGCCTCTACTCCATCAGACTTGGGAACAGGCGAAACATTGGGCGATGTGGCCAAGGGGCCTCCTAAGGGTGAACGGGTGCTGTGCTGCCGGATAATGGAGACGACGAAAAACGCCGATGCCAGGCAGGGTCGGCGGCCCGAAGGCTTGTCGCCGAGGTCGGATCGGGGCGGAAGCGCAGCAGCACGAGGGCCGGCAATCTCCAACTCGTCCAGTTCTTAGCCTGACCTGCGGGCCGCACAGCGCGCCGCAGCCAACCCATCGCAGGACTTGCGCGGGCATGCCGGTCATACCCCGGACGCGCGATTACCGCAATCGGAACCTGTCGGGCGATTCCGCGCCAATCGCGCCACTTGTGGAATTGCCCCAGATTGTCTGCGCCCATCAGCCAGATGAAGCGGTTTTTGGCATGGAGACGCGTGAGCTTGGCGAGGGTATCTGCGGTGTAGCGAGTCTTGAGCCGCATCTCGATCGCGCTGGCGCGAATCGGCGCATGACGCGCCATTTTACGCGCCGAGGCGATGCGCGCCGCGAACGGCGCCATGCCCGCCTGCGGCTTCAAGGGATTGCCGGGGGAGACCAGCCACCAGACCTCATCGAGATCGAGCGCACGGATCGCATGGAGCGAGATCGCGCGATGCCCCTTATGCGCCGGGTTGAACGAGCCGCCGAGCAGGCCGATGCGCTTCATCGCGCAACCAGCCAGTCTTCGCGCTCGTGGCGGATGCGCAGGACTTCGACCGTGTCGCGCTGGATGCGGTAAAGGATAAGATAGGGCGTGGCATGCACACGCAGCACCCGTACGCCGTCCGCTCCGGGGCGTCCGCCGTGGGGGAATCGCTCAATGAACAGAGCCCGAGCACGAACCGAGATGATCGTCCGCAGCGCGATCGCGGGTGCGCGATGCTCCAAGAGCCAGCTATTTATTTCCCGAAGGTCGGCGCGAGCGGGAAGCGTCCAAACTAATCGGAGCATCGCGCCCGATGGTGTTCGATCATCGCATCAAGCTCGGCCATCACATCGGCATGCGGCACGACTTCGCCTCTATCAGCGGCGTCGATCCCGGCTTGAACGAATGCCCGATAATCCGCTTCGCTTTCGGCAACGCGCTGAATCGCTTCTGCGGCGAAATCGGAAACGCTGCGCCCCTGCGCGGCAGCGAGCTGCTCAACAATGGCAAGCGTATCGGCGTCGATATGGGCCGTGATCGCTGCGGGCTTGTTCATCGCTGCAAACTACGCCCGATGCCGTAACGCTTCAAGGCCGGGCCTGACCCGTCCCGCGCACGACCCATTTATAGGTTGTCAGCCCCTCAAGCGCGACGGGGCCGCGGGCATGTAGCCGACCGGTGGAGATGCCGATCTCCGCCCCCAGCCCGAACTCGCCACCGTCTGCAAATTGCGTGGAGGCGTTCCACATGACGATGGCGCTGTCGACTTGCGCGAGGAAGCGCTCGGCCACGGCTTCGTCCTGGGTGACGATGGCGTCGGTGTGGTGCGATCCGTGCGCGGCGATGTGCGCCATCGCGTCGTCCACGCCGTCGACCAGCTTCACCGAGAGGATCGCATCGAGATATTCGGTATCCCAGTCGCCGCATTCGACCGGCAGGGCACGCGACTCGATGGCCTGAATTTCGGCATCGCCGCGCAGTTCGCAGCCGGCATCGGCGAGTGCCGCGAGGATCGGCGCGGGATCGGCGAAGGCGCGGTCGATCAGCAGGGTTTCGGTCGCGCCGCAAATGCCGGTGCGGCGCATCTTGGCGTTGAGCGCGAGATCGCGGGCCATGTTCGGCTCCGCAGCGCGATCGACGAAAGTGTGGTTGATGCCGTCGAGATGCGCGAGCACGGGAACGCGCGCTTCGGCCTGAACGCGGGCGACGAGGCTCTTGCCGCCACGGGGGACGACCATGTCGATCAGTCCCTCGGCGGTGAGCATCGCGCCGACTGCGGCGCGATCGGTGGTGGGCACAAGCTGGACAGAGTCGGCCGGCATGCCGCCGGCTTCGAGGCCGCGCGCAATGGCGGCGTGGATGGCGCGGTTGCTGTGGACCGCTTCGGAGCCGCCGCGCAGAATCGCGGCATTGCCCGACATCGCGGCGAGCGCGCCGGCATCGGCGGTGACGTTCGGCCGGCTTTCATAGATGATGCCGATCACGCCGATGGGGATGCGGACGCGGCTGAGGACCAGGCCATTTGGGCGTTCGACGCGCTCGATCACGCGGCCGACCGGATCATCGAGCTTGGCGACCGCCTCGACTCCGGCGGCGGTGCTTTCGACCCGCGCGGCATCGAGTCGCAATCGATCGAGCAATGCGCCCGAAAGGCCATTGGCTTCCGCAGAGGCCATATCGCGCGCGTTGGCGGCGATGATCGCGTCTGCATCCTCACGAATCGCTTGTGCGGCGGCGAGCAAAGCGCGGCTTTTGGCGGCGCTCGACAGTCCGGCGAGCAGCAATGCGGCAGCGCGGGCGCGCTTGCCCATTTGGGCGATCAGTTCGGGCACATTTTCAGCCATGCGGCCCCGCTAGCACGCACGAAACGAAGCTGATAGGCCCCGGGCATGACGGGGGAAATCGAAGCTGTAGGCGAACTGGCAACAGGAGCGCTTCTGGGCCGCGCGGTCGAGCCCGATGCGGGCGAAGGCCATGGCGTCGGCGAGATGTGCCTCAATTGCGGGACGACGCTGATCGGGCAGCATTGCCATCGATGCGGGCAGATTGGCCATGTCCATCGCTCGCTCGCGGCGATGGGGCATGAGATCGTCCACGGCGTCTTCCATTTCGAAGGCAAGCTCTGGCGCACATTGCCGATGCTCGCCTGGCGCCCCGGCGAACTGACGCGCCGCTACATCGAAGGCGAGCGCGCGCGATTCGTCTCGCCGATGGCGATCTTCCTCTTCTCGATCTTCGCGATGTTCGCGGTGTTTGGCTGGGCGGGCATCTCGGTATCGAGCGACATCGGTTCGGGCAGGCCCGAAACAATGATCCAGGAAGCACGCAAGCAGCTCATCGAGCAACGCGCCGAAGCCGTGGCGGATCGTGACGAGCATGCGGTGGGCGATCGGCGGCGCACAAGGGCGGAAGTGCGCATCAAGGATCTCGATAAGACCCTTGCCGAACTGCCTGCGGTTGAGATCAACAAGGACAGCCACGAAAATGTGAACGTCACGACGCGCATGAGCGGCTGGGCCGCGGTCGATCACGGCGTCGAGAAGTGGCAGAAGAACCCAGCCCTGATGCTCTACAAGCTGCAATCGAGCGTCTATAAATTCTCGTGGATGCTGATCCCGATCTCGCTGCCATTCCTGTGGCTGCTGTTCGCGTGGAAGCGGCAATACAAGCTGTACGACCACACGGTGTTCATCACCTATTCGATCGCATTCATGTCGCTGCTGTACATCTGCGTTGCGATCATGAGCACGATAGGGGTGAGCACCGGTTTGGTGGTATCTGCGAGCCTCCTGATCCCCTTTGCGCATATCGCCCGGCAGCTGAAACAGGCCTATGCGCTGCGCTGGTGGTCGGCGATCGTGCGCACATTCGTGCTGAGCTTCTTCATCTCGATTGCTGTCGCGATCTTCCTGACGCTGCTCGTGCTGATGGGAATGCTTGGCTAGGCCGGGTCGTATCAGGCAGCCGGACAGGGATAGAGTTTGATCAGATAGGCATAGAGGGCGGGCTTTAGCTCGGCTTCCTGCTCGGTGGGCGACAATCCGCCCAGATATGCAATCAACGGCCCACTGGCGAGCTGCGCTTCGCCCTTGGGCGGCGGACAGGCAATCGGCTTGCTCGCCTTTGCCCCGGCATCGACATCGATGCGGAACCCCTCGACAATGCCGCGCAATTCACTCGTCAGCGCGGCACCATCGGGATCGAGCCCCGCCATCTGGCCCAGCGTGCCCAGCCTTTCCCAGCGCTTGAGAAACTCGCTGACGGGCATCGCCTGCGCCGGAAGCGCCACCGCAAGCAGCACGAGGCCGGCGGCCCAGCCCAAGCGACGGATCACCGGCATGGGTAGCGCCGCGCCATCACGCCGTAAAACGCCTGTTTCATGCTGATTCCGCGCCGGGCGGGCGGGATCTTTTCAAGCTCGGCGATGAATTCGGCGGGCGCCATCCTCGCCTGCCCCTTGGGCGGCGGACAGCTATGCGGCTTGCGACCGGTAGCGCGCGCGCCTTCGAGATCGGCGCGATAGGCGGCAGTGATACCCGCCATCTCATTCTTGAGCAGGCCCACGTCCGAGGAAAAGGCGGCCATCATGCCCTTGGCCTGAAGCGCTTTCGCCTTGGTCAGAAACTCGGCGACCGTCATCGCATTTGCCGATGTCGCGACAAGGCTGAGCCCCGCTGCTGCAAGAACCAGTATTCGGCGCACGAAAAACCCTCCCACGATCACTCGAGGGAGGGTTTTGCGAAACACTATGGCCTAACTCAGGCGCTCACGCGCCGGGGGCCTAACTCAGGCGCTCACGCGCCGGGGGCCTAACTCAGGCGCTCACGCGCCCGGGGCTTACCTCAGGCGCTCACGCGCCGGGAGCTTAACTCAGGCACCCTGCGGCGTGGGATTGCCGAACGGACCCTTGGGACGGCGGATCTTGGGGATCGACGTGCCCGCGACGGCGACCGTCGGCGTGTTTGCGCCAGGGTCTTCGCGTTGAATGTCGTCGCCAGCGATCAGCCGCTTGATGTCTTCGCCGGTCAGCGTCTCAAATTCGAGCAGCGCCTGCGCAATCGTGTGGAGCTGATCGACATGATCGGTCAGCAACTGACGCGCGCGATCCAGGCCCTTCTCGACGAAGCGCTTCACTTCGCTGTCGATCAGGCGAGCCGTCTCGTCCGACATCGGCTGGGCCTGCTGCATCGCATAGCCGAAGCTTTCATGACTATCGCTGAAATCGAGCGGACCGACTGCATCCGACAGGCCCCATTTGGTGACCATCGCGCGGGCGAGCTTGCTCGCCTGCTGGATGTCGCTCGATGCCCCCGAGCTGACCTTGTCATAGCCGAAGATGATTTCCTCAGCGACGCGGCCACCGAATGCGACGGCGATATCGGCATGCATCTTGTCACGGTGATAGCTGTACGAATCGCGCTCCGGCAGCGGCTGGACCATGCCGAGAGCAAAGCCGCGCGGGATGATCGTCGCCTTGTGGATCGGATCGGCCGTGGGCTCATGCGCGAAGACGAGGGCGTGGCCGGCTTCGTGATAGGCGGTCATCCGCTTCTCATCGTCGGTCATCACCATCGAGCGGCGCTCGGCACCCATCAGCACCTTGTCACGCGCGTCATCGAATTCCTGCGCCGCAACCAGTCGCTTGCCGCGACGGGCAGCAAGCAGCGCGCCTTCGTTGACGAGGTTGGCGAGATCGGCACCCGAGAAGCCCGGCGTACCGCGTGCGATAACGCGCGGATCGACGTCGGGCGCCAGCGGCACCTTCTTCATATGGACCTGCAGGATCTTGATGCGGCCTTCGATATCGGGGCGCGGCACCTGAACCTGGCGATCGAAACGGCCCGGACGCAGCAGCGCCGGATCGAGCACGTCGGGACGGTTGGTCGCCGCGACGATGATGATGCCTTCGTTCGAATCGAAGCCGTCCATCTCAACGAGGAGCTGGTTCAGCGTCTGCTCGCGCTCGTCATTCTGGTTGCCCAGACCTGCGCCACGCGAACGGCCGACCGCGTCGATTTCGTCGATGAAGACGATGCACGGAGCCGATTTCTTGGCCTGTTCGAACATGTCACGGACGCGGCTGGCGCCGACGCCGACGAACATTTCGACAAAGTCAGAACCCGAGATCGAGAAGAACGGCACGCCGGCTTCGCCTGCAATGGCGCGGGCCAGCAGCGTCTTGCCGGTGCCGGGGCTGCCCACGAGCAATGCGCCCTTGGGGATCTTGCCGCCAAGGCGGGCAAACTTGGTTGGATCGCGGAGGAACTCGACGATCTCCTGCAACTCTTCGCGTGCTTCATCGATGCCGGCGACGTCGTCAAACGTCACCTTGCCTTCGCGCTGGGTCAGCAGCTTGGCGCGCGACTTGCCGAAGCCCATCGCGCCCGAGCCCGAATTCTTCTGCATCTGGCGCAGCACGAAGAAAGCGATGCCGAGGAAGAGCAGGAAAGGCAGCGAGTTATAGAGCATGTAGAGCCAGATCGACGGCGTCTCTTCGGGGCGCGCGTTGATCACGACGCCCTTGTCGCGCAGACGCTGGACAAGCTGGGTGTCGCCGGGATTGGTGGTGCGGAACTTGGTGTCGCCGGTGGTGAGCGTGCCCGCCACTGCGCCGCTTGCCGAAGCCAGGCTTACGTCGCGGACCTCGCCGGCCTCAACCTTGTCGAGGAACGTCGAATACGGGATCGTATTGCCCGCCTTCTGCGTGCCGGGGCTGTCGAACAGCGTTACGAACAGCGCGAGCGCTGCAAGAATACCTACCCAGATCAACAGGCTCTTCATCCAGGGGCTACCCCCCTGATTGTCGCCGCCTTGCTGCTTGTCGTTGTCGCTCATCGAATCCTGGCACCTTTTTGGTCCTCCTAAAGATAGGCGCGCGCAGGTTAATGGCAATGGAACGGACGCGAGATTAGGCCGATCAGTGTGATCGACGCGGCGGGGCCAAGCGGAATCTGGCATGGTTCGCCCGGGACGATGCCTGAACGGCGGCATGCGTGCCGCTGGAATCGCGCTCGAGAATATCCAGAAGCGCTTCGATATTGGCGTCAGACGTGAATGCGGGCGCGGTGACGTTTGCCGCATCGCGGACATGGGCGATGGCGCGGCGGGCGAGTCGGCGGCGCGTGTCGCGGGGGAGGCCCGAGAGGTCGATCATCACCTCTGCGTCCGATGCCTGTGCCCGTTCTTGCCAGAAGCGATCGGCGAGGACCGACAAAGCGCTTTCCGCATCGGCGGCGTAATCGGCGGCGCGGGCGAGGCCAGCAGGGTCCAGCAAGGCCTCGGCAGCGAGAAGCAGCCGGAAGCGCGTGCGATCATGCGCCGTATCGCGATTCGAAGGATCGTCGGCGAGCGGCCAGCCACTTGCCTGGGCGACCGCGTGCAGCTCGGCACGCCGCCAGCGGAGCAAAGGGCGGAGGATTGCGAGACCGGGCAAAGCGCGGCGCGCACGGATGCCGGCGAGGCCGGGTACGCCCGAACCCCGGACCGCCCGCATCAGGAAGGTCTCCGCCTGATCATCGGCATGATGCGCGGTAAGGAGCACGGCAGCGCCCTGCCCCCGCGCCCAATCGGCCAGCAGCGCATAGCGGGCCTCGCGAGCCTGGGCCTGGATACTGGCTCCGGCGATCGGGGTTTTGGGCTGAAGCGTCGCGTGCGGAACGCCGATTTCGGCGCACACAGCCTTTACGGTCGCAGCTTCGTCGGCCGCCCCTGCACGCAGGCGATGATCGACCGTTGCGGCGATGACTGCACCGGGGAAGGCGGCGTGCGCAAGGGCGAGCATCGCCATACTGTCCGGGCCGCCAGAGACTGCGAGAGCGATCCTCGTCGGCTGATCGACCAGCGCGAGAACATCTCCCCGAAAGCGCTCGACCGCTTGGGGATCGAGCGTCACCGGATCACTTGCACTTCTGCTCGGTGCGCCCCTTGGCCACGCCGGCGGTCATTTCGGCCGAGAGCTTCTCGCCATAAAGCTGGGTGAGCTCCCCATAGACCTTGCAGACTTCGGTGGCGGGCTTTTTCAGCTTCACCAGCGCCTGCGCGAGATAATAAAGGCTGTCCGGCGCGCGCTCGCCATTGGGATTTTTCTTGTAGTTTTCGTAGAAGGCCACGGCCGCGAGGCTGGGTGCACCGGCATCGAGATAGGCGCGGCCGAGCAGGTTCTGCGAATAGCTGGCGCGGCGATGCTTGGGATATTTGGTGGCCACCCCTTCAAGCTCGCGGCGGGCCTCGGGATAGAGCTTGGCCTGCCAGAGACGATAGCCATACGTGTAGCCATCCTCGGCGGCATCGCCGCTGGCGGGCTTCTCGATCGCAGCGACTTGTTGCGCGCGCGTGCCGGTCGCCGCCGGGGCGGGCTTGGTTTCGGTCTCCGCGACGGGCTTGGCGGCGGGCTTGCCGGGCACAGGCCTGGTCGGCGGGGTGAGCACCACTTCGGCAGGCGGCACGATCGGATCACGCGCGGCGACCGACGAAGCGGTGTCCTCCAACGCCTTGATCCGTGCATCGGTGGAGCGCTTATACGCTGCGAACGCGTCTTCGAGCTGGCGCAGGCGATATTGGCCCTGCTCGACCTGACCTGTCAGCGCCGCCGACTGGCTTTCGAGCGCGGTGATGCGCGAACCGAGATCGACAAGCGCACTGCCCGAAGGCGTGCCGGGGACGGTCGTGTTGCTTTCGGGCACGATCTGAGGCTCGACGGTCTGGCCGGCGCCGCCGGGGAACACCTTGCGCTGCACCGCGCGCATCTCGCGCTCAAGCCGATCGACACGGCCGCCAAGCGCTGCATCCTGCGCCACCGCGGTTCCACTGAGACCAAAAGCGGACGTCATGAGCGCCGCCATCAACAAGATACGCATAGATTCACACCCCCCGGTGCAAGGTTCACTAAAGCACGCCGTATAGCGGAGAGGCGGGGCACCCCGCCAGTCATTACGGCGCGGTGCTGGTGTTGCCCGTCGCAGGTTCGGACGACGGAGCGGCCACTGCGGGCGTAGGCCGGGGCGTCGGGCGGACCGGCGCGCGCGTGGGCGTTGCAACCGGCGCAGTCGTCGGGGCGGTCGTGGGCGTGGCGGCCGGACTGGCGGCTGGCGGGGCGGAAGCCGCGGGTGCGGGCTGGCCGCGGGCCTGCAGAACCGCAGCACTGATGCCGGTTTCGACAAGCTCGGCCTTTTGCGAGAGCGGCGGCACGATCGAACCGTTGATCAGAACCTGAAGCCGATCGGGACGCGTCGTGCGGACATGCGGCAGATCGGCGCCCATCGGCACGTCATAGCGCTCGCCCGCGGCCATCTCTTTCTCGAACAGCCGCTGACCCTTGGCGTCGCTGACGCGCAGCCACACCGTTTCGAGTGCGACCAGCGTGACCTGGCCGCCAGTGACCGGAACTGCGGCGCCCAGCGCTTCATTGTCGCCCGTCGAATTCCCCTCGGGGATCATCAGCGTGTCGGGCGGCGGCGGGCTCCCGCGGAACAGACCGGTGCCATACCAGAGGCCGAAGCCGACCAGCGCGACAAGGACCAGCGCGACCATCGTCAGCGCGAGGCCGCGGGGCGGGACACGGGCAGGATCCTCGGTATCGTAAACCGGGATCGCGGCGATGCGCTCGGGGTTTTGGCCAAGTTCGCTACGCAAATCGCGCGCGATCTCTACTTCATCTACACCGACTGCGCGGGCATAGGATTTGGCGAAGCCCAGAGCATATGTGATCGAGGGCAGGCCATCGTAATTGGATTTCTCGATCGCTTCGAGATGACGCTGCGGAATGCGGGTGCGCGCGGCAACTTCGGCGAGTTCAAGGCCCTGCGCCTCACGCCCTGCGCGCAGCTTCTCGCCTACGGTAGCGGGAAACAGCGTAGGGTCTTCCGCAGTCTCGCCTTCCATTACATTCTCCAGCAGCGAGGGTGCGCCCGTTATGGTCCCGCCACAGGGGCGGTGTCCCTCAGGCGCTCGCCCCTGTCAACGCTCTCACAGAGGAAACCGGCCCTAAGATCAGCTCAGTTCAACCGAATGTTCGGAAGCCCATGCGATCAAGGCCGCACGGATCGGGGTGCGGCCATCCGCGAGCAGCGCCTGGACCGTCTCGACCAGCGGCGCACGGGGCAGCGAACGGACCATCGCCTTGATCGGCCCGACCGCCGCCGGAGTGATCGACAGACGATCGATGCCCAAGCCAATCAGCGCCATCGCCTCCAAAGGCCGCCCGCCCATTTCACCGCAGACGCCGACCGGCACATTGGCCGCATGGCAGGCATCGGCAACGCGCTTCAGGAAGCGCAGGATCGACGGGCTGAGCCAATCATAGCGCAACGCCAGCTTCGGATGCGCGCGATCCGCCGCGAACAGAAACTGCGTCAAATCATTGGTGCCGACCGAAAGGAAATCGAGCTTCGGCAGCAGGATATCGAGCACTTCGGCCAGCGCCGGCACTTCAAGCATGGCACCGTAGCGGATTTCGACGGGCATCTTCTTGCCACGCGCCACGAGCCAGGCGCGCTGAGCTTCGAACAGAGCCTTGGCCGCATCAAACTCCCAGGGTTCGGAGACCATCGGGAACATGATGCTGAGCGTCTTGCCCGCGCCCGCTTCGATCAGCGCCCGCGCCTGCGCCTTCATCAGGCCATCGCGATCGAGCGCGAGGCGCAGCGCGCGCCAGCCCATTGCCGGATTCTCTTCCTCGCCATGCTCGTCATGGTTGAGATAGGGCAACGCCTTGTCGCCACCGATATCGACAGTGCGGAAGATGACCGGCCGATCACCCGCGGCATCGAGCACGTCCTTGTACAGGCGCCGCTGCGCCTCGCGCTGGGGCAAGGTCGCCGAGACGAGGAACTGAAATTCGGTGCGGAACAAGCCGATGCCGTCGGCCCCGGTCAGATCGAGCGCCGCCAGATCGTCGCGCAGACCGGCATTGATCATCACCGTGACCCGGTGGCCATCGAGCGTGACCGGCAATTCGCCCTTGAGGCGCGCAAAAGCCGCGCGACGCTTCTGGCTGAGTACCAGCTTGGCCGAAAACGCTTCCTCCATCGCCGGTGTCGGGCGAACGAAGACGCTTTCCTCGCCCGTATCGAGGAGGAGCATATCGCCCTCCGCGATCAGCCGGCGGACATCCTTGACGCGACCCAGCACGGGCACCCCCATCGCGCGGGCGACAATGGTGACGTGTGCAGTGAGCGAGCCTTCCTCAAGGATCACGCCCTTCAAGCGGCGGCGATCATATTCGAGCAGCTCGGCAGGCCCCATGTTGCGCGCGATCAGGATCGAATCCTGCCGCAGGCCCATTTGCGCCGCAGTGCCAAGCTGACCGGAAACGATGCGGAGAAGGCGGTTCGCCAGATCCTCCAGATCGTGCATCCGATCGCGGAGCAGCGGATCATCGATCTCGCGCATGCGCTGGCGGGTGCGCTGCTGGACGCGCTCGATCGCTGCCTCGGCGGTAAGGCCGCTGTCGATCGCCTCGTTGATCCGGCGCGACCAGCCTTCGTCATAAGCGAACATGCGATAGGTCGCGAGAATCTCGTCATGCTCGCCGCCACTGCCGAACTCGGCCTGGCTGGCCATCTTGTCGATCTGCTCGCGCATCTTGTCGAACGCAGCATAGACGCGGTGGCGCTCCGCCTCGGTATCCTCGGCGACGATATGCTCGATGGTGATGCGCGGCTGATGGAAGACGGCGACACCCGCAGCCATGCCCTCGACCAGTGTGAAGCCGGGCGCGTGGCTGGCGACGGTCGGCTGCGAGCGGGTCGATCCGCCGCCGCCTGAATCCACCAGATCGGCATTGGCGATCAATTCGCTGAGCACCATCGCAACGGTCTGCAGCGCTTCGATCTCGACTTCTTCGTAGCGGCGCGATTCCGCATGCTGAACCGCGAGCACGCCCACCGCACGCTCGCGGCGAATGATCGGCACGCCGGCAAAGCTGTGAAACGCTTCTTCGCCCGTTTCCGGGCGATAGGCGAAGGCGGGATGCATTTCGGCTTCGTCAAGGTTGAGCGTCTCGACATTCTTGGCGATCGTGCCGACCAGCCCCTCGCCGAGCGCGAGCTTGGTGACATGCACTGCGTCTTGCGAAAGGCCGCGCGTCGCGAACAGCTCAAGCACGCCTTCGCGCAGCAGATAGATCGAGCAGACCTCGCTGGTCAGGACTTCGCCGATCGTCTGGACCACTGAATTGAGCTTGGATTGCGCAGGCAACCGCTTCGCCATCACTTCGTGAAGGCGCGTCAATATCTCACGGGCTGATGCGGCAGCGGCTTGGGCCATAACCAAGCGCTATCAGATTGCGCGCGGGCTTTCCAACGCTGGACTTCAGCGCGTAGCAATTCGGACGGATTCGCGGCCGGTCACCGTATCGTCGCTAAGAAACTCGCGGTCATTATAGGCGATTTGGGGCGGTGCCTCGCCTGCGCGCCACAAAGCGAGATCGGCGCGGTAGCTTTCATAGGCGCTGTAAAAGGCGGTGAACGGCGCATCGAGCTTTGGCAGCGCGGCCTGCGCGAAGGCAGCAAGATCCGATGGCGGCGTTACCACCGCTTCGGCAAGCAAAGCGCGCGCGACCGGGCAGAAATCCCGCTGGGCAGGCGGCTGGGAAAAGTAATTATAGACGCGCGTCATCGCTGCATCGAGATCGGTGCCGCGCGCTTCCGCGCTCAGATCGGCATGCGCTTTCTTGAGCGGCGCGCGGTGGACGCGGAGCAACTGGTTATATTCGCCGGCGAGCACTGTCCCTTGCGAGCAGGTCAGCACCGCGACGTTGAGCGCGGAGCGTACATGCCAGATTGTCGCGGCTTCGGAGAGATTGCGATTGGGCGTGGCATAGCTGCCATCGGCGAGCCGCGCGGGCAGCGTAAGATTGGGCGACGCGCTGGCGGGCGGGCGCGGCATCGGGCGAGCGACCGGCGCGACCTCGGCGCTTTCCACCACCGCAGCAGGGCGCGAGCCGCCCGAACATCCGGCGACGGATAAGGCCAACAGAAGGGTGAGCGGGGCGCGCATCGTTCGATCCTTATCGCCCCCCGGCGTCAGCAAGCTGTGACGCGGGTTGGTAAAGATCGGCTTAACTGCGGCCCGCTCGCTCTATGTCAGCGCGGCGGGGCAATCGTTCGGCGCGACGAAGCGCGCCGGCGCCAGTGAAGGGTCAGGCCGCGCGCTTATCCAGCGCGTGGGTGGCCTCGGCCATCAGCGTGGCGATGATTTCGGCGACGGACTCCTCCTTGGTGACCATGCCGACCGACTGGCCGGCCATCAGCGAGCCATTTTCGACATCGCCATCGATCACGGCGCGGCGGAGCGCGCCGGCCCAATAATGCTCGATCTGGAGCTGGGCTTCCATCATCTCGACCTTACCCTCGTCGAGCAACTGGGCGACTTCGCGCTGCTTGGCGGTGAACAGTTCGGACGAAGCGTTCTTGAGCGCGCGCACCGGGATTACCGGCAGGCGCGGATCGATCTGGACACTGGCGACGGCATCGCGGGCCGAAGCGCGGATGAAGGCGCGCTTGAAATTGGCATGGGCAATGCTCTCGGTCGCGCAGACGAAACGCGTGCCGAGCTGGACGCCCGCGGCGCCCTGATCGAGATAGCCCGCAATCGCTTCGCCACGGCCGATGCCGCCCGCGACAAACACCGGCACCTGCTCGGAGACGTCGGGAAGGATTTCCTGCGCAAGCACGCTGGTCGAGACCGGGCCGATATGGCCGCCGGCTTCCATGCCCTCGACGACGAGCGCATCGACGCCGCTGCGGATCAGTTTCTTGGCGAGGCTGAGCGCCGGAGCAAAGCAGATCAGCTTCGCGCCATTGGCCTTGATCGCATCCAGGCTGCCGGGAGGTGGCAGGCCGCCCGCGAGCACCACATGAGTCACCTGATGCTTCGCGCAGACCGCGATCAGATCCATCAGCATGGGATGCATGGTGATCAGGTTCACTCCGAACGGCTTGTCGGTAAGCGTCTTGGTCGCGGCGATTTCGGCATCGAGCAGTTCGGGCGTCATCGCGCCGCACGCGATCAGGCCGAAGCCGCCCGCATTCGACACGGCCGCGACCAGATTGCGCTCGCTCACCCACGACATCGCGCCGCACAGGATCGCGACTTCGCTGCCGAGAAATTCAGCGCCCCGCGCCATCCGGCGCTGCAGGCGCTCGGCGCCGATGGAAATATTGCTCATTTTTCGCGCCTAGACCTGCTCAGGGGCCGGGGGCAAGGGGCTGGCGCGCCATGGGTCGCGGACAAGCATCGCTTCGGCAAACAGGGGCGAGGCCAATTGCACCGCCAGCCAGCGCTGAAGCGCGGGCAATTCCTGCGCATCGAACCAGTCGTGATCGGTCGCCGCGAACTGGCGGACAAAGGGCATGATCGCCGCATCGGTGAGTGCGCGCGTGCCGCCGCATAGCCACGCTTGCGAAGCCAATCGGGCATCGAACGCGACAAGCATCGCCAGCCCGGCGGCGCGATGTTCCTCGGCATTAGAGCCGTGGCGATCGGGATATTTATAGCGATCGAGGTGATGCTTGAACGCGCCATCATTCGCCGCGATCAGATCGCGGTCATCGCCGTCCAGCCATTGTTCGGGATCATTGCGGCCCAGCGCCCAGCGCATGATATCGATGCTCTCATCGATCACAACGCCATCGCCCAGCACCAGCACGGGGACCGTCCCCTTGGGCGAAGCGGCGAGCATTTCGGGTGGCTTGTCACGCAGCTTCACTTCGCGGTGCTCGTACGGCACCCCGCTGACCAGCAACGCCATCCGCGCGCGCATCGCATAGGGGCAGCGGCGAAAGCTGTAGAGGACGGCATCGCTCACTTGGTGGTCACGCTATAATCGATCCGGATCGACACCCATGCGCCCACCTGCTCCTTACCGCCGACGCGCGGCGGGCGGACGAGGAACTGGAAGCTCGCCTGGAGCACGGCATTGCCATAGCCCGATCCGCGCGGGCTCTCACCCAGGATCACGCAATCCTCGACACGATATCGCGCCACGGTGCGGCAGGCGATCAGCCCCGATCCTTCGCGTGCCCAGCGGCGCGGAAGATAGGTTTCCAGCTCGACCTGGCGCGGGCGGCGATACCATTCGGCGGCGTAAAGCGGCTCACCGCCCGGCGCGCGACCGCCCGCGAGCGGCGTATCATTGGCCGAAGAGCTCGATCCCGAACTGGCGGCAGCGGATTCGGACGACCGCTGGGGGAAATTGCTGATCTGCGCCGCCTGATTTTCTTCGCGGCTCAGCACGAGGAAAGGCGGCGCAGATCAGCAATTTCCCCCAGCGGTCGTCCGAATCCGCTGCCGCCAGTTCGGGATCGAGCTCTTCGGCCAATGAT
>SEFZ01000057.1 GCA_004173185.1 Sphingomonadales bacterium | reverse complement strand
TCTCTCAAGGCACTCAAGGTCCGGATCAACTCGGTCAAATCGACCCAGAAGATCACCAAGGCGATGAAGATGGTCGCCGCTGCGAAACTGCGCCGTGCGCAGGAAGCGGCGGAAGCCGGTCGTCCCTATGCGCAGCGTCTCGAAGGCGTTGTCGCAAGCCTCGCCAGCAAGGTGACGGTTAGCGAAAGCTCGCCCAAGCTGCTCGCAGGCACCGGCAAGGATCAGGTCCATCTGCTCGTCGTCGCCACGTCCGACAAGGGCCTGGCCGGCGCGTTCAACACCAACATTGCGCGTCTTGCCCGCAAGCATGCCCGCGAGCTCACCGCCGCTGGCAAGACGGTCAAGATCTACACGATCGGCCGCAAGGGCCGCGCCGTGCTCAATCGCGAATTCCGCGCCAACATGGTCCATGGCATCGAGCCGGGCGATCTGGGCAAGCTGAGCTTCGCCGATGCACGCGGCTATGCCGATGACATCATCGCACGCTTCAATGCGGGCGAGTATGACATCGCGACGTTGTTCTATTCGAACTTCAAGTCGGTCCTCACCCAAGAGCCCACCGCGCAGCAGATCGTTCCGGTCGCTCCGCCGGTTGCTAACGCCACTGGCGACGTCACGTCCTCGGGCGCCGCCGTCACCTATGAGCCCGACGAAGAGTCGATCCTCGCAGACCTGCTGCCCAGCAACGTCGCAATCCAGCTCTACCGTGCGATGCGTGAGAACGCCGCTTCGGAGCAGGGCTCGAAGATGACCGCGATGGACAACGCCACGCGCAACGCGGGCGCTCTGATCAAGCGCCTGTCGATCCAGTATAACCGCGCCCGTCAGGCCGCGATCACGACCGAGCTGGTCGAAATCATCTCGGGCGCAGAAGCCCTGAAATGATCCGCGCCGCCGCCTTTGCCATCACCTCCAGCCTGCTTCTCGCGGGCTGCGGTGCTGCGTCGGTGGCAGACAATGCATCGGACAATGCCGCCCAGTCGATCAGCGGCGAGCGGGACGATATCGCCGAGACCAAGGGCTGGAACCATCTGTTCGGCAAGCCCGAGGCTGTGATCGTTCAGGCCGGGCAGCTCGGCTGGCGTATGCCCGCTTATGCCAAGACGGATGGCGGTTTCGCGTCTGAATCCGCGCCCGCGCCGCTGATGAGCACGGGTGCGGTGCCGATCGTCTCGCGCTTCGCCATTGCCGGTGATGCAGCGGAGATGATCGACCGGATGCGCTTCTCGATCGACATTACCGATGAGGGCGGCGCCAAGAAATCGACCGAGACCTTCGCCAAGAATGTCCGCTCGTTCTTCTTCCTGTTCAAGATCGACGCCACCGCGGTCGAAACCGAACTGGTGAAGGCCCAGGCAGCGACCGGCCTGCTCGCCGGCACGCCCTATGTGATCGACGTCCACCCCCTTCCCGCGACGCCCAATGCGCGCCGCATGACCGTGACTTTCACTCGCCCGGCCGGTAACGCGCCGGCAAAGCAGCCCCAAGGAACCTAAGATGGCATCCGCAGCCCCGACGACGAAGAAGCCCGCCGCAAAGCGCGCGCCCAAGGCGCCCGCCGTTACCCAGGCGCCCACCACGGCAGCCGCAGCGACGACGAACAATGTCGGCCGCATCAGCCAGGTCATCGGCGCCGTCGTCGACGTGTCGTTCGACGGTGGTATCCTGCCCGCGATTCTCTCGGCGCTCGAGACCGACAATAACGGCACCCGCCTCGTCCTCGAGGTTGCCCAGCATCTCGGCGAGAACACCGTCCGCACGATCGCAATGGATTCGACCGAGGGTCTGACCCGCGGCCAGTCGGTCACCGACACGGGCTCGCAGATCCGCGTTCCGGTTGGTCCGAAGACGCTCGGCCGCATTCTCAACGTCATCGGCGAGCCGATCGACGAGCGTGGCCCGGTCAATGCTGAGAGCAGCATGCCGATCCACGCCCCCGCACCGCTCTTCGTCGATCAGTCGACCGAAAGCTCGATCCTGGTCACCGGCATCAAGGTTATCGATCTGCTCGCGCCTTACGCAAAGGGCGGCAAGATCGGCCTGTTCGGCGGCGCAGGCGTCGGCAAGACGGTTCTTATTCAGGAACTGATCAACAACATCGCAAAGGGCCATGGCGGCACCTCGGTGTTCGCAGGCGTGGGCGAGCGTACCCGTGAGGGTAACGATCTCTATCACGAGTTCCTCGACGCCGGCGTTATCGCCAAGGATGCCGATGGCAATCCGCAGTCGGAAGGCTCGAAGGTCGCTCTCGTATTCGGCCAGATGAACGAGCCCCCCGGCGCCCGCGCACGCGTCGCGCTCTCGGGCCTGACCATCGCTGAATATTTCCGCGACGTTGAGGGCCAGGACGTTCTGTTCTTCGTCGACAACATCTTCCGCTTCACCCAGGCGGGCGCAGAAGTGTCGGCACTGCTCGGCCGTATTCCTTCGGCAGTGGGCTATCAGCCGACTTTGTCGACCGACATGGGCGCGCTTCAGGAGCGCATCACGTCGACCAACAAGGGCTCGATCACTTCGGTGCAGGCCGTGTACGTCCCTGCAGACGACATGACCGATCCGGCTCCGGCAACGTCGTTCGCCCACTTGGACGCAACGACCGTGCTCAACCGCGCAATCTCGGAGCTGGGCATCTACCCGGCAGTCGATCCGCTCGATTCGTCGAGCCGCGTTCTCGAGCCGCGCATCGTCGGTCAGGAGCATTATGACACGGCTCGCGCCGTTCAGGAGACGCTCCAGAAGTACAAGTCGCTGCAGGACATCATCGCGATCCTCGGCATGGACGAGCTGTCGGAAGAAGATAAGCTCACCGTGTCGCGCGCTCGCAAGATCCAGCGCTTCCTGTCGCAGCCGTTCCACGTCGCAGAAGTCTTCACCGGCATCTCGGGCGAGTTCGTGCAGATCGAAGACACGATCAAGTCGTTCAAGGCAGTTGTCGCCGGTGAATATGATCACCTGCCGGAAGCAGCCTTCTACATGGTTGGTGGCATTGACGGCGTGATCGCCAAGGCTGCCAAGCTGGCCGAGGACGCCTAAGTCCCGTGATCGGCCGTCTCGTTCTTGCCGCCGCCGCGCTGCTGGCTTTGCCAGCCGTGGCGTCGGCGCAGAACGCGGACAAGCCGATCGCAGAGGCTGCAGCCGATCTCGCTTACGGCTATTGCCCGCTATTCCTCGGCGATCAGTTTCCGCTCACCGGCAACGCTGCTCTCGCTTCGTTCGGCTTCTCCGAGGCGATCGATAAACGGCAGCATCCACGCTTTGGTGAGATGGAGATGGTCGGGGCCAAGCGCCCCGATGGCGAGCTGGGGTTTGGCGGGGCCAAGGAATCGATCTGTCAGGTTGTCGTGATGGGTCCCAACCGCGCTGCGGCCTGGGACATGCTTCACAAGAACATGGCCTATATGGGTTTCGATTTTAAGCCCGTCACCGATGCCAGCGTGCCCGCAATTCCCGGGGTGACGGTCGAGACTTTCAAGGCCCCGATCGAAAACCAGTTTCTCTACGTTTAACTGATCCAGGCTGGCGGCCCGACCCCGATGGTCACCGCGCAGCTCTTCGGCATGGAAGAATAAAATGGCTCTCCACTTCGAACTCGTCACCCCGGAAAAGCTCGTCCGTTCGGAAGACGTCCACATGGTCGTCGTCCCCGGCAGCGAAGGCGATTTCGGCGTTCTGGCCGGCCATGCCCCGCTGATGAGCACTGTCCGCGACGGCGTGATCGAGATCTACAAGACCTCGATGAGCGAAAGCCCTGAGACGATCCGCGTCGAAGGCGGCTTCGCCGAAGTCAACGAGCGCGGCCTGACCGTGCTGGCCGAAAAGGCCGAATAAGCAACTTCACCTCTCCCGCCTACGCGGGAGAGGGCCAGAAGACCGATCAGTCCTCCCGCCGATACACCCAGCGCATCGGCTTGCTGCCATCGGCCAGCGAAATCTCCGCCATCAGCAATTCGCCTTCGCGCCAATATCGCACGACCTGCGGATAATCATGCGCCTTGTTCTCAAAGCGCACCGCCTGCCCCTCGGCGGCCACCGCGTAAAAGTCGGTCGGCGCCTGCTTGGGCGGCTCGGCATGATAGACCAGCCGGCCCGGCTCCACTGTGATCGTCATCGGCTCGACCGTGTAGAGCCCCGCATGCTGCGTCGTGGATTTGCCCTGCATCACGCCGCCCGCCATCGGCTGCCATTGCTCACAGGTGACGCGACCGGAAGCGCTCGGCTCGGCACACCATTTGCCGACCAGCCAGCCAAGCCCGGCGTCCTGCGCGGATGCCGGAGCCGCGAGCGTGAGCCCGGCCAGCGCGATCATTCCCTGCAATCGGTTCATGCCATTCCCTTTCGAGGCTCCGCCCGCATCTAGGCGCGCCGCCGCAAGCTGGCTTGAACGGACACGACATGCCAGTCTCGCGGCTATGCACTATGCCGATCAGGCCCAAATCGCCCGCGCCTTCCGCGCCCTCGCCGGCATTTGCCCGAAGATGCGGCGCTGCGGCTCGGCCTCGCAACAGCAATCGCCGAGATCGGATTGAACGCGCTGAATCCGATCTACGAAGCATTTCCCAAAGTCGAAGCAGAATTCCAGGCCCGCCTCGACAAATATGAGCGCGCCATCTGAACTGGGTCGTGAAGCCACGAGCGAACGGCGGCAAACGACCCAATTGCGGGCGTCCAGTCGATCCGCGATAGTTGAGTATGAGCTACGATCATCTAAGCTGGTTGATGCAGTGGTACGCCAACGAGTGTAACTCCGATTGGGAACACTCCTACGGCATCAAAATCGATACGCTCGATAATCCCGGTTGGACGTGCAAAATCGATTTGCGGGACACCAGTTGGGAGGGCGTCCTGTTCGAAAAGGCATCGCACGGTGAGCCTGCCGGTGATCTAGAGGAGTGGCAGAAGCTTGGTAGCTGGTGGGTGGCGGAAGTGAAGGGTGGCTGCTTCGAAGCGGCGTGTGGCCCCCTCGATCTCATCGATGTTATTCGCGTTTTTCGCCTATGGGTCGAGGAGCCGCGCTAAGTCTGCTTTCCACCAAAGCCCGCCATCGGCCTACAAGGTTCAGTGCTGCCCCGTCCGCCGCCACACGCCGCGAAACAGCTTCGCCACGCCCGCCGAAACTCCCGGCCGCACAAACAGCCAGTCGCGGATCGCCGGGCCTTTCGCGGCCCCGATCACACCCTTGTAGCCGCTATCGCCCGCGCCCCAATCGACTTGCGTCATCCCATCCGCAAGCGCGCGGACAAGGTTGCGGTAGTACAGCAACTTCCCCGGCGAGTGCTTGCCGAACGCGGGGTCATAGCTGTTGGCGATCGCGTATTTCAGCGCCCCTGCATTGAGATCGAACGAGAAGGCCGCCGGCGCACTCTCGACGCGCAGCACCGCTGCCCACATCATCGCCGCCAGCTTCGGATCGCCCGCCGCCGCGCGCCAGAAGGCGCCGTGCCCGGTCTGGGTGAACTTGGCGTCCGAACCATCGGTCCGCGCCGCGATCCAGCTTTTCTCCTCGACCGCGCCCAGCGCGTCGAACGCTGCCTCGCTCCAGTCGCTGCCCGTCACGAAATCCCATTCGAGCACGCCATGCCCGCCCAGATGCTTTTCGTGAAAGCGGTTCTTGCGCAGCGTCGAATTGCGCGGCCAGCCGCCTTCCTCGCCCTGCGCCGCCTTCATATCGAGCAGATAGGAATCCGCCACGAACCGGTCGAGCACGGCCCAGCCCTTGGCGAGCGCGCTTTCCTTCAACAATTCCAGACCCGGATCGCCATCATAAACCGGCCCGATCCGCAGCGCGCGAACCTCGCGAGCCAGGCGCGGCAGCAAAGCCTCCATCGCTTCCGCCCCGGCATCCTCGCGCACGGGAAAGCTGCGAAACGGCCAATAGCATCCCGGCACTTCGGCCAGCCCCAGCCATGTGGAGCCCTTGGGCACGATCGGCAAGGCGGCAACGCTCTCGCCCTCGCGCGACACCACCAGCGTTCGCGCCGAGCCGCCATAGGCCTTCAGCGCGGCAGCAAACCATCCATAGCGCAGGAAACGGTGCGAAACCGCCGCGCGCTCGGCCACTGCATCGATGGCGCCGGCAAGCCCATCAACACAGTCCACGGCATGCGCCGGCGGCAGGCGCGTAAATTGGTCGAGCGGCATTGGCTTTGACATGGTCACACTTTTAGCAGCTACCTCTTACCAACAGGTTTGAACCCAGCGATGAGGACATAATGCTCCCTAGCCCCTATCTCGCCACCGTAGCCGAGACGATCCAGGCGGCGATCGCGCCGGTATTCCTGCTTGCGGGCATCGGGGCGTTTCTGAATGTCATGGTCGGTCGCCTTGCCCGCATCGTCGATCGCGCGCGCGATATCGAATCGCTCCATCCGCGTTCCACCGGTCCGGAGCATGATCGCCATGTCTGGGAATTGCGCATCATCGATCGGCGCATTTCGGTAATCAACAACGCGATCTTCAATTGCGTCGCCAGCGCCCTTGCCACGTCCGTGGTCGTCGCTTTGTTGTTCATCTCGCGCCTCGCCCACCTCAATGTCGGGCTGTGGGTCGCGATCGCCTTCATCGTGTCGATGCTGCTGCTGATGGCGGGGCTGATCTATTTCCTGGTCGAGGTGCGGATGTCGCTAAAGGCGATCCATGTCCGCAAGGAATTGCTCGAGCTCGACAGGAAGTGAGCCCGGCCACCGAGAAGCGCCTGCTTCAGGCGGCGATGTCGTTGACCCTGATGCTGCCGATGTACGCAGCGCTCACCGGCGTGGTCCGCGGCCCCGAATTCCTCGATCACAACAGCGCGCTCACGCGCGATCTCGATAGCCATTTCCGCTATCTGAACGGCATCTTCCTCGCTTTGCTCGCTTGCTATGCCAGTTGCATCCCCGCGATCGAGCGGATGGGTTCGCGCCTGCGCCTGCTCAGCCTGCTGGTCATCACCGGCGGACTGATGCGCGCATTGTCGTGGGGATTGGTCGGCGCGCCCAGCTTCGGCCACAAGATCGGCCTCGGCATCGAACTGGTCATCGTGCCGCTGGCCCTGCTGTGGCAGGCGCGCCTGGCCCGCCGCTTTATTTGAGCACCCGCGCCCCCAGATCGGCCGGAATCGTCGGCAGATAGTCGGGAGCCACCCGTGCCTTGGTCGCCTGCTCATAGGCATAGCCCGCGCTCAGCAGCTCCCCGTCCGAATATGCCGACCCGATGAATGACAATCCCGCCGGCAGCCCGCTCACCAACCCCATCGGCACGGTCAGATGCGGATAGCCCGAAATCGCGGGCAACGTGCTCGCCGAAGGTCCCGAATATTGGTCGCCCGCCACCGGATCGCTCAGCCACGGCGTGCCATAGGTTGGCGAGACCAGAATCGTGGCGTTCGCTTCCTTGAGCATCCCGTCGAGCGCGCCCTTCGCCATCCGCAGCGATTTCTCGCGCGCGGCCTTATATTCGGCATCGTCGAGACCCTTGGTCTTCTCGGCATCGGCGAAGATTTCCTGCCCGAAAAACGGCATCTCGGCCTCGGCCTGCGCCTCGTTGAACGCAATCACATCGCCCAGCGTCTTCACCTTCACGGTCTTCGCCGGCAGCGTCGCCAGATAGGCTGCGAGATCGGCTTTCAACTCGGCCTTGAACACCAGAAGTTCGGCGGCCCCCAGCCCTTCCAGCGTCGGCATCTTCACTTCGACCAGCACCGCGCCCGCCGCGCGCAGCTCTTCCAGCGCCTTGTCAAAGCGCTTGCCGAGGTCCCCGGGCATTGCTGGCTTCCAATAACCGATCCTTTTGCCCTTGAGCGCATCCACCGAAAGCCCGGCCGCATAATCCCTGCGATATTTGTCGGCATCCTTGGTCGCCGCATCCGCGGGATCGCTGCCGATCATCGCCGAGAACAGGAATGCCGCGTCCTTCACCGATCGCGCCATCGGCCCCGGCGTATCCTGGCTATGGCTGATCGGCACCACATAGGTGCGGCTCACCAGTCCGATCGTCGGCTTCAATCCCACCAGCCCGTTCATCGATGCCGGGCACACCACCGAACCATCGGTCTCGGTCCCCAGCGCCACCGCCGAGAAGCTCGCCGCCACCGCCGCACCCGATCCGCTCGAAGAGCCGCACGCGGTCCGGTCCAGCGCATAAGGGTTGCGCACCAGCCCGCCGACCGCGCTCCACCCGCTCATCGATTTGGTCGAGCGGATATTCGCCCATTCGCTCAGATTGGTCTTGCCGAGGATCACCGCGCCCGCCGCGCGCAACTGCGCCACCACCGGCGCATCGCGCTTGGTCCAATTGCTCCTGAGCGCGAGACTGCCTGCCGAGGTCGGCAGCTCCCAGGTCTCGATATTGTCCTTGATCAGCACCGGAATGCCATCGAGCGGCCCCAGCAATTTGCCCGCCTTGCGCCGCGCGTCGCTCGCCTGCGCCTGCCCCATCGCGCCGGGAATCACGGCGATCACGCTGCGCAGCGTCGGCCCCTTGCGGTCCATCTGGGTGATCCGCTCGAGATATTCCTTGGTCACCGCTTCGCTGGTCGCCCCGGCCGCCATCTTGGCCTGCAAATCCTCGATCGAAGCCTCGACCACATTCTGCGCCATTGCGGGCGCGCTCATCAGCAGCGCCGTTGCCAGAACCAGTTTACGCATCCCGAAGCCCCTTTGCCGCCAATCGAGCGCGAAGCTATGCCAAGCCCGCTGCCCGCGCCAGCCGCGATCTTTGCGCAAGATCGGTCGGGCGCGCGCCGGCAATGCCCTCTAATTGAAGGGCACCACGGAGGATGCCAGTGAACGAAGCGGCGCGGGCGCGGTATCAGGATCGGATGGCGCGGGTGCTCGATCATATCGATCGGCATCTGGAGGGCGATCTCGGGCTCGATGAAGTGGCCGGCGTCGCAGCGTTTTCAAAGCATCATTTCCATCGGCAGTTCAGCGCCAGTTTCGGCATCTCGCTGCATCGCTTTGTCCAGCTCGCGCGCATGAAGCGCGCATCCTACCGACTGGCCTTCCGCGAGGGCGAGGCGATCACGGGGATTGCGCTGGATTCCGGCTATGAAGCCCCGGAGGCATTTGCCCGCGCGTTTCGCCAGCGCTTCGGCCAGGCGCCGTCGGACTTCCGCAAAGCGCCCGCTTGGGAACCGTGGCTCTCGGCCCTCGGGCCGCTCAACGAAGCAAGGAGCCAGCAGATGAAGACCGATTTCGACTCCAACGACGTGACCCTCATCGATTTCCCCGAAACCGCGGTCGCGATACTCCCCCATCGCGGCAGCCCGGCGCGCATCCATGAGACGATCCAGCGCTTTATCGCGTGGCGCAAGGCCAATGGCCTGCCGCCCTCGCGCAGCGCCACCTTCAACATTTTCCATAGCGAGGCGGATGCAGAGGATTTCCGAATCGATCTGTGCGCCGCGACGGACAAAATCATCGCGCCGAATGATTCGGGCGTGGAATCAGGCAGCATCCCCGCCGGCCGCTGCGCGATGATGCGCCTCACCGGATCGAGCGACAATCTCGAGCCCGCCGCCAGCTGGCTCTACCGCGAATGGCTACCGACAAGCGGCAAGGAACCCCGCGATTTCCCGCTCTTCTGCCGCCGGATCACCTTTTTCCCGGACGTTCCCGAGCATGAAGCGGTCACCGAACTCTATCTGCCACTGGCCTGATTCGCCGCTTCGCCCTCTCCCGCCTTCCCCGGAGAGGCGCGGGGTGCGGGTCTTCGTCTTCTCGACCGCTGGCGAAAAACAAGGCTCTCGCGCTCCCACCGATTCGCGGCAGGCGGCGCATTCCCCCGCAAAAACGGGAGCGGCGGAAACCACTACCGATTGTGTCCACAGGATTCACACGACTGTAAAAATTTATCGGTTCCGTAATTCTCCTATTGCCTTTCAAGAACCCTAGGAAGGTCCACGCGTCGCGGCTGATCGCGGCATTGGGCCTGCTGTGAACCGACTCATTTTAGCGACGAGTTGAGTCGGTCGTTAACCATTTAGCATCTTGTGCCCGGACTCGCTTTGGCACAATCTGTAGTGGTTGCACTGAGGGGCAAGCTCAAGCACTGGTAGAACCGGCACCGCATAGCTATATGCGGAACGGGCCTGCTGTGCCTGGCTTCAGGAGCGATGGACATCTTTTGTTCTCGTTCTATCGCCGCGCCGATGTTATTGTCGGTGCCCGCCCCGAGTCGACCGGAGCCTCCCCGTGATGGAGGCGCGTGAAGGCAGCAGGGGCTTAGACGTCATGGAATTCAGGGACACCGAAAGCGTGAGCGAAACCGTCACCGAAGCACCTGTAAAGGCTCCCGAAGCCACCACGCCTCAGGACGCCAAGCCTGCAAAGGCGAAGAAGGATTCGAAGACGGTCGACGTCCAGCTGTTCGCTGTCGAAGTCGATCATTCGCGCGATGCGCTGCTCACCGATTTCGGCAAGGAGACGCTGCGCGATCGCTATCTGCTCCCGGGTGAGAATTTCCAGGATCTCTTCGTCCGCGTTGCCTCGGCTTATGCAGACGATCAGCCGCACGCCCAGCGGATCTACGACTATATCTCGCGCCTCTGGTTCATGCCCGCCACGCCCGTTCTGTCGAACGGCGGCACCGGGCGCGGCCTTCCGATCTCGTGCTTCCTCAATTCGGTGCCCGATAGCCTTGGCGGCATCGTCGACACCTGGAACGAGAATGTCTGGCTCGCTTCGCGCGGCGGCGGCATCGGCACCTATTGGGGCAATGTCCGTGGCATCGGCGAGCCGGTCGGCCTGAACGGCAAGACCAGCGGCATCATCCCCTTCGTCCGCGTGATGGACAGCCTGACGCTTGCAATCTCGCAAGGGTCGCTGCGCCGCGGTTCGGCTGCCTGCTATCTCGACATCTCGCACCCGGAGATTGAGGAGTTCCTCGAAATCCGTAAGCCCTCGGGCGATTTCAACCGCAAGGCGCTCAATCTGCACCATGGCGTGCTGATCCCCGACGCTTTCATGGAAGCCGTTCGCGACGGTACCGAATGGGCGCTCAAGTCGCCCAAGGACGGTTCGGAACGCGGCAAGGTCGATGCCCGCGCGCTCTTCCAAAAGCTGTGCGAGACCCGTCTGGCGACCGGCGAGCCCTATATCGTGTTCGCCGATCACGTGAATTCGAACATGCCCAAGCATCACCGCGATCTGGGCCTCAAGGTTTCGACGTCGAACCTTTGCTCCGAGATCACCTTGCCCACTGGCCAGGACCATCTCGGCAATGATCGCACCGCGGTCTGCTGCCTCTCGTCGCTCAATTTCGAGACCTGGGATCAGTGGAAGGACGAGAAGGGCTTTATCGAGGACGTCATGCGTTTCCTCGACAACGTTCTCCAGGATTTCATCGAGCGCCACGAGCCCGGCATGGAAAAGGCCGCTTATTCCGCGATGCGCGAGCGCAGCGTCGGTCTGGGCGTGATGGGCTTCCACTCTTATCTCCAGGCGCGCGGGCTTCCGTTCGAAGGCGCGATGGCGAAGAGCGCGAATCTGCGCATGTTCAAGCACATCAAGCGTCAGGTCGATGAGGCATCGATGCAGCTCGCCGTCGAGCGCGGGCCGTGCCCCGATGCGGCCGACATGGGCGTGATGGAGCGTTTCAGCTGCAAGATGGCAATCGCCCCCACCGCGTCGATCTCGATCATCTGCGGCGGCGCATCTGCCTGCATCGAGCCGATCCCGGCCAACGTCTATACCCACAAGACGCTCAGCGGCTCATGGTCGGTGCGCAATCCGTATCTGGAAAAGCTGCTGATCGAAAAGTCGAAGAACAGCGACAATGTCTGGAATTCGATCCTCGAAATGGGTGGCTCGGTCCAGCATCTCGATTTCCTCAGCCTTGAGGAAAAGGATTGCTACAAGACCAGCTTCGAGATCGACCAGCGCTGGATCCTCGAGCTGGCCGGCGATCGTACGCCCTATATCGATCAGGCGCAGTCGCTGAACCTGTTCATCCCGGCGGACGTCGAGAAGTGGGATCTGCTGATGCTCCACTTCCGTGCATGGGAGCTCGGCATCAAGTCGCTTTACTATCTGCGCTCAAAGTCGGTGCAGCGCGCCGGTTTCGCGGGCGGCGTAGAAGCCGACAACACGATCGACGCGCCCAGGTTCGAAGTCGAATCGCGCGATTACGACGAATGCCTGGCGTGTCAGTGAGGTGGCGCTTTTAGGCTCCGCCTCTCATCAAGGCGCCCACTCCCTCGCGGGAGTGGGCTCGCTTGGCTCAGGCTTCTTCTTCGAAGGTCACCGCGACATCGGCGTTGGCGCTGAGGCGCACCTTGTCGCCTTCGACGCCGGCGATCAGGCCGACGGAGATGTAGTGGTGATGCCCTTCGTGCGAGCCCGTTCCTTCCGAGACTTCGGAGCCGCTGTCCTTCTTGGTCAGCTTGATGCGGTCGCCATCGATATGATCGACGGTGCCGACATGAACGCCATCGGCGCCGATGACTTCCATATGTTCCTTGATCGCGCTGGTATCGGCCATTTCAGGTCTCCTGTCGTGGGTACCGGCGCTCAACGCGCACGGGCGGAAATCGCTGCATGACCCGCACACGCACTCTCTTCGCGCTCGCAGCCCTCACGCTGCTCGCCGCCTGCGCCACGCAGAGCGCACAGGCCGTCCAACCCGGCGCATCCGGCTTGCTGCTCGGGACGTGGCACGGCTTCATCTTCCCGGTCGCATGGTTCCTCTCGCTGTTCGTCTCCGATGTCTCGATCTACGCGGTGCCAAACAATGGCGGCTGGTATGATTTCGGCTATTTCATCGGGATCATGTTCTTCGGCGTCGGCGCAAACCGCGGCCGCAAGGTGATCGTGCGCGAGCGCGTCGTCCGCGAGCCGCGCGGTCGCGTGATCGACCACGAATGACGCGCAGCATCGCCTTGATGGCCGGTGTGGCCGGGGTCGCAGGCATTGCGGGCCTGACGACGCTCTTCCGCCCCGCGCTCGCCCGCCGCGCGCTGCGCCTGCCCGCAGCCGAGGCGACCACCTACGCGCTGCGCATCGCCGGCATGATGCTCTTCGCACTCGGCCTGTTCCTCGGCGGCTTTGCAGGCATGTTCGTGGCGGCGGGAGGCGCGGCATGAACGGCTGGCTTCTCGCCCTCCTCCTGATCGCTGTCGCTGCGGTAATATTGTGGGTGGTGGTCGATTTCTTGCGCGACGCCCTGCTGTTCCTCGATCCTGAGGAGACCGGCAAACGTCGCCTCAAGCGCAAACTCGGCGATGGCCCCGCTTATGATGCCGCAGCCGCCAAGTTCGATGCGCAAAAGCCGCGCAACCTCAGCGCACTCAGCCTCGCCGGCCTTATCGGCATGGCTGGCACCGTCTTCCTCGTCTTTTTCTAAGTTCGTCTCGGAGTAACCCCCATGTCCCTTCTCGAAGCCCGCAAGACCTACAAGCCCTTCGAATATCCGTGGGCGTTTGAGTTCTGGAAGCGTCAGCAGCAGCTCCATTGGCTGCCCGAAGAAGTGCCGCTGGGCGAGGATTGCCGCGATTGGGCGCAGAAGCTCTCGGATCATGAGCGCAACCTGCTCACCCAGATCTTCCGCTTCTTCACCCAGGCCGATGTCGAGGTGCAGGATTGCTACCACGAGAAATATGGCCGCGTGTTCAAGCCGACCGAGATCAAGATGATGCTCGCCGCTTTCTCCAACATGGAGACGGTGCACATCGCCGCGTACAGCCATCTGCTCGATACGATCGGCATGCCCGAGAGCGAATACGGCATGTTCCTCGAATATAGCGAGATGAAGGACAAGCACGATTATCTCGGCAGCTTCGGCGTCGACAGCGACGAGGACATCGCCAAGACGCTCGCCATGTTCGGCGGCTTCACCGAGGGGCTTCAGCTCTTCGCCAGCTTCGCGATGCTGATGAACTTCCCGCGGCAAAACAAGATGAAGGGCATGGGCCAGATCGTCACCTGGTCGATCCGCGACGAGACGCTCCACTGCGAAGGCATCATCAAGCTCTTCCACACCTTCGTGAAGGAGCGCGATTGCCTCACCAAGTCGGTCACGTCGGACATCATGGACATGTGCCAGACGACGGTGCGCCTCGAGGACGCATTCATCGATCTCGCCTTCGAGCAAGGCCCGGTCAGCGGCATGACGCCCAAGGAGATCAAGAAGTATATCCGCTACATCGCAGACTGGCGCCTCGGCCAGCTCGGCATGAAGCCGATCTACATGATCGACGAACACCCCCTCCCCTGGCTCGCCCCGATGCTCAACGGCGTCGAGCACGCCAACTTCTTCGAGCAGCGCGCAACCGAATATTCGAAGGGCGCCACGCGCGGCCAGTGGAACGAAGTTTGGGATTCGTTCGACAAGCGGCAGAAGGCGAAGGCCGGGCCGGTGGCGAATGAGGATGTTGTGGACGGCGGGGCGGATATGTTCGCGAAGGCCGGGATTGCTGCGGAGTAAGCGCCGTGCGGGGGATTAGCGCCAGCTAATCCCCCGCCGCTTCTACCTTTGTCACCCCGGCCTCGTGCCGGGGTCCACCGCGCCACCGATCACCGCCCCAACGGCTCCAGCCCAAACCCCACCGCAAGGTCATTCCACGCCGGGTTCTCGCGCTCGATCAGATTGCGCTTATACTCGCGCCGATAGCGTTTGAGTTGCTTCTCGCGGGCGATCGCCGCGTCCATCGCCTCCGCCACCTCGAAATAGACCAGCCGGTAGATCCCATATTTCCTGGTGTGCCCGTCAAAGCGGCCATCGCGATGCTGCATCACCCGGCCGATCAGGTTCGACGTGACACCAACATAGAGCGCGCCGTTATAGCCGCTGGCGAGAATGTAGACGCAAGGCGTTCGCTCGATCATCCGCGACACAGCCTGCCGCCCGGTGGACCCCGGCACAAGGCCGGGGTGACGGACTAGGAAGCGGCCACACCCCTTCTGTCACCCCGGCCCCCGTGCCGGGGTCCACGGTGCAGCTTGGCGGTGCCGTCTGCGGATCGAACGGCCTCGCGCAGCATGCACACACCAAACCAAGGCCGGGGTGACCTGTTAAGCTCACCCCGCTAACCTCCCGCTATGCTCCTCGCCCTGACC
>SEFZ01000025.1 GCA_004173185.1 Sphingomonadales bacterium | reverse complement strand
GTCGCAGGTCTTGCAGTGCACGCAATTCTGCGCGTTGATCTGGAACCGCAGATCATCGCCTTCCCCCACCACTTCATACACGCCTGCCGGACAGTAACGCTGCGCCGGCTCGGCGTACATCAGAAGATTGTAACCGATGGGAATATCGGGATCTTTCAGTGTCAGGTGAACCGGCTGATCCTCCTCGTGATTGGTGTTCGAGATGAACACCGAGGAGAGGCGATCGAAGGTGAGCACGCCATCGGGCTTGGGATAGTCGATCTGCCGCGCTTCGCTGGCATGGACCAGGCTTTCATTGTCCGGGTGATGCTTCATCGTGAACGGCCAGCGGATGCCCGCAAGCTCCATCCACATCGCCACGCCGGATGCGACCGTGCCCCAGGTATCGCCGAACTTCTTGACGAGCGGGACGACGTTCCGGACGCCGCGCAGCTCCTTATAGACCCAGCTGCTCTCATAGGCCTCAGGATAAGCGGCCAGCTCATCCGAGGTGCGACCGCCCTGCACCGCCGCAAAGGCTGCTTCGGCGGCCATCATGCCGGATTTCATCGACGTGTGCGTGCCCTTAATCCGGGGCACGTTGAGGAACCCTGCGCTGTCGCCGATCAGGGCGGCACCGGGCATCACCAATTTGGGCACCGACTGGAAGCCGCCATCGCTGATCGCGCGGGCACCGTAAGAGACGCGCTTTGCGCCTTCGAGGATCTCGGCAATCGCGGGATGGGTTTTCCAGCGCTGCATCTCGTTGAACGGCGAGAGATAGGGATTGGTGTAATTGAGCCAGACCACGAAGCCCAATGCCACCTGACCATCGGCCTGATGATAGAGGAAACCGCCGCCGTTGGACTCGCCTTCCTTGAGCGGCCAGCCCTGGGTGTGAATCACCTTGCCGGGCACGTGCTTCTTGGGATCAATGTCCCACAATTCCTTGATGCCGATGCCGTAAACCTGCGGCTGGGCGTCCTTCGCCAGATCGAACTGGCGGATCAACTGCTTGGAAAGGTGCCCGCGCACGCCTTCGCCGAAGAAGGTGTATTTCGCGTGGAGTTCGAGGCCAGGCTGGTAATCGCCCTTGTGCGTGCCGTCTCGCGCAACGCCCATATCGCCGGTGGCGACGCCCTTCACCGATCCGTCCTCATTGTAGAGGATTTCGGCGGCGGCGAAGCCCGGGAAGATTTCGACGCCCAGTTCTTCGGCCTTGCCGGCCAGCCAGCGGCAGAGATTGCCGAGCGAGCCGGTATAGGTGCCCTTGTTGTGCAGGAAGGGCGGCGTCATGAATTCGGGGAAGCCGGACTTGCCCTTCTCCGTCAGCACCCAATGATGATTTTCGGTGACGGGCGTGCGCGCCAGCGGGCAATCATCGTCGCGCCACGTGGGCAGCAGTTCGTCGAGCGCCTTGGGATCGATCACCGCACCCGACAGGATGTGCGCGCCGACTTCGGAGCCCTTTTCCAGGACGCATACCGAAAGCTCGGTTCCGGCATCCGCAGCAAGCTGCTTGAGGCGAATCGCCGCCGAAAGCCCCGCTGGACCCGCGCCGACGATCACTACGTCATACGGCATCGACTCGCGCTCGCTCATTCTCAATTCCCCTGCTAGTCCTTGTCCGGGACGCCGCTCGCGCTTGTCGTCGCGTGGCGGCAACGTCCTGTCCCCACGTCGATGAAGGCAGATTGACCGCGACGTCAACAGGGTTTGAAAGGACGATATGGGGGCGGAACACTCGCACGATTGGCAGCAAGGCCTCGCAAGCGCACTGGAATGGTGGCGCGATGCGGGGGTCGAAACGCTGCAGGATGACGAGCCACGCAACTGGCTCGCGCGCCCTGTCGCCGTGCCTTCGGCTGCTGCGGCCGAGGCTGCCGTAGCGGCAGCGGCACCCGAGATTTTGCCGACCACGCTGGACGACTTTATCACATGGCGGATGGGCGGAGCGGCGCCGGAAAGCGGCTGGCACACGCCATTGATCGCCCCGCGCGGCCCCGCGCATCCGAAATTGGTGATTTTCAGCGACATGCCGTGCACCGAGGACCGCGATTCGCTGATGAGCGGCGCCACGGGCGTGCTGTTTGACCGGATGCTCGCCGCAATCGGGCTGGAGCGCGAATCGGTCTATCTGGGATCGCTCGCCGTGGCGCGGCCGCTGACCGGGCGCATCCCGCCCGAGCAGGAAGCCCGGCTGGTCCAGCTTGCCCGCCATCATATCAGCCTGTTGCGGCCCGAACGGCTGATGCTTTTCGGGCAGGCAGCGGAACGGCTGATCGACGGGCCGATAAACGGTATGGAAGACATTAACCTTTTTGGCTGCACAACGCGCGTGGTGGCGAGCTTTCACCCGCGTTTCCTGTTGGAACGGCCCGCCGCCAAAAGCGAAGCCTGGAAGCATTTGTTGCTGTTGACCCGGGGGAGCCTGTGACCAAGCGTATCCTTCTTGCCGCTGCGGCGATTATCGCAGTACCTGCAATTGCCCATGCCGATGACCGGCCTGTGTTGCCGTTCGGCGATGGCCCGACCACGCCCGCGCCCGCGCCAGTCGCTCGCGACGGAGATGGCGTTCCCGATCAGCTCGATAAGGCGCAGCGCGAAGGGTATCGTACTGCCTTCTCCGCGATCCGCGGCGAAAAGTGGCAGGACGCGCAGATCCAGCTCGATTCGATGAAACCCGGCCCGCTGCATGCGATTGCCCGCGCCGAGCTTTACACCGCCAAGAACTCACCCAAGGTCGAGCTGCCGCCGCTGATCGCATTGCTCGCCGAAGCACCCGAACTGCCCCAGGCCGATCAGATCAGCCGCATGGCGCAGAAGCGCGGCGCGACCACCACGCCTTCGCTCCCGCAGACCCAGCGCCTTGTCTGGTATGATGCCGCACCGGTGCGCCAGCGTGCGCGGACCGTGAGCAGCGACAACGCCGCGATGGAAATTGCGCTGGCGATCCAGCCTTACGTAAAGGCAGATGATGGCCCGAACGCCGAGGCATTGGTCGATCGCCTTGGCGTCAACCTCACTCCCGATTCCGCAACCGAATGGCAGCAGAAGGTCGCGTGGATTTATTACGTAGCCGGCGACGACAATAGCGCTCGCCGCGTTGCCGCGCGCGCTACGCAGGGTTCGGGCGATTGGGTCGCGCAGGCCGATTGGGTCTCGGGACTTGCCGCATGGCGCCAGCAGGATTGCGAAGGCGCCGCCGTGTCATTCGACCGCGTTGCAACCCGCGCCGCCGACACCGAACTCCGCTCCGCCGGGCTTTACTGGGGCTCGCGCGCTGAAATGGCATGCGCCCGCCCCGAGCGCGTTTCGATGAAACTCAAGGCCGCATCGCAATATGGCGAGACCTTTTACGGCCTGCTCGCCAAGCAGGCGCTGGCCATAGAGAACCGGCCGGGGCGCGGCGAAGCCTTTGTTGCCGAAGACTGGAAGATGCTCGAGCGCCGCCCGAACGTGCGCGTCGCCGCCGCGCTGACCGAAATCGGCGAGAACCGGCTGGCCGACGAAGTGATCCGCTATCAGGCGAAGATCGGCAGCGCTTCCGAACATGCCGCGCTTACCAAGCTGGCCGGGCGGCTGAGCCTGCCGATGACCCAGCTCTGGCTTTCGCATAACGGCCCTTCGGGCGCAGTGGTGCAGGTCGCCGCGCGCTATCCCGCGCCGAACTGGGCACCCGATGGCGGCTGGCGCGTCGACAAGAACCTGGTCTTTGCCCACACGTTGCAGGAATCGCGCTTCAACGCAGAGATTCGCAGCGCCGCGGGCGCGATGGGCCTGATGCAGGTGAAAACCGGCGCAGCAACCGATGTGGGCCGCCGCAAGGGCGTTACCTATGTCGCAAGCGACCTGACCAAACCTTCGGTCAATATGGAGATCGGGCAATCCTATCTCGAGCAGCTCCGCGATGGATCGTTCACCGGCGGGCTGCTGCCCAAGGTGATTGCGGCTTATAATGCCGGGCCGACGCCGGTGACTCTGTGGAACTCGATGAGCCGCGATAATGGCGATCCGCTGCTCTATATCGAGAGCATCCCTTATTGGGAGACGCGCGGCTACGTGATGACCGTGCTGCGCAATTACTGGATGTACGAAAATCAGGAGGGACGGAAATCGTCCAGCCGCGAGGCGCTGACCCAGGGCCTGTGGCCGCGCTTCCCCGGCCTACCGGGTGCGACTTCGGTCAAGATCGGCGGACGGGCGGCCCCGACGCGGAGGGATCTTGGCAATCGATGAGAGCATCGCTTTCCGCCCCGTGCGGATCGCGGTGCTGACGGTTTCCGATACGCGAACCTTGCAAGATGACCGTTCGGGTGACCGGCTGGTCGAGCGGCTGACTTCTGCGGGGCACGAACTGGCCGACCGCGCCATCGTGCGCGACGATCCCGAGGCGATCGTCGGCAAGCTTCATGCATGGATCGATGATGCGGGAGTCGATGTGATCCTCACCACGGGCGGCACCGGGGTTACCGGGCGCGACATCACGCCCGAGGCATTGGCGCGCGTATGGGACAAGGAAATCCCCGGTTTCGGCGAGCTGTTTCGCTGGCTGAGCTATCAGACCATCGGCACCTCAACGATCCAGTCACGCGCGACGGCGGGCGTGGCGCGCGGGACGTATATTTTCGCGCTGCCGGGATCGACCGGCGCGGTGACTGATGCGTGGGACGGGATATTGGCGAGCCAGCTGGATATTCGCCACAAGCCCTGCAATTTTGTCGAGCTTATGCCGCGGTTGTTGGAGCGCTAGGACACGGTCCACCCTGCGTGCGTTATCCCGGTCTTGTGCCGGGGTGACGGAACTTGGCTGGTCGCCGCACCCTCGACATCGCTCCCAGCCGCGTTCATTGCCTGTTCCAATGTCTGCAGTCCTAAATATCCATCGTTCGATCCTCGGCCAGCCCTGGCGTTGGCGGGGCCTTGCCAGTGATTCGCGTGGCGGTCTGGTGCCCGATGATCTGGTGACCCAGCTGCTGCTCACCCGCGGCGTGGCGCGCGAGGATCTGGAGCAGCACCGCAACCCCAGCATCCGCGCCTTCATGCCCGATCCCTCTATCTTCAACGATATGGACAAGGCCGCCGACCGACTGGCCGACGCCGTACAGGCGCGCGAGCAGGTCGCGATCTTCGGCGACTATGACGTGGACGGCGCGACCTCTGCGGCCTTGCTGGTGCTCCTGCTGCGCGATCTGGGGCTGGAAGCCCGCCCGTATATCCCGGACCGCCTGATGGAGGGCTATGGCCCCTCAGGCGAAGCGCTGGTGCGATTGAAGCAGGAAGGCGCAAGCCTGATCGTCACGGTCGATTGCGGCGCACAGGCATTCGAGGCGCTGGAGATGGCGCGCGCCGCCGATGCCGAAGTCATCGTGGTCGATCATCACAAATGCTCGCCCGAATTGCCGGTGGCGCATGCGCTGGTGAACCCCAACCGCCTCGACGAGATCGAAGGCGCGGCGCACGGCCACCTTGCCGCCGTCGGCATGGCATGGCTGCTCGGCGCGGCTTTGATCCGCACGTTACGGGCACGCGGCTATTTCAAGGATCGCGCCGAGCCCAAGCTGCTCGATCTGCTCGATATCGTCGCGCTGGGCACCGTGGCGGACGTTGCCTCGCTCAAGGGCCTCAACCGCGCTTTCGTGGCGCAGGGCCTTAAGGTGATGGGCCAGCGCCGCAATATCGGCCTCAACGCGCTGATCCAGGCATCGCGCCTCACCCGCGCACCGACCTGCACCGATCTCGGCTTCGCGCTCGGCCCGCGAATCAACGCCGGTGGCCGCGTCGGCCGCTCCGATCTCGGCGTCCGCTTGCTCACCACCCAAGACCCCGACGAAGCCCGCGCCATCGCCGAGGAACTCAACGTCCTCAATGAAGAGCGCCGCGCGATCGAAGGCGATGTCCAGCGCGAGGCCGAGGAACTGAGCTACGCCAAGAGCAACCGCGCCGTAGCGGTGATCGCCGCGCGCGGCTGGCATGCCGGCGTGATCGGCATCGTCGCTGGGCGCATCAAGGAAAAGCTGCACCGCCCTGCGATCATCATCGCGCTGGACGAGCATGGCGTAGGCAAGGGATCGGGCCGCTCGATCCCCGGAGTCGATCTGGGTGCCGCAGTGATGGCCGCGCGCGACGCAGGGTTGCTTCAGGCAGGCGGCGGCCACGCAATGGCCTGCGGCGTCACCATCGCCGAAGAAAATCTCGAAGCCTTTGCCGATTTCCTCGAAGAGCGCCTCTCCGATCGCGTGACCCAGGCAATGGGCGAACGCGCGCTGTTGCTCGATGCGGTGCTGGCGCCGGGTGGCGTAAATCCCGATCTGGTCAACGCGATGGAAGTCGGCGGACCCTATGGCATGGGCTGGCCCGCGCCTCGCGTGGTCGCCGGGCCGGTATCGGTCATCAAGGCCGATATTGTCGGCACCGGCGGACACGTTCGCGTTATCGTCGCGGGCGAAGATGGCCGCAGCCTAAAGGCCGTCGCCTTTCGCCAGGCCGAAACCGAGCTGGGCCAGGCCCTCCTCTCCGCCCCCCGCCACCGCAAACTCTGGCTCGCGGGCCGTGCAAAGATCGACGATTGGGGCGCAAGACCGGCCGCGGAACTGCACATTGAAGACGCTGCTTGGGCAGATTGATGTTTAGCGGGGTTGACCAGTCGCGCGTCCTCCCCTAACCGGCCCTTCCACCCAGACGGCCCCTTCGTCTAGCGGTTAGGACGCGGCCCTTTCACGGCTGAAGCACGGGTTCGATTCCCGTAGGGGTCACCAAAATGCTTTCCCAAGGCATTCCAGAATGTGCCGTAAATGGCTGTTTTCTGCGGTTTTTTTATGGTATAAGCATCCCAGTCGGATCGGTGAAATTCCATTCCATACCAGCATTCTGATGGTATTTCTGATGGCAGCTCGCCGGTCGCTTGGATGGAGATACCATCATGGCGTTATCGGTCGTGGCAATCAAAGCCGCAGAGAATCGGGACAAGGCATACAAGCTGGGGGACCGAGACGGGCTATACCTGCTCGTGACGCCTAGCGGCGGTCGCTACTGGCGCATGAATTACCGCTATCTCGGCAAACAGAAGACGCTGGCATTCGGCGTCTGGCCCGATACCGGCCTCGCCGATGCGCGGGCCGAGTGCGACGCGGCCCGCAAGGTGCTCGCGCGCGGCGAAGACCCGGCCGAGCGGATGAAGCTTGACCGGATTGCTGCAACGGTGGCGGCGTCCAACAGCTTCAAGGCCGTGGCCGACGAATGGCTACTCAAGGTCGAGAAGGAAGGTCGCTCCGCAGTCACGATGAAGAAGCTGCGCTGGCTGCTCACCTTCATCAACGCCTCAATCGGGAAGCGCCCTGTCGCCTCGATATCGGCCCAAGAGCTGCTACTGATGTTGCGGAAGATGGAGGGCAAGGGCCGCTACGAGACCGCAAAACGGCTCCGTAGTACCTGTTCGCAGATTTTCCGCTACGCCATCGCCACGGCGCGCGCTGATCGCGATGTCGCATCCGACCTGCGCGGCGCCCTGATCGTTCCCAAGCCCGTCCACCGTGCGGCCATTACGACCGCCGCCGAGGCCGGCGGCTTGCTCCGCGCTATCGCAGCATTCGAAGGGAGTTCGGAAGTCCACGCGGCATTGAGGCTGCTTCCGCACGTGTTCGTGCGTCCTGGCGAGCTTCGGTTCGCCGAGTGGGGCGATTTCGATCTTGAGAAGGCGGTCTGGACGATCCCGCCTCACAAGACGAAAATGCGGCGCGCCCACAGTGTGCCGCTTTCGGCGCAAGCGCTCGCGATCATCCGCTCGATTGAGCACGATGCGGAATACAGCCCCTACCTTTTTCCATCGCGGACCTCAGTTGACCGCCCCATGTCGGAGAATACCATCAATGCGGCGCTACGCCGCCTCGGCTATTTGCAGGACAAGATGACCGGCCACGGCTTCCGCGCAATGGCTGCGACCCTGCTTAACGAGATGGGAATGTGGCACGCTGACGCAATCGAGCGCCAGTTAGCACACTGCGACGCCAACGCCGTGCGACGGGCCTACACTCGCGGGGAATACTGGGACGAGCGGGTTCGCATGATGCAACACTGGTCGGGCCATCTCGACTTCTTGCGAGATGGAACAAAGGTTCTCACGGGAAATTTTGCTCAGGCCTAACGGCCCCAAACTTCTATGACGGTGCGACAGAGCCGCGAAACGCGCCCCCTACGTCCGCGTTTGGGCCGCAGCACGAACCCGCTGCGCGGGAGTGGTGCTGGTGGTAAGGTAACAACAACGACGCGAGCGCTCGACCCGGATTGAGCGACGCCCGCCATGGGCAGACCCTTTCGGCTCCTTCAACCTGAGGAGTCGAACGATGAACGAGCTTGTTCTTGTTGGCCCGATCAGCCCGCTGCGTCAGCGCCTGGTCGATGATATGATCATGCGTCGGTTTAGCCATGAGACGCAGCGCAACTATATCCGCGACGTCGGACGGTTCGCGACCTGGCTGGGGCGCTCGCCCCACACCGCGACCGCCGAGGATGTCCGCCAGTTCCAGATCGAGCAGCAGGAGGCAGGCGTCCCGGCACCGACCATGAACAGCATCGTCGCGGCGTTGCGGTTCTTGTTCAACCACACGCTCGACCGGCCCGATCTGGCCCGCAAGCTCGTCCGCACCGCGCATGCCCGCAAGATTCCGGTGGTCCTGACCCTGGGTGAGGTGAAGCGGCTGTTGGACGCCACGACCTGCCTGAAGCATCAGGCGGCCTTGTCGGTCGCGTACGGCGCGGGGCTGCGCGTCGCCGAGGTCTCCGCGCTCAAGGTGAGCGATGTCGATAGCAAGCGGATGGTGCTGCGGATCGAGCGCGGCAAGGGCGGACGATATCGCAACGCCATGCTGCCCGAGGGCCTGCTCGTGCTGCTGCGAGACTGGTGGCGCGCGGGACGGCAACAGGGCGTCATGCTTCCCGATGGCTGGCTGTTCCCCGGCCGGAACGCGACCGTGCCGATCAGCACGCGGCAGCTCTATCGCGTCGTCGTCGAAGCGGCGGAAGCGGCCGATATCGCCAAGCGGGTCGGGCCGCACACCCTGCGGCACAGCTTCGCCACCCACCTGCTCGAGGATGGCGTCGATATCCGCGTCATCCAGGCGCTGCTCGGTCACGCCAAGCTCAACACCACCGCCTTTTACACGCAGGTGGCGACCCGCACGATGCGCGCGGTCGTCAGCCCGCTCGACCGGCTGGCGCTGGCCCCACCCGACGAAGGGGCGTCCGACGGTTAAGCGACATGCGCACCTCCATCGAGGTCGCCGACGTGTTCCGTACTGCCGGGCCTGCCTATCGTGCCAGGCATGCCGGGCATCTGAGCCTGCACCAGCTCAAGATCATGTCGGCGATCGAGCAGTGTCGCACCGCCGCGATGGGCGGCCACGTCGAGGCCTGCACCGGCTGCGGCCATTGGCGGATCGCCTATAACAGCTGTCGCAACCGGCACTGCCCCAAGTGCCAGGGTGTTGCCGCGCGCACCTGGCTCGCCGAGCGCGAAGCCGACCTGCTGCCGGTCGGCTACTTCCATGTCGTGTTCACGCTTCCCGCAGAGATCGCCGCCATCGCGTTCCAGAACAAGGCGCTGGTCTATGATCTGCTGTTCCGCACCGCCTCGGAGACGATGCAGATCATCGCTGCCGATCCCAGGCATCTTGGCGCCCGCATCGGTATCACCGCCGTGCTGCATAGCTGGGGCTCGGCACTCACTCACCATCCCCATATCCACATGATCGTGCCCGGCGGTGGTATCTCACTCGACGGCGAGCGCTGGATCTCCACGCGTCCGGCGTTCCTTCTGCCTGTGCGGGTGCTCGGCGCGCTGTTCCGCCGGCTGTTCCTCACCCGCCTGCTCGCCCTACACGATGCCCGCCAGCTCGGCTTCTTCGGCAGCATGACGCATCTTGTCGATCGGCGGGCGTTCCTGCGGCACCTGTCACCGATCCGGAAGAAGCGCTGGGTGGTCTATGCCAAGCCGCCGTTCGCCGGCCCGCAGGCCGTGCTCGCCTATCTGTCGCGCTACACCCACCGGGTCGCCATATCGAACAGCCGCCTGCTCCGGCTCGACGAGGACGGGGTCACGTTCCGATACAAGGATTATCGCCGCGGCGGCGCCGACCGACAGCAGGTAATGACGCTCGCGGCCGACGAGTTCATCCGCCGGTTCCTGCTGCATGCCCTGCCGCGCGGGTTCCACCGCATCCGTCATTATGGCCTGCTCGCCAGCGGCACCCGACGGACCAGCCTCGAACGCGCCCGCCAGTTGCTCGCGGTCGCACCGCCCGCGACCGATGACGCGCCCTCCGAACAGGTCGAGGCCCGGTCGCCATGCCCGTGCTGTGGCGGGCGCATGGTCATCATCGAGATCTTCGAACGCCGATATCAGCCCCGCGCGCCGCCCTTGGTCATCAGCGCATCCGGGAGCTCAGGGTCGTGATCCGGCACGGCATATCCTCGATCGCCCCCGCGGCACGCCTGTCGCGGGGAACGTCAGACCCTGCGTCCAGCCTCCGAAAAAGCGGACTCACCCCTGCCAAAATCGGACGGTCCGCTTTTGCGTGCCCTCCTCGCCGCCCGAAAAGCAGCCGGTCCACTCTCAAATCCGTCCGCATATCGGCAGCACCCGCCACCGCCCAGAACAGGCCAAAGTCCAAATCCCCATAGGCCACCGCCCCGGGGCCCGCGGGTTCGGGCACCGCCGACTTTCCGACGCCTGTCGGCGTCCGAAACTCTAAACGACAGCGGACCGGCGGCTGTTAGGGTCGATCACGCCTAAAGCCGCCCCGGTACCCGTCGAAAGCGGTCAGACCATTTTGAAGCTTATCGTTGAGAGTTGGAGTCGCGGCTCAATGCCAACATTACCTTACTAAAGCCGGCCAAGGTTGACCGGCGATTGCCAGCTCGCGCTCCGCCTGCATGAATCCGTAGGTGGGGACTATCTCGCCGACTCGGTCCCCGATCGCCGCCCAGGATCCTGCAACTTGCTCATCGGCAGCCCCGCTGCCCCCGACGTACTTTCCTCGCGTGAGCGTTATATGTGCTTGAGCGAAGTGGCCCGCGCCTGCGCACAGGATCGTGCGTGTCGGCGCATCTTCCGCCACTAGGGCAGCCAGTCCGGGGCTGACGAGAGCGGGATCGAGTGTAGCCAGCGCCTCAGGCGACAGCACACCATCGGTCATCTGGGTTGCGGCGGTGGGCGCGAGGCAATTGATGCGGATATCGTATTTTTCGCCCTCGATAGCGAGCGTCTGCATTAACCCGACCAGCGCCATCTTCGCGGCGCCGTAATTTGCCTGACCGAAATTGCCGTATAGCCCCGAGGAAGAAGTCGTCATGACGATCCGGCCATAGCGTTGCTCGCGCATCTGCTCCCACACGGCCTTGGTGCAGATCGCGGCGCCCATCAGGTGGACGTCCACGACCAGCCGGAAATCCTCGATGCTCATCTTGGCGAAGCTCTTGTCGCGCAGAATGCCGGCGTTGTTGACGAGGATGTCGATCCGGCCCCAGCGAGCCATGGCCGTCTCGACCATCGCGGCAACTTCCGCCTCGTTGGTGACCGATGCGCCGATGCCGATCGCCTCGCCACCGGCGGCGGCGATCTGCTCCGCCACCTCATGCGCGCGGTCGGCATTCATGTCGTTGACGATCACGCGGGCGCCGCGCTCGGCGAGCAAGCGAGCGTGGCAGGCGCCCAAGCCGCCGCCTGCTCCGGTTACAATGGCGACGCGGTTCGTAAGCAACATCGAGTGACTCCCTTTCTTGGTGGTTCGGAAGGGCGCTCAGGCGCCGCTATAGGCCGCGCGCAGGCGGATCTTGTCGATCTTTCCGGTGGAGGCCAAAGGCATGTCGGGCACGCGAACCACGGCGTCGGGGATCCACCACGAGGCGACGCGGCCGCGGAGCGACCCGAGCAGATCCTCGTCCGAAATTTGCTGGTTCTCGCGCAGCTCGACCAGCAGGATCGGGCGCTCTCCCCATTTGTGGTCGGTCCGGCCGATCACCGCAGACAGTGAAACCTGGGGCAGGGCGCTGACCACCGCTTCGATCTCCGCGGGGTTTATCCATTCCCCGCCTGATTTGATGAGATCCTTGGCGCGGCCGGTGATCATCAGATTGCCTTGACGGTCGATCCTGGCGAGATCGCCGGTATCGAACCAACCCTCGGCATCGGCGGCGGGTTGTTCCTGCCCGAAATAGCGCTCGATCACCGCGCCGCCACGTACGTGCAGCCGGCCCTCCTGATCGCGCTGCTCCGCCAGCGGCTTGCCGCTCTCGTCGGCGAGCATCAGATCGACGCCAAGCGCGGGGCGGCCCGATATTGCCGCGCTGCGGGTGGCATCACTGAGCACCCCGAAAGTGCCGACGGGCGAGAGTTCGGTCATGCCCCAACTGGTCTGGACCGTGACGCCCAATTGCTCCTCGAGTCGCTTCATCAGTGAAGGCGGCATCGGCGCGCCGCCGCTGACAATCCGTTCGAGTGAAGGCAGCTTGATGCCGCTGGCTTCGAGATATTCGCACAGTCCCAGCCAGACCGTCGGCACCCCCACCGCGATCGAAACCGCTTCCGCCGCGATCAGGCGCGCAAGGCTGGCGCCATCGGTATGGCGACCGGGCAGGACGAGCTTGCCGCCGACCGCTGGCACCGCGAACGGCAGCCCCCAGGCGTTGGCATGGAACATCGGCACGACCGGCATCACCACATCGACGCTGCGCGCGCCGAGCACATCGGCCTGCAGCAGGCGCAGCGTGTGCAGGAAACTCGAGCGATGAGTGTAGGTCACGCCCTTGGGCGCGCCGGTGGAGCCCGAAGTGAAGCACAGGCCGCTGGGTGCGGTCTCGTCGAAATCGCCCCAGAGGACGTCCCCGGAGGCCGCCGCGATCAATGTTTCGAGCGCTACCGTATCTTCGCCCTCGCCATCGATGACGAGGATGCGCTCGAGCCCGGGCGCCTCCGCGGCCATTTTGCGCGCCAGCGGCAGCAGGTCCGAGCTGACGATCAGGATGCGCGCGCTCGATTGACCGATCATCCAGGCAAGCTGCGTTGCGGTCAGGCGCGGGTTGAGCGTGTGGCACACCGCGCCCATGCCCATGATCGCATACCAGGCCTCTACATGCGCCTGGCTGTTCCAGGCCAGGGTCGCGACCCGCTCTCCAAGCCCCACGCCCATCCCGGCAAGCACGCTCGATACCTTCAGCGCCCGCTCCCGGAGCGCCGCATAGCCGATCCGGTCCACGCCGCCAGTCTCTGTCGCGGTCGCGACCTCGGCATCCGGATGCCACTTCGCCGCATGGTCGAGGATGCGGTTGAGCGTCAGCGGAAACGCCTGGATGCTGCCGTCGATCACCGGCAATTCTCCGTCGCGGGCGGAAGGGGCGGCGCGATCACGCCGGCATTCCAGTTCCAGGGAATATTCCCGGCGGCGCGGCGGCGGCAGATGACCTGCTCGTGCAGGGCATATTGTCGAGGCAGCAGATCGGTCGCGACCTCCGGCTTGCCGGCAAAGCGCATATAAGCGGCGCGCTTGTTGTGGGATGGCCAGGCGGGCTGGCTGCGCGCGCTGGGCACACCGGATTTGGTGAAGCTCGCCCAATAATCGGCCATCGCGTCGGACAGGCTGCGCTCGGCCGCAGTGTCGGGAATCGCGGGCCACAGCTTGGTGACGCGATCGATCGTGCCGAACATGTAGGGCACTTCGGAGGCGTGGAAGGCGTGGATTCCAGCTTGGTCGGCGGCGGGAGTGCCATGGTCGAAAAAGTAGAGATACGCCGGCTGGCCTATCGCGGCCTGGCTGCGCACGAGCCGTTGCGAGGTCCAGCTGAAAAAGCCGTCGCGCGCCGCGGCGAAGATGCCGCCCTCGATGTCGGTTGCCGGATAGAGCCGCAGGAACTCGTCGGCCAGCTCGCCGTAATTCTTGCGGATCACCGCCTCATATTGCGCGGCGTCGAATTTCGAGATGTCGGGCAGTCCGGGCAGGATCGATCGCATCGTGCGGATTTCGCCGCTGGTGAACCCGGTCATCAGCGGCACGCGCGCCTGCTCGCCGCGATCGAAGGTGTCAATCAGCTGGCGCGTCAGCACCTTCCCGTCGACGATCGCGGTCGAGGCGAAGCGGGCCTGTTGCGCGAGCGCAGTGAGGCGAGGCCCGTCGATCGCGCGCAGATCGGCGAGGTTCTTCGCGCCCATCGCGGCGGTGAGACGGTCGCCATTGGCCTCATCCGAAGGCAGGCCGAACCGGTCGGTCTTGAGTTCGGGAATATTCATCAGCGAGGCGCTCTGGACGATCGCCTTGGAAAACAGCCCTCGTGCCTGTGGTGACGCTAGCAGATGCAAGATCGCCAGCCCGCCCGCGGACTCGCCGGCGATCGTCACTTTCGCGGCATTGCCGCCAAACGCGCCGATATTGTTCCTCACCCAGCGCAGCGCGGCGATCTGGTCTAGCACCCCGTAATTGCCTGAGGTGCCCTGCGGCGATTCAGCGCTCAGCTCGCGGTGGGCGAAATAGCCGAATATTCCGAGCCGATAGTTGATCGACACCACGACCACGCCGCGCTTCGCCAGCGCCGCTCCGTCGAACATCGCCTGGCTCGATGCGCCGCGAATAAGGTTGCCGCCGTGAATCCAGACGAACACCGGCGCATTCTTCGCCTTGGCCGGCGTCCAGATGCTGAGCGACAGGCAATCCTCGCTCATCGCCTGATAGACTTCGGCATAGATGCTGCCCGCCGGCGCCCCCGGCTGCTGGCAGGCGGGCCCGAAATTGCTCGCGTCACGAACTTGGCCCCATGCCGGAACCGCAACCGGCGGCTTCCAGCGCTGCGCGCCCACGGGCGGCAATGCATAAGGAATGCCCTTGAAGACATGCTGCCCGTCCGCCTCGACCCCGCGAACCGAGCCAGCGGGCGCGCGCACCACCGGTTGCGCCAGCGCGCTCCCGGCGATTCCGCAGATCAGCGCCGCGCTCCATGCGGCCATGCGATAGGCGAAAGCCATCATTCCCCTCCCGGTGTTTTGGTTGGCGGCAAACCCCATCCCGCGGGGCCGCTCGTTCGGTGCGGCGGCTGCCTAGCTGATCGCCTTCATCAGCCGCAGCCACAATTGATTGTCGAAATCCTTGTCGCCCGCCGCGGCGCCGGTGCGCACCACCACCAGCTTGAGACTGGGCACGACATAGAGGCGGCGATCGAACGCCCCGAGCGCGGCCACCGTATCGGCGGGCGCCGCCGCGATCAGCGGCCCTTCCTTGCGCTGGGACCGGATGGGGTCGCCCATCCCTGCCGCCGCGAGACGCATCGTATAGGCGCTGCCGTTCAGCCACCACAGCCGGCCATAAGCGGGGTTGGCGGCCGAGGGCGCGAACATCGCCTTGAGGCTCGCTTCGGAAACGACGCGCTTGCCATCATTGCCGATCCCGCCATGCAGCACCATCAGCCCGAACAATGCGGTGTCGCGCGGCGTGGTCACCAGCCCGGTATCGTTGCCGACCGATGCCAGCGCGGGCGGGCGCTTGCGCCAGCCGGTGTCCTTCATGCCGAGCGGCGCGGTCAGCCAGTCGCGGGTGATCGCATCGAGCGGCTGCTTTGCCGCCGCGGCGACGATGCGCTTGGAGATGGCATAGACCGGCGTGTTGTAATGAAAGAGCCCGCCCGGCGCCGCGACATAGCCGAACTTGTCGTCGAGGCCCGAGCTCATGGTGAGCACGTCGATCACGCGGATCTTCGCTTCCTGCTCGGCCGAAGCCTTGGACCAGCCGGCATCGATATAGGCGGAGACGGGCTTCTCCACGTCGATCAGGCCCTTGTCGATCGCAATGGCGATCAGCACCGAGACGAAGCTCTTCTGCTGCGAAGCCACGTCCTCGAGCAGGGCGCCGTTCGCGCTCTTGCCATAGACGAAATTGGCATACATCGGATTGCCCTCGGGCGCGGGCCAGGCCTTCTCGACCAGCACCTTGCCGTCCTGGATCATCAGGAAACCGGTGCTGTTCTGGTTGCGCAGATAATCGAGCAATCTGGTCATCGCCGCCGAGCGATCGTCGGCGGGCGCCGCAACCGGCAAGGCGATCGCCAGTGGCGCAATCGGCGGCGCGAGCAGCGCGATGGCGAGGAACAGTGCCTTGAGCATCTTCATCTCCGATTGGCGACGCGGCGCTTGATAGGGGGCTGGGCTTGCGGAAGAGGCGCGTCCTCCCGAACCCGCGAGCCATGCGCCAGCATGATCCGCGCGACTTCGCCCTGCATGAAATAGAGGATGTCGCGCGCCGACTTGCTTGCCTTGTCGGCGTCGCGCGCCACGAGCGCAGCGCGAACGTGCCGCCAATGCTCATAGGGACCGGGACCGTTCGCGTTGATCGCCAGCGCGACATAAGAAAAGTGAAAGCGCGTCTTGCGCCGCACCGCTTCGATCATCTTCTGCGCGTCGGGACTCGCCGACTCGGCCATTTCGCTGAAGATCGCTTCGGAGATCGCAATGATCTCTTCGGCCGGCGCGCCGCTCGCGGCGGAGCTCAGCAGCCGGTCGATCTCGGTCAGCATGCGGCGGATCGCGGCGTCCGAACCGCGCAGGCACGCGAAGCGCGCCGCCAGGCCATAGAGCGCGGCGCGCACCTCATAGAGATCGAAGACTTCCTCGACCGTGGTCGCGGAAACCCGGGCGCCGCGATTTTCCTCCAGCTCGATGAGACCGTCATCGGCCAGCATCTGGAGCGCGCGGCGCACCGTGGATCGGCCCACGCCGAATTCGCCGCATAGCCTGGCCTCGCGCAGCCATTCGCCCGGCGCCAGTTCGCTGCCCTGGATTTGCAGGCGCAGCGCATGGGCGAGATCGTCCGCCGTGGAAGGGCGAGCAGGTGCAGCGTCCTGGCCATCGACAGCCTCGATGCGCCCGGCATCGGAAGACATCGATTCATGCTCTTTAGCCAAAGGGCTTGCCTCTCTCAATTCGTGGGACCGGCTACGTTTCTACCAATCCTCTGCCGGCATTCCTATTGCCGCGCGTCGCCGGTAGCAAGATGTTTGTCGCGCGATATAACAAATATTGTCGTACAATCCGTTTGACTTTGACCGGCGATCGTTCGATGAAAGTGCCACGGCGCCGCAAAAATGCGCGCCAATGGGAGGATGTATGCGAGATTTTCTTGCCACGACCGCAACCCTTGCGCTTGTCGTCGCCACGCCGGCCTGGGCGCAGACCGCCAGCGGCAATTCACAAGACGCCGCTTCCGCAACCGCAGCGCCGCAGGATGCCAGCGCCAGCGAGGACGAAGGCAATATCGTCGTCACTGCGCGCCGCCGCGAAGAGAATATCCGCGACGTCCCCGGCACGATCTCGGCCGTGACCGCCGAGCAGCTAGAGGCCAAGGGCCCCGTCGTCGGCACTGGCGATCTGCTCAGCACGGTCCCGGGCGTTCGCTTCAACGATCTGGCGAGCGAGAACCTCGCCGAAGTCTCGATCCGCGGATCGGGTACCGCGCGCGCCACCGGCGCCGATTCGGGCGTCGGCCTGTTCGTCAACGGCGCCTATGTCGGCAGCTCGACGCTCGGCGGCCGCAATTTCAAGACGCTCGACTATTTCGATATCGAGCGTGTCGAGGCGCTCGAAGGGCCGCAGGGCGCGCTTTACGGCCGCAACTCCGAATTCGGCGTGATAAACATCGTTCTCGCCAAGCCCAAATTCCAGGAATCGGGCTTTGTCCGCAGCGGTTACACCTTCGGGCAGAACCAGCTCCGAGTGGCTGGCGTGATCAATACGCCGCTCAGCGATACGGTCGCGATCCGCGTGGGCGGCGAAGTCTATGGCCAGAACAAGGGCTTCTACTACAATCCCGTCCACCGCAGCTATTATGATACTACGCGCGGCTTCAACGGTCGCGGGCAGATTCGCTACCGCTCCGGGCCGCTCGACATCACTTTGCTCGTCGAGGGCCAGGATCTGAAGCTGCCGAGCTTCGTCAACAGCCTGACGATCAAGCCTGGCACCAATGCGGCGCTGCCGCTTGGCTATTATCAGTCGCGCTACGTCCTGCCGCATGACGGCAAGGACGAATTGCAGCAAAAGGTCGTGCGCTCGATCCTGAGCGTCAGCTACGACATGGGCTTCGCCACGCTCGAATCGACGACGATGGCGACGCGCTGGCGCTCGAGCCAGCATTATGGCGCGGCGATCGATTTCGCGACGCTGCAGACTTTCCGCCAGCAGGGCCAGCTCGGCATTTATCCCTTCACCCAGGTCCACACCAATGTGGTTGATCGCACGATCTATCAGGACGTTCACCTCACCGGCAAAGCCGCGGACGACAAGCTGACCTGGATCCTGGGTGGCGAAGGCCTGCACCAGAATGACGATTACCGGCTGATGATCGCCTCCTCGCCCTGCGCCTTCACCACGGTGGCGCAGAGCGTGTGCACCGGCACGCCCAGCCAGCCGGTCTGCCTGAAACCGCTGCCGACATCGCTCAACTGCCCGGCGACCTTCCCGCTGGCATATGGCACGGACAGCTATACCAAGCAGCGGATCTATTCGTTCGCCGGCTATGCGTCGCTGCAATATCAGCTCGGCAATCTGTCGCTGGTCGGCGAGGCGCGCCTGTCGCACGATTACAAGACCGCGACGCAGTCCGTCTATTCGCTCTACACCACCAACTTCACCCGCCTGCCGACGACCTTCGTCTACAAGTCGGACCAGCCGGTCTTCACCGCCAGCGCCAGCTACAAGATCCCGGGATCGATGGGCACGTTGCTATATGCCAAGGTCGGCACCGGCTATCGTGCGGGCGGCGTCAACAATGGTTCGTTCAATGCCGCGGCGCCCAATCCCTACCAGTTCACTTATGGCAACGAAACGACGACGGGCTATGAGGTCGGCGTCAAGTCGAGCCTGACGCGCAACATATTCGCGCGCTTCGCCGCCTATCTGTCGCGCACCAGCGATGCGATCACCAACATCAATGACGGCTGCACAATCACCAATGGCTGCGGCACCGGCGGGCAGCAGTTCAACGTCAATGGCGGCACGATCGAAGCCAAGGGTATTTCGGGCGCGATCGACGGGCGCTTCCGCATGGCCGGCGGTCTGCTCACGGTCAACGCGAATGCCTCCACCCAGCGCGCGCACTTCATCAAGACTCCGGCCGGCGTAACGGGCCTGCCGACGCTCAACAGCTCGGTCGCGCAGATCCCGGACTGGACGATGTCGGCAGTGGTCGATTACCGCCATCCGATCGGTGACAAGGCGAATGTCTTCGTGAATTTCAGCTATTCGGGCCAGCGCGGCGGTTTCCAGGACACCACCACGCTCGCCACGCCCGCCATCCCGATGACCGACTTCGACATCTTCGGGACCCGGTTGGGCTTCAACGTCGACAAGTTCCAGCTGGCCTTGTTCGTCCGCAACATCACCGACCGGCAAATTCAGGTGCTCAAGTTCCTGCAGGCCGGCTCGCCGCTTTCGGTTCGCTACAACAAGCCGCGCACGATCGGTCTGAACGCGTCCTACCGCTGGTAAGCCTCCGGGTTGCCGCCGGGCGCTGTGCCCGGCGGCGGTTCGTTTCACGCGTGGACAGTCCGCGCCTGTTCGATTCAAATGGCCTATGGGAGAGATCAGCTTGGCAACGCAGCAACCGCCTACGGCCAAGCCGAGCATGAAGGTGGCCGGAATGGCCTCCGCCGGCGCGGCGGTCGAATGGTATGATTTCTTCATCTACGGCACCGCCGCCGCGCTCGTATTCCCCAAGCTGTTCTTCCCGCCCGAAATGCCGCTTTTCGTGGCCCAGATGGCGGCGTTCAGCACCTTCGCGGTCGGTTTCATCGCGCGTCCGCTCGGCGGCGCATGGTTCGGGCATTTCGGCGACAAGCATGGCCGCAAGCGCGCGCTGGTGCTGGCGATGTTCGTCATGGGACTGGCGACGACACTGATCGGATGCCTGCCGAGCTATGCGGTGGCGGGCAGCCTCGCGCCGGTGATGCTGGTGGTGCTACGCTTCCTCCAGGGCCTCGCCGTCGGCGGGCAATGGGGCGGGGCGGCGCTGCTCGCAATCGAGAGCGCACCCAAGAACAAGCAGGGCTTTTACAGCAGCTTCGTCCAGGTCGGAGTGCCGCTGGGCGTGGTGCTGGCCAACACGGTGTTCCTGATCGTCAGCGCGTCGATCGATTCGGAGGCCTTTCTCGCCTGGGGCTGGCGGATCGGCTTCCTGCTCAGTGTCGCGCTGATCTTCATCGGCCTGCTCATCCACTGGACGATCGACGACCCTGAGAACGAAGCACCAGTCGCGATCGACACCAAGCCCTCCTCGCCGCTCGCAACCCTGCTGCGCGAGCATTGGCGGGTGGTGCTCCTCGCCGGCGGCGCGTTCATCGCCAACAATGTCTGCTTCTATATCGCGATCACCTATGCGGTCGCATATGGCACGTCGAGCGTCGGCATCTCGCGCGAAGTGCTGCTCACCGCGGTGATGATCGGCAGCCTGGTGATGATCCCCGCGCTGATCGTCTGTGGCGCCTTGTCCGATCGCTTCGGGCGCATCGGCATTTTCATGCTCGGCGCAGTGCTGTGCGGGCTCTGGGCGTTCATCGTCTTCCCCCTGATCGAGCTCAAATCGCCCATCGCGGTGATCGTCGCGATCACCACCGGCCTCATCTGCATCAGCATGATGTACGGACCCCAGGCGGCCTTGTTCGCCGAACTGTTCCCCAAGGAAGTGCGCTATTCGGGCGCGTCGCTCGGCTATCAGATCGGCGCGGTGGTCGGCGGCGGCTTCGCCCCGATCATCGCCACCGCCCTGTTCGCCCACTACGGGTCGAGCCTGCCGATCTCCATCTATCTCGCCGCGACCTGCGTGATATCACTGGTCTGCATCGTCCTGCTCGGAAAGGGCATGACTGGAGAACCAAGGCATGCCTAGCAGGCGCAGTTTTCTGGCGGGGAGCGCGGCGCTTCCCGCTGCCGCCGCGGCGGGCACGTTTCCCGCTGATCAGGAAAGCTGCGTCGCGGCCGACCTCGAAAAATATATCGGCTTCGGCAGCAAGCAGGCTGGCGGGCCGGGAGATATCGCCGCCGGAACCTGGCTTGCGGCAGAGCTGGAGCAGCTCGGCTTCAAGATCGAGCGGCAGGACGTCTCGACGCCCTTCTTCACGTCCCAGCGGTGCGAACTCGTCTGCGGCACCGCGACGGCCGCGGTCTGGCCACAGCCGATCGTCACCCCGACTCCGCCCGAAGGCATGACCGGGCCGCTGGTGCGCGTAAACGCTGCCGGAAAGGCGGACGCCCCGCCCACCGGCGCCATCGCATTGGTCGATCTGCCCTATGGCCGCTGGTCCACCGCGATGGCCAAGCCGATCCGCGAGCCGATCACCGCCGCCTTCGCCGCGGGCGCGAAAGCGGTCGTCGCGATCACCAATGGCCCGAGCGGCAAGGTGATCGCGCTCAACGCCGATGGCCGCAAGCCGATGTTCGCCGGGCCGGTCGCGCTCCTCGCGCCAAAGGATGCAGCGCCCTTTCTCGACGGTGCGCTGCGCAAGGCCGAAGCGACCCTGCACCTGCTCGGCGAAGGCGGCCGCCGCCCCGCGTCCAATTTCATCGGCAGGATCGATCGCGGCAAGTCGCGCTGGCTGGTCGTCTCAACTCCGCGTTCCGGCTGGTACATATGCGCCGGCGAGCGCGGCGGCGGTATTGCCGCCTGGCTCTGGCTCGCGCGCTGGGGGAGCAAAGCGCTCAAGGATTTCAACCTCGCCTTTGTCTGCAACACCGGCCACGAATATGAGAATCTGGGTGCCGCCGAAGCGCTGGAAGCGACCGCGCCCAAGCCCGCCGACACCCATTTCTGGCTGCACCTCGGCGCCAATGTCGCTTCGCGCGATTGGCATGACATCGGCGGCCAGCCGCTGCCGGGTATCGATGCGCAGCGCTACCTCTCCGTCAGCCCGGCCCTGCTCCCGCTCGCCCGCCAGATTTTTGCCGGTCATCCGGGCTATGAAGCACCTTATTCCACCGAAAAGCTCACGGCCGGCGAACTGACCGAGATCGTCGCCGCGGGTTACCAGAACGTCGCGGGCGTATTCGGCATCCACCGCTTCCACCACGTCGCCGACGATGACAGCCGCTGCGTGAACCCGGCGAGCGTATCCGCAACATGCGTCGCTTTTCAGAAGCTTCTGGAGCGGGCCGCCAAGGCATGATTGAACTCTATCATTGCATAGACACCCGCTCCTTCCGCGCGCTCTGGGCGCTGGAAGAGATGGGCCTGCCCTATCGCTTGCACATGCTGCCATTCCCGCCACGTGTCCTCCGGCCGGAATATCTCGAACTGAACCCGCTCGGCACGATCCCGCTGCTGATCGACGGCGATATCCGGATGACCGAATCCGCCGCGATCCCCCAATATCTCGCGACGCGCTATGGTCCGTCTCCCTTGGCAGTTGGCGTCGAGGAGCCGGATTATGGCCTGTGGCTGGATTGGCTCCATCGCAGCGAAGCGACGCTGACCTTCCCGCAAACGATCGTATTGCGTTACACTCAGCTCGAACCAGAGGAGCGTCGCATCCCGCAGGCGGTGGACGACTACACCCAATGGTTTCTCTCGCGCCTGCGCCACTTGACCCGCGCGCTACAGGATCGCGAATGGCTCTGCGCGGGCCGCTTCACTATGGCGGGCCTGTCGGTCGGCTATGCGCTGCTGTCCGCACGGGACCTGAAGCTCGACCACAAGTTCAGTCCGGAAATCGCGGCGTATTGGAAACGTCTGGCTGCTCGCCCGGGTTTCCACGCGGCTAAGGCAGCACAGCAGGCGACGAACTCACTTAATGCCGAAAGTAATGGGCTCTAACATCTTCGGCTTGAAGAACTGCGGTTATCCGGGAGATGGAAGGCGTTCGCTTTCGCACTGCATGCGCCCTATTCACAAGTTGAACGAAGGTCCGCTTCTGGGGCGAGCGCAAGCTTCGCTGAACGACCGAGAATAGGGCGCGTTCCAGACCGTCCGTTTTCGGCAAGACCGGTCCATCAACTCGTGGACCGCTAGCTGACTTGCAGATCTTGGGCGCCAGTGCCAGGAAAGCCCACTCTGCGGCCTTTGGTGACCGTTAGCATCGGCGCGAATTATCAGGCGCTTGCGACAGAACGGTTTTTACCACGCCGCTTAATCGCTTGGTGAGCCAAATGGCCTAGAGCATTATAATGGCAGACTTAAACGAGGAAGCGCGGCTCGACGCGCTCCACAAGCTCAACCTGCTCGATACATCGCCGAGCGAGAGCTTCGATCGCATCACGCGGATGGCGAGCCAAATCTTCGGTCTGCCGATCTCCGCCGTTTCGCTCACCGATCGGGACCGACAATGGTTCAAATCGCGTGTCGGCGTGGAGCACATGTCGATCCCGCGCGACAAGGCACCCTGCGCACGGGTCGCCGAGAGCACCGATACCGTCCTTATTCCTGATCTGCTGGCCGACGACTGCTTCAAGAACAGCGTTCTGGCCGGCCAAGGTGTGCGATTCTATGCTGGCGCGCCGCTCGTAACGCGCGAGGGGTTTGGGCTCGGGGCGCTGTGCGTACTCGGCACGGAACCGAGAACGGCGTCCGATGCCGAGATGGCGGCTCTGAACGATCTGGCGCAGATGGTGATGTCGCAAATCGAGCTCCAGCATGCCTTCGGACGGATCGACCCGCTCAGCGGACTGCCGAACCGCACCCAGTTCCTCGACGATCTCGACGATCTCGGACGTGACGATCCCGGCCACCGTCGGCTGGCGGTCCTCGTGGACCTCGCCCGCCCGGAGCAGCTTGCTACCGGGGTTCGCGTCATGGGCTCGGGCTATGTCGATAATCTGGTGCAGGAAGCCACCCGTACCCTCAGGGAACTGCTCGGTCCGGGCCGCGCGGTTTACCACGTCGCGGCGACGCAGTTCGCCTTCCTCGCCCCGCCAGCGGAAGACGAGGATGCCTATGTGGACCGTCTGGGCTCGATGCTGAAGCGCGTTCGCACGGCGGTGAACGCCCGCTTCGTGCTGTCCGCGACGATCGGCGTAGCGCCCTTCGTCACGGGCGCGACGCCGCCGCGAGACGTCCTTCGCACCGCCCATAATGCAGCGCTCGACGCCAGAGCCTCGGAAACCGCTGTCAGCGTCTACTCATCGTCAAAGGACGGTGCGCACCGCCGCCGTTTCGGGCTGCTCAACGACTTCGGCGCTGCGCTCGATCAGCCGGGGCAACTGCGGCTGGTCTTCCAGCCGCGCATCGATCTAGCCACGCGCACCTGCATCGGCGCCGAAGCCTTGCTTCGCTGGTCGCATCCGAAGCTTGGGGAAGTATCCCCGGGCGAGTTCATCCCCATCGTGGAACAGACTTCACTGGCACGTTCGACAACGGACTGGGTACTCGACGCTGGGTTGAAGCAACTCGGCGCTTGGTGTGCTGGGAAAAAGCAGATCCAGCTGTCGATCAACGTTTCAGCCGCCAACCTCGACGAGCGGGACTTCGCCGAGCGGGTTCAACTCTATCTCCTGAAGCACCGGGTTCCGCCGGCGATGCTTGAACTGGAGGTCACCGAAAGCGCGATCATGGAGAATTCGGGCATGGCGGTCGGCCAGTTGGCTGCCTTGAACGACGCTGGGATCAACTTAGCGATCGATGATTTCGGCACCGGGTACAGCAGCCTCGCTTATCTACAACGGCTTCCCGCGAAGGTTGTGAAGATAGACCAGTCGTTCGTTCGCGATTTGGCGGACGGCGAGCGCGAGCAAACGCTCGTCCGGTCGATGATTTCGCTCTCCCACGATCTGGGCTACCGGGTTGTCGCCGAAGGCATCGAGACCGGGGAAGCGGCGGAGATGCTGACGGAAATGGGCTGCGACGAAGGCCAGGGATACTTCTTTGCTCGCCCCATGGAATTGGCGGACTTCGAACCATGGTTGGATTATCAGGAGGCTGCGCAAGCAGCTGCGTGACGCGCCGCCCCCTGGGTTAGAAGTACTCTTTCGGCTGGCGGTGCTTGCGGGCGGTAAGAGGAACCGCCCGGCGCGGCAGAGTAACGCATTGGACCTTTAACCATCTCGTTCTATATAAAGGGAGAATTCCTGGTTAGGACCTTATGCCGCGTCGTGTTCGCTCTCTGCTAGCTTCGCTCTCCGAGGAAGTGCGCGCTTATGTCAGCGAGACGGAAGAGATCGCTGGAAGGACCAATCTCCTAGCGCTCAACGCGGCAATCGAAGCTGCTCGTGCGGGAGAGGCGGGCAAAGGCTTCAGCGTCGTCGCTCAGGAGGTAAAGTCGCTTGCCGGGCAAGCACGCGCGACATCGGTGAGATTTCGTGAACACGTCCTGGGCAGTCTGGACACCGGCGCTGCGATCGCCGACGAACTCGTCAGGGACGTCGAAAGGGCGAGCCTCGTTGAGCTCGCCCAGTCGATCATGCAGTCGATTTCACGATCTCTGTTCGATCGGTCGATCGATATCCGCATGCTAGCGAGCGATCATTCTGTGATCAGGGGCGCGCTAGTAGGACGCGGGAATAAGGGTGCGGAGAGCCACGCTCTGGAGCGGCTGACGGCGATGCTGAGCTATTCACCCTATTTCCTGAACGCCTTCGTGGTCGAATCGGATGGCAGCATACCAGTATGCGCCCATGCCAATGCGGCTGTTCGCTCTGAAAACCTTTCCGGGGCCCAGCAGTTCAGAAGGGCGATTACGGCAAAGGCGGGCGAAGACTGGTTTACAGATGCGGTGTGGGCCAACCCGTGGTCCAAGGGGCGCAAGGTCTTGATCTTCGTTGCTCCGATGCGCCATCAAGGCTCGGTCATCGGTGTCTGCTATCTCGAGTATGACTTTGAGGGCCAGGCGGCTGAAATCATGGACGTCATGAAGAAGTCGAAGAACTCCACCATTTCGATCATCGACGGCGAAGGCAAAGTCGTAGCGACCACAGGTTCCTACAAGTTCGAACAGCATTTGCCTTTCGTGCTTGAGGACAATGCGCAGATCGTCATCGACGACGGGAAGATTGTCGCGATTTCGGCAACTGCACCCTACAAGGGATTCGACGGCTTAGGGCTTCGGTGCGTGATCGAACAGACCGTCGCGACCGAAGCCGACATCGCTACCAATCTCCGGCAAGCGCGTAGTGAGGCGTCAACGTAGCTTTTGACCGCGGCGCGCATTTTCCTGCGATGCCGACAAACAGGCCTCGTTAGGTTTGACCGGACGTGGTGAAACGACCGAGCGTTTGCCCGCCCATCTCCTCGTCAGAGACTGATGCCTCTGCCGCGGCCGAAGTCAATCCCATGGTTGAAGGCAAGCTCGGCGCCGAGCCTGCGCCCGGTGTCGATGGTGACGCCGAGTTCAACCTTGCGTGCCGCTAGGATCGATTCCATCTGCGGATCCCGCTCCAAGTTTTTGGCCATACCCGCCATTTCGTTGTGGGCCGACTTGCGGCCCTGGAAATCGCCAGTCACATAGGCGCGATTAGACCGGGCACTGAGCCTGTTCCAGCGCTCTACAAAACGATCAGCGCGAAGCGCCGGGTCGGTGCGGAGTTCGGTCTCAAGCTGCATCGCTCGGACCGCGCGATTGAGCGAGCCGCCTGCAGCTTCGCTCGCGAGTGAGGGGTCTTTCTTGTAGGCCGTTTCGATGTCGTGCGAGGCGTTCTCGCGCAGCGCGTTCAACGCATTGCGAGCCTCCCTGATTTCCTGCACCTGCTCGGGATCAGCCGCCAGACCCTGATCGAAACTCTTGAAAATGCTGACGACCGCGCGCGCATGCCGTTCGACCGTGCGCCTCCGGGCGATGCGTAGCTCCTCTTCGCGGGCCTTCACCGGATCCGGTGCGCGCTGCACAGGCAGGCGCAGGCCATCGAACATGTCGCGCACTTTCTCCGGCACTTTGCGGACCAGTTCGGTGACGCGTTCGCGGAACGTGATGCCGCGGCGCTCGGCAAACCTGCGCTCCGGCTCAATCACGTAATCGCTCGCCATGTCCTTGGCTCGGTCACGCGACAGCATGCGGATAAACCGGCCCTGATCGGCGAAATCGTCTTGGCCATAATGAAGATCGACGCGGTCACGGTGACGCGACAGCGCAACATAGGCGGAATGGCTGTCCATGCCCGGCGTTGCCAGCACAAGCGTGCGATCAACCGTCATACCCTGCGCCTTGTGGATCGTGGCGGCGTAGCCGTGATCGATCTGGGCATAGTCCTTGATGTCGAGCGCGACCGAGCGGCCGTCGTCGAGCTGCACCGCCATGCGAACCGCGCTCGCGCTCTCCACGGTCCCAAGCGTCCCGTTCTTCACGCCGAGGCTGCGCTCGTTCTTCAGGAACATGACGCGGTCGCCGGAAGCAAACTCACGCGCGCCGCGCTCGGTAGCGATGGTGACATCTTCGCCAAGCGCACCTGCGATCCGCAGCCGATCGCGCGCGGCGCCATTGAGCGCCTGCACCTCGTCGCGCATATGCGTGAGGATGATGCGCGAAGCGTCCGGATTACCGATGCGGTCGCGATCCCAGCGATCGATCAGCGCCCCGCGCGCTTCATCTCGCGTCGCGGCGGCATGCACGGCGTCATGCTCCCGATACGCCTCGATCGCTTCACCCGTCCTCACGGTTGCAAGATACCGCGTGGCATCGCGCTGCCAGTCTTCGTGCTGGCGGCGGACCCCGGTGATCTCGACGCTGCCATGCCGCTCGGCGATCGAGCGGAACGCGGCGCCCGCTTCGATAGCCTGGAGCTGTTCGGGATCGCCGACCAGCACGACCTTGGCGCGGCGCTTTTCGGCTTCGGAGAGAACGCGTTCCATCTGGCGCGAGCCGATCATCCCGGCTTCGTCGATCACCAGCACATGGTTTGGCGTCAGCAGGTCGCGGCCCTGTTCCCATTGATGCTCGATCGAGGCGATCGTGCGGGACCCGATACCCGATCCGCTTTCAAGATTCTCGGCGGCAATGCCGGACAAGGCCAGCCCCTGAACCTCATAGCCTGCGCGACACCATGCATCCCGCGCAACGCTCAGCATGGCTGATTTACCGGTCCCGGCGTAGCCCGTGACTGTCGCCAGATCGCGAGGGCTGCTTATGTGGTCGAGAGCGGCCTTCTGCTCCCCCCCGAGAATAAGGCCGTTACTCCCAGCGGTATCGATGGCTCTGTCCATCGCCGCTGCCGGGAGGCTATGATCCGAGCGGTCGGCAAGGCGAAGCGCGGCGCGCTCCAGCCGCTGCTCGGTTTCGATCATCTCGCGCGACGTGAACCTTTGCTCACCGAGTCCGTCTCTGCCCAGGATCACCAGGTCAGGCGACGTCCGGACGGCGCTCATCGCCTCATCGAACTGCTCCTTGCCGTCGCTGTGCCGATGGATGAACCGGGCAAGATCCCGCGTGGTGAAAGTCGCTTGGCTGTGCGTGATCGCGTCGAGCGCGATGTTTGGGTTGGCGATGATCTTCTCGCCATTGGCGCGAGCGATTTCGAGATGCTCGGTGACCCGCTCTAACTCCAGTCCCTGCGCGGCCATTCGCGACGCCGCCGGGCCGATCTTGTGCTGCGGCTCCAGGCCGATGCCTTGAGATTCCAGCGACCGGTGATCGATCCGCGCGTCGATATCGAGCTGGGCAAGCCGCTGGTTGACGTGCTCGCTCCACCGCTCGCGCCATTTCTCTAGAAGGTCGGTGCGGTTCCAGTCGCGGTTCTTCTGGCCGAATCCGTCCTCTCCGACCTCGCGCATCGTCAGCATCACATGGGCGTGCGGCTTCGGCTGACCGTCGGCACCAATATCCCAATGGACATTCAGATCGGCGACCATGCCGCGATCGACAAACTCGTCGCGAACGAAATCGCGCGCCAACTCGATGCCCTGCTCCTTCGTCATTTCGCGAGGGATTGCGAACTCGATCTCGCGCGCCAGCTGCGCGTCCTTGCGCAGCTCGGCAGCTTCGACATCGTTCCAGAGCCGCTCGCGGTCGGAGAGATGCTCCGGCGCGCCGTCCGGCAGCATCACCTCGGAATGAACGACGCCCACCTTGTTCGAGAAGTCATGAGTGCGGTCGAGCCGCTGATCGTGCAGCCGCGAGGCCGAGCGATATGCCGCCGATGCCAGCGCACTCGAACCAGCAGCGCGCGAGATGACCTTTGCCGAGAAATGGTAGATCGCCATGACGGCAATCCAATTACACCTAAAGCAGCACGTCGGCACGACGTATAAGCGCGCCCTCGAAAGAATTTATCTTTCTCGCGAAATAGTCGTCCCAGTTAGTTTCACTACATTTGCGCTGATCGTCAACGTCACTAACTAGACTATCCTCAACCTGCAATTGAGGATCATCCCATGCGCAAACCTCGCGACTTTGATTCAGAACTGAAGGCGCTGAACGACAAGGCCAGGCAACTCAAGGAACGCCGATTGCACCAGCTCGGCGAGTTGATGATCGCGACCGGTGCCGACGCACTGCCCGTGGAGCAGTTGGCCGGCGCGCTGCTGAGTGCTGCCGAGAACAATGATGTCGCGGCAAAGGAGGCTTGGCGCAAGCGCGGCGCCGCCTTCTTTCAACAGGCGCGGAGTGCTGGCGGAGGCGTTCTCCCGAACGCGCGCGGCACTGCGGCGGGCGACAGCGGCGCGGCACCGGTGCGAAGCGCGTCGGGCGCGAACTGATACGCGGGAATGGGTCGTGAAGCGCCGCGAGCGAACACGCCATCTGATCGAACTCGGAGGCCTGGTTGCGAAGGCAGGCATCATCGAGTTGGCCGACGACGATCGTGCCGTGATCTACGGCGCGCTCGTCGAGATGGCGGCGAAGCTGCGCAGTGAGGATCGCGAGCGATCACTGACATTCTGGCGACGGCGGGGCGCGCGTGCGTTTCAAGATGACGTTGGCGAAACGGATGGCACCAGCGGCCGGATAAGGCGTTAGGTCTAATCTGGATCAATCGGAGGTACTCTTGCCAGATCGCGAGCGCGTCATTGCAGTGGGCCTGTTAACCGCCCGCGATCTCGAACGACTTGGCGCCAATTTCTCGCGATCCTTTCCCATCGAGGATACGCCGTGCTTTGGCGAACTTCTGGCTGCTATCGACGATGCTGATCGGGTAATCCGTCAGGGCGCTCCAACGCGATTGGAGATTCCCATCACGGGAACTTAAATCGTTCCACATCGCGACTCCGGCGCAATTGGAACCGGTGAATTATACCGTCCGCGATTCGACAGAGGCGAAACATCCACTATGGATCGCCCTCGATAGCGTGCGGCGTCATCGCCGCGCCTGAATTCACAACTTGGCAGGAGGCATCATGTCCGAAGAGACTTCCTTGAACGCGGTCGAGCTGGCGACCGAACTCACGATCGCGTGGCTCGGCAATCAGAACAACCGCGTGTCGGCCGAAGACGTGCCCGCGTTCCTGCGCACGATGCACGCGACCGTGACCGAGCTTGCCGGGGGAACTTCTTCCCCCGCTGGCAGCGAAGACGATGTATTGTCCGCACAGGAATTCACGCCAGCGGTCACCGTGCGCAAGTCGCTGGCGTCGAAGGATCACATTATCTCGCTGATCGACGGCAAGCCGTACAAGACACTGCGCCGCCATCTATCGACCAACGGCCTGACGCCGGAAGAGTATCGCCGCCGCTACAATCTCAAGCCCGATTATCCGATGGTCGCCGAGACCTATTCGCAGCAGCGCCGCGACATGGCGCACCGGATCGGCCTGGGCTCCAAGGGCCGGCAGGCTCGGGCGGCTGCGGCAGCTCCGGCTGTACCTGCAAAGGCAAAGCGCGCGCCGCGCCGCACGGCGAAAGCCGAATAAGCTGCGAGCGCCGGAGGTCAGAGATCGTCCGGCGCTAGCCGCCGCTCGCACACCATTTTGACGAGCGTCTGAAGTTCGGCGACGCGCTCGCCGAGCCACCGCAATTGCTCGTCGCTGATCTCATACTGCGGCGAGTAACGCGCATTGACATAGGCCTGCCGGAGCAGGTCGAAACAGCGGCGGCTGAACTTGTCGGCACGCGGCCATGCCGCGATCAGCTCCGGTGCGACCTCTTCGGCGTGAGAGCGGAGGAAATTGAGCTTGTGCGACTTGGGGCTGTAGAGGGTCAGCACCAGCAACGTGCAGTGATACAGGCGCTCGGCCGCTTGGTGCAGTACGAAGACCGCTTCGTTGCGATCTCCTGCCGTGCTGGCACCCTCAAACATTCTGCGGAAAGCTTCGGCGCTCGGGAACCACTTTTCGAAGTATTTTTGCGCCTCGGCTCGCGCCTCCTCCGGCGGTAGAAAGCGCGGCGCCGCCAGCTCCGAGCCTTCCGTCTCGTAGAGCGCGATTCCCTGACGGGCGATGTCGACGAAGAACGGCCGTCCCTGGGTAAGCTGGCTGTTCACGTCGGACAGGTCGTGGACGATGAAGTTGACCGGCGCGCTCAGGGTCTCGTGGATCGTGGCACCGCGCATCAGCCGGTCGTCGGCCTTCGCCCAATATTCGATCGGATCGGTGAGCTTGGCGTCGTTGACGATGACCAGGATGTCGTAGTCAGATTTGTAGCCGCCGATCGGATCGTCGACCCAGTCGCCGCGTGCATAGCTGCCGTAGAGGACGACCTTGAGGATACGGGCACGCTTCTTCCACGGCGAGGTGGCGATGGCGATCTCGCGCTCGAACTCCTCGAACAGCACGCGTACGACATGGCGCAGCTCGCGCTGCTTTCCTGACGGCAGATGATCGAGGTCGGATTTCATGATCTCTTCCTAGCGGTGCGGGACGATGGCGCAAACCTCGCCGGGCCGAAGCCCGGCGAGGCATCACGATCATTCGAACCAATTGCGGATTCGCCGCCACCAGCGCCACCAGCGCGAGCGCTCCTTGCCGCTTAGTTGGCGGTCGATCTCCACCAGGGCCTTGGCGAGATGCCGCTCCACGTCTCGGATAGTCAGTCCGGTCCGCTCTGCGATCCGGATATAGTCCATATCGTCCAGCCGGTGGGCCATGAAGATGTTGCGGGTCAGTCGGGGTAGTGCCAGCATGGCGTCCTCCAACCGCCGCAGGGTCTCCCGATCGGGTGTGGCCTGATCGGTATCGTTGGACTGCATCTTTCCCACTCCTCTAAACCACCGCAACCGGCGCCGGAATGGCGGGGTGGGCGGCAGGAGCGAACCGACGATCTCGCCGACTGAGGCGGGCTGCACCCGAAGGGCCGAAATGAAATGGAGGACCCGGCAACGCCGGGTTGCGGCACGCCGCGGCGTGATCATAGGGCAGCGACGCCCACCCGCCAGATCGAAGCCGGAGGCCAACGCCATCGCGCTCGCGCGATGTCCGAATTCGGAGCGAAGCTCCGACCCGCGTCAGCCGATCGTCATCCAAACGGACCGAGATGCCGAAGAGCGACTCGGCGACGCGTAAGCGGCGTAGAGCGCAGTCACGCCGCAGGCGTGAGACGCCCTAATATTCCAGCATTGAAAATCGAACCTACGCTACGATGCGTCTTTGCGCGCCAGAGCGCGACCAGCGCCGTCTCCCAGAACCCGCCCCTTGCGTCGTCCGCTCAAATCCCAATCCTGTTCGCGGGGAGCCAGACAGACGCAAGCAGGACCGTGCCATGACCGACACTTCCGATCGTATCCTTCGCCTGAAAACTGTCCTCGAACGCACCGGTCTCAGTCGCTCAACGATGTACCGGAAGATGCAGAACGGGACGTTCCCGAAAAACCTTCAGATCAGCATGCGCTGCACCGGCTGGCGCGAGTCAGCGGTCAACGAATGGATGCGCAACCCGATTTGTTATGAGGTACTCGATCATGCGCAGGACTGATCTCGTAGCGCCATCCGGCGCGGCCTGCGCAATTATGCAGTCCGATGGTCTTAGCGGGAAACTAGCGACGGATGGTGCGCCAGACGGCTCATATATCTCCAAGCCTGCGCCGGCGTATCAGCGCGCTCGGATCTCGTCCTAGGGCGAGAACGAACTTATGGCCGCGCGATCATCTCTTGTACTCTTGAGGCCAGAACCTCGATGGCGAATGGCTTCGTAATGACTGCCATTCCCGGTTCCATAACGCCGTTCCCGACCGCGGCGTTCTCGGCATATGCTGTGATGAACAGTATCTTGAGCTCCGGACGTGATTGACGAGCGGCGTCTGCCATTTGCCGTCCGTTCATCCCGCCCGGCAGGCCCACATCGCTGACGAGCAGATCGATCGGGATATCGGACTGGAGAATCCTCAGGCCAGCCACGCTGTCGGCCGCTTCGATAACGGCGTAACCAAGTTCCTGGAGGACATCCGCAACAAGCATGCGGACTGTGGCTTCGTCGTCAACTACAAGCACCGTTTCCCCTTGGTCCGAGCGCGACAATGACCGCCTTTCGTCGGAGGTGTCGCCGATCTCCACGTCGCCATGGTGACGCGGAAGATAAAGGCACACCGTAGTGCCTTCGCCGACATCAGAGGTAATGTGGACTTGACCGCCGGATTGCTGCGCGAACCCATAGATCATGGAAAGCCCGAGCCCGGTCCCGGCACCGATCGGCTTAGTGGTGAAGAATGGCTCAAAGACCCGACTTTTGATGTCGGGGGCCATGCCGCAGCCAGTGTCGGTGACACAGAGAGTAAGATATTCTCCTTCGGGTAGATCTCGAATTCGCGCAGCGTCGGGGTTTAAACTTATGTTAGCTGTCTCGATCGTGATCGTGCCTCCCTCCGGCATCGCATCGCGCGCATTGATGCACAGATTGAGAAGCGCGTTCTCTGTCTGCGAGGGATCAACTAAAGCCGGCGATAGCACGGTGTCTTCGACAACTGCCAATTCGATCGAGGGGCCAACCGTGCGGCAAATAAGTTCTTCCATACCCCTTATGAGCCGGTTGATGTCCGTAGGCTTGGGATCCAGCGTCTGCCGCCGCGAAAACGCCAGCAGACGATGGGTCAGGGCAGCGGCACGCTTGGCTGCGCCTTGGGCTGCGCTCAGGTATTTCTCCACATCGGCGGTCCGGCCCTGATTAAGTCGCAAGCCCATTAATTCGAGACTACCCGATATGCCGGCAAGAAGGTTGTTGAAGTCGTGTGCCAGGCCGCCAGTGAGCTGGCCGACCGCTTCCATCTTGTGTGCCTGACGGAGTGCTTCCTCGGCCCGGAGCAAGTCCGCCGAACGTTCCTCAACGCGCCGCTCCAATTCGTCATTCAAGGTGCGGAGCGCTGTAATCGCACGATCACGCTCAGCCTCCACCGCCCGACGCTCTTCCACGTCGATCAGGACCCCCGGGAAGAGCGACGGCGTGCCGTCCTCTGCCCAGTCGACACGCCCATTCGCCTCAATCCAGTAGTATTTCCCATCGAGGCGTCGGACCCGGTACTGATGTGCGTAGTTGCCGCCTCTAGCGATCACCTCGTCGATCGCGGCGATCAGGCCATTCCGATCATCGGGATGAACGGTGGCGATGATTTGCTCGAGCGGGATGCCTTCATGCCCCAGAGCCGGGTCGAGTCCAAAACTCCGGGCGAATGCCTCGTCGATCGTGAAACGGTCGGTCGGTAAATCCCAAAACCACGTTCCGATGATGGCACCAGCACCGAGCGCGAGTTGCACGCGCTCGGCGTTCACTCGGCTGCGCTCCTTCGCGACGAATGCTTCCGTCGTCTCGTACGCGACATCGAGTATCCCCATCACCTCATCGCCATCGCGAAGCGGGCTGTAGGAGAACGTCCAGTAGGTATCTTCGGGGCGGCCGCGGCGGGTCATGACCAAATGAAGATCTTCGAGACGCACCGTTTCGCCCGACATCGCCCGCTCAACGAGTGGAGCGATGTCATCCCATACGTCGTGCCAGACCTCGTCAATTGGCCGACCGAACGCGCCGGGATGACGGGTCCCAAGAAAAGGGACGTATGCCTCGTTATAGAAGAAAGTTCGCCCTGGCCCCCAGGTCGCACACATTCCGAAGCCGCTCGACATGACGATATCGTGCGTTGTCCGCAGCGCCGCCGACCACCCTGACTTGGGTCCAAGCGGAGTTTGCGCCCAATCGAAGTCGTCTTGAAAAATCAATAGCTTTGCCCTTATTCAGCGAGCTTTTGTACTTATCCGTAGCTGAACGCTTCCTTCAAACAGTGGGTCCGTCCCGAGTGTAGGGTGAATCTGCAAATTTTTTGAAAGGGAAAATCCTGCGGGTGCACGGACGCGCTCATGCTTGCTCACAGCAATATTCTGCGCGGGCGTTCTGTATCTGGATCGATGGGAGGCACTCTTGCCAAATCGTGAGCGTCTTTGCAGTCGGCCCGTAAACCGCCCGCCATCTCGAACGACTGGGCGCCAATTTTTCGCAGCGGCGCAAGCTCTCGACTGCCTATCTAAGTCAACCAGTGGCGGCTCGGGTCGTTAGCTGCCCTCCAACAGGGCGAGCCAGTCGTCTGCTACGCGCCCCAACAGCCGCCGTTCGGCAGCTTGTTTGCAGATCCTAAAGTTGTTTGCAGATCCTAAAGCGGACGTCCGTTGGCTACGGTAAAGGCAGTGATCGGCCTGGACGGAAGTCAGCGGGAGATGACTGCAAGTAGGGTGGATCGCTGCTTGGCTGCAGATGAAGGCACCTGTCCTCAGTGCTCCTCGAGCAGTTTGCTTAAACGATCGAGCTGCCGCTCTAGCGTTGAACGCCGTTGCCGCGCCCACGCTTCCAGCGGGACAAGCCCGTCCGGCACGAGGCTTGCCACACGCACGCGACCGAGCTTTTCGGTCGCGATCACTCCGCACTGTTCCAATACCCGCAAATGTTGCGCAACGGCGGTGAGAGTTATGCCGAGAGGCTCCGACAAGTTCGACACTGACAACGGGCCGGTCGTCAGGTGATCGACTATCGCACGCCGTGTTGGATCGCCGATTGCGTGGAACAGCCGATCGATTCCTGTGCTCATGCCTGGCTTTCGATCGCCTTGCGGAGATTGTCGAGCTGAATGCGCCAACCCTGCTCACGCATCACCGGGCCATCTGATCCCGAAAAGAATGCCACTTGGTTCGTGCAGATCAGGTCGGTCCCCAACTCGGTCGGCAAGAGTTCGAACGTCGTCAACGACACCGAGATCGCTCGACCGTCGAGGGACATTGTACTGGTCGAGACAATACGTTCATCCGGAACAACATCTTGATACGCACCATCATTAGCGAGGATCAGCCCGGGAAAGGGTGTGCCCTCGCCAAAACGGTAGTGCAATTTATCGGCGCCGCCAGGGCGGCAATCGCTGTCGAACTGGATCACTTCGTGAGTGTCGCTCTCGGCATACCAGCCCCGCTTGATGGCGGGGTCAGACAGTGCAGCGAACACCGTTGATGGCATGGCTTTGAAGCTGCGCTCAAGGACAAAAGTGGCATGCGTTACACCCGGATTGCTCAACATCTTTCTCCTAGAACACTGAAGTCTCCACTTCTGTATGTGGCCGCGCGCTGCGTTAGTCAAGCCTGGACTTCAGTTTCTCAAATCGCGTTGAGTTGCTTTTTCGACCAGGAGTCCGCGGATCATTTCAGTAAGGCGTCGGAAGTCAGCCTCTGATCGATTGAAAGCCGCCATTTCTTCGAGCGCTGCCTGAGCCGCGACAACTTGTTGCCTCACCGATTGTTGCTCAGGGTACGGGAGCTAGATCGGGCGGTTGACTTGAGCGTGTTCGGCCCTTCGGCCGCTCTCAGGAATCCCGAGCGCACTGGTTTTCGGCTACGAGCGCCGTCATAGCTCTAGATGCTGGTGGCACATTTGATGGAGAGCAAACGGTGATAAACAAACCGCAAGCCGAAGACCCAGAAGCCACGGATGCGGGTCAACTCCTCGCGTCGATGACCGGAAAGGCGAGCTCGGCCAAGGCCGCAGACGGCGACAGGCCGGTGTTTTCCTACATCGCAAGTTTGCCCCAGCCTCAGCGCGGTATCGCCGAGCGCATCGATGCCTTGGCCGCCGAGACAATACCCGACCTCAAACGCGCCGTGAAATGGGGCATGGCTTACTACGGCGTGGGCGACGGGTGGTGCTTCTCCTCGGGCGCCTTCATCGGTCATTTGAAACTAATGTTCATTTACGGCAACGAGCTCACACCGGAACCGCCGGTGACGCCGGTCGGCATGGGAAAATCCACGCGCGGTGTGGAGCTGGTTTCGCTGGATGATCTCAACGAGCATCAGGTCGCAGCCTGGATGCGGGAGGCCAAGCCTTTCGTGAGAGCTAGCAAGCGAAAGAAGGCTTAGCATCGGCACGGCGCGCCTCTCGACGGCGGCCTCTCATCTCAAATAAACGCAAAATATCTCAGGCGATTGATGGTATTTGCGATGGTATTGATGATCCAGTTGTTAATATTATGATTGCCTTTCAGATACTTGATACGCGCGCTCTGCCACCGTAGGGGTCACCACACTGATTTCGCTCGATTTGTCGCGAAATCAGTGTGAAATTGGCGAAATCCACCTAAATTTTGCCTAGCCAGGTTGTCCCTGGCGCGCGCCTATCCGCGACCACCATCCACGATACTATCATTAGATTTCAAACACCTAATCTGAACCCGGCACCTTCTACGGCGGTCCTGCGGGTTAGGTATCGGCCCTTTCTAAGCGCAAGCACCGGCTCAGGCCCGCCTACACGCCCAGCTCAACGTAAGATCGCCGCCTGAATTTGCTGACATTCCCCGTTATATCGGCACACCTGGACAGCGAGCGATTTGAGGGGGCGACTAGATGCATAACGACCCAATTGGTGCCGTTCCCGTAACGTAGCATATTGCGTGGATGGTGAGGTTCCCAGCATTTCCGATAGTCATGATGGTCGTCGGGATGCTCGTAGGAAGCTGCGCTACACCGCCCAAGAAACTTAGCCGCGTGGATCGGGCTATGTGTGCAGCCGAAGGAGGTTATGAAAGCCGCAGTGCTTTCGGCTATCCGATCTGCCAAGTCCGTTACGCAGATGGTGGAAAGGCTTGCAGTGGCAGTGCCGATTGCGAGGGGCGCTGCCTATTGAGTGTCGATGGTCCGCCAAAGACGCCGCTTCCCCAACCGGGCCAAGCAGCGACCGGCATTTGCGACGCGACACGATACAACGCCGATCTGCAGAACGAATAGCGCTGGTAAAAGCCGTCATCGCCGGAAGGCGCCGAGTGTTTTCGGCACCCCGCTACAACGATGACGACCGCCAGGTAGCCAAGTACGTTCTCAAGATGGGAGGCGATACTCTCGTCTTGGGAACGAACAGGCTAGCATCGGGCGGGGCTTGCCCTCAGCAAACAGGAACCGGAGCCCCATAGTCACTGGAAGGCTGAGTTCATCAAGCGGCTATGAGCGCTGCATCGACCAGCGCGGCCCGATCGACGGTCAGTGAAACAACCGTTCCGGCTTGATATGTTCGGGGCGCAGGCCGTGCGCCGATAGGGTCTCCGGCCATGCCTTGTCGAACATCAGCGATTCTACTGCCTCCGCCATCGCCGGGGAGGTTTGCAGGCCATAGCCGCCCTGCCCCGCCAGCCAGAAGAACCCTTCTGCATCGGGTGCGAACCCCGCCGTGGGCACCTTGTCCGCAACGAAGCTGCGCAGACCCGCCCAGCGCGTGCTGATCCGGCCGATTTTGAGGCTGGTCGCTTCTTCGACGCGCCAGGCCGCCAGCGCGACGTCATAGTCGTCGGGCTGGGCATCACACGGCTCTTGCGGAGTCACGTCCATCGGCGAGGCCAGCAACAGGCCAGCGTCGGGCAGCATGTAGAACCCCTCTTCGCTCACCGTCTTGAGGAAGGGCCACCCCGACACATCGAGGTCTGCGGGGGGCTGGAAACCGATGATCGTCCGGCGCAGCGGCTGCACGCCGAGCGGCCGGACCCCAGCCATCGCGGCAACGGCATCGGCCCAAGAACCCGCGGCATTGACCAGTATTTCGGCAAAATAGGAACCGACCGTCGTCTCGACATCCCAACCCTTGCCCGATCGGGCGATGGCGGTGACCGTCGCGTCGAACAGGATCTTGCCGCCAAGGCGGCGAAACGCCCGGGCATTGGCCTGGAGCAACGCATCGGCGTCGAGCTTGCGCCCGCCGGGATCGAGCAGGCCGGCGACATAGCCGTCCACGCCGGTATTGAGGACCGGAACGATCCCCAGCATCTCCTCCGGACCGATACGACGGATCGTGTCGGTGAACCGGTCCATCTCGCTGTGCAGCGCCTCAAGTTCGGGCATCGCTTGCTGGTCGGCGATGAACAGCGCAGATTTCTCGGTCCATAGCGGGCCTTCGGCATAGTCGGCCGGGGGACTGGCAAAAAAGTCGCTGCTGGCGGCCGTCATCGCGCGGACCGGATCATTGCCGATGCCGAAATGATAGAAGGTCGCGCTGCGGCCCGAGGAATGATAGCCGAGCGCGGATTCGCTCTCGAGAACAAGGGTTTCTGCATGTTGCGCAATGCGCGCCGCGGCAGATATGCCCGCGATCCCGCCGCCGATAACAAGAACTTCGACACGTGTGCGCATATTGGGAGATCTCTCCAGCAGCGCGATTTTCAGCGCCGATTAGCATTCGCATTCTAAGACGTCGGGTTTGGCGTTAAGCGAACCTCGCAGACAGCCGAACGTGGGGAACTAAAGTTGGATTTGAAGCATCTGAAAGACTTCATCAGTCTTTGTGAGACGCGCAGCTTTTCACGCTCGGCGACGGCGCGCAACGTTACGCAGTCTGCGTTCAGCCGCCGCATTCAGGCGCTCGAACTGTGGCTAGGCGCATCGTTGATCGATCGCAGCACCTTCCCGACCTCGCTGACCGACGAGGGCCTGTTGTTCCGCGCCACCGCCGATGAAGTGCTGACCATGCTCGAGGACGCGCGGAGCGACATGCAGGCGCGGCACCAGCAATCCCGCCGGACGATCAGTTTTGCCGCGCTGCACACGCTGGCGCTGAGCGTGTTCCCCGAATGGCTCAAGGATATCGAGCGGACGCTCGGCGTGCTCAAGACCGACGTTCTCGCCGACAATTCGCACAATTGCATCCAGTCGCTGGTCGAAGGGAAAAGCGATTTCCTGCTGACTTTCCACCATGATTCGGTGCCGATCTCGATCGATCCGGAACGCTTTCCGTTCATCGTGCTCGGCGAAGACCGCCTGCTCGCCGCCTCGCGTTGCGAAAATGGCGAGGCAGTGTTCGCTCTCGATGGCGCAGCACCCTTGCTGGCCTATGGCGGGAATTCCTTCCTCGGCCGGTTGAGCGATCATGCGGCGCGGGCGTCTGGCGTCCGGTTGGTCACCAGCCACGTCAACGACAACGCCGTCGCGGAGATCATCAAGGCTATGGTCCTCGCCGGACACGGCATCGCGTGGCTGCCCGAAAGCCTGATCCGCCGCGATCTGGCCAGCGGGCAATTATGCGATCTGGGCGCCGACGTCCGCATGGAGATCCGCATGTATCGCTCGATGGATCGCACGCGGCAATCGGTCGACCAGATCTGGAAAGCAGCCAGCGCGCTGCCCGCGATCGGGCGCGCCTGACCCCTTTATCGCTTGGGCTTGGTATCCAGTAGCTGGATCACGCCCACGCCATTCTCGATCCGGATCGTCGTGCCCATCGCGGCGGAAAGCTTGCGCAGCCGCTCGAGGATGCGTTGCCCGGTCGCGCGCGATGCCGTGCGCGGCACGCCGCGGTCAGCCCCCTGAATATCGACACCCAGATCGATCGGATACAGCTTGATCTCGGCCAGTTGCCCATTCGCATAGCGCGAAACGGCGATCACCGATTCATAGAGATTGGGATCGGAGAAGGTCCGCGAATTACGGGCCTGGAGCAGTTCCGGAACGGTGCCGCTCTCGGGCTTCACCCCGAACTGGTCATACATGTCGGGCGCGACGACATCGAGCGAGTTGTTCATCATCGCGAAGTTGCCGAGCGAATAGAAGATCGGCTTGCCCTTGTAGATCTCGATCCCGCGCAACTGGTGCGGCCCGTGACCCATATAGGCATCCGCCCCCGCATCGATCGCCTTACGGGCGAGTTCGATCGCGAAATCGGCGGGCTCCTGAAAGCCGTTGCCGGGTTCGTGATTGTGGGTGGAATAGATCACGAAATTGCCGTTCTGCTTCGCCTGACGGACCGAGCGCATATTCTCGGCGAGATCGCCCGAATTCATCACGTAGCGATAATCGAGATATTTGCCCTCTGTCGTCCCCACTGCGAAGCGGTTGCCGAACAGGGTGACGCCCTCGCCCGAACGGCCATCGGTCCGCAGCGGCGATTTGGCAGCGACGGCGGCAAGCGATTCGAACTGCTCCGGCGAGACCAGGGCAGTCCGCACGGTGCGCAGGCTGTTGACGCCGGGCCGTCCGGCAACTTCGCCAACTGCGTCGCTGGCGCGCGACATTGGCGTAAACGTCGAGGTGGCGGAGACAATCGCGACGCGGCCCTTGGCGACATCGAGATAGCGCGGCGCGCGGGCGGCGCTCATGTTTACGCCGGTGCCGGACCAGACCAGCTTGGCATCGGTCAGGCGACGGCCGGTCTCGGCCATGCCTTCCACGCCCCAATCGGTCGAATGGTTGTTGGCATGGCTGACCACGTCGAAGCCAAGGGCGGCAACATCCTCCGGCACGCGCGGATCGGCGAGCATCCAGGTGCCGCCCGATTCCGCCTGGGCCACTGCCTTGGTGTCCGAAAGATCGAGCACGGTCGTCTCGAAATTGCCGAAGGTCACGTCGGCGTCGCGCAACAGCTTAAGCATCTCCGGGCTGCGCGCTTCCAGCGTCGCCAGCATCGGCCGCAGGTAAATCAGGTCCCCGACCGCCGCGAGCGTGAACTCGCCTTCGATCGGCGTGGTCGGAACCGGGGTAACGGTCAGCGCCTCCTGTGCCGATGCACGGAACGGGACGATTGCGGTCGCGACCAGCAAGGCGATGCGGATCATTGCGGCGCTCACTTTGCACCTGCCGCGGCGAGGAGGATGGCCAGGCCGACCGACATTCCTTCAAGACTTGCGCCCTTCTCCACGTCGATCCACTCGTCGAGCGAATGCGCGCGGCCGCCCTTCCCGCCCGATCCGATCGTGATCGCCGGAATGCCCAGGCTCATCGGCAGATTGGAATCGGTGGAGGAATAAGAAGGCGCAGGCGTCATGCCCTTCGCGGTGATAATGCTGGTGGCGATCTTGACGATGTCCGCCGTAACAGGCGTGCTGCCGGCCGGGCGATCACCGATCAGCTTGAGATCGGCGATGATCTTGCCTTCCTTCACGTCGCGCGCACCATTTTCGGCATCGACACTGGCCAGAACCACGGCCTTGAACTTTTCTTCGACCTTGGCGAGCTCGACCGGATCTTCCGACCGCATATCGAATTCGACGAACACTTCGTTGGGAATAGAATTCACCGAAGTCCCGCCGCCGGTCACGCTGGCGGCATAGGTGGTCTTGGGCGTCTTGGGCACAGCGATAGAATAGAAATCGACGACCGTCCGGCCTGCGGCGACCATCGGATTGACCAGCCCGAACGCGCCATAGCTATGCCCGCCCGGCCCTTTGTAGGTCACGCGATAGCGCTTGGAGCCGACCCCGCCATGGACGATGCGCTCCGCATCGCTGCCATCCATCGAGAAGAACGCCTTCACCCGCCCCTGATATTTGCCCTTGGTGAACAGATAGCGGACGCCGCGCAGATCGCCCGGCCCTTCTTCGCCGACATTGCCGACGAACAGGATGTCCGATTGGGTGCGGATCGCATTGGCTTTCAGCGCTCGTGCATATGCCAGGATCACTGCCAGGCTGCGCGTGTCGTCACCGATCCCCGGCGCATGAAGCCGCGTGCCTTCGCGGCGCACCTTCACATTGGTTTCCTCGGAGAAGACCGTATCGAGATGCGCGGCCAGCACGATCAGCTTGCCGCCCGCAGGTCCGGTGCCACGATACAAACCGAGCACATTGCCCTCCGCGTCGATCTCGACATCCGAAAGACCGGCCGCCTCGAACATGTCGCGATATGCCGCCGCGCGCTTGGCTTCCTTGAACGGCGGCGCAGGAATTTCCGTCAGCGTGACGATTTCCTCGACGATGCGGTCATGCTCGCGATCGAGCTGCGCCACGGCCGCGCGATAGGAAGCGCTGGAAAGCGTCGCCTTGGCGGTCCGATCGCTCTGCGGGTCCGCCGCCGATACGGTGCCGGCAGCAAGGAGGGCGGCAAGGGCAGTGAGGGAAGCCATGAACGAGCCTTTCGCGAGGACGAGCTGTGGGAAAGCGAATTTGCGCCGCCCTATCGATAAGGACGATCCGCAGAGTTGCATGCGAACCGCATCGAATATTTTCCGATTGGGTTCGCAATTGTTTCGCATATTCGTCTTGTCAGGATCGACGCAGTCAAAGGCGCAATGGATGCGAAGCCACGGAAGGGCAAACACGCCATGTTGCTACGAGAGCAGCAAGGGCAGGCGCGCGTGATCGACACCGACAATCTCGAAGAACTCGTCGCGCAGATCGCCGGCGATACCACCCTGCCCGATGCGGCGTTCGCAGCGATGCTGGACGATCCGCAGCGTCATGCATGCGCATCCGAGCTCGACGTGATCTGGCATTTGACCGGAACGCTGAAGCCGCCCGAACCCTCGCCATCGAGATCGCGAAACAGGAATGGCCGCAGCCGATCCTGAAGATGCGCCATCGCGGTTACCATGTGTTTTTGCACCATCCGCGTGGTGATCGAGAGGTGCGCGGCAACGTCGGGCGTAGCCATCGCCCGGTGCCGCCGCAGGTGAAAGACTTCGGCGCAACGCGGCGAGAGTTCGGCCAGCGCCGCGTGATAGGCGAGCTCCAGATCGGCCAGACGGCGAGCCTGTTCCTGCGTAGGCTCCATCGTCAAATAATGCTCGGCCACATCATCAATATCTACCGCATTTACCAACGGTGACCGGCTTCTGCTGCGATCAATCACAATATTGATCGCCGTCCGGTACAGATATCCCAGCGGATTATTTACCTGCCTATCCTTGCAGATAGCGTGAAATTTTAGAAAAGATTCCTGAACGATATCGTCAATGTCATTTGCCTGTCTTGTTCGTGCGGCAACGAATAAGCGAAGGCGCGCTTCAAACTCTCTGAACGTGCGCCCCGATTGGTCCATTTTGGAATGCTGCCGCGTCGGCATTGCAGCGTCCAATGCCGATCTCGACACAGGCATTCCGAATTTGCATAACGTTGGTTTCTACCGCCCGGCGCCTCACGGAATCCGGGTGAAACGCACGTTGCGCGCGCGATCGACGCTAACCGTCAGCGCGATCACCCGGCCGCTCGCATCGCGCTGAAAGCGGAACACCACGCCTTCGCCCAGAAATCCATCGCGGTACACGGGCTTGAGCGCCGGCTCGAAATCCGCCGTGCCACGGATGCGCCAGAGCAGGCCATTGGGGCCGGCCACGATGTCATAGGTCGCGCCGACTTCGTCGCTCGCATAGCTCGCGGCATAGTCAGCCGGCTGTACGGCGCTTGCCGCAACAGGAGCGGTCCGCACGAAGACCGCGATGTTGCCGTCGCGGCCGGTCAGCTCGATCCGGTCCTTCGACACAATTCGGCTGGTCTCCGCCTTGTAGCGCGCGGCGCTCAGCGGGATGCCGGAAGCCTGATCGACGAACAGGCCGTCGAGCGTCTTTTCGGCAGGCGTGTCGGCGGGCGACGGGGGCAGATACAGCACCGCAACCTTGCGCGCGATCGCGGTATCGACATTGGCGGCGTTGCACAGCATCGCAACCGACAGGCGATGCGCGGGATAGCGGCCGAGCCATGCGCGATAGCCCGCCGTCGATCCGGCATGCGAAATCTCTTCGGTGCCCTGCGTCACATAGTTGAACAGGCCACGGCCATAGGTGATCTTGCGGCCGTCGCGCAGGGTGCTGCGTTCGGCGAGCTTGGTGGTGACGAACGCGCCGAGCTTGCCGCTATCGAGCGCGCGGTTCCAGATTTGCAGGTCGCCCACGGTCGTGAGCAGGCCGCCATTGCCGTACGCATTCTCGAACGGCATGTCCTGCTCATAGCCGTCGCCGCGCCACTCATAGGCCTGCGCCCGGCCCGGCACGATCTTGCGGAAATTGTCGCGCCACTGGCTATGCGTCATGCCGAGCGGGACGAAGAAAGTCTCCTGACTGAACACCGCCAGCGATTTGCCGCTCACCCGCTGCACCACTTCGGTCAACAGATTATAGCCGGTATTCGTATAGCTCGATTCAGCGCCGGGCTCGAAGTTCAGCGCCTTTTGCCGGGCGGCGATTTGCAGAAAGTCGTTCTGGGTGGAAATCCGCGTGCCGCGCGGCCAGCCGCCGAGCGCAGAGACCGCGCCCCAATCGCGCAGGCCGCTGGTGTGATTGAGCAGATGATCGATCGTGATCACCTGCCCATAATCCGGCAGTTCGGGAATGATTTTGCGGATATCGGTATCGAGCGTCAGCTTGCCGGCATCGACCAACGCCAGCACCGCAGCGGCGGTGAACTGCTTGGAGACCGATCCGGCCTCAAACACCGTATCGCCGCTGTTGCGAATGCCATGCTCGAGATCGGCCATGCCATAAGCACGCGTCATCATGGGCTTGCCGCCGCGTTCGACAGAGACCACGCAGCCCGGCGAAACGTCCGTATTCCATTTGGCGAAGATCGGATCGAAATCCGCCGCCGACTGGGCCGAAGCCGTTCCGGCGGCAAGGGTCGCCAGCCCGGCCGCAAGGGCGATAGCGCCCCTGCGAACCGGTTTTGCCAACGTCTGGTGACGTGCGTTCATGGTCAATTCCCCTGTTCCGCCGTCACCGGTCGTGTTTAGAATTTGATCGTTGCCGAGGTCGAGAAATAGCGGCCGATCTGATCGTAGTGGATCTGACCCGTAGTCGTCAGCGGCGGATCCACGTCGAACACATTGTTGACGTTGAACGACAGCGTCAACTTGTCGATGCGAACGCGCGCGCCGAGATCCAGATAGGTGCGTGCCTTGATCACATTGTTCTCGATATCGAGCAGGTGGTTCCACAGGCCACCACCGACATAGCGCAGACGGGCATCCGCGCTCAGCACGTCATCCTGATAAGTGACGCTCGCCGTGCCGCGCCAGCGCGGCGTGCCAAACGGCACTGCTTCGCCCACATCGCCGACATATTCGATCTTGCTGACGCCATCGTCGGTGGTCAGGCTGGGAACATAGGTGGCGAGACCGCGGAAGCGCAGCGAGCCGGGCAGCGATGCCGAAAGGTTTGCCAGCGGCAGATTGTACGATGCCTCGAAATCGATCCCATGGGTCTGATATTCCGCCAGGTTGACGAACGTCGCAAACACCGTGGTGATTACGCCGCCGGAGCGGACGATCTGGCCGCACAAAGCCGCATTGCCATTGGCGCAGCGCGTGACGATGTCCTGGCCGCTAAGCGTGGCGATGGCGCCCTTGATCTTGATATCGAAGTAATCGACCGACAGGCTCAGGCCCGGAATGAACGACGGCGACCAAGATCCGCCGATCGTCGTCGTGTTGCCGATTTCCGGATTGAGCGAGGAATTGCCACCGCCAAAAGTGACGATCTGATAGGTCGTCTTCGTCACCGGATCAGCGATGTTCGACTGGGTGGTCGAGCGGGTATTGTACAGCTCGCTCAGGCTGCCCGAACGAATGTCACGCGAGCGCGATACCCGCAGCAACAGGCTGTCAAAAATGCGGTTCGTGAGGCCGAGCTTCCACGAGTTCACGTCGCCGGTGTTGCTATACTGGCTGTAGCGGCCCGCCGCGCTGAATTCGAGCCTGCTGAAATCCTGATCGAGCAAAGGCACCGCGATTTCGCCAAAGCCTTCCTTGACGTTGAAGCCGCCTTCGAGACCCGAGAAGTTGAAGGTGGAGAATGCCTGAGCGGCGGAAAGCGCATCGAGTCCGCTGGACGAAATCGATTCCCAGCGTGCTTCGGCGCCGATCGCGATCGAGACCGGCCCGGCCCAAAGCGAGAAGGGATCGCCGCGCAGGCTGACCGACGCGGTATCGAGCTTGGTCGTGTTGCGAACATGCGCCGCCGACGAGAAAGCATACGCAACCGCAGCCGGATCGGCATTGCCCTCACCGAAGATATTGAGCGGGCGGCAAGCGGTGGTCGGATCGGTCAACGCGACCCGGCAGATCGGCGCGCCGCCGCCCGGCGCGGCAACCACGTCGATCGCGCGGTTGAAGTTCGCGGTGAGCTTCTGGTTCAGATAGCCACGATCGTCGGAAAGCTGGCCATGGCCGTAATAGGCGCTGTAGCGCCATTTTCCGCCGGCGAACGAGCCGTCGATGCCGATCGCGGCGTCAATCGTCTCGCGCTCATAGCCGAAGGTACGATAGCCATAATCCTCGAACACGCGGCCCATGCGGAAGCTCGTCTGGCCGGCAGCGATCAGCCGATCGCGAACGGCGACCGGGAGGAATGGATTGTCGCGCGACACTGTGATGTTGTCGCGGTTGCTCTCGGCGTAGAACGGATATTCCGCCCACATCCGCGAATAGCTGCCATCGACCCAGAGCTTCGCGTCCCCGACTTCGAAGCTGGCGCGGGCATAGCCGTTGAGCCGCTCATAAGGAGCCGCCAGTGCGGTTTCGTCACGAAGGCTGGTGCCTTCACCGCCCACCATCACTGCGGTGCCGCGCGGGTTGCCGAACACGAACGGGCGCAGCGTCCCGTTGCGCTCGAAGGTCTGGCCGGCAAGCACGCCGGTGGTGATCAGGCCGCCAACGCTGGCGTTGGAATAGTTCACGTCGCGCGCGATGACGAAGGCGTGCGCCGCGCCGGTCGGGTTGGTGTAGAGCGTCGTGCTGCCCAGATTGGGGCGGGAATCGCGATCGAGCACGCCCTGATCGTCGAAATATTGCACACCCACCATGAAGTGACCCGCGCCGTCGGCGAACTTGGTGCCGAAGGATGCATCGACGCCGTAGCGGAATGCGTCGCCGCGCGACGAGATGCCGTTCTGCGCGCCAATGGTCAGCCCGGTGAGCTTCTCGTTGAGCAGGATATTGACCACGCCGCCGACTGCGCCCGAGCCCCAGGCTGCCGACGCGCCGCCGGTGACGACTTCGACGCGGCTGATCAGGCCCTGCGGCACGGTGTTAAGATCGCCGGCGCCGGTGAAGCGGCGGCCGTTGAGCAGCGTCAGGGTGCGGGTAGTGCCCAGGCCACGAAGATCGGCGGGCGAAGAACCCGATGCGGTGCCCGAGAAATTGGTGACCGGCGTGGTCGATGCACGGAATTGGGGAAGGTCGTTCAGAACCTGGGCGATGCTCGGGCGGTTGCCGATCAGCAGCGCGTCGCCGCTGAGCACCGTGGTCGGGGTCGGCGCGTCATATCCGGCGCGATCGATGCGCGATCCGGTGACGACCAGCTCATTCTCCGCGAGCACTTCATCGTCCTGCGCCACCGTCGCCACAGGGTCAGCCACATCGCTCGTCTGCGCATGCGCTGGCATGCCGATGACGGACAGACCAATCGCTGCGCTCGTAAGCAGCAACAAAGCGCGCAAATCCCGATTTTTCATTTTTCCCCCTGTTAGGTTTTGGCGCCAAGCGCCTTCCTGAAGGACTAGACGGAGCGCTCGCCGCTTTCCGAACACCGCGCACTCTTTTTTCTTTGACGTAGCGCGCGCGCCTTTCCGAACGCCGCGCAGTTTTTTTGTTTGATGTGCGCAAAGAACCGTTCGGCTCCAGGATCGACCCACTGGATCGAAGTCGGTCGCGAACCAAAGCTGGAGCGTGTCAGAGACCTGCTTGAGGTGCCCTACCCAAAATCAACTTTTCACGCCGCGCTGGGCATTCACGATCCGCCGCTCCTCCTGCAACGCTTTGCGCACCAGGAAGATTGCGTGCGCAGCCGTCGCCACCGCTACGATCAGGAAGCCCTCCACATAGAGGTGGTAGATGAACACCCCGACCGAATAGGGATAAGCGGCGATATTGTTGGTCACGGTCGTCGAATGGAGACGAAACACCTCCATCAGATCGAACAGGCCGCCGCGCAGCACATTGTCGATCACATAGGTGAGCAACTGCCATGCGCTGACTTCCGGTACCGGCAGCAACGTCTGCGATTCGACCAGCGCCGGCATGCCGACGTGGAACCATTGATAGTGCAGCGTCGCCAGCCCGAACATTATCGTGGGCAGCAATACGCCGAAGCTCAGGATCTGGCCCGCGAGCCCCAGAATACGCCGCAGCGCCTGCCTCTCGCGAATAGCGATGTCGTGGAGGTACCCGTCGATCGTGGGGTCGCGGAAAGCCTTGGGGCCTCGGCGTGACTTCGCTTTGGTATATGCCGGGTCGGTCAATATCGCGCGGAGCGTGCTCCTGCGCGACACGGCCGCCCAGAAAGCGAGCCACAGGATCACGACCGCCGCGCCGGCGACGTACATCCGCTGCGCAGGTCCCGAAATTATCGTGATCCAGAGCCCCTCTGCCACAAATGACAGCGCGGCCCATATTTGCCCCCAGTCCAAGCGTCGCCCCCTTCGCTTCCCGGAGAAAAGGTTAACACGACTCCCGGCCCACGCAAATCTGCCTCACTCAGGCAGCTTGCACACATCCACCCAGCGCTGCGACACCAGCTCCGCCAGCCGCTCGGGCGGAACTTCGACCGATGCGGTGCGCGAACCACCCGCCGGAAACACCGTGGCGAATTCGCGAATGGAAACGTCGCAATAGACCGGCAAGTCGCTCGCCAGCCCGAACGGACAGACGCCGCCTACCGGATGCCCGGTCAGCGCCTCTGCCGCATCGGCATCCAGCATCTTGGGGCGCCCGCCAAACTCCGCCTTGCTCTTCTGGTTGTCGAGCCGCGCATCGCCCCGCACGACGACGAGCAAAACGGTTTCGCCGACCCGCAATGCAAGCGTCTTGGCGATCCGGGCCGGCTCGACGCCCAGCGCGGCTGCGGCGTCGGCCACCGTTGCGGTGCTTGCGGTCCCTTCGATCAGCCGCAGCTCGGGCGCATGAAGCCCGAGCCACGTCCGCGCAGATTCAACCGTCAATCGTCGATCTTCCTTTTGAACGTCTCGGGCAGCAGCAACAGCCCGAGCAGCAAGGTCACCCCGGCAGCGACCACCGGATACCAGAGCCCGTAGTAAATATCCCCGGTCGCCGCGACCATCGCAAAGGCAGTTGCGGGCAGGAAGCCACCGAACCAGCCATTGCCGATATGATAGGGTAAGCTCATCGATGTGTAGCGGATGCGGCTGGGGAAATACTCGACCAGCAGCGCGGCGATCGGCCCGTAGACCATCGTTACCAGCAGCACGAGCGCGGTCAGGATCGCGACCACCATCGGCTTGTTGATCTCCGCCGGATCCGCCTTGGCCGGATAGCCCGCCGCGACCACGGCTTCCTTCACCGCCGTCTGATAGTCCGTGATCGCCTTGGCGTTGCTAGTCCCCTCACGCGGATTGGGCGCGGGCAGTGCTACGCCGCCGATCTGGATCGTCGCAGTGGTGCCCGGCGCGGTATCGACGCTCTTATAGCCAACGCCCTGTTTGGCGAGAAACGCCTTGGCGATGTCGCAGCTGGTCGAATCGAACTTGTTCTTGCCGACCGGATCGAACTGGAACGAGCATTCGGCCGGGTCCGCCATCACCTGAATCGGCGCATCGCGCAGCGCGTGCGCGAGCCGGGGATTGGCGGCTTCGGCCAGCATGCCGAAAAGGCTGAAATAGCTCAGCATCGCCAGCGCACAGCCGGTGAGGATGATCGGCTTGCGGCCGATCTTGTCCGAGAGCCAGCCGAAGAACACGAAGAACGGCGTGCCGATCGCCAGCGCGATCGCGATCAGAATGTTGGTGGTCGCCCCATCGACCTTGAGCGTCTTCTCAAGGAAAAACAGCGCGTAGAATTGCCCGGTGTACCAGATCACCGCCTGGCCCACGACGGCACCGAACAGCACGATCAGCACCATCTTCAGATTGCCCCAGCGCAGGAACGCTTCGGTGAGCGGTGCCTTCGAAGTGGTGCCCTCTTCCTTCATCTTGAGGAACACCGGGCTCTCGTTGAGCTGAAGGCGAATCCACATCGAGACGCCGAGCAGGATGATCGAAACGAGGAACGGAATCCGCCAGCCCCAGCTTGCGAACGCCTCTTCGCCCATCAGCATGCGCGTCGCGATCACCACGAGCAGAGCCGCGAACAGGCCAAGCGTCGCGGTGGTCTGAATCCAGCTAGTGTAGAGCCCGCGCTTACCCTCGGGCGCATGCTCGGCCACATAGGTCGCCGCCCCGCCATATTCGCCGCCCAGCGCAAGGCCCTGAAGCAGCCGCAGACCGATCAGGATTATTGGCGCCGCGAGGCCGATCTGGTTGTAGCTGGGGAGCAGGCCAACCGCGAAGGTCGATATGCCCATGATCCCCATGGTGACGAGGAACGTGTTTTTCCGCCCGACAAGATCGCCGATCCGGCCAAAGACAAGCGCACCGAATGGCCGCACCGCAAAGCCCGCGGCAAACACTGCCAGCGCGAAAATGAACCCGGTCGTTTCGTTCAGCCCGGTCAGGAAGTGGGCGGTGATGTACGCGACGAGCAGTCCGTAGAGGTAGAAATCATACCATTCGAACACCGTGCCGAGCGACGACGCCGCGATCACCAGTTTCTCGTTCTGCGTCCCACGGTGGTGCTGCGGCAACTCTGCCTCTTCGGCCATCCTCTCGTCCCCTTTTTATGATTGTTAGCGCTAACGAAGCACATGCGAGCCCGTCGAGGAAGCCCTATCGCTTTCAATCTGAGCTTGGCGCCGCTAAAGCTGAGCTATGATCGACCGCTTCTTCCTCTCGCATCCCCGCAGCGTCGGCGAAAGCTATGGCGAGCATGCCGCCACTGCATCCCGATTCGGCTTCTCGATGATCGTGGGGGGCGCTGCTTGCATAGTCCACGCGATTTTCCCGCAGGTGTTTGCGCGCACCGCGAGCGACACGGTCAAGAAGCTGTACGGCCAGATGAAAGCGCGTCAGCCGAACTTCTCGGCCGAGCGCCCGGCGTTCCAGCAGCCCGAGTGGCAAATCGAATACGAGATTTGATCTTATGATCGAGCACGTCGCCATCATCGGCGCGGGCTTTTCGGGCACGCTCCAGGCGATCAACCTGCTCCGCCACGATGGACCGCGCGCGACGCTGATCGAGCGTGCGCCGGTCGCGGGCACGGGCCTCGCTTATGGCGCTGCCCACCCCAGCCATGTGCTGAACGTCCGCGCTGCCAATATGAGCGCGTTTCCCGACGATCCATCGCATTTCGTCCGCTGGCTGGAAGCACGCGGCGTGGTCGATGCGCCCACCGCCTTCATCCCGCGCGTCACTTATGGCGAGTATCTGCGCGAGTTGCTGGAGGCGGCGCTGCGCGATCCGAGCGGGCGGCTGACGCTGGTGCGCGGCGAGGTCGAGGATCTCGAATTCGCCGATGATGTGAAGGTGCGGATGGGTGACCGCATTGTCGAGGCAGATGCGGCCGTGCTGGCGGTGGGCAACCTTCCGCCACACGATCCGCCGGGCCTCGATCCCGAAAAGCTGTCGACGGCGCGCTACAAAGGCGATCCGTGGGACGCGAGCGTGCCCGAGAACCTTGCCGACACCGATACCGTACTCATCATCGGCACCGGCCTCACTATGGTCGATGTCGTGCTGCTGCTCGATGCGCGCGGCTATAAGGGGCGGATCGTCGCCCTCTCCCGCCGTGGCCTCCTGCCCCGCGACCACGCACCCGGCGGCGCGTGGGAAAAGATCGCCGAGCGCCCTGCGTCCACTGCCTCGCAATTGCTGCACAGCGTTCGCGAGCGCGGCGATACCATCGGCTGGCGTAATGCTGTCGATGAACTCCGCCCGTTCACCCAGGGCATGTGGGGCAATGCCAGCGACGAAGAGCGCGGCCGTTTCCTGCGCCATCTGCGCCCGTGGTGGGACGTCCACCGGCACCGTCTCGCCCCCGATGTCTATGCGCGGTTGATGGCGGTGATCGAGCGCGGGCAATTGGAAGTCATCGCAGGCAAGACGATGGGCTTTGACGAACAGCCAGACGGCATCGCAGTGGCATTCCGCCGCCGCGGCTCAAACGAGACCGAAACGCTCCTCGCCCAGCGCATCGTCAACTGCACCGGCCCGCTCGGCGATCTCGCCCGCACCGAGGAGCCCTTGCTCCAGAAGCTCGCCGCTCGCGGCCATATCCGCCCCGACGCGGCGCATCTGGGCATCGATGTCGACAATCAGGGCCAGACGATCGCGGCGGACGGCACGCCCAATGGCAATCTCTACGCGCTCGGCCCGATGACGCGCGGCGCATTCTGGGAGATCGTCGCGGTGCCCGACATTCGCAATCAGACCTGGAGCGTCGCGCGGCGGCTTTCCAACGCGCATTGGGTGGGCGGCGAAGGACTTTGACCCGCCACAAAACCAAGCGTCACCCTAAACTTGTTTCAGGGTCCAACCCGCCACGGGCGATGCCTTCACCTGTTGCACGATGGATGCTGAAACAAGTTCAGCATGACAAAGCGTAGGCTTCAAATGTAGTATCAATTGACACTAATTGCACGAAACGGTAGCGCCCGCGTTGAAATGGAGCGTGCTATGACCGACCCCGCGAACCCCCTCGGCCTCAACGGCTTCGAATTCGTCGAATTCACTTCGCCCGATCCGCTGGCGATGGCGAAGCAGTTCGAGCAGCTCGGCTTCGTACCGACGCACCGGCACCTCACCAAGAACATCACCCGCTACAAGCAGGGCCGCATCAACCTGATGCTCAACCGCGATGCCGATGGCCGCGTCGCGCAGTTCCGCAACGAGCATGGCGCATCGGCCAGCGCGATGGCGTTCCGCGTCGCCGATCCGGCAGCCGCCATGAAATGGGCGCTGGAAAATGGTGCGCAGCGCACCGATGAGGACGACACCGTCATCACCGGCATCGGCGGCTCCTATCTCTATTTCATCGCGGACGGCGTGGATCTCTATGCCGATTGGGCCGAGATCCCGGGCTGGCAGGAAGCCGAAGCGGCCAACAATGTCGGCCTCGATCTGCTCGATCACCTCACCCACAATGTTCGCCGTGGGCAGATGCAGGTGTGGTCGGCCTTCTACAAGACGCTCTTCGGCTTCGAAGAGCAGAAGTATTTCGACATCAAGGGCCAGGCCACCGGCCTGTTTAGCCAGGCGATGATCGCGCCCGACAAGGCGATCCGCATCCCGCTGAACGAGAGCCAGGACGACAAGAGCCAGATCGAGGAGTTCATCCGCGAATATCACGGCGAGGGCATCCAGCATCTCGCGCTGACCACGCCGGACATTTTCGATACCGTAGAGCGCCTCCGCGCCCGTGGCGTGAAGCTGCAGGACACGATCGAAACCTATTACGAGCTGGTCGACAAGCGCGTGCCCGGCCACGGCGAAGACCTTGAGCGCCTGCGCAAGAACCGCATCCTGATCGACGGCAATGTCGGCGACGAGGGGCTTCTGCTTCAGATCTTTACCGAAAACATGTTTGGTCCGATCTTCTTCGAGATCATCCAGCGCAAGGGTAATGAAGGTTTCGGCAACGGCAATTTTCAGGCACTGTTCGAGAGCATAGAGCTGGATCAAATTCGCAGAGGTGTTATTCAGGTCGACGCCTGATTCCGAGTTGGAGAGGAGAGCCGGGAACAACCCGGCCCAAACCGCAGGGAGGATGAGGGGGACGAAGAGCCTCCTCATCCGACTCCTGAAATCTCCCTCTCTGTCCGGGAGGGGAGCAGGAAGAGCCAGATGACCGACTATTTTCCCGGCTTCGGCAATCACGTTTCCACCGAAGCGGTCGTGGGCGCGCTCCCGATCGGTCGCAATTCGCCCCAGCGCCCCGCTTTCGGCCTGTACGCCGAGCAACTCAGCGGCACCGCCTTCACTGCGCCGCGCCATGAGAACCGCCGTTCCTGGCTCTATCGCTTGCGGCCCAGTGCTGAGCATCCGCCGTTCACGCGCTACGATGGTGCGAAGCGCTTCGCGCGCGGCACGGTGCAGGCTCCCCTGCCCCCCAATCGCCTGCGCTGGGATCCGATCGCTGCGCCCGCGCCGGGCACCGATCTGATCCACGGCATGACGACGATGCTCGCCAATCGCGATCCCGCCGACCTCGAGGGCGTCGCGGTGCATCTATATGCCGCCAACGCGGATATGACTGCGCGCGCGTTCGTCGATGCCGATGGCGAATTGCTGTTCATCCCACAGGCCGGGCGGCTCGAACTGCTCACCGAGCTCGGACGGATCGAGATCGCTCCCGGCCAGATCGCGCTGATCCCGCGCGGGGTGAAGTTCCGTGCGACCCTCCCCGATGGCGAGGCACGCGGCTATGTCGCGGAGAATCACGGCGCATTGTTTCGCCTGCCCGATCTCGGCCCAATCGGTGCCAACGGCCTCGCCAATCCGCGCGATTTCGAGACTCCTGCCGCATGGTTTGAGGATCGCGACGAGCCCTTCGAACTGGTCCAGAAATATCTGGGTTCGCTGTGGACGACGACGCTCGATCACTCGCCGCTCGATGTGGTCGCCTGGCACGGCAATCTCGCGCCCTGGCGCTACGATCTGGCGCGGTTCAACACGATCAACACCGCCAGCTTCGATCATCCCGATCCCTCGATCTTCACCGTGCTGACCTCGCCCAGCGACGTCCCCGGCCGCGCCAACGCCGATTTCGTGATCTTCCCGCCGCGCTGGATGGTGAGCGAAGACACGTTCCGCCCGCCCTGGTTCCACCGCAACGTGATGAGCGAAGCCATGGGGCTGATTACCGGCGCCTACGACGCCAAGGCGGAAGGCTTCGCACCGGGCGGCCTCAGCTTGCACAACCTGATGGCTGGCCACGGCCCCGACGTCACCAGTTGGGAAAGCGCGTCGAACGCCGATCTCAAGCCGCACAAGATCGAAGGCACCATGGCCTTCATGATCGAGACCTGCTGGCCGTATAAGCCGACCAAGCACGCGCTCGACACGTCGCAGCCCGATTATGATGCGGCCTGGGCGGGGTTTCCAAAGGCGAAGCTGCCCAAGTGAAGACCGCCCTAACCCCGCTCATGCTGAGCCTGTCGAAGCATCCACCCGTCGACCAGTCAGGGTGACCGCAAGATGAGCCACCTCACCGAAACGCCCCCCGGCGTAAAGCTCGGCCCCCTCACCCTCATCCCCGACGGCAAGGCCCGTAATTTCGTCCTCCAGATGAAGGCCGGCCGCTTCCACGGCTTCGTGGTGCGCAAGGGCGAGACCGTCCACGGCTATGTCGATCGCTGCGCCCACATGGCGATCCCGCTCGCCCAGCAGCTTGACGACTATCTCACCCCCGATGGCGGCCTGATCCAATGCAGTTGGCACGGCGCGCTGTATCGGATTGAGGATGGCGTCTGCGTCGGTGGTCCGTGCACCGGGGGGCGATTGCTATGCTGGCCGGTTGAAGTGCAGGACGGCACGATCGTCACGGCTTGAACCTGCGAAGATAGGTCAGCTATGCTGCCGGAACAGGAGAGACACATGGAAGCCACCCTCGATTTCGGCCTCGGCGAAAATGCCGAGATGATCCGCGACACCACTGCCCGCTTTGCCAAGGAGCAGATCGAGCCGCTGGCCGCTAGGATCGACGCCGAAGACTGGTTCCCGCGCGAACTATGGCCCGCAATGGGCGCGCTCGGCCTGCACGGCATAACCGTCGAGGAGGAATATGGCGGCCTCGGCCTCGGCTATCTCGAGCATGTCATCGCATGTGAGGAAGTCAGCCGTGCGTCGGCTTCGATCGGGCTCAGTTACGGCGCGCATTCCAATCTCTGCGTCAATCAGATCAAGCGCTGGGCCAGCCCCGAGCAAAAGGCCAAATACCTCCCCAAGCTCGTCTCAGGCGAACATGTCGGGTCGCTCGCAATGTCCGAAGCCGGCGCCGGCTCCGACGTGGTCAGCATGAAGCTGCGCGCCGAGCAAAAGGGCGACCGCTTCATCCTCAACGGCACCAAATTCTGGATCACCAACGCGGCCTATGCCGACACGCTCGTCGTTTACGCCAAGACCGGCGAAGGCTCGCGCGGCATCACCACCTTCCTGATCGAAAAGGGCATGCCGGGCTTCTCGATCGGCCAGAAGATCGACAAGATGGGCATGCGCGGCTCGCCCACCGCAGAGCTGGTCTTCAACGATTGCGAAGTCCCCGAGGAAAACGTCATGGGCCCGCTCAACGGCGGCGTCGGCGTGCTGATGAGCGGCCTCGACTATGAGCGCACCGTCCTCGCCGGCATCCAGCTCGGCATCATGCAGGCATGCCTCGACGTGGTCATCCCTTACCTTCGCGAGCGCAAGCAGTTCGGCAAGCCGATCGGCACCTTCCAGCTGATGCAGGCCAAGGTCGCCGACATGTACGTCGCGCTCAATTCGGCGCGCGCGTACGTCTATACCGTCGCCAAGAATTGCGACGCGGGCAACACGACGCGCTTCGATGCGGCGGGCGCCATCCTGCTGGCGTCGGAGAACGCGGTGCGCGTGTCGCTCGAAGCGATCCAGGCACTCGGCGGCGCGGGCTACACCAAGGATTGGCCCGTCGAACGTTTCGCCCGCGATGCCAAGCTGCTCGACATCGGCGCGGGCACCAACGAGATCCGCCGGATGCTGATCGGCCGCGAATTGATCGGCGGCTAAGCGCTAGCGGAACAGCTTCAACGGAATCGCTTCCCCCATCGCCGCCTGCCCGGCGGCGTCCGGGTGGAGATTATCGCCCTTCTCGCCCTGAAACGCCGTCGCCAGTCGCTTCGGGTTTGCCGGATCCATGACGATCTTCTCCATGTCGATCACCCCATCGAACACGCCCGAGCCGCGAATAAAGGCATTGGCCTCCATCCGGATCGCGTCGCGTTCGGGCGCGTAATAAAACGCGCCCTCGAACGGCAGGATCGTCATTGCGATGACCTTGATCCCCCGCTCATGTGCGCGCTGGACGAACTGGCGATAGCCCGCGATCAGCTCGGCCGCAGAGATCACCGGCCGCGTCGTGCCGTTGCGCGTCAGCCCCGAACTGCCCGCATCGTTGACCCCTTCCAGCAGCACGACATGCGTCACCCCCGGCACCGTCAGCACGTCGCGATCGATCCGCGCCAATGCGCTCGGCCCGGTGCCCGGCGCCAGCACGCGATTGCCCGAAATGCCGTGGTTGATCACGACATGCGGCATACCGGCAGCCGCCAGCCTACGGCCCAACACTTCGCTCCAGCGGCAGCGCGGCATGACCTCGTTGGGACAACTGCCAACATCGGTGATCGAATCGCCGAACGCGACGATCACAGGGCGCGATTTGGCTCCGAATATGTCGAGCCCCGCAACCAGCGGCCGCACGCGATTGGTGGTGACTGCCGTGAAGTCTCCGCCTGTGAAATCGCCCGGCGCGGAAATCTGCGTCGGAGCACCGGCGGCCTCGTGGAGCGTATCGAGCACGGCCTTTTCCGGCAGGAACAGCGAGATTTCGACCAGTTCAAACGCCTTGACCGGCAGGCTAACCGGGTCGCTCACCAGCGGAGCGCCCGCCGGGATCTTGAAGCTGGCCTGCCCGCCAAACGTCACCCGCACCGAAGCGCCGCCTGCGGTGCGCACGCTCGCCGCGCCCACTGTCAGCGCCTGACCATATTCGTTCGACAGCCGCAGCCGCAATTGCGTGCCGCCTGCCCCGATGCGCACGGCGGAGCGGATCGTGACATTCTCCACGGTCACGGCCTGCTCGGCATTGCCCTGCCACATGCTGGCGGCCCAGCCGCGGGTCCAGCCCGCCTGCGCAAGTGCGGGCGTGGCCGCCGCCATGCAAAATGCGGCGGCGATTGCCCCGATCGACCGAATCCAGCGCATGTGTCTCTCCTCTGCTCAGGCCCAGCCTAAGCAGAGGATGAGAGGTTCACCAGACCTTCACGCGCTTCTCAGGCGCAAGGAACAGCTTCTCCCCCGCCTGCACGTTGAACGCCGGATACCAGGCATCGATGTTGCGCACCGTCATCGCGCGCCAGCGTGCCGGGGCGTGGCCATCGGTAGCCACCCGCCCGCGCAATTGCTGCTCGCGCGCCTTCTCGCGCCACGATTGCGCAAAGGCGAGGAAGAAGCGCTGATCGCCGGTCAGCCCGCCGATCACCGGCGCTTCCTTGCCGCCCAGCGAGGCGCGATAAGCGTCATAGGAAGCCGCGAGGCCGGCCACGTCGGCGATGTTCTCGCTCAGCTCGAGCTTGCCGTTGAGGAACAGCCCCGGCAGCGCTTCATAGGCATTGTACTGCGCGACCAATGCCGCGCCCGCCTGCTTGAAATGCGCCAGATCCTCGGGCGTCCACCAGTTACGCAGCCGGCCCGCGCTATCGAAGGTCGAGCCGAGATCGTCAAAGCTGTGGCTGATCTCATGGCCAATGATCGCGCCAATCGAACCATAATTCGATGCAGCATCGGCGGCTGGATCGTAGAACGGCGCCTGCAGGATCGCAGCCGGGAAGTTGAGCGCATTCTGTAGCGGCAGGTTCACTGCGTTCACCGTCTGCGGCGTCATCCACCATTCGCCCTTGTCCGGCGCTTTGCCCAGCTTGGCCAATTGGTGCTTCGTCTCGGCAAGCTCGGCGCGGCGCAGATTGCCCACGGGATCGTCCGCCTCCACTGCCAGCGACGCATAATTGCGCCACGTTTCGGGATAGCCGACGCCAACCTGCATCGTCTCGATCTTCTTGCGCGCTTCGGACTTGGTATCCGCGCTCATCCAGGTCAGCCCCGCCACTCGCTTGTCGAACGCCGACTTGATGTTGGTCACCATGTTCTGAACATCGGTCTTCGACGAAGCCGGGAAATAGTCCTTCACGTAAAGCTTGCCGACGGCATCGCCGAGCCAGGCATTGACGCTGGCGATCGCGCGCTTGTCGCGCGGGCGCGGCTTTTGCTGGCCGTTGAGTTCCTTCGAGAAGAAATCGAACCGCGCCGTATCAAATGCTGCGGGCAACACCGCTGTCACTTCGTTGATCCGGTGAAACGCCAGCCAGTCCTTCCAGGCATCCAGCGGCTCGTTCGCCACCAGTTGCGCTAGCTTCACCGTCGTCGCCGGATGCCACACGATGAAGTCGCTCTGCGAACCCAGCCCCGCTGCGGTCCAGAATGCATCCCAATCGATCCCCGGCGCCTTCTTGGCAAAGTCTGCCTTGGTCCACGCGTTGTTCGCCTTGTGCGCATCCTGGCTGGTGACGTTATCCGTGTGTGCCTGCGCGATCCTGGTTTCCAGATCGAACACCCGCTTCGCGCGCACCGCCGGATCGGTCATCTTCGCCAGCGTGAAAAGCTGGGTGATATACGCCTGATATTTGGTCCGCAGCCCGGCCATCTGCGCGTCGCCCGACAGATAATAATCGCGCTCGGGCAGGCCCAGACCACCCTGCAGCACATAGGGAACATTGGTATCGGGCTTGTCGAACGACTGGCTGACGAACAGGCCGAACAGATTCTCGGTGTTGTAATCGGTCGCGTTGAGCGGATCGACATCGACCCGCACATTGCCACCCAGCACCGTCGACAGCGATTTGTTGTCGGTGATCGAGCCGATCACGTTCATGTCGTTGCCCAGCGGCGCAAGTCCCCGCGCTTCGATGCCGGACAGGTCGGTATAGGCCGTGTACCAGTCCGCGATGCGGCGCGTGTCGCTGCCCTCGGCGGCATTGGCCTTCACTGCGGCGTCGATGATCGCAACATTGTTGGCCTCGGCCTTGTTGAACACCAGCAGCCCGGTGCCTACGCTCGATCGGTCCGCCGGGATTTCGGTCTTCGCACGCCAGCCACCACTGGCATATTCGTCGAAATCATCGCCGGGCTTCACGCTCTTGTTCAGCCCGTCGAGATCGACGCCGATGCCCGTGCCCGCGGCAACCGTTGCGCCTGAGCCGCTCGGCGCGGAGGATGTGCAGGCAGTGGTCGCAAGCAAAGCCGCGAGCAGAATCGAATGGGTCTTCAAAGGGGGAACTCCCGTATCGCTGTGATAACAGCGTGCTACACCCGCAAAATGGCGTGCGCCAGCGCCTTCCAATTGTGTAGACCTAAGTGTAATCGAATGAAAACTAGGACAGGAAGGATGCCCTATTATGAGCGCCCCGGTGCTCGACACCAAGGTCTCCGCCGATAGTGAGGTCTTCCGCGCCAATGCTGCGCACAATCGCGCGCTGGCCGAGAAGCTGCGCGCCGATGTAGCCGCCGCCGCATTGGGTGGCTCCGAGGCATCGCGCGAACGCCATACGGCACGCGGCAAGCTGCTCCCGCGCGAGCGAGTCGAGCGGCTGCTCGATCCGGGCTCGCCCTTCCTCGAAATCGGCCAGCTTGCGGCCAACGACCTGTATGACGGCGAAGTCCCCGGCGCAGGCATGATCGCCGGCATCGGCCGCGTATCGGGCCGAACCGTGATGATCGTCTGCAACGATGCCACGGTGAAGGGCGGCACCTATTATCCGATGACGGTGAAGAAGCATCTCCGCGCGCAGGAGATCGCCGACGCCAACCGCCTGCCCTGTATCTATCTGGTCGACAGCGGCGGCGCGAACCTGCCGCATCAGGCGGATGTGTTCCCCGATCGCGATCACTTCGGCCGCATCTTTTTCAACCAAGCCAATATGTCGGCCAAGGGCATTCCCCAGATCGCGTGCGTGATGGGAAGCTGCACCGCGGGCGGGGCATATGTTCCCGCGATGAGCGACGAGAGCGTGATCGTCCGCGAACAGGGTACGATCTTCCTCGCCGGCCCGCCTTTGGTGAAGGCCGCGACGGGCGAAGTGATCAGCGCCGAAGACCTAGGCGGCGGCGATCTCCACGCGCGCAGATCGGGCGTAGTCGATCACCTCGCCGAAAATGACGAACACGCGCTGACGATCGTGCGCGATATCGTCAGCCATCTCCCCGCCGATGCCGAAGCGACGGTAAAGCTGCTCGAACCCCGTGCGCCAAAGTACGATTCCAGCGACCTTTACGGCATCGTGCCGCAAGACGTCCGCGCGCCCTATGATGTGCACGAGATCATCGCGCGGCTGGTCGATGGCAGCGAATTCCACGAGTTCAAGGCGCTCTACGGCACCTCGTTGGTCTGCGGCTTCGCGCACATCTGGGGCATGCCGGTGGGCATCATCGCCAATAACGGCGTGCTGTTCAGCGAAAGCGCCGTGAAGGGCGCGCACTTCATCGAACTCGCCTGCCAGCGCCGCATCCCGCTGCTGTTCCTCCAGAACATCTCCGGCTTCATGGTCGGCGGGAAATATGAGGCAGAGGGCATCGCCAAGCACGGCGCCAAGCTCGTCACTGCCGTCGCCACCGCCACCGTGCCCAAGATCACGATCCTTATCGGCGGCAGCTTCGGCGCCGGCAATTACGGCATGTGCGGCCGGGCCTATTCGCCCCGCTTCCTGTTCAGCTGGCCGAACTCGCGGATCAGCGTGATGGGCGGCGAACAGGCAGCAAGCGTGCTGGCAACGGTCCACCGCGACGCCGACAAATGGAGCGACGCCGACGCCGAAGCCTTCAAGGCCCCAATCCGCCAACGCTACGAAGACGAAGGCAACCCCTGGCACGCCACCGCGCGCCTGTGGGACGACGGCATCATCGATCCCGCGCAAACCCGCGACGTGCTCGGCCTCGCCTTTGCCGCCACCCTCAACGCCCCGATCCCCGAGCGCCCCGCGTTCGGCGTGTTCCGGATGTGATGATGGGCGCGTCGCCCCAAATTCCTCCCCGGAACGGGGAGGGGGACCGCGCGGCGAAGCCGCGTGGTGGAGGGGGCCCACGCCTGCCCAAAATCCTCCGCGCGCCGATAAAGGACATCAAGAAAGCCCGCGCTGACCGCAAGAATATGTCATTCCCGGAAGTGCTGCTCTGGCAACAGCTCCGCAAAGCGCCCGGCGGCTTTCTATTCCGCCGCCAGAACCCACAGATCGGGTACCGCCTCGACTTCGCATGCCTCGAAACCCGGTTGGCGATCGAAGTCGATGGCGAAGCGCATAATCAAGGCGACCGCCCCCAGCGGGATGAAGTGCGCGATCGGCGGCTCGCCGAACATGGCTTTTCCACCCTGCGCATTCCCGCCCGCGAAATTCTCCAAGACCTAAGTTCGGTGATCACCGGCATCGTTTCCGTTTGCCGTGAACGGGGCCCCCTCCACCGTCCTTCGGACGGTCCCCCTCCCCGTCCCGGGG
>SEFZ01000056.1 GCA_004173185.1 Sphingomonadales bacterium | reverse complement strand
AACCGGATCACCCCGCCGCCGCCGACGTCGCGCTGGTGCTTGATGCCCACGAACACGGCGCTGAACGCGACCAGCATGGTCGCGTAGCCCACCGCCATGCCCAGCCAGCCATGCGGCATTTGCCCGCCGGTCGCGGCGAAGGTGGCCACCATCGCGCCGCCCACCACCAGCCCCGCGATCACGCCGTACTTCAGGATGTCACGCCACATGCCCCACCTCCGTTGCTGTCCGAATTGGAGCGCGATTGCAGGCCATCGGCGGCGCGGCGTCCATCGCCCGAAAGGGTGATTTCGACCGGATCACCCGTGGTAACGACCACTCAAGGCACCAGGCCCAGCTCACGCGCACGGCGCAGGGCGTCGGTGCGCCGCCGCGCTTCGAGCTTTTCCAGCAGCCGGGCGACGTGGGTCTTCACGGTGTTGGGGGAGACGTGCAGCCGGGCCGCGATCTCCTTATTGGAATGGCCGGCGGCGATCTGCTGCAGGACCTCAAGCTCGCGCGGGCTGATGCCCAGCGCCGCGACCGCCCGGGGATTGCCTTCGCCCTGCTCCCCCGGCGCCGGGCGCCGCGCCAGCAGGCGCACGCCCAGCCACACGCCCAAAGCGAGGAACCCGGTGGCCAACAACGCTTCGTAGACCACCGACGCATGGCTGCGCACCAGTCGCTGGTAGTCCAGCCATTGCAGCAGCAGCGTGCCGGCCGCGAGCAAGGCGGCGTACAGCGCGATCTGGGTCCAGGGCAGGGGGAAACGGTTGGGTCGTCGCATGGGTGCATGCTACTGCGCGGTGGGGCGGGGAGGCAGTGGCGGAAGCAAAGCCGAGCACCGGGTAGCACGGATAACGCCGGCGGCCATATCCGGGCGCATCGATTGCGAGGTGTCGAAGGGCTAGGTGCGCTGTGCTTACTAGGACTAACCTGGCTTCACGACTTCAATTAAGGTGCCGCCAAACCTCCGTCCGTCCGGGACTTGATGCCATCGATGAACCAATGGTGGCTGTGATAGACCTCGGCGGCGTCGAAGTAGTGGGCGAACAGTTCGCCAGACGCATCCAGATTGGTGAAACTGAGCAGGCGGCCGTCAGCTGAAGTGGACCGGTAGACACACAAAGGACAGACATGCCGGAGATGTCGCTCGGGGAAGAAGTGGTCGCTCGGCAAAAGGGCAGAATCTCGCTCTAGCGATCGGCAAGTTCATCCACCAGTTGAATTGGAGAATATATGTGCCAGCCGAGTATCCGTGGCACGGCTCCGGACGTAACGGCGCACTTCCGCTGATGCCACGAAGCGTCGACCATCTGGTCCCGGCCATTGTCGCCTCTCAATGTTGCCGCCAATTCCGGTGGCGGCCAGCCCTTCTTAAACGCAAGTTCCAAGCCCGGCCGAATTGCCAAGTCCGCGCGCTTTAATATGGTGTCCCATTCATTCGCGACAACGTTCTGATCAGTACGAAGCTTTGCGATCAGACGCATGTCGGCCGCTGGGATGAAGATGTGGCCGTGATCGGGCTCTTTCCGATGACAGTCCATGCACAAAGGCCGCAGATTCTCCCGTCGATTATCGGTTTTTACCCCGTTCTTGTGATGAACTTGGAGCAGGCGCTGCTCTGTCAACAGCACGACCCTGCACTCATCACAGCGATAGCCACAATGCTTTCGGATCGAAGAAGAAAGCGCGGTCCAGTCGTCAGAATATCCAACGCTTCCACTTTCCTTGGCGAACCCAGATGGAAGGTTCTTGAACAAAGTGCTATAGGTTTCGAAAAACTCGTGCAGAGAAAACCTGTCTCTCACTCCATGCCTAAACGCTTGATTCCCTACAAGCACAGAACCGTAGTTCAGCCGCTTAAGACAGTTGATACATACATGCAGGCGGACGTCAGCATCACGCGCCATCCCATCACGGTCAGTCCCAGCAATGTTGAACAGTCCGTCCATTCGATTCGTGGCTACGTATCGCTCGAACCTGTTTCGGGAACGCATCATTTCTAACGTTTCGCACTCGGCCACATGAAACTTTCGCCCCTTCATAGGATCAAGAAGGGCCTCCGAGAAGCCAAATGAATGATCACGGATATAGAGAAGTACCTGCCTCCCTTCGACACTTAGAAGTCCATCTATAACTTCGACGTCGTCGAGCTCGACCTCTCTTCCTTTACGCAGGTCCACATCCACTGGATCCCATTGAGTCGCGCTATCCAAAGACACTTTTATGGTGGCTTGCGACCTGAATCGAGCAGCCACCGCGTCCAGGTCAAGAAAATTGATGTTCAGGCGCATAGATCTTTACGGAATATCATTGATGATTTTCCGGATTTGAATCTCGGAATTGGTAATGACGCGAAACGCGACGCGACGAGACCTCTCCGCGTCCTCGGATCCATCCTTGTTGCGAACGGGACGGGAAGACGAGTATCCGACCGCAGAAACTTTCTCTCTGATCCAAGCTCGATCTCGACTATCTGATGTCAGGTTATTCAAGTAGAGCAGCACTTCACGCGTGCGATCCTGGGCCAGCGCCATGTTGTAAAAATGGGCAGAATCAGCATCTCTGGCGCCCGACCAATCACTACTAGTGTGCCCTTCCACGCGGATCTCTTCGATGTCCATCCTGTACTTCTTGATGACCTCAAGATAGCGAGGGACAAAACTGTCAAGAACTTGGCGAAAAGGCTGACGCATATTTGCCCGACCTGGCTCGAATAGCAGTTCAGGATTCAGGAATCTGACTTCTAATGTCTCTTTATCTATCTCGGCCTGCCATGCGGGAAGATCGGGGCCAAGCGCTCCAACGAGATCGTTATAGAGACTGACCTGCGTATTCCTATAGGCGATTGCTATCTCTTCAATCCGCTCTTTCTCGATTCGGACGTAGTACATCATCGCAATCGCAATAAACAGAAATACGATCATGAGACCGGACATCAAGTCCGAGATGCTCATCCAATGCTCGTCATCTGCAGGGCGACGCGAGTTGCCAAATGCGCTATCCATGATCCGGCCTATGCCACGACTCTTGACAGTTCGGCTAGACGCTTGGTCAATCTTTCGTAATCAGTTACAAATCCATCCGAGATCCGGGCGAGCGAAGTACCAAAGTGGCTTAATACCCGCTCGAGTTCCTGCTGGGTCGCCCGATCCAGAGCAGACATTTGTACATTCACCGCCTCCCCAGTCCGCTCAACCGCCGCTTTGACCTGCTGCTCTAGTCCACCGAGGGCGCGATTCGTTTCGCGTTGGACAGACTCGGACATTTCCTGGGTTGCGTTCTTGATCTGTTCGTGAACTGTCTTGCTTGAATTCTCCAGGCTTCTGACCATCTCGCGTGAAGTGGAAGTCAGCTCCGCTACGGCACCGGACATCTCGACCGTAAGCTTCTCAGACTGGTCCGCAACCGCCAGAGCCATCTCCTTCACAGCGACATTGGATCGGGTCATGAAGGTGTCAAACTCCTCCGTCTTCTCGGCAAGGATAACCCCCATGCCTACTGCGCCAGCCGCCATCTGGTCCGCGATCTGCTCAACCTTGGCGGTCAATTGAGGTACTGCTTGGATGGCTTCATCACGCATAGCCACGAATACCTCGAGGTGGCGCTGCAGTTCTGCAATCTGATGCTGATTGACATCCAGAACCTCCCTAAGCTCGCCCATGGAAGCCGGGATGGCTTTGCACTCCGTCGCTATCAGCTGGACCGCTGCTTCGGACAGATCAAGAGATTTTGCGCTTTGCTCAAATTGAGCCCCCATCAACTCGACTTGTGCCGAATACTGGGCCTGCCAATCAACTAGCTTCTTCACGGATGCATCCAGAGCCTTGAAGTTCTCCCCGAACTGCTCTGTAAGTTTTTCGTTGAAATCGTGGATAACCTGCCGAAGGGCTTCGATAATCTGCGAGGTAGCAGATTTTGAAAGTATGTCTGCAAAGGTGCGCATTTCTGCCCACAGCTTCTCCTCAAACTCGATTCGAGCCCGGCGAGCTTGTGTGTTCGAATCATTTGAGTCAGCGCGGATGAGCTTGAGCTGACCAATGAGAGAGCCCTCTTCCGCGCCTACCAAGGCGGCCCCGATCACATCCAGCTTATCGTTCTGCTTTTCCATAGATGCCAGAATATGCTCCGGCCGCACCTGGTCTGGCAGGCGTGCTTGGTCTCGGCGCGGTGAAAACCGCCAAGCATCAACGACCTTGAAAACGACCGACAGAAGCATGCCCGCCAAGCTAGTGATGAACGCCGTTTTCATACCGGCTAACAGCGCTTTGATGCTGCCGTCGATATCGTCGACATTGAAGGCCAAGAGGCCAATCACTATTCCTACGAAGGTACCAAGAATGCCTAGCGAGGTCATGATTCCCGGGGCGTATTCCAGGAACTGTGAATGTTTGCCCTTTTCCGCTTGGTACAGAGCGATGACGAATACCGCCAATATCAAGGCGATGAAAGCGTCTGTCGCGAACGCAGAAGACATTTGCCGAAGCAATGCCTCGATTGAACTACCCATGGTTTTTCCCCAAGCAACACAATGCATTACAAACAATGGCCACCGGCCCCCGCCGGCGAAAATTAGCTTCCTTGCTTGTTCGCTTCCCGCCTTCAGGCGTTGTTTCAGCGAAAATCGTCCCTAGCCGCACATTTTAGACAGCAGATCAGCACAGCATTCCATGCCCGCACAGTCGCGAGCTTAGTAGCGCTATTTTACTGACCCAGTACCGCCCATGCAGGGTACTGATACCCGGGGCGAACGCCATAAGAAATTGTCTTGGACAAGGGCGGACACTTGTCTGGATGGGGGCCTTCTTGCCAAAGATGCGAAATCAACTCGTCGCCTGACTGTGTGGACTCGCCAAAGCACCAGAGGTCAGCCGCTTTTGGATACATGGCAGCTCAGCGACTCCCTAACCCATCACCATTGGCAGCGGTAAGTCACGGTCGCTGCCTCCATGCACCATCATCCAAATCTGTGATAACTACGGACTATCAGTACGGTCACGCTTTACCCCAGCCTGACCTCGCGCAATGCTTCATACAACTGGGCAGGGCCAAGCAAGACATCCCGCAGGCCATCCTGGACCTTCTTCGAGTCCAGCGCCTGCGTGCTCATCTTCGTGTTGGCGGCGAACGCACTGATGATCGCCTTCATTAGCTCGCTCTGCAGGTCAGGCGAATTGGCGAACTGTCCCTTCGTGTTGTTCTGCGCCTGCTCCTGGAGCACTTCAGATTCCAGTAGCTTCCCTTTCAGGACGTTGTTCACGTAGACCAGCTTGTCGTCGTCGGTCAGCTCGCCTTCGAACAGGTCGTTGACCTTGGCAAGGATCTCGGACAACTGGGCTTTGAGCTTTTCCTGGACCTCGCCTCCCCCGGTTTCGGACAGCGGATCCAGCTTGTAGTCGCCTTGCGTGTTATCAAGCTTCAAGCCGCGCCTACCCTGGTCATTCAACTTGTAATGCGTAAGCGTGACCTTGGACAGGTCAATGCCCTCCCGCTCGCGTCCGAAGTCCAGCAACGGCAGTAGGCGTTTGAAGAAGATGGCGCGCTTCTCAATGGCGGTATTGCCGTAGTCGAATACCTGCGACAGAAAGGCGTAGACCCGCACGAATGTGCCCAGGTCGCGCTTGAACAGGACCAATGCCGCCAGTTCGTCCTTGGCTGCCTGCACGAGCTTGGTATCGTGCTCAGCGGCAGACGCTTCGGCATCCAGCAGACGCTTGCGCGCCGCGTTGAACCGCTTCAGCAGGCGATCGGCCACTGGCTCTATGGCGGCAATCAGTTCGCCCTGGGTTCCAGTCGTGCTCATCTCCACCTTGATGACCCGCTCCACCTCGTTGTCATCGTAATAACCAGCGGCGTCCAGCTTGGCGCGCAGGTCATAGATCAGGTTGGGGTCGGTGACTCCGCTGAGCTCAGCGGTTTCGTAGTAGGTTTTGAAAGCTGCCAGCACGTCGTCAGGCTCGTTGACGAAATCCAGTACGTAGGTCGTGTCCTTGGTGCCGTAGTCACCTTTGTACGAACGATTCAATCGAGACAGCGTCTGTACCGCCTGGATACCGCCCAAGCGCTTGTCCACGTACATGCCGCAGAGAAAGGGCTGATCGAAGCCAGTCTGGAACTTGTTGGCCACCAGCAGGATCTGGTACTCATCAGTGGCGAAGGCTTCGCGAATGTCCCTGCCTTTCAGATTAGGATTCAGTACGCCGCTGTTCTCGCTTACCGACTCCGGTAGAGACTCGGCGTCTGTCACGTCGCCGGAGAATGCCACCAACGTACCCAGTTTGTAGTTGTGGTCCTTGATGTACTTGTCGATGGCCAGCTGCCAGCGCACCGCTTCCAGGCGGCTACCCACCACCACCATGGCCTTGGCATGGCCGTTGAGCAGCGGCTGCACGTTGTCGCGGAAGTGCTCTACCACTACTGCCACTTTCTGGCTGATGTTGTAGGGGTGCAGGCGCACCCATCGCATGATTCCCTTCACAGCTTCGCTGCGCTCGACTTCCTTTTCGTCCCACTCCTGGCCGTTGTGGGCCAGCTTGAACGCCTGCTTGTAGGGCGTGTAATTCTCAAGCACGTCGAGAATAAAGCCTTCCTCGATAGCCTGGCGCATGGAGTACACATGGAACGCGCCCGGCAGGTTGTCCGGGCCAGCCGGCAGCGCAGGATTCGGGCGACGACCGAACAACTCCAGCGTCTTGGCCTTGGGCGTGGCAGTGAAGGCCACGTAGGTTACGCCGGCATCATTTGCGCGTGCAGCCATCTGCGCGGCCAGCAAGTCTTCGGTGCCGACTTCGCCGCCGTCGGCCAGCTCCTTCAGCTCTTCGGCGTTCAATACCTGCTTGAGCTTGGAAGCCGCTTCGCCCGTCTGCGAGCTGTGCGCCTCATCGGCGATCACCGCAAAGCGTTTGCCCTGGGTGGCGGCCAAATCCTGCACGGCCTTCAAGGCAAACGGGAAGGTCTGGATGGTGCACACCACGATCTTCTTGCCGCCCGACAACGCCGTGGCCAGCCCACCGCTCTTGCTCTGGTTCTCGCCGGTGATGGTGGCCACCACGCCGGCGGTGCGTTCGAAGTCGAAGATGGCTTCCTGCAGTTGAGCATCCAGGACGTTACGGTCACTGACTACCAGCACGCTGTCGAACAGCTTCTTGTGGCCGACGTCGTGCAGGTCGGCCAGGAAGTGGGCGGCCCATGCGATGGAGTTGGTCTTGCCAGACCCGGCGGAATGCTGGATCAGGTACTTCTGCCCTGCGCCTTCGGCCAGCACGGTGGCCAGCAGTTGGCGGGTAGCATCCAGCTGGTGGTAGCGCGGGAAGATCATGCCGACCAGCTGCTTCTTGTCGTCGCGCTTGCTGACCAAGTAGCGGTGCAGGATCTCCAACCAGCTGTCGCGCTGCCACACCTGTTCCCACAGGTAGGCGGTGCGGTGACCGTGCGGGTTGAGCGGATTGCCGGCGGCGCCTTCATTGCCCAGGTTGAAGGGCAGGAAGCTGGTGGTCGGGCCCTGCAGCTTAGTCGTCATCATCACGGTGCTGTTGCTGACCGCAAAGTGGACCAAGGCACCACGTGGGAAATCCAGCAGAGGTTCGGCGTTGGGTTTTCCCTTTGGCCTAGGCTGACGATCGAAGCGGTACTGGTCCACCGCTTCGTTGACGTCCTGAGTGAAGTTGGTCTTGATCTCGGCGGTGGCCACCGGCACGCCATTGAGAAATAGGACCAGATCGATGACGTCGTTGTGGTTGGTGCGTATCTGCCGCACCACGCGCAGGCGGTTGGCGGCATAGCGGGCCTGCAGCTCGGGATTCATGGCCAGCGCGGGCTTGAACTGGGCCAGCTTGAGCGGTTGGCGCAGACCGATCATTTCGATGCCGAAACGCAGCACGTCCAACGTCCCACGCTCGTCCAGTTGCTTGCGCAGGCGATCGAGGAGCATCGCCTCGGCGGCAGCACCGTGGCTTTTGCTCAGGGATTCCCAGGCTTGCGGCTGGGTGGCTTGCACCCATGCCAGCAGGTCGGGCGAGAACAGCGCGCGCGGCGTGTCGTAGTGCTGGGCATCACCGTCTGCGTACAGCCAGCCGTGCGTGGACAGATGCGCGCAGATGTCGTTCTCAAAGTTGATCTCTGTGTGCAGGCTCATGTCGTCTCCAGCGGTGCTACAAGGGCCTGCTCAATCCGCGATTGCCAAAATTCTGGGCCGAAGAACGCTGTCCAACCGGTAAGCGAGCTCAACCAGCTGAGTCTGAAAAGCCGGCCATTCACTCTCAGGCAGCTGCCAGCCCTTTGCGAGCTTCACTCTGATCCGTGACCGCTTTTGCTCCGGTAGCGGACTCCATTCCAGTGCGCTACCGAACTCCGCTTCGATCGCCTGACGCTCGGCATGCAGTACGTCGAACAACGCACTTCCGCCATCAGGGTGATGAATCTGACACGCGACGCGTGCCTCGTTACGGGTCATGGCGATGCTCAGGCGGAACCCGTTTCGTCCCAGTGATGTACCGATCCATCGGTTGCCACTGGTCTTGCGTCGAGAAAATAACGTGCCCTGTGCATTGGCCTGGACCAGGAACTGATCCCAGAATTTCCGATACAGAGCTTCGCGCTCTCCATCAGCTTCATCGTCATCTTCATGCTCACCCGCAGGAATACCCTCTTCCCATTCGCCGAAGGTCTGTCCGGTTTCCAGGATCTTCCAGGCTTCGCGTCCGTTGGCCGTTCGCCCCCAGACCACCGCAGCCGCCGCACTGGGACTACTGAAGAACGCATCTCGCAGGAATTCCCGGGTATCTCCCACCACGGGCGCAAGCGTGCCGTTGTCGATCATGTCCTGATGCAACGCTTGGTAACCACCGTCCGGGCCCACCCATCCGGCTCGGGCTCGGGAGCCTGCTAGAACCAAGAACTGCTCGTCTACCAATCGAGCAGTGGCTTGTAGCTGATGATTCAAACCACCCAGCGAGAATGTCGGGGAATCCCCCAACACCGTACTGGACGTGCTCGCCACAGCGCGTAGCGGAGCCACTCGTCCGCCCAGTCGCCAATGTTTCTCAGCCAACTCCAGTAATGCGATCTGGCGCGCTTCCAGCACAGGCAGCTTCCAATCAGCCTCCTGCAGAACCTGAGTGGTCAGCGGAAAGGCACAGGTTCCGCCCTTGCTGAAGTAGGCCACTTTCTTGCGATCGAAGTCGTAGTTGTTGGCCGCGCTGTTTTTCTTGCGATTCAACAGCGCAAGATTTCCCAGGCGGTGCACCCAAAGTGCACGATCCTGGGCACTTGGCATCCATTGGAGCCACGTGCTGTCCTGTCGAGGGTGCTGTGGAAGCACGTGCTCCACGGTCACCTGGTCGTGCGCCATGGTTTTACTGCCATCCGAGACCAAGGCATCCATGCGCAGCAGGATCACACCCAGCGCGCGCGCTGAGTGCGTCTGGTACAGCGGACCATCCAGAGCGGCATGGGCCTCGTGCTGCTCGGAAGGTGTCAGCTGCAGCGCGGAATCCGGGTCTTGCAAGGTGTCACCGGATTCAATGGCTGCAGTGAGGCGTGAGAAACGCTCGATACGCTCGTTGACGCCTGCTTTGCGGATAAGCATCGAATACGCCAATCGTTCCAGATCGGACACGAATGCCAAAATTTTGTCTGGCGCTCCCTTGTGCCGTGTAAAAAAAGCTAGCGCAGGTGGCACCCAATCCTTGAACTCGATGCGGTTCAACCAGCGAAGCGCTTCGTTGATTGCCTCTGCATGCATGTTGCTGGAATAGTCGGCATCGGCAATCTCGCGAAATGCCTGCGCCATCGGCTGCAGCACTTGGTCCACAAACACAGCCGGGTCAGCCGGGCCCACGTGAAGCTGGAACTCCTTCAGCAGTGTTCCCTGAGGCTTGGCCTTGCGATAGACCATGCGGATATGGCTAAACAGCTCGCCAAAGCCATCCCGCCCCAGGTCGTCCTCCAGCGATTCCCATTTTTCAGTGTAGGCGCTGCGTGAACTTGCTTGGATGGCACCGATGATCTCTGCCTTGAGGATGTCCGTCGCGCTCAGGTCAAGTCCGCGGCTGTTCATCACCCCGAAAATTCGATATGCGGAATCAAGATCTGGAGTTGCCACCGCCACAAGGTAACAACGGGTCACGATGAACTGCACAAGCCGCACCAGCATTGCTGGCTCCAGGTCCTTTAGTACCCGAATGAAGTGCCGCGCATTTGCGCGTAGCCGAGCCTGGCTGTCTGGCAGCGTGTCATCGCCTTGCACAAGAACGTCTACACCGCCCTCATGCTGCACGCGATCACGAAAGAACTGGCGGTCACGTTCACGCAATGACAAGCGGTAGTGGTTTTCGGTCGCGGAGACGATGTCACCCTGTTCGTAGATCCGGCGGGTAATACCCCGACGGACATTCTCGTCCTGCACCACAGCGCGTACGCAGGACAGCAATAGGGTCAGGGTCGTCAATCGCTGCTGGCCATCGACCACCGTGCTTTCAGGAGAAGACTCGCGCTTGATAAGTACCAGACTGCCCAGGAAGTACAGGGCTACTTCGTCCAGCTTACCGGCGCCTGTGTGCATGTAGCCCAGCAAGTCGTCCAACAACTCCTGCGCCTGGTCGACCCCCCATGAATAGGGACGCTGGTATCCAGGAATCGTGAAGACGTATTCGTCGCTGAAGATCTTCGACAGCGGCTGTTCCTTAGCGGTCAATGTATGTGTCATGCCTTCATCCCTCGCATGTGAATTTGATGCTTCCCCGTGAACCAGCGTCCACTGACCCGGCTGCGTCTGAACTCGCCCAGCCATCCCACCTGACGGTCAAATACATCTACGCGCCAGGAACGATCCCCACGCGATGGAAGCTGCTCCCCAGCGGCTTCCAGATCGGCCAGCCAGTGGTCGAGCCCTTCTGTCACCAGTATGGCCCGGCCTTCGCCTGAGACCAAAGGCATTACGGCTGTCGGCGACCGCTCCTGGTACTCGCGTCCGGTGTGCACAGACAGATGCAGGGAATCGGTACCGCCGTAGAACGGGTCGTGATGGTGGACCCCACCACGTCGGACGAAACCTCGCCACCAGACCTCATCCGGCCAACTGGAATGCTTTGCCAGCCAAGCGGGTGAAGGACCATTCATTGGGTCAGCGTCCTGGGGGAGCATCCATCCGGCGTCGGCAGGCTTCCAGGCCCAGGCTGCGTAGTAGTCAATCAGGTCGTTCCGTCCCCAAATCTGCTCCACCAGCGTCAGCACGGGCGATTCATGCACGGGCCGTCCCGCGCGATACCACCATGCAAGCCCGCGACCTACATCGTTCCAGCCTAGTAGGCAGTGCAGAGCGAAGTTCAGTGCACCCCAAGTGCCGCAAGCGTTCTCTAGAGATTCGCTTTGAGGTTGCGGCATGGCCATCTCTGGATCCGCCAAGGCACGAAACAACGTGGGCAACTGAAGGCGCCATGGATCCTGTGTGTGACTCATGGGGATAGGATGCTCGTCAGGACGTCATGTCCATCTCAGCTACCGATATCCGCCACAGCGGCAGTTCCTTAGCATGATAAGTGCAGGACATCATATTCATTCTTGCCTCCTAGAACTCTGTAGAAAAATTAAAATCCTGCGCCAAGCGATCTGGGCTTAGGGGATTACTTCAGCAAGCAGGCCCCGGAGACTACTTAGCAACACTTCTGGGCGATGGATCAACTCTGCCAACTTGATTTGAATGGATCTGCTCATAAATCCATGACCCACATCCTGCCAATGATCCTGTTTGGAATCCGGCGCACCCGTGTCGTGCCAAGCGTCGTCCCATACTTCGTTGCTATTACTGATGCAACGATAAACTTCCACTGTGACCATTCCCTCACCCTTTGGTAGCTTCAGTGGGTCGGCTTTGCGAGCAAATCCCGATTTGCGCCGCTGCTCATTTTCAAAAGAATTTTCTGCATACACGTCAAAACATATGGCGACGTCACCGACGCGGAGCTTTTTCCCAGCATTTCTCTTGTAAATATGAGTTGCTGCATACAAGGGAACCATGTCCCACGACCAGTTGCGGCTGGGTTGGGTGCTGGAACGACACGGTCGAGAGGTCTCCAGTGGTTCCCAATACCAAAAATCAAGATCAAGCTCTTTAGATACCGAATCCAACCTGGCGAGCAATCCTTCGTAGTAGGCAACGATAAGCCGATGTGCCACCTGAACATCTATAACGAGCTTTTCCGCTTGCGCCAATGTCACTTCCATTGCGGCAACTCCATTGTGTGTTGTTGGGAAAAGGAAACCAGGTCGCACCATCTCTCCACGTGCTCTGAAAATCGAGGCCGCAATAACAATGCTGTCTTGAATGACTCGTATGTCGACCGTGCTTCGTCCAAGGACAACGCCTTGTCATCCATCCAGGAAACGATTGTCAGCCACTCAATAGGGGGTTGGTCTTCCAAACCAAATAGTGCAAATGCCTCTAACCAATCGGAAAACACTGCCGCGTCGCCACCCTTACTAGTTTCAGCGAGTTGCGGAACCGCGCGAGAAATTGGACCCCATTCACGAGCATGGACTGTCATTTCAATTCCCTCTGGAAGTTCAAACGGGAGCTCTAGCTCCCCGTCTCTGCATCCTGTGTTTCCCAACGCAACGAAGTGCAGCGCGCTGGGATCTCCGGCCTCACCTAACTCGCCCTCGGCCGCTAGCGCATCCACCTCCGCTTTCCATTGCTTAATAGACTGGCCTCCACCGAAAGGCGGCTTTAACTCAACCAGCACGTAGGCTTCGGAAAAGCGCATGAGAACATCCGGCTCAACCCATTTCCGACCGGGCAACTTATCCAGTCGCGGCCAGAATTCGATAGATTCAAGATCTCCCAATGTCGTCGCTTGGGCCTGCCCTAATAACAAAGCCATCACCTGCTGAACGCCATGAGGCGAGAGAAATCGCATGCGACTGAACAGCGCGCCAGTTAACAAATCTTCATTGCGACGAAAGACATCTCGCCAACTTAACGATTCATCGCTTCCGGGGATTGCTACGCGGCCAGCTTTCCCCCGGCTAATTGTCGTTAACATGGCAAAGCGCCGCGCACGTCGATTTTTCCGGTGACGGCCGCTGAGATTAAGGCAGACCGACGCTCGCCAAGAAGATTCGTGGCTTTTTTGACATCTGCAATCAAACTTTCCAACTTTTCGCAGCTCTCTTTTATGTGGAATGCAATCAGCTGCTGTTCCTCAAGAGGCGGGACAGGTGTGTTCAAAGTTCTAACTGCAGGCATCCCGATTGTCTTTAAGGTTGCCCCGGTAGTATAGGAATCTAGATTTTCCCTCATCGCATTGAATACGCGCAGAAGATAAAGCGCATCTATCTCAGACTTTGGAAGCCAAGCAATCAAATGTTGCGAAACTGCCATTGGCCTAGTCGTGATTGCAGCCAATCCGATTGTGGCATCTCGTGTAAATACCACTGCTCCAGCAGGAAGAATGCGAGCCGATGAATTCTCTAATCCAAGCGCATTGATCTGTATTTCCGTATCGGAAATGTAGTCAACTTTTGCAAGCTGCTTTGAATCATTCAGTGACACCCACGGAATATTGCAGTCGACCCAGTATTCGGGGACCGACTTGGAAGGCGTATGGCCGCTCTCTAGCTTTGCTACGTCTTTTACACGTCGAACTTCCCAATGCGCCGGAACGTCGCCCAGCCACTCCACGCCCGAGCCTTTCATCGGCACGGTGGGATCAAGGCCCTTGGTCACGGCATGAGATATGACGGCCTGACGCTTTTCCTTGAGCAGCGCCATCAGCTCTTCCTGCTCAGCCACCAGCGCGTCGATCTTGGAAGTTTCGGTATTGAGGAAAGTGACAATGGCGGCTTGCTCGTCTTGGCTAGGCCAAGCCCAGAGCATTTTCGTTATGTCATCCGGCGACACACGCTGATGACTCCGGGTAGCGGAGTCGCACCGCGCCAGCAAATAGTGAAGGCAAGTAGGCGATTGCCATACGAACTGAATGTACTTGACGTTGGCCCCGACCGGAACGAGCGGCACAAACTCCGTTGATGCGACAGTCAGAAGCTCTTCATGTGGCGAGGCAAGTACCACAACTTGCTTGTGAGGATTTAGTTTCGAAACGAGCAATTGGAGAGAGTTCACCACAAGTTTGTTGCTATCAATGCTTGCCCCCTCTTCAATAGCTCCGTGCCCCGTTTCTTGTACGGTTGGAATGGAGTAGTGCAGAACACTTTTTCCCTCTAGCTGCTCAGGCGTTACCGAATTGCGATGGGTGGTCGTGTGTGCGTTGAATCTCTGGACGTCCCACCTAGCCGGGACTACCCCCAACCAAGGAACGCCGCTCTCCTTGTAGTCCGAATATCTCTGAAAGCTCACGCAGTCAGCCCCTTGATCATTTCCAGAATCCGGTCCGTTGTCAGCTTCAACTCCGCGTCAATCACCGCCAACTCACGCGGCGGCTGAAACACATAGAAATGCCGATTGAATGGAATCTCGTAGCCCACCTTGGTCTTCTCATGGTCAATCCACGCATCCGGCGCATGCGGCAACACCTCACGGGTGAAGTAAGCCTCCACGTCCTCGCCCAAGGGCACGTTTTCCGTATCGCGCAAGGACGAATCCGACTGCACCTTGCCCTTGGCCTTGCCCTTCAATCCCACCACCACCTTGCCCGCCTCATCCAGCAACGGCCGCTCCACGGTAATGGTGCGATAACCAAACGCCTCGTTCTTGAAGATGCGGCTGATCGGCTTGCCATCCTGCTCGGCTTCCACAAAATCACCGAACAGGCGCGTGATCTGGTCGATATGCGCCTCGCTCAATTCCTTGCGCTTGCTGCCCAGGCTCTTGCGCATCTTCTGCCAGAACCCGGACGCATCAATCAACTGCACCTTGCCCTTGCGCGCCACCGGCTTGCGATTGCTGATGATCCACACATAGGTACTGATGCCCGTGTTGTAGAACATGTCCGTCGGCAGGCCCACGATGGCCTCGCACAGATCGTTTTCCAGCACATAGCGGCGGATCTCGCTCTCGCCACTGCCCGCGCCGCCGGTGAACAACGGCGACCCGTTCAACACGATGCCAAAACGGCTTCCGCCCTCTGACGCGGGGCGCATCTTGGAAATCAGGTGTAGCAGGAACAACATGGACCCGTCCGACACGCGCGGCAGGCCTGGCCCGAAGCGACCGTTGAAACCCTGCTGCTCGAATTCCTTGCGGACTTCCTTCTCCACCTTCTTCCACTCCACCCCGAATGGCGGATTGGACAGCATGTAGTCGAACTTGCGGTGCGTGTGCCCGTCATCATTCAGCGTATTGCCGAAGGCGATATTGGCCACGTCCTGACCCTTGATGAGCATATCGGCCTTGCAGATGGCGTAGGACTCCGGGTTGAGCTCCTGCCCGAACACCGTGAGCCGGGCCTTGGGGTTGTGTTCGGCCAGGTACTCACCGGCCACACTCAACATGCCGCCCGTGCCCGCCGTGGGGTCATAGATCGTGCGGACCACGCCGGGCTTACTGAGGATGGCGTCGTCTTCGATGAAGATCAGGTTTACCATCAGGCGGATGACTTCACGCGGGGTGAAGTGCTCACCGGCGGTCTCGTTGCTGAGTTCGGCAAACTTGCGGATCAGCTCCTCGAACACCAGGCCCATCTGCATGTTGGTGACTTTCTTCGGGTGCAG
>SEFZ01000024.1 GCA_004173185.1 Sphingomonadales bacterium | reverse complement strand
CCTTTCAGCCGCTGGTTCATCGTAACTTTCGCGATATTTGGTTTGCCAGCCTGATGTCGAACCTCGCGCTGCTGATCACTGGGGTTGGCGCGGCCTGGGCGATGACTCTGCTGACGGATAGCGCGCAGAAGATCGCGCTTGTCCAATCGGCGCTGATGCTCCCGTTCCTGTTCTTCGCCATGCCTGCCGGCGCGATCGCTGACAGCTATGACCGCCGCAAGGTGGCGATGTTCGCGATGGGGGGTGCTGCGCTCGCCAACCTGTTGCTTCTCATCGTGGCGGGAGCAGGATTGCTGACGCCTTGGCTGCTGTTGTCGCTGTGCTTCCTCATCGGCATCTTCAACACGATTTTCACACCGTCCTGGCAATCGTCGGTCTCCGAGCAGGTGCCGGGCGAAGACCTGCCGCGCGCGGTTGCGCTCAACGCGATCAGCTTCAACATCGCGCGCAGTTTTGGTCCGGCGGTGGGCGGCGTGATCGTGGCGGCGATAGGCGCTGCGGCGGCGTTTGCTTCGTCGGTGCTGCTGTATGTTCCGATGCTGGTGGCCTTCGGGCGATGGAAGCGGCCGCGGGAAAAGCCACGTCTTCCGCCCGAGCGCGTGGGCGGGGCGATCGTTTCGGGCATCCAGTATATCGGGCATTCCGCGCCGATGCGGGCGGTAATCGTTCGCAGTTTCATCTATTGCATAGGCGTCTCGTCGCTGGCCGGCCTGATGCCGTTGATCTCGAAGAACCAACTCGGCGGCGGCCCGCTGACCTTTGGCATCCTGCTGGGATGCTATGGCGGCGGCGCGGTTCTGGGCGGGGTGTTCCTGCAGCGGGTCCGCAAGTGGCTCGGCAGTGCCGCGACCGAGAATGGCGTTGCCCTGACGGCAATCGGCATCGTCGCTTTGTCGTTTGCCGATAGTTTGTGGCTGGCAGCGGTGATCTTGATCTGTATCGGCGCGATCTGGACCCAGGCGCTGACGACGTTGAACGTTGCTGTCCAGACCGGCGCTCCACGCTGGGTGGCGGGACGAGCGGTTGCCGGGTTCCAGGCGACTGCCGCTGGCGGGTTCGCAATGGGCAGCTGGTTTTGGGGCTTTGTCGTCGAGAAGAGTTCCTTGCAACCGGCACTGATCGCATCCGGCATCGTCCTGCTCGTCTTTTCGTTCGTTGGCCGGGGCCTTCGTTCTGCCAATGACATTCCCGACCCCGCTGCTGCGTCGCACGAGATGGAAGATCCCGAGATTGATCTGGCGCTTACCGGACGCAGCGGGCCGATCGTGATCGAGATCGAATATATGGTGCACGAGCCGCATGCCCGCGACTTTTACGACGCCATGCTGGAAGTCCGCCGCATTCGCCGCCGCAACGGCGCGAGCGCATGGTCGCTGGCGCGCGACGTCGCCAATGCCAAGCGCTGGGTCGAACGGTATCACTGCTCCACCTGGCACGACTATCTGCGCCAGCGCACGCGGCTGACCGCGGAGGAACTTGGCGTGATGCAAGCGATCGTGGATCGCTTTGGCGATGGTGAATTGCGGATCACCCGGCTGCTCGAACGGCCGGTCGGGTCGGTTCGCTGGGCGGCGGAGACGCCCGATCGCGGTGAAGTGCCGACCGGATTACTTCCCTAAGGCTCAGGCCTGGCGCGCGAAATCGGGCGGGCGCTTTTCAAGGAAGGCGGCGATCAGGCCGCGATCCTAGATTGGAAGTTCGTTCAGGCTCGACCCGAACATGGCGTTGCGGCGATGGCGACGGCCGAGCGGCATGTGCCCGACGAATTGGGGATTGGTCACGATGATCGACGCGTCGCTCGCTACCGACCCGCGCCAATCCAAGACTGAGCGTGAGCTAATCGCACGGCTCCGTTCGACCGTTAACGATGTCATCTTGGCCCAACGCGAGAAGCTTAACGCCCACACGGGGCCAGCATCTGTGTCGATCACAGTTGTGGAGACGCATGTTAAGACGGGAACAACTGGCGAGGATTGCTGGCCGCTTGCCTGACGGCTCATCGCGCGGGCCGCTGGAACGGCGCGTTACCTATGCGTTACCTGACGGCCAGCGCGGCGCATTCAGGAAATGTTTAAGTGATTGATAAATTGGCGCGCCCGGCTGGATTCGAACCAGCGACCACAGGCTTAGAAGGCATGTGCTCTATCCAGCTGAGCTACGGGCGCGCGCGGGCATTCCGTTAGCGCGGTTTGCGCCAGCGTGGAACTGCGATAAACTGCTTTCATGAGCATGGGGGACGCTGGACCGGCAAAGGTCGCCGCGCGCGAAGTGGCCAGCGGCCATTTCCGCTATTTCGATTTTGTCATGGCCGCGTTTGTCGCGATCATCTTGCTGTCGAACGTGATCGGGGCGGGCAAGGTGGCGCAGGTCTGGCTGCCGGGGCTGGACGTCTGGTGGCCGTTCGGCGCGGGCATATTATTCTTCCCGCTCTCTTACGTGATCGGCGACGTGCTTACCGAAGTCTATGGCTATGCTCGCGCCCGCCGGGTGATCTGGGCGGGCACCGTCGCAGTGCTGTTCATGGCGCTGATGTCATGGGTCGTGGTCGCGCTGCCGCCCGCGCCGAGCTGGACCAATCAGGCCGCCTACGAGACGATCTTCGGGCAGGTGCCGCGCATCGTGCTCGCTTCGGTTTGCGCCTTCTGGGCGGGCGAGTTCGTCAATTCCTATGTCCTCGCGCGGATGAAGATCTGGACGAGCGGCAAGGCGCTCTGGGCGCGTACGATCGGCTCGACGATCGCGGGGCAGGGGATAGACAGCCTGATCTTCTATCCGCTCGCTTTCTGGGGCGCAGAGGGCTGGACCACCGAACTCGTCATCACGGTCTTGTTCACCCAATGGTTTCTCAAGGTCGCGTGGGAAGTGCTCCTCACGCCCGTCACCTATGTCGTGGTCGGCTTCCTCAAGCGCCGCGAAGGCGTCGATGTGTTCGATGAGGGAACCGATTTCACGCCCTTCACTGCGCGCGTCTGATGAGCCCGCTCCAGGCAGTAAAATTCTGGCTGGTCAATCACCTGAGCCTCGCCAAGGACGCGCTGCATATTTACGTCGCGCTGATCATGCTCTTTGGCGTGGCGCTGGCGTTCAAATGGCCGCTTAGGAGTTGGAAGCCCTGGGCTGTAGTGCTCGTGATCGCGCTGGCAGGGGAAATCTGGGATTTGCGCGACAGCATGGTCCACCACACACCGATCAACCTCTGGGCCAATTGGCACGATGTTTGGAACACGATGTTCTGGCCGACTGCGATCCTGCTGCTCGCCCGGTTCACGCCGCTGTTCGATCGGCGCTCGGCCACGGCCTGAACGATTGCAGCGTTCGCACTTGCAAATCATTGCATGTTCGCAACAATCTTCGCCTTACCTAATCCCCCCGGGAGGCGAGCATGGCGGCGACCGAAGCGACGTTCACAGGCAAAGGCGGGCTCAGCATCTTCTATCGCGCATGGCAGCCCGAGGGCACGCCGCGCGGTGTTGTGGTGATCTGCCACGGGGTCAATTCGCATGGCGGGCAATATATCTGGGCGGCCGAGCGGCTGGTCGAGAGCGGCTTTGCGGTGTTCGCGCTCGATCTGCGCGGGCGCGGCCGCTCGGAAGGGCGGCGCTTCTTCGTCACCGATGCCGCCGATTATGCAAGCGACGTGGCCGGCACGATCGCCATCGCCAAGGCGGCCTATCCGGGGCTCAAGCTGTTCCTGCTCGGCCACAGCGCTGGGGGCGTGACGAGCACGATCTACACGCTCGATCATCAGGCCGAGATTGACGGCTTCATCTGCGAAAGTTTCGCTTATCAGGTGCCCGCACCGGCCTTTGCGCTGGCGATCATCAAGTTCCTCGGGGGCATCTTCCCCAAGCTCCCAGTGCTCAAGCTCAAGAACAAGGATTTCTCGCGCGATCCGGCCTGGGTCGCGGCGCTAGATGCCGATCCCTATACCCAGAACGAAACCCAGCCCGCCGCCACCGTGCGCGCATTGCTCATCGCGGGCGAGCGGATGAAGGTCGAGTTTCCGACGATCACGATCCCCTTGCTGATTATGCACGGCACGCAGGACAAAGCGACGGTGCCTGCGGGCAGCATATTCTTCCACAAGACCGCTGGATCGGCGGACAAGACGCTCAAGCTGTATGAAGGCCATTATCACGATCTGCTCGCCGATCTCGGCAAGGAAAGCGTGATGGGCGACATTACCGCGTGGATCGAGGCGCGGTTGTAACTGCTAGTCTCCTGCGAAAGCAGGGCAGCTTCAAGCGACGGCTTCGAGCAGTCCCTCGAACAACCGGCGTCCGTCCGTCCCGCCATGCGCCGCTTCGATGCAGCGCTCGGGGTGGGGCATCATGCCCAGCACGTTGCCGCGCTTGTTGAGCAGCCCGGCGATCCCGCGCGCTGAGCCATTGACCTCGGCGGCGTAGCGAAACGCCACGCGGCCTTCGCCTTCGATCTCATCGAGCGTGGCGGCATCGGCGAAATAATTGCCGTCATGGTGTGCCACGGGAATCGTGACGGTTTCGCCGGCAGTATAGGCCGAAGTGAAGATCGACTGCGAAGTCTCAACCGTCAGCGGCACATCGCGGCAGACGAAATCGAGCCCGGCATTGCGCATCAGCGCGCCCGGCAACAGCCCGGTTTCGGTGAGGATCTGGAAGCCGTTGCAGATGCCGAGAACCGGCGTGCCCTTTTCAGCGGCTTCGATCACTGCGCGCACCACAGGGGAGCGCGCCGCGATCGCGCCGCAGCGCAGATAGTCGCCATAGGAAAAGCCGCCGGGCAGGGCGATCAGGCCGAGGCCCGAGGGTAGCGTGCTCTCGCCGTGCCACACCATTTCGGGCTTCTTGCCGGTCACGCTTTCGAGCGCGACCGCGATGTCACGATCGCAATTCGAGCCCGGGAAGACGATGACCGCGGTCTTCACTGGCGCTCGATCCGGTAATTCTCGATCACCGTGTTGGCGAGCAGCTTGCGGCACATCTCGTCCACGGCCTCGTCGCTGGTCGAATCCGCGAGGTCGAGCTCAAAGATCTTGCCGGCGCGGACGTCGTTGACGCCCTCAAAGCCCAGCCCGCCCAGAGCATGTTCGATGGCCTTGCCCTGGGGGTCGAGCACGCCGTTCTTTAGGGTGACGATGATGCGAAGCTTCATGGGCAGGGCCTATGCCGTGCCGGGCTGAGTCTCGCAATCGCAAATAGGCAGTTTTGCCCTAGAAATACCGCGCAACGGCAAAGCGGACGCGCAGACGGTCGTTGCGGAAATAGGGAAGGGTGGAATTCGTCCGCGAATAGGATGCGCTTATCTGGGGGGAGAAGCCCCAAAGCCGGATCGAGCGATTGCCCAGGGTGGCGCGCGCGGAGAAGCGCCAATCCTTGCGCGGATCGTCCGAGAACAGCAGCATCGGCGCGTCATATATGGCCCGGCTTGCGGTGCCGCTCACGCCAAAGGTGATGCCGTGCGGCAATTCGCCGCCAAAGCCCGCGATCACGCCGGCTTCCTTGCTCGAATAGGCCCGCTCCACCAGCGCATCGCGCCGCACGAACATGCCGCCCGAGGCGACCAGAGATTTGCTCACCGCGCGCTCATAGGTGGCGTAGATCGCGCTTTGCCAGCCATCATAGCTGCCGTCGAACAGCGAATCGGTCTTGCGGCTGTCGATCTGGATGCCGATCTGCTGGGTGTTGCTGAGCCGCGCCTGATAGCCTGCCTTGATCCCGATCTGACGCGAAATCAGTCGCCCGCCATACCAGCGCTGCGATCCCACTGCCTGGGCCGAGATGCTGACGTTGCGCGAGACGCGATATTCGGCGCCTGCCGCCATTTGTGATTGCAATTCGTCATAGCTGGTGCCGGCATAGTTGGTGCCGCTGGCGTCCAGATCGATCAACGCCGCGACTTTCTGGGCGACCGGCAGGCGTACACCGCCCGAGATCGATGCGGTCTGGCCCACGCCCGATCGCGCCTTGGCATCGGGGCTCAGCGTCATCGGCAGCTGTCCGCCGCCCCATTGCACGTTGACGGTATCCACCGAGGTGGCGTTGTTGATGTTGCTGTCTGGCGCGATGCCGAAGTCGATATCGAGCCGCCATGCCCGTCGCGAGCGGATCACGTCGCGCACCGAACGGATCGTGCGCGCCACGTCTGTGGGGATGTCCTGGCTCTGCTGGGCGATGCGGAACTGCTTGTCGGCGCTTTGCGGCTTGCCGAGCGCAATCATCTCACGGGCAAGCTCCAGCCGCACGCGGGTCTGCGCCGGATCGTCGGCGAGGATCGCCATATAGAGATTGGCGGCGGTCTTGTGATCGCCGCGATGCGCCGCAAGCTGGCCGCTCAGGAAGCGCGATTCGAACTTGAAGCCGGGGATAGTCGAAAGCGCGGCGAGCATCGGCTCGGCTTCATCATAGCGCTTGGCCAGGATGAGCGTCTCGACTTCGCCGAACAACGCCTCGGGGGTCATGCGAACCTTGCATGTCTCCGCGACGCACTGATCGATGACCGGGGCTGGTGCCAACTGGGCAAGCGCACTGGCGGGCGCCAGCAACGCCGCCAGCAACGCCAGTACTAGCCGCATGTTACGGCTTCTTGCCGGTGAATGCGCCCAGGATGTCGATCCGCTGGTCGGGCGTGCCGCCAACGATGCGGAAGCCGCCGCCGATTTCATCGGCATTGGGGCCATAGAATGTGCCGTCGAGGCTCGAGCCCGCGATGTTGAGCGAGTTGGTGCCGTTGCAGGTGGCGGCGAAGCAAGCCTGGCTGAACGATCCGGTGAAACCGCCGCGATTGACCATGTCGATCGTCGCGCTGCCGGTGGCGCTGAACGAAGTGCCGGCCGAGAGCGGATAGAGCGCGCTGGTATAGGCATCGAGCGTCGGCGCGAAGAGCGTGCCGGTGAAGCTCGAACTTACCAGACGGCTGGCGAAGTTGATCGTGCTGGTCTGTGAGCCCTGCATCCACTGGAGATAGGTGGAGCCGGTGGCGTCGGCGGTCGTCGTCGGATCGACATTCACCACCATCGAAGCGATCATTTCGCCGGTATAGGTCGCGCTGCCGCTGCTGGGCACCGCCGAATTGTTGCTGCGCTCGCCAAAGACGAATGCGGCGCGATCGAAGCTATAGGTCTCGCGCAGGAAGGTCGCGCCCGAGGGCAGGGTCTGCACCGCGCCGCTGATCGTGTTGCGCACGAAGCCGGCATAGGTGACGTATTTCGTCGTGGTGCCGGGCTTTTGATAGAAGAGCGTCTGGGTTGTCGTGGTCGATCCATTGTCCATCACGGGATATTGTGAATTGGTCGAGCCGGCATAATAGGGGCTGGACGGACTGATGGTGTTGCCGCTGGCGCTTCCCGCCTCGAGATACTGAATCTGGCGCGCAGCCGCGAACTGGGGGACGCCGGCCTGGGGCTGCAACGGGCCGCCAAATGCCGTGCGATGCTGCGGATCCTGATAGCGGAAGGCCGATACGTTGACCATGCCGTTGGGCCGGACGATCGTCAGTTCGAAGATCGCGTCGCGCGGATTATAGGTCAGGCTGACGCCGCTATCGCGCGCGGTGTTCGCGTCGCCGGCATAGAGCTGGCCGCCCTGGCCGATTTTGTCCGAGTCGGTGTAATATTGGTAATGCTGGACCGCGCCGATCGCGTCATAGGTCTTGGTCTCGGTCGGCGTGACGAAGCTGTGGGTCGGTGTGGGCGAGCCAACGGGCGCTGCGACGCTGCCTACCGTCTGGGGCCGGGTGTCGCCACCGCAAGCGGCCAGCGTGACCGCGCCAGAAAGCGCCAGCATATTGCGGAACGAACGCATTGAAATTCCCCTGAAGTTCCGGCGCAGGGGTACGCGACCATGGTTAAGAAGCTGTTTATGGCTGTCCGGAAATCGCGGTTTTTCCGGGAGGAACCAATGGCTTCGTATCTTTTGCCATCCCGACGTTTGCCGGGATGACCAGAAGTTAGGGCGAAGGACGGGCTATCAAAGATAAGGCGGCTTATTCAGTCCCTTGGGGCTCGAAGTGAAAATTTCGTGGCCAGTCTCGGTGATCCCGATCGAATGCTCGAATTGCGCCGAAAGCGAGCGATCGCGCGTCACCGCGGTCCAATCGTCGTCGAGGATTTTCACGCCGGGTTTTCCAATGTTGATCATCGGCTCGATCGTGAAGATCATCCCCGGCCGCAGCTCCGGCCCTGTGCCGGCGCGGCCGTAGTGAAACACGTCCGGTTGATCGTGATAGACCAGCCCCACGCCGTGGCCGACGAAATCCTGCACCACGCTGTAACGGTTCTTCTCGGCGTGGCGCTGGATCGCGGCGCCGATATCGCCAAGGTGATTGCCGGGCTTGGCCTGCGCGATGCCGAGCATCAGGCATTCATAGGTGACATCCACCAGCCGCTTCGCCTTGATCGGCACGTCGCCGACCAGGAACATCCGGCTGGTATCGCCATGCCAGCCATCCACCACGGCGGTCAGATCGATATTGACGATATCGCCCGCGACCAGAATCTTGTCGCTGGGAATGCCATGGCAGACGACATGGTTCACCGAGATGCAGGTAGCGTGCTGATAGCCCTTATACCCGATGTTGATCGGGATTGCCCCGGCGGCGGTGATGGCATCGCGGACGAAATCGTCCAGCGCGGCGGTGCTCACCCCCGGCACGACCAGCGGCACCAAGGCGTCAAGCGTCTCGGCCGCGATCTTGCCCGCGCGGCGCATGCCTTCAAAGGCGTCGGGGCCGTAAAGCTTGATGGCATTGCCGCGAACGCGCGGCGTGGCGGCGGTTACGTCGATATAGTTCATGGATGCCAGATAGAATTTCGGGCCCGATTATTCCAGCAATCCCAACAGAAAAGGCCGGAGCATCGCCCCGGCCTTTTCGAATTCCAGCGTGGGAAAGATTACTTCCCCCGGCGCTTCCGGTGGCTTTCCAGATCGAGCACCGCCGAATCCTCACCTTCCGGCAACAATCCAAGACGGCGCGCAACTTCTTGATAAGCCTCAACTTCGCCGCCGAGATCGCGGCGGAAGCGATCCTTGTCGAGCTTCTCGTTGGTGGCAATGTCCCACAAGCGGCAGCCATCGGGGCTGATCTCGTCGGCCAGGATGATCCGGGGGTAATCGTTATCCCAGATCCGCCCGAATTCGAGCTTGAAGTCGACCAGCCGGATGCCGATTCCCGCGAACAGGCCGGCGAGGAAATCGTTCACGCGGATCGCCATGTCGGCCATGTCGTGCAGTTCTTCCTGCGCGGCCCAGCCGAATGCGAGGATATGCTCGTCGGTGACCATCGGATCGCCGAGCGCATCGTCCTTGTAATAATATTCGACGATCGTGCGGGGCAGGGGCGTGCCCTCTTCAATGCCGAGGCGCTTTGCCAGCGAACCCGCCACCACATTACGCACCACGACTTCGATCGGAACGATCTCAACCTGGCGAATAAGTTGTTCGCGCATGTTAAGACGGCGTATGAAATGCGTAGGGATGCCGATATTGCCGAGCAGCGTGAAAACATGCTCGGAAATCCGGTTGTTCAATACGCCCTTGCCGCTGATCGTGCCCTTTTTCTGAGCGTTGAACGCAGTCGCATCGTCCTTGAAATACTGGATCAGCGTGCCCGGCTCGGGACCCTCGTACAGGATCTTGGCCTTGCCCTCATAAATCTGCCGGCGGCGTGCCATGGCTGTCCCCTGAAATGCATGGCCCCGGCGGCGCGGGTGACCGCGTTCACGCCGGGGCACTGAGAAGGCCGGGCCTATATCGAAAGGCCCGGTCTCGCGCAATCAGGGTTAGGCGACGATCCCGGCATTCTTCCGGCGCAGCCAGCGAACCAGCATCACGATCGGGAATATCAGCAGCGCCCAGGGCAGCAGGTAGATCGCCAGCGTAAACACGGCGCGCAGTCCGATCAGGAAGGTGGCGGCCGAAGCCTGAGTCGCATCGCCCAGTTGCGCGCCGACGCTTTCGGCGTTGGCGGACGGGGTGATCGCCATATAGCGGATGTCGAATTCAGACATCGCCACGCGGCCCTGTTGCTCCTTCAGCCAGGCGCGGGCCTGCTCCAGTTCCTCCTGCGCGGTGGTAACGCTGCGCTCGGCCTCGATCAGCTCGCCGACACTGCCCTTGCGGGTGCGCAACACCGTCGTCAGCCGCGCGACCAGCAATTCGCGCTGCTTGATCCGCGCCTGCGTGTCGACGATCGATTTGGAAACATCCTCGCCTTCCACCTTGGTGTCGGTCGATCGGCCGCCTTCATCCTCGATCGTTTTCGAAAGCTGGTTGGAGAATGCGCGTGCCTCATTGCTGACGACGCGCAGCTTGAGCGTTCCCGTGCCGGTCTGGTCGGTGCCGGTGCCGCGCTCGAGCGAAAGGATCTGGCAGCGGGCGGCGCCCATATCCTCGCAAAGGCTGCGATGCTTGTCCTGCGCGTTCGCAAGCCTGTCCTCGGGCACGAGGAAGCCGAGCGACCAGGCATAGGCCAATTGCGGCACGTTCACCGCGACAGTGGCGGGTTTGCTTCCGTCACGCGGCGCGGCGGATTCGGTCATTTGGGCAGACGTGTCGCTGGCGGTGGATTCGCCGGGGTTCGTGGTCTGGCTGGTATTTTCCGCAGAGCAGGCGGCAAGGCCCAGAGCGGCAGCGGTAAGGGCAAATAAGGCACGCATGATGGTTTCCTCCGTAGTCCCGGAGATAATCCACCACAACGCTAGGACTTAATCAAGCCACAATGTTGCCGTATTTACGGCCATATTAAGGCAGGCGCACCGCCTCCCCCTCGCGGGGGAGGGGTGTTTCAGATTTTATTCCTCATCCCGATCGAACCAGCGCTGCATCAGCGTGCGCTTGTCGCGCGCCGGTGGCGGGGGTGCGTGATATTCGCCATCGCCGCTGTGATAGGCCGGCTCGGCTTCGGAACTGCCCACGGCGCGGCCATGGATGATCCAGCGCAGGATCAGCACCACTACGAGCATCAGCAACAGCCACGGACCCACGCTGGCGAGGATCACGACCAGTTGCGCCAGCGTGTTGTTGAGCGTCTCGCCGGCATTGCGGAAATTGGCGCTCGATGAGCCGAGCCCCGTCAGCGCGTTGCTCGATTCATAGGTTACGAGCAAAGGCGCGGTGGCCAGCGACTGGCCCTGGCTGGCTTCGCTCTCGGCGATCTCGGCCAGTGCAGCGGTAATCCGCTGCGCCCGTGCGGCGCCTTCCGGCGTGCGCATGCTCTGCACATTGCTCAGCCGCTCGCGCAGGCGATTGACCACGGCGGTGCTGCGCGCCTGTGTGGTCGCGTCGGAGCCGGTGATCTCGGTATCGACGAGTACGCCATCCGATCCGCTGACATTGGCGGTGACCGCGTCGCCATAATTGCGCGCGATCGAAGGATCGATGCGGATCGTCAGCACGGCCTTGGTGTGGTTGGCATCGTCCACGCGGTAGCGCATCGAAAGGATGCGGCAGCGCGCCGGCCCCAGCCGATCACAGGCATCGGCATTCGATTGCAGCACGCCCTTCAGCCGGTTGCCCGGCAGGCGATAGGCATAGCGATAATCGAAACCAGTGCCGGTCGAGGCGAATGCCTCGGCATCGGCGGTGGTCGCGAATTCGGATTTATCCTTGGCGGAGGGCGATTTGCCCCCCGTATTCTCGCACCCCGAAAGCAGCGCCAGCGCCGCCAATGCCCACACGACTCGCATCGAGTCCTCCCTGTTTGGTTGACGAGGGAGTAACGTGTTTTGTGGGCGTGCCCAACATCGGGCTTAGGGGCGGGGGTTCCCGTTTCGGGAAGCAGCGGCTTCGCGCTTCCACGGTGCATCATAGTTCATCGCATGCAGGCGCTTGAGCGTATAGCTGACCTTGTCGATAGCTACGGCGATTGCATTGCTCGGACGGCGGTTGCGCTGCGTCCCTGCATAGCTGTTGAAATCCCGGTTCATCGCGTTTCTCCTTGTTAGCAGCGGTGCACCCCAGATGAAGGTTTCGCGGTCGAAGCGCCAACAAATCGATGGACTCGATACACAAGGCTGGCTTATGAATGGCACATGCGTCGCCTGCCGCCACTCTCCGCCGTTCGCGTCTTTGAAGCCGCCGCCCGCCACGGCAATTTCACGCGCGCGGCTGAAGAACTGGGCATGACCCAGGCGGCGGTGAGTTATCAGGTGAAGTTGCTGGAGGAGCGGCTGGGCGCTCCGTTGTTCCGCCGCGAAGGGCGGGGCGTCGTGCTCACCGATGCCGGCACGCGCGCCGCGCCCCAGATCAGCAGCGCCTTTGACGCGATCGACAAGGCGTTCGAACAGGTCCGCGCCGAAGAGGAGGGGCTGCTCGTCATCTCGACGTCCAACACGTTCGCCAATGCCTGGCTCGCGTGGCGGCTGGGCACGTTCCAGATGGCGCATCCGGGCATGGCGGTGCGGCTCGATACCACCGACGATCTTGCCGATCTGGAGGGCGGCGCGTTCGATTGCGCGATCCGCTCGGGGCGTGGCGGCTGGCCGGGGCTTGCTGCCGAGAAATTGATGGAGGTGAATTTCACTCCGATGGTCAGCCCGGCCTTCCTTGCCAGCCATGGCGAGATGCAGCCCGCCGATCTGCTCCGTCTGCCGCTGATCAGTCCGCACGATCCGTGGTGGACGACATGGCTTCGCGAAGCCGGGGTCGAAGTGCCGGACGGTCCTCCGCGCCCCGGCATTCGTCTCGATAGTCAGGCGCATGAGGCCCATGCGGCGATGGCCGGGCAGGGCGTCGCGATGCTCACGCCCTTTTTCTGGCGCAACGATCTGTCGGAGGGGAAACTGGCGATGCCCTTCACCCAGGTCTCGACGCGGGGCTACGCTTATTGGTTCGTCGTTGCGGAAAGCCGCCGCAACGTGCCCAAGATCAAGCGCTTCCGCGAATGGCTGATCGAGGAAATGGGGCGGGAGTGGCCGGTGCCGGTGCTGGGGTGAAGCCCTCATCCCCTGCGGAAAGGCAGACGATCAGTCGATCGCCTCCACGCCCTGGGCCTTCAGCGTCGCGAGCATTTTCCGCATCTCCTGCAGCCGTTCGGGCGCATGCCCCTCCCATTCGGGCACTTCGCCGATCACACGCAGCGGCTCTTGCGAGCGATAGGAAAGGGTCGGATTCCCCGGAAACTTCTTGTCGGTCAAATTGGGATCGTCGATGATCGCGCCAGTCGGCTCGACCAAATAGATTCGCTCACGGCCATCGCCCACGGCCAGTTCCGCGCCCCAGATCGCCGCATCCAGCGTGCCGGTCAGATAGACCCACGGATTTGCCTTTCGCGCCCCATAATTGGAGGTGAAACCCGCGCCGATCAGGTCGCCCGGTTTCAGATCGGCCTTGGTTCCATGATAGAAAGTCATGCCCTGCGCCTCCATGTGCGAATCATCGGGCAGCCCTATGGCGCAGGGACCCCGGCTTGCCGCAATCCCCATGTCGTAGTACAAGATGATAGTGGGAGATGACGGCGCTGATCGCCGCCTCCTTCTATCCCCATAATTTCCCCGCTTCGGATTGGCTTGGAGGCCTTGGCGCTGCTATCGCTACACTCCAATGGCACTCGATACTGACCTCACCGAACCTTCCGGCCCCACCGACGTCCCCTTCGATAGCGCGTTGTCTGAGCGGTATCTCGTCTATGCGATGTCGACGATTACCGCGCGTTCGCTGCCCGATGTCCGCGATGGCCTGAAGCCGGTTCACCGGCGCTTGCTCTGGGCGATGCGGCTGCTCAAGCTCGATCCGGCGAGCGGTTACAAGAAATGCGCCCGCGTCGTTGGCGACGTGATCGGTAAGTATCACCCGCATGGCGATCAGTCGGTTTATGACGCGATGGTCCGTCTCGCGCAGACCTTTGCGCTGCGCTATCCGCTCGTCGACGGGCAGGGCAATTTCGGCAATATCGATGGCGATAACGCCGCAGCCTATCGCTACACCGAAGCGCGGCTGACCCAGGTCGCGATCGATCTGATGGACGGGCTGGACGAGAACGCCACCGATTTCCGCCAGACGTACAATGGCGAAGACGAAGAGCCCGAACTTTTCCCCGGCCTCTTCCCCAATCTGCTGGCAAACGGCGCCGCCGGCATCGCGGTCGGCATGGCGACCAGCATCCCGCCGCACAACGCCGCCGAACTGCTCAACGCCGCCGTCGCTTTGATCGACAATCCGCAGGCAAACGTCCTCGAATATGTTCGCGGCCCCGATTTCCCGACTGGCGGCGTCGTCGTGGACAGCCCGGCGGCCATCGCCGAGGCATATAATACCGGCCGTGGCGGCTTCCGCGTTCGCGCGCGCATCGAGAAGGTGATCGAAAAGGGCGGCGGCTGGCACCTCGTCGTCACCGAAATCCCCTATGGCGTGCAAAAGGGCAAGTTGATCGAGGCGATTGCCGACCTGATCAACGAGAAGAAGCTCCCGATCCTCGCCGATGTCCGCGACGAATCGGCCGAAGACATCCGCGTCGTCCTCGAGCCACGCAGCCGCACCGTCAGCGCCGAGGATCTGATCCACAGCCTCTATCGGCTGTCCGATCTCGAAGTCCGCGTGCCGCTCAACCTAAACGTGCTCGACGCACAGCATACGCCGCGCGTGATGAGCCTCCACGAAGCGCTCAGCCAGTGGCTCGAGCATCAGTTCATCGTCCTCCAGCGCAAGTCGCAGCACCGGCTCGACAAGATCGCCGATCGGCTCGAGCTGGTCGCGGGCTACATCATCGCGTTCCTCAATCTCGATCGCGTGATCGAGATCATCCGCACCGAGGATGAGCCGAAGAAGCTGATGATGGCCGAATTCGCGCTGACCGATCGGCAGGCCGAAGCTATCCTCAACATGCGCCTCCGGTCGCTCCGCCGCCTTGAGGAAATGGAGCTCAAGCAAGAGCAGGATAAGCTCGAAAAGGAAAAGGCCGAGCTGGAGCTTCTGCTCTCGTCCGATGCTCGCCAGCGCACCCGGATGAAGCGGGACCTGGGCAAGTTGCTGGTCCGCTACGGCCTCGATACGCCGCTGGGCGCGCGCCGCACCACTGTCGAGGAAGCTGCCCCGGCCCGCGAAATCCCGCTCGAAGCGATGATCGAGCGCGAGCCGATCACCGTCATCCTGTCGCAGCGCGGCTGGATTCGCGCGATGAAGGGGCATGTCGATACCGGCAGCGGCGAAGCGCTCAAGTTCAAGGAAGGCGACGGCCCCTATCTGTCGTTCCACGCGCATACGACCGACAAGCTGCTGCTCGCCGCCGATAATGGCCGTTTTTACACGCTGGGGGCGGACAAGCTTCCCGGCGGGCGCGGTTTTGGTGAGCCGGTGCGGCTGATGATCGATCTGGAGGGCGATCGCCATATCGTCACGCTGCGCCGTGCCGCCGCCTCTCCGCGCCTGCTGGTTGCCGCCAGCGATGGCCGCGGCTTCGTGGTCAAGGCTGAGGATGTGCTGGCCGAAACCCGCAAGGGCAAACAGGTCGTCACCCCGCGCACCGGCGCGCACCTCAAGATCGTCCACGCCATCGGCGAAGGCGATGATATGGTCGCGGCGATCGGCGATAATCGCAAGCTCGTGGTCTTCCCGATCTCCGAAGTCGCCGAGCTGGCGCGCGGGCAGGGCGTCCAGCTCCAGCGCTTCCGCGACGGCGGATTGTCCGACGTCACCACCTTCAAAATGGCCGAGGGATTGAGCTGGGCGATGGGCGGCGAAAGCGGGCGAACGCGCACCGAAGCTGACCTTTCGCAGTGGCGTGCGGCGCGCGGAGCGGCGGGGCGGATGCCGCCCACCGGTTTCCCGCGCGACAACCGCTTCTGATTGTTGCGATAAATCCAGGATAGTTCAGGCGGATTTAACCAATTCGGCCTAGCCCCTGAAAGTGATGGGGTTCCGAAGAGCCAAGCCTGTGATCGCAACCGAAGCCGAGCGTGCTCCGCCGGCGCTGGATTTGCGCGCCTTCGGCCCAACGTCGATGGGCATGTTGCTGGATCTGCTGCCGATACCCGCCGCCATCGTCGTGATCGCTGACGAGGGCTTCCATTTCGAAGCGGTCAACAAGCCGTTCCGCATGGCTGGGCTCGGTACGCTCGCCACCGAATCGCCGGTTATCCGCCTGCTCGGCGAACGCATCCGCCAGTTCATCGAATCGACCGAGTCTCACCGGGAATTCGCCTGGCAGTTCGGCAGCGAAGTCGACAGCCGCCATTTTCGGGTCAAGCTCGCCCGCCGCAAGTTCAGTAACGACTCGCGCAAATGCATGATCAGCCTGGTCGATCAAACCTCGGAACTCCGCACCGAGCAGAGCCTGCGCCGCGAAATGGCGACCGACAGCCTCACCGGCCTGCCCAATCGCACCGGCTTCTCCGACGAACTTGAAGATACGATCAGCCTCGAGAATCGCGGCCAGCATGCCGTGATGGTCATCGATCTGGTGCGCTTCGGGCGGGTTAACGCCTGTATGGGCGCGCTGGCGGGTGACGAATTGCTGATCTCGGTCGCGCGCCGGATCAAGGGTGCGTTGCGTGGCCGCGACACGCTTGCCCGCCTGGGCGGCGACGAATTTGGCGTGTTGCTGACGCTGGACGATGGGCCTGACGACGCGCTCCACGTCGCCAAGAGAATCGAAGCCGCGCTCACCAATCCCTTCCGCCTCTCCGATTTCGAGATCCGCGTCGAATGTTCGATCGGCATTGCGATGGGCTTGGATAATGATGGCGATGCTGAGGATCTGATTCGCAACGCCCAGTTCGCGGTGAAGCGCTCGAAGAAATCCAGCCGCCCCGAAGTCTATCAGACTCACGCCTTCGACATTGCCCGCGAGCAGTTCAGCATCGAAACCGAGCTGCGCCGCGCGATCGAGAACGGCCAGATGTCGCTATATTATCAGCCGATCTGCGATCTCAATTCCGGCAAGATCACGTCGTTCGAGGCGCTCGCGCGTTGGACCACCGAGGACGGCGTTGCGCTGTCTCCCAACGACTTCATCCCGGTTGCCGAGGAATCGGGGTTGATCGTTCCGCTCGGCCGCTGGGCGATGGACGAAGCGGCGAAGACGATTGCGGCATGGGATCGTGGCGCAGGCGGCAATTGCGGTGCGAAGGTCGCAGTCAATCTCTCGGCCATCCAGCTTCACCGCGATGCCATCCCCGAAATGGTCAAGCGCGCGCTCGATGCGCACAGGGTCTCCGGCGATCGGCTGACGCTCGAACTCACCGAAAGCGCTATCGTTACCGATCCCGATCGCGTGGCGCGCGTGATGACGGCGCTCAAGGATTTGGGCGCCACGCTGGCGATGGACGATTTCGGCACCGGCTATTCGAACCTGGCGTTCCTTCAAAAACTGCCGATCGATCTGCTCAAGATCGACCGCAGCTTTGTCTCGGGCATGCTCGCGGATCGCGACAAGATCGCCATCGTCCGCGCAATCCTGTCGCTTGCACAGGCATTGGGTATGAAGACCACTGCCGAGGGTATCGAGACCAACGAACTGGCCCAGACGCTGGCAGCACTCGGCTGCACTTATGGTCAGGGCTTCCTTTATTCGCGGGCGCTCCCCCGCGACGACGCTTATTCGCTGCTGTTTGAGCGCAACGGTCCGCCAGAGAGTTCGTCGGCGATCTGATCGACTCGTGCCGCGTCGGGGAAATCCTCGGCGACCCAGCGATCCTCGACTGCGCGCAGCAATCGCGCGACCTCCGGCCCGGCCTTGATCCCCCGCGCCACGATCGCGCCGCCACTGATCGGAAGCGGCGGAGCTTCCCAGCTTGCGGCGAACACCAGCTCCGATACCGGGCGATTTGACAGCAACAGCCGGTCGAGCGCGCTTTCCTGCCCGGCACGATAGACCAGCGCCTTCACGTCGCCGTCCACCGGGAGGATCGCAGCTTCAAGCCGCCGGCGCTGAATCTTGGAAAGCTTCAGCCGCGCGCCGACCGAGGCCACGGTGTCCGCCGGGAGCAGTGCCGCGAGGCGGCGGATCGGATCGGGTGCGATGCCTGCCTCGGCTTCACGCCCGGCGACATGCGCCAGCATATCGGCGGAAGGGACGTTCAACACTGGCACCAATATGCCCCGCTCGATCATCAACCGCATCACGCGCACCGCGTCGTTTGCCACGAGCAGCTTGAGCAATTCGTCGCGAATCCGTTCCCGGCTCAGCGCCATCAGGTCGTTGGCGCGTATCGAGCATGCCTCCAGCGCCGCTTCGTCGGGCGCGTCGCCGAATCGGGCGAGGAAACGGAAGAAGCGCAGGATGCGGAGGTGATCCTCGGCGATCCGCGCAAAGGGATCGCCGATGAAGCGCACATGCCGCGCCTCCAGATCGGCCAGCCCGCCGAAATAGTCGGTGATCTCGCGCGTGTTCGGATCGGCATAGAGCGCGTTCATCGTGAAATCGCGTCGCGCCGCGTCTTCGCGCCAATCGTCGGTGAACGCGACGGTGGCATGCCGCCCATCGGTCGCGACATCGCGGCGCAGCGTAGTCACCTCGACCGGGCCACTCGCGATCACTGCGGTCACCGTGCCGTGCGCGATCCCCGTCGGCACGGCGGTGATCCCGGCTTCCTTGAGATATTCCACCACGGTCTCGGGCGGCAGCGATGTGGCGAGATCGACGTCCGAGACGGGAATCCCCAGCAACGTATCGCGCACGCAGCCGCCGACGAATCGAACATCGCCGAGTACGCGGATAAGTCCGGACAACCCGGCGCGGTGCTGCCAATCGGCATCGGGAAGCGTCACGCGGTCCATTGCAGCCGCCGTGAAAGATTGACGATCATCGCTGCCGTCGCGCCCCAGATGCGGCGTTCGTCCCACATGATCTCATAGTAGCGCCGCTGCCGGCCGAGATATTCCGTGCTGTGCTGCTGATGATTGGCGGCATCAAGCAGGAAGGAGAGGGGCACTTCGAACACGCTGGCCACTTCTGCCTCGGACGGCACCAGCACCAGACCGGGCGGCACCACGCCCAGCACCGGCGTCACGTCATAGCCCGTCACGGTGCGATAGCGCTCGCCCGTCCCCAGCACCTGAACCACGCTACGGGGCAGGGCGATCTCCTCCTCGGCTTCGCGCAGCGCGGCGCCCACCGGCCCGTCATCCTCGGGATCGATCCGCCCGCCCGGAAACGCGACCTGCCCGGCATGCCGCCGCAGGGTTTCGGTCCGCTGGGTCAGGATCACCCCCGGATCGGCGCGATCGATCACTGCGATCAGCACCGCCGCAGGGCTGCCGGCAATCTCCGGATCGAAATCGAAATGGTCGCCCGGCAGCATCACCGCTTCATGCGGCGAATCGAGCGCGGCACGCAGCCGTTCGGCGAGCGTCACGCGGCAGGCTCCAGCGCAAAGAAAGCGCCGTCGCTCCACACACCCGCCGGCTCGCTGCCATTCTCCAGCGCGATCTCCGCCAGTTCATAATAAACTGGCCGCGCCACCAGCGCCTCGAGCCCGCCGCGCACGTGCAGATAGGGGCGGGGGCCCTCGGCGGTTTCCTCGAATCGCAGGCCACGCTCGGGTCCGGCGGTCACCAGATCCCCGGTGTTCAGCCGGAAGGCCAGCTTCATCGATTCGCCGGTGCCCTCGGTCTTCATCTCGACTGCCTGAAACGGCGCGTCTTCGACTTCGATGTCGAGCTTCTCGACCGGAGTGACCAAAACGAATCGCCCATCGGCCTCGCGCCGCAGGATCGTGGAGAATAATCGCACCATCGGCATCCGCCCGATCGGCGAACCCTGATGATACCAGGTGCCGTCGCGCGCGATGCGCATGTCGCTGTCGCCGCAATGGGTCGGGTTCCACGTGTCGACCGGCGGCAGGCGATTCTCCTCGACCAGCCGCGCGATCTCCGCGAGCGAGAGATTGGCGAATTCGGGAGGGGGAGGGGCAGCCATGCCCGATGCGTTAGGCCAGCCCGCCGCTGCCCTCAAGCCGCGAGGCGAATGCTTCTACGCCGCCTGACGGATTCTGGGGCCGAGCACGCCTGCGCAATCGGGCACCTTGTCGCCGCGCGCGAGCAATCGGCGCGGCTCGAACGGGCCGGGCAGGCGCCATCCGCCAGTCTTCTCTGCGTTAAAGCCAAAGAAACGCTCATAATATTCGGGATCGCCGATCAGCATCAGCGCATCGCAGCCGGGCGACTGGCAATCGGGCACCGCTTCCAGCATCCGCTCCATCAGCGCGCGGCCAATGCCCTCCTGCTGCCATTCGGGCTCGACCGCGACCGGGCCGACCATGTTGAGCGGGACATGATTGCCATCGTCACAGAGCAGCGAGATCGGCCAGCACTGGATCGTGCCCGCCAATCGGCCATCGTCCTGCACCGCTGCAAAGCTCAGTTCGGCGATCGGATCTGTGCCCCCACGGATGCGATACGCCGTGCGCGCGCGTCGATCGGTCCCGAAAGCGTGGTCGAGCAGCGACTCGACGGCTTGAGGGTCGATCTGGTCGAGCGGCAACAAAGCGATCACTGCATATTTATCCTTATCCGGGGGCGCGGCCTTTAGACCCCCTGCACCGTGACGCAAGGATGAATGTCGGGCAGGCAGGCTTTCGCGCGCGGCGGCTTCTGCTATGGGCCCGCGCTCGACATTACCCCGAAAGGCTCGATTTGTCCGATCTCCTCCAGCTTCAGGTGCACGATCTAGAGGTCGATGTGCTGACCGGCATCTATTCGGAAGAGACGCATCTGCCACAGCCGCTGCGCATTTCGATGAACGTCGATCTCGATATGCCCGAGCGTTTCACGGCCGATACGCCGCTCAGCGCTTCCAAAAGCTATATCGACCTCAAAGAGGCGGCGACCGCGCTGCCCGAGGGCGTGCATTTCAAGCTGATCGAAGCGGTGGCCGATTATATCTGCGAGACGATCTTCGTCTTCGACAAGCGCGTGCGCCGAATCGAGATCAAGATCGTGAAACTCGCCATCGCCGAACGCGGCGAATCGATCGGCATCACGCTCGTCCGCAACCGGCGTTAATCGGCAGCGGGCTGGTGCCGCATCGGCGAAAGCCGATCGAACAAAACTAAGCGCACGGCCCCAGCGCGCGCAGGACCATCGCATAATCCTCCGCCGCGATGCGCGCCGTGTCGGGATCGTCCGACTCGAGCGCGTCGCCCGTCAACTGGCGCGGCAGGCCGCAGGCAAGGCGATACCAGAGCAGGGTTCCAGCAGCCGGCGGACCCGCCGAATCGTCGACAATGTCCCCTAATGAGACACTCCAGCGCGGATCGACTCCGGGCCGGCGAACCACCTGGAGCGACACCGGATCATTGCTCTCGGTGGTGAGGAATATCTGCGTTTCGCCTTCGCCGGGCAACGATCCGGGCACGTGAAACGCATTGCCCACGCCCGTGATCGCGGGCGGCGCGTCGGCTGCGACTGCTTCGCGCGTGATCCCGCGCACCAATGCGTCCGTTTCGGCCAAGTAATTGCGCTGGCTGTCGATTCCGGTGAGCTGGATCTGGTCGGGGCGACCGTCCACCGGGCGGGCGAACAGCAGCACGCGCAGCTTTTTGAGCTTGGGCGGCCTGCCGCGAGAATCGAGCAGCACATCCGATACGTACGCGACTCGCGCGGGCATCGCATTGCTGCCGCGAATCAGCGCAAGCACATCGGCGACGATATAAAAGCGTGCCCGGCCCGGCGCGACGCCAACCGACTGGTCCGGCGCCAGTCTGGTGGCTTCGCGGATGCGCGCGTCCAGAATCAGCGGGGCCCGCACGACCTGGCCCGCGACCGCCGCATAACTGGGCGCCGCAGATGCCGCGACTCCTTGGTTTCCGGGGGTTTGGGCCAAAGCGGGAGCGGCGGCGAAAAACGCCAGCGCGCAATAAACGGCAACATTTGGGATACGGATCATGCCCACAACGTTATCGGATCGCGCTCGGTGTATACAGAAATAATTCTGCGGGCGCGATGGTGTGTGCCGAATGTCTGACAAAGGGTTTGCGTCGCTTCCGTCACCGCGATAGAGGTCGCGCTCTGCCGAAAGGACGCAACAGCGCGGCAGGCGGATCTGCGCGCGGGGCTCCCCGGCGCACAGGGTCGTAGTCAGAATATAGGAGTGACGTTGCCGAATGGCTTACGCTGACCGGAATACAGGTGGCAGCCGCATTGCCGCGATCGTTATGGTCGCGTTGATCGTCGCCGGCATTGGATATGCCTTCGTCACCGGACTTGCCTTCCAATATGTGAAGAAGGCTACTGAAAAGCTCGACGTCTTTGACGTCAGCGAACCGCCGCCGCCGGAAGAGGTCCCACCTCCGCCGCCTCCACCAGATTCGCCGGTTCCGCCGCCGCCAACGCTGGTGGTAACTCCGCCTGCGATTGTGGCGGTGCCGCAGCCGTCGCCGCCGATCATGACGACGCCGGTGCCTCAGCCGCCGCCCCCGATCTCGCCTCCGGCGCCTCCGGCTCCGGCAGCTCCTCCCGCTCCACCGCCTCCGCCGCGCATCGCCAAGCCGCTTAAGCCCAAAAGTGCTCCGGGCAGCTGGGTGACCGATGATGACTATCCTGCCGCAGCGTTGCGTGCAGAGCAGTCGGGTGTGGTTGGCTTCCGTCTGGAAGTGGACGCGACCGGTAAGGCAATCGGTTGCACGGTGACTGCGACGAGTGGCTCGACATTGCTCGATACCACTGCGTGCTCGCTGCTGAAGCGTCGTGCGCGGTTCACCCCGGCTGAAGATGCAAGCGGAAACAAGATTCCGGCTGCGTACAGCAACCGGATTACTTGGAAGATCCCGAAATAAAAGTGGCCGGCGCGCCGGGGAGGCGCGCCGGGTGTCTAAAGCGATATTTTTAGAGGAAAGACCGAAATGCTCACGACCATTCTAGCCGCTGCGGCGCCCCACGCTGAAAACCCGTATGGCCTGCAGGCAGCGCTCCGCGAAGGCGGCCTTATTGCGCAGACCGTGTTCGGCATCATGGTTATCATGCTGTTCTTCTCGCTCTACATTCTCTTCACGAAGCTGTTCGAGCAGCAGAAGATCATCGGTCAGGCGCGCCGCGTCCGTGCGGTGTTCTGGAACTCGGCCAGCCTGCGCGAAGGCGCTGCGAAGCTCGAGAAGAACTCGGCCTATCGCCAGATCGTCGATGACGGCCTCTCCGCTCAGGAGCAGCACGCCAAGCTGACCGATCCGGTCGAAGCACATGACTGGCTGCACAACTCGCTCGCACGTTCGGAAGCAGAGATCGTCTCGCAGCTGAAGAAGGGCCTGTCCTTCCTCGCGACCGTGGGTTCGACCGCACCGTTCATCGGTCTGTTCGGTACGGTTATCGGCATCATCCGCGCACTCATCAAGATCGGTTCGTCGGGCCAGGCGTCGATCGACGCGGTCGCAGGCCCGGTTGGTGAAGCACTGATCATGACCGCAGTCGGTCTCGCAGTCGCAGTTCCGGCCGTGCTCGCGTTCAACTGGCTCCAGGCTCGCAACAAGAAGATCAGCGAAGACCTGAGCTCGTTCTCGAACGACATCCTCGGCTATCTCGCTTCGAACGGCGCAGTTCGTCCGGCAACTGCCAAGGCCGCTCCGGCTAAGGCTCCGGCCGCAGCCACGACGACCGCGGCTCGCTAAAAAAGGGTGATGGGGCTGCGCTTCGGCGCGGCCCCGTTCCTTCGCCGATCGGGGCAAGACCCCGGCGGTAATGAACGCGTAGGAATAGGATAGCGCGCAATGTCGATGAGTGTAGGCGAATCGGACGAAGATGGCCCCATGTCGGACATCAACACCACGCCGCTGGTGGACATCATGTTGGTGCTCCTCATCATCTTCCTGATCACGGTTCCGGTCGTGATCCAGACGGTGAAGCTGACCCTGCCAAAGGTGCAGTTCGAGCCGACGATCACGAAGCCCGAGAATGTGGCGCTTTCGGTTGTCGCTGAGAACGGTGTCTGCAAGGTCTATTGGGGCATGACTCCGGTGAACAGCAAGGAACTGCTCGATCGGGCAGTGGCCAAGCTGAGAACAGAAATCGAAAAGGCGGGCGGCGAGGCTGCGGTCATGAGCAACCCCGAGTTCGAGCTTCCCGAAGTGCATATTCGCGGCGACGTGGATACTCCATACCGCTGCGTCGGCGGCGCGATCTTCACAATGCAGATGGCAGGTTTCGCTAAGGTCGGATTCATTTCCGAGCCTGAAGCCGGCTCCGCTGTCGCCCGTCTTTAAGGAGTAGTTCCCATGGGAGCGAGCGTAGGCAAAAACGACGACGGCCCGATGATGGAGATCAACACGACGCCGTTGATCGACGTCATGTTGGTGCTGCTGATCATGATCATCATGACCATCCCGATCGGGACGCACGCAGTGAAGGTCGATCTGCCGCAGAACAGTTCAACTTCGACCCCGCCGGTCGATGCGCAGAAGAACAAGATCTACATCCAGCCGGATGGCGTGGTTCAGTGGAACAGCGTCCCCGTCAACGATGTGACGCTGCGCCAGTATCTGGACGCGTCTCTGCAGATCTCACCGGAGCCGGAGCTGCATTTCCAGCCCGATCCGAACGCACGCTATGAAGTGGTGGATCGTGTCCTCGCGATCATCAAGCGCGCGAACGTGAATAAGCTCGGGTTCGTCGGCAACGATCAGTATCGTAGCGATTTCTGATCCTGCTCTGGCGCTTCGGCGCTGGAACGAAATGATTAAGGGCGGTCCTTCGGGGCCGCCCTTTTTCGTTTCCAGGGTTTTTGTTTCCGGAGCTCGGTTCGTCGCATCGTCGCTTGCCGCATCGAAACAAAAGTGTCACACAAGAGTCATTAGAACGTCACGTAAATGAAACTGTGATGTCATGAACTAGGAGACACGCGATGCGCACCATTTTGCTTTTTGCCGCCGCGCCGCTGATCTTGGCCGCACTCCCTGCGAGCGCCAATGATCGCCCGATCCCTGCAAAGATTTCCACCGGCGCGTATGACGATGCCGAAAAGGCGCTTCAGGCGGAGCTGCGCATCTATCCCAACCGCCCCGAGCTGCTGCTCAATCTGGCCGCGATCTACGCAAAGACCGGACGCGCCGGCGAAGCCCGCACGCTCTATGCGAAGGTGCTGGATCAGCGCGACGTGCTGATGGACGTGACCGCAGACAAGGTTGCGGGTTCGCATGCCATCGCGAACACCGGGCTCAAGCGTATACAGGCGGTGCAGTTCACCGCGCGCTGATCGCTTCAGTCGAAACGAAAAAGGGGCGGTCCTGCGGGGCCGCCCTTTTTCGTTTGCTTGCAATGTAGGATTTGGCCTGCTTGGCTGAGAGCATGGCATGCTCTGGCGGCGGCGGCCCGGCTCTTTGCTATCGCCGGTCCGAAAACGCCTTGGGTCAGCCCCCATGGTCACTGCGAACATTGGGGAACATTCGCGATCTGGACCTGCGTTCTGGGCCTGAACTTGGCTTAAGCGTCCGCGCTCAAAGCCGCGGCAGAGTCACGCCGCGCTGGCCCATATATTTGCCGGCCCGGTCGGCATAGCTTGTCTCGCAGGGTTGTTCGCCCTTGAGGAACAGGAACTGACACGCGCCTTCATTGGCGTAGATTTTGGCGGGCAGGGGCGTCGTGTTCGAGAATTCGAGCGTGACATGCCCTTCCCATTCGGGCTCGAGCGGGGTCACGTTCACGATGATGCCACAGCGGGCATAGGTCGATTTGCCCAGGCAGATCACCAGCGTGTCGCGGGGAACGCGGAAATACTCCACCGTCCGCGCCAGCGCGAAGCTGTTGGGCGGGATGATGCAGCAATCGGTCTTGCGATCGACGAAGCTGGTCGAGGAGAAATTCTTGGGATCGACCACGGCGCTGTCGATATTGGTGAAGATCTTGAACTCGTCCGCTACGCGCGCGTCATAGCCATAGGATGACAGCCCATAGCTGATGCACCCCTCGCGCCGCTGCGCCTCGACGAACGGCTCGATCATGCCGTGATTGAGCGCCTGCTCGCGAATCCAGATGTCGGAAAGAATTGCCATTACCAATCCTTCGCGGCTGAGCGCGTCGCGGGCAAGAGGACTATTCGATCGCCAGCTCGAAAGGTGTGACCGGCAGCCCCGATCCGTCGGTCAGATTGCAGACCGGGCTGTCCCCCCAGCAGTAGCGCACCCGCGCCGCGATCCGCCCGCCCAACTCGATCTGCACCGCCTCGCCGGCGAGCCGCGCCGCTACGAACCAGCAACTGCCCTTGCCGGTGCCGCACAGCTCGAACCCGCTGGGCAAGCCGCTGAACGCCGCCAGTGCTTTGTCGGTCGAGGCGAAGCGGATGGTGACGACATCGCCCTCGCGCCGCGCCGCAACCGGCTCTGCGCCCGATCGCGACAGTGCCGCGCCGTAGCTCAGCACCCGTGCCGCGCGGGAAAGCCGGTGGCCTACGTCCTGCTTGTTGGTCGGGTGGATGTCGCCGACATCGCCCAGATCGACCGTCACTGCGATCGCGGCCTTGATGTCACGGAGCGCGGCGCGGCGCTGTGCCTCGCGGATCTCGGCGGTGCCGCTCTCGATCGGGGCGGTGTTGCGCGCGCCCCATCCGGCAAGCTGGGCGATCAGGAATGGCGCTGCGGGGTTCTCGAACTGCGCGCGCCAACCCGCCATCATACCTGCAAGGCGATCGGCATAGCCCGCGGCCTTCCCGGCATCGCTCTCGCCTTGATACCAGGCGATCCCGCGCAGCCCATACGGCCCGATCGGGGCGATCATGCCGTTATAGATGCCCGCAAGGCCGGTAATCCCGTCCCACGGCGCGCGCGGCGGCTCGCCTGCGCTGGAGGGTGCGGCGATCAGATATCGCCAGTCCTTCGCCTCGGGCAGCGGCACCGTCGTCCCATCGGCAAAGCGGATGCCGCGCTGCTCGGGCGTCCCGGTCAGCCCGCCGCCGCCCCAACTGTCATAGACCGAGACTGCGATCCGGTTGCGCCCAGCCTTCAGCGTGCCCGGTGCAAGCGCGTATTGGCGAGGGACTCCCCAGGCGGTGTTGGTGCCCACGCCGATGCCGTTGACCCACGTCATGTCGGTGTCGTCGGGCGGGCCGAGCAGCAATGTCGCGCCCTGCTTCGCCTGCGCTACGGTCAGCTCGACCTCGGTGCGGTAAAAGACGAGGCCGTTAAAGTCCCGCAGCGCCTCGACGCCCCAGCCTTCCCAAAATTCGAACGAAGGCACTGGCTTCCAATCGCCCTTGGCACCCGCCGCCCATGGCTCGGGCGCACCACCACCCTTGGCGGCCCACCAGTCTGTCCAATTGGTGCCCCATGCAGCCGCCGCCTTGGCCGGATCGGCACGATAAGCGCGCAGCAGCTTGAGGCGATCCTGCGCGGTGATGTCCCGCTCGAGGGATGCTTCGCTGCGCCATGCGTCGATCGCGGTGCCGCCCCAGGAGGCGTTGATCAGCCCGATCGGCACCTTCTCCGAGCGGCGCAAGTCGCGACCCATGAAATAGCATACGGCGGAGAAATCGCCCACGCTCTTGGGTTCGGCGAGCTTCCAGCTGACGGGGGTGCGAAACTGGCGCTCGGCGCCGGGGCTGACATTCTTGCCAACCGTGAGTAGCCGGAGCTCGCCATCGGTGCCCGCCGCCGCCTCGGCTGCGCCATTCAGCGCGCCACGCACCTGAAACTCCATGTTGGACTGGCCCGAGCACAGCCAGACATCCCCGATCAGCAGGTCCTGCACCGTCTTGGTCTCGGCTCCGGCCGATACTGTCAGCGTGTACGGCCCGCCCGCAGGCAGCGCAGGCAGTTCGGCGCGCCAGTAACCGGCGGAATTGGCCTTGGCCGTAGCCTTTTTGCCCGCGATCTCGACGCTGACTTCGGTGCCGGCCGCCGCATCGCCCCAGATCGCAATCGGCCGATCGCGCTGGAGGACGGCATGATCCTGAAACATCGGGTGGAGCAGGGCAGGCGCTTCCTGCGCCAGCACGGGCACCGGAAGCAAAACAAGCGCAAGCGCCGCGCGAATCATCCCGTGCATCAACCTCTCCCTAGTTAGCGCTAACAAACACGCGGGAAGGTCGTGACGCAAGCGTTAGGCGAGGCCGAGATCCTTGGGGCCAAACGCATCCGGGAGCAGCTCGGAGAGCGTGTAGGTCCGCATCGCGTCGCCGGTCGCGCCGCCGCAATGGACGGGCAGGTCTCGGCCGCTGAGTTGCGCGGCTTCGTTGATCACCTGGCGGCAGCGGCCGCAGGGAGAGACCGGCGCAGTGTCCGCATGCCCCATCCGTCCGCCGATCACGCCGATCGCCACCACGTCGCGCAGGCGGCCTTGCGAACTCACCGTCGCCAGCGCCACCGTCTCGGCGCAAAGCGCGAGGCCGTAGCTGGCATTCTCGAAATTGGCGCCCGTCACGATGCTGCCGTCGCTCAGCAGCACGGCCGCGCCGACTGCAAAGCTGGAATAAGGCGCATAAGCGTTCTTCGAAGCCTCGCGGGCGCGGGCGACGAGCATCTGGGGATCATAATCGGTCATCGCGCCATCACATTCCAGTTCACGGGTCCGCTAATCCCTTCGATACGGCGAAAGCTCGATGCCTGCCATATCGTCCACGGGCGAGGGAGGTAATAGGGTGGGAAAAAGGCCTGCCGGCTCCACAGGAGGTTCGGGAAGGCATCGCCAATCTGGTAGCGCGCCTCGAAATTCTTGCCGACGCGCAGCACCGCATGCTCGCCGAGATGCGTTTCGATCGCCTCAAGGAAACGGCGAACCTCACCGATCACGACATCGCGCTCGGGCCGGGCGGCGCAATCGGCCTGAAAATCAAGATCGACTGCGGGCGGAAGCTGATCGTCCGAGCGCGGCACCAGCCGCACGAAATTGGCCGCCTGATCGCTTGCCAACTGGCAGAGCGAAAAAACGTGGAGTGCGCCGCGCCGGATGCCCGTCTCGAACGTGTCGCGCCAATTCTCAGGAAAGCGCAGATCGGTCTCGTTCGCGCCGGTGGTCGCGTGGATATAGGCGAATTGCGCACCTGATTTCTTGACCGTCCACCACTCGATCGGTCCCTGCGCTTCGCTCACGTCGACGCCTTGCACCTGGAAGTCGTTGGGGCTCGGCCGCCAGTTGATCGCGAACAGCCAGGCGCACAGGCCCGTCACCGCCAGCGCAAGGACGATGCCCGCAGCCACCCGGAAGCGCCGCGCAAGAACCCGGATGTGCACGTTTCAGCCTTTGATGTGCAGCACGCAGATCAGCGTGAACAGCCGCCGGGAAGTGTCGAAATCCACGTCGATCTTGCCCTCCAGCCGTTCCCTGAGCAGCTCGGCCGCTTCGTTATGGATTCCGCGCCGCGCCATATCGATGGTTTCAATCTGCGCGGGCGTCGCGTTGCGAATCGCTTGATAATAGCTGTCGCAAATCGCGAAATAATCGCGGATCGGGCGGCGAAAACGCGCGAGGCCGAGCACGAGCGTCTCCAGCGGCGATCCGTCCTCGCGGCGAATCTCCAGCGCGAGTCGACCTTCCTCTACGGTGAGGTGCAGCCGGTATGGCCCTGCATAGCCGTCTGCATGCACGCGCTGGGGGGCAAAGCGATTGTCTTCGAGCAGGTCGAAGATTGCTATGCGCCGTTCCTGCTCGATGTCTGCCGAACGCCACAGGATAGTGCGCTCGTCGAGAGTCACGTCTATGATGCGCGGATCGGCCATGATCCGTCCCTATCCGGTCATGCCCGTTATCCACAAGCACCGCCGTTGATGGCACAGCGCTTTACGAGCAACAGACGAATCATGGCCCAGCCGATCCCTTTCCCGACTCCCGACGCGCCCGAGGGGCTGCAACTCCCCCAGAATATCGAGGCGGAGGCTGCGTTGCTGGGTGCGATGATGATCGACAATCGCGTGGCGGAGGACGTTCTCCAGAAGCTGCGCCCCGAGCATTTCTTCGAGCCGCTGCATGGGCGGATCTACGATATGATCTCGATGCTGGTCGGCGATAACCGGCTGGCGACTCCGGTGACGCTGCGCCCGCTCTTCGTGAACGATGCGGCGATGAAGGAATTGGGCGGCCCGGCCTATCTCGCCCAGCTGACCGGAAATCCGGCGAGCCTTATCGGCGCGCGAGCCTTTGCGGATCAGGTTTATGACCTCGCAGTGCTGCGCGCACTGGTCACCGTAGGTCGCGATCTGGTCGATTCGGCGCTCGATACCAGCGAGGATATCAATCCCGCCAAGCAGATCGAGCAGGCCGAGCTCAAGCTATACGAAGTCGCCGAGACGGGCGGCGAAGATACCGGTGCCAAGAGCTTCATGCGCGCCGCGACGATGGCGGTGCGCAACACCGAGCGGGCGATGAACTCGGGCGGCAGCGTTTCGGGCGTCACCTCGGGCTTGACCGATTTCAACGCGATGACCGGCGGACTCAACCGTTCAGATTTGCTGATCCTTGCGGGACGCCCGGGCATGGGCAAGACCTCGCTTGCCACCAACATGGCCTTCAACGCCGCCAAACGGTATATGGACGATATCGAGGCTGGCATTCCGGAAGAGAAGTCGATCGGCGCTCCGGTAGCGTTCTTTAGCCTGGAAATGTCGGCGGATCAGCTCGCGCTTCGTATTCTCTCCGAGCAGTCCGAAGTGTCGTCGGAAAAGCTCCGCACGGGCAACATTTCACCTGCCGAGTTCCAGAAATTCGCGCGCGCATCGGGCGATATCGAGCGATTGCCGCTGTTTATCGACGATACGCCAGGCCTGACGATCGCTGCGCTGCGCACCCGTGCGCGGCGGCTCAAGCGCCAGCACAAAATCGGCATGGTGGTAGTCGATTACCTTCAGCTGCTCACTGGCTCTACCAAGGCAGCAGGCGATGGCCGCGTGCAGGAAATCTCGGAGATTTCGCGCGGGCTCAAAACGCTCGCCAAGGAGCTTAACCTGCCAGTGCTGGCGCTGTCGCAACTCAGCCGCGCGGTGGAGAGCCGCGAAGACAAGCGCCCTCAGCTATCGGATCTGCGCGAATCTGGATCGATCGAGCAGGACGCGGACATCGTTTTGTTCGTCTATCGCGACGAATATTATCACGATTTCAAGGCGCCCAAGGCTGTGGACGGCAGTTCTTCGGCCGACGACATCGCCAAATATCAGGCTTGGCAGGACCATCAGTTACAGGTGGCCAACAAGGCCAGCGTGATCATCGCAAAGCAGCGTCACGGCGCCACCGGCACCGTGGATCTGCGCTTCGATCGTCAGTTCACCAAGTTCAGCGATTTGGCGCCCAGCGGCTATTGAGGAGTCGCGTGCTCCGCGACGACACCGCTCAGCGCTTCCTGCATATCGCTCGCAGGGCCAACGCGCTGGCCGATCCGTGGATCGCTGGTGCTTGGGAAGACCGCATCGAGCCGCTGGCGCAGCAGCGTGTCGAACTCGGCTTGGCCGTGCTTGGCTCTGCGCGACACGGTGATGTCGCTCGCGATAGCATTTTTGATCCGCTCGACTGCCTTGTCATCCAGCACGCCGACTGCGACCAGTTCGGCGCATAGCTGCAACAGGCCTACCGAGGTCGCCTGCGCGCGCAGGCCGATATAGTCGAGACACGTATGCAGGCGGATTGCCTGCTCCTTCTCGCTCCGGTCCATCCTCACCTCCATCATTCGGCTGGCGGGTTGGTCCCGCCATGTCCGATGCAGAGGCTATGCTATTGAAACTCCGCCCGTCAATCTTGCGGTGCAGCGTCAGAATACCGGCAGATTCGCATCATCGGCACCGTCCACGGCGGTGTGGATGCCGCATTCGGTCTTGTCCCAGCCGCGCCAGCGGCCCGAGCGGGGGTCTTCGCCCGGCTTGACCATCGAGGTGCACGGGGCGCAGCCGATCGAGAGATAGCCCTGCTCGACCAGCGGATGCTGCGGCAGGTCATGCTCGACGAAATAAGCGGCAATGTCTTCGCGGGTCCAATCGGCGAGCGGATTGAATTTCAGGCGATCGCCGTCGATCTCGAAGCGGGGCAGGGCGCTGCGCGTGCTTGCCTGATGCGCCTTGCGACCGGTGATGCTCGCGTCGAAGCCGGCCATGGCCTTTTCCAGCGGGATCACCTTGCGGATCTCGCAGCAGCCATCGGGGTCGTATGACCAGCGCAGCCCGGTATTGTCGCGGGCTTCGATCTGTCCGGCATCGGGATGGAGGATCTGGAGATTGAGACCGAGCCGCTCGGCCAGCAGATCGCGATAGGCGAGCGTTTCGGGGAAATGCTTGCCGGTATCGAGGAAGATCACCGGTACACTCGGATCGACCGACGCGACCAGATGAAGCAGCGCCGCCGATTCGGCACCGAAGGACGAGACCAAGGCGACATCGCCCAGCATATGCTCGCTAAGCACCGTACGCAGCAGCTCGTGCGTGCCAGTGCCGCGAAACATGTTGTTGAGCCGGATCGCGTCATGCGCGGTGAAGCGCGGCGACACGTCGATGCGATCTACCTTGCGGGCAGTTTCAGCCATGACGGAGTTTCCACACCGGCACATAAGCGTCGGCGGCTGCCTGATAGGCGAATTCGTGGCGCGCAAGCGAAGCGGCGAGCGTGGCTTCGTTCACCGGGGCGTCGGGCGCGAAACTGTCGAACCCGCAGCGGCGCATCAGCGGAATCTGATCGACCAGCACGTCGCCCTGCGCGCGCAGTTCGCCGGTATAACCCGCTTCGCGCAGCACCCGGCCGGAGGAATAGCCGCGACCGTCGCGGAATTTGGGGAAGCTGACTTCAACCAGAGCGATACGGTCAAGATAGGGCAGCAGCGCGCGCGCGTCTTCGCCCGGCTCGATGCGGACGGCGGTCGCGTTCGACTCGCCGAGGAAGCTCTCGAGCGAGACAGGCGGGGCTTCGTGCGGCGCGTCGTCGCGATAGCGGATCAGATCGGTCATGCGGCATTCTCCGGGAGCTTTGCGATCACCTTGATCTCGAACCGGAAGCCGGAGAGCCAGTTGATCCCGATTCCGGTCAGTGCCGGGTACGGCGCTTCGCCCCAATAATCGGGCAGCACTTTCAGCAGCGTTTCGAAATCGCCTTCAGGATCGATCAGGTACAAGGTCGCATCGACCACATCGTCAGAGGTGCAGCCCGCAGCATCCAGGACTGCGAGAAGATTGTCGAAGGCGAGCCGTATCTGCGCTTCGGTATCGGGCTCGGCCGAGCCATCGGCGCGCGCGCCGACCTGCCCCGAGACAAAGAGCAGGCCATTGGCGCGGATCGCGGGCGAATAGCCGTGCGCAGCATATAAAGCATGGGGATTGGCCGGGAATACGGCGTCGCGCTTAGCCATAAAGCGCCTCCTTGAACGGCTCCATACCGATGCGGCGATAGGTATCGAGGAAGCGCTCTCCCTCGGTGCGATTGGCGAGGTAGACGTCGGTCGTCTTCTCGACGGCATCGACAATGCCGTCCTCGTCGAAACCGGGGCCGGTGATCTTGCCAAGGCTGACGTCTTCAGCACCCGAACCACCGAGCGAGAGCTGGTAATTCTCGACGCCCTTTCGGTCGACGCCAAGGATGCCGATGTGACCGGCGTGGTGATGGCCGCAGGCGTTGATGCAGCCGCTGATCTTGAGCTTCAATTCGCCCAGTTCGCGCTGGCGGCCAAGATCGGCGAAGCGCTCATGAATCTTCTGCGCCACCGGAATCGAACGCGCGTTGGCGAGGCTGCAATAATCGAGGCCGGGGCAGGCGATGATATCGCTGATGAGGTCGAGATTGGCTTCGGCAAGCCCGTTCTCGGCCAGAATCTGCCAGATCGCATAGAGATCGGCCTTGCGGACATGCGGCAGAACGATGTTTTGCGCATGCGTGACGCGCAGTTCGTCGAAGCTGTATTTCTGGGCAAGGTCGGCCATCAGATCGATCTGCGCAGAGTTTGCATCGCCCGGAATGCCGCCCTGCGGCTTCAGGCTGATATTGACGATGGCATAGCCCGGCGCTTTGTGCGCGATCACGTTCTGATCGAGCCACACCGCGAAATCGGGATCGCTGCGATCGAGTTCGTCGCTCAGGCCCGTCTCGAATGCGGGCGGCGCAAAGAATGCCGAGATGCGATCGAATTCAGCCTTCGGCGGATCGATGCCGAGCTTCTTCACTTCGAGGAATTCTTCCTCGACCTGACGGCGATATTCGTCGGCGCCGATCTCATGGACGAGGATCTTGATCCGCGCCTTGTACATATTGTCGCGGCGGCCATAGCGATTGTAGACGCGCAGGCATGCCTCGACATAGCTGAGCAGATCGCGCGCCGTGACGAAATCGCGGATTTCAGGAGCGATCATCGGGGTGCGGCCCATGCCGCCACCGACGAAGATCTTGCCGCCCAGTTCGCCGTCACGCTCGACAAGCTGGATGCCGATATCGTGGAGGCGCATCGCCGCGCGGTCCTCATCGGACGCGATAACCGCGATCTTGAACTTGCGGGGCAAGTAGCTGAATTCGGGGTGGAAGGTGCTCCACTGACGCAGCAATTCGGCCCAGGGGCGCGGATCCGCGACTTCGTCGGCCGCGGCACCGGCAAACTGATCCGACGAGATATTGCGGATGCAATTGCCCGAAGTCTGGATCGCATGCATCTCCACCGTCGCCAGATCAGCGAGGATGTCGGCTGCGTCCTCCAGCTTGATCCAGTTATACTGGAGGTTCTGGCGGGTGGTGAAATGGCCGTAATCGCGGTCATATTTGCGCGCGATGTGGGCGAGCATATGCATCTGGCGGCTGTCGAGCGTGCCATAGGGCACCGCGACGCGCAGCATATACGCGTGGAGCTGCAGATAGAGGCCGTTCATCAGCCGCAGCGGCTTGAACTGGTCTTCGGTGATCTCACCGGCGAGACGGCGGTTCACCTGATCGCGGAATTCCTCGACGCGGGCGTCAACGATCGCCTGATCATAATTGTCGTATTTATACATCTCAGTTCACCAGGCTTTCGATCGAAGCATCGGGCTTGAGCGTCAGGTCCATGCGCACCGTGGGGCCGAGCGCGCGCACGCGGTCCTTGATGTGCGCGGGGCGTGGCCCTTCCGGGGTCTCGGTCGCGTCGATGATATAGGGTGCGTTGATCCGGCGCGCGGCATCCTCGACTGCGAGGATTGCTTCGCCCTGATCGCCGACATCGGCAGCGTCCTCGACATGGCGCGACCAACCGGAGCCGGTCCACCAGGTGACGTCGCCGCTGGCGAGATCGTTGCCAGTAAGCAGTTTCATGCGAGAGCCTCCGCAGCCTTGGCCCAGCCAAGCAATTTGTTTTCGGCGTCCGCCAGCAAGGTCACTTCGCCGACGACGATAATCGCCGGGCTCTTGACCTTCTCGCGCTCGACCATCGGGCCTAGATCGGCAAGCAAGGTGCGCATCGCGCGGCTGCCCTCGAGCGTCCCGCGCTCCAGAACCGCGACGGGCATCTCAGGCGCTACGCCATCGGCCATCAATTTATCCGCGATATCGGGGCAGGTCGCGACGCCCATATAGATTACGAGTGTCCGCCCTTTGCCGGCAAGGCCCGACCAATCCTGATCCTTCAGGCCCTTGCACTGCCCAGCCACGAAGCTGACCGCGCTCGACCAATCACGATGGGTAAGCGGCAACATCGCCTCTGCGGCCGCGCCGAGGGCCGCCGAGATGCCGGGAATCACTTCGACCGGAAGCCCGGCTGCGCGCACCGCCTCAACCTCTTCGCCGCCGCGCCCGAAGATGAAGGGATCGCCGCCCTTCAAACGCACCACGATCGCGCCGGTTTTCACATGCGCGACGATCAGCGCGTTGATCGCGTCCTGAGTCAGCGTGTGCTTTGAGCGCTGCTTGGCGACCGAGATGCGCGATGCCTGAGGCGCCATATCGAGCACGCGCGGATCGACGAGGCCGTCATGGACGAGCACATCGGCCTGCTTGAGCGCTTCGACGGCGCGCACAGTCAGCAGACCGGGATCGCCCGGGCCTGCACCTACCAGGATGACGCGCCCGCGGGCGGATGGATCGAGAAGACTAGCCATGATTGGGAGATGCGCTCGGCGGCCTCATGCTTCAATCGACGGTTGCTTGGGGTCAGGGTAGCGAAACTATCCCGCGTCGGCGAGCGCTTCGGCGTGCCTCTTGATAATCGCCTTGGTGGTCGCATCGCTGTCGAACACGCCGTACCAGCCCTGAGGCTCGTGCGGGGGATCGCCGACCCAGCTGGTGTCGCCGGGGCGGAAGCGATGATCGCCATGCGCGGCGCGGCCTTCGCCGTTCCAGGCCCAGAAGTTCGATCCGATGATCGGGCCTTTCGACATCACCGAACTCTCCACCGCGGCGTAGATCAGCTGGTAATATTCGTCCTTGAACTTGGTCGACGCCTGCGGATCGTATCCGCCGCCATCGCGCGGATAGCCGAATTCCTCGATCACCAGCGGTTTGCCGATCTCGCGGGCCAGCGCGATGTGCTGGGCGATATAGTCGCGGACCTTGAGCAAACTGGCTTCCTGCGTGCCCGGAATATCCTTGGCATCGAGCCAGCCCCAGTTGAGCGGCCAGATATGCGCGGTGAGATAATCGATCTCGGCAAAAGCGTGCGCCTTACGGAAAACGTTGGCGCGCTCGATCGAGCCTTTCAGGCCCTCGCTGCCGGTGGAGACGAGATGGTTCGGCGCGATCGACTTGATCAGCTTCGCGGTCGATTCGATCCAGCCATAATAAGCCGGGAGCAGCGGCTCCGCGATCTTCGCGCTGCCGCCCGGGCGCGGCTCGTTGGCGAGCTGCCACGCCATGATCGTCGGGATGCCGGCATAGCGTTTGACGATCGAGGCGACATATTCGTGGTAGAGCTTCACCGCTGCCGCGTTCGCGTAGAAGCCTGCGGTCATGTCGGGGAATTCGGGCCAGGGGTGTGCGGGATCGTTCATGTCGATGAACTTCCCGCCGTTCACATAGCTGAGATAGGTCATCATCCCGCCCGACCATTCCCAGAAATTGGTGAGGTAGAGCACCGCGCGCATGCCCCGCGCTTCCATCTGGGCGAGGAGATGGTCGAGGCCATCGAGCAGATCGGGGTTCCAGGCATTGCCGGCAGTGCGGAAAGCGGGACTGACAGCGTTCTTGAGCGGCGAAGTCTCTGCAGAAGCGAGGATGCGGAGATTGGTGATGCCGAGCTCGGCAAGCGCGTCCAGTTCGCGGGCAAGGCGGGCGCGGTTGCCGAAATCTGCGCGGGCACCGAGCCATGCGCCGTACCAGAGGTTGGCACCGGTGAAGCGATACGGCTTGCCGCCCAGCGTGAGTGCGGCGCCGTTGCGTCGGATGAAGGGATCGGGTGCTGCGGCGGAGGCGGGGAATGCTGCAAGCGCCGCGCCCGCGCCAAGGCCTGCGCCTAGGATTGTCCTACGTGTGACCATGCTGCCTCTCCCGCTTTGTTAGCGGTAGCATAGCCGCCCCGCCGCGCTTTGGAAGCGGGCGGGGCGATATCGGTCTAGTCGAACAATTCTTCGAAGAACGACTTCCGCTTCTTGTGCGGATGATAGCCGTGGCCGTGGTTCTGCTGCTGGCGATCATCGTAACGCGGGCGCGAATCGCCGCGATACGGTTCGGGCGGACGCTGTTGCGGGGCGGGCGCGGGGGCCTGCTGCAAGGCGCTACGCTCGATGATCTTGTCGAGTTCACCGCGATCGAGCCATACGCCCCGGCAGGTGGGGCAGTGGTCGATCTCGATGCCGGAGCGCTCAACGGGCACCAGGGTGGCGCCGTCGACGGGGCAGACGAAGTTGCTCATGCGGGTTTACTCCTTCTCGCCCATCAGCCCCAGCAGCAGCTGGAACATGTTGATGAGGTTCAGATAGAGCGACAGCGCGCCCATGATCGCCAACTTGTCGGCGGCTTCGCTGCGGCCATAAGCGAGGTATTCGCTCTTCAGACGCTGCGTGTCCCAAGCGGTGAGACCCGCAAACACCATCACGCCGACGACCGACAGCACCATCTGGAGCACGCTCGAGCCGATGAAGAGGTTGACCAGGCTGGCACCGATCACGGCGATCAGGCCGACGAACAGGAACGTGCCCATGCCGCTCAGATCGCGATTGGTGGTGTAGCCGATCAGGCTAAGCCCGGCGAACATCGCCGACGCGGTGAAGAACGCCATTGCGATGCTGGTGTTGGTGAAGACCAGGAAGATGCTGGCCATCGACACGCCCATCACTGCGGCGAACGCGAAGAATGCCGTGCGCGCAGTCGCGGTGCTCATCCGCTCGATACGGAAGGTGAAGAAAAACACGAATGCGAGCGGCGCGAACATCGCCACCCATTTGAGCGGCGTGCCAAAGATCAACGCGACAAGCGCAGGCGTGCCCGCGACGCCCATTGCAACCAGCCCGGTAATCGCCAGGCCGATGCCCATGTTGCGATAGATGCCGAGCATGTACGTGCGCAGGCCTTCATCGAAGCGGACCTGCGCGCCGGACGCGGCCGCGCGATTAAACTGGGAAAGGTTTTCCAACTGGATTCTCCTAAGCGGTGCGGGTGCGGCGTATCACGCCGCGTGCGACGCGGCGCATCTGGCTCGCGTCTGGGAAATGGCGGAACAGCCGGTCCTTGACTGCCAGCCGCTCCTTCTTCAGCCGGACGAGCCGGTTGCCATCAGGGAAGCGCCGCGCGACTTCGCGGCGGATTTCGCGGTTTAGCAGACTGTGCGCGGCAATCAGCCGCTGGATAAGATCGGTCATTACTTGGCTCCATCGATATTAAAATCGATCGAGCGGCCCGGTAGAGCTTTGGTGGGGGAGAGGAGGGGGGCCCTTTGCCGTCCAAACCTGCACCGAGCACGCTCGATGCGGTCCGACATCACGATTGCTTTTCAGCTATCGCCAGAGGGGCCCGGTCCCGCAGCTTCGAGAATAGGGGTGCCGGCCGTTGGTTACAAGGGCTTAGGGGCTACAAATCCTTAGGCGTCGCGCAGGCCGAGGCCGATCGCGGCACGGGCGCTTTCGGACTCGGAGCTGACCACCGGATAGGCGCAATAATCCGCGGCATAGAAAGCGCTCGGGCGATGGTTGCCCGACCAGCCAATGCCACCGAACGGCGCGGAGGAGGATGCGCCGTTGGTCGGGCGGTTCCAGTTGACGATACCGGCCCGGATATTTGCCCAGAACTGGTCGTATAGCTTGGGGTCCTGGCTCACCAAGCTGGCGGACAAGCCGTAGCGCGTGTCATTGGCCTCGGCGATTGCCTGTTCGAAGGTATCTACGCGGAAAACCTGAAGGATGGGGCCGAACAGCTCGACATCGACCTTTTCGTTCGCGTTCGTCATGTCGATCATGCCGGGGGTGAGAAACGGACGGCTCTCGATCGGGCGCTCCATGTGGCGCAGCGGACGGCCGCCCATGGTGGAAAGCGCAAGGAAACTCTCTGTAAGCATATCGGCCGAATCATTGTCGATCACCGGCCCCATGAACGGCGCGGGATCGGCATGCGGCTCGCCGATGATCAGGCGGCCGATCAGCTTGTTGATCTCGGCAATCAGCGGATCGTAGAGCTTCTGGTCTACAATCAGGCGACGCGCGGCGGTGCAGCGCTGGCCCGCTGTGGTGAAGGCAGATTGCACCACCAGAACCGCGGCGGAATAGAGATCGGGGGTGTTCCACACCACGATGGGGTTGTTGCCGCCCATCTCCAGCGCGAGGATTTTCTCGGGCCGCGTGGCGAATAGGCGATTGAGCGCGATGCCGGTATTGGCGGAGCCGGTGAACAGCAGCCCATCGATATCGGGATGGCTGGCAAGCGCCTTGCCCTCGTCCGGTCCACCGACCAGCAAGCGGACACAGCCTTCGGGGATGCCGGCCGCGTGGAAGCAATCGATCAGGAATGCGCCCGATGCCGGGGTCTTCTCCGAAGGCTTGAACACCACCGCATTGCCCGCGAGCAGGGCGGGGACGATGTGTCCGTTCGGCAGATGCACCGGGAAGTTATACGGCCCGAGCACCGCGAGCACGCCATGCGGCTTGTGGCGCAGCGCGAGCCGGGTGTTCATCGGCGCGTCGATACGCCGCTGGCCGGTGCGCTCGGAGAAAGCGGTGACCGAAATATCGACCTTGGCGATTACCGCCTCGACTTCGTTGCGCGCTTCCCACAGCGGCTTGCCCGTCTCGCGGGCGATCAGATCGGTAAAAGCATCGGCCTTTTGCCGCACGACATTGGCGAAGCGGCGTAGTGCCTCGATGCGATAGGCGAGCGGACGCGCCGCCCAATCCGGCCAGGATCGGCGCGCATGCGCGACTTCGGTGTCGGCGTCCCCGGACATCTGGCGCCAGAGAATCGCGCCCGTTGCGGGTTCGGTGGAGATGATTTCCTGTCCGGCCATTCGTGGTCTGTTTCAGGCGCCTCGGAGGGTGATTGAGGTGCTTTTGCACGAATTCGCAAGGCTAGGCCAGAGCTTCACCCATAAGGCGGATTTCGGCGATCTTGGCCTCGAGCGGGGACCAGTCGTCGCTGGCGGCGATGGGTGCCCAGATCGATTCGACTTCCTCGATCAGCATCGAGCACGGCGCGGGTTTTTCCCAATATGAATGGTCTCGTGACTTTCGCGGTTCGTAGTCACCGAGGTGCGTGCGCAGTTCGGCGAAATGCTCGCCATAATTGTCGGGGAGCTGGCCGCCGAATGCGTCGAAATAGAAACGGTCGAGCGGGGCCTGGCTCGCGGTGAGCGCACGTTCGGTGGCCTGGACGAGCGCGCGGTCTGGCTCGGGCGCGCGCGGCTTGAGACCGAGGCGCCAGAGGACGGCGGCGGTGACTTCGCGGGTATAAGCGGGCGCGAAACGGTCCATCGCTTCGACCAAAGGCGCTTCCTCGCAGATCAGGCGAAGCGAGCTGGCAAGCTGCATCACGTCCCAGAAGATTGCCTCGGGCTGGCGGCCAAATGCGTAAAGCCCGGCATGATCGAAATAAGCGGCGGTAAAGCCGGGGTCCCAGCTCGGGGCAAAACGCCACGGGCCGTAATCGAAGCTCTCGCCTGACACGTTGATATTGTCGCTGTTGAGCACGCCGTGGACAAAGCCCGCCGCCATGAACTGGCCCGCGAGCTTTGCCGTATGCTCGGCGACCAAAGCGAGCAGGCGCTGCGGCGCGTCGTCTCCGGCTTCCTCGCCATAATAATAATGGAGGACATAAGCGGTGAGACGCTTGAGGTTCTCGGTATCCTGAAAATAGGCCAGCCGCTGGAAGACGCCGATGCGGATATGGCCATGGTTGAGGCGGACCATGACGGCCGAGCGGGTGGGCGAGGGCTCGTCGCCACGATGCAATTCTTCGCCGGTTTCGATCAAAGAAAAGGTACGCGAGGTCTCCACGCCCAGAGCTTCGAGCATTTCGGTAGCGAGGATTTCGCGCACGCCGCCCTTGAGGGTCAGCCGCCCGTCGCCGAAGCGGCTGTACGGCGTCTGTCCCGAACCCTTGGTGCCAAGGTCCATCAGCCGCCCGGCCTCGTCGCGCATCTGGGCGAACAGGAAACCCCGACCATCGCCGATCTCGGGATTATACACCCGGAACTGATGCCCGTGATAGCGCAGCGCCAGCGGCTGTGGCTGGGCGCCCGGCAACGGCTCGAAGCGGCCGAAATGCGCGAGCCATTCCGCATCGCTCAGCCCATCGAGCCCCACTTGCGCCGCTGCACGATCGTTGCGGAAGCGCAGGATCGTCTCGGGAAAGACTGCTGCGGAGACGGGATCGGCGAACGCATCGCCAAGTTCGTCGATGACCTGTTGCGGAGTGAAGAGCATGCCGCGATATGGGGATGGATGGGTGAACGGCGCAACTATGACGATGGCTATTGGTGGTCGCGCGATGAGCTGAGGCTCCATTATCGCGATTATGCGGGGCCTGCGGACAAGCCGCCGGTGCTTTGCTTCCCCGGCCTGACCCGAAATGCTCGCGATTATGAGCTGCTCGCGGAGCGGCTGGCGGGCGAATGGCGGGTGATCCTCGTCGAGTTCCGTGGACGAGGCGAAAGCGCCTATGCCAAGGATCCGATGAGCTATGTGCCGCTGGCCTATCTTCAGGATGTCGAGGCGCTGCTTGCCGAGCTGAAGATCGACAGGTTCGTGGCGATCGGCACCTCGCTGGGCGGGATCGTCACGATGCTGCTCGCGGGCATCAGCCCCGAGCGGCTGGCGGGCGTGGTGCTCAACGATGTCGGGCCGGAGATTGCCGAATCGGGACTGGCGCGCATCCGCACTTATGTCGGCAAGGCGATCTGGCACCCGACCTGGATGCACGCGGCCCGATCGGTGGCGGAAAGCAATGCCGATGCGTTCCCCGATTATGGGATCGAGGATTGGCTGCGCATGGCCAAGCGGCTGTATCGGGTGAACAGCTCAGGCCGCATCGTGCTCGATTACGACATGAAGATCGCCGAGCCTTTCCGCGTGCCCGGCAACGAGACGGCGGCCGATATGTGGCCGACGATCGACGCGATGCAGGGTAAGCCGCTGCTGATCGTACGCGGCGAGCGATCGGATATCCTGAGCACCGAGGTCGCCGCGAAGATGAAGAAACGGATAAGGGGCGCCGAACTGGTGACCGTTCTCAATACCGGCCACGCGCCGACGCTCGATGAGCCGGAAGCGGTCGCGGGGATTGAGCGGCTGCTGGCGCGGGTGGCGTCGGCGTAACGAGGGCGCTAAGCACGCCTCCAGCATGTCGATCCACATTCTCCACCTCCATTCCACCTTCAACCTTGGCGGCAAGGAAGCGCGCGCGGTGCGGCTGATGAACGCGTTCGGCGATCGGGCGCGGCACACCATCGTTTCCGCGCTGCCCGATCAGCTTGCTGCCCGCGATTCGATCGCCAAGGGAATCAAATACGAGATCGCGCTCGATCCGCCGCCGCTCTCCGGCCGCCCTTCGGTCAAGCGGTACGAGGCGATTGCGCGGTACATGAAGCGCTTCGATCTGGTGCTTACCTATAATTGGGGTGCGATCGATGGCGTGATGGCGGCGCGGGTGTTCGGCAAGGATGTGCCCCCGATCGTCCATCACGAAGACGGGTTTAATTCCGACGAGGCGGCGCGGCTCAATACGGTCCGCAACATGTATCGCCGGATCGCGCTGCCAGCAGCCAATGCGCTGGTGGTACCGTCCGAGAAGCTCCAGAACATCGCACTGACCCAGTGGCGACAACCGCCCGAGCGGCTGCGGCGCATCGCCAATGGCGTGCAGACCGCGCTCTACGCCGGCAAGCCGGACCCGAAGCTGATCCCGCAGCTTCAGAAGCGCCGGCCGGGGGAGGTCTTTATCGGATCGGTGGCGGGGCTGCGCCCGGTAAAAGACCTGCCGATGCTGGTTCGCGCCTGTGCGGGGCTCAGCAGCCGTTTCAAGCTGGTGATCGTGGGCGAGGGGCCAGAGCATCAGGCAATCCTCGATGCCGCCGAAGGAATGGGGATCGAGGACAATGTGATCCTCACCGGATTCCTGCCCGAACCGCATAAATATATGGGCCTGTTCGATATCTTCGCGCTCTCGTCGCAGAGCGAGCAGGCGCCGATTTCGGTGATCGAGGCAATGGCCGCCGGCCTTCCCGTGGTGGCGCCTGACGTGGGCGATATCGCGGCGATGGTTTGCGAGTATAACCGCAAATATATCGCGCCGGAGCGCACCGAGGTTTTGCTGCGCGATCGCATCGATATCTTCGCGCAGCATGAAGATTTGCGCCGATATGTCGGCGCAGCGAACCGTGAGCGCGCCCGTGCGTTGTATGACGAGAGCGAAATGGTGTTCGCTTATGCGCGCCTCTATGCCGAGGCGATGGGCCGGCCCGGCATTCTGGGGTAACATTTGTTACTCGCTTGTTGCGGTCGATCGGGCTAGGCCGCCCGAGAATTTTTTGGGAGGCGATGTGTTCAAGGGTCTGAAACCCATTCTCTATAGCGGCCGGGAAGTATGGCCGTTGGTCGAGGGCGGGAAGGGCGTTGCTGCCACTAATCACGCAAGCGCAGGCGCCTGGGCGGCTGCCGGCGGCATCGGCACGGTCAGCGCAGTCAATGCCGACAGCTATGACGCCGAAGGCAAGATCATTCCCCAGATCTACAAGGCGCTTACCCGCCGTGAACGCCATCAGGAACTGATCGAATACGCCATCGAGGGTGCCGTTACCCAGGTGAAGAAGGCGTATGAGATTTCGGGCGGCAAGGGCGCGATCAACATCAACGTCCTGTGGGAAATGGGCGGTGCCCAGCCGATCCTGCACGGCGTGCTTGAGCGGACCAAGGGCATGGTGGCTGGCGTCACCTGCGGCGCGGGCATGCCGTACAAGCTCAGCGAGATCGCGTCGTCTTATGGCGTGACCTATCTCCCGATCGTCAGCTCCGGCCGCGCGTTCAGCGCTCTGTGGAAGCGGGCTTATTCCAAGGCAGCCGAATATCTTTCGGCGGTTGTGTACGAAGATCCGTGGCTCGCGGGCGGTCATAATGGCCTGTCCAACGCAGAGGACCCGCTCAAGCCGCAGGATCCCTATCCGCGCGTCAAGGAACTCCGCGACGTGATGCGCAAGGGCGGCATTTCCGACGATGTGCCGATCGTGATGGCCGGCGGGGTCTGGTATCTGCGCGACTGGAACCATTGGATCGACAATCCCGAGCTGGGCAGCATCGTATTCCAGTTCGGCACGCGGCCGCTGCTGACGCAGGAAAGCCCCATCCCGCAGGGTTGGAAAGACGAACTGATGAAGATCGAGCCCGGCGACGTGCTCCTCCATCGCTTCTCGCCGACGGGCTTTTATTCATCGGCGGTGCGCAATCCCTTCCTGCGCCTCCTCGAAGCTCGTTCGGAGCGCCAGATCGCCTATTTGACCGAAAGCGCGGGGGATCACACCTTCCAGCTCGACGTGGGCGTGAAGGGCAAGAATTTCTGGGTGACGCGCAACGATCTGCTGCGCGCGCGCGAATGGTTTGGCCTTGGCTTCACCAGCGCGCTCAAGACGCCTGACAACACGCTCGTCTTCGTCGGCGAAGCGGAAAAGGCGATGATTCGCAAGGATCAGGCGGATTGCATGGGCTGCCTGAGCCAATGCGCCTTCTCGAGCTGGGCGGATAGCGAGACCAACTCGACCGGCCGCCTGGCCGATCCGCGCAGCTTCTGCATCCAGAAGACGCTGCAGGACATCGCGCATGGCGGAGAGACCGACGAGAATCTGATGTTTGCGGGCCATGGCGCGTATAACTTCAAGAAGGACCCGTTCTATTCGAACGGGTTCGTGCCGACCGTGAAGCAACTGGTCGATCGGATCTTGACGGGGGACTGACGCCTTCCGCTCCCCTTCCTTGCAGGGAGGGGAGTCTTTTCTTCGGTGAAGAATCCCTTGGCTGGCGCTGCGCTGCACAATCGCTAGCTTGGGGCCATGAAGAAGGGCCTGATCGTTCGGCATGTTCCCTATGAAGGGATTGCGGCGTTTCGCGAGCCGATCGAGGCTGCGGGCTACGAACTCGACCGGTTTGAAGTTACCGACCCCGGTTTCTGGGAGCTCGATCTCAACGCGCCCGATCTCGTCATCCTGATGGGCGGGCCGATGGGGGTGTATGAGCTGGATCAGCACCCATGGATTCGTTGCGAGATCGATCGGCTGGCCGCGCGGATCGAGCGCGGGCTGCCGACGCTTGGGGTATGCCTTGGCGCGCAGATGATTGCGGCGGCGATGGGCGCGGAGGTCTTTGCCGGGCCGGTCAAGGAAGTCGGGTTCGCGCCGGTTACGGTGCATGTCGATTCGCCGCTGCGGCATGTCGCCGACGTGCCGGTGCTGCACTGGCATGGCGATACCTTCCATTTGCCCGACGATGTTGAGTTGCTCGCATCGAGCGATGCGTATGCGCATCAGGCGTTTCGTCGCGGCCCCGAACTGCTCGCGCTGCAATTCCACGCCGAGATGGGCGAAGACCCCCGCTTCGAGGCGTGGCTGGAAAGCGGCGCGGACTATGCCGCGCTGGCGGGCACATCGCCCGAACGACTTCGCGCCGAGCATGATGCGCTGGGGTCAGGTGCCGCCAGGGCCGGGCGCGCGATGATCGCGGAGTGGCTGGACGGGCTTTAGATCGGATGACGTCGGGTGGGCCAGCGACCGCCGGCTAACCCTTTGACACGTGCAGGGGAGCCGCGTTCTTGAAAACGCGAATGTTCCCTAATGTTCGCACTGACCATGGGTGTTTTGCGCGACGCTGCCGCTGCCTGATAGACGATGACGATGAGAAAGAGCCGGAGCGACTCTTTCACACGAAATCCTACATTGGAAGCGTTTCAGGAAAGGCTAGCCCCTAGAGCCAGCCGTCCAGAACCTGATCGGGCGGGCGATCGCCGCGCGCCCACACGCCGATATTGACGATCACCTTTTGCCCCATCGCCTCGCGCCCCTCGAACGTCGCCGAGCCGAGATGGGGGAGAAGAACGACGTTATCGAGGTCCATCAATCGCTGATCGACGGCGGGTTCACCGACATAGACATCGAGGCCAGCGCCAGCGATGCGGCCCGATTCGAGCGCATCGACCAATGCCGCGGGATCGACGATCTCGCCGCGCGCGGTGTTGATCAGCCAGCCCTCGGGGCCGAGCAGATCGAGACGGCGGCCATCGATCAGCCCGCCGGTCGAGTCGCTATGCGGCGTGTGGATGGTCAGGATATCGACCGCGGCCAGCATCGAATCGAGATCGGCATGCCAGGTCGCGCCCAATTGCGCTTCGAGCACTTCGGCGACGCGGTGGCGGCCATGATAATGAATTTGCAGGCCAAAGGCGCGGGCGCGCTGGGCGACCGCCTGCCCGATGCGCCCCATGCCGAGGATGCCGAGCTTCTTGCCGCCGATGCGGTGGCCGCGCATTCCCGTGGGTGACCAGCCGGTCCAGCCGCCGCTGCGCACGAGCTTGTCGCCTTCGACCAGCCGGCGCGGCGCGGCGAGGATCAGCGCCATCGCCATGTCGGCCGTGTCTTCGGTGAGCACGCCCGGCGTGTTGGTGACGACGATACCGCGCTCGCGGGCGGCTTTCAGGTCGATATGGCCGAAGCCCGCGCCGTAATTGGCGATCAGGCGCAGCCGATCAGGCGCGGCGGCGATAAGCTCTGCGTCTATCCGATCGGTCACGGTGGGCACGAACACGTCGCAATCCGCCATTCCGGCGGCGAGCTGCTCGCGGCTCAGCGCGGAATCATCGGCGCTCAACTGCACGTCGAACAGTTCGGCCATGCGCGCCTCGACGCTGGTTGGCAGCGAGCGGGTGACGAACACCTGCGGACGGGAAGGGCGGGGCGCTTGTGCCATAAAGAGCGGATGGCCGTACCCGCAGGCGCAGTCAACGGGTTGAAGCGACGCGCAGGGTCAGGATAAGGGTTGGACCATGTTGAGCAGGCGTATGCGGATCATCGGATGGATAGTGCTGGCGCTGGTGGCGCTCGGCATGGCGATCCCTGCTGCCATGGCGCAGCGCAAGACGCCCTATTTCGCATCGATCAACGCCGACAAGGCGCGGATGCGCACGGGGCCGGGCAGCAATTACCCGGCGAGCTGGCTGTATCGACGCGCCGATCTGCCGATCAAGGTGCTCGATATCTATGGCGAGTGGCGCAAGATCGAGGATCCGGACGGCACCCAGGGCTGGATGCTCCGCAACCTGCTGAGCGATACGCGAACCGCGATGATATCCGGCACGATCACCGAAATGCGCTCGGCGCCCAATTTCAACGCGACGATCACCTGGCGCGCGGCGCCGGGCGTGGTGGGCCGGATCAGCAAATGCGGCAATGGCTGGTGCTGGTTCGATGTGCGCGGGCGTGGCGGCTATGTCGAGCAGAGCCATTTCTGGGGCACCGATCCCGGCGAAGTGATCAACTGAGCCGGGACGGGCTCCTGCGAAAGCCGGAGCCCAGAGCCATGGATCGAGCCGTGCTAGTCCAGCAACTCCACTGCAATCGCGGTGGCCTCACCGCCGCCGATGCACAGCGAGGCGAGGCCGCGCTTTTGGCCGGTGGTTTCCAGCGCCGATAGCAACGTTGCTATTACCCGTGCGCCGCTGGCACCGATCGGGTGGCCGAGCGCGGTGGCGCCGCCGTGGATGTTGATCTTGTCATGCGGGATGCCGAGATCGTGCATCGCGATCATCGCGACGCAGGCAAAGGCTTCGTTGACCTCGAACAGATCGACATCGCCGATCGCCCAGCCGGCCTTTTCCAGCGCCTTGCGCATCGCGAAGACTGGCGCGGTGGTGAATAGTGACGGGGCATGGGCGTGGCCCGCATGGCTGACGATGCGCGCAACCGGGGTGAGGCCGAGCTTTTCGGCGACCGACATGCGCGTCATCACCATCGCCGCCGCGCCGTCCGAGATCGACGAGGCATTGGCGGCGGTGATCGTGCCGTCCTTGGAGAATGCGGGGCGCAGCGTCGGAATCTTCGAGGGGTCGCCCTTGGCGGGCTGCTCGTCGAGGCTGATTGTGGTGACGCCCTTGCGGCCCTTCACTTCGACGGGGACGATCTCGCGATCGAATGCGCCCGATTTCTGGGCTTTTTGCGCGCGCTCCAGCGAAGCGATCGCGTAATTGTCCTGTGCCTCGCGGGTGAATTGATAGGCCTGTGCGGTCTCTTCGGCGAAGCTGCCCATCAGGCGGCCGGGCTCATATGCGTCTTCGAGACCGTCGAGATACATATGATCCTTGAGGACATCATGGCCGATCCGCGCGCCGCCGCGGTGACGCATCGAGAGATAGGGCGCGTTGGTCATGCTCTCCATGCCGCCCGCGATCAGCACGTCGATCGAGCCGGCTGCCAGCGCTTCGGCGGCCATGATCGCGGCCTGCATGCCCGAGCCGCACATCTTGTTGAGCGTGGTGGCTTCGATGTGATTGGGGAGGCCGGCGTTGAGCGCGGCCTGGCGCGCGGGGGCCTGGCCGAGGCCCGCCGGAAGCACGCAGCCCATATAGATACGCTCGATCGCATCACCCTTGAGACCCGCGCGCTCGACTGCTGCGCCGACGGCTGCTGCGCCCAGATCGGTGGCGCTGGCGTCGGTCAGGACGCCTTGAAAGCTGCCCATCGGCGTGCGGGCATAGGATGCGATGACGATGTCGTCGGTGGACATATTTGATCCTCTCGAATGTTGGGCGCGATCTAGGGGTTTGCGTGCGCGTTTGCAAAAGCCCCGCCCAGCCCGCAGGAACTTCTGGCATGACATTCGTCGACATCTGCAAATGGTTCGCTTCGATCAGCGGAGTTATCGCATGCCTGATGGTGTCGCTCGACAATGGGCGGCGCGTGACCGGATGGGGGTTTGCGCTGTTCGTCGCATCCAGCGTCGCGTGGATCACGGGGGCGCTGATTTCGGGCGATGCGCCGCTCTGGTCACAGAACCTCGTGCTGTTCTGCATCAATTGCTTCGGGGTGTATCGCTATCTGATCCGCAAGAAGGCACCGCGCGAGCATGACTGAGACTTGGCTTTGGCCGGTCGGGCTGGGGTTTCTCGGGCTGATCCTGGGCAGTTTCATCGCGACGATCGCGATTCGCTGGCCGGAGGGGCGGAGCGTCGCGAGGGGGCGCTCGGCATGTGATTCGTGCGGGAAGGTTTTGAGGCCGGTCGAGCTGATTCCTGTGCTGAGTTATGTTTTGCAGCGTGGGAAATGCCGCGCATGTGGCGCGCGGATTGCGCCGTCGCATGTGGTGGTCGAACTGCTTGGCTGTGCGGTGGGCGTGATGGCGGGGCTGCATGCGCTGCCATGGCAGGGAGCGATATTCGGCTGGCTGCTGCTGACGCTGGCGGCGATCGACTATCGGGCATTCTGGCTGCCGGACGCTCTGACTGCACCGCTGGCGGTGCTCGGGCTGGTGCTGGGGGCAGTGCCGCTGGAGGAGCGCTTGATCGGCGGGGCGGCGGGGTTTGCGGCGCTGTGGCTGGTCGCGACCGGATACCGGCATTTGCGCGGGCGCGAAGGGCTGGGCGGGGGCGATCCCAAGCTGTTTGGCGCGATAGGGTGCTGGCTGGGGTGGCAGGCTTTGCCGACGGTCTTGCTGGGCGCGTGTGTGATCGGGCTGACGTTGGTGCTGGCGTTGCGGCTCGCGGGCAATAAGATGGCGGGCAGTGACCGGCTACCGCTCGGCGCGCTGCTGGCTCCGGCGGCGTTCGCGGTGTGGCTGGCGATCAATTGAGGGAGAGCTTGTGCAGGATATTCTCGAGCTTCAGCGCAAGGCCTTCATGGTCGAGCTTCCGGTATCGCTCGAATCGCGCAAGGATCGGCTGACCCGCGCAATTGCGATGCTGACCGAGAATGCCGAACGCTTCTGCGACGCGCTGAGCGAGGATTTCGGGCATCGCAGCCGGGATCAATCGATGGTCACCGATATCGCTGCCTCGGTCGGGCCACTCAAGCATGCGCTCAAACATGTGAAAAGCTGGATGAAACCCGAGAAGAAGCCGGTGCTGTTTCCGCTCGGACTGCTCGGCGGGCGCGGGTGGATCGAGACGCAGCCCAAGGGCGTGGTCGGCATCATCGCGCCGTGGAATTTCCCGGTGCAATTGGTGATGAGCCCGCTCGCTGGCGTGTTTGCCGCGGGCAATCGGGCGATGGTCAAGACCAGCGAATATACCCCGAACGTGGCGGCTTTGTTCGAGGAACTGGCGGGGAAATATTTCGCGGCGGACGAGCTGGCGTTCATCAGCGGCGGGCCGGAAGTGGGAAAGGCGTTTGCCGAACTGCCGTTCGACCATCTGCTCTTCACCGGGGCGACCGGGATCGGGCGGCATATCCTGCACGCGGCGGCGGACAACCTTACCCCGGTGACGCTGGAGCTGGGTGGCAAATCGCCGGTGATCCTCGGCAAATCGGCGGATATCGCGCAGGCGACCGAGCGGGTTGCGCTCGGCAAGATGATGAATGCCGGGCAGATCTGCCTTGCGCCCGATTATCTGCTGGTGCCCGAGGATAAGGAAGCCGAGGTCGTTGCCGGGCTGACTGCGGCGGCGAGCGCGATGTATCCCACGCTGCTGAGCAATCCCGATTACACTGCGATCATCAACGACCGGCATTTCCAGCGGCTGACCACCTGGATCGACGATGCGCGGGCGCGCGGAGCCGATGTCATCACGGTCAATCCGGCGGGCGAGGATTTCACCGCGACCAACAGCCGCAAGATGCCGCTCCACATCATCCGCAATCCGACCGACGACATGACGGTGATGCAGGAGGAGATATTCGGCCCGATCCTGCCGGTGCGGACGTACAGGACGATCGAGGGCGCGATCGAGGAAGTGAACCGGCGCGATCGGCCGCTGGGTCTCTATTATTTCGGCAATGACGAAGGCGAGCGGCGGCGTGTGCTCGACCGCACCATTTCGGGCGGGGTGACGATCAACGATGTGATCTTCCACATCAGCCAGGAGGAGCTTCCGTTCGGCGGAGTCGGGCCTTCGGGGATGGGCGCCTATCATGGCGCGGTTGGCTACAAGACGTTCAGCCACTCGAAGAGCATCTACAAGCAACCGAAGATCGACGTGGCCGGGCTGGCGGGGATCAAGCCGCCTTATGGGAAGAAGACGCGGGCTGCGGTGGCTCGGCAGATGAAGTGATGCAGCTCAATCTGTCACCCCGGAACAAGTCCTGGGTGACAAGTTGGAGGTAAGGTCGCGTCGTGGCAAAGCCACGCCGTCGGTGGACGCTTCGGGCTCCGTCGGCAGTGCGCGGCTGGGGCCGCGAAATAGCGTGGCTATTTCGTTGGCCGCCGCGCAAAAAAAAGGCCGCCCCGAAGGACGGCCATTGGAAAGTTTTAGGAGAGGATGCCTGAAAGGCCCGATCTTTGTGCAGTGCAGCGGAAATTTGTGCAATTGCGTAGTGATACCGATACCATTGCAGAATTTGCAACTGACCAGCGTTGTCACTTGCATGAGGCGGCGGGCGGACGCACGGAGAGAACATGTCTACGCTGAGCCTGAATGAGTTCCTGCCCTATCGGCTGTCGATTGCATCGAACGCAGTGTCGGACGCGGTTGCGCAGGCGTATCGCGCGCTGTTTGGCCTGCGTATCTCCGAATGGCGATTGATCGCGGTGCTCGCCGAGGGTGGCAATATGAGCCAGCAGGCGCTGTGCGGGCGGACGCGGATGGACAAGGTGACGGTGAGTCGTGCGGCGATTGCGCTGGCGAATCGCGGGCTGATCGCGCGGGCGAGCAATCCGGAGGACCAGCGCTCGCATCTGCTGACGCTGACACCCGAGGGCATTGCGCTGTACGAACAGGTTTCTCCCAAGGCGATCGAACTGGAGCGGCGAATTTTCGCGGAATTCAGCGATGCCGAACGGGTGCAACTGGCGGCGATGCTCGATCGGATCGAGGCTGCGGTCGAGATGTTCGAAGAGATTGGCGACGGGACTGGCGGCGGGACTGGCGGCGGGACTGGCGATAAGCGGGGTTGATCCCGGCCTCCGGCTTGGCCTAAGGCCCGTCGCGCCCTCCCCAGGCGACTGTACTATGTGCCTGTGAGGAGGATTCCATGCCTGTTGACCGTTCCGGACTGACCATCGCCGAGCCGCTTGCGCGCTTCGTCGAGGATCGCGTGTTGCCGGATCTCGGGATCGACGCAGCGGGCTTCTGGCAGGGCGCAGCCGCGATTTTCGAGCGATTTGCGCCGGAAAATGCTGCGCTGCTCGCGCGGCGCGATGCGCTTCAGGTCTTGATCGACGCGCGCTATCAGGCGGGCGAAGCCGTGGACGAGGCCTATCTGCGCGAGATCGGCTATCTGGTGCCTGAGCCTGCGCCATTCGCGATTGGCACCACCAATGTCGATGACGAGATTGCGCGGATGGCGGGGCCGCAACTGGTCGTGCCGGTGCTCAATGCGCGCTTCCTGCTCAACGCGGCGAATGCGCGCTGGGGCAGCCTGTATGACGCGCTGTACGGCACCGATGCGCTGCCGGGTGCGGCCAAGCCCGGTGGCTATGATGCCGAGCGCGGTGGGCAGGTAATCGCTTATGCCAAGACGTTTCTGGATCAGGCTGTGCCGCTGGCCGAGGGAAATTGGGCCGATCTGACAGGCGCGCCGGTCCTGGCCGATCCTTCGCAGCAGATCGCGCCGATGCTGTTCAAGCATAATGGCCTGCATATCGAAGTCGTGATCGATCGCGAGCATCCGATCGGGCGCAATGATCCGGCCGGGATCGCCGATGTCGTGCTCGAATCGGCGCTGACCGCAATTGTCGATCTCGAGGATTCGATCGCGGCGGTCGATGCCGAGGACAAGGTTGCGGCTTATGCCAATTGGCTGGGCCTGATGCGCGGCGATCTGGAGGAGAGCTTCGAGAAGGGCGGCAAGATGCTGACCCGGCGACTCAATCCGGATCGGAATGGGCTGGCGGGGCGCTCGGTGCTGTTCGTCCGCAATGTCGGGCATCTGATGACCAATCCGGCGGTGCTGCTCGCCGATGGCAGCGAAGCGCCCGAGGGCATTCTCGACGCGATCATCACCAGCACGATCGCGCTGTATGACCTGCGTGGGCTGGGCAAATATCGCAACAGCCGCGCGGGCAGCGTCTATATCGTGAAGCCCAAGATGCACGGGCCGGAGGAATGCGCCTTCACCGATCGACTGTTCGACGCGGTCGAGGATCTGCTGGGCCTTGCGCGGCACACGATCAAGGTGGGCGTGATGGACGAGGAGCGGCGGACTTCGGCCAATCTCGCGGCGTGCATCCATGCCGTGAAAGACCGCATCGCCTTTATCAACACCGGCTTCCTCGATCGCACCGGCGACGAGATCCACACCGCGATGCATGCGGGGCCGTTCATTCCCAAGGGCGAGATCAAGGGCGCGGCGTGGATCGCGGCCTATGAGGCACGCAATGTCCGCATCGGGCTGGCCGCCGGGCTTTCGGGCAAGGCGCAGATCGGCAAGGGCATGTGGGCCGCGCCGGACCGGATGGCGGACATGCTCGAGCAGAAGATCGGGCATCCGATGAGCGGGGCGAACACCGCATGGGTGCCTTCGCCGACGGCCGCGACGCTTCACGCGCTGCATTATCATCAGGTCGACGTGTTTGCCCGCCAGAAGGAAATTGCGGGTGAGGCGATCCCGGCGCTGACGCCGCTTCTCACCGTGCCGATTGCGGTGGGCCGCAACTGGAGCAGCGACGAGGTCAGCCGCGAACTGGATAACAACGCACAGGGCATCCTTGGCTATGTCGTGCGCTGGATCGATCAGGGCGTTGGCTGCTCGAAGGTGCCCGACATTCACGACGTGGGGCTAATGGAGGATCGCGCGACACTGCGGATTTCCTCGCAGCATCTGGCGAACTGGCTGCTCCACGGCGTTGCCACCGAAGCCGAAGTCGATGCTGCGCTCACGCGGATGGCAGCCAAGGTCGACGGGCAGAATGCAGGCGATCCGTTGTATCAGCCGATGGCGGGCAATTCGCAGGGGTTCGCTTTTCAGGCGGCGCGGGCGCTGGTTTTTGAGGGGCTTTCGCAGCCCAATGGCTATACCGAGCCTCTGCTGCACCGTTTTCGCGCCGAAGCGAAAGCGAAAGCGGGGAGCTAAAGTCGCGCTTGGTTGTTACGCTTGCGTGAGGGTCGGGAGAAGGCCGGCCGGAGGATAAGACGTTTGCGTAAAGGGGTTAAGGCGGTTTTGGTCGCCGCGTTGGCGGGAACGGCTTTTGTGCCGGGCGTGGCATGTGCGCAGATTGCGGACCCCAAGCCGGGCCAGGGCGCACCCGTATCTGTGCCCGAGCCGGTCGATCCGACGCAGGACCTCAAGCCGATCGTGCCCGATGCCGAGTTCGAAAAGGCGATCCCCAAGCTGAGCGACGATATCAACGCGCCGCTGGAATCGATCGAGGCCTTCAAGCCTGCGCCGACGCAAGGACAGCAGGCCGCCGAGGTGAAGGCCGATGTCGAGGAGAGCTTTGCCGACGCACCCGCCGAAGACCCCGAATTCAATGCGCCGCTGCCTGCACTCGCCGATTTCAAGGTGGAGCCGCCGGTAGAGATCAAGGCCGCGGACACCAAGCCGGTGACGATCCGCTACAAGACGGTGCTCGAAGGACTGAAGGAAATCGGTCTCGACGATCGCTTCCGCTCGCTTTCCGCGCTCCACAATGGCGACAGCAAGGCGGCCAATTCGGCGATGGTCGCGGCGCGGGCGCGCGAGGATGAGCAATTGGCGATCCGGCTGATGCAATCGCTTGGCTATTATGACGGAACCGCGATCTCGACCGTCGAGCAAATCCCGAAAAACTCCGGCAATGTGCAGGCGAGCGTGATCGCCAGCCCCGGCGCGCTGTATCGTCTGGGCAGCGTGAAAGTGGTCGCGAACGAGACCGTGCCGCTGGGCCTGATCGAGCGCGAGTTGAACCTCAACAGCGGCGATCCGATCGAAGCGGACCGCGTGCAGGGCGCCGAGGCCAATGTGAGCCTGCGCCTGCCGCAACAGGGCTATCCCTTCGTCAAGGTCGGCCAGCGCGACATATTGCTCGATGAGGACGCGCATACCGGCGATTACACGCTGCCGGTCAATCTTGGCCCACGCGCGGTGTTTGGCGATGTCGTGACGCAGGGGCGGCGACAGGCGCTGAGCGCCGGGCACATCAATATGCTGCGCCGCTACAAGACGGGTGCGCTGTATGACGTGCGGGCGACCGACGATCTGCGCGATGCGCTGATCGCCACCAGCCTGTTCTCCACCGTTTCGGTAGAGCCGGTGCGCACGGGCGAGCCGGGGCCGGACGGCACCGAAGTGGTCAACATCCTCGTCCGGCAGGCAGCCGGGCCGGTTCGCACGCTGGCAGGCGAGGCAGGCTATTCGACGGGGCAGGGCATCCGGGTGGAAGGGAGCTGGACGCATCGCAACCTGTTTCCCGAGGAAGGCGCGCTGATCATCGCCGCCGTTGCGGGCACGCAGGAGCAGGGCGCATCGGCCACGTTCCGCCGATCGAATGCCGGGCAGCGCGACCGCACCTTCCAGATCCAGGCATCGGCCAACCATTCCGATTATGATGCATATGAATCATACACCGGCACGCTTGCGGTGCGCTGGTCGCGCGATTCCACGCCGATCTGGCAGAAGCGCTGGACCTATTTTTACGGCGCGGAGATCGTCGGTTCGAACGAGGACCGCTATAATTTCAACCGCAGCACGCGCGATCGCGGCACCTATCTGATCGCGGCGCTGCCCGGCTTTGTCGGCTATGACCGATCGGACAATCTGCTCAATCCGACGCGCGGATACCGGATCAAGGCCAATCTCAGCCCGGAGGCTTTGGTGCGCGGCGCGGCGCGGCCGTATGCGCGGCTGATGCTGGAAGGCACCTATTACCAGCCGGTATCGAGCAAGATCGTGGTGGCGGCGCGGGCGCGGGTCGGATCGATCCCCGGCATTGCGCGCGACGATCTGGCACCGTCGCGGCGCTATTATGCCGGTGGCGGCGGTTCGGTGCGCGGGTTTGGCTATCAGGAACTCGGGCCACGCTCGCCCGATGGCCGCCCGGTGGGCGGACGCAGCTTCAACGAGTTCGCAATCGAGGCGCGCTATCGGTTCGGCGATTTCGGGATCGTGCCGTTCGTCGATGCAGGCCAGGTTTACGAGGGCATTTACCCGACGGCGCAGAAGATGCGCTTCGGCGCGGGCATTGGCGGGCGGATCTACACCAATTTCGGGCCGCTGCGCGTGGACGTGGCGACGCCGCTCAATCGACAAAAGGGCGAGTCCAAGATCGCTTTGTATATCTCGATCGGCCAGGCTTTCTGATGGCCGACGACGCGCCTGAAATCGTTATCGTCCGCAAGCCGCTTTGGCGCCGGATCGTGCTTTGGGTTGCGGCGGGCGTGGCGGCGCTGCTGCTGCTCGCGGTGGCGGCGGTGTTGCTCATCAACACCCAGCCGGGGCGCGATTTCGTTGTATCGCAAATCAACAAATTCACGCTCGCTTCGGGGCTGAACTTCCGGGTGCAGCGGATCGAAGGCTCGCTTTATGGCGCGATGGTGCTGCGCGGTGTTGAAGTGCGCGATGCCACCGGGGTGGTCGCGACGGCGCAGGAGGTTCGCGTCGATTGGCGGCCGTTCAGCTATCTCAGCAATCATGTCGATGTGCGCAGCCTGACCAGCCCGGAAATCAAGCTCGCCCGGCTGCCCGCGCTCAAGCCTTCGGGCGATCCCGATGCGCCGCTGCTCCCCGATCTGAACATCGATATCGGCAAGCTAGACATATCGCGGATCGACATTGCCCCGGCGGTTGCCGGTCAGCGTTACGTCGCGCGGCTTTCGGGCAGCGCGCATCTGGCGGGCGGGCGCGCGCAGATCATCGCGGATGGCGGCACGGTCGCGGTGCCCGGGCTTGCGGGCGGCGATACGCTGGCGCTGCGGCTCGATGCAGTGCCCGACAAGAACCGCTTCGATATCGGGCTGAAGATCAATGGCCCCGCGAATGGCATGATCGCCGGGCTGGCCGGGCTCGACGCACCGATTGCGCTGAACGTGGATGGCGCGGGCGACTGGGCGAACTGGCAGGGCAAGGCCGTCGGCACGCTGGGCGGCGCTTCGCTCGCCGATCTGACGATCACCGCGAAGGACGGCACTTTCCAGGTGCGCGGGCCGACCAATCCGGGGCTGTATCTGAAGGGGCCGGTCGAGCGGCTGACGACGCCGCGGCTCGATGTGGAGCTGGACGCGAAATGGGCGAACCGTGCGGGCGAAGGCATTCTCAAGCTGCGCTCGCCGGCGCTGGCAGTGGAAGCCAAGGGGATCGTGGATCTCGCCAATAATCGCTTCGGCAATCTGAATGTCGATGCTTTGCTGCTGACGCCGGGCGCGATCGCGCCGAATCTGCGCGGGCGTTCGGTGCGCGTTGGGCTCGCGCTCGACGGGCCGTTCAATGCGCCGGTGGTGGATTACAAGATTTCAGCGGCCCTGCTCGCGTTCGGCGAGACTGGCGTCGAGCAATTGCAGGCCGAGGGCAGAGCGCGCGTCGATGCCGGACGTATCCTGATCCCGGTAAAGGCCAAGGCGGCGCGGGTGACGGGGCTGAACGCCGCAGCGGGCGGGCTGGTGACCAATTTGACGCTGAACGGCGATCTGGCGATTTCGGGCAGCCAGATCCTTTCGGACAATCTCAAGCTGCGCTCCGATCGGATCGACGCGACGGCGATCATCGCGGCCGACATGAGCACGGGCCGCTATACCGGCGCGCTCAAGGGACGCGTGAACGATTACCAGATCGACGGCGTTGGCGTCGTCAATCTCACCACCGATGCCGAACTGTTCGCAGCGCCCGGCGGCGGCTGGGGCATACGCGGGCAGATAGCGGGCGAGACGCGGCGCATCTTCAACGATGGCGCGCGCGAGTTCCTGGGTGGCAATGCCGTCGCCTCGGCGCGGCTGTCGCTCGATCCCAACGGCATTATCAGCATCACCGACGTGCGGATGCGTGCGCCCGAATTCCGCGTCACGCGCGGTTCGGGACGGTATGATCCCGCCGGAGCGATCCTGCTCGACGCCGATGCGGTGTCGAACGCTTATGGCCCGATGACTGCGCGGGTGACGGGTACGCTCAACGCCCCCGAGATATTGCTGCGCGCATCGCGCCCCGGGCTGGGCGTGGGGCTGGTCGATCTGGTGGCGCGGGTGCGCGGGCGCGGTGATGCCTATGCGGTAACCGCGACCGGCGGCACCGATTATGGCGAGTTCAACGCCGATGTGCTGGTGCGCACCGGAAACCAATTGGCGATCGATATCCAGAAGGCGCGCTTCGCCGGGATGGATATCGCCGGGCAGCTTATTCAGACGCCCGCAGGGCCATTTGCGGGGCAGGTGCGCTTCAACGGATCGGGCGTGATCGGCACCGCCAACCTTTCCGCGCAGGGCAATTTCCAGCGCGCCGATGTTGACGCAAAGGCGCTCAACGCCACGATTCCGGGCGAGGCCGGCCTGACCATCGGCCGCGCGCTGATCACCGCGAATGTGGTGCTGGCCGACACGCCCGAGATCGCCGCCGAGGCGCAGGTCGCGAACCTGCGCTATGGCGAGACCTTCACGATCAAGACCGGGCGGGTGAAGATCGATTATCGTGGCGGCGCGGGCACTGCGCAGGCATTTGCGAATGGATCGTCGGGCGTGCCGTTCCGCATCGGCGCCAATGCGCGGCTGACCCCCGAGCAATGGGTGCTCGCGCTGCAGGGACAGGCGAGCGGCGTGAACTTCAAGACCGTCGAGCCCGCGCGCATCGACATTCGCGGCGGCACCTACACGCTGGCGCCCGCGAAGGTCGATTTCGACAAGGGCAGCGTGCGGCTGGCGGGCAGCTATGGCAACGGCATCGTGCTGCGCGCGCGGCTCGATCAGCTCGATATGGCGCTGCTCAACGTGATGATGCCCGGCATCGGGATTGACGGCGCGGCGACCGGCAGCCTGGATTTCGCGCAGCCGACGCCGAGCGCGTTCCCCAGCGCCGATGTGCGGATCGAGCTCAAGAACTTCACTCGCACCGGCCTCGCCAGCATATCGACGCCGGTGGATATCAGTGTTGTCGGCAAGCTGCTTCCCGACGGCGGCGATCTGCGGGCGCTGGTCAAGCGTGGCGGCACTACGATCGGCCGTCTGGTCGCGACGCTCAATCCGCTCGGGCCGGAAGCGGGATCATGGACCACGCGGATGCTCGCGGCCCCCCTGGGTGGCGGCATTCGCTATAATGGCCCCGCGGCGGTGCCTTTCTCACTGGTCGGCTTCTCCGATCAGCATCTCGACGGACCGATCGGCATTGCCGCCGATTTCTCGGGCCGGGTGCGCGAGCCGATGCTCAACGGCGTGATCCGCGCCAATGCGCTCACTTATGAGAATGAGACATTCGGCACGCGCCTAACCAATATGAAGATCGACGGGCGCTTCTCGAACGACGAGTTCATCCTCAATTCGATCACCGCGACTGCGGGCGAAGGCACCGTCAGCGCGAGCGGCACGGTGGGTCTGTCACAGGCGGCGGACTATCCGATCTCGCTCACGGCGAAGCTCAACAATGCGCGGCTGGCGCGCAGCGATTCGCTGGGCGCGACGGCGACGGGCGAAATCACGCTGACCAAGGCGCCCGGCGTGGCGAAGATCGAAGGCCGGATCACGATTCCCGAGGCGAAATATGAGATCATCCGCCAGGGCGCTGCCGAAGTTTCCGAACTGACCGGCATTCGCCGCAAGAGCGATGTGGCCGACAATGGCGGTGCGCCGGCCAGCACCACGCCACGATTTGCCGGAATATTCGATCTCGCATTGCGGGTAAGCGCGGAGAACCAGCTGACGGTTTCGGGCATGGGGCTCGAATCCGAATGGCGCGCGAATATCGTGATCGGCGGCACATCGGCCGAGCCCGATGTGCGCGGTACGATGGAGATCGTGCGCGGCACCTATAGCTTCGCGAGCCGCCGCTTCGACATCAACCGGGGCACGATCCGCTTTGCGGGCGGCAAGCTGTATAATCCCACGATCGATATTTCGGCCGACACGACGGCCGAGGGGGTGACCGCGATCCTCAACGTGACGGGCACGGCCCAGCAGCCGCGCATCTCGTTCACTTCGACGCCGAGCCTGCCGCAGGAAGAAGTGCTGGCGCGGCTGTTCTTCGGAACCAACGTGACCAACCTGTCGGCGACCGAGGCGATCCAGCTGGCCGCTGCGCTCAATTCGCTGCGTGGTTCGGGCGGGGGGCTGAATCCGCTGGGCAAACTCAAATCCGCGACGGGCATTGATCGCCTGCGCATCCTTGGTGCCGATGACGCCAGCGGGCGCGGCACTGCGCTGGCGGCGGGCAAATACATCACCAACGATATCTATATCGAGATCATCACCGACGCGCGGGGCTTCACCGCGACGCAGCTCGAAATATCGCTCAACCGCACGCTATCGATCCTCTCCCAAACGGGTTCGTTCGGCGGATCGAGCGTGGCGATCCGCTACTCGAAGGATTATTGAGGGTTGGCATCACTATTTACCTCTGTGTAAGTAGTGAGCAACCGGAGGGGCTGATGATCGAGCATTTCGACGTGGTGGTGGTGGGCGCCGGGATTTCGGGCGTCGGCGCGGCATATCATATCCAGGCCAACACGCCCGAGCGCAGCTATGTCGTGCTCGAAGGCCGCGAGCGGATGGGGGGAACGTGGGATCTGTTCCGCTATCCCGGCATCCGTTCGGACAGCGACATGTATACGCTGGGTTTTTCGTTCAAGCCGTGGACCCATGCCAAGGCCATCGCCGATGGTCCATCCATCCTCAACTATCTGGAAGAGACGACCCGCGAGTTCGGGATCGACAAGCATATCCGCTATTCGCACCGGCTGACCGCGGCCGAATGGTCGAGCGCAGATGCGCGCTGGACGGTGACGGTGAACCGGGGCGGCGAGGAAGTGCGCTTCACCTGCGCGTTCCTGTTCATGTGCACCGGCTATTATAATTACGCGCAGGGCTTCACCCCCGAATTTGCGGGGGCGGCGGACTTCAAGGGGCGGATCGTCCACCCGCAATTCTGGACGTCCGATATCGATTATGCCGGCAAGCGCGTGGTGGTGATCGGCAGCGGTGCTACGGCGGTGACGCTGGTGCCGGAAATGGCGAAGCAGGCGGCGCATGTCACGATGTTGCAGCGCTCGCCGACCTATATCGTCTCTCTCCCTTCGGAGGATGGCTTTGCCAATTGGCTGCGCAAGGTGCTGCCGGGCAAGGTGGCCTATGGGATTACGCGCTGGAAGAAGGTGCTGCTCCAGCAACTCTTCTACCGCATCGCGCGCAGCAAACCCGAAAAGGCCAAGGAGCGGATCATCGGGATGGTCCGCGATGAACTGGGGCCGGACTATGATGTCGGCACGCATTTCACGCCGAGCTATAAGCCATGGGATCAGCGCGTTTGCCTGGTGCCCGATTCCGATCTGTTCGCGGCTTTGCGCGGCGGCAAGGCTGAGGTCGTGACCGATACGATCGAGCGCTTCACGGCGGACGGGATAAAGCTGACTTCGGGCAAGACGCTCCCCGCCGATGTGGTCGTGACCGCCACGGGCTTAGAGCTGCAATTGATGAGCGACGTGCCCTTCGCGGTGGATGGCAAGCCGATCATCTGGGCCGAGCATACGATGTATAAGGGCATGATGTTTTCCGACGTGCCCAACATGGCGATCTCGTTCGGCTATACGAACGCCAGCTGGACGCTGAAGTCTGACCTGACCGCGGGCTATGTCACGCGGCTGCTCAATGCGATGAAGAAGCGCGGGCTGCGGCAAGTGACGCCGCGGGTGGACGGGCCGGTCGAGCCGATGCCGTTCCTCGACTTCACATCGGGCTATGTCCAGCGCGCGATGGAGCGCTTTCCACGTCAGGGCACACGCAAGCCGTGGCGGCTCAACCAGAATTACACGCGCGACATCATGGCGCTGAAATTTGGCGGGATCGATCAGGAGATGGAGTTTTCCAATCCGGTGCCGACAAAGGCGAGGGCTGCCTAGGCCGCTTTGCTGCGCAGCAAAGCCGAGCGGAGGCATTCGCAGACGAGTTCGCCGCGCTGGTTGTGCATCTGGTGCCGCCAGGTGACGATGCCCTGGCCGGGGCGCGATTTGCTCGGGCGTAGTTCGAGGACTTCGGTGTAGGCGCGCAGCGTGTCGCCGATGAAGACGGGTTTGGGCATGACCAGCTTGTCATAGCCCAGATTGGCGACGAGCGTTCCCGCCGTGGTATCGCCCACGGTGATGCCGACCATCAGGCTGAACGTGAAAGTGCCGTTGACGAGGATCTGGCCGAACTCACTCTCCTTCGCCGCCTCTGCATCGATGTGCAGCGGCTGGGTGTTGTGGGTCATCGTGCTGAACAGCAGATTGTCGGTTTCGGTGACGGTGCGGCGCAGCTCGTGCTCGATGCGGTCACCGATCTGCCATTCGTCGTAGAATCTTCCGGCCATGATTCGTCCTTAGCTTCTCACTTTTCCCGCGTTTTCGGCAATTTCATTGCGCGGCGAAGTTACTTTGTTTCCTATTGCCGAAGCATCGCACAGGCCGGGGTCTGTAGGACAGGCTCAGTCGGTTTTCTCGATCTTCACCAGCAGCGTGCCCTCCGTGACCTGTGCCCCGGGTTCGACGGTGAGTTCGGCGACGATGCCGTCGAACGGCGCGGTCATGCCGTGTTCCATCTTCATCGCCTCCAGCGTGACGAGGCGTTGGCCCTTGGTCACCGTGTCGCCTGCCGCAACATCGACGGCGGTGACGCGGCCGGGCATGGGGGCGAGGATTGCGCCGTCGCCGATACTGCCAGCACCGGTGCCGCGTGGCTGATGCAAGCGATAGCTGCGGCCTTCGCCGAGGATGAAGCCGACGACTTCGTCCTGTGGCTCGCCCTCATCTGGGACAAGATCGGTCACGGTGTAGACGACCCCAGTATCGTCGATGATCTGGGCCTCGGCACGATTCGGGGCATTGGCGCGCAGGCCGACTACGCGATCCCAGACGCTGGTGGCGGGGCGCGAGGTAAGCGCGGCTGCGGCCATGCGGAGATGCTCGGCATCCGGCGCCGGCACTTCGGTGATTTCATCGCCGCGGCGGGCGATCAGGCCGGTATCGACGTTGCCCGAGCGGAAGTCGGGGTCTTCGCAAAGCCGCGCGAGGAAGCCCGCATTGGTGCGTACTGGCCAGACTTCAACGTCGGTGGTGGCTTCCCACAATTGCTCGATCGCGGCCTCGCGCGTGTCGTCGTGGACAACGATCTTGGCGATCATCGGATCGTAGAAGGGCGAGACTGCACCGCCTTCCTCGACGCCGGTTTCGATGCGGGCATATTCGGGCAGATGGAGATGCTCGAGCGGGCCGGTCGAGGGCAGGAAGCCCGTTGCCGGGTTCTCGGCATACAGCCGTGCTTCCATCGCCCAGCCGTTGATTTCCAGTTCGTCCTGCCGCAGCGGGATCGCCTCGCCGCTCGCGACCCGCAACTGCCACTCGACCAGATCGACGCCGGTAATCTCTTCGGTGACCGGGTGTTCGACCTGCAACCGCGTGTTCATTTCCATGAACCAGATGCGGTCCGCGCGGAGGCCTTCGCTGGCGTCGGCGATGAATTCGATGGTGCCGGCACCGACATAATCGACGGCTTTTGCTGCACGCACGGCCGCAGCGCAGATCGCTTCGCGGGTGCCCGGGTCCATGCCGGGGGCGGGGGCTTCCTCGATCACCTTCTGGTGGCGGCGCTGGAGCGAGCAGTCGCGTTCGAACAGGTGGACGACATTGCCATGGGTGTCGCCGAACACCTGCACTTCGATGTGGCGCGGCGAGAGGATGTACTTCTCGATCAGCACCCGATCGTCGCCGAACGAACTGGCGGCTTCACGCTTGCAGGATTGCAGCATCTGGGCGAATTGCTGCGCAGCATCGACACGGCGCATACCCTTGCCGCCGCCGCCCGCTACTGCCTTGATCAGCACCGGATAGCCGATCGCATCGGCTTCGGATTGCAGGCGGTCGGGAGATTGATCCTCACCCAGATAGCCGGGCGTGACGGGTACGCCGGCGGCGATCATCCGCGCCTTGGCGGCATCCTTCAGGCCCATGGCGCGAATGCTGTCGGGCTTCGGTCCGACCCAGATCAGGCCCGCATCCGCAACGGCCTGTGCGAAGTCGGCATTCTCCGAGAGGAAGCCATAGCCGGGGTGAATTGCTGCGGCCCCGGAGGATTTTGCTGCGGCTATGATCCGCTCGCCGACAAGGTAGGATTCGCGCGCCGGGGAGGGGCCGATATGCACGGCTTCATCGGCCTGGCGGACGTGCAGTGCGTTCGCGTCAGCATCCGAATAAACCGCGACGGTACGGATGCCCATTGCCCGCGCGGTGCGGATGATGCGGCAGGCGATTTCGCCGCGATTGGCGATGAGGAGGGACTGGATCATGGGTGTCGCTCCGGAAAGCCGTGGCGGGTGTGGAGCGCCGCGAGCAGCGCTTCGATTTCGTTGACATGCCCGCCTTCGGCAAAGGCCAAAGCGGGGAGGTTCTGGTTTTCCTCGCCCAGTGCCGCGACCACCGCCGCGCGCGGGCGGGGCCATGCGACGCGGACCACATCGAGCTTTGCGGCGAGCGCGGGGAACAGCGTGAGCAGCCCTTCGACGGTCACGCAATCCTTGCAATAAAAGACGCGCTCGCCGCCATATTCCGGATCGGCGAAATCATGTTCGAGCAGGAAGAGCGTGTCGCGTTTCATTCTATCGGCTCACTTGGGCGCGCAGCCGGTGGCGCGCGTGGAGAAGGTGATGTTCATCACTTTCCAGCTGCCGCCTTCACGGACCAGATCGAGATGATCGATGCCGCAGTTTGAGAATTTGCCGGCGACGTAAACGTCATAGGGCGCCCAGACCATCGCGATATTGCCGTCGATTTCGATGGCGGGGTTCCAGATGCGCTCTTTGAAGGCGCGTTCGGGCTTCACGCCTTCGGCGAACTGGGCGAAGCTGCCCTGGCGTACGGCGGTGTCCGAGACGGCGGTGACGCGGCCATCGGGATAGACGACGGCGAGCAGCGCGGCTTTGTCGCCAGTCTCAAGCGCAGCGAACAGCGCGTTGACCGGCGCGAGCACGGCAGCGGCCTCGGGATCCTCATAGGGCAGCGGATTCGCGGGCGGGAGCTTCTGCGTCGGCGTGATCGGCGGCTTGGTCTGGGCCAGCGCGGGCAGCGGGGCGAGCAGGGCAAGCGAGAGAATGAAGGGCAGACGCATGGGTGTCCTTTCCAGGGGCTTGGTCATGTGCGGTTGGCGCCGACGATGGTTTCGAAATCATGCGCGGTTCGCTCGGGGTGGCGGGCGATCTTGTCGCTGTAAAAGGCGACGATCTGGCGCATGTCCGCTTCGTAATCGCCGGTCGGCATGATCGCGGGGCCAAGCCCGCCGGTGCGTGTGGGATAGTCTACCCAGCCGAGCACCAAAGGCACCTTTGCGCCCAGGGCGATATGATAGAAACCGGTGCGCCACTGCGTCACCGCGCTGCGGGTGCCTTCGGCCGCGATCACCAGCATGAATTCGTCGCGCTTGGCGAATTCGGCGACGGTCGCTTCGACATAGTTGCGCGATTTGGATCGATCGACCTCTACCCCGCCCATGTCGCGCATGAAGCGCCCCATCGGCCAGCGAAACAGGCTCTTCTTGGCCATGAAATGCGTGTCGATTTCGAGCGCATTGGTGAGGCCGAGAAAGTTGATGAAGTCCCAGTTCGACGTGTGTGGTGCGGCGATGATGACGCAGCGACGATCGGCAGGGGGCGCGCCGAATGCCTTCCAGCCGCGGGCTTTGTAGAAGGCGAGCAGCAGGCGGCGGACCGCGCGGGAGGCGAGGGTGG
>SEFZ01000023.1 GCA_004173185.1 Sphingomonadales bacterium | reverse complement strand
ACCGCCGGTCCGGCGATCGAGAGCCTGTCGCCTTATGCGCGAACGATCCTGTGCAGGACGCTGCTGATCCGTCTCTCGGATATCGCGCTCGCCACCTTTGCTTCCGAATTCGCGCTGCATCGCGCGCTGCGCCCTGCTTTGCCCGGCCTGCCTGCATCTGCCGATACCGGCTATCGCGCCTTTGTTGCCGCCGGCAGCGGCGAGACGCTGCGGCATTATCCGATACTGGCGGCGCTGCTCGAACAGGCTTGCGACGATTGGGCGGAGAGTCATGGCGAGATGCTCGCGCGGCTCCACGCCGATTGGCCCGAGATTCGGCGCGTGTTCGGCGCGCGCGATCCTGTGCTGGCGGGGCTGGCCCCGTCCTGCTCGGATCCGCATCACGGCGGCCGCGCAGTCACCTGTCTCGGCTTCGTCGATGGACTGGCGCTGGTCTACAAGCCGCGCAGCGTGGCGATGGAGCAGGGGCTCGGCAGCCTGCTCGGATGGGCCAACGCGCAAGGCTATTCGCGTCCATTCTATCGCCCCGCTTTGATCGAGCGCCGGGGCTATGGCTGGATGACGCATGTCGCCGCCGCGCCCTGTCGCACGGCAGCGGACATCCATGCCTATTACCATCGGATCGGCGGCCTGCTGGCGCTGGTGACGCTGTTTCAGGGCACCGACATTCATCGCGAAAACCTGATCGCCGCCGGTGAGCATCCGGTGATCGTTGACGCCGAGACGTTGCTCCATCCTCGCCTCGATCCCGAATATGCGCGCACGCTGGGTCCGGGTGCGATGCGCGCCGCCGCATCGGGCGATTTCGCGCAGGCGCTCGACGAATGCGGCTTCATCGCTCGGGCGGGCGAGCCGGATTTTTCCGCGCTGGGCACTGCCGGATCGGTGGAAACGCCTTTCCCGCACCCGCGCTGCATCGGCGTGAATTCCGATGCGATGCGGATCGAGCAGGTGCCGTACCGGGCGCCGCCGCGCAATCATGTGCCGATGCTCGACGGGCAGCCACATTATGCCACGGAGCAGGTCGAGCCGATATTGGCTGGCTATGCCGAATTGCTGGCGATCGCGATCCGCGACCGCGCCGGCCTGCTCGATCTCGCCCGCAGCTTCGCTGGCCGCCCGACCCGGCTCATCATCCGCTCGACCAACGCCTATGGCTTGCTGCTCAATGCCTCACTCGAACCCGCGATGCTGCGAAGCGCCTCGGCGCGCGTGGCGCTGTTTGGCAGGCTTGGCGCGGCGGATTCCGATATCGCCGATGCCGAGCAGCGCGCGCTGCTTCGCCTTGATGTCCCGCATGTGACCTGCCCTTGCGATGAACCCGGCCCCGGCTGGGCCGCCCCGCTCGCTCAGGTGGAGCAACGTATCGCCGGGCTGCGCGACCAAGACATCGCCCTTCACCTCGCATTGCTGCGCGCGCGCATTGCTGCCGCAGCGACCCTGGAACCTACCGCAACGGGAGACCGATCATGACTGCTGAAGAGATCGTCCGCTCGCACCTAATGATGATCACCGGCGAGCCCATTCTAAAGCGCGGCCGGCTTATCCGCGCCAAGGGTGCGCTTGCGGCGAGTTCCGCCGCCCTGTCGCCCGCGGCGGCGGCAGCGGTGGCCGAAGCCCCGCCGGTCAGCGAAATCGCTCCCTGGGCGCTCAAGGGCATCTCCGCCTATGGCATCGGCGAGAAGATCACCGACGGGCAGTATACCAACGAGATCGTCCTCAAACTCTATGTCGAGAAAAAGCGGCCGCTGTCCAAGCTCGCCCAGCCCGTACCCAAAAAGCTGGAACTCCCCGGCCTCCCGCCGATCCACACCGATGTCGTCGAGATCGGCAAGATCGAACTGCACGGCAATACCGCTCGAATGCGCCCCGCAATCCCCGGCTTTTCGATAGGATTGGCCACACAGGCGCAGGAAGCGGGCACCTTCGGCATGCTCGTCCACAAGACCGGCGAGCCCATGCCGCAATATCTGTTGAGCAATTCGCACGCGATCGCTGCATCCGGCTATGCCAATAAGGGCGATGCGATCATCCAGCCCGGCGGTGCCGATGGCGGCAGCGCGCCGAACGACGTGATAGGCTCGCTCACCCAATGGGTTCCGTTCAACTATGATCCAAACGGTTTCGCCAACACCGTCGATGCCGCGATCGCCGAGATGCAGCCCGATGCGGCATCGGCGGCTATCGCCAAGCTTGGCACGCCCAAGGGCATCAACACCAATCTCAAGCGCGGCAATTATGTGCAGAAGATCGGCCGCACCACCAACCTCAGCGTCGCGCGGGTCGAGGATGTCGATCTGCGTCTGCCATCCACGTATCCCGGTGCCGGTGGCAAGCTGGTCCGCGTCGGCTTTTCCGATCTCGTCCTCGTCACATATTATTCGGCGCCGGGCGACAGTGGATCGCCGGTGCTGGATATGGACGGCAAGGTCGTGGGGCTCCATATGTGTGGCTCGGACACGATCGGCGTGTTCTGCAAGATCGCCAATGTTCAAAGCGAACTGGGCGTCGAAGTGGTAACGGGATGATATGATCAGCGACGACGATGTGCGACGCGTTCTCGATCAGAACCAGACCCGCTTGCTCGCGCTACCCCATGTCATCGCGGCGGGCATAATCGATGTCGATAGCGCGCCGACCATTGCCATCTATGTCGATACGTTGGACGCCGAGCTCTATTTGCCGGATCATATCGAAGCCGTCATTCACGGGGATGCCGTATCGGTGCCGACGGCAATCAAGCTGATGGGCACTTTAAACTTCTAGAGTCAGAACGCGGTGGTCACCGCCGGAAGATGACGCTGGCTGCGAGCGCGATGCTAACGGCCAGCGAGTCATCCGCTTCTTCCCAAAAGTAAGTCGGATATCATCCACGACGGCCTGCCATTTTCCGCATTTCGGCCAATTCTCACCCAGCCCAACTCTCGCAAGATTTTCCACAAGAATATCAAAGCGCTTCCCGTAAATTCCGGTGAAGCTTCGCGCCCCGTAACGAACGGTTCGCGACCGGCGTTTCCTCCCGCAGCCATGCTAGCCACGCCGCGCTGTCCGCTTTCGTGCCCTTTTCCCGTCTTGCCTGGATTGCCGCAATCTTCAGCGCAGACGGAGCATGGATATGGCGAGACTTTTCGGATTGAGTGCTGTGCTGCTTGGAGCCGCTGCGTGGCCCGCTTTCCCGCAGGAAATGCCAGCTCAGCTCAAGCCGCGGCAACGCATCGCAGTGGTGCCGAGCCCTACGCCAACGCCTGCGCAGGCACAGTCCACGACGCGCATCCGGCGCTCGCCCGCGGCTGAAACCCCTGCACCGCGCCAGACCGGCCCGCGCACGGTCGATCTCCGCGAGCAGGACGCGACCCCTGCCCCCCGCGAAGCCAGGCCCGTGCGCGAACGCCGCATCCCGCAAGCCACGCCGCCCCGCGAGCGCGACCCGTTTGACTCAGGCGATACCTCCACACCGTCCGAGAGCGTGCCGGTCCGCGAACGCCGGATACCGGTCGAGGCAACGCCGCCGCCACAGGAGACCGGGCCAGTCCGCGTCCGGCGCACTCCGGGACAGGATACGCGCGAGACGACCGAAGCCACGCCGGTGCGCACCCGGCGCATTCCGGTCGAGGCAACGCCGCCGCCGCAGGAGACCGGGCCAGTCCGCGTCCGGCGTACCCCCGGACAGGATACGCGCGAACCGATCGAAGCCACGCCGGTGCGCACCCGCCGCATCCCGGTCGAGGCCACACCACCGCCACAGGAGACCGGGCCAGTCCGCGTCCGACGCACCCCGGGACAGGATACGCGCGAACCGATCGAAGCCACGCCGGTGCGCACCCGGCGCATCCCGGTCGAGGCCACACCACCGCCGCAGGATACCGGACCAGTCCGCGTCCGTCGTGCGCCCCCCGTCGAATTGGCCGATCCCACGCCCGTTCGGGTCCGCCGGTTGCCGGTCGTGGAGCTTCCCGAGCCCAATCCGGTCGGCACGTTAGGCGGACAGTATCAGCTAGCGCCGCAGCGGCGTTGCGGCATGCCGAGTGGGACCTTCTCTGCGACCTTGCAATCGTCGGCGCAGAACGGGTCGCTCGCCACGATCATCCCCCCCGCTGGGGTTACTGCCCCGGCGCTACCGGGTTCGGTGACATTGCGCCCGGGCAGCCATGGCGATCTGATGAAGACATTGCCCGCGCTTCGGCAGATTCCGGCATCGGTGGTGCGGGGGAATTCGATCCTGACGATCGGCAAGACCCGCTTCGATTTCAAGCCGATGGTTCAAAACCCGAAGGCGCTGGTCAACATCGCGCAGAAGCTGCGCCAGATCCCCGATCAGGTCGATGTATGTGTCGACATCCTGGAAGCGACCGAGGTTCCGCAGGGCCTGATCGTGCACAGCGTACTCGGCTACGTGATCCGCCCGGGCGGTTGCCGCGACGCCGTTCGGCGCAGAAGAATTGCCGAGTCCGGGGTGAACTGCTTCACCAAGCAAAGCGACGTCGAGCGCGAGGCGGGTTTCTCAAATCCGGCCAATCCGCACTATGTCCGCGATCCGCGCCAGCGCCTTCGGGCCGTCGCGGCGGCGCGCGCACAGGCGGATAAAATTGCCGCCGACATCGACAATAGCGTGGCCGGGTTCCGCGCGCAGATTGCGGACCCCGCCCAGCGGGCACAGATCGTCGCGGAATTCGGCGATGCCGAGGTCAACCGGCTTGAAGCATTGGACGACGAGGCGCTGGCCGGCGAACTGGCCAATTCGGCGGAGAGCGTTGTCGAGCAGGTCGCCTTCATGCCCACGTTCGAAACGCTGGGCCCCATCCTTACGCCGCTCAAAATGCCGGTGAAACTACCGTATAAGCCGCCGGTGCCGATCGATGTCGAATATGATATCGGCAACTACACGTTCCTGACCGGCTTCACGCTCGGCAAGGAATATCAGTGGAAGCAGCGCGTCGAGACGACGATAAAATGGTGCCTCGTCGGCTGCAAGAAGACCTATTACGCAGAGCTGTTCGCTGGCTTTTCCTATGGCTTCGGCCTGCGCTTCCCGATCCGGTTCGGCGGCACGTACAATCCCAAGCCTGATGCCGATGGGAAGGCCCGGCTCAAGGTTCGTATCGCCCCGATCAACGGCAACGTAGACGATTATCGGGCGGCGGGGCTTGAAGATGCCAAGCTGTTCGACGGCAAGGAGCTGGTCGCCGAAGTCAGCGCCTATGCCGGGGTTTCAGCCAAATTGCCGATCGTCGGGCAGCTTGGTCCGGTCCAGCTCGAGATCGGCAAGGACTTCACCGACGGGCTTACCGGCGATCTCGCCCACGGCCAGTTCACCCCGCCAACGCCGGGCGTGTCGCAGAGCAACCCCGAATTCGTGAAGGTCTTTGACGATTTCGATCTGATCGGCGGCCGCGCCAATTTCGGCGTGTTCGGCGGACAGGTGTTCCCCGCGGTCAAGGTCACGCTCAATTCGGAGAAGATGAACCTGACGCTGCACGATACCACAGGCGGTGGTGCGACGATCATCGATCACGACGGCCAGGATGTGCCGCTGGCAATCAAAGCGAGCGACAAATCGAGCACCTTCCGGGTCGACAACCCCGTCTACAATCTCAAATTCAATATCACTCCGGGCATCACCGCGCGCGCCTTCATCGATCTGGCCGTGTGGGGCACGCATTGGGACTGGCCGATCTGGTTCCCCCAGCTTGCGATCGATCTGCCGCCCGGCGGCGTCGATTTCTCCTGCCATGCCGGCACCGTCTGCAGTCGCGATTTCCGCTTCAATCAAAAAGGCTCGCAATCGCAGTTCGATGGCGATCTGGAGGAATGGGCGGCCGGTTTCACGGCGCGCTGGATGCCCAAATGCCTCGATGCGGTTTGCCGGACCGGCGTGCGGCTGATCCGCGAGGAAGTCATGTCCTCGGCCCACCACAGTCACGACGCCTACCCGCTCTTCAACATTTCGCAGATGAAGGCCGAGCTCACCGAGGCGGACAAGCGGGCCTACACACTGATCAGCGAAAGCAGCGGCCGCAAATCCGAGGCGGTCTCAAACGCCATGGCGATATTTGCCCAGGGCTATTGGACCCCGCAGTGCAAGGACGCGCAATGCTTTGACGAGGTGAATGCTCTGGCCGCGAAAATGGGGCCGCGCGGGCTGCAACTCGGCAAGGCCTATCCAACCATGTCGACCCAGTGGATCAACCAACAGGTCAACAAGGAATATGCGCCGCAATTCCAGAAGGCGATCGACGATTCCAAGGTACGCGAGAAACTGGAGCAATCGTTTGAAACCCAGCGACAGCTCAAGAAGCAAGGCGGGCTGAAGCCGATCAAATAACCAGCGCTCCGGTTAACCCTGAGCACTTGCTATCCCCACGCTACCGCCGCATGAAATGCAGGTCGTAGCGTGGGCATCGCGTAAGTATGGACAAGATCACCGACGCGGACAGCAAATCCGCGATCGCCGACGAACTGATCGAAGGTCTCTACAGCGAGCTGCGCATGATCGCGCGGCGCGAACATTACCGCGCCGGATCGCCGCACACATTGCAGCCCACCGCATTGATCAATGAAGCCTATATGAAGCTGCGCTCGCGTGAAGGCTGGGAAAGCCAGTCGCAATTCCTCGGCTGCGCCGCCACTGCGATCCGCCATATCCTGATCGATGCGGCGCGGGCGCGGCTGGCATCGAAACGCAATGCGCCAACCTACAGCTTTACCCAGAGCCTCGATTCGCTGGCCGCCGCTCCGCCAGAGGATGCCGAGGTGGTCCGGCTCGGGGACGCGCTCAAGCAGCTCTCCCAGTTCGATGCCAATCTCGCGCAAGTCGTCGATTGCCGCTTCTTCGCGGGTATGGACGAGCGCGAAACCGCCGCCGTCCTCGGCGTCAGCGATCGTACGGTGCGGCGCTGGTGGGTTCAGGCGCGGGCGTGGATCCATCACGAGATGGCAGCGACTTAGCCTTTCGCGTCCTGGAGCTTGGTCAGACGCGCGCGTAGTGCAGGCAGTCCTTTGATATAGGTCGCGCCCGCCGGGCCGAGCGCATGGAACAATCGCTCGGCCTGGTCGAATATGGCAAGCGCTTCGGCCTTCTTGCCCTGTTTGAGCAGGATAATCGTGCGGGCGCGCAGCACGATCGGCAGGAAGGGTCCCGGCATTCCCTTCACCAGCGGCTCGATCCGGTCGAGCGTATGGCTGGCGGCGGCGGTATCGCCCGCTTCCGCCTGCGCCTCGGCCAATGTGGCGCTGATCACCAATGTGGGTGGCGCAGCCGGGCTCAGCTTCTCGATCGCGATCTCCTCGGATTCGGCGAGCGTACGGGCCGCCTCGGCATATTTGCCGAGCACGAGCTGGGCACGCCCGAGTTGCATCAAATCGACGGCCAGGCTCGCCGAGCGGCCAAAACTCCGCCGCTTGGCGACGATATCGGCGAAGACCGCGGCGGCGGCGGCGGGCTGGTTCAGCTTGAGCTGGCGCAGCCCTTTCAGCTGGGCGATGCTCAGGCCCAATTGGGAATCCTGCTGGCCGGTGCGTTTCAGCACGGCATCGACCCGGGTTAAGACCGCCGGCATTGCATCGAGCTTGTTCGCTTCGATCATATAGACCAGCAGATTGTTGTAGATGGTCAGCAGATCGCGATGGTTCTCGACCAGAATGCGATCGGCGCGCGGCAGCAACTCGGTCAGCGCAGCAATCGATTCGTCAAGCTTGCCGGTACGGTGCAGCAGTTGCGCGCGGCCATGATCGACATCGATCAGTTCAAGCGCAAAGCGATCGGGATCGCGGCGAAACACCGGCTCGGCGGCGTCGAGCAACGGCGCGATCCGATCGGCCTTGCCAACGATCGCGGCGGTGCCGGCAGCGCGGATCTGCAATTGCGCGGTGGCGACCGGATCATCCTTGCCGATGCCCCGGGCGAGCGCGCGCGTGGCCAGCGAATCCGCGCCCGCCATATCTTCCAGATTGGCGTAGAGATCGATCAGGGTGCGGATCAGTTCGGCGGATTTGGTACTGGTATCGAGCGATTCGACCAGCCGGCCGGAAGTTTGATCCAGCATCTGTTTGACCGTCGCGTCCTCGCCCTCATCGCTATCGGCAGTGTCGCGGAACATCACGGTCAGCATCCGATGGATCGCTTCGCTGCGTCGTGCTTCCGCCAGCGCCAGGTCGCGTTCGATCGCGGTCTGGCGTGCCTGCCAGGCGATGCCGGCCGCGCCGATCAGCAATGCCGCGAGCGCCGCAACGCTCGCGCCCACGGCCCAGCGATAGCGCCGCACGAACCGGCCCAACGCATAACGGGTCGATCCTTCGCGGGCGCGGACGGGCTTGAGCGCCTGGTGCCGCGCCACATCCTCGGCCAATTCGGTGGCGCTGCGATAGCGATCCCCCGGAGCGCGCCGCATCGCCTTCAGGATGATCGCGTCGAGATCGCCCTTGATCCGCGCAGCGGGGATTGGGGCGTCTTCGCTAGCGGCCGCGCGGCTGGGCAGCGCAGGATCCTCATACAGCACCCGGCGGATGATGGCCGGCACCGATGCGCCTTCGCGGTGCCACGGCCCGGCGCCGGTCACCAGTTCGTAAAGCAATATGCCAAGACCATAGACGTCGGTCGCGACCGAGGCCTCGTCGCCATCCAGCTGTTCGGGCGCGGCATAATCGGGTGTCAGCATCGCCTGCGTGACGATCGGCACTGCGGCCGTGTCGTCGAGCAGTTTGGCGATGCCGAAATCAAGCAGGCGCGGTTTCCCGCCCGCTTCGATCACGATGTTCGAAGGCTTGATGTCGCGGTGGATGACGAGATGGCCATGGGCATAGGCCACTGCTTCGCAAACGTCGCGAAACAGGTTGAGGCGCGTGTCGAGGTCGGCCTTTTGGCTGCGGCACCAGACGTCGATCGCCGGACCATCGACATATTCCATCGCCATGAACGGGCGCCCGTCTTCAGCGATTCCCGCGTCGATCAGCCGGGCAATGCCGGGATGTTCGAGCCGGGCGAGCAAGCGGCGTTCGCGCGCGAACATGTCGCCCCGGTCGCTCGCTTCGGTGCGGAGCATCTTGAGCGCGACGCGCTGCTCGAAATCCTGTGTCGTACGGTGGGCGAGATACACCTCGCCCATGCCGCCACGGCCGATCAGCCGATCGATAGTGAAACCGCCGACGATTTGCCCCTCGGCCAGCGATCGGTACCCGCTCGGGCTGCTCGGCACGTCGATCGACGGCGTCGCCATATCGAGAATACCGTCGGCGCGGGCGGCGGCGAGAAGCGCCGTGGTCTGGCTCACAATCTCCGCAGGCTGGGTGGAACGATCGAGCCTGCGCCCCTGCTCCTCGGCTGGCAGATCGACCAGTTCTTCGAACAACGACTGGATCGCACCCCAGTCCTTCGCGCTGACACCGTGCATATCGCCGATCCCCCTGATCATCTGCACGCTATGGCAGGGATAGGCGAAGTCCACCGAAAACGTCGTTAGGAAAAATCTTTCGCGCAGCCTGTCCGCTTTCGCCGGCTTTCATCGTCTTGCCATCCGTGAATTTCAGGATGGGAGAAACTCGATGATCTCGCTTCGTAAGGCCCGGTTCGCCGCAACATTCCCTTTGATCGGCGCGGCCATGCTGATCGCCGCACAGGCAAATGCGCAGACCGCGGGGACGGACTTGTTCAGCTATCGCGCAGGCGCGGACATGGTCGAATATCCGGAGGGCGAATCGATCTCCCAAATGTCGTCCAGCGCGCTGAACCTGATGGACGAATCCCCCGCGACGGACTGGACCGCCCAAGGCAATCGGGCGGTGTTCGTGATCGAGCTGGCGGAAGAGACCGAACTCAGCCGTATCGCATTCGATACCGGCGGCATCGATCGCAAGTCGCCCAAGGGCTTCACCGTCGAACTCTCCAATACTTCCGCCAGTTCGGGGTTCGAGCAAGTGCTGTCCGGCACGCTGCGGATGAACGCAAACGGCCAGTCCTTCGCCTTCAAGCCCGAGGATCGCCCCACCGGACGCTGGGTGCGGCTGACCCTCACCGGCAATTATGGGGCGGAATACACTGCGCTGACCGGCTTTCATGGGTATGGCCGCGTAACCTCGCAGAGCGAAGACATGCCTGATTTCAGCGGGTCGTATGAAGGGCGCAGCGGGCTGGGCTTCATGCACATCTCGCAAGAGGGCGACAAAGTCACCGGGTGCTACGCCTATCAGCAGGGCGAGGTGTCCGGCACCGTCATAGGTCGGGTGATGAAGCTCAACATCATCGAAACCGATTCATCGGGCGACAAGACGTACCGGACCGGCTTTTTCCAGGTCGAACAGGATGGTCGCGGCGGCTTCCGCGGGCTCGTGCGCGGAAATGTCCCGTCGGCGCGGGACGCCTTTGCCGACTATTATTCCGCCGAGAAAACCAGCAACAATCCCGGCGGCTGCTGAGCGCTTGCAGGAGAAAGACGATGCGTATTTCCTTCATCACCGCAGCCCTGCTGGCGACAACCGCCTGCTCCACCGCGCCGACCACCAACGACATGGTCGTCCCCAGCAGTGACACCGCCGAAGCGATTGCGGGCGCAACCAGCAGCCAGGCCGCACCCAACATCGCGGCACCGAAGCGTCAGGCAGGGCTTTGGACCTTCACCGATACGGCAGCCAATGGCGACGAACTGTCGACCGACAGATTGTGCGTCGGCGAAAAGTCCGAAGCGAGCTATTCGGCCTTCCGGCAGATCGGCAATGGCGGCGATTGCACCTCGCGCACCTTCACCAAGACGGCGACCGGCTATAGCTATGTCACCGTCTGCGGCGTGCCCGGCATGAAGCCGGTGACGACCAAGGGCACGCTCACCGGCGACGTGGCGACGGGCTACACGCTCGACGAAGTGCTCGATCTGAGCGTTGAGGGCGATGACCAGAAGATCGTCGCCAAGCGCGTCGGCGATTGCCCCGCCGATCTGGCCGATGGGCAGATGAAAGACGGAAAGATGGGGATGGTCTATTCCGTGCTAACGCGCTGATAGTGGCCGACGGCGGAGAGCAAGGCGTCCGAGCGCCTGTCGTTTCTCCAAACTTGGCTGGGTGTGACGATGATATTGGAAGCTCTGATCGCTCGCTTCGGATTGCTCGCAATCGGTGTCGGCGCGGCGATTGAAGGAGAGGCCGTCGTCCTCACCGGCGGCTTGCTCGCGCATCAGGAGCTTCTCCCGCTTGGCGGGGTGATCGCCGCGGCGGCGCTCGGCTCGTTCATCGCCGACGAAATCTTCTTCTTTCTCGGACGGCGCTTTGGTGCGCACCCGCGAATTCGCCGAATTACGGAACGGCCCGCTTTCGCGCGGGTCCTCGCGATGCTCGAACGGCATCCGGTCGCATTCGTCTTCGCCTTCCGGTTCCTGTATGGCCTCAGAACCATCAGCCCCATTGCGATCGGCACTACGACCATTCCCGCCAGCCGCTTCGTCCTGCTGAACGGAGCCGCCGCGATCGTATGGAGCATCGCAATTACCGGCCTGGGCTATGGCTTCGGCCACACCGTCGAACGCGCCTTTGGACAGCTCCATCGGATCGAGCATGTCGCGCTCGCGATCGGAGCGCTGATCCTCGTAACGGTCGCCGCGGCGCTTCTGGTTCGACGCTCGGTCAAGATTCATATCGTAGACGAGCACGCCTGAAAGCTTGATCCCAGCCACCGAAATCGAGCCGCAAAGACGCGCCTTATCCACGCGCAGCTTGCCGCATTCCGGCACTTCAACGCTCGACATCGTGCCCGGCAAAGGGCAGTGCACCGACCAGCCTCAAACTCAGCAGGTGCCCGGCAATGTCATCCGCCTCTTCCCAAACGGAAGTTCGAATGTCATCCACGATGGCCTGCAATCTTCTGTAGAATGGACCCGGCCAGCATGTTTCGCGCAATGTATGACTGGGTATTGCGCATGGCGCACCATCGCCACGCGAATCGTTCCCTTGCCGTAGTAGCCTTCGCCGAGAGCAGTTTCTTTCCCGTCCCCCCCGATGTGATGATGGTGCCGATGATCCTGGCCAAGCGGGATCAGGCGTATCGCATCGCGGCGATCTGCACCGTGGCGTCGGTGTTCGGCGGCATGTTTGGCTATGCGATCGGCTATTTCCTTACCGATGTGGCGCAGCAGATTCTCGAATTCTTCCGGCATAACGCATTTGCGGACTTTACCGCCGCCTATAACAAATACGGCACCGCGCTGATTCTGGTTAAGGGGCTCACCCCGATTCCGTTCAAATTGGTAACGATCGCCAGCGGGCTTTCGCATTTTCCCTTCTTCTGGTTCGTACTTCTGGCGACCATTACCCGGGGGGCGCGCTTCTTCCTGATCGCGGCCTTGCTCAAGCGTTTCGGTGAACCCGTTCAGGCCTTTATCGAAAAACGGCTGAACCTATTCGCATGGGGATTCCTGATCTTGCTGGCCGGCGGTTTTGCTGCGGTAGCGTTGCTTTAACGATGTTGCAGTAGCGGGTTGAAGTGACAGACAAATTCTGTTAACAATTCTACGAGCGCTTGTCTTCCGACATGCGCTACTATCGATAGGGAGGTTTATCGTGTTCAAGAAATTTGCAGCGATCGCCGCTGCATCGGCACTGGTCGTTTCGGCCACTGCCGCTCAGGCTGGTACGGCTTCGGCCCTCAGCCTGCGCACTGCGACGGTTACGAAGAAGGCCAACAAGCAGGCTGGCCCGATCAACCCGCTGTTCATCGTTCTCGGCCTGGTCGGCGCTGTCGCCGTGGCCGAAGTGACCGGCGTGATCGACGTTTTCTCCGACAGCCCCTAGTTGGCTCTCGGCAGCTTAGCCAATAACTGGGCGCTCTGACCAAGGTCGGGGCGCCCTTTTATTTTGCACTGCACCCACGCATTTCCGCACCCTTGTTGTGCAATGCAGCGCAAAACTGCGCCGCCCCTTCTGACAGGCCTCGACACGCCCTCCACGACGCGGCTTGCGCGCACGCGAAAGCATCGCTAGATATTCGGCCCAATCCGATAGCGTAATGGGTATTTGCCGGTTCCTCCTCGAAGGAAGCGGCAGCGGACCCATGCCCCGCAGCGGACCAGATATTTTGGAAGCGAGGCCATCAGTGGCGAAGACCAGTCCCATCGAGTTCGTCAAGCAGGTCCAGACCGAGCGCAAGAAGATCGTGTGGCCGTCGCGCCGCGAGACGGTCATGACCGGCGTGATGGTGATCATCATGACCACGCTGCTTGGCCTGTTCTTCATGGGTGTGGATACGTTCTTCGACGTGCTCGTCCGCTTCCTGCTCAGCCTCGCTCAGTAATTGCTCCAAGGAAACCACATGTCGCGCTGGTACATCATCCACGCTTATTCAGGCTTTGAGGGCAAGGTCCGCGACCAGATCCTGTCGGACGCCAATCGTATGGGGCTCACGCCGTTCGTCGAATCGGTCGAAGTGCCAACCGAGACCGTCACCGAGGTTCGCCGCGGCAAGAAGATTCAGTCCGAGCGCAAGTTCTTCCCCGGCTATGTGCTGGCGAAGCTCGACATGAACGACGACGTCTATCACCTTGTGAAGAACACGCCGAAGGTAACCGGCTTCCTCGGCAGCATGGGCAAGCCCCAGGCGATCAGCGAAGCCGAAGCCGCGCGCATTCTCAACACCAAGGAAGAAGCCGCCACAGCGCCCAAGGCACGCGTCAGCGTCGATTACGACATTGGCGATACGGTCAAGGTCACCAGCGGCAACTTCGCGACCTTCTCGGGCGTCGTGGAAGAGCTGGATTTCGACAAGAGCCGCGTAAAGGTCTCGATCTCGATCTTCGGCCGCGCCACGCCGCTGGAGCTTGGCTTCGAAGACGTCGAGCGGATCAAGTAACGCTAGCGACTTCCAACCATCTAAACAAAAAAGGCCGGGGCGAAAGCTCCGGCCTTTTTGCTATGTTCCATCATACGCGGGAGAGCCTGCGGATCGCTTCCCCGGCAAAGCTCTGCCCCGCCACCTCGATCGAATAGGCCCATAAAGCCTCGTCAGGGTCGCTGAGCGCCAGTCGCACCATCTTGGTAAGTGTGCCCCAGCCAATCTCTTCCATCGGGTAGAGATGCATTTCCTCGCGCCACGCTGCGCGCGATCGAAACAGCTTGGCCGGCGTGTCGGGATCGGGGAGCGCCATGCGGGGCCGAGCTCAGAACAATTTCGTCAGCATGTAGAACAATGCACCCACTGCTGCCGAGGCCGGGATCGTGATGACCCAGGCGACCATCACATTGCCCGCCACGCCCCAGCGCACCGCCGATGCTCGCCGCGCCGTGCCCGCGCCGATGATGCAGCCGGTGATCGTGTGCGTGGTCGATACCGGGATGCCGAGCAAAGATGCGGTGAACACCATGATCGATCCACCCAGCGACGCGCTGAACCCCTGATGCTGTGAGAGCTTGGTGATCCGCGATCCCATCGTCTCGATGATCTTCCAGCCGCCGCTCAGCGTGCCCGCCGCGATGGCGATATAACAGCTGATCGCCACCCAGTGCGGCACTTCGAAATCGCCGTGCAGATAGCCGGTCGAATAGAGCAGAACCGTGATGATCCCCATCGTCTTCTGCGCATCGTTCAGCCCGTGGCTGAGCGAATATGCGGCCGACGAGATAAGGTGCAGCACGCGAAAGCTTTTCTCCGCCCCGCGCGCGCTCGCGCCCTTCAGCGCCCAGCTCGAGATCAGCATGATCCCCATCGCCAGGATCATGCCGAGCGTCGGCGACAGCACGATCGCGATCAAAGTCTTGTTCAGCCCGCTCCACTGGACGCCGGTAAACCCGGCATGCGCCACACCCGCGCCGATCATCCCGCCGACCAGCGCATGGCTGCTCGACGAAGGGATGCCCTTGATCCACGTCACGACATTCCAGAACATCGCCCCGATCAGCGCACCAAACACCACGGCCGGCGTCACCAGATCCTTGTCGATCAGCCCCTTGCCGATCGTCTCCGCGACCTTGTGCAGTTCCGGGATCGCGATCGTCAGGAAGTAAGCGGCGAAGTTGAAGAACGCGGCAAAGGCCACCGCGTGGACCGGTTTCAGCAGCCGCGTCGCGACCACGGTGGCAATCGAATTGGCCGCATCGTGCAGCCCGTTGAGAAAGTCGAACGCGAGCGCGATTACGATCAGGCCGATCAGCAGCGGAAGAGCAAGTTCATGCATGTCCGGGGCGCGTCAGGCGTGGTCGATCACGATGCCGTCGATCTCGTTCGCGACATCCTCGAACGCATCAACGATCCGCTCGAGATGCTTATACACCTCGCGCTGCACCGAGAATTGCAACGTATCGTGCGGGGCCAGCTCGGTGAACGCGCGCTTCAATCCGCTGCGGTGGATCTCATCGGCATGGCTCTCCATCCGCACCAGCCGCTCGGTCAGTTCATGCAGGCGCTTGCCGTTGCGAGCGACATCGCGGAGCAAGGGCATCGCCTCGGCGGTCAGCCGCGCGGCATCCACGATGATCGCGGTCATGTCCTTCATTTCCTGCTCGAAGCTCGTGACTTCATACAGGTCGATCGCCAGTACCGCCGCCTGCATCTCGTCGATCGCATCGTCCATCGATCCGATCAGCGACGTGATCGAGCCGCGGTCGAACGGCGTGAGAAACGTCTCGCGCACGGTGCGCAGCATCTCGCGGATGATCTCGTCGGCATCCCCCTCGCGCTCGATCACTTCGCGGATATGATCGCGGTTGCCGTCCTGCACCAGCCGCGCCAGCGCATCCGCGCCCGCCGAGACCGTCACGGCATGCGCTTCAAACAGTTCGAAGAAATTGCCGGTCTTGGGAAGCAGCCGCTGGAACCAAGCAAACATGGACGTTACCTTCGATTTTTCCGCGACCGTGGCGAAAATGCCCGTGCGCTGTGTCGCAGCCTTGAATTCGGATAGCCCGAACGAGCGGATCAGATCGCGCAGGTCCGGCTCGTCAACCGCGTCGGCGGCTTCGGTCAGGCTGAACCAGCGGCGCTCGCGCTGGGATTGCTCCTTCCACGCCGCCAATTCGGTGTTCACCGCGAGGGGAAACACATCGACGTCGATCATCAGCGCCGATCCGTTCCGCCGCTTCTTGCGGTAGCAATAAGAGCCAAGCGCAGTCGGGCAGACCAGCCCGATCACCCCCGCCTCTTCCTTGGCCTCCATCGCGGCCGCGCTGTGCGCAGCAATGCCCGCCATCGGATTGCCCTTCGGAATCACCCAGCGCCCGCTTTCGCGCGACGTGACCAGCATGATCCGAACGGGCGCATCAATCGCGGTGCCTTCGGTACGATAGGGCAAGGCGGCAATCTGGCGGATGGGAACGGCTCCGAAAGCGTTGAGAAGGAACGAGGAGCCCGCGTTACAATTTCGTGACAAGTACGCAAGTCTAGTTCGCATGGATTGTAACATTCGCCACCAACAACCACGCGGCCTGCTGTTGACGAATCCCTCCCCGTCCCAAATGATAGCGCTAACGGGAGAGCGAGATGCTAGTATTGAGACTGCGCAGAACGTGGCTGGCGCTCGCTTTGCTAGGGTTCGGCGCCTGCGCGGCGGCACCCGCATTGGCGCAGGCCGAGGCGAGCGGTGCCAAAGCGCGGCTGCTGGTGCTCACCGACATCGAAGCCGATCCGGACGACACCCAATCGCTGATCCGCCTGTTGCTTTATGCGAACGAGATTGATCTCGAAGGACTGGTCGCAACCACATCCGTCCATCAGAAAGCCCGCATCGCGCCCGAGTCCATCCGGCGCGTCATCGCCGAATATTCGCGGGTCCGCGACAATCTGGCGCTGCATGATCCCGACTATCCAACGGCAAGCTCGCTGCAACGGCTCGTAGCCAATGGCCAACCGTCTTACGGCATGGCCGCTATCGGCCCCGGCAAGGACAGCGCCGGATCGAAGCGGATCATCGCCGCTTTGGAAGCGCAGGACGCCCGCCCCTTATGGGTTGCCGGATGGGGCGGGCCAAACACGCTGGCGCAGGCGTTGCTGACCATCCGCGCCACGCGCTCGCCGCGAGAGGCAAAGCGGCTGATCGCCAAGCTTCGGGTCTATACGATCTCCGATCAGGACGACACCGGGCCATGGATCCGGAAGGAGTTTCCCGATCTCTTTTACGTCGTCAGTCCCGGCGGCTATGGGGCCGCGACCTGGACCGGCATAAACGCAGTGATCGAGGGCGTCGACAATGAGAGCATCTCGAATGGCTGGCTGACCCGGCATATCCAGCAGGGCCATGGTCCGTTCGGCGCGGCCTATCCCGATGTCGCATATGGCATGGAGGGCGACACGCCCACCTTTCTCGGCCTTATCCCGAATGGCTTGAACGTGCCGGAGCGCCCCGATTGGGGTGGCTGGGGCGGCCGCTATGCGCTGCGCCTTCCAGACCATAACAGCCTCGATCCCAAGGGCTTTACCGGCGGCGTTCCGGTGCCCGTCGAAACCCGCGCCTTCTGGACCAACGCGATCGACACTTTCACCCCGCGTATCGCCAGATCGCATGGCCAGGCCACTGGCCCCGCCGGGCGCTCCTTCACCGGGTTTCGCGAAACGCTGTGGCGCTGGCGCGACGATTTCCAGAATGATTTCGCCGCGCGGATCGGGTGGACAACGCTCAGCGTTGCCGATGCCAACCACGCCCCAATCGTTCGCCTCGACCATGCCGATCGCCTTACCGTGCGCTCCGGCGACGCCGTACCGCTCAGCGCATTGGGCACGACCGATCCGGACGGCGACAATCTCAGCTATTATTGGTTCCAATATCCCGAAGCCGGCACCTATCCCGATGCGATCAAGATGTGGGGCGCGGAAAATCTCTACGCCCGCGGCTTCATCGCGCCGAAAGTGGATAGCGCCAGCGAAGCCCATTTCATCGTGCGCGTGACGGACAAGGGCACCCCCGCGCTCAGCCGCTATCGCCGCGTCGTCGTCACCATATTTCCAAAAGGATAGGCTCCGCCCTGCCCGCTCAGCACTTGGCCAGCTTGAGCGACTCTGGAATAACGTTGCGGATGATGTCCAGATAGTCCGTGTTAGGCACGCCGCGCGGCCAGGGCTGCCCGATGCGATCGAAGCGCACAGCCGCTTCGCGAAGCGGCGCACATGCCTCGGCGTCCCTCCCGCTGCGGCGCAGATACGAACCCCTGCAGTACGATGAGAGCGCTGAGGTCGTTTCTTCGAAAATGCCGATCGGCGTCCTGAAAGCGCCGCACAAGGTGGCGAGTTCGCCCAGAAGCCCCGCCCGCTCGGGATCGCCTTCCGGCATCGGCTTCAATTTGGTGTTCAACGCGAACATCCGTTCGATCTGCTCGCGCAGTCGAGACATTTCGGCGCGTAACACTTCCTCGCGGCTCGGCGGCGCTGGATAGGCCGAGACGGCGCACACGGCCGTCGGATCGATACTGGCCATCAGCCCTTTATAGTCGATCTCCGCATAGGTGCGGCAGGCGGAATCGATATCACCCAGCATCGCCTGTGCATCGGCATAACATGCCACGCCAAACGCCGCCGCAGACTTGTTCGCCGCCTCGCCCATGTAGGACGAACGGCCGAGATGCGCGTTCAGCTTGCGACAATTCTCGCGCGCCTTGGTCCAATTGCCTGCCTCAAGGCCAGCAGCACCCGCCTGGAGAAAGGACCGCACAATACCCTGATCCGCCCGCATCGTTTCAGCATCTTCATAGGTGCCGTACGTATCGTCCTCCTGCGCAGCGGCGGCCACGGGCATCAGCACCAGCACGCATGCCGAGACTATCAGCCGCAGCATCAAACCGCCGGGAGAGGACTGTCGAGCAGGCATAATATTATCTCCGAAACGTCGATGCTCTACAGGATGGCATCAGCCTGGGATGCAGAATGCCCTGAGTTCGATCGCTTGCCCGATCGCCTGCCCCTTCGGCTTCTTCTTGGCGGTCTCTAGTACGGCCTCTTCCAGCAGAGCATCGCGCGCCCGTTCGCAGCGCCAGATGCTGGAATAATTGTTGATCGCCACGCCCCCGTTACCGCTGATGATGACCAGGCTGTAGGGCGGCGTCTGCATGGCAAATGCGAAAACCATCGCGGCGAGCATCATATATTCCCCAAAGGTCATAGTGATCCGCGACGCTGGTATTTCCCTCAATACCCGCTTTTGGGGATGGCGTCCCGAAACGCGCTCACATCGCGGCCAGGCAGCCCCGCAATTTGCATTGCATGTCCAATTGCGCTAACCGCGCGCCCTTCCAACGCATCAGCAATGGAATTTGCGGGAGGTTGCCCTCGGGTAGCCGCTTGTACCGCTAAACTTGATCCGGCCCAGCGATCCTTCGCAAAGCCGCATGAAACAGAGTGAGGTTGCCACATGGCAAAGAAAATTACCGGCTATATCAAGCTGCAGGTGCCAGCCGGCGCTGCAAACCCTTCGCCCCCGATCGGCCCAGCTTTGGGTCAGCGCGGCGTGAACATCATGGAATTCTGCAAGGCGTTCAACGCGGCGACCGGTGACCTCGAAAAGAGCGTCCCGATCCCCACCGTGATCACCGTCTATGCCGATAAGAGCTTCTCGTTCGAGACCAAGTCGCCGCCGGCGGCATACCTCATCAAGAAGGCCGCAAACCTCAAGTCGGGCTCGAAGGAGCCGGGCAAGATCTCGGCGGGCAACATCGCTCGTTCGAAGCTGGCCGAAATCGCTACGATGAAGATGAAGGATCTCAACGCGAACGATATCGAAGCCGCTACCAAGATTATCGAAGGCTCCGCACGCGCGATGGGCCTCCAGGTTGTGGAGGGTTAAGACCATGGCGAAGATCACCAAGAAGCAGAAGACCTGGACCGTTGCGGCCGACAAGCTCCACGGCGTGGACGAAGCGATCGCGATCGTGAAGTCGAACGCAACCAGCAAGTTCGACGAAACCGTCGAAGTCGCGCTCAACCTCGGCGTCGATCCCCGCCACGCAGACCAGATGGTCCGCGGCGTGGTCACCCTCCCCAAGGGCACCGGCAAAACCGTCCGCGTCGGCGTGTTCGCCAAGGGTGCGAAGGCTGATGAAGCCACCGCAGCTGGCGCAGACGTTGTCGGCGCAGAAGACCTGATGGAAGCCATCCAGGGCGGCAAGATCGATTTCGATCGCTGCATCGCCACCCCGGACATGATGGGCCTCGTTGGCCGTCTCGGTAAGATCCTGGGTCCGAAGGGCATGATGCCGAACCCGAAGCTGGGCACGGTCACCATGGACGTTGCTGGCGCCGTCAAGGCGGCCAAGGGCGGCCAGATCGAGTATCGCGTCGAAAAGGCCGGCATCATCCACTCGGGCATCGGCAAGGCGTCGTTCTCGGCGGCTGATCTGCGCGAGAACTTCGATGCTCTGGTCGATGCAGTGGTCAAGGCGAAGCCCGCCGGCGCCAAGGGCAAGTATGTCCGCAAGGTCGCGATGAGCTCGTCGATGGGCCCGGGCGTCAAGGTCGACACCGCAGGCGTCGCCGGGGCGTAAGCTCTTTCGACTGCTACGAAACAAAAAAGGCCGGGGGCGAAAGCCTCCGGCCTTTTTTCGTTGCCGCCACCGCGACCCGCAAAAGCCCGATACGCGATTGCCGGTTCGACGAAGAGCAAGGCGTAAAGGCAGGCGAGGTAGCCACAGGCGGGCTGTCCGCACTCACTACTGGCCGTGACCGTCGCGAGCCTTTCTGCCGCTAGCATTCCAGCCTGAGGCTTAAAACGGACGATCCTGGGAGCGGCAGCCGATGGCGTGCACCCTCATCAAAATGGGCGACTTCGCCCATGGCAGCCACATGCCGGAGACGGGGGAATTCACCCCCCCGCGCGCGGCCCGACAGGCCGAAGCGCTAACAAAAACACTGTGGGTTTACGAGAGGCTGCTTAGCGACCGGGCCCTTCCATACGGAAGGACCATGGCGGAGAGGGTGGGATTCGAACCCACGGTACCCGCTAGGGCACGCCGCATTTCGAGTGCGGTACATTCGACCACTCTGCCACCTCTCCGCGAGGTCATAAAACGCTGCCTGGAAGGCCACGTTGGTCGTTAGAGCGGGGGCCTCTAGCGCAATGATTCGATGGGAGCAAGCAGTCCTTGTGCGTCGCGGCAGAAACACTAGATTAGGGATATGTCAGTTCCCGCCGAGTCCCCCGCCCCTTACGAAGCATCGGTGCCGATGCCGCCGGTGGCAACGGCCCGTTTCGCAATCGGTGACGTCGTGAAACACCGGCTTTTCGAGTTCCGCGGTGTGGTATTCGATGTCGATCCGGTCTTCGCGAATAGCGACGAATGGTATGCGGCGATCCCCGAGGATGTCCGCCCGCGCAAGGACCAGCCCTTTTACCATCTGCTCGCCGAAAATTCGGAATCGAGCTACATCGCTTATGTCAGCCAGCAGAATCTGGTGGCCGATGACAGCGAGGATCCGGTGGATCATCCGGCGATCGACGGGCTGTTCGATGGCTATGCGCCGGGCCGCTACACGCTGCGGCCCGAGCACCGGCACTAATCCCAGTCGCCACAGCGCGAATATGAAAAAGGGCGGCCAATCGGCCGCCCTTTTCCGTTCCCGATCCAAACCCTCCCGGAAGCTCCAGGGAACTCCCGGGAAAGCGAGGCCCGCTCAGTACTTGATGCGCAGCCGAGCGTAATAGAACCCGCCGTTGAACCCGAACGGGCCGCCGTTACGCGCATATACCTGACCGTCCGCCGTGCCGCCAGTAAGCGGATAGAGCGGCACCGTCGCGGTCGCCTTCAGGCGATCGGGATGCTCGTCGCCAAAGTTCTGCGCACCAACGGTCAGCGTATACGCATCGGCGAAGGTGTAGCTGATATCGATGTCGGTGGTGAACTTCGCTCCGAAGGTCTGGTTCGCGACCCCGGCAGTCTGGCCGTAATCCTGCGCGCTGGTCCACGAGCCATAATAGTTTTCGCGGACGTTGAACGCGAAATTGCCCAGCACGAGGCCGCCGGTCAAGACGATCCGATGGTTCGGTGCCAGATGCTCGGCGTCGATCATCTGGGCTACGCTGATCACCCGGGGATCGAACTTGGTGACCTTGGTCTTGTTGTAATTATAGGCGAGCGAGAAATTGAGGTTCCCTTCGCCGAGCGTAGTGCGCCACGTGCCGACGACGTCGATGCCGCGGGTGCGCGTGTTGAAGCCGTTAGTGAAATATTGCACCTGGCCTCCCACACCGACTGCGAGAAGCGCAGGCTGCGCCAGCAGATCTGCCGCCGTAACAATACGCGGCGAGGTGAGGCCGATACGATCCTTCAGGTCGATCTGATACGCATCCACGGTGATCGTCATCGTGCTCAGCGGCTCGAAGATATAGCCGATACCATAGTTGGTGGATTTCTCCGGCGTCAGCGTGGTCGCACCGTAATATTGCGCGACCGCGGTGTTGACCGGATAGGTGCCCGCCTGAAACGCCACGCCGTTGTTGAACGAGGTGGTGACAATCGAAACGTTCGACTGTCCCGGCGATGGCGCGTGGAAGCCGGTGCCAAAGCTGGCGCGCATCGAGAGCGGCTCAGCCAGCTTCAACAACCCGTTGATCTTGCCGACCCATGCGCTGCCAAACGTGTTATAATGCTCGTAACGACCGGCAGCACCAACGGTCAGGCTATCGGTGATGTCGGTTTCGACGCCCGCATAGACGCCATAGCTTTCCTGGCTGAACGCGCCTGCGGTGGCCGGACTGGTGCCGGCATAGCCGCTTGCGCCCACGCCCTGGGCATTGCTCGTGCCCGCGGCGACATAGACGCCGGGAGTCGCTGTCGGCGCATATAGGCGCTGTGCGACGGCATAGGGGCCCGCGCCATAAGACTGCGGATCGCCCGCGGTCTGCTCATAGGTTTCCTTGCGGAATTCGCCGCCGAGCGAGAAAGTGATCGGGCTGGCGAGCCCGGCATCGAGCGCATAGGTCGTGTCGAGATTGAGGTTAAACTCCTTCTGGATCAGGTCGCCAAACTCGAATCTGGTCTGGGTCGCCGGGCCGTAGGAAGCGTTCAGCGAGCTATACATTGAGAGCGACAGCTTGTTGCGCGCCAGCGTTCCCGACAGGTCATAGGTGAAGTCGCCCGTCTCGCCCTTATAGCCGAGCACGCCATACATCTGCTCGGTTTCGCCTACGAAGCGCGGGGTAAAGCCAGCCGGATAGAGCGTGCTGAACCGGAAGGTGGTGCCGTTCGTAACGAAGCCGCCCGTGGGGCAGGTCGCGTTCCCGGTCGGGCACGGCGTCAGGTAGAAGGTGTTGTTGAACAGCGCGTTCGCGCCCTGGCTGCGTACCACGCCGGTCGAATCGGTCGCCGTGCTGGTTACCGACGGGCGATAGTTGAAGCTCTGATTGCCGTTGAGCTTCGCATAATTGGCGAAGAGATAGATTTTGCTGTCGCTGGTGACGTTAAGCGCCGCGTTAAGCAGCAGCTTATAGCCGTCCGATGGTGACGAACCCCAGATCTGCACCGGCAGCGGATAATTGGGCAATTGTGCCGCGAGCGCCGGAAAATTGTTGGCGAAATTCGCCGCAGACGGCCGCGTGACGCCGCGGCTGGTCTGTTCGTCCTTATAATATTCGCCGGTCAGGTTGATGAAGCCGATATCGCCAGAGAGGCCAGCATTGCCGGCAATCTGATAGCTTTCGCCATCGCCCGCATAATATTGGCCGGCACGCGCCACCAGTTCGAAGCCGGTACCTTCCTTCAGACCATAGTTCAGCACGCCCGCAATAGCGTCGGAGCCATACTGCGCCGTCGCGCCTTCGCGCAGCACCTGGAGACTACCGATCGCGAGCGAGGGAATCGCCGAAATATCCGGCCCCTGCGCACCACGGCCAAGGCCGGTGTCGCTGCCGCCATAGACCTGGACCAGCGCCGAACGGTTATAGCGCTTGCCGTTGAGCATCACGAGCACCTGATCGCCCGAAAGGCCGCGCAGCGATGGCGAGCGAACGAAGGTGGATGCGTCGGAAATCGAGTTCTGGCCGACGTAGAAGGAAGGAACGATGTTCTTGACCGCGTCGATCATGTTCGCAGCGGGCTGCGACCCCAGTTCCGCCGAGCTGATGACGTCCACCGGCGATGCCGATGTAGTCGAGGTGCGATCGGTACGGCGCGTGCCGATAACGACGATCTCGCCCTGCGGCGTTTCCGTGACGACCTGATCTGCATCCTGCGCAACGGCCACGTCGCTCGCGAATAAGGATGCTGCAAGTGCCGTCGACGCGAACCACGCGCGTCGATGAAGTCGAGTTCTGTTCTGAGCAAGCATGCGATGAACCCCCTTTGATCGGTTTAAAAACCGCCATTCGGGCATCCGCTCCTCTGACAAAGCTACGCGAGAGACATACGTTGTCAATAAATGGAAACAATATGCACTAATCTTGCAATTTCATGACGTTACACGTAATATTCAGCCATTCCGGTTGCAGTGGTAAGCGCATCCGCACGAAAGTCGCTCGCTGTGACTTTTTTGTTACGGATAGCCAATGACGGCGGGTTCGATGGCATCCTGCCTATGAGACCCTCGCCAGCACTGGGGCGTGTCGCGGTCGTTTTAGGCGTAAAACAGCCTATAAAACCGGGATTCGGAATTGACAGCGGAGGGCCTTTCGCATAGCTGCGCCCTTCCTCCTGCCGGGGTTACCCTGGCGGGCACACGTATTTGTTAGAGAAGAGACCCATGTTCGCTATCGTGCGCACGGGCGGCAAGCAGTATCGCGTTGCCGCTGGAGACAAGATCGTCGTCGAGAAACTCGATGGTGAAGCAGGCGCGTCGATCGCGCTCACCGACATCCTGCTTGCAGGTGAAGGTTCCGAGCTGCAGTCGGTCGAGGGCCTCACGGTCTCCGCCGAGATCATTGCGCAGCAGAAGGCCGATAAGGTCATCATCTTCAAGAAGCGCCGCCGGCATAACTATCGCCGCAAGAACGGCCATCGCCAGCAGCACACGATCCTGAAGATCACCGCTATCGGTGCTCAGGAAGAAAAGAAGAAGGCCGCGCCCAAGGCGAAGAAGGCCGACGCACCTGCTGCCGAGGCTGCTGCCCCGGCCGCTGAAGCGTAAGCGAGGAGTAGAGCAAAATGGCACATAAGAAAGCAGGCGGCTCTTCGCGCAACGGTCGCGATTCGGCAGGCCGTCGCCTCGGCGTCAAGAAGTTCGGCAGCGAAGCAGTCATCGCTGGCAACATCATCGTGCGTCAGCGCGGCACCAAGATTTATCCGGGCGTGAACGTGGGCATGGGCAAGGACCATACCCTTTTCGCGCTTACCGACGGCCGCGTGTCGTTCAAGCAGGGCAAGCTTGGCCGCAAATTCTGTTCGGTCGACATGATTGCGGAAGCAGCCGAATAACATCGGGCATCCAACCGGGTTGCCCACCAGGGTGATCCGGGATTTCACACGAAATCCGAAAAAGGGAGACGGGTCACCCCGGCTCCCTTTTTTTATTTCTCCCACGAAATGCCAGTGCAACCTGCGCGTCATAGGGACGCGCCAAGGGGCACCGCAGACCAAAGGAGAATGGTCATGTTCGTGCGGACGGAGAGACTGACGTTAAGGCCCGCTTGGGCCGAGGATGCGCCGATATTGGCGCAGGCGATCGGGCATGAGGAAGTGGTGTGCAATCTTGCACGCGCGCCCTGGCCCTACCCTATCGAAGCGGCGGAGACTTTCGCCGGCAGCTTCGACAATCCAGGTGAGGCGAAGTTCCTCGCCTTTGAGCATATTGACGGCCAGCTTCGGCTGATCGGCGGCATGGGCGTCAGCGCGCTCAAGGATGAGCCGCATGAGCTCGGCTATTGGATCACTCCCGATGCCTGGGGCCGCGGCTATGCGACCGAGGCAGCCGCCGGCGTGCTGCGTGCTGCCAAAGCGACGGGTGTACGGCGGGTTACGGCGGGCCATTTCATCGACAACCCCGCATCGGGCCGGGTGCTGCGCAAGCTCGGCTTCCGCCCGACCGGACGGATCGTGCCGACCTATTCGCGCGGCCGCGGTGCCGAGGTTCCGGCTGCACGCTACGCCCTCGATCTCGCCGAGGACGACCATCTAGGGGGCATAGATCCGGACGCGCGAATGGCGGCGTGACGCACGCTTGAACAAGAAGCCGCTTTAACTGCCCGCATTCTCCCTTCGTCATCCCGGCAACGCCGGGATGACGGGCGTCGAAGAGTGCTCGGGATAACGCTGTCACCGCCGCATTGCGCGGAACACGCGGGTGCATGACCGGCAGTTTCCGCTTCGAAAGCTTCATCCTCGATCGCGCCGGTCGCGAACTCACCCGCACGCATGCCAACAGCGGGATCCGCTTTATCGACATTCGTCAGCGAGCATGTCGAAATGCCCACCCCAACGAAAATATCAGGCCGCCATCCGATATTCGCTCTCGGCCCGGCCGATCAAATGCCGGTCATCGTGATTCCACGGATGGAAACCCGGCAGGAAATATGCGCCCAGCGCCGGCAATATCCGCCGCAGCAGTCCGGGATTGCCGAGCAGATACCACCAGACCCGGCGGCGTGCGCCTTTCTCCAGCCCATCCTGCCGCAGCAGTTCGACTGCACCTTCGACGCGCTTGCGCCAGAAATTGATCGAGACCAGCAGCATCATCATCGACTTGAGCTTCCAGCGCCGCCACTTGCTCCAATCCTTGGTGGCATGGAGCCAGGTGTCATAGGCGACGCCCTTATGCTCCAACTCCTCGATCGCATGCCAGCGCCACATATCGGCCTGTTCGGCGTCGACGCCCGCGAAATAGCGCGGGTCCTTGAGGATCATCGAAGCGAGGATCGCGGTGTAATGCTCGAGCGCCATCGTCGCCGCCAGGTTCACGATCGCCGGACGCTGCCGGATAACCGCCAGCACTTCATCGACCGCCTCTTCCAGCGGAGCGAGGTCATAGCCCGCATCCACGACGCGCTTGTTGAACGCGACATGCTCGCGGCTGTGCATCACTTCCTGCAACGTGAAGGCCTTGATCTCCTCGGCAAGCCGCGGCGATGCGCCTTCGCGGAACGCCTTGACGCTCTCGATGAAGAAGGCCTCGCCCTTGGGGAAAGTAATCGACAGCGAATTGTGGAACGCGGTGCCCACTGGATCGCCCGCCATCCACCAACGCGCCTGCCCCGTATCACGCCCGAAGCGACGATCGCGCGGTGTGATCGTCAGATCAGTCGGAGTCTTTGCTTTGCCCACGGGGATTTTCTCCACTAAGCCGGTATATCCGGGGCATAAAGTTTACTTACATTGATGTCAATAACTCCACGCAAACGCTTGTCACCCGAAGAATCCCGCGAAGCGGCGCTGGAAGCAGCGCGCGCCTTGTTGCTGGAATCGGGCCCGCAGGCGGTGACGCTAAAGGCAGTCGCGGCGCGGGTCGGGCGGACGCACGCCAATCTCCTCCACCATTTCGGATCGGCCGCCGGGCTGCAAAAGGCGCTGGCGGCAAGCATCGCGGTGGGCGTGACAGAGAAGATCGGCTTGGCGATCATGCGCGCGCGCGAGACCGATCATAATCCGCGCGAAGTCGTCGACCTCACCTTTGACGCTTTCGACAAGCAGGGTGCGGGCGCGCTGGCGAGCTGGATGATCCTCACCGGCAATCATGAGGTGCTCGAACCGATCCTCGAATCGGTCCAGAAGCTTGTCGACATGATCGATCGCGATCATCCGCATGAGGGCATGTCGCTACAGGAAGAGACGCTGCATCTGGTGCTGATGGCGCTTGGCGATGCCCTGCTCGGCGCACCGATGGCCAAGGCGTTGGGCCTGTCGCGCGATAAGGCACGCGATCTGGCGACAAACGCGATGCTCCGCGCCGATCTCCACCCCTAAGCGGCTAATCCACCGCTTCGCGCGGGACTCGCCGGGCTGCCTGATCGACCGCTTCATCCAATCCACGGGCCAGCGCGGCCATCGTGAACGGTTTGCGCAGCACCGGGTGGCCCCGGAAGACTTCGGCATCGACTTCGCCTGCAAAACCGGTGACGAACAGCACCGCGACGCCTTCAATCCGCTCACCCAGAGCAGCGATCATCTCGGGGCCAGTCTGCCCCGGCATCAGCACGTCGGAGACGATGGCGTCGAGCGCTTCCAGCCCATCGATCCTCTGCATCGCCTCGAACGGGTCTTCGCAGCCGGTGGCATGGTGGCCCAGTTCCTCCAGTGCGCCCATCGTGGCGGCGAGCACCCGAGGATCGTCCTCAACAACGAGGATCGACAAGCGGCGGGCTATTGGAGCTTCGGCTTCGGTCGTCGCTTCGATGGTTTCCGGCACCGCATCGCCCAGATAGCGCGGCAGATAGAGCGTTACCGTCGTCCCCTGCCCCACTTGGGTGTCGATGCCGATCTCGCCGCCCGATTGGCGGACAAAGCCGAAGATCTGGCTGAGCCCCAGCCCGGTGCCCTTGCCGACCGGCTTGGTAGTGAAGAACGGCTCGAATACGCGCTCGAGCACTTCCTGCGTCATGCCCGAGCCGGTATCTGCGACCGCGATCGTGCAATAATCGCCAGCCGCGCATTCGCCGATCTCGCCCATGGCCAGCGCGCGCGAACCCGACCAGATCGTCAGTATCCCGCGCCCGTTCATCGCGTCACGCGCGTTGACCGCGAGGTTGAGCAGCGCGTTCTCCAATTGATGGCGATCCACCCAGATCCGCCAGTCGCCCTCGCCCGACCGGGTCTCGACCGCAATCGTGTCGCCCAGCGTGCGATCGAGCAGGTCGCTCATCCCCTCGATGAGCTTGCCAGGCTCGACCGATTCGGGAAGCAACGGTTCAGACCGCGAGAAAGCGAGCAGCCGCCGGGTGAGCGCCGCGGCGCGATTGGCACCCTCCATCGCATTCTCGATATGCCGTTGGGCATCGGGGCCGCCAATGTGCATCTGGCGCTTGGCAAGTTCCAACCCGCCCAGAACGACTGCAAGCATATTGTTGAAATCATGCGCGATTCCCCCAGTCAACTGGCCGACTGCCTCCATCTTGTGCGCCTGGCGAAGCTGCTCCTCCGCCACGATACGCTCATGGACCTCGGCGCGAAGCTGCGCGGTCGCCTCGGATACCGCGCGTTCGAGGTCGCCGGCGCGCTCGCGCTCGCTGCTGGCTTCGGCATCGGCGACCGCACGCTCGCCCTGCGCCTCGATCGTCATCCAGCCGAGGATCACCGCACCGAACACGATCAACAGGCCGAAGCCAGTGAGAATGCGCGAGGCCATGCTCGAATTCTCGATCAGCTGAACCGCGTCACGGGTACGCTGCTGAAGCAGTAGCCGTTCGCTCTCGACCATTTTGGCGAGGGTCGCCTCGACGCGCGTTCGGGCATCGCTGGCGCGGACATTATAATAGCTGCCCCACGCGTCGCGGTGCCGCTGGAACGAGGAATAGAGCGCGGTGTCGTTGAGTTCCTTGCCACGCGCATCGAATGCCTTGCGGAGTTCGGTGAGCTGCACCTGCTGCGCGGGATTGTCAGCGGTGAGCTGACGGAGCCGATCGAGCTGCTCGCCCGCACGCGCCCATTGATCGGTATACTGCCGGCCGAGCGTCTTGTCCGCGCTCACCACATAGCGGCCGAGCGCCGCCTCTGCTGAGGAGATCGCACCCGACAGCTGGTTCGCCCGCATGATGACTTCAAACGTGTGCTGCTGGCGCGCGATGGCGCGATCGCGGGCATTATCGGTGCGCTGCTGGACGAGGATCAGCGCCGCGAGCACCACAATGCCAAGCACCGCCAGTACGCCGAGCAAGCGAAAGCGCCAGTTCGTATCCCGAACCGCGCGCTCCAATGCGGTGAGGCCCTCGCTCATTGTCCGAGGGACTCTAGCTTGGTCAGGCGATCACGCCAACAGCCTGTCCGGCAGTTTTGAACATACCAAGTATCTTCTGGATCTGCTCAGCCGTATGCTCCGCGCACAGCGAGCAGCGCAGCAGGAACGTGCCAGCAGGCGTTGCGGGCGGGCGCGCCATGTTGACGTAGAGGCCGGCATCGAGAAGCGCCTGCCACATCACGACAGCTTGCTCCTGATCCTTCAGGATCACCGCGATGATCGCGCTATCGGGCTTTTCGGTGCCAAGCTCGAAGCCCATCGCCTTGAGCCCGCCATGCAGCGTGCGGGCATTTTCCCACAGATGCGCGCGCTTGTTATGGGCATATTGCAGCTTGCGGATCGACGCCGCAGCGGTCGCGACCACCGAAGGCGGCAGCGACGCCGTGAAGATATAGGCGCGGCAGGCCAGCCGGATCGCTTCGAACTTGGGGTGGTTCGAGACGCAGAAGCCGCCAACGGTGCCGACCGATTTGGAGAAGGTGCCGACGATGAAATCGACATCGCCTTCGCAGCCCTGTTCCTCATACACGCCGCGGCCATTGGGGCCATAGAAACCCATCGAATGGGCTTCGTCGCTGAGGACCATGGCGCCATGCTTCTTGGCGACGGCGACCATTTCCTTGAGCGGCGCGATGTCGCCGAGCATCGAATAGACGCCCTCGAGCACCACGAGCTTGCCGGCTTCCTTGGGCAGGCGGCCAAGCCGCTTGTCGAGATCGTTGATGTCGTTGTGGCGGAAGCGGACGATCTCGGCATTGCCCTGCTTGCAGCCGTCATAGATCGAGGCATGGCTGTCCGCGTCGAGGATGACATATTCGCCCTTCCCGACCAGCGTGGAGATCATGCCCAGATTGGCCATGTAGCCGGTCGAAAACACGATCGCGCCCGAGACGCCGTAAAATTCGCGCAGTGCGTCCTCGACTTCCATATGGTCGCGGAAGGTGCCGTTGAGCATGCGGCTGCCGTTGGTGCCCGAACCGAACTGGTCGAGCGCGTCCTTGCCCGCCTGGATCACGTCAGGATCGAAGGTCATGCCCATATAATTATAGGTGCCGAGCAGGATCGTATCCTTGCCCGCGATCACCGCCTCGGTCGGCGATTTGACCTGCTCCATCACGATCGCAAACGGATCGGTGACGCCGGTATCGATCAGTGCCTGACGCTCGGCGATCAGCCCGTCGAACTTCGACATCAGATCGCGCTCTGGTGCCACCGTTACCGGGTTTTCCGGCAGCGCATCGGATGTTTGGAGGGATTCAGTCATTCCATATTCCCTAAACCGCCCGTGCCGAGCCTGTCGAAGCACCCTTCGACACGCTCAGGGTGAGCGGAAAATCTCACGCTTTCAGTTTGGCGACGGCATCGACAAGCTGCCCGACATTCTCGATCTCGGCCTGCATGTTCATCGTGATGATGATGTCGAATTCGTCCTCGATCTCGGCGACGAAATCCATGACGGTCAGGCTGTCCCACTCAAGGTCGCCGGCGAAGGTAGTGCTGTCGCTGATGGCGACGCCCTTCTTGTTGAAGCGCTCAATCAGCGGGGCGATGCTGTCGAAGATTTCGGTGTGGTCGGTCATGGCGGGTCCTTAGTGCTATCCTATGCCACTGCCAAGCGAATGCGGCGGAAACGCGGTGGCAGCGGGGCGATGGCGGCGCGGACGTTTAGGCGAAGTTTAGACCAATGCACGGGTTCTGCACCGCGAATGTTCCCAAATGTTCGCACTGCCCATGGGGGTTTCGCACCGGCGATTTCAAAGAGCCAGCGGCAGTGATGCCAGGGAATTTCGGCGGCTTAGCCAAGCAGGCGAAATCCTACATTACAAGTCCTAGTCCTCCCCCTTGAGGGGAGAGGAAGAAGGCTAAAGCAGCCCCTGCCCGCGATACCATTCCGCCGTCGTCTTCAACCCGGCGCGGGTCTCGATCTGCGGGGTCCAGAGATTGGCGGGCGGGCGCTTGGCCGGATCGACCACCCAATCGGGGTGGCAGAAATAGGCGACGCGGTCCTTGGTGAGCTTGGCACCGGAGCGGCGGAACAGCCCGTCGAGCATTGCGCCGATGTTGAGGACCGTGCGGGGCAAGGCGAAGGCGCGAATCCTTTTGCCAACCGCATCGCCGACTGCCTGCGAGAAACCTTCATGGCTCCAGCCGCCCACGACACCGTCATCCGGCTCCAATATCTCGCGGCCGACATCGCTGGCCGCCAGCGCGATCAGCAGCCGTGCGAGATCATCCGCATGGATCGCCGACATGTGGCCGCCGGGTGGCAGCAAGGCGAGGCCGCGCTTGGCCAGCTTGAACAGATCGAGCATTTCCATGTCGCCGGGGCCATAAACGGCGGGCGGGCGCACAATCGTCCAATCAAGCGCGGATTTGCGGACGAGGCTTTCGGCGCGCTCTTTCGACCGGCCATAATTGGAGAGCTGCGGCTCGCGAGCGGACAGCGACGAGACCATCACGAAGCGCTGGACGCCCATCGACGCAGCGGCGGCGAGCATGCGCTCGGTGCCCTCCACATTGCCGCGAATGAAGCCGATATGATTGGGCGCGTTGACTACCCCGGCGATGTGCAACACCGCATCCGCGCCACTGGCGAGCCGCGCAAGGCTGTCTGCGCTCTCGAGGCTGCCATCGACCCAGACCACGCCTTCGCGGGGCTGCTGGGCACGCCGGGTGAGCGCACGGACCTTGTGCCCGGCGGCGAGTGCGAGATCGACAGTGCGCTTGCCGACAAAGCCGGTGGCGCCGGTGATGGCGAGGACAGTCATCGCGCACCCCTCCCGCTCACCCTGAGCCTGTCGAAGGGTGCTTCGACAAGCTCAGCACGAGCGGGGTTGGGGGTGCATTCCGACATCACAGCAACGCCATATGGCTGCGATGGACCAGCGCCGAGCGGGGTGCGTAGCCGAGGATTTCGGCATGTTCTTCGCTGCGCTTGCCGGTCAGTTGCGCCGCGTCTTCGCTGGGATATTCCGACAGGCCACGCGCGAGCGCTGCGCCGTCCGGCCCCAGGATGACGATCAGATCGCCGCGCACGAAGCTGCCCTCGATGCGGGTGGCACCGGCGGCGAGCAGGCTGTTCCCCCGGGTGAGCGCGCGGGCGGCGCCGGCATCGACATGGATTTGGCCCTTGGCGGTGAGCCCACCGGCCAGCCATGCCTTGCGCGCAGGCGCGGATTTCTCTGCGGCGAACAGCGTGTGGCGCGCCTCGGTGGAGAGCGGACGATCGATCCGGCCCGATGCTATGGCAAGGTGCGCGCCCGCCGCATTGGCGATGCGCGCGGCGGCGATCTTGGAAACCATGCCGCCCGAACCCATGCCCGATGCAGAGCCCCGGTCTGCCATCGCTTCGATTGTAGCGTCGATCCGCTTGACCCGTGCGATATGCTGCGCGTCCGGAAGCGCCGGGTTGCGATCGTACAGGCCATCGACGTCGCTGAGCAGGACGACGCCCTGCGCGCCTGCCGCCTGAGCGACGCGCGCGGCGAGGCGATCATTGTCGCCGAAGCGGATTTCCTCGGTAGCGACCGAATCATTCTCGTTGATCACCGGGACGACGCCCAAGCCCAACAAACGATCCAGCGTCGCGGCGGCATTGAGATATCGGCGACGGTCTTCGAGATCGTCGAGCGTGACGAGCATCTGCGCCGCCGTGAGGCCCTCGGCGGCAAGGGTTTCGGCCCAGACCTGGCAGAGCGCGATCTGGCCGGTAGCGGCGGCGGCCTGCGCATCCTCAAGGCTGGCGCGGCCACCCTTGGGGAGATTGAGGCGGCGGGCGCCCAGCGCGATCGCGCCCGAGGATACCACCGCGATCTGCTGTCCCGCGCGGGTGCGCTCGGCGATGTCGGCGGCGATGCCCTCCAGCCATGCCCGCCGCACGCTGCCATCTGGATCGACGAGCAGCGCCGAGCCGATCTTGACGATCAGGCGCGGGCAAGTGGCGGGCGGGAACAGGGACATGGTGCCAGTTGTGGAAAAGCGCTCGCCTTGGCAAGCGTCAATCCTCTTGAGCGCACCGGCAGCCTGCCGGCGCGCCCCTTTAGCCAGTCTTCAGTCTCAGAGATTGCTCTCGATGAACTGCTTGATGCCGCTTTTGGCCAGCGCGCCGACCTGGGTGGCGGCAGGCACGCCGTTCTTGAAGAGAATCATCGTGGGAATGCCGCGCACGCCATATTTACCGGGTGCCTCGGGGTTCTCGTCGATATCGACCTTCACGATCTGGACCTGATCGGCCATTTCCGCGCCGAGCTCTTCGAGCGACGGTCCGATCATCTTGCACGGTCCGCACCATTCCGCCCAGAAATCGACGAGAACGGGCTTATCGGATCCCAGCACATCGCTTGCGAAGCTGGCGTCGGTGACTGCCTTGGTGGCCATCGGGAAATCTCCTGTGTGTTGGATGACTATCTATGTGCTGCATGCCCGCTGCTCAAGCGCGCGAGGCCAAGCTTTGCTCCGGGGCCAAGAAGCCGGGCTTGTGCGCTGCGAGTAGTTCCGGGGTGAGTTCGTGGAGAATTGGGCCTGCGCTATAGAGCAAACCCGCTTCGATCTGCCTGCCCGGAAAGATCACCGCGAGCGCGGCGGCATAAGCGGCCATCTGACGCAGGTGGTAATTTGGGACATCTTCGATCGACGCGGGCGCGCGTCGGCCGGTCTTGAAATCGATCACGCGGATGCGATCGGGCATGACCAGCAGGCGATCGACCGTGCCCGATACGACCACGCCATCGCCGACGACCGCAGCGATGGGCGCTTCGCCCAGCGAGTCGGGGCCGAACAATTCGGCGAAGCGCGGGTCTTCGGTGACGGCCAGCGCGGCACGCACCAATTCGCCGCGTGCGGCAGCGTCCTCGACGCCCCCTGCCCCGGCCAGCCAGCGGTCCGCCGCTTCGGCACGCTTATCGGGCGCAACGCCCGGCAGACGCTCGAACAAGGCGTGGAGCAAGCGGCCCCGCTCGGCGGCGAGCCGCATCGCGGGGGTGGGTGGCGGATCGGCTACGGCGTCATCGCCCAGCGACGAAGGTGCCAGCGGACGCGGCGGGCGCGCTTCCTGTGGCGCGGGCGCAGTGACCCAAAGCGGTAGCGCTGGCTTCGCGACGGGCGCGACGTCCTCGACCTTCTTCGCCGTGACCGGCGCGGGGGGCACGATGCCGTGAAACTCGCCTTCCGCGCCCAAAGCCTCGAACGCGCGAGCGCACGCTGCATACCAGCTTGCCGCCGGGGCCTCACCCTTTGCCATCGGCCCGAGCGAACCGGCGATCACCAGCCGCTCCTCGGCGCGGGTCGCGGCGACATAAAAGAGCCGCCAATGCTCCTGCATCTCGCGCTCGTCGGTCTCGACAACTAGCGTATCGAGCGCCCCGCCGCGCTCCGCCGCGCGGGGGCGGAAGATCGGGAACGCCTCGCCTTCATGCCCCTCGGGCTGCCAGCCGAGGAAATCGCGCGGGCTCTTGGTGGGATCGGCGGTGGCATCGGCGAGGATCACCAAAGGCGCTTGCAGCCCCTTGGCACCGTGGGCGGTCATCACCCGGACGGCACCGCGCGGCTGATCGGCCTCGCGCTTGATCTCGACATCGCCGCGATCGAACCAGTCGAGGAAGCGCTGGAGCGTCGGCGTCGCTACGCTTTCGAAATTGAGCGCGGCGCTGAGCAATTCCTCGATCGGATCGCGGGCTTCCTCGCCAAGCCGCAGCAAGAGCTTGCGCCGCCCATCCATCTCACCCGAGAGGATCGCCTCGAGAAAACGATAGGGCGTGGTGAAATCCGCAGCCGCCAGCAATTGCTCGAGCGGGTGCAATTTCTCCGCCGGTTGCGTGCCGCGCAGATGCCGCCACAGCCCGCCGCGCTCGCGCACCGCACCGGCCATCAGCTCGTCCTGCGTCCACCCGATCAGCGGGGACACCAGCAGACTGGCGAGCGACAGATCGTCCTCGGGCTGCAACGCGAAGCGGATCGCGGCGAGCAGATCCTGCACCGCCAGCGGCGCATTGAGCCGCAAGCGATCGACCCCCGCCACCGGCACCCCCTCGGCATATAGCCGCGCAACGATCAGCGAAGCGAGTTCGCCGCGGCGCTTGACCAGCACCATCACATCTTCGGCAGCCAGCGGCGTGCCGTCGCGCTTGAGCACGCTGCCGTCGGTCCACGCCTTGATCCCGCGCGCAATCCTTTTGGCATGCTCGCGCGTGGCGTCGAGCACCCATTCCTCTTCGTCGGCCTCGGTGCCGCCCTCGGTGGTGAGCGGCCAGAGCGTTACCGTGCCCGGGCCGGAGACTTCGCTGGCATGCGGCTCGGCCTCGCTCAGTTCGCCCATGCCCGGCACCGGCAATTGCGCCAGCGCTGCATCGACGAATTCGAGGATCGGACGGGTCGAGCGGAAGCTGTGGGTGAGCGACAGCGATTCCAGCTCGCGCGCATCTGTCTCGAAATCTTCGGCCAGCCTGGCCTTGGCGTCGAAATAATCGTGCGCGGCGCGAAAGAAGATCGGATCGGTGCCCTGAAACCCGAAGATCGCCTGCTTGTAATCGCCCACGGTGAACAGCGTGCGCACGCCTTCGGCCCGCGTGCCGCGCCCGGCGAAAAACTCATCGGCCAGCGCGCGAACGATCGTCCATTGCTTGAGGTTGGTATCCTGCGCCTCATCGATCAGGACATGCTCGGTCGATTGATCGAGCTTGAAGCGCACCCAATCGCCCATGCCCTCCTGCGCCAGCAGCGCCACCGCCGCGCGGATCAGATCGTCGAAATCGACTGCACCCACCCGGCGCTTGGCGCGGGCATAGGTCTCGGCATAAATCCGCCCCGCCGTAAGCCCCTGTGCGAGAAGATCGGCATATTCGGCCTGAACTTTCATGGCGAGCAATTCGGCGCAGCGCCCGCCGATCCGCACGGCCAGCCCTTCATAATCGGGCTCGGCGGCGATCAGCTTTGGCGAGACTTTGCGCGGATCGCCGGTCTTGGTGCGGAAGACGAGGCCGAGCGCTTCCAGCCCCGCAACGCGGTCCTTCGCGGCGAGCCAATCCCCGATGGCCTCGGCGGCATTGATCCCTGTCGCCGTGCCCCATTGGCGATTGGCCGCGACGACCTTGCGCAGCCCGGCAATATCGAACGCTTCGTCGGCGCAGCAGCGCGCGAGTTCGGCATCCACATCGCCGCTCGGCAAATCCATCGCGCGGCGCAGGAAGGGCTGTACGCCCGTCGGCAAGGCCGCCAGCGCCTCGCCCGCTCCGGCACAGCGGCGCAGAAACGCTTCGGCCTGCCCCTCGCCCAGCCGCAAGCTAAGCGCGCCGACCGCATCGATCAGGCCCATACGTCCTTCGCGCTCGGCATCGACCAGCATCTCGGCCAGCGCCTCGCGGGCAAGCACGGCCTCCTCGCGCTGATCAAGAGGGCGGAAGCCGGGCACCAAACCGGCCTCGACCGGGAAGGCCGAGAGCAGGGTCTGGCAAAAACTATGGATCGTCTGGATGCGCAGGCCGCCGCCCGGCGCATCCAGCACCTTGGCAAACAAGGTCCGCGCCCGAGCCCGCGCCTCAGGCCCGGACTCCTCGCCCAGCGCTTCCAGATCGGCAAACAACGCCTCGTCGTCGGCGCGCACCCAGCTGGCGAGCCGCGACGTGATCCGCTCGGACATTTCCGCCGCACCGGCCTTGGTGAAGGTAAGGCACAGGATCGCCCCCGGATCGGTGCCGCCGAGCAACAGCCGCCAGACGCGGGCGGCAAGCACTTGGGTCTTGCCGGTGCCCGCGGACGCCGACAGCCAGATATGCCGCGCGGGATCGCTCGCCGCGCGCTGATTGCCCTTCAGCGGATGGAGCGGACGGAGATTATTCACGGCCATACCATTCGTCGCGACGCATCAGCTGGTCATACTCTGCATAAGGCGCATATTCGGGAACGAGCTTGGCAGTGAAGGCGCGGCCGCCGGTCAGCCAATCCTGCACCGCTTCGTGGAAATTGCCGCCCGCGATCGAGACGAATTCCTCCGCCGGGATCGGATCGCGCTTTCGTGACGAGGTGGGCGAATCGATATAGCCGAAGCTGCCGCCCTTGCGCGCCAGCGACCAATATTCGAAGCCGCGCGCATCGCCGCTGATCCCCTCGAAACCGCCTTCCTCCGCGATCAGCCCGAGCAGCCCGAGCTGGAGGCTGTATCCCGCGCGCACAGCCTTGGCGCTGGGCGGCTGGCCGGTCTTGTAATCGACCACCGCCAGCGTGCCATCGGGGAGCCGGTCGATCCGATCGAACTTGCCCTTGAGCGTGACGCCCGCGAACTGGATCTGGCCATCCTGCTCGACGCCCAACACCCGGCGTCCATCGGCGGATTGCGCAGCGATCTCCTGCGCGATCCAATCAATCGCTTCCATCAAGCGCGGCTGCCACAGCGCCCGCATCATCGGATGGGTGCGCTCGTCAGCCAGCATCGCCAGCGCGCGTTCGTGGAGCTTGTCCGGCCGGCAATCATCGTGCCGCGCCCATTGTTCGAGCACGTCGTGCACCGCCGTTCCGCGCCACGCGGCGCTCGGATCGGCATCGACCGGATCGAGCGGCGCAAGCCGTAGCATGCGCTTGGCGTAGAACGCATAGGGGTCGGCCTTGAGCCGATCGACTTCGGTGACCGAAATTACTTTGGGCCGATCCGCGACCGGCGGCGACGGTTCGGGGCGCTCGGCGGGTTCGTGGCGGCCCGGCTCATCGATGGCGCGCGCCCATGCCGCGAGATCATGCGCGCGCTCCAGCCCGCCCGACAGCGCTTCCAGCCGCAGCCAGAAGCGCGAGGCAATCGTTGGCGCAGAGGAATCGCGGCGCGCGCGGGTGAGCAATACTTCGCGCGCGCCCAGCGCGCCGGCGAGATCATGCGCCGAAACCCCGATGCGACGCTCCAGCCCCGGCAGTTCCAGCTCGGCGCGGATGCGCGGCGCGAGCCACGGATCCGGCGCAGGAAGTCCCGGCCATACGCCTTCGTTTAGCCCGCCCAGGATCATCAGATCGGCATTGTGCAACCGCGCTTCGATCAGCCCCAGGATCGCGAGGCGCGGATGCCCGCCCTGTGGCGGACGCACCGCCGTCTCGTCCATCAACGTGCGCAGCAACGGCGCGAGGCTCGCGGGATCGGCAAGCGGCGGACCGAACGCAGCTTCGCGCTCCAGCGAATCGAGCAGATCTGCGGCGGCGCGCCCCTCGGCACGGCTCCACAGGCCATCGCCTCCCAATGCCTGCGCCGTTTCGCGCAGCGCGGCGAGCATTGCAGGCAGCGATTGCGGCCCGGCGGCGAACACCGCTTCCAGCGGCTCCAGCAGCGGCCGCGCTTCGATCCACCATGCTTGCGCCGCGCGCCGCAGCCCGCCGTCGCGCCCGTCCTGTTCGGCTAGATGCCGATCGACCCCCGACAGCCCCGGCGCGGGCCGAGGCCCGCGCAAGGCACGGTCGAGCAAGCGCGCGCCCTCAAGCCATTCGAGCCGCGCTTCGCGCTGCACCAGCGGATGCTTGAGCAAACTGAGCAATGCGAGCGGCGCGAAATCCTGCGCGGCAGCCTCGGCCAAAGCGAGCAGCAACGTTCCCGGCGGCAACACCGAAAGCGCCTGCCCCGCCGAATCGTCGATGGCGATGTCCCAGCGCGCGAGATGCGCGACGACGCGGCGGGCGAGCGCCCGGTCCGGGGTCACCAGCGCAGCCGTTCTGCCCTCGGTCTCCAGCACTTCGCGCAACGCCAGCGCAATGCCCTGCGCCTCATCGGCGGGAGTCGCCGCCTCCAGCACGCGCACGCCGTCGAGCGTCCGCTCCGACTCCGGCAGCGCGCTCCATTCCTTCGTCAGCTCGGGCGGCGCCATTGCGGTCTCAATCGCCTTGCTACGCGCCGGGATCGCGTCGGGCGCGCTTTCTCCCTGCCAGTCGGCAAACTCGCTGCGGTTCACACTCATCCGTTGAAGCAGCAGCTTGAGTTGGAACTGCGGATGCGTCTCCATCGCCCGCTTGCGCCGCCCGGTGGCGGGATCGGGATCGGGATCGTGCGGGCCGAGCGACGACCATTCGCCCTCGCTGATGCCCGTCGAAAGTCCCGGCAGCACGACCATGCCCTGCGGCATCTCCGCCACGACGCGCAGCAGCCGCGCAATCGCCGGTGCGCTTGCGGCAATGCCTGCCGCGCAGACAAAGCCCTGCGGTGGAGCGTCACGCCAGCGCTTCGCGACCTTGGCGAGTAGCCGCGTCCGCCGCTCCGCCAGATCGACGCGGCCCAGCCCGGCCAATTCGACCGGCCAGCGTTTGAGCACAATCTCGAACAATGCCAGCGAGCGCTCCCAATGGGCCGAGAGATCGCCGAGATCCAAATCCTTGAGCGCCTGTGGCTGCACTTCCTCGATCAGCAATTGATCGAGGGTGGAGGCCAGTTCGCCCGCCAGCCGCACCGCTTCCGCCGCGTCGACTTGCGCGCCGCTTTCCTGAATCAACCGTGCGAGGATCATCCGGCGCTGCAACGGATCGACCGCGGGCGGCACCGGGTCAGTATCCTCCACGGCCTCGAACACCGCTTCATCCAGTTCCGGATCGCCGATGGCTACCAATCGCGGCAGCAGCAGCCCGCCGCCACTGGCGCGCACGAACGCATCCTGAATCGCGCGCTTGGCACGGTTGTTCGGCACCAGCACCGTGCCGCGCGCCAACCCCAGCGCATCGCCGCCAAAGCGCGCGATCAGGCCGGCCGCAAGTGCGTCAGCGAACGCGCGGTGGGTCGGTATGGTGAAGAGGTGGAGGCGTTCGGGCATGTACCGTGACACTCTAGAGCCAATCGTCGTCCCGGCGAAAGCCGGGATTACGACCAAGCCGTCACATCTCGGCCAATATGGCCTCCGATTCGCCGACCGCAGCAGGCGTGCCGACATCGAACCACAACCCTTGATGCACGACGCCCCACAGGCGCCCCTGCGCCATTGCGCGGTCCCAGAACAGGTTCGTCGAGAACGCTCCCTCCGGCCAATCACGGATCACGCGCGGCGAGAGGATCTGGATGCCGATATAGACGAACGGTGCCAGTCGGCCGGGCTTGCGCCGCTCGATGATCTTGCCAAACGGATCGAGCCGGAAATCGCCCTGACCGCGATGGCAGTTCGCGCGGGCCAGCGGGACGAGCAGCAGCAGCGCGTCCATCTTGTCGTCGTCCCATGCCGCCGCCAACTGGCGCAGCGCATCGGTCGGGCCATCGACCCATAGATTGTCGCTGTTGACGCAGAAGAACGGCTTGTCGCCGATCATCTCGCGCGCCTTCACGACGCCGCCGCCGGTCTCCAGCAATTGCTGGCGCTCGTCGGAGATCAGGACCTGCATGTCCTTCACGCGCGCCTTGAGATGCGCTTCGATCTGGTCGGCAAGGTAATGGACGTTGACCACCGCGCGCTTCACTCCGGCTTCGCGGAGATGATCGAAGGTGTGATCGAGCAGGGTCTTGCCCGCCACATTGACCAAAGGCTTGGGTCGCGTCGCGGTGAGCGGGCGCATGCGCTTGCCCAGCCCCGCCGCCATCACCATCGCAGTTTCGGGAACGAGCGCGTCGGGCTGCGGGCGCAAGGAATACACCGTCATTCGCCGGCAAGCGTCATCGGATCGCCGCGCAGATGGGCGGGGACATTGGCATCGAACCAATCGGCAACGGGCTTGAGCGCCGGATGCTTCAGATCGCGCTCCAGATAGCCCCAGACGCGCGGGCACAGGCCCGGATAACGCGGCTTGCCGTCACGCTTCCAAAGGCGGGTGAAGATGCCGATGATCTTCGCGTTCCGCTGTGCGCCGAGCACATGATAAGCGACGTCGAAATCGTCGCCCGCGCCGGTCACGCGCTTGTAGCGATCGAGCATCGCAGTCTCGAGCTCGACCGGCACGTCGCGCCGCGCGTCCTGCAACAACGAAACGAGATCATAAGCCGGGTGCCCCGCCAATGCGTCCTGGAAATCGAGCAACCCCAAACTCTCACTGCCTTCGATCAACATGATATTCTCGGCATGGTAATCGCGCAGCACCGTGACGGGTTCATGACCAACGAGCACCGGCTCGAGCGCGGCGTTCCACGCATCGTTATAGCCATCGGCATCGGGCTCCAGCCCCAGCGCCGGGCAATACCATTCGGTGAGCAGCCGCGCTTCGCGGTGATATTGCGAGGGGCTATAGGGGCCGATGTCATCCGCCGCAGGATGATCGCGCAGGCGGATCAGCAGGTCGACCGCCTCTTCGTACAGCCGCAATTCGCTCTCGGGCGCAGCATCCACGGTTTCGCGCATCCGGGCATCGCCGAAATCCTGGATCAGGACGAGGCCGATCTCCAGATTTTCGTGCAGAATCTCGGGCGCGGCAAAGCCACGCTCGGTCAGCCAGCGCGCGATATGGATGAAGGGCTTCGGGTCCTCGCCCTTGTCGGGCGGCGAATCCATCAGGATGGCCGTACGCTCATGCTCGACCACGCGGAAATAGCGGCGGAACGAAGCATCGCCGGCGAGCGGCAATATCTGCGCACCTTCCCATCCCGCCGCGGCGAGAAAGGCCGGGGCATCGGGATGCGGGTTCATGTCGATCATCGGAGGATTTGGGACCATCGCTCTCTCCATGCCGCCGGCACCCTCGCTGTCAACTCCCGCGCGCCATCCGGTGTAACTTCCAGGGACAACCACAGCGCATCGGACCATGCCGCATCGCCCAGCCGCTCGGGCCATTCGACGATCAGCAGCGAATCGGCGCGGGCATCGTCGAGGCCCAGTTCCTCGGTCTCGTCCGGATGCTCGATCCGGTAGAGATCGACATGCAGCACGGGAAAGCGGACTTCGGGCGGCTCATAAGGCTGGACGATCGCGAAGCTGGGCGACGGCGCTTCGCCTTCGAGACCGAGGGCCGCGAGCAGGCCGCGCGCGATGCTGGTCTTGCCCGCGCCGAGTTCGCCGGAGAGCGCGATGACGTCGCCGGGTTGGGCCAGCGCTGCGAGGCGCTCGCCGAGGACATGCGATGCCTGCGGATCGGACAGGATCATCCCCGCGGCAATTCCACGGTGATCAGCGTGCCCTCGCCGCGCTCGGAAATCAGTTCGATCCGGCCGCCATGCGCCTCGACGAATTGCTTCGCCAGCGGAAGCCCCAGCCCAAGCGCGCGCTCGGCATTGCGCCCGCCGCCCTGGGCGAACCGATCGAACGCGCTGGCCGCAGCTTCCGCGCTCATCCCCGGGCCGTCATCCGATACGATGATCCGCGCGACCTTGGCATTGCCATCGAGATGCAGCAGCACGCGACCCTGCGAGGGCGTGCCCGCCACTGCATGGCGCAGCAGATGCTCGATAATTTGCCGCAACCGCCGCGCATCGCCCGATACGATGCCTGCGCTCCCGGCATTCTCCACGACCAGGTCGATCGCCTTTTCCTTGGCGAGCGGCGCGATGGCTTCAGCGGCGCCTTGCGCGATCATCTCGATATCGACCGCGCTTTTCTCCAGCGTGGCGTCTTCGCTCTGCGTGAGATCGAGCACATCGTCGATCAGCGCGCCCAGCCGCTCGACCGAGACGAGGATCGCCTCCGAATATTCGGTCCCGCTCTCGCTGAGTTTCCCCGCAAAGCCGCCATGCAGCATCTCGGTAAAGCCCTTGATCGACGTCAGCGGCGTGCGCAGTTCATAGCTCATATTGGCGACGAAGCTGGTCTTCACCCGGTCAGCGGCCTCCAGCGCGTCGTTGCGGTCGCGCAGCGCACGCTCGACCCGGTGCTGATCGGTCACGTCGAGCATCGTCACCAGCGCATTGCCATCGGGCAGAGGCACTGCGTTCAAATCGAAATGGCGGCCATCGGCGAACACGATGCTCGCCCCGCGCTGCTGGCGATCCTGCGAAGCGAGCCGGACCAGATCGCCGATCACATCGGCCTTGGCCGGATTGGCGAGCTTCGGCCCCGCCGCCTTCACCAGCGCCAATATCTGCGGATGCGAATCGAGGAAGGGATCCTCAAAGCCCCAGACCTGGCGGAACTTGCGGTTCCACAGCTGGAGCCGCCCCTTGCCGAACACGCCCACGGCTTCGGCAAGACTGTCCAGCGTCGCGGTGCGGACCTGCTGCATCTCGCCATGCTCGCGCTGGAGCTGGAATTGCTGGGTGCGATCCTCGAACAGCAGCAGCAAGCCACCCTCGGGCATCGGCTGGGCGACGACGCGCAGATGCGTGGCGCCGACGTGCCAGTTTTCCTCGACCGCCTCGGGCGCGGTGAACCATTCGCGGCGTTCGGCCTTCCATGCCGGGAAGTCGCGCGTCTCGGGCAAGCGCTTGGCTTCGCGCATCCGCTCGATCACGCGATCGAATTCGGGACGGTCGGACAGCCACTCATTGCGCATCGCGAACATGCGGCGGAACGGCTGGTTGCAGAAGATCAGGCCGCGATCGGGGCCAAATTGCGCCACGCCCGCCGATGCCCGATCGAGCATCGCGCGCTGGGCATCGCCGAAGCGCTTGAGGCCGCCGCGCGCCTGTTCCAGATCCTCGATATCGACCGCAAAGCCCGCCACGCCGCCGGTCGGCAGTGGCACGTCATGCAGCCGCAGCATCCGCCGCGTGCCGCCGATCGTCGCGGGCATCGCGGCGGTCTGGGGCTCGCCGGTGTCGCGGGCGATCGCGGCATTGGCCAGCGGCCCGCCCAGCCCTGCGCCCTCGACCAGTTCGAGCCCGCGCGCGACGACATCCTCGCTGTCGCTACCCTCGACCGCAGCCACATAAGCCGAATTGACCATCAGCAATTTGAGATCAGGCCCGCGATACCACATCGGCATCGGCGCCGCCTCGATCAGCGCAGTGAGCGCATCGAACGCGGCGCGCAGCCGGGTGCTGCCGCGCTGGAGCCGATTGATCTCGTCCTGACTCTCGGTTGCGTCGAGGAACCAGAGCACCACGCCGCCCGGCGTATTGAGCGCCTCATGCGCCCGCTCGCCGACAACGAGCAACGCCCGCTCCGAACCCTTGGCGCGCACCGACAGGCTGAACGGCTTGCCCGCTTTCTGCGCGGCGGCAACATGCACCGCGAGCGTATCGGCATCCTCGGGCATCAGCCCGCCCTCGCCGCCCGCCAGCGCATCGAGTTCGCGCGGAATTTGCTGCAGCCCCAGCCAATCGGCCAGCCGACGCGGTAATTCGATCCGCCCATCGGCGCGGACGATCATCGCCTGTGCCGGCGAACCCGAAACCAGCGTCGAGAAACGGGTGTTATCCTCCGCCATCGCCGCCGCATCGGCACGCGCACGCAAGCCCGTCCACAGCGCCCAGGTCGCGCCGATGACAAGCAACGCCAACGCCACACCGGCCAGCGCCGCCGAGCTTTGCGAAATAAGGATCAAGCCACGTGCTCGCGGCCAGTATTACTGGTCATCCCCCGTCCTTAGGCAAAGCCATGCGCTGCGGGAAGATGATTGCGACGCCAGCGCCAATTAGCTCCCCTCCCTGGAAGGGAGGGGCTGGGGGTGGGTGGAAGCCCGCAACACGTTCGGATACTTGTGAGCCCATGCAACGCATCCCGCCCGAACTGAAAGCAGCCGCTCGCGCGCTCAGAAGTGGAAGCACGGATGCAGAACGCCGCCTTTGGGAATATTTGCGTACAGTCCGTCCGCGGTTCACCCGCCAGCTAGTTGTAAGCCATTTCATTCTCGACTTTGCCTGTCGGTCTCTTCGTATCGCTATCGAGATCGACGGTGGGCAACACTACCGGCAAATCGAAGCAGATGCCTTGCGCACCGCATATCTTGTGGAAGATGGCTGGCAGGTACTTCGCTTCTCAAATTACGATGTACTGTCGAATGTAGACGGGGTGATGAAGGAAATTCTTGCAGCGGTATCGCGGGCGTCCACCCACCCCCAACCCCTCCCTTTCAGGGAGGGGAGCTAACAGAAAAAGGCCGCGTCTCCTTTCGGAAACGCGGCCCCTTCAACTGCGCAAGACGCAGGATTTAGTAGCGGTAGTGATCCGGCTTGAACGGACCTTCAACCGGCACGCCGATGTAACCGGCCTGCTTCGGGGTCAGCTGCGAGAGCTGAACGCCGAGCTTCTCGAGGTGCAGCGCCGCGACCTTCTCGTCGAGGTGCTTCGGGAGCACGTAGACGCGGTTCTCATACTGCTCACCCTTGGTCCAAAGCTCGATCTGCGCGAGCGTCTGGTTGGTGAACGAAGCCGACATCACGAACGACGGATGGCCGGTGGCGCAGCCGAGGTTCACCAGGCGGCCCTTGGCGAGGATGATGATCTGCTTGCCATCGGGGAACTTCACCAGATCGGTGCCCGGCTTCACTTCGTCCCACTCATAGTTCGAGAGAGCCGCGATCTGGATCTCGCTGTCGAAGTGACCGATGTTGCAGACGATGCTCATCGGCTTCATCGCAGCCATATGCTCTGCGGTGATGACGTCGGCATTGCCGGTCGCGGTGCAGAAGATGTCCGCGCGCTTCACGGCCTCTTCCATCGTCACGACTTCAAAGCCTTCCATCGCCGCCTGCAATGCGCAGATCGGATCGACTTCGGTGACCATCACGCGCGCGCCGCCGTTGCGGAGCGACTGGGCCGAACCCTTGCCGACATCGCCGAAACCGGCGACGCAAGCGACCTTGCCGGCGAGCATCACGTCGGTAGCGCGACGGATCGCGTCGACCAGCGATTCCTTGCAGCCATAAAGGTTGTCGAACTTCGACTTCGTCACCGAGTCATTCACGTTGATCGCGGGGAAAGGCAGTTCGCCCTTCTTTGCGATCTCGTACAGGCGGTGCACGCCGGTGGTGGTCTCTTCCGAAACGCCCTTCAGGTTCTTGACGGTCTCGGTCAGATAGCCCGGCTTCTTGGCGATGAACGCCTTGAGCGCGCGCTGCATCTCGACTTCTTCCTCATTCTCGGGCTCGGGCATCGTGTGGCCGGCTTCGAGCTTCGCACCCCAAAGTGCGAACATCGTGGCGTCGCCGCCATCGTCGAGGATGATGTTCGAGGTCTGACCTTCGACTTCACCGTCCCAGGTGAAGATGTCGCCAACATAGTCCCAATAATCGGCCAGGCTCTCGCCCTTCACGGCGAACACCGGCACGCCGGTCGCGGCGATTGCAGCAGCAGCGTGATCCTGGGTCGAGAAGATGTTGCAGGTCGCCCAGCGGACATCCGCGCCGAGCGCGGTCAGCGTCTCGATCAGCACGGCGGTCTGGATCGTCATGTGGAGCGAACCGGTGACGCGCGCGCCCTTGAGCGGCTGCGTTGCGCCGAATTCGCTGCGCAGCGACATGAGGCCCGGCATTTCGGTCTCAGCGATCTCGATTTCCTTGCGGCCGAAATCGGCGAGCGCGATGTCCGCGATCACATAGTCGTTCTTCTTGTCGAGCACGGTAGCCACTGACTGGTCTCCATTGGCATAGAATTGCGGATCGCGGCACATGCCCAGCGATCATCTGCGAGGCCCGATACAGGCTTCGCCGATCCAGCGCAAGTGAGATATAAAGATATCTTTATATGAGGCTTATCAGCGCACCATCCGATAGCTCACGAACGCGATCGATTTCCCATCCGGCGACCAGCTCGGCACGTTGATTGTCCCCTGCCCACCGAACAGTCGCGTCAGCACCTTGGGCGGCGCACTGCCGTCCGCCGGCATGATGCGCAGGATCACATCGCGGTTCGGCGGATGATCGGTCAGCGCGACATCGAGTCCGAACGAGATGAACACGATCCATTTCCCGTCGGGCGAGAAATGCGGGAACCAGTCGCGGAAATTGGGGTCGTGCGTAAGCTGCTCGGGGTTCGAGCCATCGGCGTTAGCGCGCCAGATCTGCATCGCGCCGCTGCGGGTCGAGTTGAAATAGATATATTTGCCATCGGGCGAATATTCGGGGCCATCGTCCACCCCCGGCCCGACGATCAGCGGCTTCTCATCCGTACCGTCGATGTTGCGCGTGTAGATGTCGTACGCGCCGTTGGTGGTGTGGACATAGACATAGGCGACCGTCTTCCCGTCGGGCGACCAGCCATGCCAGTAAGACCGCGCATCGGGATAGCTGGAGACCAATTTGGGGGTCGCAGCGCCACCGATCGGCAGCACGAATATCCGCGAGAGATTATCCGCCTCGATCTGATCCGAGATGATCAATTGCGTGCCATCGGGCGAGATGCCGTGGTCATTATTGTTCTTGATGTGCTTGCCGGTATCGATCGCCACCGGTTCGCCACCCTCGACCGGCACGCGCCAGATCTTGCCGCTGCCATTGTAGAGCAATGCCTTGCCATCGCGTGTCCAATTGGGCGCTTCGATCTTGCCATCGAAGGTGCGCACGATCCGGCGGCTCTGGATGCCGCTTACCTCCATCACCTCAAGACTGCTCTCGACCTTCGCCGGGTATCCCGTGTCCGGCACGTAAGCGAGGCTCGGCACTTTCATCTCGACGTTTGAGAAGGTCGCGGTTTCGGTGACGCTGTCATTATGCGCAGAGACGCCGAGGCCGACCATATAGGGTGCCTGAAACGCGATCCGGTAATTGCCGCCGGCATGGCGCAGCACGCCGTCCGCGCCCGCGACCGAGAACCACACATAATCGCCTTCGCGCTCCAGCCGCACCCGCTTGGGGTGCGAGACGGCGGAGATGATCTGCCAGGTCGGCCCGTCCTGAACCTCGCGATATTGCAGCGCGGTCATCCCATCGCCATGTACCATCACATCGGCATAAGGCGATCCGGGCGTGGCATTCTGGCGGATCATCAGCCCGGCCTTGCGGTGTGAATCAACGCCCTTGCCTTCCCAGGCGATGTCGGCGGCGATGTGGAAATCGCCCGACTTCTGCGTCCAGGCATAATGGAACGCGTCCTTCGTGCCCCAGATATTCGCGCCGCTCGCGGTGATCCGGTAGCTGCCATCGGCATGCGTCACGCTGCCGGGCGTGTAGACCTCCCCGATATCGGCATGGTTCTGGAACACGCCAACCGTCTGCGCGGTGGCGGGCGCGGCGAACAGCGCCAGCGCGGCAAGCAAATGCCTCATATCCCCTCCTGCTATTTTGGCAGAATGTTAGCGCTAACTCGTACAAATGCGAGAGGGTATTTTTCAGGCGGTTCCCGCGCTGTTCGCCAGCATCCGGGGATCGATCCCCGCGCCTGCGAAGCCGACGACCCAGCGATCCTCGGCATCGACATCGTACAGCAAGCCGGGCGTCGATTCGGTGTTGAACCAGCCATGCCGGGTCATTTCGGCATCGAGCTGCCCTTCGCCCCAGCCAGCATAGCCGAGCGCGACCAGCCATTGGCTAGGCCCCTTCCCCTCGGCAATCGCGCGCAGCACGTCGATCGTGCCCGAGAGCGCCCAGCGCCCGCCGACGTCGACCGTGTCCTGCCCGTCCCAATCGGTAGAATGCAGCACGAAGCCGCGCCGGGGCTCGACCGGTCCGCCGAAATGCACCGCCGCGTCGGGCGCATCGCCGGGCTCGATATCGAACTGGCGGAAGAGATCGTGGAGGCTCAGCCCTTCGATCGTCTCGCCGATTCCGATGCCCAGCGCGCCCTCATCGTCATGCGCGCACATCGCGATGACGGCGCGTTCGAAGCGGGGATCGCCGATGCCGGGCATCGCGAGTAGGAATTGTCCGGTGAGGAAAGGTGGCGAATCCATTGCTCAACAACTTACTCGCCTCGTTTCGGCTCCGCCACGCTTGAAAAAGCCGTCGCGCATGCCGATTGGAGCTACAAGTATTTTTGAGGAGAGACTGATATGACGATCCAGGTTGGCGAACGCATTCCGAGCACGACGTTCATCAAGGTGACCGAAGCTGGCCCTGAGCCGGTCGGTTCGGAGGAATATTTCGCGGGCCGCAAGGTCGCTATCTTTTCGGTCCCCGGTGCATTCACCCCGACTTGCTCGGCCAAGCACCTGCCGGGCTTCGTCGAAAAGGCCGATGAGCTGAAGGCCAAGGGTGTGGACGAGATCGCCTGCACCGCCGTCAACGACGCGTTCGTGATGGGCGCATGGGGCAAGGCATCGGGCGTCGAAGGCAAGGTGACGATGCTCGCAGACGGCAATGGCGCGTTCCCGGAGGCAGTTGGCCTCACGATGGACGGGTCGAAGTTCGGCATGGGCAATCGCGGCCAGCGCTTCTCGATGGTGGTCAATGATGGCGTGGTCGAGCAGCTCAACGTCGAGGCTCCGGGCCAATTCGACGTCAGCTCGGCTGATTATATGCTCGGTAAGCTGTAATCACGGGCACGTAACGGAACCGGCGGGCCATGGTGGAGTTGATTTCCAGTCATTCTGGAAGGGAATTCTACCATGGTCACCGACACCGCACCCACTGATAACACCACCGAAACCGTTGCAGCAGCCGAAGGCGCGATCGATAGTGCGCTGGAAACTGCGAAGTCCTTGTTCGAAACCGCGCAGGTAGCGATCAGTGACGCAGTCGACGCGACTGTCGAAGCTGTGAAAGAGCATCCCGTCGCGGCCGCCGCGATCGCAGCGGGCGCCGCCGCAGCGGTAGGTGGAGCGGTCTACGCCGCGACCCATCTGGGCGGCAGCGAGCCCGCGAAGCCGGCACCCAAGAAAAAGTAAATCGCATATCGGCAGGTCCCCGGTCCTCTCAGAGAGCGGCCCGGGGGTCTTGCCAGCGTCATCTGGGCGCATTAGCCCTCGTAGATGACCCAAGCTTCTGACATCGTCGCCCAGCTCGACCGCCTCTATTGTGCCTCGATCGAGCGCCTTCGTGCTGCGCTCACCCGCTACATCAGCGAGGGCGTTGCGCCCGATCCCGAAGATCGCACCGATGGCAGCTTCGCCTATCCCGAATTGCGCATCACGTATCGTGGCGGGATTGACCGTCCGGTGCCTCCGCGCTCCTTCGGCCGATTGGTCGAGGAAGGCGAATATCGCATCAGCGTCACCAAGCCCGCAATGTTCGCGGACTATCTGACCGAGCAGCTCACTTTCCTGATCGAAGACTATGACGTCGAGGTCCATGCCGTCACCGGGCGGCAGGAAATCCCCTTTCCCTACGTCCTCGATCCCAGCCACATCCAGAGCATGGAGCAGATCACGGTCACCGAGCTGGCGCGGCATTTCCCCGCCACCGAACTCGCGCATATCGGCGACGAGATTGCCGACGGACTATGGGTTTCGACCGACGACGTCCGCCCGCTGGCGCTGTTCGACGGGCTGCGCACCGATTTCTCGCTCGCCCGCCTGCGGCACTATACCGGCACGCCGGTCGAGCATTTCCAGCAATATATCCTGTTCACCAACTATCACCGCTATGTCGACGAGTTCGTCCGCTGGGCAGTCGATCAGCTGGGCGAAGGCAGCCGCTTCACCAGCGTCTCCGGCGCAGGCGGCATCCTGATCGAGGCAGGCGACGATACCGATCGCCTGCTCAACGACAGTTCGGCATGGCGGCGGCACCAGATGCCCGCTTATCACCTGATGGCGGCCGACGGCACCGGCATCACTCTGGTCAACATCGGCGTCGGCCCGTCCAACGCCAAGACGATCACCGATCACCTTGCGGTGCTGCGGCCCGAGGCATGGCTGATGATCGGCCATTGCGGCGGTCTGCGCCCTAGCCAGCGGATCGGCGATTACGTTCTCGCCCACGCATATCTGCGCGACGATCACATCATGGACGATGTGCTGCCGCCCGAAATCCCGATCCCGGCGATTGCCGAAGTCCAGCTCGCGCTCGCTCGGGCTGCGGAAACGGTTTCGGGCCAGACGGGCGACGAACTCAAGCGGCGGCTGCGCACCGGCACGATCGTCACGACCGACGATCGCAACTGGGAGCTGCGCTATTCGCAATCCGCGCTGCGCTTCTCGCTCAGCCGAGCGGTTGGCGTCGATATGGAGAGCGCCACGCTTGCCGCACAGGGCTATCGCTTCCGCGTGCCCTATGGGACGCTGCTCTGCGTTTCGGACAAGCCGCTCCACGGCGAACTCAAGCTGCCCGGTCAGGCGAATCTGTTTTACGAGCGCGCCATCGCCGAGCATCTCAAGATCGGTATCGAGACCTGCGAGGAGCTCCGCCGCGAAGGCGCCAAGCTGCACAGCCGCAAGCTGCGCGCGTTCAACGAGCCGCCGTTCCGCTGATCGTCCCCGTTCCGCTGATCGCCCCCTGCGTCATCCCGGCAAACACCGGGATGACGCAGCGACCACAGATCAACGCGAGAGCTTGAACTCCACCGTCAGCGTCTCGCGGATGGTCACGTCGTTGGTCTCGGTGCCGGACTTTGGCGCGAACATGCCGACGACCTGAGTGATGAGGTTCATCGTACCGCCGATGATATCCTGCTTCTCGCTGATGCGGGTTATTGCTGCCGAACGCAGGCCCAGCGCATCGCCGTAAGCAGCAGCCTGCGCACGTGCCTTGACCAGCGCGTCCGCCTTGGCCTTGGCCGATGCCCCGGCATAATCGTCGAGCAGGCCGATCACTTCGTCGGCCGAGGTGCCGCCCGATGCCTCGGCCACCTTGCGTGCCCCCATTGCCGCTGCGCGTGACGGCGCATCGAACTGGACCGTCTCCCGGGCGGTCGCTTCGGGCTTCGCGTCCGGATCTTCGCTGAACGTATCGAGGCTGACCGTCGGCTTCGAGCGCCCCGCCATGCTGGCGAACAGGCTCATGAACGAATTGTCGCCCGGCCCCGCGCTAGGCAGCGACTCGCGGATGTTTGACGCGGCCATCGACTGGACGAACTTCGCCCGCTCTGCCGCCAGCTTCGCCTTTGCGGCATCCTCGGTTTCGCCCTTGGCGGAAAGCGTTACCGAGAAGCGGAAACGCTGCGCCGGAACGGTCACTTCGCCCGCGGCGACAATCTCGACCGTCACCGGCGTGGGGGCGGTCTGCGCGAGGGCGCTGGCCGGCGCGATCATCAGCGCAGCGGCAATTGCGTAACGGATCATTATCGAACTCCCTGTTGATTCAGTCTTACCAGCCCTTGGGCTGACCCTTATTCTGTTTATAGCCTTGGCTTGGACGCGCGGACTTCCTTGTTGCCGTAGAAAGAGCAGCGATGCCCCGGCCCCCTTCCAGAGCGGCGGCCAGCACCAGCGTCGAGATGGCGGTACGGATCATCGGGGGAGCCTCTGAGGATTCTTGATTTGCGCGAGACTGCGCGCCGCTCGAACACCCGTCAAGCACCGCTGCCCGCGCGAATGTTCCCAAATGTTCGCACTGACCAAGGGCCGTTCGGACCGGTGATCTCAAAGAGCCTGCGCCAGTGCCGCCAGAGCATGAAGCGCTCTCAGCCAAGCAGGCCAAATCCTACATTGCAAGCCAGACCGTCATCCCGGATTGCGTGCAGCGAGGACGGGGCTGGAGCCGCCGTGAGATCCCGGCTTTCGCCGGGATGAAGGATTGCGGTTATGCGCTCAGAAAATCAGCGATCGCATCGCCCAATTCGGGCCGGGTGACCGCGCTCATATGATTGCCCGGCACCGACTGGAAACTGCCGTGCGGCAGCAGTTCCGCGACTGCCTCGCCCGATCCATTGTCGTCATCGTCCACGCCGGTGACGACAAGCGTTGGCACTTGAATGGCCGCGATCTCCGCCTCAGGCGTGTCCACGAACGTCTCAAGGATATTCAGCAGCGCCTGCGGGTCGCCCTTGGTCGTCTTTAGGAACGCCTCGGTCATCCATTCGGAACTGCCGCGCTCGAAGCTGCCGAGATTGGTGAGCACCCGGCGGAAATAATCGCCCCGACCCTGCGTGTGGGTGAGCCCCGCCAGCCCCATGCCGCAAAGCACGGCGCGGCGCGGGGTCGCGCCATTGACCAGCATCCGCAGCGTCGTGCGCCCGCCCAGCGAATAGCCGCCCAGATCATAATCGGTGAGCCCGAGATGCTCGATCAGCGCGAAACCGTCGCGCATCAGCACATCGGCAGGATAGGCCGCCACGTCATGCGGCTTGTCGCTCAGGCCATGCCCGCGCAGATCGGGCATGATCACGCGAAAGCCCCTGGCGGCCAGCTTTTCAGCATGGCCGTATTTGATCCAGTTCACCGCCGCGGTGGAGAAATAGCCATGGATCAGCACCACCGGCCTACCCTCACCCGTCTCGGTCCAGGCCAGTTCGACGCCATCGGTGCTTTTGAAACGCTCGGTCTTCATGGTCACTCCGGCATCGCGCCCGTCGCCTCGGTCCAGCGATCGACAAGCGGCTTGTGTTCGTCGGTTCGATAGGTCGGCAGGGCTTTGGTGTCGAGCCATTGGGGGTGCCAGCTTTCCACGCCGAAATGGTGGGTGGGCTTGAAGCGCTCAGGCGCATCGAAGCTGCCGATGGTCAGGTCCATGGTCTTGCTGTCCGGATAGGCAAAGGTCAGCGGCGTGCCGCATTCCCGGCAAAAGCCGCGCTCGGCGATCGGCGACGAGGCATGGATGTCGGGCGGGCGATTCCACGCCACGTCCGCCTTTTTCACGCCCTTGAACGCTATCGAAACGCCGCCGGTGGCGCGCTGGCACATTCGGCAATGGCAAAGATAGGCGTCATCATTCTCGATGGTCACGCGGTAACGCACCCGCCCGCACTGGCACCCGCCGGTCATTTCCTCGCTCACGCTTGCCTCCGATGCAATTGCTGCGCCGCACAACGCAATCTGGTTGCGGATTGCAATTGATAACTATGCTTATTATGTGCGCGCTATGACCGAGACTCTAGGCTTCCTGATGAGCGATGTCTCGCGCCTGATGCGCCGCCGTTTCGATGAGCGCGCGCGCAGCAGCGGCGCGACCGGCCCGCAATGGCGCACGCTCAAAATCCTGCAGCGCCGCGAGGGGCTGAACCAGGGCCAGCTGGCCGAGGAGCTTGAGGTCGAGCCGATTACCGCCTGCCGGATGATAGATCGGCTGGAGGATGCCGGGCTGGTCGAGCGCCGCCGCGATCCCGCCGATCGCCGTGCCTGGCTAATCTATCTGACCGACAAGGCCCGGCCGGTGCTCGACGATCTCCACAACGTCGCCACCCATATGTTTGAAGGTGCGCTTACCGGGCTGAGCCCGAAACAGCGCGACGAGTTGGTCGGATCGCTCAACGTAATCCGCGCAAATTTGACCCACACCCAAGAAGACAAAGAGGCCGCCAATGGCTGACGCCAATTCGAAGATCGAGAAGCAGCCCGAGGATGCGCCAATGGCCGAGCCGGTTGCCGCAACCACCGCGCCCGAAGCCGAAATCACGACTGAAAAGCCGAAGCGCGGCTGGCTGCGCCCGTTGCTGATGTTCGGCGTGCCTGCGATCCTGCTCGCGATCGTCGGCTATTTCTACTTCACCGGCGGCAATTCGATTTCGACCGACAACGCGTATGTCCAGCAGGACAAGGTATCGGTTTCGAGCGACGTTGCCGGGCGCATCATCTTTGTCGGGGTCAAGGAGAACCAGGTCGTCAAGGCCGGCGACGTGCTGTTCCGCGTCGATCCCGAGCCTTATCGCATCGCTGTCGCTTCGGCGCAGGCAGCCATCGCCGCCGCGCAGGTCAACGTTCAGACGCTCCAGACCAGCTATGCCGGCACCGGGGCAGATATGCAGGCTGCGCGCGATACGCTGCTGGCGGCGCAGCAAGATGTTGCGCGCCAGACAGCGCTTATGAAGCAGGGCTTCACCACCCGCGCCCGCCTCGAACAGTCCGAGCACGGCCTCGAACAGGCCCGCGCCGCTATCAACCGCGCAGCGGCCGATGCCGCCGAGGCACGCTCGAAGCTCTCGACCGGCTCGATCGGCGAGAACCCGCAGCTTGCCGCCGCGCGGGTCCAGCTCGCCAAGGCGCAGCTTGACCTCAGCCGCACCGAAGTGCGCGCGCCGAGCGACGGCATCATCAGCCAGACCAAGAGCCTGCAGGTCGGCCAGCAGATGGTTAGTGGTCTGCCCGCGGTAACGATCGTTTCGAACAAGCCGGCCTGGGTCGATGCCAACTTCAAGGAAACCGATCTGGACCGCATGCGGGTCGGCCAATGCGCGATCGTCGAGTTCGATGCCTATCCGCACCTGAAGCTGAAGGGCCATGTCGAATCGCTGGGTGCGGGCACCGGATCGACCTTCTCGATCCTCCCCGCGCAGAACGCCAACGGCAATTGGGTGAAGGTCACCCAGCGCGTGCCGGTGCGCATCGCGATCGACGACAAGGCCCCGCGCGAGATGATCGCCGGGCTCTCGTCCGACGTGAAGGTGATCTTCGAAGGACCGTGCAAGTAACATGGCGACGGCAGCCACCGGCAGCGCCGGGGCGGAGGCGGGACCCGCTTTGCCCCCAGCCCCAGCCCCGGACGGCGGCGCTGCGCTTCCGGTAAAATATAAGGGGCTGCTGACCCTCGGCGTCATGATGGCGACGATCATGCAGATCCTGGACACGACGATCGCGAACGTCGCGATCCCGCACATGCAGTCACAGCTCGGCGCGACGCGCGACACGATCAACTGGGTGCTGACCAGCTATATCGTCGCATCGGCCATCGCGATCCCGATCACCGGCTGGCTCTCCGACCGGGTGGGCTCGCGCAATCTGTTCCTGATCTCCACCGTCGGCTTCGTCGTCGCATCGGCGATGTGCGGCGCGGCCACGAGCCTCGAAGAGATGGTGGCGTTCCGCATTCTCCAGGGGATCACCGCAGCGTTCCTCAATCCGCTCAGCCAGACGGTGATGCTCGACATCAACGCGCCCAAGGACCAGCCCAAGGCGATGGCGATCTGGGGCATGGGCATCATGATCGGGCCGATCATGGGGCCAGTGATCGGCGGCTATCTGACCGACAATTTCGATTGGCGCTGGGTGTTCTACGTCAACCTTCCGGTGGGCGTGGTGACGTTTGCGATCCTGTGGTGGCTGCTGCCAAGCAAGCCGATCCGCAAGCGCCAGTTCGACATACTTGGCTTTTCGCTGCTGGCGATTGGCATCGCGTCGCTCCAGCTGATGCTCGATCGCGGGCAGGAGAAGGACTGGTTCTCGTCCACCGAAGTGTGGATCGAGATGCTCGCCGCGGTCATCGCGCTGTGGATGTTCGTGGTGCATATGTTCACTGCGAAGAACCCGATGTTCGAGCGCGCTTTGTGGGGCAATCGCAACCTCATCACCGCGATCTTCTTCATGCTCGTCATCGGGCTGGTGATGATGGCGACGATGGCGCTGCTGCCACCGATGCTCCAGACGCTCTATGGCTATTCGGTGTTCGATGCCGGGCTGCTGCTGATGCCGCGCGGTCTGGGCGTGCTGCTCACCATGTTGTTTGGTTCGCAGATGATTGCGCGCGGCTGGTTCGATCCGCGCTGGTCGGTCGGCATCGGCCTGACCATCGCGGCCGCTTCGCTGTGGGAAATGTCGCAATGGACCTTGGTGATGGGCAGCACGCCTTTCATCATCTCGGGCTTCATCCAGGGCCTTGGCCTTGGTCTGGTGTTCATGCCGCTCAACGGCCTCGCCTTTGCCGGGCTGCCCCCGCAATACCGCACCGAAGCGGCGAGCCTGCTCAACCTGTCGCGCAGCATCGGCGCATCGGTGGGCATCTCGATCGTCACGGCAATGCTGGCGCGCAATATCCAGACGAGCCACCAATATCTGGGGGAGCATGTCACCTCGGGCACGCTCAACGGCATGGACACGATCGCTCAGGCGCTGGGCACTACCGGCACGACCGTAATCGCGATGATCGATGCCGAAGTGAACCGCCAGGCGGCGATGATCGCCTATCTCAACGATTATTGGGCAATGGCGATCGTAACCGCGATCAGCGTGCCGCTTGTCGTGCTGCTCAGGAAACCAGACGGCAAGATGGAAAATGATCCTGCGGCGGCAGGGCACTGACAAAACAAAGGGCCGGAGCATGATGCTCCGGCCCTTCATGTTTCGGCACGTGGCGAAAGCGCTTATGCTTTCTTCAGATGCCGCCGCCCGAGCAGTTCGGCGATCTGCACTGCGTTGAGCGCCGCGCCCTTGCGGAGATTGTCGCTGACGCACCACAGGTTCAGGCCGTTCTCGATCGTCGAATCCTCGCGGACACGGCTGATGAAGGTCGCGAACTCGCCGACGCATTCGATCGGGGTGATGTAGCCGCCATCCTCATGCTTATCGATCAGCATCACGCCGGGCGCCTCGCGCAGGATGTCCTTGGCTTCCTCGGCCGAAATCTCGTCTTCGAACTCGATGTTGATCGCTTCCGAATGGCCGACGAACACCGGCACGCGCACGCAGGTCGCGGTTACCTTGATCTTCGAGCCCATGATCTTCTTGGTCTCGACCACCATCTTCCACTCTTCCTTGGTCGAACCATCGTCGAGGAAGCTGTCGATATGCGGGATCACGTTGAAGGCGATCTGCTTGGTGAACAGGCGCGGCTCAGCGGGGTCGCCCACGAAGATGTTGCGCGACTGTTCGAACAGCTCGTCCATGCCGGCCTTGCCCGCGCCGGAAACCGACTGGTAGGTCGCGACGACGACGCGCTTGATCGTCGCCTTGTCGTGCAGCGGCTTGAGCGCCACCACCATCTGCGCGGTCGAGCAGTTCGGGTTGGCGATGATGTTGCGCTTTTTATAGTCGTCGATCGCCTCGGGGTTCACCTCGGGCACGATCAGCGGAATGTCCGGCTCCATGCGGTAGAGCGAAGCATTGTCGATCACCGTGCAGCCCGCCGCGGCAAAGCGCGGGGCGTGGAGCGCCGATCCTGCCGAGCCGATCGCGAAGATCGCCATATCCCAGCCCGTCGGATCGAAATTGTCGATGTTCTGGACTTTATACTGTTTTCCGGTGTCGCCGAAATCGACCATGTTGCCCTGGCTGCGCGAAGACGCCAGCACGGCGATTTCGTCGATCGGGAATTCCCGCTCGGCCAGAATGTTCAACACTTCGCGCCCGACATTGCCGGTGGCGCCTGCGACGACGACACGGTAGCCCATTTTCGGTCCTTTTCGCTCCAGCCGGCGCGTGAAACGCGGCGACGAGGATGCCCTTTAGTTTGTGGAGGTTGCGGAACGCCAGTGCATTCCTGTGCTTCGCGGCAAAACGATTGCCTACGCCCGGATCACGGGCGGGCGGTAATTCGTTTGCTAGTTCGTTTGCAAAGCATGTGCGCGCCTCTAACAGAACGAAAGCTGCGTGGCGAGCGGGTTTTGCGAAACAAAACCACGCCCGCCCGCAATCTGACCTATCAGCGCTTGTTCATCACCTCGCGGTCGAAGAAATTGAGCACGGTCGTCCACACATGGATGTCACGCGGCGCGCTATGCGCCTTGCCCGGATAGAGCATCATCTCGAACGGCTTGTTCGCAGCCTGTAGCTTGGCCGCCAGCGCGGTCGCGTTGTCGAGCACGACATTATCGTCCGACATGCCATGGATCAGCATCAGCGGATCGCTGATCTTCACCGCGTCCTCGATCGTGTCCGCGTCCGCATAGGCCTTCGGATCCTTGTTCGGATCGCCCAGATAACGCTCGGTATAATGCGTGTCATAGAGACCCCATTTCACCACCGGCGCACCCGATACGGCGGCCGCGAACACGCCCGGATGCTTCTCAAGCAGCTTGAGCGTCATGAACCCGCCATAGGACCAGCCATAGCCCGCGATCCGGTTCGGATCGACAAACGCCTGCGTCTTCAGGAAATCGACGCCCGCAATCTGATCCTCGACCTCGACGGTGCCGAGCTTCTGGAACAGCTGATCCTCAAACGCCTTGCCGCGGAAGTTCGAGCCGCGATTGTCGATCTGGAAATAGATATATCCGCGATCGACGATGTGCTGGGTCAGCGGGTTCTGCCACTTGTGCGCGACCTGCTGCCCGGTGCCCGGCCCGCCATAATATTCGACAAAGACCGGGTATTTCTTGCCCGGCTCCAGTTCAGGGGTGATCATCGACCAATATAGCGTCGAGCCGTCCTTGGCCTTGATCGTCCCGTATTTCACCGGGCGATGGCTGGCGAGGTAGGGATAATAAGGATGCCCCTCCTTCAGCGCATTCTCCTCGATCCACGCCAGGCGCTTGCCCGTCGCGTCGGCGAGATAGGATTGCGACGGCTGGGTCGCATTCGAACGGCTGACGATGAAGCGCGTCGCGGTTTTGTTCATCACCGCGCCGTTGAAATAGCCGCTCTCGGTCAATTGCGTGATCGCGTCGGGCTTTTTCAGGTCGATCGAATAAAGCTGCATCTCCAGCGGCGTATCCTTGTTCGCCGTGAAATAGAGTTTGCCGTTCTTTTCATCGACTCCGCTCAGGCCGCCGACGACCCACTGCCCCTTGGTCAGCTGCCGCCATTTGCCCTTGTTGAAATGATAGAGGTGGCGATAGCCGTCGCGCTCGGACGCCCAGATCAGGCTGCCGTCGCTCAGGAAGCGATAGGCATCGGTGATGTTGATCCAGCTCTTGCCCTTTTCGGTGAAGACCACGCTCGATGCGCCCGTCACCGGATCGACCTTGAGCATGTCGAGGGCCTTCTGGTCACGGCTCTGGCGCTGCACGTAGAGCGCCTTGCCGTCCGGAGCCCAGGTCACCCGCGCGACATAGATGTCGTCATTCGCGCCCAGATCGACCTTCACGCGGGCCGAGCCATCGGGCTTCATCACATAGAGTTCGACCACGGCATTTGCGGTGCCCGCCATCGGATAACGCTGCGAATAGACCCGCGTGCCGTCCGCGCCGATCGCCGCGCGGCTGACCACGCCGACGCGCGCCTCATCGAAGCGCTCGACCGCGATATACTGCTCGTCGGGCGACCACCAATAGCCGTCATAGCGGTGGATTTCCTCCTGCTCGACAAACTGTGCCTCGCCCCAATGCACGGTGTCCTTGCCGTCATCGGTGAGTTGCTTCGCTTCGCCGCCCTTGAGCGACTGAACCCAGAAATTCTGGCCGCGCGCGAAGCTGAGATAATTGCCCTTGGGGCTGATGATCGGGTTCAGCTCGCCATCGGCGGTATTGGTCAGCCGCTGCACCGATCCGTCGACGCCCGCGAGATAGACGTCACCATCCAGCGGCACGATGATGCTCTTGCTATCGCTCGACCAGCTATAGGTGACGATGCCGCGCGCGTTGGTGATGCGGGCGCGCTCGCGCTGCATCTTCTCGGCTTCCGAAAGCTCGGCGCCCGTCCCCACCTTCTTGGAATCGACCAGCATCCGCCATTGGCCGGTGGCGGTATCCATCGCCCACAGATCGAAGCGGTTGCGCTCGTCCTCGCGGTTGCGCAGCAATGTCAGCAGCGAGCCATCGGGCGAAAGCCGGGGCAAGCGCGGCGCGGGGCCGGCCAGCTCGGGGCTGGCGAAGACGCGCTCGAGCGGCAGATCCTGCGCTTGCGCGACAGCTTTACTCGCCATCAGCGGAGTTCCCAACAAAGCCAATCCGACCAGCCATTTACGCATCCCATAGTCTCCTTGGCAGGTGATATGGCCGGGCACGTCGCCGCGGTAAAGGTTTCAGATGTGACTGGATTGTAGGCGCTCGGCAGCCGGAGCACGCAGTAACCCCTTGCTAACCCTCAATAGCTGCAACCTAAAAGGCGGTTCCCGGTTCTGCTTCCAATCATAGGAGAACCGACATGTCCGACAATACCGACATTTCGAAGCTGGACGATCTGATCGTCACCACGATCGACAGCATCAAGGGTTATGAGCATTCGGCCGAACGCGCCGATCGCGACCGCTACACCGAATTCTTCATCGCCATGGCCAGCGAACGCCGCCGGGTCGTCGAGGCGCTGTCTGCGCGCAGCCGCGAACTGGGCGGTACGCCGGCCGACTATGGCTCGACCGCCGCGACCGTCCATCGCCGCATCGAGGATCTGCGCGTCGCACTGGGCGGCGGCGACAAGGCGATCCTCAGCGAGATCGAACGCGGCGAGGATTACCTCAAGGAAGAATTTGAGCGCGCCCTTGCCGACGATAACATCTCGCCCGGCACCAACGGCGTGATCCGCGCCTGTTTCGATTCGGTCGTGCACGGGCATGACCGCACCAAGGCGCTCAAGGAATCGCTTGCCGCAGTGGCGTAACGGCTAGGTCATGAACCCATAAATGACCGCTATCGGTATAACGGCCGAACGTCCAAAAATGGGTGGAAAGCTGCCGTGAGCAATCAGAGGCAGGCGGCGCCGAAAACAGCCCAAACATCTGTTATCCGCTTGTCTTTGCTTCGCCACCGAATTGACCAGCCTGTGATGCAGGGGAAGCGGCGTTCTTCAAACTCGGCAGCGTGCCAAACGCCTTGCTCATCAGAGTCGCTTGAAAACTCTGTAAATCCTTGACGTTTGAGTCGCTCAAGCAAATTGTTTTCCGATGAGTCAGTAGGAAAGGCCACTTGAGCACGCTTCGTCAGTTGAGCGGTGCCCTCCTCAAAGTTGCTTGATAACCCTCGTATTATTTCGGGCTTCGCTTCCTGCGGATTATCTGCCGGGCCGCAGCTTACCAAAATTATCAAGAGCGCCGAGAGGAGTTTCACTTCAGCAAGCTACTCGCTTCACGAAAGTCCGCAATGGGTCGGTAGCGGAGTGGCAGATTTTGTGAGTCTACAGCCTAGCCCTCCCCCTTCCGGGGGAGGATACAGGGTTAGCAGAGCGAGAGCATACGCGTGGCGATCTCGCGCTCGCCCATCACTACCTCCGGCACGCCGATCTTGCGCAGATGCTCGACTTCGGCGTCCGAATGGGCGCGCGCGATGATGCGCAGCCCCATGTTCAGCTCGCGCACCTTCTTCACGATCACACCGGCCTCAAAGCCTTCGGGGATCGCGATCAGCAGACGGCTCGCGCTGTCGATATGCGCGGCGACCAGCGTATCGGCCTCGAGCGCATTGCCGCGCACCAGTTCGATCCCGGCTTCCTCGGCCTCGCGCGCGATGTCGCTCTGGTCCTCGATCAGCACGAAGCTTTGCCCCTTGGCTTTCAGGTCACTCGCGATCAGCCGCCCTACCCGGCCATAGCCGATCAGCACGACATGGCCGGCCTGACGGCGCGGTTCGGGCGCTTCCGGGGCTTCGGGCTTCTCCTGGCGCTTGGGCACCAGCAGCGTGAACAGGAAAGGATTGACGAAGATCGACAGGATCGCGCCGCCGAGGATCAGGTCGCGCGCTTCGGCAGGCAGGATGGCGAGGCTCGTGCCCAGGCTGGCGAGGATGAACGAGAATTCGCCGATCTGCGCGAGGCTGATCGCCGCGGTGATCGCCGTTCGACCATTATGTTTGAGCGCTCGAACGATCGCATAGGCCGCGAGCGACTTGCCGACGAGGATGATCGCGACGGTCGCCAGCAGCGGCAGCGGCTGCTCGATCAATACGTTGGGATCGAACAACATGCCCACCGAGACGAAGAACAACACCGCAAAGGCGTCGCGCAGCGGCAGTGTCTCCTCCGTCGCTTGTCGGCTGAGCGGGGTCTCACCCAGGATCATGCCTGCGAAGAACGCGCCCAATGCGAACGAGACCTGAAACACGAAGGCCGCGCCAAACGCCACGCCCAGCGCGATCGCCAGCACTGCCAGCCGGAAAAGCTCACGCGAGCCGCTATCGACCACCCATTGCAGCGCCCATGGGATCACGCGCCGCCCGACGATCAGCATCAGCACGACAAACCCGGCAACCTTGAACACCGTGTTCGCGATCGGCGCCGCCAGCGCTCCGAAGCTCGCGCCATCAGCGCTGTTCACCGCGCCCGCGAGCGCCGGCAGCAGCACCAGCGCGAAGACCATCACCAGATCCTCGACGATCAGCCAGCCGACGGCGATCCGTCCGCGTTCGGTCTGGATGAGGTTCGCACCCTGCAATGCGCGGAGCAGCACCACCGTGCTGGCGACCGACAGCGCAAGGCCGAAGACGAACCCGGCCAGCAGGTTCCACCCCATCCACCACGCAAGCCCCATACCCATCAGCGTAGCCACTGTGATCTGCACCACCGCGCCGGGGATCGCGACCTTGCGCACCGCCAGCAAATCCTTGAGCGAAAAGTGCAGCCCGACGCCGAACATCAGCAGGATCACGCCGATCTCGGCCAGTTCGCTGGCAAGATTGGCATCCGCGACGAAACCCGGCGTGAACGGGCCAACAACCACGCCCGCCAGCAAATAGCCCGCGATCGGCGACACTTTCAGCCGGTGCGCAATGGCACCCATCACGAATGCGATGACAAGACCGGCGACGATGGTGGCGATCAGAGGGGTATGATGCATAAAACTCCTGAAAATGATTAGTGCGCCGGACAGGATCGCTCCCGTCCGACGGCTTTTATTTTGCGGCTATTCCGCAGTCGCGCCGACGATCGCGGCAAGTGCCGCTGCCGATCCGGCTATCCCCGCCCAGATGGCGGTACCGAACCACCATGGGGGACGCTGCTGAGAATTCTCCATAGAACTTCCCCGGATGCGGAGCCGTAAAGGCTCACAGTTCCAGAAAGCGGCGCGACGGCCGCGGCGGGAAGTCAGGCGGTTGGAGGGCCGCGCGGGTAACGGGCCTCAAGAGGTTTCGAAACCGCGAATGCGATGGGCAGGATGACTGCGGGAAGGCCCGCAACTGCCACCGGTGCAGCCACTGCCGCAGCAGGGCTTGGTGCAACGAGATCGGATCCGGACGCGCCGATTGCCGGTTCGCCCTCGGCAGCGCGGCGAAGCACTGCGCGATTGCCCGAAGACGGCGCCTGCAACGAGACAACGCTGTTGGCAGGGCTGAATGCCGAGCCGTGTTTCGCGCTGTGCGGCAGCCCGGCGGGCATCACCGCGCAGAACAATGCAGTCGCCAGCGTCAGCCACAGCGAGGCTACGAACAGCCGAAGCTGCCCCATCCTGCCGATCGCTGTTCCGCTCTTCTGCATGTTTGCCACCTTACCCTAACGGGCCGGAAGCTCCAAATATCCCTCAAGCCAGCGCGACAGGACCCGGTATTTCGGCAGCGGGTTTGTTCGCGCGCCACGGCAACATCCGCCACTCGACCAGCGAGCGCCAGAGCCACTCCACCGGCGCGATCGTGAAGCGCGTCATCCACCAATTTGCCAGCACCAGCAGCACCAGATTGATCGCCACCGCAGTCGCCATCATCGCCGCCCAGCCGCTCTCGCCATACAGGCCCAACGCGAAGGGCGGATACAGCACCCACAGGCAAATGATCGTCTGGAGCACATAGATTGTCAGCGCGGTGCGCCCCGCGGCCACCAGCGGTCGCAACAGCCATGCGCCGAGCGCGCTCTTCACGATCAGGTTTACCAGCCCGAGATGGCCCAGCGTCATCGCGATGCGCGCCACTTCCTGCGTCGCCCAGATGCTCTTGGGCATATTGTCGAACGCCATCATCTCGTTCGCGCCGATCACCCGCGCCGTGCCGCCGATCGCGTAGGTCAGGACGGTGAAGCCGAGATAGTATAGCCAGGATCGCCGCCCCTGGATGATGCCCAGCTTGAACAGCGCGGCACCGATCAGCATCAGGCTTGCCGATTCCCAGATCGCGAAAAGCTCGCCAAAACCGAGCAGGCGCTCCGCGCTCATCCGGGTCTGTTCGCCAACCCATGCCGCGGTCGTGGTCGAACGGTCGTGATCTTCCTTGGCGAGTTCGGCCTTGCGCTCGGCGTCGCGCTTGGCGCGCTTGGCCTGGTTCTCTTTGACTTCGGCGAGCAGCTTGGTTTCGTCCGCACTCAGCGTCTGGTGCGCGGTTACCTTGGCCTGCGCCGCGGCGACCTTCTCAGCCCGCTGCATGCCCGAATAATATCCGAAATAGCCGCCGCCGACGAGCTGGAGCATCGCCATCACCAGCCCCAGGCTGATCAGCCAGCGCGGCCGCCAGTTGCGCGCCCAGAACACGACCAGCGCCGCAACCGCATAGGTGTGCAGAATATCCCCGCCCCACAGCAGCAAAAACATATGCGCCAGCCCGAACCCCAACAGCACAAGGTTGCGAACATAATAGCGCCGAAACACCGTCCATTTGTCCGCAGTCCGTGCCGCGCGCTCGGTCAGGATCACCATGCCCGCGCCAAACAGCATTTCGAGCAGGCAGCGCGCGGTGCCATTGGCGAAGACTTCGCGCAGCCACCACGCCTGCTGGTCGATCGCAGTCCAGCCGAAATGGCGGATGTCGCTGCCCGCGCGGAACGATGCGCCCATGTCGTTGATATTCATGAACAGGATGCCGAGGATCGCCAGCCCCCGCAGGATATCGAGCACTGCTATACGCGGTGCACCATCGGGCTCGTCTGCTCGCGCAATCCCATCCTCAGCCATAGCGATCTTCCCTGTTGATCGCAGGATCGATAGCAACTGACTGAGTGAATTACAACACTAATACACTATTGCGGCTCAAAAGGTCCTGCCTGCCGGTCCGCCATAGCGATTGCGCCCCGGCTGTCCGGGGATCGCGCCCGCTATCACAATCGCAAGCGCAAGAACGACGCCCGCAGCGATGAACAATTGCAGGGCAAGCGCGTCTGACAGCAGGTTCGTGCCCAGCAGCGCCAGCATCGCTATCGCGATTCCGAACGGGATGATGCTCCACCAGCCGCTCCGCCCGATGTCATGCAGTCTGGGCCGCAGGATCAGCACAACCGCCGCGGCAATACCGCCGACGCCGTAATAAGGGCTGAAAACCCTGAGGAGGGCGTACAACGCTGCGCACAGCGCGACACAAATCCAGAAACTCTTGCGGCCGATGCGATCCATTTCGGTAGCATAACGAAAAGGGCGCGGAAGCCAAAGCCTCCGCGCCCTCATTACCTCTGGGCTCTCGCCCGAAAGTTTATTCTGCTGCGGTAACCGCGTCCTTCGCAGGACGGGGATCGCGGCGCTCTGCGATACGCGCCGACTTGCCGGTGCGGCCACGCAGATAATAGAGCTTCGCACGACGCACGACGCCCTTACGGACGACTTCGATGCTGTCGATGTTCGGCGAGTAAAGCGGGAAAACGCGCTCGACGCCTTCACCGAACGAAATCTTGCGAACCGTGAAGTTGCTGCCCATGCCCTTGTTCGAGCGGGCGATGCACACGCCTTCATAGTTCTGCACGCGGGTACGCTCGCCTTCGACGACCTTCACGCCGACCTTGAGGGTGTCGCCCGGGCGGAAATCCGGAATCTTCTTCGATTCAAAAAACTTGGCGATGTTTTCCGCCTCGATCGTCTGGATGACGTTCATGTCATTCTTCCTTCTGTTGCCGCGCACCAGAGGGAGACTTGACCCGAGCGCCCTCATGGCGCTCCCAAAGGTCCG
>SEFZ01000055.1 GCA_004173185.1 Sphingomonadales bacterium | reverse complement strand
CCAACATCCCGATCTCGCCGCCTGATTATCCAGGCCGCTGCTTAAACCATCGAAATGAGGGGTCCCTTTTAGACGCCGATCACCCCGCTAACGGGGTCCTTTTTGCACGCCGATCCACAAGTGCTGCGGCGGCAAGGAGCGGTGAACACGCTTGACGTGCCAACCATCGAGACTTTCGCGGAGAACATCGGCGCCATCACACAGGAGGTATTCAACCTCGGTGACGGAACGACCGATTGGCACGAGACGCTCCGGTCGCTGGCCGGCCAGAACAGCCTTGACGAGATCGAAGCGATGTTTGACTCCAAACTGGGATTTGCTGCCCGATCCTACGTTCGGAGCGTCCAGGACGAGCAAGAAGACTAGCTGATGCGAAGGATTCCGCTCCTCGCCGTCGACGCGGCAACCACATTCGATTCAATCGCGACCGCCAAGCGGAATCCGACGCGCACACGCATGCGCGAAGTCCGGGCAGAGGTGATCGAGGCTTACGAGGAATATGAGGGGGCTGCACCCGAAGTCGCCGCGCTACCAGCGATTGACCTGACCCACAACCAGATGGCCGCTATGCGCCACGCCTTCAACGTCGAGACGCAGCCGATGCGAATTTTACGCGGCGCCTTGCTCGGAAGGCGGCTCGTGTTTCGTTGTCCGTTTTGCGGCATCGGCGAATCTTCCACGCTCGATCACTATTTGCCCAAAGAACAATATCCCGAATTCGCGATCTTCCCAGAGAACCTCATTCCTTGCTGCGCGGTCTGCAATACCCGTAAACGCGATCGGGTGCTTATCGACGGCACGGACGTCCGCATGTTCCTGCACCCGTGCTTCGATTCGATCCCGAACCAGGAGTTTCTCGCAGCGCGCACACGGATTGAAGACGATGCGCTAATCATCTCGTTCCGTGTGCGCCGGCCTGCGGGCATGGCTTTACGGACCTTTCGCCATCTACAGTCTCATTTCGAGGCGCTAAATCTTGCCGACCGCTATCGGCGCATGTCGCTCGATCATCTGGGCGAATATTACCCCTCGTTGCGGCGAGCTTATGGCAACGACGAAAATGCCGTCCGCGTCGCAGATGAACTGATCGAAGCGGCTGGCGATGCCGAAGCAGTTGCAGGGATCAATTTCTGGCGTGCCCGACTTTATCGTGCGCTGGCGACAAATGACGCTTTCTGCGATGGCGGCTTCGAGCTGGCGAGAATTCAGTATCGTCCAAATTAAGGCGAAGATTTAGCTCGTTCTTATGCGCGAGCTGCGGCAGGATACTGCCATTCGGGGGCGCCGCCGAGCCGCGTTTCCTGTAAGTCTGTCGACCGACTAAATAGCGCTCCAGCTGAGGTGATTGTGGGCGTTGGTGTAGACTGAGGTGAATTCATATGATGATCCCATCTGTCGAAGTTATACGGGGGGATGCCGCGGGGCTTCTGCGGGCAACATCGGAATCAGATCAGGACGCCCCGTGTTATCGATCATACGTGCAGCCGAGGTTTGTCGACGTACTCGCTGCGGCGACCGACTATTCAACAGCATTGGCCGCTTGCGGGCAGGCTGCCTTTGCTCGACTAATCCGCGAAAGAAGACATTGTGATCAGCCGTTGTATGATGCAAAAGGAAGATCGGGAGACCTGCGCGACAGGTTAGGCCGCGGTTAGCGCTCCTCAACGAGCACCTTATCCACAATGGTAGCGTGCAACTGTCCTTGGCACTCGCCCACAGCCTCGCCGTCGGCGCCCAATCGAAAAAGGTCATAGATGTCCGGCTCGTCGTCGCTCGGAAGTCCAGCATATTTGCCGATCAGCACCCTAGCCTCGTCAGGGGTGATCGCTATGGCGACCGGCTCCTTCAACTCTAACTTCACCCAGGTTCCCGCTGGCATGATCGCGCCTCCCCTCTCAATATTGTGACGCCATTCTGAATTGCAACAGTCGGCGCGAAGAAGGCTGAGATCGTGAGGTATCAACCATCCGCCTGAAGCGAAGAGATAGCAGACCTAATCTATCCGACCTAAAATGTCGACATGCGAGGGGAGCTGGCCGCTAGCGGTCCGACAGCTTCTAGAACGGAAATCGCCGCTTTGAGTGAAAAAAATTTGGTGAGATGGCGAGCAGTGGTCACACCTAAGCCCAAAGTGACGCAATTAATTCGCCTCTAGGTCCGCGGACGCTTGCGTTCGCAAAGCGCGTAAGTAGACGATGAGATCAATGAACCAAGGGGATGTACTTTGACGCCGAAAATAGTCACCGTTTTTAATAACAAGGGGGGCGTAGGCAAAACTACGCTCACCTATCATCTCGCGCATGCCTTGGGCGAACTCGGGAAGAAGGTGCTCTTGGTCGACCTTGATCCGCAGTGCAATCTCACGATTGTCGCGGTCGAAATGGAAACGATCCACCAAATTTGGACTCATGAGGACGCGTTCATCGACGATTTTGCCGCCAGCCGGACCAATGTTGGCGATAAGTCTTTCGCGACTTTGACCGCGACGACCCGCTCCATCCATTTCCTGCTAAAACCGACCGAGGACGGGACCGCGGAGCTTGAGCAGCTTCCACCGCCAGTACAGCTCGCACCCAACGTCGACCTTATTCCCGGGCGGCTAACGCTGCACCTTTACGAGGCGAAAATTGGAGAGCGGTGGAGTGGCATTTATCAGGGCGACCCGCTCGCCATTCGCACGGCGACTCGGGTGCGGAGCCTCGCATATGAGTATGCGGCGAAAAACGGTTATGAACTGGTAATCTTTGACACGTCCCCAAGCCTCGGCGCGCTTAATCGGCACCTGCTGTCTCTCGCGGACGGTTTCCTTATTCCATGCTCGCCCGATCTTTTCTCGGTTTATGGAATTCGCAATATCGGCGACGCGCTCCGTACCTGGCGCAAGCAATTTGAGAGCATTTTCCACTTCATATCGGATCAGAAGCGCTCCAATTTTCCAAGATCATTCGTAAAGTTCATCGGCTACACGATCTACAATGCAAAGCGGTACAGCAAATATGAGAACGAGCTGAACCTCGCCAAGGCGCATCACAATTATGCGGTACAGATCCCCCAAACAATTCGCAGCTCCATCGAGCAGGACAACATGATAGGGATTGCCGGCGTGGCCGACACCTCGATTGGCGCAAATGCTATCATCCACAGTCACAACACCTTCCCGAGTATGTCCCAGAAATATCATCTGCCGATGTGGAAGCTGCCAGATTGCGGCATTCTCGATCCGGAGGATCGCAGCACAATTGCAGGAAATCAGGCGAGTTATCGAGCGACGAGGGACGCTTATCGCGGCTTTGCTCAGGACTTTCTTAAGCGGGCTGATCTGCTGTGACGCCCGACTTCGAGGACGACCCGGTAACATCGATCGGAGATCCAGATCCCGCAGTCATAATAGAAGCGCGCGCCGATGAGGATGAGGCGATCTTGGCACGGTACGACGAGATGCGGCATGAGTTCCGCATATTCATGGACAGTGTGCTCCATTTTCTTGGGGATCACCCGAAGTTGCGGGCATCAGGGCGCGAGATCGTCCATTCCTATAAGAGTCGGTTAAAGAATCGCGATCATTTGCGAGCGAAGCTTGAGCGCAAGCGTGAAGAGGGAAGGCCGATCTCATTGGCCAACCTTTTCGAGCGCGTGACAGATATTGCCGGTGTTCGGATCATGCATTTGTATCAGGAGCATTTCGCGAATATCGACGAAGTCATCAGGCTCAAGATCGAAACCGGCGACTGGGTGCTAGGTGAGCGCGCGACAGCCTACACCTGGGATCCCGAGGCAGCCGAGTTTTTCGGTAAGTTCGATCTGGAGGTAATGCAGAAGCCGACCTCCTATACGAGCGTTCACTATTTGATCCGCCCGCGCGCCGATTCTCCCCTTTGCTGTGAAGTGCAAGTCCGTACCTTGTTCGAGGAGATATGGGGCGAGGCCGATCACCAGATCAACTATCCCAAGCCAACCGAGAGTCTCGCATGCCGAGAGCAAATCAAGGTTCTCTCTAAAATCGTCGGCGCTGGAAGTCGGCTCTTGGACTCCCTCCATCGGGTCCATCAGGATTTCGTCGGCTCTGGGAAAAGCTAGATGGCCTGAGCTCTGAATCTATTCTTTGTCCCTAACCTTGCGCCCAAGGCTCTCTCGGTCGGTGTCTGCCGCGACACTCCCATGACCAGGATGTCATCAATTTACCGCTTGCGATTGGCCGGTAGCGGACTGGCACCTTTCGCGCGCGTCCCTGGCAAAGCGGACCTTCGATCACCGACCCTCTCGGTTAAACGAGATGCTCTACCCCGATGACCGAGGCTGGCCGGTGCGAGACAGGCAGGTATGGGGACGGCAAAGGCTATAGCGGCCGTTCCTTCCCATCCCGGGAGGTCGGCAGCCACCAAAATAGCCGACATTCGTCCGCCCGAAACGACTCCTAAAACCTGCCTTTCGTTCATCCGCCTGGCGGGCGGCAGCGAGCGACCACACCTAGGGACTTAGCCACCCTTCCAGGGGGGGGGGGGGCGTCGAACGACAGATTCGATCACCAGTCTTTCCTAATGCCAACGAGCAAGCCTGGGCCGAAAGCGGTCCAACAGATTTCCATCGCGGCACACAATCAAGCTGCGAACCCGAATAGTGTCACCGTCTATTCCCGACAGCCCAGTGACCGGAACAGCGTAGCGCCTTTGTCGATCAATCTCATAATCGACCGGTGCCATGAGTTCTGTGCCCGAGAGCCCAAGGACTATCGCCGCACGAACCGCATGCTCGTGCCGCCACTAAAATTGAGCTACCGAGCTGTAATGGCATCCCGCGTACCTCCAGATCAGAACTTGCTCGCCGATCTCGTCGAGCGTCGGCTCGAGGCACCTGATGTCGAATACAAAAATTTTATGCCGCTTACCGAGAATGTCGAGAGGGCCAAGATTGCACGGCACATTTGCGCGTTGGCCAATGCCGGCGGGGGGTGGTTGGTCTTCGGCTTCGAAGACGACGGCGTACCGAGCCACCCCCATCCGGGGGACCTTGCTGCCTATGGCCAAGACGCGATCAATGGGATCGGAGCGAAATACCTAGAGCCGCAGCCGCATTGCGAAGTGCATTACGTGACCGCGGCGTCCGGCCTCTCCTACCCAGCGGTCCGGGTGCCGTCGCATGGGGCGGTGCCGGTTTGCACCAAGACCGATGGTCCCCAAGATGCCAAGGGTAGGCCACAGGGCATCAACAAGGGCGTCCATTATGTTCGGGCGCCTGGGCCACAGTCAGTGCCGATCGACTCTCCCGAACTCTGGCGAGAGGTACTCCGGCGATGCGTGATGACGGATCGAACCTCGCTCCTGACCTCGATCGGGCAGCTGTTCGATCGGCCGCAGCCCACCGCTGATTCGGCGACCCCGCTGCTGCGACAGGCGGATTGGGCGCTCGAGCGGTGGACAACGGCGGCGACCGCAGCGGACATCGACTGGCCTGTCGACGTGGGAGGCAATCGGGTCGCGTTCGGTTTTCGGCTGACCAATGACGGGGGTGACGCGCCTGCGCCGCTCCCGCTCACGGCGCTGGACAGCGCGTTGCGGGACGCATCGTCAGCCTCGGCGAGCATTAGCCGTGGCGGGAGTGGCGCGTTCGAGCGCGGCCATTCGGGCGAGAGCAAGCCCGGAGTCATCCTCGCGGAGGGTCGCGAAGGCTATACCGCGCGGCAGTCCGCCAAGGGTCACGAGTATCGCCTACCAGTCGAATGGTTCGTCCGGGACGATGGGCTCGGTGTGGAGGTGGCGGGCCTCGGCGAGGACAATCCGTGGGTCACTGAAGCAATAGCACAGCGGCGATCTCGCCCGTGGCCGCCAGGTGAGCGGCTCGCACCGAGTTTCCAAATCGATATGACCGCCGAACGGGTCGCGTTCGTGGGGGCGCTAGCAGGCCACTTTTCAGATGCGACCAAGTGCGAGCTCATCGTCGATTATGCGGGGCTGGCCGGCCGGCGCATCGACGAGACTGCCGTCGGCGCCTACTTCAGCATCGAACGGGCGAGCCGAGAGAATGGCAGACGCGTCGTGATCGAAGTCGGGGTCGCGGCCCTCACCGCGGAATTGCCCGAGGTGGTCGCCGCGCTCATTGGACCCATTTTCCGGCTGTACGAATGGGAAGTCGGTGCCGACTATGTCCGCAAGTTTCTCACCGGCGGTCGCCGCTGAGAAGAGTATCAAGAGACAGGCTCGCACGTCCTCGGTCGACGAATATCGAAACCGCAAAAGGCCCAGCTCGATCGGCTGCCGGAACTGGTCCAAACAACCGCGCGCACCGAAACGGAGCGGGATTAGTTACTCAGCCGGGAAATTTTGCCTTCAATCGTCGCCAAGTGGTTGAATGAACGCGTTTAGGTTTGCGCTGCCGGCGCCAAATGACTGGACCGGGCACACTGCTGCCGGTCCGATCACCGCGGGGCAACAGCCGATCTTAGCGGAAGCGGTCGTTCGTCTGCAATTTGGGAAAAGCAACATCTGGTCGGCAGCTGCCGCCACCAGAGCGGCCGTTCGCAGCGTTCCGCTTGGCCGTTAAAACCGGCCATTCATTCACACGATAATTGATGGCGCATCGGGCCGTTTGGAGACGGTCCGCTTTTGGCGGCAAATCTTGAATAGCGCATCTGAGATCGCGGAGGGGACGGTACGGGGGAGTCCGCAGAAATCAGGCTTGTTTCTTCTCGTACTTTCCCCTCTACGGTCCCATCATCTCGATAGTGACAGGCTCCGGCTGGCTCGGCTAATGATACGTTTTAACCACGAATAAAATGGTAACTAACAGCATGGCCACGCCTAGTGAAATTATCCAGAAACTATGGTCGCTTAGCGGGGTTTTGCGTGATGATGGCATGGTTTATCACCAGTATATGGCGGAGCTGACCTACCTTCTCTTTCTGAAGATCGCTCAAGAAACGGGCACAGAAGAAGCGCTTCCCGAAGGCTATCGCTGGCATGATCTAGTCCAGAATGAGGGAGAAGGGCAGCTCGGGTTTTACAGGAAAATGCTGACCCATCTCGGCGAGGATGCGCCTAACACGCAGGTGCGCGAGATTTTTGCTTTTCCGACCACCGTCTTTAAGCACAACGCAAACTTACAACTGGTTGTTCGCCGCATCGATGGGATGGATTGGTATTCAACGAGCCGTGACGATTTCGGTGACATCTATGAAGGGCTCCTCGAGAAGAACGCGGTTGAAGCCAAAGCGGGAGCAGGCCAGTATTTTACGTCGCGCGCTTTGATCGACAGTATTGTCAGTCTCGTTAAACCCAAAGCGGGCGAAATTTGCCAGGATCCTGCCGCCGGTACCGGCGGCTTCCTCATCAGCGCGGATCGATATGCACGGGCGCGCTCCAAGGGGCGCGGCGCGCATTGTCAGGGCATTGAACTCGTTCAAGATACCTATCGTCTGTGCTTGATGAATTTGTTCGTCCACGGGATCGAGGGCAGACTTGTGCACGGCGACGCGCTCTCGGATGACCATAGCGTGCTAGATCTCGCTGACGTCGTTGTGACAAATCCTCCCTTTGGAACGAAGGGCGGGGGTGGCGCTCCTCGTCGCAGCGACCTTCCGCATGCGACAGCAAACAAGCAACTGTTGTTTGTCCAGCACATCTACCGGGGATTGAAACAGGGCGGTCGAGCCGCCGTCGTGCTTCCCGACAATGTTCTATTTGAAGGGAATGTCGCACAGCGCATCCGAGCAGATCTGATGAGCGAGTGCGACCTCCACACGATCCTTCGCTTGCCAAACGGCATATTTTACGCGGGCGTAAAGACCAATGTACTTTTCTTCACACGCCGCGAAGGAAATCAAGAGAACAGCCGAAACATTTGGGTCTACGATGCCCGCACAGGCGTTCCTCCATTTGGGAAGCGAACGCCGCTGACGCGTGAATTCTTTCGCGAGTTCGAGCATTGTTTTGGTGAAGACCCCTTCGGAACCGACCGGTCAGATGAAACGGCGGGATCATATAATCGTTGGAGACGGTTCGATCGTGAGAGCATTCGGCGCGACGCTGACAACCTCGATGTAAAATGGCTCCGGGATGACGCCGGCCAGCCAGATGGCTTTGTTGATGCTGAAGAAATTGCTGCGGAGATTACCGCCAATCTTCAAATTGCGCTTAGCGAGATTCGAACCCTCACCGATATGATGCTGTCGGCTCAGAAAGATCCCGTGTGAGTAACGATCTGCCGGCCAATTGGGTCATGGCTTCGATAGATCAATTGGGCGAACTTGTAGGGGGAGGCACTCCGAGCAAGAGTAATTCGGCCTTCTGGATGGACGGCACGATCCCTTGGGTTTCTCCCAAGGATTTTCGAACCCATTTTATCTCGGACGCCCAAGACAAGATCACCGAGGATGCGGTCGCCGATTCCGCGACAAACATAGTGCCCGCAGGCGCCGTCCTAATCGTCACAAGGAGCGGTATCCTGTCGAACAGCTTGCCACTTGCGGTTACGGTCGCTGCCGTTGCGATCAATCAAGACGTAAAGGCGCTGGTATTGTCAGAGGGCATCAGCCCCGACTACGTCGCGGCAGCATTACGCCGCTTTGATCAGGAAATTCTGGCTGGGTGTACAAAGACCGGCACAACCGTGCCAAGCATCCTTACTCAGAAATTCCGAGATTTCCGGATTCCAATTGCGCCGTCACGTGAGCAAATCCGTGTAGTGGCGTCGATCGAAGCGATGTTTGCTAGGCTCAACAACGCTCGGGATGCGATGAGAACAATGGAAGCCTCGGTAGCGTCGTATCAAAGGGCTGCATTGGGAGCCGCTTTTCGCGGAGATGCGACGCGAATGTGGAGAAAGATCCAAAAGCAAGCAGGTGCCGATATCGGCGCAGGTGAGCGTAGTCCATCAAACCGCGACGATGGGGTCGATATAGCTTCTCCCTCTCCGAATTTTGCCGAAATATTTGGCGTCCGAGACGACACGCCTTGGCCATTCGTTACTTTGGAGTCAGTCTGCGATCCGGTTCGAAAAATTTCGTATGGCATCATCCAGACGGGCGACGATACAGACGGAGGCGTCCCAACGGTCCGCGCGGGCGACATCAAGAATTTCGAAATCGATGTTAACAACTTAAAGCGTGTTCGCCGCGAACTGTCGGACCGGTATCCGAGGACGTTATTACGCGGCGGCGAGGTGCTCGTCTCCATCCGCGGAACTACCGGCAATGTAGCAGTCGCGGGATCGGATATGACCGGGATAAACGTTAGCCGAGAAGTTGCCGTGATTCCGCTTCTGGCGGGGGTCGAGCCGAAATTTGTCGCCTATGCCCTTGCGTCCCCGGCGGGACAGGAGATCATCACAAGGCAAGTTAAAGGCGTCGCACAGAGCGGAATCAACCTCGTTGACCTGCGGCGCTTTCCTCTTCCGCTACCAGCTCGATCCGAACAGTTGGAAATGATAGCCTTCGTCGATGAAGCTCTATTACGTCTTAACTCGGTCAAGGGTCATTCCGAGGAGATTACACAGTCGCTAAGTGATTTGTCTGCTGCGATTTTGCGGAAGGCATTTCAGGGCGAATTGACCAACCAAAATCATGACGATGAGCCGGCCGGCGCGGTGATCGCAAGGGCCGGCGCCAATCCTACCCCCGCGAGATCGAAACGGCGCTTGCGTAAAGCAGACAAGAAACAGGGCGATCTATTTAGGAGGCAAAAGGTGCCGCAATCCCGTAAAGATGTTGAGGCAGATTACCTCCGGACAATCGTCGCCAAGGCCAGCGCTGAATCTTTACCAGTCAAAGAGCTCTATCTCCGATCGGACATGGAAATAGACGAGTTCTACAAACAACTTGCCATCGAGGTCACGCTTGGCCACCTCAGACAAAATGCGGATAAAACTCGGTTGGAACTGACCGATGCGACTTGATCGCCTGAAAATCGATGGGTTCAAGAATTTGAACGATGTCGAGATCGATTTTGACGAAGATGAACTGTCGACCGTTCTTATCGGATTGAATGGGACAGGAAAATCCAATGTTCTTGAGGCGCTGGTAATTATCTTCCGCTCGCTGGATTTGAAAGAAGCAATCCCGTTTAGGTGCTTTCTTCGGTATAACTGTCGATCGCGCTGGATTGAGATCGACAATCGGTGGTCGGACCCTTCGGGCGCACTGCGAATTCTGGCGGATGGAAAATCCGTTTCAGCTGCGCGGGTCGCCGAGAACGCATCAGAATATCTGCCAAACAATATATTCGGTTATTATTCGGGAGGCACACGTCGGTTCGAGATATTGTTCGACCGGCATCAAACGAGATATTATTCGAATGTAATCAAGCCTGGTGCTGAATTAGAACTCGATCCTCGAGAGCCACGTTTACGCCGTCTTTTTTATGCTCGTCCATTTTACGGTCAGCTCGCCCTTCTAACCTATTTTGCCTTGCTGGACCAAGACGCCCGCGATTTCTTTCGCCGGGACATGCAGATCGAGGGCTTTCACAGCGCCTTACTCGTGCTGAAACGTCCAGATTGGGCTAGGGCCAAACCGAACGACATATATCGGCGACATGGTGATCCGAGGTTCTGGTATGCGACGGGCGTCGTTCGTCACCTTCTTGCAGCGCTATGGGAGCACGCCCTAGCTCCTATACAGGTCACGGAAACTGTTCAGGAAGATTATCGTGAACGTGCGCGCTCTGAAGAACATATCTATATCTTCATTAGAGACGAAGAAGCTCTACGTGCGATCGCTAAGCCCTTCGGATCGCAGCAAGCTTTTTTTGCGCTTTTGGAAACACTCGATATCTCGGGGCTCATTCGCGAGGTTAGAGTATGGGTGAATAAGGAAGGCGTAGACGACGAGCTTCCCTTCCATGAGATCAGTGACGGTGAAAAGCAGCTACTGAACGTACTCGGCCTTATACGTTTTACTGGCCATCAAGAATCGCTGTTCCTTCTCGACGAACCAGACACACACCTTAATCCGGCCTGGAAACGGGATTATTTGCAACTCATTGAGCGCGTTGCCGGTCGAAATGCCGACAGTCACCTCGTGATGACTACGCACGACGCTCTGACGATTTCCGGTTTGGAAGCCAAGCAGGTCCAAGTTCTCTCGCGTAACAATAACGGGCAGGTGAAGGCGTCGCGAGCTATCGTAGATCCCCGCGGTCTCGGCGTGGCCGGCGTTTTGACTGACGTGTTCGGCCTGGAGAGTTCACTCGATCTGGAAACGCAAGACAAACTCGACGAACGCAACCGCCTGTTCGCGATGCCCCAGGAAAATCGATCGACGGAAGAGCGCCGGAAGCTAGACGATTTAACGGCAGAGCTTTCTGTCTTAGGCTTCAGACAGGCTTCCCGCGAGCCTCTATATGCCCGATTCTTGCAGCGCCTCGAGCGCCGGCGCTCGAAACAACAACTGGCATTTACTCCAGAAGAAATCGAAGATTTGAACGCCATCTCCGACGCTATTATCGAGGAACTGTTGGCGAAGGGCTCCGATGATCTTCGTTGAATTCGACGAGACCGCATTCTCTCCCGAAGTTCGGGACGAAGCGCGGCGGCTGACCGAAGAGCTCGTCAAGTTGGCTGACGATCCCGTCGCCCGATCCAAGTTCATCGATACGAATTCGCACTTTTGGCGGCAACATGTGCGGCCGGTGCTTATGAAAATGTCGCACGGAAAGTGCTGGTATAGCGAGGCGCGCGACATCGTCAGTGTCTGGCACGTCGATCATTTTCGCCCGAAAGGCGATGTCCGTGAGGAGGACGGGAGTACAAGGTTGGGATATTGGTGGCTCGCTTTCAAACTGGGAAATTACCGGCTCGCCGGGCCGGTCATGAACTCGCCCCGCCGGGACGAAGCGTCGGGCGGTTTGCTCGGCAAATGGGATCGATTTCCTCTGGTAGCCGGGAGCTACGTCGCCGGAGATTGGGACAGCGATGAGACCCTAGAAACCCCAATGCTTCTAGATCCCTGCCGCAAGGGCGACTGGACATTGATCACATTTGACGAGGCGGGTCGGCCAATTCCGAACTGTGAGGAGGACGAGTTTGGATTTCTCCGCGCGACGATCAGCATTCGTTTGCTCCACCTCGATTTCGAGCCGTTGAACGAAGAGCGCAGAAGAATTTGGAACAAGTGCGATAAAAAGGTCCGAGCAGCCTCCGCTATTATGCGACTGCCCCATGACCAGCTAGTTTATCGGAGTGCCGAACTTGAGCGGATATACGATGAGTTGCACGATATGATTTCCAATGAAGCCGAGCTGTCTGCGGTAGCCCGCGCATGCCTTGAACATAGTCCATTCAAATGGGCTAGGAGGCTCGCGACGATGTCGGGCGCGAAAGTTGCCGCCTGACTTTCACACACATGGCTTCTTATCGAAATCGAGCAGAGTCGTTTTTGGCCTCGTATTGAAGGTCCGCTTTGGTGTGTTCTAGAATCCGACGGAACGGCGTATATCAGGCGCAAAGCCGACATCAGCCCATAGTGAGTTGAATGGACCACGCCAGGGTTTGGATTTGATCGAGGGAACGCCGTAGCTCGACAGCGTACGAGCGATATTCGCTCGTGCTCAGCTTTGAATTCTGCCCCCGCACCGCAATCTCGTGCGCATCTTCGAGCAGCGCCGTAATCTCAGCGAACAGGGCAGGGACTGTCGCTTCTGAGCTCATATCATCGTCGATAGCCATATGCCGACCATGCTCGGCGGGGCTTGCAAGTCGACAACCATCTTTCTGAATCTCGGTCATATTCGACTGGACTTGTTAGGCGGCGGAAGCATTGCTGTTCGTGCCAGCGCAGAGCTGGTAAGGCCAATACGCGGCATGCGTACGTGGCCTTGGATCGGTGGGACCGGAAAAGCCGGGACCCGCATTGGAGATCCGAAATGACCGTGAATGAGAAACCGACGACCGCGCCAGCCAACGGGGGCGCCGAGGTCAAGAAGTCAACCATCGTAGAACAGCTTCTCACCCGTAAGGAGGGGGTTTCGCTTGAAGAGCTGACTACCGCCACGGCCTGGAAACCGCACAGCTGTCGCGCCTTTCTGACCGGGCGACGGAAAAAAGGCTGGGTAATCGAACGGTTGAAGCGCGACGACGGTACGACCATCTGGACTGGATGCGCTCCTGCGCCCGCTGGCTCGGGACAGGCATGATGTCGAGGATCGATACCATCATCGCTGCAATGCCAGCGATGCCGCGCCGCGATGTCGAAGCCCACTGGCGAAAACTCGGGGAAGGGGAGGCGCCACGCCTCCCCGATCCGCTTCTTCGCCGCGTAACTGCCCAGCTTTTGCAAGAACGCCGCTATGGCGATGTTCCCGCCATCATCCGGCGCGAGCTGGCGCACATGAGCGAGGCCGCCGCAGGATCGACCGGCAAACGGGAGCCCGGGCTTGTCATGCCGATCCGGCTTTCGGAGGGGACCAGGCTGATACGCGAGTGGAATGGTCGGACGATAGAGGTGCTGGTCGTGGGCGGCGCTTTCGAATGGGAAGGGCGAAACTACAAGTCGCTAACGAAGATCGCTCACGAAGTGACTGGCGCACATTGGTCAGGACCCCGCTTCTTCGGCATGAGACCGCGCCGTGGCTGATCGGGTCATCCGCTGCGCCATCTATACCCGCAAGTCTACGGAGGATGGCCTTGAGCAGGAATTCAACAGCCTCGACGCTCAATATGAGGCCTGTGCCGCCTATTCCATCAGCCAGCGCCACGAGGGATGGAAACTCATTCCCGAGCGGTACGATGACGGCGGCTTCTCGGGCGGCAACATGGAACGGCCGGGGCTGAAGCGCTTGTTGACCGATGTCGCCGCGGGGAAGGTCGATGTCATTCTGCTCTACAAGATCGACCGCCTGACGCGGAGCCTTTCTGACTTCTCCAAGATCGTCGATGTGCTCGACGGCGCCGGCGCCAGCTTCGTATCGATCACCCAGTCCTTCAACACGACGACCAGCATGGGCCGCCTGACGCTCAACATGCTGCTGTCGTTTGCACAGTTCGAGCGCGAAGTGACCGGCGAGCGTATCCGCGACAAGATCGCTGCCTCGAAGCGAAAAGGTATCTGGATGGGTGGGCCGGTTCCGCTCGGCTATGTCGTTCGCGATCGCAAGCTTGTCATCGAGCCGCAGGAAGCTGAGCAAGTGCGTCACATCATGCGTCGCTATCTCGACGTTGGGTCCGTCAAGACTTTGGCCGAGGAGCTAAATGCCGATGGATACCGAACCAAGATTCAGAAACGAACCAGCGGACCGCACAAGGGCGGATGCCTCTATCGACGAGGCACGATCTACCACATGCTCTCTAACCGGATGTATCGTGGCGATATCGTTCACAAAGGTGATGCTTTCCCTGGCGAGCATGAAGCCATCGTGTCGGAAGATCTCTGGGAGTCCGTCCAGCGAGCTCTCACGAAACGATCGCAGGGCGGGACATCGCGGCGTAAGGCGCGATGTCCGAGTTTGTTGTCGAGCATCATGTATGATGGGGAGGGGCGTCCGATGGTCCCGAGCCACTCGACGCGAACAGTGACCAACAAGGACGGCGCGACCCAGAAGCGACGCTATCGCTATTACCAGACGCGCCCGGACTGCGAGGGGGGCGTCGGATGGCGGGTGACATCAACAGATATCGATCCATTGATCCGAGACCGGCTCGCGTCCTTCCTAGAAGGCCAGCAAAGCATTGTTGCAATGGCCAGAAGTCAAAGTGCCGCCACCATCAACACCGCCTTGTCATCTGCTCACGCAATGGCAGCGAAGCTCCGCTCCAATGAGCCCGGCGAAAGCCGCGACATCATTCATGCGATTGTCCGTCGGATCGACCTGGCCCAGGATCATGTCGCGGTCCACCTGAACGACGCGGGGCTGCGAGCAAAGCTTCAGATCGCCAATGCCGAGGAAGAAGACGAAGCCGCCATCCAGGTTCTGCATTGCCCGGTCATCAAGGTACGGCGCGGTCATGCATTGCGTCTCGTCCTTCCGCCCTCGGCGCCCGCGGTCCCGCCGCAACAGCGCGATGAGAAGTTGGTGCAACTCGTGGCTGAGGCGCACGCCGCTCGTAGGCTGGTGCTCCAGCGCCCGAAGCAATCCATCGCAGCCATCGCCGCGGACGAAGGACGATGCCGTACCCGGCTTGGCAAATTGGTTGCGCTGTCATGTCTGGCGCCGGAAATTGTTACAGCTATCGTCGAAGGCCGACAGCCAGCGAAGCTGACGGCGAAATCCTTGTCGGCGATCAATCTGCCGATGCACTGGCAAGAACAGCGAACGGCGCTGGGCTTTTAGATCAGCTACGGACGCCAGTCAGCAAAACGCCCGGACAAGACCGGGCACTTTTTTGCCACATCATTCTGATGAAATCGAGAGTCTCTGGCTGCAGGCACTGATCTGTCGCGTCGGAGGGGCGCAGAGGCTCGCCTTTGCGACCCAGCCGTCCATTCTGCTGGTTTTTGAAGTCCCAATGGACTGTTTGGTGCCTTTCAGTCGGTACAAACAAATCTCGTGTTTTGACTACCGCGCGATATCCCTGGAATCTGCCCCGATAGGGTTAGTTACCTCCGTGATATTTCGCGGAGCAGTTGGGAGACAAGTCCGCCTCGCGGCCGAGCGCTAGAGCACAGAGTCCTGTTCGCGCATTTTGAGTTGGTGCTGAACTGCTCAGGTGGGGGAGGGGAGGTTGCTGCGACCCAGCTCTGCAGTCAGTTTTTGGCGGGCGTGAGACACGGAGCGATGTTGCCCTCCAAAGTGCCGAGATCAGAGACCCATCAGACTGCACCGTGGAAAACCGACAGCCGAAATGGCGCGGAAGCGCGGGGTTTCCCCCGGCTTCGCCAATCTAAATACTTGATTTAGAAGTATAATTTTCTGACTGGTGCGGTCGAGAAGACTCGAACTTCCACGGCCTTTCGGCCACAACGACCTCAACGTTGCGCGTCTACCAGTTCCGCCACGACCGCACATCATGATGGTCCGGACGGGTCCGGCACCAGGTAGGAGCGGGCGCCTAGCAAAGCTTTCCGGGTGATGCAAGCGAGCTTCGCTGCATTTATTTTTGCGGGTGCGAACAAGCGGCCCCTAGTGCCGCTGTGCCTGTCTCCAAACCGACTCAAAAGAGTCACTCAACTGTCACGGCTCTGGCGTCAGACCGTCATCGAATCACCCTAGTGGCGGCTTCACCGGGGGCGAGTCAGCATATCTCTTCTCGTCCGCCGGTGATTTTTCATCAGGGGCGCCGCTCGACCAATTTGGGGGCGCACACCGGGAACGGAGATTTTTCATGGCGGCTTTCGCACGCATTCGTTTGGTTATGCTTAGCAGCGTGGCCTGTTCCATCCTGGCGGCGTGCGGTGC
>SEFZ01000075.1 GCA_004173185.1 Sphingomonadales bacterium | reverse complement strand
ATGCAAGGGGGTGGGGGGAAGATTTGGCTCACGCGAAGGCGCGAAGACGCAAAGGAAAACCGCCGTGTTTATGCACCTCGTCACCCCGGACTTGATCCGGGGTCCATGCGGCGCCGGTGGAATGGATCCCGGATCAAGTCCGGGATGACGGCAGATATGTAGCTATTGACTACAGTGTAGTTATAGACTACATATCAACCCATGAAGCCGATCAGCTACACGCGATCCGCGATCAAGGCCCTGCAGCGTATGCCCGCCAACACATCGGCGCGGATCGTCGGCAAGATCGAGGCCTATGCCGCCGATCCCGCGTCGCAGGCGAACAATGTGAAGGCGCTGAAAGGTCGCGACGGCATCCGGCTGCGCGTCGGCGACTGGCGCGTGATCATGGAGGATGGCGTCGTGCTGGCGGTGCTGGAAATCGGTCCGCGCGGCAGCGTTTATGAATGAAGGAATGACCCCATGAACAAGATGGTGACGATCCCCCGCGAAGAATATGACCGCCTGCGCGAAGCCGCCGAGGATCTGGCCGACCTGCGCGCCTATGACGGCGCCAAGGCGGCGCTGACGGCGGGCGAGGACGAGCTGGTGCCGGCTGAGTTTGCCAAGCGGCTGATCGCGGGCGAAAGTCCGCTGCGCGTCTGGCGCGAACTGCGTGGGCTGTCTCAGGTGAAGTTGGGGGCGGTGTCGGGGGTCAACCGGGTGCAGATCGCCGATATCGAGGCCGGGCGCGGCAAGGGGTCGGTGGAGACGGTGCGGAAGTTGGCGGAGGCGCTGGGGATTAGGGTGGATGATTTGGTTTGAGAGAGAGGATGCAATCGGCTTAGTGGATGTTGATATGCAATCGACTCACTGCAATAGTCCCGTGCAGCATGGGGGAAAATCATGGCTGGAATCGTAAATCACGCTTACACGCCGCATAAAAGATCTGTCCAAGAGCTGTTGATACTAACCAATCCGGCGATTGTCGTTCCAGATTGGCAAAGAAATTACAGTTGGAGATATGAGCATATAGAAACATTTTGGAGCGATCTAATCGCTTTTTCGGATCGATGCGGCGATCCTATTAAGGATGAATACTTTTTTGGATCGGTAGTTCTTGTTGAGGGCGATAAAAATCTTTTGCTATTGGATGGCCAGCAACGTCTTGCAACGTCAACAATTCTACTTTCGGCCGTAAGAAACAAATTGGTTTCTATTGATGCTGAAACGAGTAAATATATTCAAAATCAGTTTCTTTCTTCAGAGAATCCTATCGAAAAGAAGGTGGTTCATCGGCTAAGGTTGAATGTTTATGATCGAGATTTCTTTCAGAGACTGGTATCCGATCCAAGAGCGGTAGATTATTCATCACCGGAACCTCAACGTGCATCGCATTTTCTTATTTTCGACGCCCTGGCATTCTTTGAAAAATCTATCGACGAAAAGCTGGCTGGTAAGTCCGCTGAGCAACAGCGGAAATGGCTTTTACGTATTCTAGAAGTCTTGTGCGTCCATTTCACTGTTATCGCCGCGTATTCTAGCAACGAGGACAATGCCGCTGAGGTATTCGAGACCCTCAACGACAGAGGCATCGGCTTGTCGACACCGGACCTCTTGAGAAACCTAGTTATCCGTCGTGCAGCCGAAAACGAACAAGAGCAAATTGTCGAGAGATGGGAGTCGGTTATATCTTTTCAAACCGACACCGAAATTAAAGCCTTCTTGCGGCATTATTGGATATCAAAGCACGGGGATGTCAAATCGCAAAGCCTTTATCGTGAGGTCAAGTCTACGATAGAAGCTCAGGGAATTAGCTCTATCGCGCTCTCCACGGAGTTAGGCGATGCCGCTAAGTTATATCGAAATCTTAGATCTGCCGAATATGACAACGAGGAGATAGCAGAGAAACTCACTGATATTCGGGGTCTTGGAGCCGGCGCATCTATCCTTTACCCCGCAATGCTAAGCATATTTGAGACGTTAGGCGACGAACAGATTCTGGTCGGATTGACTGCCCTTCTCAATCTCTACGTTCGTGACGGTATTATTGGGGGTATCGAGAACAGCGTTTTAGAAAACAAACTTCACAGATCCGCTCGCAATCTGCGCGGTAGCAATAGCGTTGAGACATTCTGCGCTGAAATTGCGGAAGGCGCGTTAAACGACGACGATGTGAGGAGCCGTTTCCAGCGGCTAAGCCTTAGCAATCAAGGACCGCGCCGTTACCTCCTATATTCGATCGAGATGGCGAAGCGAGGGACTGGTGAGTTAGCAGTCAACGCTCCATCCAAGGTTCACGTCGAACATATTTACCCCCAAACTCCTCCGGCCGGCGCTCGATGGGCTAATCATGATCGCGTCATCAATCGAATTGGCAACCTGTCCCTATTAGATAAACGGATAAACTCCACAATTAAGAACGGCGGCTTCGCTGCCAAAAAACCATTCTATGATACATCTGAAATCCTCATAACCAAAGAACTGGTTGCGTTGGACGACTGGTCGGAAGACCGTATAGTTATTCGACAGGAGGCATTTTCGCATCTTATTGCACAAATCTGGCCTATCGTTTTCCCTTAAAGTCGCGCTCTGAAAGGTAATCTTCGTCGACGAAGCCCCGGGACTCGATCCGAGGCTCACAAAACCGCATTTCTTGGCCTCCGGATCGAGCTTGGTATTACAGTGACATGTGTAATAATCTCATTTTCCCATCGAAAGCGAGGCCTCCTTGCTGGACAGTGTGGCCCGCCAACCGCTGTCGCCTTCGCGCTGACAAGCGAGCAGGGGAGATGACCATGCGAACTACCCAAGCGGCCGCCGCGACGGCGATGCGGGGCCTTGCCCTTCTCGCCGTGCCCACTTTCGCGCGCGAAGCCGCCACCGTGCTGATGCCCGACAACCCCGAAGCGCGCGCCTTTCAGGAAGCCGTCGGCTATGCCGATGCGGTGATCGCGGGCGACACCGTCTATCCGTCGGGCGTGGTCGTGGACCCCGGATCAAGTCCGGCGTGACGATGGAAGCGACGCCATAGTATATTTCGCTTTCCTACATTATCCAAATAGGTTCAAAATCATTCCGATTCATTCCAAGTGATTCGGGAGATGGAGCTATGGCGCGTAAGGTGGAGCGGGTTTCGCGGGGGAAATCGGTGGTGGTCTCGGGTGGCGGTGATCATGCCCTCCCCGCTGCGACTAGCCAGCAAGCTGGCAAGTCTCGTGGTCGGAGCCACGGGTCTCCGACCACCCCCTCCCGCAAGCGGGAGGGGAGTCAGGATAATCCCTTCATGCCGGGGCTGCGCATTCGCGAGGATGGGTGGACGGTGGCGCGGACGCGGACGTTTCTGGCTTTGCTGGCGCAGACGGGGTGCGTGACCGATGCGGCGCGTATCGCAGGCGTCAGCCGGACTTCGGTCAATCGATCGCGCAAATTGTTCGCAACCTTTGACCGGGCGTGCGCCGAGGCGCTGGCGAACGCGCTGCGCGGGCTGGAGGCGGTCGCCTATCAGCGCGCGGTCGAGGGGCGCGAGATCGTGATCCTGCGCGACGGCAAAGAGGTCGAGCGGCGGATCGTGCCGTCGGACTCGCTGCTGGGGCTGCTGCTCAAGCGCGGCGACCTGAAAGGCGGGAGGGATGTCCAGCTGACCGCCGAGGAGGCCGCGGCCTATGAACTGCCCGCGGCGGTGGCGCACCGTTTCCTGTCGGTCGACGAATTTTACCGCGGCATTACCTTTGACGGGCGCGAGGGCGGCAAGGTGCAGCGCCCGACCCCCGAAGAGACTGACGCGGCGGTCACCGCGCGGGTCGCCATATTGCGCAAGCAGCGCGGGTTCGATCACATGTTGTGCGAGGATTGCGGCGCGTCGATCTGGGGCGACTAGCCCCGGAATGCCTCCAGCCGCGATCAGTTCAACGCATTGTTGATCGTGTTGAAGATGTCCGCGAGGTTGAGGCCGAGCGTCTGGAAGGCGATGAGGCACGCGAGCGCGATCAGCGCGGCGATCAGGCCATATTCGATCGCCGTCGCGGCGC
>SEFZ01000022.1 GCA_004173185.1 Sphingomonadales bacterium | reverse complement strand
GACGATAGACGATGTATCGGCCGCGGCCGATACATCGTCTATCGTCATTTTGACATCGACCGTCCCTGTTCCCGCGCCGGGATCGATATCGGAAGGCTTCAACACGATCGTCAGCAGCGGGGCTTCGTCGGCGTGGGCCGGAACAGACAGGGCGATGACGATAGCCGCCGTCGCGGCTGCGGTGCCTATAAGGAATGTCTTCACGATGGCGCGATCCCGATTTGTTGTGGACGACGGGCGATGATCCGCCGGTCCAGATGTATTACGCGCGGATCGAAGAATTCCCGCCGGCAAGCGCAATCGCTTCGACTTCGACCAAGGCACCAAACGCCAGCCCGCTGACGCCAAAAGCCGAGCGCGCGGGCAATCGGTCCGCGTCGAAATAGGATAGATAGGCTTCGTTGAAAGCGGGCCACATCGACATGTCGGCCAGCATGACGGTGCATTTGAATATATTTGCCATGCTGGTGCCGGCCAGGTTCGCGCAGGCGGCAAGATTGCGCATCGTCTGATGCGTTTGTCCGGCGATGCCTTCTGGCAAGCGGCCGTCCGGGCCGACGCCAATCTGGCCTGAAAGATGGACAAAATGGCCAACCCTTACCGCCGCCGAAAAGGGCAGGGCGGGGTCTGGATGCGCGACATGATGCAGCGCTGGAACGGTCTGTGTAATTTTGGCCTCCACTATCGTCTCAGATGCGGTGTTCGGGGTTTCGATCGCATCGCTACAGAAAGGGAATATGCGCGAGATCGCCGATTCCGAGGGACGGGTGTAAAGAAATTGTCATTTCCGCGTTCGGGTTTGCGGACGTGCAGCGTAGCACCTTTTACCATTCAAGGGGGCAGGGCCATGATTCATCACAGACTGACGAGGGTTGCAGCATTTCTGGCCAGCGGCGTGGCGGCAAGTTGTTTGCACGTGGCGCCGGTACAGGCGCAAGAGTCGAGCTATAGTTTTGATATTCCATCGCAAAGCCTGGGAAGTGCGCTGCGGAAATTCGGCCAAATCACCAACCAGCAGATCATCTTTTCGGAAAGCGTCGTGCGCGGAAAGCGCAGCGCCGCGTTGGTCGGCGCGCATTCCACCGACGATGCACTGCGCCGCCTGCTCGCGGGCACCGACCTTCATGTGCGCCGGGCCAGCGGCGGGATGTACATGATCGAAGGCGACAGGTCCGGGGCAGCGCAGCTGAGCGGCAATGTCGAGGCGGCGGCCGAGGACAATATCGTTGTGACCGGTTCGCGTATCCGCAAGGCCAGCACCGACACGTCGGCGCCGTCAACGTCGCTGGGGGCCGAGGATTTGAGTGATCGAGGCTATGTCCAAGTCGGCGATTTGCTCAATGATGTCACGTCGAACGCGCCAGCGTTTCCCATCAACCCGACCAAGGGATTTCCGGCGGGGACCGGCCAGACCTACCCCAATCTCTTCAACTTGGGCGCTGGCCGCACGCTGGCGCTGGTCAATGGCCGCCGCATGGTGTCCTCCGCCTCCGGGCTTGGCGACCGTGTCGTGGATACCAACGTCATTCCGGCGGGGTTGATCAAGCGGGTCGAGATTATTCAGGGCGGCGGCGCGGCCGTGTACGGGTCCGACGCGATCGCGGGCGTTGTCAATTATATCCTCAAGGATGATTTCGAAGGAGTCGAGATCGACCTGCAAAATTCCATCAGCTCGCGCGGCGACGACTGGCGACCCTATGCGCGCCTGACCGCAGGGACTAATTTTGCCGGAGATCGCGGCAATATCGCCATCAATCTCGAATATTCGAAAACCAATCCTTTGCTTGATTATGACCGGCCATGGACCGACCTTTCGCCGATTCTGGTCACGAACCCGAACGATACCGGCCCGGATGACGGCCAGCCTACGCAGATTTACATTACCCACCCGCGCTACCGTTTCCACAACAAGAATGGCGTTATTTTTCGCCCCAGTGGTTCGCCGCCCTTCTTCGCCACGTTCCTGGGACAAGGCAGGGATTTGTTTCAGTTCAGCGCGGATGGCAAGCAAGTCATCCCCTATGATCCCGGCGAATATTACGGCGGCTCCGCCAGCTCGATCGGCGGCGACGGCCTCGACTGGCGCGAGGTGTCGACGGCCGCCACCGGCGTCGAACGCTATACCGGCACCGCGGTCGGGCATTTCGACATCAGCAACAATGTGCGGCTGATCGGCGAATTCGTCTATGGCCACCAAAAGGGGACGGACCCCTATGGCACGCAAGCGATTTTCCGGACCTTGTTCAACGACTATGACGGCGGTGCAGGCCTGATTCCGTTCGACAGGACAAACCCGTATCTGACCCAGGATGCGATCGATGGGCTGGATGCGATCAATCCGGCATTTGCCGCCGGCGATCAGCTCTATCTGGGCCGGATCATGGATATTCTGCCGACCCGAAACCGCGCCAGCGAACGCGATACCTGGCGCGCACTGATTGGCCTGGAAGGCGACTTCGCAGTCGGCGACCGGTCTTTCTACTGGAGCCTGACGGGCAGCAGGGGCGAGACCAGCGGGTTTATCGAGGTTGGGGCCGGCTATGCCACCCATCTCAACAATGCGCTGGATACGACGTCGGTTGGCGGGCAGATCGTCTGCCGCATCAACGCCGATGCGGATCCGACCAACGACGATGCCGCCTGCGTTCCGATCAATCCGTTCGGCGACGTAAAGGCTTCGCCAGAGGCGCTGGCCTACGCGACCGTGATTTCGGGCGCGCGATACAAGAATGTGCAGGATGATTTGCTGGCGACGATCGGGGGCGGCCTGATCCGGCTTCCAGGCGGACTGGCGAAATTCAGTATCGCTTACGAGCATCGCCGGGAATATGCGGCGCTGACGCCCTACGAAGTCGATCAATTGGGGTTGCCGGACAATTGTTGCGAATCCGTGCCGTCGAAGGAATCGTATAACACCGATGAAATTTCCGCGGAATTGCTGGTTCCGATCATTGGGGAAGACTTCACCTTGCCGGGGGTTCGGTCGCTGGTCGCCGACGGATCCTTCCGTTTCGTCGACAATTCGATTGCCGGAAAAGAGAATGTCTGGGGTGCGGGGCTGCGCTGGGATACCGGTTTTGGCCTGACCTTTCGCGGATCGCGCAGCCGCAACTTCCGCGCGCCTTCGCTGGACCAGTTGTTTGCGCCGATCAGCGTTTCGAATGGTCCGATCGGGCGCGATCCCTGCGATGTCGACAGCATCGGCCTGGGGTCCAATCCGGCGGTCCGCCGCCAGAATTGCGAAGCCTTGTTCGCGGCGAATCCCGGCTTCGGGCCGCTTGGCACCTTTCAGGATCCGGCGGAAAATACCTCGCTTGCTCTCATCACGACGGGGGGCAATCCCACGTTGAAAAACGAGGTGTCCGATACCTGGACCTATGGCGTGGTCGTGGAGCCGAGTTTCATCCCCGGACTGACCATCACCGCCGACCGTATCGAGGTGAACCTGCGGCAGGGCCTGACTGCATTCAGCCCGGCCAATTTTCTCGCAACCTGCTTTGACTCGACCGATTATCCCAATGACGCCTGTTCCAATTTCACGCGCAATGATCAGGGCTATATCGTGACGGCCAACCAGACCACGTTCAACGCGGCGGTCGTCAAATATCATGGCGAAGTCTATAATCTGAATTACCGCCTTCCGCTGGAACGGGTCTTCGGATCGGACCTGGGGACGCTGGAATTCAATGTCGAGGCGACCCATACCTCGCTGGCGCTCAGCAATGCGACGGGGTTCAGCGAAGCGCGCACGCAAGGAACGGTCGGCGACCCCGATTGGCGCGGCCGGCTGGATGTTCGCTATTCCAAGGGGCCGTTTCGGCTGTTCTACCAGCTCTATTACCTGCCCGAGGTCATGAATACGGCGACATCGACGGTCGAAAATGACCCGACGCCGACTATCGCGGCCAACTATCGCCACACGATTTCGGTGCAGTATGAAATGTCCAATCTGACGTTGCGGGCGGGCGTGAACAACTTCACCGATGAGGGGCCGTCGTTCCCGACGCGCGCTTATGGCGACCTTTATGGCCGCCAGTTCTTCATCGGCGCCAAGATGCGGTTTCAATAGGTCCCTAGTGCGGGGCGGTCGGGCCTGGCCCGATCGTCCCGTACAAACGTCCGATGATTTCGCGGCGGCAATTTCTGGAAACCGGGGCGGCGGGTTCGGCCGTTCCCCTGCTCGCCGGACCGGCTCGGCCTCCGGTCCAGCCTGCGGCCGATTTTCCTATCACCGCGAACGGGCGGAGCTTTCTCAACTCCGCTTATATCGCGCCGATCCCGCGTTGCGTTCAGGCCGCAGCGGCAGATTTCGCCCGGGGTAAGGCCGAGGAACCGCTCGACGTGCGAACGCTGCTGGGCGCGGCGGAACGCGTAAGGGTAAAATTCGCGGCCCTGATCAATGCGTCACCCGACGAGATCGGACTGCTTTTTTCCACCGCCGAAGGTGAAAATGTGATGGCCGCGGGGCTGGATCTGCAGCCGGGCGACAATGTCGTCATCGACGACCTGCATTACGATACCGAATTCATTCTTTATCGCGAACTCGAACGGACCAAGGGGATCGAGTTGCGGATCGCGCGCAATCGCGGGGGCGTCGCGGGGGTTGAGGAATTCGCGCCGCTGGTCGATCACCGCACGCGCCTTTTGTCCGTCGCCTGGATTTCGCACCGCAATGGTTTCCATCACGACATGAGCGCGCTCGCCGACCTTGCCCACTCCCATGGCGCGCTGATTTATGCCGATGCCATCCAGGCTGTCGGATCGGTGGTGGTCGATGTCCGGAAAGCCGGTGTCGATGCGCTATGCGCGGGTTCGTACAAATGGCTGTTCGCCGGATGGGGTGTCGCGCCATTTTTCGTCCGGCAATCGGTGATTGGCCGACTCCGCCTCGACCGTTATGGCGAAATGCATGCCTCCGAGGCGTCCGATGGGCGATTTGATATCGATCCGACGGCTCGCCGGTTCGATTATTCCAGCCGGGCGTTTGGCGAGATCCATGCTCTGGAAGCAGCGCTCGATTATATCGATGGGCTGGGCATCGCGCGGATCGAGGCGCACGGCATTGGCCTTGCTGCCAGACTGAGCGAAGCGGTGGAGCGGCTCGGTCTTCGCGCTGCAACGCCGCCCGGCAATCGATCGCCGATCGTCGCTGTGAGGTGCCGGGTCTCGATGGAAATCGCCAAGGCGGCCTTTGCCGCGGCAAAGGTCGATGTAACGGTCCGCGGTGGGCATGTTCGCCTTGCGCCGGCGATTTTCAACACCGCCGACGACATTGACCGGGCCGTTGACGTCCTGCGTCGATTGCTTTGAGCTGCTCGCTCAGCTTCCCCAGACGCGCCGGGCGTAATGGACGAAGTTCAGGCCCAGGACCTTGTCGATGCGGCTCGAGGAATGGCCGCGCTTGCGAAGTTTGTCGGCCAGAATATGAAACTGTTCCGGACCCGTCATGTCGATGGCGAACAGATAGGAATCGGGCCGTTCGCCCGGCGCAGAAATGCCGGCGGCCTGACGGCGTTTGATGTCGGCGGCAAAAGCGGCGGTCCAGCGTGCCATATCGTCGATCGCAGTGGTCGGGCCATCGGTGCCAACACCAACGCAATCTTCGCCGCAGACGTCGATGGCATGCTCGATATGGGCGATGACGTCGGCCGACGTGATCTGTCGTTCAAAAGCGAGGAAGGGCATGAAATAGATGCCGACGTAGCCACCTTTTTCAGCGACCAGCCGCAGCTCTTCATCGGTTTTGTTGCGCGGATAATCGACGAGCGCGCGGCAGCCTGTATGTGACAGGGCGATCGGCGCCGTAGAGGCGCGGGCCGCATCCAGGCACGTCCGACGTCCGCTATGCGAAAGATCGACGATAATCCTGCGCGCGTTGAGGCGCGCGACGACCTCGTGCCCGAACGGCGTCAGGCCTGGGTCGCCAGGCGCAAGCGATCCGCCGCCGATCTGATTCAGGATATTATAGGTCAGCTGGATGATGCGGACGCCAAGATTGTCGAACAGGTCGACGCGGCCGACATCGTCGCCGATCATCGCGCCATTCTGGAACCCGAAGATGACACCGATCTTGCCAAGCCGGTGCGCCGTTTCGATGTCCTCGGCGCTGTATATCTTCATCAGCGATTCCGGCCGGGCGCGGATCGCTGCGTCCCAGCGGCCGATTTCTTCCACCGTCTGTTCGAACGGATCGCCGTCCCCCGACACATAGCCCAGCGTCAGATTCAGCGCGCTTGTTCCGGAAGTCATGGCATCGCGGATGATGCGATCGCTAACCATTTCGTTGGTGTCGGTTCCCATGAAATTGGGGTCGGACAGCTCGCCGAGCGAATTGACGATCAGCCGGCGTTTGCCGGCAACGCCGGACCTGGCTGTCGCTTGAACGGCAGGCGTGGCCAGCATGGCACCCAGAAGGGTGCGCCTCATCATCGCGGCGTCCGTTCATTGGGCGCACTCAATATGATTTCGCGTCCCTGGGCGCGGGCTTTGACGCCCAGCGTCGCCGACAGCCCTTCGACCAAATCTGCGGTATCGCCGGCGCGAAACACGCCCGATATGCGCATTTGACCGACCCGGGCGTCGGCAAGTTTAAGCGGTTTTTCCGCGTAGCGATTGGTGCGTTCGGCAACGATCGCGAGCGTTTCGTTATCGAACACAAGCATCCCGGCCTCCCAGTCCGCCGACATGGCTGGATTCGAAGCCTTGTACACTTGCATTTTCGGCTTGGCCTTGGCTGCACTGGCGTTGGTGACGACGAGTTCCTGGCCGGGATCGAGTGTCAGATAGCTCTCGTCCGTGTCCGGGTTTTTATCCCCCGTGGCGATCGGTACGGCCGGTGCGGATTGGCCATCGAGCACCGCGACATGTCCTTCATACAGGATCACCCGCGTCTCCGGTCCGACCAGTTCGACGCTGAATTCGGTGCCGGTCGCCACCACCAGCTTTCCGCGCGCCGCCACCGAAAAGGGGCGCAGGGGGTTTTTGGCCACGCTGAATTTCGCACGGCCTTGTTCGAGCCAGAATTTTCGGCCTTCGGTGGTATATTTGACCCTGACCCTCGTCCCCGCGTCGAGCGACAGCCGCGAATCATCGTCGAGAAGCACGATCCGGCGCTCACCCAATCCGGTCGAATAGATTTCGGGCTGTTGGGTTTGCCAGATCGAAAAGCCGATTGCGATCAGGCAAAGGCAGGCCGCAACCAGCATCCATGCAGGTCCGCGCGATACGGCCGGCGATTCCCGCGTCTGTTCGCGTATCTGCCGCGCCCGCGTCAGCGCGTCTTCACGAAGTTCCATCATCGGGTCGGCGGCGGCGTAGCGGTCCACCGCCTGCCATGCGCCGATAATTTCGGACAATATGTCGACGTTCCGCGCGTCGCTATCCAGCCACGCCTGAAAGTCGACCTGATCGGCCTCGGACAAATCCTGTTCGCTCAGCCTGATGGCCCAGAGTGCCGCGAGTTCATCGCGGTCGCCGTGCGCGGTCATGACGTTGCGCCGTCCCCGCCGGAAAGACCGTCGCGCAAGATAAGGCTGGCGCGCATGACATGCTGCTCGACCGTGCGGATCGACAGGCCAAGCGCGTCGGCAATTTCGCGTTGCTTCATATTCTCTAGGCGGAACAAAACGAAAATTGTCCTAGTCCTCTCTGGCATTGATTTTATTGCATCGACCACCGTCGAGAGCGACTGCCTGGATTGCAGTACGCGCTCGGGATCGATCTCCTCGATCCAGTTCCCCCGCACGGCGGTAACTTCCGCTGCGTAAGAGGATCGGACTTTCGAGCGCCGCCAATGATCACGCAGCAAATTGGCTGCGATCTGGAATACATAGGCATCGGGACGCGAGGCATCGATTGTTTCCGCCCGTTCGGAGATACGCAAAATGACATCCTGGGTCAGATCCTCCGCTTCTTGGAAATTATGGATGCGCCGCAAGAAGAAGGACATGAGTGCCGGCCGGAAGCGCTTGTTAAGCGCCTCGGCATGACGTTTTGCCTCAGGCTGCATCAAGCGGCGCGCCTAGTGGGAGGAATCGGGAATCAGGGCAATGCATCAAAGGATATTACGCAGTGCCTAGCTGCTTCCACATCATTTTATGTGAATAATTCCTACCGAACCTTCTACCTCGACCCGGGTGCCGAGCGCGGCCGACCATATCTGGAGATTTTCCAGGATACGCCTGGCTGTCTCCGGATCGGCAAGATGCGGTATTCCGCGGCGGCTTCGGTCGCGCGTGTTACCAACGTCCAGCGGGTAGACACGGACCGTCCGGGCGCGTCCGTCGTGATAATCGACCTCCGCGAGCATGCCGTCATACCAGCTTGCGGGATTTCCGCCGGGACGGACCGATTCCGGTTCGGGCACCGGAGGCGGGGCGCGGCCCGTTGCAGGATCGGGGAATGTCCGAAATGCCGCTTCCTGGGTCGCCTTGATTTCGCCGCGGATAAAAAAGACGCCGATCCCGTAAAAAATGGGGTGCCCTTTATAGATTTCGATACCGCGCAGCGAATGCGGACCCCCGCCGACGACGACGTCCGCCCCGGCATCGACCACGTCGTGAAATAGCGTTTTCAGGAAATTCGGCGGGGCAGGGGTGTCATCGTCCATACCGGTCGGGCTTTCGTGCGCATGGATCGTGAAAATGGCCAGATCGGACGTTTCCTTTGCCTCGCGGATCGATTTGAGAATGTCGGCGTGATCGAACAGGTCCATTTCGTAAATCACGGGATCGCCGCTGCCCGCACGATAGATTTCCTCGCCGAATTCAATTTCGGCAGCGTCAGGTTCCGGCGCCGGCATACGCGGCGAAGCCCGCTCGGTCGCGAGGGCGCGTATTGTCGCAAATTGCTGCGACGAAACGATATTGACCTTGCGTAGTCGCAGCGTGCTGATGCCGGGACGGGCGTTGAGGCCGCCAAAGGCATCGTTCGCGCCAGCGTTTTCCTTGAAGGTCGATGCCGCGGCTACCATTGATACCTTGCCATGCGGGGTCTCCACGACGCCGGCACTTCGTGCTTCCTCCTGGTTTCTTCCGCCCCCTGCGTGGCCGATCCCGGCCGCATCGAGAAGGCGCATCGACTGGAGCAGGCCTTCAAAGCCGAAATCGGTCGAATGATTGTTGGCAACCGACACGAGATCGATGCCCATCGCCTTCATGTCGTTGGCGAGCGTGCCTTCTCCCCATAACTGGCCCAGGCCATAGCCGGTGCCATCGAAGGTCTCGAGATCGATGAAGACGCCTTCCTGGTTGCTGACGGCGAAATCGGCATCCCGAACCTTGCGGAGGACATCCTGAAGCTTGGGATCCGCAGCATCGGCTTTCGGATGCGAGTACAGCATGTCCCCGATCGCCACGAGGGTGAAATCCCCCTTTATCGATGCGGGTTTGACGGGCTCTGCAAGATAGTCGTCGGGATTGTTCGATGGCCGACCCGGCGCCTCGCCCGGCTGGCCTATCGCCGGCGAAACCGCGAACAGGGCGAGAGCCGCCACCGATGCCCAGCGATGGCTTCCTTTTATGTATGAACGGGTCATTCGGTAATCCTCACCTGTTGCGGCACGCGCTTTCCGGCACGGCCGGATCGCGTTCCCATTGATAGGTCTCGACGGCTTCGCCGCGCGGAAGATATGTGATCGGAAAGGATTTGCCGTCGCGAGTGACCTGCACGGTGAACAACCGGTTTACGTCCCCCTGGACGGCATCGAGCGCGACGCCATAGCTGATATTGTCCCCGTCACGCAGCCCCGCTTTTTCTGCTTCGGATCCCTGCTTCAGTCCGTGGACGATCTTCTTTGCGCCGATCAGCGAGGCAAAGTCGAAGCCGACGTCGAACCGGCGAACCATCTTTGTCTCCCGCCTGAAACATGGCCCGAAATCGCCGGATTCGGGCAATACCAGTTCGCCCGCCAACATGGCCCTGTGAAGCGCAACGCCCTCGTCGCCAATCTCGCGGCGCAGCATGTCAAACCAGATTGCGTCGGTAATCGGTTGGCCCTTTTTCTTGCGGTCGATCAATTCGAGCACAAGATCGTCGATGGAGCGCTTGCCGTTCGAGGCGCGGTGGATCATGCCGCCCAGCTTGGCGAAATACATGGCCCCGCGATCATAGGGCAGCACCCGAACCCGCGTATCTTCCCAGAACCGGCGGACGGCCTCTTCCTCGGGCGTATTGCGAAGCAGGTTCGTATAATAGCGGCTGGCTGTCTCGTTGATGTCGGCCAGATATTCGTCGGTACTTAAAAGCCCCGCGCGCCACGGCAGCAAGGCCTGATAATAGACTGCGTTGCCCTCGTCATACCATTTGCCCAGATCATTTGCCGTCCAGGTGTGCGTCATTTCGTGCCCAAGGATATATTTCATGCTCTCGCCGGTCACATTCTTTCCGTAAGTGACCAGAAAGGAATTATAGAGCGCCGCGCCGCCGCCTGCGTTCATCGGATTGTACCGCATGAACACGCGATAGGGCGGGGGCGTGTCGTCGCCGAAGAAATTGCTCATCCAGCTGTGCAGCTTGGCTGTCCAGCCCATGATCGGCCGGGGATCGAACCCCGGGTCGTCGGCCCAGACCGATGAGAATCCGTCGATCGCACCGTCGGTCGGTTCGCGCCAGACCGGTCCGACCATATAGACCGCGTGCCCCAGCCGATCCGGGGCACCGACCGGCAAGTCGATATCGCCATCGCCGAAACTCGTCACCGCCTGTGCCCCCTCGGGCATTTGATCGAGGTGCCAGTTCACCTTGATCGCCAGCGGCGTGTCGATGTTCGGCCGCGCAAACAGCACCTCGCCGATCCCCGAGAAGGCTCGGCCATCGACCCGGACGGCGGTGGGTGGGCCGCCCTGAAGCATCGGGATACTTTCCAGCATGAGCGTATAGCGTATCGTCACATCGCCGCTGACCGTCCGCGCGACGGTCCAGTCGGTGACCATCCCCGGCTTTTCCTGCAAGCCGATGGCACCCTGCTTGTCACGGGCCGATACGTCGCCGACCCGGTGCGACCGGGCTTGACCGGGCATTCCCAGACCCAGGCTCATAAGTTTTTCGCCTTGGCCCAATACCATGCCCGGGATCTTCATCTCAACGGTCAGGGCGCCGGTTTGTGATACAGGATCGATTGCCGTTGGCGTAGCTTCCAGGACGATCGCTGGCGTCGTTTGCGCGTGGGCTGGAACGGCCGAACCAAGCGTAGCGGCAAGATATCCCAGATAGTGTTTTCGCAACATGTGCCTCCTCGAACCAGATCGATGTTCAAGTCCTACGTTCCAGTGGCAAAATCCCGCACCGATCAAATCCCTCAATTGAGGTGCGGCTATTACAGGCACATGCGTAATCCGATTAGGCGATGGCGAGAGGGGGGAATGATGTCAGGATCACGACGCACGACCGGCGCGCTGCTGCCATGCGTCTTTGCGGCAGCCTTTTCGGTTGCTGTTCCCGTGGCGGCGGGCGAGGAGCCGGCCACGGCGGTTACCCAGCACCGGCTTGACCTGCCCACTGGCAAACTTGCCTATACAGCGGAGGCTGGCCGCATCGCAATTCGCGACGTCGAAACCGGCAACGCCGTCGGCCATAATTTCTATGTCGCCTATTTCGTCCGGCCCGCAGGGAAGGCGACGCGGCCGATCACCTTCATCTGGAACGGCGGTCCCGGCGCGCCCGCGAGTTCGCTGAATTTCGAGGGGGCGGGGCCGCGCCGGATCGTAAACGGCGCGATGATCGATAATGCAGACACATGGCTGACCGACAGCGACCTGGTGTTTGTGGATCCGGTGGGAACGGGATTTTCGCGCGCCGAGAGCAAGGAGGCGCTGACGGCCTTTACAAGCGTGGTCGGAGACGTCGCCGCGGTGACCGAGTTTGTCCGCAGCTGGTTAATCCAGCATCACGCGCAGCACCGTCCACTGGTGATCGCCGGGCAAAGCTATGGGGCGGGCCGCGCAGGTTCGGTGGCATTTGCGCTATTGAAGCGGGGCTTTGACGTACGCGGGTTGGCGCTCATCTCGAACACCTCTGGCCTGCCGTCCTATGACGATCAGCCACTTGTTTCATCGGCCATGCATGTGGCCGACTATGCCGTCACGGCACTGTTCTACAAAAAGCTGCCGCCCGAATATGGCACGACGCCTGACGCCGCGCGCGCCAATGCCGAGCGATGGGCGCGGGAAACATATCTTCCGGCGCTGCAGAGACTTTCCGATCTTTCGGCCTCGGAGCGGCGTGCGTTATCGGAAGAACTGGCACGCAGGATCGGATTGCCGGCCGAGAAAATCGATCCCGAAACGATTTCCCTGACGCAAGGCATGTTCCTCGGCGGCATCGCGGACAGCTTGCCCTATTATCTCGATTATCGCTTTCTGGAACCCTATCGCCATCCGCCGCTGACCGCAGGTATCGCGCATATTCGTGACGACCTCGGTTATAATTCCGATCTGCCATATCTGGGCGTCGAACCCGTCGAGATGGGTTTCGCGCCTTCCGGCGAATATCCGCTTCCGGTGAACACGACCTGGCTCCATTCCACCGTTCCCGGTGCGACGCCGGAACAAATTGAAGAGGCCAAACAGGCTTTCGCAAAGACCGGCCGGATCGGAATGTATCGTTACGGGCCGCCGCTGCCTGGCGCGGCCGAGGCGTTCGCGCTTAATCCCGAGATGCGAATATTGGTCGCCCACGGCGCTTATGATCCGCTGGGCGGCTGTTCGATCGACGCCGAACATGCGCGGCATCTACCAGCCTCTTACAAAGGCAAGATTCGGTTCCGCTGCTATCTTTCGGGCCATGCCATCTATCGCGACGACGATCCGCGCGCCGGGTTCGCTGGCGATATGCGGCAATTGGCCCGCGACGCCACCGCCGCGCCGGCGTTCCGACCGTAACGGAGACAATAATGACAATTACCCATAGTCGCAGGACTCTGATCCTGTGTTTCTTCGCTGCGGCCCTGGAGGGAGGCGACATCGTTTCGATGGGGCTTGCCGCGCCTATGGTCGTGGAGGAAATGAATTTTTCAGCCTCGCCGCTTTCCTATATCCTGACCGCTGCCATCGTCGGCTTGATGGGCGGCGCGGCGATTGGCGGCCGCCTAGGCGATCGGTGGGGACGCAAGCGTGTCCTGATCATTTCCTTCATCCTGCTTGGCATCTTCTCGCTCGCGACGATGCTTGCCTATGATGCTGCCAGCTTTGTCCTGATCCGCTTCTTTTGCGGCCTGGGCCTCGGCGCGGCCTTTCCCAATCTCATCGCGATCGCTGCGGAAGCGGCCCCCCCCGGGCGGCGGGTGACAAGCGTCGGCCTGATGTTTAGCGGCACGCCGATCGGGGGGACGGCTTTCGCATTGTTCGTCGCAGCACAATCCTCGATGGACTGGCGCGCCATCTTTCTGATCGGCGGCGTTCTGCCGATCATCCTTGTGCCGTTGCTCTATGCTTTCCTGCCCGAATCCGAAGAGTTTCGCTCTGCTTCGGCGGACGAAAGCCGCTCCGACGCTCTCGTTCCCGCACAAACGGCACTTTTCGGGGGTGGGCGGTTGGCGTCCACGCTCCTGCTATGGATCAGCTATGCATTTACCCAGGTGGTGGTCTATCTGCTGAATAATTGGCTTCCAACGCTGATGGTAGCGAAAGGGTTCTCGTCCCAAGAGGCGGGCCTGATTTCGGCATTCGAAAATGGTGCGGCGGCGGCGGGGTGTATCCTCCTCACCGCGATTGCCGATCGCGGTTACCTGAAACGCGTTCTTTTCGTCACCTATCTTGCCGTCGCGATTTCCCTGTGGGCGCTGGGCGTCATTGATGGATTGACCGCAACCATTGTGGCTGGGGTCATTGTGGGCTTCTTCGCCATCGGCGGTCAGTTCGTACTCTATGGAATTGCACCTGCGATTTATCCCACGCTTTCGCGCTCGACTGGTGTGGGGGCCGCGGTTGCGTTCGGCCGCATCGGTGCGATTGCCGGCCCATTGGCTGCCGGGCATTTCCTCAGCATCGGTTTTGCTCCGGCGTCCGTGCTGGCTGCCGCCATCCCGTGTGTGATCATTGCGGGCTGCAGCGCGCTATGGTTGGCCGGAACTCAAACGAAGTCGACACGCGCGACGTTGCTCGGCAGCTCTGAGTCGATGACCTCGCCCGACTTGGCGAAATAACGGTCGTTAATACGGCAGTTTCCGGCATTCTGAACGGTGAACCCGCGGAAACTATCGCACGGTATGATTGGAGGTTGCCGTAGCAACAGTCGTCGCACCGCGCAGGTTCACGCTTCAACGCCGTGGCATGCGGCATCGGTCGATTTTCGAATGGCGGCAATGTCAGCGGCTGTTTCCAGAGCGAATAATCATCAGCTTCAAATGTGATGATTTCGGTGCGATGGCAATCGTCTGCTTTTCATCATTTTCGCTCCAGAGCATGCAGTCTCCAAGCGGCCAGAATTTGCCTTATGCGATCAGAGGATTATCCCAGTATGGCGGCTCACCGAAGCTCTGCCGTAAACTCGCGGCAAGCGCTAATATCTTCGCCGCTGAGCCATGATCGCGGGCATAAGCGATAAACAGCTCTGCTCCTTCCGCCTGGACCCGAATATCGAGCGCCACGAGCGCGCCGCTGGCGATGCTATCGTAGACAAAGAAGGTAGGAAGGAGAGCGATCCCAATTCCGGCAAGCGCCGCATCCTTCATGATCATGCCATTGTTGACGCGGAGTGCCGGGGTCGGCCGTACCACCGACCAGCCGCTCGCCGTTCTAAACCGCCAATCGCTCTCGCGATTGGAGTATAGGATGCCCCGATGATTGGAGAGATCGGCCAGCGAAGCAGGTCGGCCGTATCGTTCCAGATAGGCTGGCGAAGCGACCAGCAGCCGTCTGCTAACGGCGAGACGCTTCGCGATCAGCCGTGAATCGCCGACTGGCCCATGCCGAAGCACTGCGTCGAAGCCGTCGGCCGCTACATCGACGAACCGGTCATCGAGTTCCAACGAAACCTCGATCTCTGGATGCTCCAGCAGGAACCGACACAGCGCGGGCCCGAGATGCAGAGCTCCAAAACTTACCGGGGCTGACAGCCGTAGCGGACCTGCAAGCGTTCCGCTGCGCGCGGCTAGTTCGGCTTCGGCCTCTTCGGCTTCGCGAATGATCCGCTGCGCGCGGGGAAAGAAGCTCATCCCGCTCTCGGTGAGCGACAATTTGCGCGTCGTTCGTTGAATAAGCTTTGTGCCGAGCGACTTCTCGAGATCGGCAAGCCGCTCGCTGACGACGGACGTAGCGAGTCCAAGACGCCTCGAAGCGGCGCTGATCGAGCCCGCTTCAGCGGTGGCAAGGAAGGCTGCAATTCCGGAGAGCTTCATCATCTTTCGGAAATCCCGGCGGCTCGTTTCGGATTTATCCGGCTAGTCCGATTAGTGCCTTAAGCGCATATCGTTGTCCAGATGGCGATGGCCGTGGGGGCGGCGCCAATTCCGGAGAACGCCATGTCTTTCCGTCTGACCATTTTTGCCGCTGCACTCCTTGCCATGGCTGCGCCAGCCGCTGCGCAGGTCGTGCCTTTCCCGAGTAGCTTTCAAACAGCCGAGGTTCCGGCCGGAGACGCCACAATTCATGTCCGGGTCGGCGGGAAAGGGCCCGCCGTCGTCCTTCTCCACGGATACGGTGAAACTGGCGACATGTGGGCGCCGATGGCGGCCAATTTGGCGCGCGATCATCTTGTGATCGTGCCTGATCTTCGGGGGCTAGGATTATCGTCCAAGCCTCCGGGCGGCTATGACAAGAAGACGCAGGCCGGTGACCTGTCTGCCGTTCTCAATCATTACAAGGTGAAACAGGTCGACCTTGTCACCCACGATATCGGCAATATGGTCGGCTTCGCCTTTGCAGCCCAGAATCGCAGCCTCGTTCGGCGCTTCGTTCTGATAGACGCCCCGCTCCCGGGGATCGGCCCTTGGGATGAAATACTCAAAACCCCGCTGCTTTGGCATTTCCGCTTCGGCGGACCCGACATGGAGCGTCTCGTCGCGGGCCGCGAGCGGATCTATCTCGATCGCTTCTGGAACGAGTTCTCAGCCACGCCTGCACGATTTACCGAGGCGTCGCGCGAGCATTACGCCCGCCTCTATGCGCTCCCCGGTGCCATGCATTCCGGTTTCGCTCAGTTCGCCGCCTTCGATCAGGATGCAGCCGACAATCAGGCTTTCCTTGCCGAGGGCGGTAAGCTCAAGATGCCGGTCTATGCCGTCGGCGGCGGCAAATCCTTTGGCCCGATGATGGCAACCGTGATGCGCGCTGCTGCGGACGACGTGGAAGAGGGCATCGTGCCCGATTCCGGCCACTGGATCATGGAAGAAAATCCCGCAGCCACGATCAAACTCGTCCGCGCTTTTCTGGACAAAGGCAAGTGACCGGTAAGGGCGCCTTCCTTCTCCTACTTGCCGTTGCTCCCGCCGCCATGGGATCCGCGGCCTTGCAGCCGCAGCGCCTGACGCAGGCGGAGATAGCGCAGCTTCCCGCCACAGGCGCAGGAAGCGGAACGTCCGGGGTGGAGGGCATACGCACCCATGTTCTTTCCGGCGATCCGTCGCGGGAGGGGCCTTACACGATCATGCTCAGCGTTCCTGCCAACACGCGGATCGCCGCGCACCGGCACAAGGACGACCGGGTGGCGACAATCGTCTCGGGGACGTGGAATTTTGTCTACGGACCGGTCGCTGGCGAGGACACCAAGGCGCTAGGCTCGGGAAGCTTCTATACCGAACCAGCAGGCGTCAGTCACTTCGCACGAACTGGCGCGGAGCCGGTGGTCCTTTACATTCACGGCATCGGCCCGACCGATACGGAATACGCCGCAGCTTCCGCTGACCCGCGCCGCTGACCAATCCATATCGAGGAGGCGTATATGAGTGACTTTTCTGGGAAGAATATCCTGATCCTTGGCGGAAGCCGCGGGATCGGCGCTGCAATCGTTCGCCGCTTTGCGGCCGGCGGCGGCCGCGTCACCTTCACTTACGCCGGGTCCCACGACGCCGCCGAAGCGCTCGCCGCGGAAACGGGCGCGAAAGCAGTTCGCGCCGACAGCGCCGAGCGCGCAGATGTGCTATCCGCCGTGCGAGGACCGGGCGCGCTCGATGTGATCGTCATCAATGCCGGTACGCTTGTCATGGGCGATCCGCTGACGCTCGAGCCTGACGCAATCGACCGGATGATCGATATCAACGTCCGGGCTCCTTATCACGCATCGGTCGAGGCAGCGCGCCAGATGAATGACGATGGACGGATCATTGTCATTGGATCGGTGAATGCCGATCGCATGCCCTTTGCCGGCGGCGCGGCTTACGCAATGAGCAAGTCTGCGATCCAGGGCATGGTGCGCGGCCTCGCACGCGACCTCGGTGATCGCGGTATCACCGTAAACAGCATCCAGCCTGGACCGACCGATAGCGAGATGAACCCCTCGGACGGACCGATGGCAGCGACAATGCACGGCTTCATGGCCATCAAGCGCCATGCGCGGGGCGAGGAGATTGCAGAGCTTGCCGCATATCTGGCAGGCTCCCACGGGGCCATGATAACCGGCTCGATGCAGACAATTGACGGCGGCTTCGGCGCCTGAGGCGTATGGCGCGGACGCTCGCAAATATGTCGTGGTCAAAGGCCTCCTTAAATTTAGCGTCCGCTTTCTTCGATTTGCACTCTGTAAGCCGACAGTCGGAAATCGGCCAACTCCGGCGGCTCCGTGGAGTCGGCGGCCAGAAGTGTTTAGCGAGTGGGTTGCCGACCGTCCGCGCACCTGCGAGCAAGCAGGCCCGCGGACATCACACTAATTGCCGAATGTAACGTGGCCATGCTCATCGATAGGCCAGTTCGGATTCCAGGCTATCTCCCACGCGTGATCGTCCGGATCTGCCACATATCCTCGAAAACCACCGTGAGGCGGGGCGTCTGCCGCCCGGATGATGCGCCCGCCCGCTTGGACGAGCAGCTCGATCGCGCTTTCGACCGCCGCTTGGCTCGAGACATTATGCCCCAGCGAATAGGCGCCGGGCGACAATAGACCGGAGCGGTTCATATCCCTTTCGAGGGCCAACTTCTCGAACGTGCCGAGCACAAAGCCGTTCATCTGATAGAAAATGATATCCTCATTCTCGAAGACGGGCGTCCATCCAAATCCCTCGACATAAAATCGGCGGGACCGCTGCAGGTCTCGGATGCCGAGGGTGATGACGGAAATCTGGTGCTGCATTTCCAAAGCCTTTCACTCGCTGCCGCATCATTGCGACAGCGTTCCAGGTCTTGGGACACAACGCCGCAGCGAAGGTCAGGGCCCGCTCCCGCGGGGATCGGGCTAACCGCACCGATCTCCCCTTTCTCGACGGTCAGCTTTTAGCGATACAGAGCCGCCGCGGCAAGGTCGACGAGCCGTGGTTTCGTTTCGAAGCCCCACCTGATAATGTCAGCTTCTCATGGCTCAGCTTCCAAAAGCTGCCCGACCGCCATCGGCCAGTTGAGCCTGTTTAAAATAATGTGATGACGTCGGCCACGGGGCCTGCATTAGCCTTTAATTGCGAAAGGGCGGCTCCGCCGTTCCCCAAAGATGGCATGAGACGCCCCCATCTGAGCGTTAACAAATCATACACCTATGGCTTTTTTCTCAGTTTTCTTACGCCCAGCATATCTCACCTCAGCGGTTCGGGGTTATTCGAGGCCAATGTCAGCCAAATTGGCTCTAAAAATACTTCGATCGGGCCGCATCACGGCAGGCTTTACGGCAGGCTGTCCGTCTGTGGTGGCACTAATTATTATATGCCAATATACGGCATTGAAGCTCTCGTTCACGCCCAATTAGTCCCTTGCTGGCGCTGCTGGCGCTGCTGGCGCTGCTGGCGCTGCTGGCGCTGCTGGCGCTGCTGGCGCTGCTGTCGCTGCTGGCGCTGCTAGCTCGAGCGGTGCTCCGGCATCGTGTCAGATGGTGAGGGAGTCCCATTATCCCGGTTGCCAAAAAGAATACAGTTGTGCATGAAAAGCGCGAGAGGAGTGATTCTTTGACGCGACGCTATTCGGCAATGTCTGTTTTTCGCGAAGGCTTGGCGCACCAGCGCGGCTGGGAACCGGCCTGGCGCAACCCTGAACCACGGGAAAGATATGACGCGATCGTGATCGGCGGCGGCGGTCACGGACTGGCGACCGCTTACTATCTTGCCAAGAACCACGGGCTCACGAACGTGGCGCTCATCGAGCGCGGCTGGATCGGAGGCGGGAACACCGGCCGGAATACGACGATCATCCGGTCGAACTATTTCTATCCTGAATCCGCGGCATTCTACGATTTCTCGCTCCAATTATATGAGAAGCTGTCCGACGCGCTGAACTACAACATCATGTTCTCGCAGCGGGGCATGTGGGTTCTGGCACACGACCGGCACGGTGTCGAAATGGCGCGGCGCTCAGCGAATGCGATGCTCCTCAACGGCATCGATGCCGAACTCCACGATGCCGCTGGCGTCCATGCGAACATACCCGGTCTCAATCCGAACCCGCGCTTCCCCATTCTGGCGGGCGTGAACCAGCCGCGTGGCGGCTCGGCGCGGCATGATGCCGTCGCCTGGGGTTACGCCCGCGGCGCGTCCGCACTCGGGGTGGACATCATCCAGAATTGCGACGTTCTCGATTTTCTCGTCGAGAACGAGCAGGTTCGCGGGATCGTGACCAGTCGCGGAATGATGCGTTCCGATTGCGTCGGCATGGCGGTCGCCGGACACAGCTCGGTGCTCGCATCCAAGGCCGGCCTCAGGCTGCCGGTCAGTTCCTACGCGCTGCAGGCCTTCGTGTCGGAGCCGGTGAAGCCTTGCCTCGATACAGTTGTTTTGACCCCCTCGACCGGCACCTATATCAGCCAGTCGGACAAGGGCGAGCTTGTCATCGGTGCCGGCCTCGATCTCTATCTGTCTTATGCGCAGCGCGGAAACCTGCCCTGGATGGAGCGTGCGGCCGCGGGCGTAATCGAACTTTTCCCGCAGTTTTCCAGGATGCGCTTTTTGCGCCAATGGGCGGGGATCGTCGATGTGGTGCATGATTCCACACCGATCATCGGCGAGACCCCGGTCCGCGGCCTGTTCATCAATTGCGGCTGGGGCACCGGCGGCTTCAAGGCAATTCCGGCGGGTGGATGGTGCCTCGCACATGCGATGGCTACCGGGAAGTCGCACCCGCTCGCGCGCGCTTTCACCCTCGGCCGCTTCCAGACCGGCGCCATGATCGATGAGGCATCGGCCTCGGGTATCGCCCACTGACGGATGACAGACATGCTATTGATAAATTGTCCCAATTGCGGCCCACGCCCCGAGACCGAGTTCAAATGCGGCGGGGAGGGCCATATCGAGCGCCCCGGCCCCCATGACCAGGTCACCGATGCCGAATGGGCCGACTATCTGTTCAACCGCGCAAACCCGAAAGGCGAGCATCGCGAACGCTGGTTTCACGCGGCCGGCTGCCGCCGCTGGTTCAACATCGCGCGCAATACGGTAACCCATGAAATTCGCGCCGTATACGCAATGACCGACGATTGTCCGGCCGCGGAAATCTCCTCGTGAGCGGCTGGCGCATGGCGACGGGCGGGCGGATCGATCGCTCGCGTCCCATCCGGTTCAGCTGGGAGGGGAGGCCCATGCAGGGCTTTGCCGGCGACACGCTGGCCTCGGCGCTGATGGCGAATGGCGTGTCGATCGTTGGCCGCAGCTTCAAATATCATCGTCCGCGCGGTCTGCTCGCGGCCGGTCTCGAAGAGCCCAACGCGATCGTCCAGCTTGAAGCCGGTGCCGCGACAGTGCCCAACGTCAAGGCGACCCAGATCGAACTCTATGACGGCCTGGTTGCAAATCCGGTCAATGCCAGGCCAAGTCTCGGTTTTGACCTTCTGGCGGTCAACAGCCTCTTCAAGCGCTTCATTCCGGCCGCCTTCTATTACAAGACCTTCATGTGGCCAAACTGGCACTGGTTCGAGCCCGCGATCCGCAAGGCAGCCGGACTTGGCGAAGCGCCGCAAGCGATTGATCCCGACAGCTATGAGCACCGCTTCGCGCATACCGACATACTGGTGGTCGGCTCGGGCGCCGCAGGGCTGGCGGCCGCTCTGGCCGCTGCGGCGAGTGGAGAGCGCGTCCTGCTCGTCGAAGCCGAAGCGGAACTGGGCGGAGGGCTCCTCGACGACATGATGGAAGTCGAGGGGCTGACGCCGCTCGACTGGCGCGATCGCGCTTTGAAGGAGCTTGAGGCGCTCCCCAATGTGACGATCATGAAACGCTCCATGGCCTTCGGCTTCTACGATCACGGCCTCGTCGCCCTGTGCGAGCGGCTGACCGATCATATTGCTCTTGCCGCGCGGAGGGGGCCGCGCCAGCGGCTCTGGAAAGTACGCACCGCGCGGGTCGTGCTGGCGACGGGCGCTTTCGAGAGGCCCATGGCCTTTGCCGGCAACGATGTTCCGGGGGTCATGCTCGCGTCTGCCGCGCGGACTTATGCCCGCCGTTACGCCGCCGCGCCCGGTCGGCGCATCCTTGTGGCAACGAACAACGACAGCGCTTACGCGGCTGCCTGCGATCTCCACGACGCCGGCGCCGCCATCATCGCCATCATCGACTCGCGAACCAGGAGCGGGACGGCAGCGAATGCTGCGGAAAAGCGCGGCATTCGCGTGCTTATGGAGGCCACGCCCGTCAAGGCGAGGGGGCGTCGCCGCGTGTGCGGCATGGACGTCGGCCGCATCGCCGATGGCGCGACCATCGAGCGCTTCGACTGCGACACGATTCTCATGTCGAACGGCTGGAACCCTGTCGTCCATCTTCATTCCCAGTCGGGCGGCTCGCTCGCCTTCAACAGTGCGCTGGAGGCATTCCTGCCGGACAAAGCCGTGCAGCCCGCCGTGTGCGTCGGCGCCGCGGCGGGTATCTTCGATCTCGATCTTGCCGTGGCGAGCGGCCGCGCCGGCGGTGCCGGCCGCGCTGTTCGCGCGTCGCTTCCAGCCGCTGTCGGTCCGACGCTCCACTTCGCGGATGGCGATGCGTCCGCCGGCAAGGCCTGGGTCGATTTTCAGAACGATGTCACCGCGGCCGATGTGCAGCTTGCCGCGCGGGAAAGTTTTCGTTCGGTCGAGCATCTCAAGCGTTACACGACGCTGGGCATGGCGTCGGACCAGGGAAAGACCTCGAACGTCAGCGGCATCCAGATTCTTTCGAGCCTGATCGGCAAGCCGCCGCCGATGATCGGAACGACGAAGTTCCGGCCCCCGTTCGACCCTGTGACGATCGGCGGATTCGCCGGCCGTGCGGTGGGCGAGAATTTCATGCCGCTTGCGCATACCGCGGCGCACGCCGCTGCAATCGGGCTGGGAGCTCGCATGGAGAATTACGGATCCTGGCTTCGCGCGGCCTATTTTCCCGGCCCGGGTGAAGACGAGGATGCCGCTGTCGGCCGCGAAGTGCGCGCGGTGCGGACAGGCGTCGGTCTGTTCGACGCGTCGCCGCTTGGCAAGATCGAGGTCAAGGGTCCCGACGCTGCCGAGTTCCTGCAACGCATATATGTAAACGGGGTCCGCAATCTGAAGGTCGGCCGCTGCCGTTACGGGCTGATGCTGAGCGAACATGGCATCGTTTACGATGACGGGGTTTTCGCGAGGCTGGCCGACGATCATTTTCTCGTCGGAACCACGAGCGGTCATGCCGCTGCGATAGCCGACATTTTCGAGGAATGGCTGCAGTGCGAGTGGACCGGTCTCGACGTTCTCGTCGAGAATGTCACCACGGCGTGGGCGGTAATGAACCTCGCGGGTCCGCGGGCCCGCGACGTGATCGCAGCGCTCGGTACGGACATCGATCTTTCTCGCGACGCGTTTCCGCACATGGCCTATCGCGAGGGCCGCATCGGCGGCGCTTCCGCGCGGGTTCAGCGCGTCAGCTTTTCGGGCGAGCTTTCCTATGAGGTGGCCGTCCCCTGGCGGTACGGTCGCGCACTTTGGAACGGCATGATGCACGCGGGCGCCGTTCACGGCATCACGCCTTTCGGCCTCGAAGCGCTGATGGCGATGCGGATCGAGAAGGGGTTTTTGCACGTCGGTTCCGATACCGACGGGACGACGATGCCGCAGGATGTCGGCTTCGGCGGCGCTGTCGCAAGGAAACCCGACGATTTCATCGGGCGGCGGTCAACGATGACACCCGAAGGGATGCGGACCGACCGCCGGCAGTTCGTCGGCCTCGAAACACTCGACGATGGTGCGGCTTTCGTGCCGGGCGCCCATGTTCGGGTCGCAATGCCCGCGCACCCGGGGCCGACGCAAGGCTGGGTTACGTCGTCGATCCGATCCCCGACCCTCGGCCGGCCCCTCGCACTCGCACTGGTCGAGCGCGGCGAAGCGCGGATCGGCGAAACGGTCGAGGTCTGGGATCTGGGCCACGCGCGGCCCGCGCGCATTGTCGATCCCCGTTTTTATGATCCTGAGGGAGTGAAACTCGATGTCTGACACTGGCGTGCTGCAGCTGGCACCCGAAGAACCGGCGGAATTGCTGATCGAAGGGCGGGGGATAAGATTAGCATCCGATAACAGCATCGGCGTGGCCAGATTGCAAGTTCGGGTCGGCCAGCCCGATCGCTGGTTCGAAGAGGTGCTCGGCATCGCGCCGCCGGCCCCGCTCACCGAGATCGTAGCGCCTCCGCTGCAATGTGCATGGCTCGCGCCGGGCGAGTGGCTGATCACGGGCTCAGGGCCCGACGTCGAGCATGTGCGAAGCCACGCTGCCGCAGCGGCCGGTACGCTTGGGCTCATGGTGGACCTGACCCATGCCCGAGCCACATTCGAGCTGTGTGGGGCGGCGGCTCGTCTGGTTCTGGCGGCGCATTGCCCGCTCGATCTGAGCAATCGGGAGATGCCCGTGGGCGGTGCGCGACGGTCGCTTTTTTCCGAAACCGGCTTCTTTATCAGCCGCCAGCCCGATCGCGACGGCGAGGCCCGTTTCCGGCTGATTTTCGATCAGACGATGGCAGGCTATGCGCAGCGCATGCTTGCCGCGACCATTGCAGGAGTCTGCACGTGACAAGTTCTAATCTGGTACTCAAGTTCCGCGCGCCCGATCGCCCGGGAATCCTTGCTGCGGTCAGCGACGCGATTGCAGAAAAGGGCTGCGACATTCGCGAAGCCGAAGTCTACGGTGACGATGACACCGGGGGGTTCTTCCTGCGCATGGCGTTGACGAGCCCCCTCGGGCGCGATGCGCTGGCGCCGACTATCGCGCACGTCGCCGCAAGGCTCGACCTCGATTGGGAACTGAACGACCTCGCGCGGCGCACCCCGGTGTTGCTCGCTGTCTCGAAATTCGGTCACTGCCTTGTCGATATCATTCACAAGAAGGAGATCGGACAACTCCCGATCGACATCGTCGGCGTGGTCTCGAACCATGACGCGATGCGCAAGACGGTCGAATGGCATGGACTGCCTTATCACCATCTGCCGATGAGCGAAGGCAAGGAGGCGCAGGAGGAGCGGTTTCTGGCGATCATCGAGGAAAGTGGTGCCGAGCTCACCGTGCTCGCGCGCTACATGCAGATCCTCTCCGACCGTCTTTCCGAGACGCTGAACGGTCGCTGCATCAACATTCATCACAGCTTCCTGCCGAGCTTCAAGGGCGCGAAACCATATCATCAGGCGCACGTCCGCGGGGTGAAGCTGATCGGAGCCACCGCGCACTTCGTGACGGCCGACCTCGACGAGGGGCCGATCATCGAGCAGGATGTCCGACGCGTGAGCCACCGCACGACAGCCGAAGAAATGGTGGCCATCGGCCGCGATATCGAAGCGTCTGTCCTGTCACGCGCCGTTCGCTGGTACGCCGAGCATCGAATATTCCGGAATGGCAACAAGACCGTCGTCCTGTAGAAGACGGATGACACCCCGGACGCAACCGGTGCAGCGGGATTTTCGCCCCTGTGTGAACGGCGCGGGTCGTTCGCCCTTCGCGTACCCCGTATCTACCGCGGGCAAGAGGCGGGCGCCTCAAGCTGTACTTGCGTTCCGGGTGGTCTTCCGTCCGGCGCGCGCCGCCGCAAGGGCTTCTTCGCCGCAAAGAATGTCGAGATACAGCGCCGCTTTTCTGCGGCGTTCGGAAATGCTCTGTTTCACGCCGATCGCATAATAGCCGATCTGATGATAATAGAAGACCCGAGCCCGGATCGCGGCGTGATCGGCGTCATATCCAAGCGCCTCAAAACATTTCTGCAGCGTCTCCAGTCTCTCGCGATCGGCACGCTCGACTGCCCACTCGGCGCGCTTGTCGCCCCGTGCCCATTCACGGACGGCGAGGTCGAACTGATAATCATATCCATCGGCTTCGATGAGCCGCTGGATCAGGTGATCGAGCCAGTCGATAGCCTCGGCAGGTTTCGCGGGCGGCGGATCGTCCTGCAGGAAGCGGCAAGTCTGCTCCCAATGCTGGATGATTTGATCGAAAAACTCGTCGCGATCTTTGAAATTATGGTAGAATCCGCCGCGCGTCACACCAAGGCGATTGGCAAGGCGGTCGATCTTCAAACCGGAAATGCCTTCATCGACCAGAGTACGTTGTGCCGCGTCGATCCAGTCCCTCACGGTATTTTTGGGCGTTCGTCCGGCCATGTCTCTTCAAGTTCCTTGCCTGGTCACCTTGGCGGTTCAGCCGCTGTGCCATGTCATATTTTAGGCGCTGCAAAAAGCAATCATGCATTGCTGCACGATGATCGGCCATCCTTCGTCTGTTGCACGGCAGGATTCCGGTAACCCGCCGTCCGAGCCATTTGGCACCGGTGCGCAAGGCCCGTCGGCCCTTGCTGCGCACGGCTGCCAGATCATGGCAGCGACGGCGAAACCGTGACATCGTGACGAACCCTTCGCTCGGCCTTCCCGACAGGAGGGCGTTGCCGCCCTTTCGGTCAGGGGGAGGGATCAGCCCGCGCGGTCTGCGCGCCCAGTCTGAATGTCCGATCTCGAAGCATGGCGCGTTCAGCAGACTGGATCGTGTTTTCGAGTAGCATCGTGACCGTCATCGGTCCGACCCCTCCAGGTACGGGCGTTATGCACGATGCCTTCTGCGACACTCCTTCAAAATCGACATCGCCCGCGATGCGCCCGTCGGGCAACCGGTTGATGCCGACATCGATGACGACCGCCCCGGTCTTGATCATCTGCGCCACGATGAGGTTCGGCACGCCTGCGGCGACGATCAAGATGTCGGCGAGGATCGTGAACTGGGCGAGGTCGCGCGTCTTGGCGTGGCAGATCGCGACCGTCGCATTCCGGTTCATCAACATCAGCGCCATTGGTTTGCCGACGATATTGCTCGCGCCCACGACGACGACGTTCTGCCCCTCGATCTCGATTCCCTCGCTGTCGAGCAGCTGAATCACCCCATAGGGCGTGCATGGAGAGAAGACGGTGTTGCCCGTGACCAGTCCCCCGACATTATAGAGATGGAAGCCGTCGACGTCCTTTTCGACCGATATGGTCTCGAGAACCCGCGGCAGGTCGATGTGGGAAGGCAGGGGCAGTTGGACGAGAATGCCGTGCACGGTGGGGTCCGCATTGAGTTCGACGATTGTGCCGAGCAATTCCGCGTTCGACACGCTCGAGGGAAGATGGCGACTGCAAGACCGGATGCCCACCTGCTCGCACGCGCGAATCTTGTTCCGGACATAGACGGTAGAGGCCGGGTCTTCGCCGACCAGTATGACCGCCAGTCCAGGCTGCGGGCCGCCGCCTGCCACCAGCTCGGCAATTCGCGCCGAACAGCTAGTCCTGATGCGCGCTGCCAGTGCCTTCCCGTCGATGATCTTCGCCGGCATCTCTCTCTCCTTGCCTCATGTCCGCAGCAGCTTGGGTCGCACTAGCTGGTACCAGTTGAACATTCAATACAGGTTTGCATTATATGCATCTGACTCGCGTGCGGTGCCGTGACTTGCTTCGCATCCGCGCGGCAGCTCGAAGGTGCGGTTGAACCTGGACGGATGGGATCATCGCCCCGCGCTACTCGGACTCGCGCTCGGCGATCTCCTCGACTTCCCCCCGAGTGATCGCCGTCACGCGCCAGCCGGTGATGGCGGGGAGTGCGACTGCGACGCCTCGAAATCGGCGATCGGCGAGCCCGTTCGATACAAGGCAGCCGTGCGTCCTGGCGAACTCGCGTGTGCATCCGAAAACATGGGAGCGTTGTGGGGCGCCGCTCGCAGGAAACGATCGCGCGTCACTTGATCGCGACCGGGCGCGACCCTCTCTGCGCGAGAAAAATGCCACCGAGAATGGCCACCGATCCTGCAAGAAGGCCAAACGAAAACCGTTCGCCCAGCAGGTACACCCCGAGAATGCCAGCCGTCACCGGGTTGAGCGTGACCGATGCCGATACGAGGGTTGGCGATGCGAGGCCGAGCGCATACGCGATGAGGAAATAGATAAGGGCCCCGCCAACCACCACCAGATATCCGAGCGCAAGCCACTGTTCGCCGGCAAGCCGCTGAAGACCTGCCGGGTCCCCAAACGCGAACATCCCTGCCACTAACGCCGCAGCGCCGAAACCCATTCCGAAGGCCGTGAAGGAAAGCGCGCTTGTTCGCGATACATAGGCGTGAGAGGATAGTTTGTAGACTGTCAGGCAACACGCGGCCGCGACCATGAGGAGGTCGCCGCGCCAGGCGCCGGGCGGGGAAAATCTCAGACTCGAGCCAAGCGTCACGGCAACCCCGGCGGTTGCAATAAGCACCCCGATACTCCGCCACAGGGTCGCGCGCTCGATACCGAAGGCAGCGCTCGCAACTACGGTGATCAATGGAGCGGTCGCGAGCGCAAGGGCGCCGCGCGCGGCGGTGGTATAAACGAGGGAAAGGTTGAAGAGGAGCGGAAACAGCCCGAACATGCATAAGCCGAGCGCAGCGCTCGGAATACGGTCGCCGCGCGGCGGCCACGGATTCTTCCTGATGAGCGCGAGCGGAAGCAGGATCAGGAAGCCGCCGGCGAAGCGGCACGAACCGATAGTGAGCGGATCGATGGCGTCGGCGAGATAACGGGTCGCGACGATGGCGGTGCCCCCCAGCACAGCGGAGAGAATAGCGGCCGACATACCCAGGCGGTGCGAGCCGAATACCGTCCTGCCTGTCGCCGACCCGTTGACCGCTTCATCCACCGCTCCGGCCGCTGGCGAGGGGGCTTCATCACCGGGGCCCCATTCGGATAACCTGCCTGGCTGCGAGCCACGGATCGATCTGGCAGCGAGGCGCGGGTCCGGTCCATCCATGCTCTATACTCCAATTGACGGCGAGGTGCCGCCCCCCGCTCGAGAGTCTCGCTCATACCCGATCAGACTTTCTTTAAAAAGACAGTAATGTCTTAAATGAGCAAGCGACTGTTTCTGCTGTAATTCATCGAGCCAAGAGCGATGAGCCTCGTCGACAGCGCCAAGCCCGATCGGATACTGCCTTCGGCGTGCGGACAGAAGCAAGCAAGGTGCGCCAGGCGCCGAAAGGGCCGAAATCACCGGAACCAGGCGACCGATGTCAGAATGTCGGAGGGGTGCACGCGCTGATGATACGGACGGGCTCATCTCCTGCGCACCGGAAGCGATGCGGACGCGAACTTGCGAAGCAATAAGCGTCCCCTGGCCCGAGAACGCAACGCTCTTCGTCCACCGTGACCTCGAGATATCCCGAGATGATTACGCCGCCTTCCTCGCCATCATGGACGAGAGGAATACGTCCCGAATCCGCGCCCGGCTGATAGCATTCGTCGAGAAGCTGCAATTGTGCTTCGGGCCTGCGTCCACCGACCTGCCGATAGGAGACGCCCCCCTTTCCGATCTCGAGGAAATCGCGCGCGCGGTGGAAGGGGGTTGGCGCGCTCCCGGTCTCGATCGCGAAAAACTCCGAAAGCCCGATGGGAATTGCGTCGAGCACCCGTTTCAGTGCGCCGACCGAGGGGTTGCTCTTGTTCGCCTCGATCAATGAAACCGTCGAATTGGTGATTCCCGCCTGCTTCGCGAGTTCGCGTTGAGACAGGCCAGCGGATGTTCTGGCCTGTCGCAGGCGGCTGCCGATATCGACGTCGACGGGCATAGGTACCTCCATCCAATAGTGTTCGAAATAGCAGAGGCTGGAGAAGGCTGTCAATGAACGGGTTATAATGGCCTGCAGGCGGCGCTCCCGTTTCGATGCAAATTAGTCGCGGTTTTCCGTCAATTTCATTCGGAATTCCAGTGCCAGGACCCCGGCTGAATTCCGCGCGCGCGACGATTCGCTGTCGTCTGGAGCCGGTGGCTGAGTCGCAGGCGGCGCTACCGGCGCTCGGTGCCGAAATTTTCTTTCTTCCGTTTCTTCTGTTCGAAATACGACAACATGAAAAACAAAATTTTAAAGAAAACAGTGGGATAAAGGAAATCCGCGGAGCGGAAATAAACGGCTGCGGCATGCGATCTGCCATGTTAAGCCTGTACAGACACTATTGTGTAAAATTGTGACAACGCGTAATCTCCGGATATCGCGGGTGTCGGTGCATCGGGGGACAGGAGACTATGGGTATGGGAACGCTTTATCGCACGTCAGCCGGCATGGCCGCGGCGCTGGTTGCGGCAACCGGGGCGCAAGCGCAGACGCAGTCTCCGGTGCAGCCGGATACGGTCGAGGCGAATGACGTCGCCGAAATCGTCGTCACCGCGAGCAAGCGCGAGCAGAAGCTTCGCGACGTTCCCTCGGCGATCACCGTCCTCGGCGGCGAGGCGCTGGAAACGCAAGGCGTCCAGTCGATCCGTGATTATGCGACACTGACGCCGGGCCTCACTCTCCGTGATCAGGGACAGTCCGGAATCGGCACCGTCATCATCCGCGGGCTTAACACGGGCGCCGGCTCACAGTCCGCGACCTCCGTGGTCTATCTCGACGACGTCCCGTTCACCGCGAGTTCGCCGCGCAGCGGTTCGCAGTTCGTCGCTCCCGAGCCCGAGCTCGCCGACCTCGACCGCATCGAGGTGCTGAAGGGGCCGCAAGGTACGCTTTACGGCGCGGCGAGCCTCGGCGGCGTCGTGCGCCTTATTTCCAAGCGGCCCGATCCCTCGGCCTTTTCGGGCAATGCGCGTATCGAGGGAACCACCGTCGATGGCGGCGGTGATGGTTTTTCGGTGCGCGGCTCGGTCAATGTGCCGCTCGTAACCGACCAGCTCGCCGTGCGGGCGACGGGCTTCTACCGCAAGATCGCGGGCTTCACCGACAATGTCGGGACCGGCACGAAGAATGTGAATGATGGCACCAGCAAAGGCGGCCGGATCGCGATCGGCTGGACGCCGACCGACAATCTCACCATCGACCTCGTCGGACTCTTCCAGAATATCGAAGGCGATGGCTTCGCCCTGCAGCAGAACGACCGTGGAACCCTGAACCCGACGTTCGGCAAACGAAAATACAGCATGTTCTTCGACGCAGGGTCCGAGGTCAGATATCGCGTCATTTCGGGAACCGCGACATATGAACTCGGCGCGGGCCGGATCATCGCGACCGGAAGCTACAACGAAACCAGGACGGCTTTCGACCGCGACACGACGGGACCGTTCGCTGCGCTGCTGCCGCTCCTGGGATATCCTGCCGGGACCGGTCTGACGCTGCCGACGTACATCCAGCTGAAAAAGAGCACCGGTGAAATCCGCTTCGTCTCGAACCGGCTCGGGCCCGTCGAATTCGTAGCCGGCGCCTATCTCACGCACGAGCGGTCCACTCCGCAGACCCATGTCAACGCCGTCGATATCGGGACGGGTGCTGTCCTTCCGGGCACGCTCGGGAACTTCTTCAGTTCGGATACGCGCGACACCTATGACGAAATCGCAGGGTTCGGAAATCTGACCTTCTATCTTTCGGATCGTCTCGACCTCACCGGCGGCATTCGCGTCGCCCACAACAAGGAGCGGACCGTCACCGTCGCCGACGGGACCCTTCAGACGGTCTTCCTCGGCGGCAGCAGCGTCACCGAGACGCGATTCAGCGACGATGTCCTTACCTATCTCGCCACGCTGCGTTGGCGTCCGACCGACAATCTCAGCGCGTTCGTCCGTGCGGCAAGTGGCTATCGTCCCGGAGGAGCGCAGACGAACCCCACGCCTCCGCCGGGCGCGCAAGCGACGATCCGGCCGGACACTGTGTGGAATTACGAGGCGGGGTTGAAGGGCATCTTCCTCGACAACGCGCTGACCCTCGAGGCGTCAGCCTATCACATCGACTGGAAGGATGTTCAGCTCCAGGGCGTGTTCAGCGGCCTTGTCCTGCTCGCCAACGGCGGCAAGGCGAAGGTCGACGGTTTCGAAATCCAGGCGACGGCTCGGCCTTCGGACAACTTCGACTTCGGCTTCAACCTCGGTTACACCGACGCGCGCATCGCGCGTATCGGAGCGCAGGCCTCGGCATCGACCGGAGCGCAGAATGGCGACCCTCTGCCGCTCACGCCCAAATGGACAGCCTCGGTCATCGTCGATCACCGTATTCCGCTGTCGAGCAAGGTGGAAGCCGAGCTCGGCGGTACGCTGCGGTTCGAGTCCCACAAGTACAACAGCTACCCGGGCGATGCGACCGACCTGAACGTGAAGCTGCCGGAAATCACGACGGTCGATCTGCGCGCCGGCGTGCGGTTCGACAATTACCGCCTTCAGCTGCGTGCCGAGAACATCTTCGACCGCAACGGGTTCGTCAACTCGCTGACCTCGGGCGCCGGTCTCCCGTCTTATGCGACGCTGATCCGGCCGCGCAGCTTCACCGTGTCGCTGAGCGCCGACTTCTGATCGTCAAAGGTGCCCGGCTCCGGCCGGGCGCCTCTTTCCGGCGATTTTCCGGTGCACCGGAACATGGCCGCTCTTCTCCGGTCCCGCCCCTTCCCGGAGGGTGGGGCGACAGGCAAGGGACTCTCGATGGCTACCGCCGTACCCACCCAAGCCGCAGCTGCCGCAGCCTATCCCGCCCTGCGCCAGGCGCGCTTCTCGCAGCTCATGATCGGACTTATCGGTCTCTTCGTGGCGATGGACGTCACCGTTGTCGGCCTCCTTGTCGAGCCGATGAAACATGACCTCGGCCTCAGCGACGTTCAGGTGGGCCTCGTCCACACCACATCCTTTTTCGCTGCCTATGGTTTGCTCGCCCTTCCCATGGGGATACTCGCCGATCGGACCAGGCGTGTACGCCTCCTCGCTATCGCCATGTGCCTGTGGTGCGCGAGTCTGTTGCTCGTGGGCCTGTCGCACGACCTGTGGCTGCTGGCTGGTGCCAAGGCGCTGATGGGGGCTGCGCTGGCGATGACCTATCCCGCGGGAATGTCGCTGATGGCGGACAATTTCGCTCCCGAGCGGCGCGCTTTTCCTAGCGTCACATTTGGTATGGGTCAGGACTTGGGCGGCGGCGCCGGGCTCCTCATCGGCGGTCTCGGCTATTCGTCGCTGGTGGCGATGGTGGCGGCAAACGGCGATGCCCTGGCCGGAATTGCACCGTGGCGCGCCGTCTCGCTCGTTTTCGCCGGTATCGGCGTGCTCCTGATCCCGCCAGTGATGGCGATGCGCGAACCGGCGCGGATGGAAGTGAAGGCTGCCGGCAACGGCTCCTTTCGTGAATTATGGGCCTACCGCGCCTTTCTCCTGCCGCTGTTCGCCGGGATGTTCGCTCTGGGCGGACTTGTCAGCGGTCTGCGCCTCTGGTTCGCACCCGCGCTCATGCGCCTCTACGATCTCGAACCGGGCGATTTTGCGGTGTGGCTGAGCATCGTGATGTTGATCGGGGGATTCAGCGGCCATATGCTCAGCGGCAAGCTCGTCGGGCTAGCAGGCGCACAGCGCGGCGACGCCGCCGCTGTCCGGCTCGCAGCGCTCGCGGCAATCATGTGTATTCCCACAAGCTTTCTCGCGATGATGCCGGGAACCGGCGGTTTTGGCGCCCTCGCTGGCATCTTCATGATCGCGAGCGGTATCGCGATCTCCATTCCGGTCATCGTGATCAACTTGCGCATTCCCAATGAACTGCGCGGTCTTTGCATGGGTATGTATGTCGTTCTCATCTCGGTATCGGGGATGATCGGTGCGCCGCTGATCGGATATGCCAGCCAGCGGCTTGGCGGGGATGCGATGCTGGGCGGTGCGATCGCGCTGGTAGGGGCGCCCTTCGCGCTCATCGCGGCAGTGAGTTTCTGGGTCGCCGGGACCAGCCGTTCGGATCGCCAGCCCGTACAAGCCGGGGAAGGTGGGCCTGCAGCCGGCGTTCAGGCCGGTGCCTGAATATTGTCGCCATCCTGGCCGCGCCGTCCCGATGCGCGCGAGCCAGGCGCCGACAAAGGGGAACCCGAAATGCTGAGGAAAGCCGGACTACACCGCCGCGCAGCTTCGTGCGCGCGGTCTCGGCGAAATTTCGACCGGCAACGCCTTGAATTCCGGTGGTTAGAGACGGCACCGCTTCCTCTTCGACGGAGACAGGGAAAGGGCTCGTCCATCGGCAGCAACCGAGCGGCCGGGGCGAAATGATCAAATGACGCTACCGGGCCGTTCAAACGGCTGTCACACTCCTGCGAAAACCCGATGAACCCTTATCATTCAGGATGAATATCGATGAGCGACCTTGAAACCTATATTCGAAACCCTGGACTCAAGCAGCCGGTGACCGGGCTCAAGGCTGCCGTCACGACCGACAACGCCATCGTGACCGAGACGATGATGAAGGTTCTGAGCTCGGGCGGGAGCGCCGCCGATGCGGGTATCGCTGGCGCGATGGTGCAGGCGGCGGTCGAGCCTTTCATGACCAACCATGCGGGTCTCGTCACCTTCCTCTACTATGAAGCGAAAACCGGGACGCTCCATCAACTCGACAGCCTGGGCGGACATCCGTCCGGTCTGCCGCCTTTCCGCCCCGTCCCTGCCGGGACAGGCCCTTACGCCTATTTTCCTCCGTCGGCGATCATTCCGGGCTTCATGCCCGGGTTGAAGGCGATCCACGAGAGGTTCGGAACGAAGCCGTGGAGCGAGCTTTGCGCCGATGCGGTCACCTGGGCCGAACAGGGCCATGCCGTGTCGTCGTTCGAATATGGCATGAATATCTGGGGCGAAAAATTCACGACCTATTTTCCCGAGGGCCGGGAATTTTATCAACCCGCCGGTCACTTCGTGAATGTCGGCGAGACGTTCGTGCCAAAGGGACTGGCCGAAACGATGCGCGGGGTCGCTGCCGATCCGGACTACATGATCACGGGGCCTTGGGCCGAGTCATTCGTCGCCAAGGCGAACGAGATGGGCTGGCAGATCACGCGCGATCATATGACCGAGACGCCGCCGCGCTGGGTCGAGCCGCTGCGTTTTCGTCACCATGAATATGAGATCGTCACGCTCGGCCCCCCTCAAGCGCAAGGCTTCTTCACCGCCGTTGCTATGGGCGTGCTCAAGCATCTCGGAATTCGCGAAATGGAGCTGGGATCCGCCGACCATTGGTGGGCGATGGGCCACGCGCTTCGCCAGGGCGCACGCCACTGGGAATATGCCCAGGACGACCAGGTCTATGAGGTGCCGCGCGACGCCGTTCTCGACGACGCCTATCACGCTCATCTTGCGAAACTCATTCGCGGATCGCGGCCCAAGGTCGATCTGACGCAGCATATCAGGCTTGCCGGCGACGGCGACAGTGGACCGCACACGGCATTTCTCGGCGCCGCCGGCAAGCCCCGCCTGATGCCGCGCGACGACAAGCAGCCGAGCGGGAGCTGCGAACTCGCGGTGGTCGATGCCGAGGGAAACTGGGTTCAGATGATGGACACGCTGCAAGGCTCGGGCATCCCTGGCCAGGTCGTCGGCGGCGTCCCGATGGTCGGCAGCCACGCAACTTTCGGCAACCTGCAGAGCCAGATGGACGCGACTCTCGTCAAAGGCGCGAAGGCGCGCTGCATCATCGGCAACACGCTCGTTCTCAAAGACGGAAAGCCCGTGTTTTCCGCCGGCTCTCCGGGAAACATCTTCTGTACCCTGCCGCAGGTCCTCACTTATCTTCTGGACTTCAGGCTTGACCCCCATGCCGCTGTCGATGCGCCGCGCATGCTGCCGATGAGCGAGGGCCGGGCCGTCGTGATCGAGGACCGGCTCGAGCCGGGCGTGGTCGAGGATCTCCACAAGCTCGGCGTCCGGCTCGGTGTCGTCGCCGGGTACGACTATCATATGGGCAGCTTCTCGGTCATCGCGCGCAACGAAGCGGACGACAGCCTGACCGCCATCGCCGATCCGCGGCGCTGCGCGGTCGCCGACGGAATCAGGATGTAATCGGCATGGCGAACAAGACACCTGCGGACCCGTCTGCTGCCACCGGTGAACGAGAGAGCGCGGTGAGGCCCACCCTCGCGCCGTCCGGCTGGGCGCCTGCCGACCGCGAGCACTGGTGGACCGTCCAGCAGGCTGCGCAGCCCGGCAACCCGCCGGCACGGGGGACGAAGGGGGCCGTCTCGACCGCGCTTCACGCCCTTGCGTCGCGGGTCGGCCTCGAAGCACTTCGCCAAGGCGGTTCGGCAATGGATGCGGTGCTGGCGACGGCCCTGACCCAGATTGTCCTGGGCGGCGGCGCCGTGATCAGCTATTTCGGCATTTTCCACCTCATGTACCATGAGGCCTCGAGCGGCGAGACGACGTCTCTCAATGCCGGCTGGAACACGGTGCTCGGCGAAGACGATCCGCTCTCGATCCCCGGGAAGGTCAATCCGGGCGCCGATACCCTGGAAGAAATGCTCGGCGACGCTCCGCCCTCGGGCCGCACTGCGCTTGTGGGCGGCTTCATGCGAGGCCTGGAAGAAGCGCATCGGCGATATGGCAAGCTCCCCTTCGACCGCCTGTTCGAGGCCGCGATCGAGCTCGCCGAAGACGGCTTTCCGATGTCGCCAGGCCTCATACGCTACATCGAAATGCGTGGCGGCGATCTCAAGCGCCTTCCCGAGACCCGCTCGATCTTCTTCAAGCCCGACGGATCGAATTATGCCGTCGGCGATCATTTTCGCCAGCCGGCGCTTGCCGAGACGCTTCGCCGGGTCGCGCGAGACGGGGCCGATTACATGTACACGGGAAGCTGGGCTGCGCGTTGCATTGCCGCGATCCAGGCCGACGGCGGAAAGATGACTCTCGAGGATTTGTCGCGCTACCGGCCGATCTGGTCCGAGCCCGTCACGCTCGACCGTGCAAATCGGACGCTGGCCTTGCTCGGCCATCCTTGCGAAGGTTCGGTCACGCTTGTCGAAGCCCTGAATCTGGCGACCGCGGCAGGGCTCGAAGAACGGCCGCACTGGTCGCAATCGGGCGACAGTCTCGTTCGCATCGCCAAATGCTGCGCCGCCGCCGTGATCGGTTACGGCCGCTCGCAGGAAGAGCAGGAAGCGCTGTGCCCCGGCGTAAACATGGACCCGCGATCGCGCCTGACGCAAGCGAACGCCGAAAAGCTCTGGGCAGTTCTCGAGAGTCAGCCACCGGTCGCATATCAGCCCAGGGTCGCGCATTCCGACGATGTCGTGGCGATCGATGTGGACGGCAATATGGCGTCGCTCTGCCACTCGATCAACTGCCTGACCTGGGGGCGTACCGCGATCGTCGTCGACGGCGTATCGATCGGCGATCCCGCATCCTTCCAGCAACCGAAGATTGCCGCGACCCCGCGGGGCGAGCAACTGCCGAACCCGATCGAACTCGGCCTCGTACTGAAGGAAGGCCAACCGGAAATCGCCTGGTCGTCGATGGGCGTCGGCCTTCATTATCAGGCCACGATGTCGCTGCTGAACGTCATCGACCACCGAATGACGATCGTCGAGGCCGCTGACGCCCCGCGACTGCTCCTCCCGCTCGCACCCGGCGGAGACCCGACCAGACCCGTCATGCGGGTGATCGAGGGCGAATTTCCGGAGCGGATATTGGACGAAACGGGCCTCGATGTGCGCAGGATCGCGCCCGCCGAGGCGCGGTTCGCCCAAGGTTTGTGGGTGGCTATCCAGCGCGACACGCAATCCGGCGATCTGGTGGCGATTTCCCCGAGTTATACCAATGGGCAGGCGAGCGCATGTTGATCGGAGCATTGCTGCAGAAGTGAAGACCCATCGGAGCGTGCTCCGGACGAGGCGGGCGGCCAGACTCCGAACGCGCGTTCGCACGCAGGGGGTAGCCGCCACCGGCGGCTGCGGAGAAACGGTGGCCGGTTGCATCGCCTGATCGAAATCGGGCTGGCCGGTACATACGCTTCCCCGGTCGTTCCCGACGGGCAAAGGATTTTCTGCCGTTTCGCGACCTTCTCGCCGCGACCGTTGCGGCGATCGCGCACGGCTCATCGATTCGAAAGATCATGGAGAGAATGATGACTGATTTGGATACCGCGACCGCTGCGGCAGCTGGCGGAACGGTCGAGACCCGTGCCACGATCCCCGAAGGCTTTCTCGATCGCCTCCGCACGCGCTTTGGTGATGCGTTGGACCTCGGAGAAGCGGTACGGCGGCAACATGGCAGCAGCGAAGTCCATTTCGCCCCCGTGCTGCCCGACGCAGTGGTCTTCGCGCGTTCGACCGAAGACGTGGTTGATCTGGTCAGCCTCTGCAGCGCCATGAACGTGCCCGTCGTGCCGTTCGGCGCGGGCACCTCTGTCGAAGGCAATTTCCTTCCCGTACGCGGCGGGGTGAGCCTCGATCTGAGCGAGATGAACCAGATTCTGGACATCCGTCCAAACGACTTCGATTGCACGGTTCAGGCGGGAGTACGACGCGAGCAGTTGAACGAGGACATTCGGTCGGCCGGGTTGTTCTTTCCGATAGACCCTGGCGCGAACGCCACGCTCGGCGGAATGGCTTCGACCCGCGCCAGCGGGACCACGGCCGTTCGCTACGGTACGATGCGCGAAGCGGTCGTGGCGCTCAAGCTGGTTACGCCGCAGGGGAAGGTCATCCAGACGGCCAGCCGCGCTCCGAAGTCGGCGGCCGGCTACGACCTCACGCGGATGTATATCGGCTCGGAGGGAACCCTTGGCATCATAACCGAGGTGACACTGCGCCTTCATCCGATCCCCGAGACGATCTCCTCGGCGGTGTGCAGCTTCGAAACCCTCGATGGCGCCATCGCGACGGTCACCCAATCCATCCAGATGGGGGTGCCGCTCGCACGCATCGAATTTCTCGATGACCTGCAGATGCGGGCCGTAAATCGCTTGTCGAAACTCGACTATCCCGAGCTCAACACGCTTTTCCTCGAGTTTCACGGCTCGCCTTCAGGCGTGAAAGAGCAGATCGAGATCGTCAACGCGCTTGCTTCGGAAAACGGCGGCGGAAATTTCGCCTGGTCGAACCTGCCCGAGGAACGGTCGAAACTGTGGCGAGCTCGCCACGAGGCCTATTATGCCGCGATGCAACTGCGTCCCGGATCGGTTGGCTTCGCCACCGATGTGTGTGTGCCGATCAGCCGGTTGTCGGAATGTATCCGCGAGACGAAAATCGATCTCATGACCGCGACCATGCCCGCGACGATCCTCGGCCATGTCGGAGACGGAAACTTTCACGTCGTCTTCGTCATGGACCCCGATAGCCTCGCGGAACGCGAAGAGGTGGAGCGGCTCAACAAACGCATGGTCGCGCGCGCCCTGGCAATGAACGGGACCTGCACGGGTGAGCACGGCATCGGCCTGGGTAAACAGGATTCGCTTGTCGCCGAGTTTGGCGAGGATGCCGTCGACATCATGCGGGCCGTCAAACGGGCGCTCGATCCGAAAAACCTGTTCAATCCAGGGAAAATCTTTTCGCTTTGAACAGTCGTGTCTCCCTGGCGTCTTCGTCAGGCAGTCGCCGGCAAAGCGGGCTCGACCGGAGCGCCAGCAACCCGGCCACGGGTTTCGATGAACGGGCGCTCGGCCAGTCGGAGCACGATCGCGGATGCGACAAGTGCGCTTGCGCCCAGCACGGCGACGATGGGTAGAAGCATCGCGGGTTGCTCGCCGGTCGCTTTTGACACGGCACCGACGAGCATGGGCGCGCTCGCGGCGCCGAGTGTATAGATGATCATGCTGATTGCGGATATTCGCGCACGAAGCTGCGGCGGCGCCAAGTCCTGAAGCAGGGTCGGGGAATGCGCGCTGCCCGCAAAGAACAGCACCAAGATCGCTCCGCCCAGGGCGTAGGCTTGATCGGCATCGGTTACGAAGGCGAGCGCAATCATGGGAATTGTCGCGCTACCCATGGCAAAACTCATTGCTCTCACGGCATGCGCGTCCGGAGCTCTCCTGCGCCAGAAGCTCGCCGTCGCAGCGGCAAGGCACAGGCCCAGAATGGCGGCGATCGAGAAAATCGCCCCGAAGCGAACGCCGACTTCGGCTGCCGGAACGCCCAGGCCCCGCATGATTGCGATCGGCAACCAGCTGAGCGCAAGGCTCAGGGCTGCACCATAGATGCCGATCCCGCCGAAGACGAGCGCCACCGCAGGCATGTTTGCGCGGAGATAAGGCAGAAGCGTCGCCCCTCGCTCACCAGGGCACTCTGGGTCGATATCGCACGCCGTCCGCCTGGCCGGGACGGGAATCACCAGAAGCGCGACCAGAGCTCCTGGAGCCGCCACGGCGATGCAGGCGAGGCGCCACGTTTCCATCGTTCGAACGGCCTCGGGCAGCAGTGGACGCAAATCGTCGATCGACCCGAGTACGGCGCCGCCAAGCATCAGGCCGATGCCCATGCCGGTCACGATCGCACCGAAGAAAACGAAATTGGCGATCTCCCGTTTCCTTCCGCTGAACAGATCGGGAATGAGCGAGTAGATGATAGGAGTCAGGGCCGCTTCACCGACCGCGATTCCAGTCGTCAGCACGAGCAGTTCGTTGAAGTTGTCCGCGAAACCTCGCGCGGCGGTGGCCGCCGACCAGAACAGAATGCACGCTATCAGAAGCCACCGGCGGTCCATGCGATCTGCCAGCCAGGCGAGCGGGAAACCCGCCAGCACGGCGAACAGGGCGGGGGCCAGACCCTGAAGGGCGCCGATGTGCAGATCGTCGAGCCCGATATCGCGTTTCATGGGCTCGACAACGAGGACGAGAATCTGGCGGTCGAGAAATCCCACGACGACCGAGAGGATCAGGACCGCGAGAGCATACCATGCGATGGGGCTGGATCGGCCGTGCTCCGCAATGCCCTCTGGCTCGACAGTCATGCTCACCTCCTCGGAACCCGCTCGGGGGCAGATGATTATTGTGCACTATTGTATGTTATGCAACAAGTGGCCGTGTGCAGGATGGATCGGGCAGAACCGTTCCACATCAAGCGGAGAAAACAGAATGGAAGCTCTCGCCCCATTGACGCCGTCGCCGATTGGCATGCCAGGCGTCGAGACATGGATCATCGAGCCCCCGAGGCTTGGCGTCGCACTGCGTATCTCGATCGCGCGTCCGGTGCAGCCGGCGGTGGGTGGGAATCCGGATGCGCAGGTCGCGGTCGTTTACGCCACCGACGCCGATTACCTCTTCGGCACCGTTGCCGAGGGCGCACGCGTCGGCAGTTTCGGCGGCGATATGGCCCCCGCGGTTGTCGTCGGCATCGGCTATGCCGACGAAACCGGCGACCTTTCCTTCGTAACCAAACGGCGCTTCCTCGATTTCTATCGCGGTCCGCGGCGCGGATTCGATGCGGGAGCATACGGCAGTTTCGAGTTTGGCGGTGCCGATGCCTTCCTCGCGGCGCTGAAAGACCATGTGATCCCCGCAGTCGAGAAGCATGTCGGCAATATCGATCCGACGCGCCGCATTCTTCTCGGCACGTCGGCCGGAGGCCATTTTGCGACCTATGTCCTCACCAGCGACCCGGGACTTTTCCAAGGCTATGCGTTGATGAGCCCGATGCTTGTCGATCCGCAGGCACACGAAAACGGCATCCTGCCGCGTCAGCAGGGCGACGGATCGATGGTTCAGCTTGTCGAGAATCTTCCGGAAGACGCGTTGCTCGCGCAATGCCGCGTATTCCTGTCGGCGGGGGAACTCGAGGAAGAGCCGTTGTCGATGTTCGCCGACTTCAACATAAACAGCAATGCCATGCGCCTTCGGACCGTTCTCGCCCGCCGCGGCGTCGACACGCAATATTTTTCGGTGCCGGGCGAAACCCATGGATCCGCAACCGCCGCGGCGAGCCGGCGAGCGCTGCGGTTCCTCCTCTCCCCGCAGAACGACAAGCAGGACTGGCGCGAGGCGCTCGCCGCCAGGCAGGACGCGGCGCCCTGATCGGAAGCTTTCGACCCCTCGGAATGTGAGCCAGAGTGATGATTGAGAAAGACGTTCGCGAGTCCCGTGCCGCCCTGGCGGTCGAGGCTTTCTATGAATCGCTGTTTCGGCCCGGTGAAGGTCTCGTCTGGACGGCAACCGATCTCGACCTCTCAGCCGATGGGCGCCGGCTGCATTTTTCGGGTCAGTGTTTCGAGGGGACGCTCGAGGACGGGCCTTCGAACGCAATCTATCAAGTCGATCTGGCGAACGGCGACCTCGACGTCGTCGCCGCCGGTCGCCTTTACCGGAACGCGGCGGATGGCCGCTCGGCGCATGTCGAAGACAGCGGCGAGGGCGAGCGCGTCATCGTCACGGCAGCCGACGAAACCCGGATCGCGGTGCTTCCAGTGACCGGACGAGTGGAAGCGCTCGCCTGGTCGCCCGGGGGGCGCAGCCTTCTCATCGTCGTGGCCGACCCCGGCGCCGATGTCGCGGGCTTTGAAGGCGGGTTCACCCTGCGCGGCGCGAAGCCGGCCGAGCGCTGGCTTCCCGATGTCGCCTCGAGCGATGCGACGGACACCTGGCGGAGAATCTTCCGCTGGTCCGGCGCCGAGGCCGGCCCCATCTCCATTTCCGCGCCGCCGGTCAACATATGGGAGGCGAGCTGGCTCGGCGATGATGCGATCGTCGCCATCGCCAGCGATCATCATGGTGAGGGCAGCTGGTACGAAGCCGATGTTCGCATTCTCGATGCAGACAAAGGGAGCGAGAGGTCACGCTACGAACCGATGGACCAGGTGGGCGTTCCCGTGGGGTCTCCATCGGGCGATCGATGGGCCGTCATCGCTGCCTTCTGCAGCGACCGCGGCATCGTCTGCGGAACGGCGCTCGTCGGCGAAGGGGGCCGGGTTCACTCGCTCGATCTGGGCGGCACCGAGGTCACCGATCTTCGCTGGCGCGATGACGAAACGCTTGTCTTTGCGGGACTACGCGGCCCCGAGACGATCGTCGGCACCGTCGACATCGGAAGTGGTGCGGTGACCGAAATCTGGAAGTCCCAATCGCTGACGCTCGGTCCCTGGTATCCGAAGATTGCCCTTTTCGGCGATGCATCGGTGGCCGCAGTGGTGGAAGGCTATGACCGGCCGCCCGCAATTGCCCGCCTGTCGAATGATCAAGTGCATGTCCTTGCTGATCTCGCGCCGGGCCGCCCGCCCGCGATCGCGGGCGAAATGCGGCACCTGCGCTGGCGGGGCCGGGACGGGCTCGAAATCGACGGCTGGCTCGTCCTGCCCGCCGGAGAAAATGCCGGATTGCCGTTGCTCCTGGATGTTCATGGCGGACCGGTTTCGGCTCACCGCAATCGATATGCCGCCACATTCAGGGCCGGGCCGGTGCTGGTTGCGAAAGGTTACGCGCTGCTGCTGCCCAATCCGCGTGGATCGGGCGGGCGCGGCCAGAGTTTCGCCAAAATGGTTCAGGGCGATATGGGCGGCGAGGATGTGCACGACTATCTGGCGGGGATCGACCATCTCATCGCAGCGGGGATTGTCGATCCCGCACGCGTGGCCGTCTCCGGAACAAGCTATGGCGGGTTCATGAGTGCCCTGCTGGTAACCCGCACGCACCGGTTCGCAGCTGCGGTGCCCATCTCGCCGGTCTCGAACTGGTACAGCCAGCATTTCGCCTCGCAGATTCCCTGGTTCGACGAGGCCTTTCTGGACGGATCGCCGCGCGAACCGAATGGCCAGTATTTCGATAGAAGTCCGGTGTTTGCCGCGCGAGGAGCCACGACGCCGACGCTCGTTCTCGCAGGCGGCCGGGACAGGAATACGCCGACAAGCCAGGCGACCGAACTCTACGGAGCACTGGCCGAGGCCGGAGTCGAGACAGCCCTCGCGATTTATCCCGAGGACGGTCACAGCCTGCGCGGCTATCCCGCTTATCTCGACAGCGCGGCGCGGATTGTCGACTGGCTTGACCGTCATCTCAAGACGTGAGTGCGGTCTCCGCGGGCATCGAGGCAGGCTCGGTTCGCGCCGCCGGCACGTCGACATGGCAGGGAACGCTAACACCGCGCGGAACATGAAGGCCGCGACCGGGCTGCCGTGCCATGACATTGCGATGCGCCCAGGACGTCGGAGCCGCGCGCTTTGGAGCCTGGGATGCCGCGGTGACGATGATGTCGATCTTGCAGTCGGGCGTCGCTCGCCCGGCTTCTCCGGTCGCGCTCGCGGGCGCATCGCGCCCTCGCAAGGCAGCCGGTCGCCCGGCGGCGTCGCTGCCACATCGCAAGCTGCTCCGGCGGCCATGGTCCGGTTTCGGGCCGGGCAACCGTGGGGCGGGGGGGGAGCCGGGTCGGGCTGCTACCTCCGGCCCCCCTTTGCGGCCCGGCATGATCCGCGACGTGCAAGCTTGTGAAGGAACGGCGCCTTCGCTGCGCGGATCAGGGCTGGGCGAGCGAAGATGCCATTTCGGTCGGAGCGAAACTGCGAAGGGAAACGGTCCGGTCGACCAGCCATTTCCGCTCTTCCGGCGAGAGCAGCGGAGCAAGCAATTCCCGCACCTCGGCATGATAACCGTCCAGCCAGGCGATCTCGACGTCGGTGAGCAAGGAGGTGTCGATAAGGTCGAGTGCGATAGGGGCAAGCGATATGGCCTCGAACCCGAGCATGACGCGGTCGCCGCCTTCGATCGGCCGTTCGACCACGACCATCAGGTTCTCGGTGCGAATTCCATATTCGCCAGGACGATAATAGCCAGGCTCGTTGGAAAGGATCATTCCAGCTGCAATTGGTTCTTCGTCGGGACGAGGGTAGGCCAGGAAATAGGCCGGGCCTTCGTGCACATTGAGGAAATGTCCGACACCATGCCCGATGCCGTGCGCGCATTCGATCCCGGCCTCCCACATGGGAGCGCGCGCAATCGCGTCGAGACGGCTCCCGAGGGTTCCTGGCGGGAAAGTCGTGATCTGGAGCGCGATATATCCCTTGAGTACGCGCGTGAACCGGTCGCGAAACACCGCGCTCGCGGGACCGACCGAGACTGTCCGGCAGACGTCGGTCGTGCCGTCGGGATATTGTCCCCCGGAGTCGACGAGATAGATGCTGCCGGGACCGATTGGCGCATCGGTTTCGGGCGTGGCGCGATAATGCGGCATGGCGGCGTTGGCATCGGCACAGGAAATCGGCTCGAACGAAAGACTGTAAAATCTATCGGTTTCGCGTCGGAACTGGCTGAGCTTCGCCGCCGCTGACAGCTCGGTGAGCCGACCGTGCGGGGCCTCGTTTTCGAACCAGCGCAGAAAGCGGGTGAGCGCTGCGCCGTCGCGGATATGCGCTTGCCGCATCCCTTCGATCTCAACCGGATTCTTGGTCGCTTTCGGAAGCATCGTCGGGTCGCGGTCGGTCCGCACGATCGCTCCCCCCGCTTCGAGTGCAGCGAAAATGGCATCGGGAGTGAAATTGGGATCGACCGAGACGGTCTTGCCGCCCATCGCTTCCAGCGACCGGTAAAAGCTGTCGTAAGGCTGGAGGCGAACGCTGTTGCCAAGATGCTGCCTGACAGTCTCGTCGATTTTCCGCGGATCGACGAAAAGGTCGGCCGTGCCGTCCTTGTGGCAGACCGCGAAACTGTAGCAGAAGGGAACCATGTCGATGTCGCTGCCCCGGATGTTGAGCAGCCAGGCAATCGAGTCGAGGGCAACGAGGACGAAGGCGTCCGCAGCCGTGGCAGTCAGCCATTCGGCAACATCGCGGCGCTTGTCCGCAGAACTCTTTCCCGAACGCTCGGTGGGCTGCACGAACGCCAGACTGGTCGGGCGGGGGGGCTGCTCGGCCCAGACGGGATCGATCGGATTTTCGGGCAACGGCACCAGCTCGGCGCTGCCGGCCAGTCGATCCCGGACCGCGCTGATTGCGGTCCGGGTATAGAGCTTGGGATCGTAGCCGATCCGCATACCCGCAGCGTTCGTGGCGAGCCACGATCCGATCGTCGTCACGGCGATGTCCTGGTGGGTCCAGTCGCGGCCATCGACCTGGTGAAGGACAGATTCGGTATAGCGGCCGTCGACGAAAATGGCCGCCTTGTCAGGCAGGACGGCTATACTGGCGGTCGATCCTGAAAAGCCGCTGAGCCAGCCGAGGCGTTGGGAATAAGTCGCCGGGAATTCGGTCATATGTTCGTCGCCGGTGGCGAGAATGAAACCATCCACGCCCGACTGGGAAAGCTCGGTCCGCAAGGCGCTCAAATTGCTGTTGCTGGCCATTTCTGCCACTCCATGTCTCAATGTGTCGCGCGATACGGGCGGTTGTGGTCACAGACCTCGTCAAGTGACCCGAAGAACTCTGATCGACCGAGGATTGCCTTTATCATACACATGTGTCTGATAAAGGCAATCGCGTTGCGCGTCGTGTCTGAAAGGCCGGTCAATTGTTAGTCGTTCGAATTGGTGGCAGGCGCTGCACCGCATCCTCAGTGAAACGGCGGAAAAAGAAGGTCCGCTATTCCCCATTCGACTCCCAGAAGCGGTCAGTCTCCTACCGGCCAACAGTCGTCCCAGTGGATCAATCGGCGGAAACGCGCTTGAGCCGTCCCTGGTCGAATGGGGCACTAGCGGTACTGGAGCGTTGTTTTTATTCCGCATTACACCGCTGGATGTCCGATCGAAGCGCAAGAAGCAGCGCGGCTCCGATAAGATAGCATGGCACTGAAATCGCCAATGCCATGCGGTAGCTGGCGTTTGCGTCGAAACTCTGCCCGAACCAGGCAACACCAAAAGCGCCGGACAAGCCTAGAAATACGACGCAAACACCATAGACACTAGCATAGTTACGCAGACCGAAGAGCTTCGCGACCAGATAGCCTACGAGGTCTATCTCAGCGCCTTGCTGCACGCCGATAAGGATAAGCGCGATGGCCGCGAACATGTAATTGCCTTCATGCAACACCAGCAGGGCACAACCGACTGCCGGAATGGACGCGACGACGCCGGCGACGGCATAAGAAGGGAGTCGGTCAATAAGCCAGCCCGTCGCCAGCCGGGCGACAATCACCGAGATGGCAAACAGCGAAACGAGCGTAGCCGCGCGCGCGGGGCTGATCCCGGAATCGGTGAGCATTGGCATCATGGCGCTCATAATGCCTGTCCCGGCGGCGTTGATCGGAATGAGCGATAAGGCCAGTAACCAAAAGCCGCGACTTCTAATTATCTGCCGCCAGTCAGCGCCTTCGACCGGAACGGGATCAACTTGCTCGTGTTTGTCGCACGATATGCGATGACGATCCTTCACCATCAGGAATACAGCGGGGAAACCGAGTAGCAAGCTGAGCGAAGCCAGAAACAGGAATCCGTTCTGCCAACCGTAGGATGTGATAATGTGGGACAGTGCCGGCGTGATAAGAGCTGCCGCCAGCGGCACGCCCGTCATTGTAAGTCCAAGCGCCAGCCCACGGCTGCGATCGAACCAGCCCGCGACGGCGCGCGAAAAAATCGCGCCGCCGCATGCTATCCCGATCATCGTGTGCATCATAATGATGACGGTGTAGGCAGCGAGCGTCCCAGGTTGATAGGCCAGCGTTACAAACGCGGCTGTATATCCGGCCAGACCTCCCAATAGCACTGGTCTTGAGCCGACCGCGTCAGCAAGTTTGCCGATCAGAGGCGCCGCAAGCGATCCAAGAAACGCCGACGCGGAGGCGCTCGCGAGCTGGCCGCGCGTCCAGCCGAATTCGGCGGTCAGCGGCGCTACAAACAGGCTGGAGACGTAATTCCAAACCGGCAAGGCTGTCCCGAGGGCCAAGGCCGCGCCCATGACGACTGGCCATCCCTGCCGCCATTCGGCTTTTTGTTGCACGTGATTTCCCCTGTTTCTCGCCAAAAGCGGTGCGACGTGCCGCCGCGTCTAAGCGCTATTGTGCGAGTGAATCTGCATCAGAACGGAGATTTCGTCCCATACGGTCCATTCCTGCGCGATCTTCCCGCCTTCGAAACGAAAATGGCTCATGCCAAGGATGATGACCGGCTTTCCCGAGGGAGGTCCGAACTGGCCATCTCCAAGGTGGGTGCCCACCAGTTTCCAGCGGACAGCTGGGATATATCCGTCCGTTTCGTGCGTATCGCAGAAATGATCGAAATGCATGACCGCGTCAGGAAGGGCCGCGAGCATAGCAATGATCGACCAGCAAATACCCGGCACTCCGCGCAGATCGCGCCCCGGAGCCGTCTGGATATACGCGTCTGCGGCATACCAGTCTTTCAGGCGATCGAACCTGCGAAGATTCCACACCTCGTGAAACATGTGGCGTAGTCGCTCTTCCATCGAAGATTGCGCGGTCAGTGCTGGCCGCAGAGGCTCGGGGTGTTTTTGGCCTGTCGTACGATCGGGCTGACCCGCAGCGACAGGCTGGATGCCCGATCTCTCTGCCGCCTCGGCGAGCCGCTGCGCAACAGCGACTGGATCCAGACCCAGCTGCCGGACGAGCGCACCATTGTCGCGCACGAGCCACTCGCGATAGATCATATTCTGTCGGATCATGCAGTCGGCGATATGGCGAATGCGGACGCGCCGGCCGGTCGCGGGGCCGTAATTCGATGGCCCCAAATTTGTCATCCGGCTGGTGCCGAGATGCGAGGTATAAAAACCATCCTGATCGTTGCCGGTCCATGCGACGTTACCGATGCGACTTTCGCGATCAGGGAATGCCTGCATCATCTGAATCGTCGACGCCACGACCTCTTCCACCGAGGTTTGGGTTCCGTAGGGAGTGTGGATCACGACTGCGTCGTCGTAGTGAGAGTAAATCAAACCTACAGCCTTTTCGGCCCAGATTCGGTGGGTCGCGTAAGCGATGTAGTGAACGATGTCGGAGTAAACCTCTTCGAAACCGTCCAGCGGTTGGGTGCGTGCCTCGCGCGGCTGCAGCAAATCATTGATCGATCGTTGCCTCACCCGGCTGACGACCTCCGACGACTTCGCCCGCGTGCTCTGGAGCGCGGCCACATTGAGGTCCTGGGCTGTTCCTGAATCACCGGCTTTGCTCATATTTCTTCCTGATCGCGCTAGGGTATGTGAGAGCATGCTGAGATGCCGCATGATGACTTAATCCAATATGAATTCGAATGCAACAAAGCTGCGTGCGCGACGGCGGACTAGCTTTTACGCCGTCTGCGGCAGGATGGGCTTGATATGAGGCACCGGAGGGAAAGAAGCCGACGCAATGTGAGCGTAAACTCGCAAGACAAAAAATTTTCTGGTTGCATTCGAATGCAAGATCAGTGAGAAGTATGCAGCAATGACACAAAAAAGGGAGCTGCAATAATGGCGAGGGCAACGATTCTTTGGGGGGCGTCGATCGTCGCGCTGGCGTCAACGCAAGTTCAGGCACAGCAGTCTGATGCGCCGATCGCCACCGTGAACGAAGTTTCGGATACCGACGCTGTAGCGACGAACGGCGACGACATCGTCGTAACGGCGCAGCGCAGAGCGGAGCCGCTGCAGGCGGTGCCTTTGGCTGTTACTGCGATCAGCGGTGATACGCTCCTTCAACGCGGCGTGAACGACATCTCGCAGCTTTCAAAATTCGTGCCGGGTTTCAGCTTTGGTCAAACCGGCAACAATGCGCGCCCATCGATGCGCGGCGCGCGAACGGCCATTAACAACGCGACCGGTGACGCCCCGATCGCTATTTTCGTCGACGGCATCTACCAATCGCGCACGAGTCAGGCATTGCTCGGTTTCGTCGACGTGTCCCGCGTCGAGGTTCAGCGTGGACCGCAGGGTACGCTCTATGGCCGCAACACTTTCGGGGGCAATGTTGCCATTGCAACCAACGAGCCGGTCGATTATTTCGATTATGGCGCCGTTCTGACTGTCGGCAACTATGAGAGGCGCCGTGCCGAAGGGTTTGTCAATCTGCCTGTTGCAGACGGCTTGGCTTTGCGCATGGCTGGTGCGTTTGAGCACGCCGACGGTTGGGTTAAGAATGACTATAATCCGCGCGCTGACTTGTTCGACCAGCGTCAGCGCTTCATTCGCGGCACGTTGAAGTTCGAGCCGAATGACAATTTGACCGCCGTCGTCCGCGCCGAATATTTTCGCAATGGTGGCAACGGCGCGTCAGCGTTCGGGTTCAAGCAGATCGGGTCCTATATTGATCCAGGCACCTGTCAGCCTTTCTACAATGCGGCCGTATATGGTCTGAACGGCCGTGTCGGTAACCGTGATGGCGTTGCGGACTGTACAACGACCGTTGCGACGCCGACCGCGCCGGCGGGACGCGAAGTCGATCTCGGTATCCCGATTCACGCTGATGGAGATCCGTTCCGGATCGACAATGACTATCAGACTAAGAGGGGGCAAAAGAGCTTCCAGGCATCGGCTGACATCAGTTACAGTTTTGGTGACGTCGCGATCCGATCGATCACCGGATATAATGATTACAAGATAACGCAAACCAGCGACTCCGATTTCTCGGCCTCCACGATTGCTATCGACAGTCTCGGTATTACCGCCGAAACCTTCAGTCAGGAATTGCAGATTCTTTCGGAGGGGAGTCGCCGTCTCGAATATGTGGCTGGGCTCTACTATTATACCGACGAGAACAGCAATCTGTTTATCAACGAACAGCTGCCGATCACCGTTCGCTCGTCGGCAACGGACGCATTGGTGACCGCTGCCCGCAATCCCGGCAGCTACGCCTACCAGTTCTCCAAGGTCCGTTCCGCTGCGGCCTATGCGCAGTTCACCTTCAACGCAACGGATCGCCTGTCGCTGATTGCAGGCGTCCGGTACACAAATGAGCGCAAGAAGTTTCGCGACGCATCGGCAAACGGTTTCCTCCCGTTGCCGACGGGAGAGGTGCCCAATCCGCTGACGCTTATCACGATTGATTTGCCCGTGCCCGGCTCGGAATATTTTCCTGAAGCTCCGTCCGATTGCTCCGGCGACGGCCGCGCAGCTACCCGCTTCGACGAAGCGAACCGCTACGTGAGCGCGAGCTATTGTCCGCTGAAGTACGAAAAGGTGACATGGCGTGGCGGCGTCAATTTCCAAGTCACGCCGCGCAACCTGCTTTACGCATCGGTGGCGACGGGTTTTCAGTCGGGCGGGTTCAATCCGGGACAGGTTGCATCGCAGTCGTCGCCGACGTTCGCGCCGCAGACGGTGACCGCGTTCGAGATCGGATCGAAGAACCGTCTTTTCGACAACACGCTCACCCTTAATCTCTCGGCCTTCTACAACAAGTATCGCGGACTTCAGGAGCAACGGCAGATTATCGTCGGCAGCACCTCGCTCCAGACCGTTCAAAATGCCGCCGCAGGCCGGTCGTACGGCCTTGAGGCGGAGGCATCGTGGCGGCCAGTACAAGCGCTCAACATTGGTGCTACCCTTAGCCTCCTCAATGCACGCTATAAGGATTTCGACAATATCCCTCTGCCTTATGGCACATCCATCCTTGTGAACGATTCGTCTCAAACCGCGCCAACGATTGTCAACGGCGTCGTCATCGCGCCGGCGGGTCAGCGCCGCGTGTTCGCCCCGGGATATGAATGTGGCCCGCTTGCTGGGACGGGCGGGGTAGGGCAGCCGGCGGTATCATTTGTCTGCGATCTTTCGGGTAATCGCATTCCGCATTCTCCCCTAGTCTCCGGTGCAGTTTATGCGGGCTATGACATCGATCTCGGTTCGGCTGGCACACTCACGCCGTTCGCCGCGCTGACCTACTCGAGCAGCTATTTCGAAACGCAGTACAACGACACGCTGTCGCGTCAGCGCGGCTGGACCAAGGTCGACCTCAATTTGACCTGGGCTCCGTCCGAACAGCTCAGCATCGACGCCTTTGTGACGAATCTCACCAACGCGAAGATCAAGACGATCGTGTCGTCGGGGGGGACGCCGATGCAGGCGCATTACGAACCGCCGCGGATGTACGGCTTGCGGTTGACCTTACGGCACTGATCCAGTGACGTAGAGTTGCGCGGTGATCGCTCCTTCAGGAGCGATCACCGCGTTTTTTTTTGGTTAAATGAATCACAGCGACCTTTTTGGCGCGAGGAGATCAGCGGCTCTGGTGGAAGAGCGGCTCTCCGGCCATCACGGGCGCATCACACAGCGGAAACCAATATGACCCGCCGTATCATCAGGGCATTGCGGATGCCGCGCGGCGGGACGATAGCGCTGGCAATAATTATCGGCACAAAGATATGATCCGCCCTTGAGAACCTTCCGCTCTTTACCCCCGCGCACGCCTATTTCAATATCACCCACCGATTCCAGGCTCGCGGGTCGCGTCGACATGCAGCAAGTTCTGGCGCTGGGCGGAGGCGCTGCTTTGAACTCGTCGCAGGTCCACTCCCAGACATTCCCGATCATGTCATAAAGGCCGTAGCCGTTCGGAGGGAAAAGCCCGACCGGCGTCGTGCGATGGTCGTCGTCCTCCTTCAGCGTGTCAAAGGGAAAGGTGCCGATCCAGTAATTGGCGAGTATCGCGCCGCCGGGTGCAAACTCGTCACCCCAGGCATATTCCTGTCCGTCACGTCCCCCGCGTGCGGCGCACTCCCATTCGGCTTCCGTGGGAAGCGCTTTGCCCGCCCAGTGGGCGTAGGCTTCCGCATCTGCGTAGGCAACATGCACGACCGGGTGGGCACCCAGTCCGTCGATTGTGGAGTCAGGGCCGCAGGGGTGGCGCCAACTGGCTCCGGGAACGTAGGCCCACCAACGTGATGGGTCGTCGAGAGATATAGGTGGCGGTCGATGAAACACCGACGAGCCGGCCGGTGCCGGGGCTTGCGCACCGTCGACAAGGGTGGCGGCCGGTGGCGTCTCAGCGTTCGTCCGGTAACCAGTCGCTGAGACAAACCGGTCAAACTCCCGGTTGGTTACAGGCATGCGCTCGATCCAGAAGGGAGACACGCGTTCCAAGCGCCGCGGCCGCTCCTCGGGATAGAAACGGTCGGAACCCATGATAAACTCGCCGCCCGCGATATATATCATGCCGGCTTTCACATCTGTCTCGCGTTCGCCCGGCATCCACACGCCTCCTCACATTCTGTTTTTCGGCCACATAACCGGCCACGACATCGCGCCCCGTCGGGGATCTTCTGGATAGGTGTGGGCTGTAAGCTACGGACGGACCCGCGGTCGCCAAGCGCCATCCTACTTGTCGCATCTCGGCATGACCACAGTCAGCTAATGCAAGCGCCGTGACCCGCTTGCTTCGCCGCGACCGAACCCCCTTGCCACCGACGTCGGGCCGGTATAAGTCTTATTGCATTCGAATGCAAAGGATCTGTTCTAATGGCTGAATATCTGAAACGGGGTGCGAGTTCGGAAGCGAAGGCGAGCGCCGACGTAAAAGTGCGGGACACCGTAGAGAGGATCCTGGCTGATATCGAGCAGCGCGGCGACACCGCTGTCCGCGAGCTTTCGAACCGCTTCGATAACTGGGACCGCGAGTGCTATCGCCTGACGCCCGACGAAATTCAGCAGTGTATCGACAGGCTCAAACCACAGGACCTTCACGACATCGAATTCGCGCAAGAACAAGTGCGCAACTTCGCGCAGATTCAGCGCGACAGCATGCGTGATGTCGAAGTCGAGACCTTGCCGGGAGTCGTCTTGGGCCACCGCAATCTTCCTCTGAACGCGGCAGGATGCTATGTTCCGGGCGGTAAATATCCCTTGCTTGCATCGGCGCATATGTCGGTGATTACGGCGAAGGTCGCGGGCGTGCCGCGCGTGGTAACCTGCGCACCGCCGTTCAAGGGCAAGCCAGCGCCTGCGATCGTCGCCGCGCAGGCTATGGCGGGTGCTGACGAGATCTATTGCCTGGGCGGCATCCAAGCCGTCGCGGCGATGGGTTTAGGAACCGAAACGATTGCCCCCGTCGATATCCTTGTCGGTCCCGGTAACGCCTTTGTGGCCGAAGCGAAGCGCCAACTTTTCGGGCGGGTCGGGATCGATCTTTTCGCAGGCCCGACGGAAACGCTCGTGATCGCCGACGAAAGCGTTGATGGAGAATTGTGCGCCACCGACCTTCTGGGGCAGGCGGAGCACGGCCCGGACAGTCCGGCGGTGTTGCTGACGACGTCGGAGAAACTTGCCCGCGACACGATGAAGGAAATCGAGCGATTGCTGCTGATTCTGCCGACAGCGGAGCATGCACGGGCGGCCTGGGAAACCTACGGCGAGGTTATCCTCGCCGAAGACGATGCCGAGATGGTCCGGATCGCCGATGATATTGCATCCGAGCATGTTCAAGTCATGACGCACGACCCCGACTATTTCCTCAAAAACATGACGAATTACGGCGCGCTCTTTCTCGGTCCACGCACCAATGTGAGCTATGGTGACAAGGTCATCGGCACCAATCACACGCTGCCGACCCGGAAAGCGGCGCGCTACACGGGCGGTCTGTGGGTCGGGAAATTCATCAAGACCTGTACATATCAGAAGGTGCTCACCGATGAGGCATCGACACTGATCGGTGAATATTGCAGCCGTCTTTGTGCCCTCGAGGGTTTCGCGGGCCATGGGGAGCAGGCCAATATCCGCGTTCGCCGCTATGGCGGACGCGAAGTGCCCTATGCTGGCGCGGCGCAGCCCACGGCTGCTACGCTCGCCGGAGCCTGACATGTCCCAACTCCTGCCTCGCACCCCGTCGTTTCGGCTTGACGGGCGGCGCGCCGTGGTGACGGGGGCGGGACGGGGGATCGGACTCGCCGCGGCGGCGTCACTCGGGGAGGCAGGAGCGGAGGTTACCCTCATAGCGCGCAGCATTAATGAAATTTCGGAGGCTGCAGAGGGACTTGTCGCCCGTGGGTGCCAAGCCGACGCGGTTTCGCTCGACATTCTCGATTTTGGGGCAGTTGCCGGTTTTTTCTCGGGCCGCCCGGCTTTCGACATCCTCGTCAACAACGCCGGCATGAACCGGCCCGGTCCGATGACGGACCTCACGCTGTCCGACTATGACGCGGTGTTCGATCTCAATGTCAAAGCCGCCTACTTCGTCGCAAAAGCTTGCGTCCGCAAGCTGATCGCAGACGGACGGCCGGGCAGTCTTATCCATATGGGCTCGCAGATGGGTCACGTCGGCGGCGCAAATCGGTCGCTCTACTGCGGCACCAAATGGGCCATTGAGGGAATGAGCAAGGCGTTTGCGCTCGATCTTGCGCCGTATCAGATCAGGTCTAACACCATCGCGCCGACGTTCATCGAAACGCCCATGACGCGCCCCTTTTTCGAGGACGCCACGTTCAAAGCGGGCGTCCTAGAAAAAATCAAGCTCGGTCGATTGGGAACTGTAGAGGATGTCATGGGGGCGGTCGTGTTCCTCGCGTCCGACGCTTCCGCATTGATGACCGGTACAAGCCTGATCGTCGACGGCGGATGGACCGCCGACTAGAGCCCGGAGAACCGTGTGACCAAGGATATCGCCAACCGCGAGGTGCCGCAAGCGCCGTCTTTCAAAGCGCGCCTGGCGGCAGGCGATCTCCTCATCGGAACGTTCGTCAAAACGCCGAGCGCAATCGTGACGGAGGTCTTGTCGCTGAGCGCGCTCGATTGCCTGTGTCTTGACGCCGAGCACAGTCCGTTTGACCGGCTCGCCATCGATCAATGCATCATGGCTGCACGGGCGCAGGGGAAACCCGTCGTAGTGCGTCTGCCTTCGGCCGCCCCGGACCAGATACTGAATGCGCTGGATTGCGGCGCAACCGGTATCGTCATTCCCCATGTCCGATCCGCGTCGGAGGCAAGGGCGATCGTCGCGGCCAGCCATTATGGCGCTGGCGGCCGAGGATATGCCGGCTCGTCGCGGGGCGCGGGGTACACGACGCGGTCAATGGCCGACCATTTGGCAGCAAGCGCGCAAACCACTGTCGTTATCGCTCAGATCGAGGATCTGGAGGCCATCGAGGCGATAGACGAAATTGCAGCGGTCGAAGGGATCGACGCCCTTTTCGTGGGGCGTGTCGACCTGACGGTCGCGTTCGGCGCCTCGAGCCAAGACGATCCGCAGGTTATCGCGGCAGTCGAGGCGGTGTGCGCGGCGGGGCAGCGACACGGCCGCGCGACCGGCATGTTTCTCGCGCGGCCTTCAGACGTTCCGCTGTGGCAATCGAAGGGTGCGAGCCTGTTCCTTCTCGGCTCGGACCATGGGTTTATGCTGGCGGGAGCGGCGCAGCTTATCGGCCAAGCCAAGATATCCACCTAACTGTCTTGCGGCGCAGCACCATGCTGGCGCCATGGACGCAAGAGCGGGGCGGGGTGCGTCTCCGGCAACATCAGCCATAGCACTCCGGCGATAGCAAAAACGGCGCTCGCGAGACCCATGGTCGCTGCGAGACCGTACCCGCTTGCCAACGATCCCGTGACAAGGGGCGCGAAGAAACTGACGATCCGTCCCCAATTGAAGATCGAGGCGGCCGTGGACTTGAGATGCGGCGGGTACAGCTCGGTCAGCCACGGTCCCCATATAACGCTGGATGAGAGCATAAACCCGTAGACGGCCCCGATGACGGCAAGAAGCGCCACGTTACCTGGGACGACGAGATAGAGCGCGATCGCAAGCGAAGCGAAAAGGAAGCCGAGTGCATTGACCCGGCGACCCCAGCGGTCGGCGACCCAGCCCCAGAAAAACCCTCCCACGATGTTGGCAGCAAAGGTCCAGGCGACAAGCATGCCGATCGGTTCGGGGGTGAGGTGCCGGACATCGCGCAAATAGGTCGTGAGCCAGCCGCTATAGGCTTGATAGGCGAAGAAATTGAGCCCGGTCAGTGTCGCGAGCATCAACGTTCGCTTGCGAAGCTCGGGCGCGAACAGTTCCATCACGGGGAGCGAGCGGCGCGGCGCACCGCGGGCTTTTGTATCGACGGAGCGTGGGATGATAACGAACGCCAGTCCTGCCAGGAGGATCGGAGGAATGCCTCCCATCCAGAGCAGCGCCTGCCAGCCAAGATCGGCAAATTGACCGCTCGCCATCCCGAGCGCCATGATCGCGGCGCTAAAAATCGCATTTATAAGGCTTGCGAGGCGGCCCGCGACGTTGCGTGAGAAGAGCCCGACATAGATGCCCACCACGATGGGAAAGATGCCGCCGAGGAAAAGTCCCAGTACGAAGCGCTGCGTCAGATATTCGGCGTAAGTCGTGACTGCGGCACCCGCAATGAGCAGCAGGCCGTAGCCTATCATAACCACCATCAGCATCGCTCTGCGGCCAAAACGGTCGGCAAGCTGCCCGATCAGGATCGCTCCGAGCAACGCGCCTGCTCCTTGCGCCGAATAGCCTGAGCCGACTTCGGTCAAGCTGAGACCCAGCGTTTCGCGCATGTACGGACGCAGCACATCGACCGAGTTCCACGCCCAGCTATAGAAGAATTCCGCGACCATCAGGAAAGCGAAGGCCAGAATAGCACGAGGGAGCGGGGTAGGGGCCTCCTGAACGGTCATGACGCGGCCTTTGCGCGTGCGAACGACCACTGTGGTATCGCGGGGTGACGTAGGACGCAGGAAAGCGCACTCAATTGGGCCGAACCAAAAATATCGCGATCGCTCGGGTGCACCATATCTCGCCGCCTTCTATCTGTCCTCGCAGCCCGGGCTGCAGAACCGATGTCGCACTGCCAAAAACGGAAGTCCAGCAAATATTGCATTCGAATGCAATGTCAGCGGTCAGTTCGTAGTGTCGATTACGGTGTCCCAAGTCGTGCCGAACGGCCCTCGATGAGCTGGCCTGCGAACAGACGCTTTTCACCCGCCGCCTCGGGATCTTCGATCAGGTCCGAGAGCATTGCGACCGTAGCCTCCGTCATGCGACGGACTGGCTGGCGGATCGACGTGACCTGATAGCTCAGCCAAGTTGCGGGGTCTGAACCATCAAACCCGACGATCGACAAATCTTCGGGAATGCTTCGATTGAATTGCTGACGTGCAACGTCGATCGCACCGATTGCCATTTGGTCGCTGACGCAGATTAATGCCTCAATTGCCGGATCGGTACCGAGCAGCTCTCGCGCGCCGTCACCGCCGCTTTCATAACCGAAGTCGCCCCTGATCACGGGGACATCGTTGATTCCGGCGTCGGCCAACCGGTCGATAGCCGCACGGCGGCGTTCTTCACCGACGAATGAATCCTCCGGTCCGGCAATTATACCGAATCGTTGATGTCCCGCAGAGAGCAGACGTGTCACCAGATCCCGTTCGCCCGCGGCGGAATCGCAGCACACGCTCGCCGAAGAAACGGCGTTCGCCGACCGGTTATACAGAACGACAGGGATCCGATGCTGCTCGAACATCTGCAGTTGGGCATCCGACAGACGTGCTGCCGAAATGACGCCGTCGACGCTGTGGCGCCACACCTGGTCGAGAATCGCGTCGACTTCGCTCTCGCTTCGTAACGCAAACAAAAGCACGCGCATGTCGCGCTCGGTCAGCCGGTGGGTCAGTTCATCGAGAACTTCTGGGTAGAAGCGGTTGGTGTGCGAGGCGATCAGTACGGCAATCAATTTTGTACGACCAGAGATCAGCCCCTGCGCGAGCGCGTTAGGCCGGTACCCGAGTTCCGCCGCGGCCTTGAGAACGCGTTCGCGTGTCGCGGGGGCAATGCTTCCGCCTGGCGCGAAGCAACGCGAGACGGCCGACTGGGACACGCCGGCCGCGCGTGCGACGTCATAGGAAGTTGCCCTGCGATTGGCTGAAATCTGCTTGTTCAAACCCGTCTCCCCTTCCCGCGGTGCGGCAATAACGCAATCCGTGGCAAAGCGCGAGCCTCGCCCAGATTGCCGGGACTTACCACAGAAATATCGACATGTGCATTCGAATGCATTACCGGCCGCACAGCGCAATTTTTGACGATGGGCGCTTCGACGGAGAAACGATATGCCAGAGCTACCGGAACTACAGGGATTTGAGGGTAAGGCCGAATATGTGAAAATCCCGGCACGAAGCCAGAGTTTGGACGCGACCGATGTAACGAGCCTGGTCGCTTCCATTCTGAAGGACGTCCAGCTTCATGGGGACGCCGCGGTGCGTCAATATTCCGCAAAATTCGACAGTATTGCGCTCGATCGGTTCGAGGTTACGCAAGCCGAGCGGCTTTCGGCCGTCGATCGCCTCGACCGCCAAACCCGCGCGGACACCGAATTCGCTATCGATAATGTTCGCCGGTTCGCGGAAGCGCAGCTTTCCACCATCCTCCCACTCGACATCGAGCCGCTGCCGGGATTGCATCTAGGACACCGCGTCATCCCGATCGCGAAAGTCGGGGCCTATGTCCCCGGCGGGCGTTTCCCCTTGCTCTCGGCTCCGATCATGACGATTGTGCCTGGCAAAGTCGCGGGATGCGACGAGGTCGTGGCTTGTCTTCCTCCCAATGCGGACAAGGCAATGGTTGCCGGTTGCCATCTGTCCGGGGCGGATCGCATCTTCCTTATCGGCGGCGCGCAGGCGGTGGCCGCGATGGCTTACGGCACCGAAAGCGTTCCCCAGGTCCACAAGATCATGGGGCCGGGCAATGCGTTTGTGAACGAAGCCAAGCGGCAGGTATTCGGGCCGGTCGGAATCGATCAGCTCGCCGGTCCGTCGGAGATCTTCGTCGTGGCCGACGCCACCGGCGACCCCGAACTCATCGCAACCGATCTGCTGGGTCAGGCCGAGCACGATGTGCGAACCAGGGTCGGCCTAATAACGACCGATCGTGCGCTGGCGGAGGCGACCATGCGGGAGGTCGACCGGCAACTCGAGACACTCGCCACAGCCAAGGTCGCACGCGAAAGCTGGCGTGACTATGGCGAGATCGTCATCTGCAGCGACGAAGAAGCGATGATTGCATATTCGGACCATGTCGCGGCCGAACATCTTCAGGTCCACACGGCGGACTCGCATGCCTTCGCCGCTCGCCTGCGCAATTACGGTTCTTTGTTCATCGGCGAAAATGCCAGCGTCGTCTATTCCGACAAGAATGTCGGCACGAACCACACGCTCCCCACCATGGGAGCCGGACGCTACACGGGCGGGCTTTGGGTCGGCTCCTACGTCAAGATCGCGACATATCAGTGGCTCGAGCCGCAGGCTATTCGGCAGGTGGCTCCGCCAGCCGTTCGCCAGAGCCACGCCGAGGGGCTCGAAGGCCATGAGAAGGCTGCCGCCATAAGGCTCAATCGCCTCGAAATGGTCGGCCCCAACTGAGGGTCGGGGAAAGCCGGCCGCCAAGCGGCGGCCGGCTCCCATTTACTTATTTTTGATGAGCCGGCGCGCTCGGCCGAGCCAAGACGCCCACTCTAGGCGAATATCGGCCGGGCCGGGTTCTCCGAACCGCGGACTACGAATATGCGTGCCGGCACCGAAGCGGTATTTCGAAAACTGCGCATCAGGCCGACCGGAACGCTAAACGTATCGCCCGGTCCAACAAGGAGCGACCCGTCGGGCCAGCTCACCTCGACGACGCCTTCCTGCACGAAGAGCACCTCTTCCTCAGCGCGTTGATGCAAGGGAATATAACTTCCCGTCTCGAGCGTCAGCAGGCGCAGATTGAAGCCGTGAGACCACCATCCGGCAATCGGACCTGGAGCGAAGCCATCATCGGTCTTCTGCGGAACGATGATCGCCGCCTCCTGCACGCCATCCGCGGCGAGCGGAGAGTTCGGGTTGTCATGGGCGTATCCCGCCGCAACCCAGCCCTCACGAATTTTATCCAGGGGAGGAGTCTTCAGTTCGGAGACCGACTGCTCATCGAGCACTGTCTCGAGTTCGATCTCCCTAAGTACATAATCGCCAGAAGAGGTGTCGATGAGCGTGCCGCCTTTCGCGAGCTTCAGTCCGAAGTCGGCCGCCACTTCGAGTACGGCCGGCGCCCAAGTCACCCTGCCCGGATCATCCTCTCCGAGGACCGTGAAGATGAACCCCTTGCCCTCGTCGATTTTCTTGAAGCCACGAAACATGCGGGTCGGAACCGAAACCACATCGCCGGGGCCGATGTCCAGTGTGCCATCTTCGCAATTCGGGCCGAACAGGAGCTGCCAGTGGCCGGAATGGATGACGAACACCTCGGCCGTCTCGTGGCTATGTTGCGAGTTGACACAGCCGAAAGGCTGCCTGGCGCCGCCGATGTTGAAGCCGTGTTTCTCAGCGATGTGCACATACTGTTCGGAGCTCTCCGACACGCCGGGTCCGATGATCGTGAAATTTTCCTTCTCGGTGGAGCCGGGCGTCCGTGTATCGATGAAGGCGGTTCGGCATGGGACAAGATCCGCATAGCGCACCAGTCGATCCTTCATCGCTTCGAGCGTCCAATTTGTCACTTCGGCATCTCCATAAAAATGTCTTTGCATTCGAATGCAAACCCAATAGAAGAATGTCTATGGTAACGCAAGACGCTACTCCGACGATTGGCGGACCACGATGAGTGGTCGAGGGAATATGGGTCCGCGCGGGAATGTTCGGCAGAAGACGCCTTTGGTCTTGCTTCCGGGCACCTTATGCGATGACCGGCTTTTCATCTCGCTGCGATATCATCTCGCTGATCGCGAAATTTTGACTGTCGCGTTGAACGAGCATGATAATATCGAGGACGCAATATCGGCGTTCCTCGCCAACGCGCCGCCCGATTTTGCTCTGCTCGGCTTTTCACTCGGCGGGATCATCGCATTGGGTGTCGCGCAGAAGGCGGCCGATCGCGTTTCCGGTCTTGCCCTGATCGGAGCTACTCCGCATCCGGTTCCGCAGCAGCTTCACCAGTCGCGCCGCGCATCGGTGGACACCGCGCGTCTCGTCGGTATGGCACACCATGCGCGATCGGCTCTCTGGCCCAACTATGTGGCGCCCGATCGCCGGGGCGATGCCCAGCTTTGCGAATTGGTTCTGGCCATGGCGGGCGATCAGGGCGTCGACGTCTTCGCACGACAAACCGAACTCGCATTGTCGCGACCCGATTATGGTTCTGCGCTGGCCAAAATGACGATGCCCTCGCTCGTGCTGGCCGGGACCGAGGATGCGCTCAATCCGCCCGATGTCCAGAAATTCATGGCCGCGGCATTACCGAATGCAGCAGTTTCTCTGGTCTCGGAGGCCGGTCATTTCGTACTCCTCGAACAGCCCGATCGCGTCGCGGCCGAGGTGGACACCTGGCTGGAGCGCGTAGACGCGCCGATCGAACAGACGCAGAATGACGACACACGAAACAAGAGTAAGGGAGGAAGTATGAGCGATTCCAAGAGCGGGCCGAAAGATGGCGGGCGATCACCGCAATCCGAGAAGGCCGGCGGAGCTGTCCTGCAGGTCGAGCGCCGCGATTTCCCCGAGCTCGTCTCCGAGGGTCGCGAGCGTGTCCAGAGCCTGCGCGGTTTCGACGACTGTTACACCGATATCGTCGATTATATCGTTCGCTGTACGCATAAGATTTGGGACGAGCGTGACGTCGGTCTGATCTACACGCATTACACTTGGAACTGCGTGGCCTACACCACTCTCGGTACGATGTATGACCGTGAAACGCATATCAGGGACACGCTTCAGCGCCTCGTTGAATTTCCCGAGAGGCGCGGAATGGCGCAACAGGTCCTGTGGCGCGGAAACGATGTCGACGGATTTTATACCAGCCACATGACGCACGGCATCGGTCGTCACACACAGTTTGGCATGTACGGTAAGCCAACGGGCCGCAATTTCATCACGCGGACCGTCGCCGATTGCATGATCCTAGAGAACAAGATCTACAAGGAATGGATCGTGCGGGACAACATGGGGCCGCTCATTCAGCTCGGCCTCGACCCCCACAGGTTCGCCGCACAGCTCGCGCGGAAAAAGGTCGATGCCGGCGAGCCGCTCATGGACGTTCTCGAAAATCGCCGTATGCTCGGCCAAAATCCCCCCGAGACCGAAGCCGATGTGTCGATCGCGCATAATGACGGCGAAGCGCAGCTTTTGCGCGATCTCCATCATATCTACAATCGCCGCATGTTCGGCCGCATCGAGAAGATCTACGCGCCGAGCTGTCAGTGGCACGGACCTCTCATGCGGGAGCTTTATGGGCCGGCCGCTGTTCTTCAGCAGACTATGCGTCTCGTCGCACTGATGCCTGATTCTGCGTTCGTGGCGCAGCATATCTGCGCGGTCGAAAGCGAGGAGGGCGGTACCAAATATGCGGTGCGCTGGATCATGGAAGGCCACCATCTGGGTTACGGCCCGCTCGGCGCTCCTACCGGACATCCGCTGTCCGTAATGGGCATCAGCCATTTCCACATCCGCGACGGCAAGATCGTGGAAGAATGGGTCGTTTACGACGAGCTCTCGATGCTCGTTCAGATAAAGATGGCCGCGATGCAGCAGGCTGGCGACGAGCCGATGCACGACGTCGGAGGAATGTGATCGGCGGCAGCGGCAGCGCTGACCTTCTTTCTTTGCCGCGTTGTTCGGATCTAGAGCGGCTCCGCCAAACGAGGCTGTCTCAGGGGATCGATCGATATCCTGAGAAGAGCCGAATTGCCGGTCGGCGGCGATCACGCTCAGGCGGCAATGGTTTCAAACAGATCGGACGAGGGTTAATTTATGGCGATTTCACGGCGCGCACTACTCGGCGCATCCGTCGCGACAGCCGCTGGCATGGCGGTTCCAGCAACCCATGCGGCTTCCGACGTCAAACCCGGACGATCAAGAAAGAAAGGTGGGCCGCCGCATTCGGGGAAGCGTCCGAACCTGCTGGTTATTGTTCTTGACGATGTGGGGTTTGCCGAACTCGGTTGCTACGGTTCCGAGATACCGACGCCAGCCATCGACAGTGTCGCCCGCCGCGGCGTCGTGTTTAATAATTTTCATTCTTCACCGATGTGTTCGCCGACGCGCGCGGCGCTTTTGACCGGACGAAATCCGCATTCGATCGGCGTAGGAACGATCGCCGACTGGTCGGACGGGCGACCCGGTTATCAGGGCACCGTCGATCCCGACATCGAAATGCTGCCCGCACTTTTGAGCAGGCAGGGCTTCGGCTGCTACGGCAGCGGCAAATGGCATCTCACGAGATTGCGGGATGAAGGGCCGTCGGGGCCTTATGACGACTGGCCAACGCGCAGAGGATTCGATCGCTGGTTCGGTTTTCAGGGGGCGACGGCCGACCAATGGTATCCGGAGCTTTTCGAGGGCACCTCGGTCGTCAGCGAAACCCGGATCCCGGGCGAACATTTGTCGGAAAATCTCGTCGACAAGATGATTGCCTATCTGAGCGATCATATTACGGGCGCGCCCGACCGGCCCTTCTTCGGCTACCTGGCCTTTGGGGCGTGCCACTGGCCTTTGCAGGTTCCTGACCAGTTCGTGGAACGATCGAAGGGCCGCTACGACGAAGGATGGCACAAGCTGCGCGAGCAGCGTTTTCAAAATCAGAAGACGTTAAATCTGATCCCTGCGGCGACCGTGCTCCCCCCGGAAAACCCGGACGTCCCCGACTGGAATAACCTCTCGGCTCCCGAACGCCAGTTCGCGGCGCGGCTGATGGAAGTATATGCCGGATTTCTGGAGCATACGGATGCCCAGATCGGACGTCTTCTCACCTTCCTCACCGAGAGCAAGGTCTTCGATGATACGATGGTTGTCATTCTCTCCGACAACGGAGCGACGGCAGAAGGGGCGTCGGGATCGGCAGATTTCAGGCAGCACATGTATATGGGGGCCGAGACTCCGGAAGACCGAGCCGACGCGCTGGAAACTCTCGGAAGCGACAAGAGCTTTCCGGTTTACAGTCAGGGTTGGGCCGCTGCCGGCAATTCGCCGATGCGCTGGTATAAATCGACCGCTCATGAGGGCGGCATTCGTACGCCGCTTATCGTCAGCCTGCCTGGCGGGGGATTCAACACCGGCGGCATTCGCAATCAATTTCATCACGTCAGCGATGTCGCGCCGACATTTTTCGAGATCGCCCAGCTCGATCACGAAGGCTTCGAAGGCACAAGCTTTGCCTATCTTTTCAGCGATCCCGTGGCGCGCAGTCGTAAGCCCCACCAGATATTCGAGTCCACCGGGAGTCGCGCGGTCTGGAAGGACGGATGGAAAGCGGTCACCCGGCACCAGGCGGGAACAGATTTCAGCCGGGACCGCTGGGAGTTATATCATAGCGATGCTGACTTTTCTGAGGCGCGAGACCTTGCCTTGAGCGAGGATGCCCGGCTCGCTGCGCTGAAAGGCACATGGGAAATTCTCGCGCGGAACGGCAACGTACTGCCACTGAGCGACAAGCGATCGAACACGCCAAATTTGCCCGAGCGCCGCGATAAATATATTTTTTACCCGGCGACCTCGCGCCTCGACCGTTTGTCGATACCCGACTTCCAGCAGGCCCATCGCATAACCGCCGAGATCGACATCACCCCTCGCGCGCAGGGCGTCATCCTCGCTGTCGGAAATGCGATGCGCGGCTTCGAATGCTATCTGAGGGACGGCGAATTACATTATGTGTTCGTTCTGTCGCGCCGTCAGAAATTCCATTTGCGGAGCGGGAAGCTTCCGTCCGGCGCATGCCAGCTAGTCGTGAAGCTTGGCGACGGGAAAGGCCCCCGCGAGGCCACAATGATCGTAAACGAAAGGATCGCGGGCCGGATGACAATCGACCGTTCGTGGCCTACGCGGTCGGTCGGCGCCGGGCTCCGCGTAGCTGGAAACCGCGGCGCCCCGATCAGCGGGAATTATGAAGGAAATTTTCCTTTAAGTGGGGGCTCGCTGCACCGCGTCATAATTGACATAGTTTGAACGTCCACCGCTTTTAGCCATCTCAATCAGGGTGAACCCGATGTCGCAGTTGAGCCGCCGCGAATTATTGTCGAAAACGATCGCACTCTCAGCGGTGGTTCATGCGCAACCGGCTTCGGCGCGAGCGTTCGCCTCGCCGGCGCCGCCCAAAACTTCGCTTGCCTATCTGGGAGCGTCTGACGCCGCGCAGATGATCAGGCGGAAAGCCCTTTCGAGCGCCATTTTGCTGGAGGCGGGGCTTCAGAAAATCTCCGAGCACGAAGGGCGCGTCAATGCGCTCATCACGACGCTTTACGAGCAGGCGCGCGCCGAGGCCGCGGCTTGCGACCGCGAAGCTGAGGCCGGCCGGTTCCGAGGGCCTCTGCACGGCGTTCCGTTCCTGCTGAAGGATAATATCGACACCGCCCGGGTCCGCACCACCGCTGGCAGCGCGGTATTCGATGACCGGGTGCCCGAAGAGGACGCTCCGGTGGCAGCGCGCTTGCGCAAAGCGGGCGCTATCTTGCTCGGCAAAACGAATATGCACGAGTTTGCTGGCGGGAGCACCTCAGCGTCGAGCTATTTCGGTCCAACACATAATCCGTGGGCCCTCGACCGCGATGCAGGGGGGTCGTCGGGTGGTTCGGCAGCGGCCGTCTCAGCGGGATTCGCGCCCTTCGCTCTTGGCACCGATACGGGCGGATCGATCCGTATGCCAGCTGCCTACTGCAGCGTTGTCGGCCTCAAACCAAGCTATGGTCTTGTCCCGATCCGCGGCATCGTGCCGCTTGTTCCGTCGCTCGATCACTGCGGACCGATTGCCCGGACTGTGCGAGACGCCGCGCTGATTCTCCAATCGATCGCGGGGTACGATCGAAACGATCTGACGAGCTTCGACGCGCCGCTCGAGGACTATCTCGCCGCCCTGGACAAACCGGTTCACAACTTGCGCGTGGGCGTCGCCCGCGAGCCCTTCTACGATCATCTCGACGACGAAATCGCGGCGGCAATGCGCGCGGCGGAGGCGCTTGTACAGAGGATGACGGGCTCGCTCGGCGACGTGCGGCTGCCCGACACCGGCGCGTTCGGTGACTTGGCGGCGGCAGAGATCGGCGCTTTCCACAAGGAATATTTCCAGCAACAAAGAGCGGATTATCAGCTTCACTTTCGCCAGGTTCTAAAACGTAACTTCGATCGTGTCGACGAAACATCCGGCCGCGCATGTTCGGACAAGGTGATCGATTACGTCGAAAGCAACTGGCGCCTGCAGCGCCTGCGGCGCGCGTCAGAGGATATTTTTCGCGATTGCGATGCGATAATTCTTCCCACCATGCGCAAGATGAGCGGCGATTTGGCAGAAATCTCGCAGGCCGAAGATCATCCCCGGCCGGCAAATCCAATGCCGCGCTCAAACTGCGCGCCCTTCAACATTCTTGGGCTTCCCGCCATTTCGATACCGTGCGGATTTTCGAAGAAAGGATTGCCGATTGGCCTCATGATCGTCGGGCCGATGTTCGGAGAGGCGACGGTGCTCGCGCTGGCAAACGCAATCGAAAGTGAGACGCCCTGGCACAGACGGCATCCCGAACTGGCCTGAATGGATTCGTCACTCTCGTGTAGCAGCCCGATAACCAAGACTCTCTTATATATAACAATAGCTTACACTGTACGTCGCTGCTTCGCGCCGGGCGATATGGCCGCTATTGCCGATCTGCGCCGAGAGTCGGACGGTCCGGAAACGACCACTTGCCGCGCAACGAAAATTGGATCTCGTGTTTTATCTGCCAGAACCTCGGCGTCCAGTCCGGTCAGCACTGCCTCCATTCATTATCCTAGGCTGTGCCACCGTTCCGTGATCGCAGGATAGGGCGTCGACCTCACAGCTTGAAATGGTAGAGCCCGCCCCAAACCAAAAAGGCGAGGATCGACCCGCCGATTAGATAGCCTGGGCCATGCGCGCAAGCGTCAGACGCTTTTCGCGCGCAGCCAGTGTCGTAACAGCGATAGATATGGGATAGTAGAAGACCGCGGCGGCCGCGAGGCCCGGAAAATAAACGCCCGTTCGGAGGGTGAAATAGATGCGAAGGAGGAAATCCAGAGGCAAGTTCGCCGACGCCCATGCCATCAGAAAAAAAGCGGAGCGAGACGATTTCGCGCGGGCCTCCCATAGGCATAATCGCCGTGATTGGTGGACCGAATGGCGGCTTTTTGCATTCATTTCCCAGAAGCTGCCTGACCGTAATCGGCCAATTCTAACGAGCAGCCGGGACCGAATGGAGTTCAAAATTGGCGCCGATCGCTGGCCAAAGGAGGACTATTCTTAAGAAGCGGGATCGACGGGCGGGACCGGCTTTTCTTCTTCGGAGTTCAATCGGCGGACCGTGAAATGCACGCCAATCCGCTTGGCGATACGGCGCAGCGACGAATAGGCCGTTTTCCGGCGGCGCGGCGGTATCTTCACCAAGTCGCGCCTTTCCCAAGCTGTGCATCGAGATAGGCGCGCACGCTCCGCAGATCTGCGATGTTGCCGCTGAGCATCCGATCGAGCGCACTTGTGCCGCCGAACATCGGAGCGGAATTGGGCGCCCGCATCCACCTGTTTGCCCGCGCGGGAACCGGCAGAAGCGTGTGGATCGCCTTGTAAATCCCGAGAAGATAGGAAATCCGCTCGAGCGTTTCGCCGTTCGCTGCGACGATGTCGCCGCGCCGCCATCGGTCCAGTTCGAAGTTCGGCGGTAGGCCAAGCAGGATGATCTGCTCAGCCTCGCTCAGTTGCCATTCCTCGGCCAATCGAAAGAAGCTGCGAACGCCTGCTGCGAGAAGCGCGGTATAGGTCGCATCAATATTCATCGAAGCGCATCCCGTCGAAATCTTTCGAGGACATCAAACCCTTCTTTGTCAATTTGAAGAGTGGGGCCCTTGTCGGGTCGACGCCGGGCAGGAAAAAGAGATCGCCATCGACGATACGGGAGGAATATTCGGAGAACCAGACCGGGACGAGGCCATCGCGCCCAATTTCGAACATGACCTTCCTCTGCCCGCCGGCTTGCGGGACGATCTGGATCATGATCGCGTCGCAGCGTGACATGCGCATCGCATCCTCGACTTTCCGGTGGTTGTGTCCGTTCGCCAGGGTCGCGGGCACGACGATCACCTGCGCCTCCGGCGCGATCAGAAATTGTTCGAATTGCCGAGGCAGGATTGGCAGCCTGGTATCGAGCTCCAGACCCGCGATGTGGGCGACCATACGCGCGAACCCAAAGGTTTCGGCCTCGATGGCTTGGTCTTTCGCAGTCATATATTTTTTCATCGTCAATCCATTCCTGGCAGCGGCTCCGGCTGGGCGGCCGCTGCTTTCATCTGTTCGTTCCAGCCAACGCTGGTGCTTTTTCTGTGAGGGGAAACTTCGGCCAATGTCCGGAGCGTCGGCGTCGCAGACGTCCGTTTATCCGCTGGCGACGGCGGTACCGTGTCGCCGCTTCTGCCAATCTGCCCATTCAGCGGCGATCATCGCCTTGCCTGCATCGGCAGAAAAAGGGCGGACAAAGGGACCGAAGCCGAAGCATTGGAGCTCGCGGGCCATTGCCATCAGATGGATATGCGGCGGATTGGTTGAGCCCACTTCGACTGGCAGATGCATCGCAGCGATCACGGCGACGTTGCGCTCCCGGCACAGACGTTCGTGCGCGAATTCGCGAACATCCTCCCAAGTTCGATGCAGCCGGTCGGGATTGGGAAAGCGAAGCGTAATCATCACGAGGAGGTCTTTGAGCTTGTTGCACGCCTGCTCTTCATACTTCTCACAGAGGCGTTTCGGGTCGAGGAATTCGTCACTCGCAAGCGGTGGCAACAGCACATCCCAGCGGTAGCAACTTGGCGCCCAAGGCGCGGCAACGTCGACCTTGCGGCCCGGACAAAGGCGCCTCAGCACCGAGGCCGAGACGGTCTGAATGGGACCGTCCTTGATCTGTCGGCGTACCACCCCAAAGATGAAGTTCGGATCATCGCCGCCGGGTATGGGCACGAAATCGAGGTTGCCGAGGGCAGGGGCCTTTTTCATCACCACGACCACCCTCCTATCCGGTGCGAGGCTAAATATGCGCTCGCCCGATCCAGCCCTGCATCATAGTCCCAGTGGTCCGAGTAAGGCGCATGCTCCGACAGAAACAACCCGTGGCGCATCAGGTGGATCGACGGCCCGCTGCCGGAAGGCACCAACCAGCTGTCGCCGGCGAGGGTACGGAACAGGCGGTAGTCAAGAAACCAGCTCAGGTCGGTGGGGCCGGGCAGGGCGACATCGACTGTCAGGTTGGGAGCTGATCCGTCGGCCGACCGCCGCAGCAACAGGACAGGGAAACCCATCGCGATGGCGACCACCTCCGCCTCGCCGAGGAAGAGCGGCGACTGGCTTGCGGTCGCATGAACAATGACGGCTTGCGTCTTGAGGAAAAGATTGCCGGGCAGCAGGGTGGCCGCCAATCCATGGCCGCTGCTGGTCGAACTGTGCATGAGCGTTGCGACATGGTGCATGATCTTGCGGTCGGCCCGCGTCACCGCGGGAAGCGGAACACTTCCCTTCAGGACCGTGTGCAGCATTGTCGCTTCACCCGACCTGTTGGTCGGATTTAGGGGGTCGGCTATTGTCGTAAATTGCATTGGAACTGCTCATCGTCGTGAGCCCGGTTGCCGGGGCTCTGGGCGGCAGCCCTCCTTCAGATGTCTTTCATCCTTCCAGCAGGGCTAACCCGCATCTTCCTTTCCATTTCAATGTCGGCGGAGCGGCCATGTCTGCCAGACTCGCCGCCGCTGCAGTCGAGGGCGCACGACGCGCCGGGATGACAGAGTTGCGAACCACGCCTTACTTCATCGCGGGATTTCCGAATGATTCGAACGCGATGGTATCTATGTCGGAGGCGCCATTCTCTAGAAATGGCGGATTCCGGACATCTTTCAAATCATCTTACAAAATAAGGTGGGCACGGAATGGACGAATCTGGCCGTTTGCTGACGATCCCCTTTCGGTAGAGAAATTTGGAAAGCTGACATCGGCGAGGCATTAGATTCGCGCGCGCTCTCTCAGCGTAAACATCAATAACTTCTGCTAGAGATCGCATCATCTCTAAACCGAGGAAGCGATAAATCGCGGACAGACCGGCGTGCTACCCTTCGATCAGCACCACCCTCGCCGAAGTCTTCGCTGTGATCGTTAGACAGGCCTCGTTTCGGATCGCCAGCCCGTCGTGGCGCGACATGCGATGATGTGCGATGTCGATCGTTCCCGACATCACTATGATATAGGCGAACTCGCTGGCGAGGTGCAGATCAGTGGCCTGCCCGCCCGACAACTTCAACCATTTGACACGCGCGGCGGCGCGAAGACGGACATGCGCGACATCGTCGCCGGTGCCACTGGCCAGCCAATCTGGCACGGCGGACAGTGCGGCCGCCTCACGAAAGACAGCACGCTCGTCCGCCACACTGGATAAGGCGATCGTGGTAAAGGACGCTGGCCTTATCGACCGGTTGGAGATCCCAAATTCAGCACCGGTGCCGGCGGCTATATAGGCAAACCGATCCCGTCCGATGGCAAAGTCGCGGCCTGAATGCCTCGTGATCCAAATCTCGCCATCTTCGACAATCACCAGCATTTCAGTTGCGAAGTGGGAGCTTGGCTGCAGTTCGGCGTCTGCGGCGAGACGATCGTGATTGATATAGCGCGTTCGCCCCCATTCGAGGCGCTCGACATCCTGATAGCCGGCAAAGCAGAAGTGGTGCCGCGCCTGCAACCAAGCGAGATGGGTCTCGCCCAGTTCCGCCGCGGGGCGGTATTCAATCATGGGCGGCCCGGTCGATGGCCCCGCTGTCGAGCAAGGGCGCGGCGTCCATCTCTGCGGCGCCCAACAAGGCTGCCAGACGTTCGGTGCTGGCGAGGATCATTGCCTGCTCCCAGGGCCGCAAGGCGCCAAAGCGACCCGTAAAGATTTCCTGCAACATATCGGGCGCCTCAGCGACCCGCCGGCGACCCTCGGCGGTCGTACTCAGGAGGATTTGACGTTTGTCGCGATCGCTGCGCGTTCGCGCCGCGAGGTTCAGCGCAACGAGACGATCGACGATGGCGGTGATCGTCGCCTGGCTGAACTGCAGCTGCCGCGCGATGGCGCCGGGCGTGCCCTCGGACTGTGCGTCGATTTCGCGAAGGACGAGCATTTGCGAAGGCGTGAGACCGGTTGCCACGGCGAGCTTGCGGCTGCCGCCTTCGGTCGCCCGCAGGACGCGCCGAAGCGCTTTCAAAGTGGCGTTGGCAATCTCGGATTCCATCCGGATTTATTAGCCGGACCCCCGGCCTGCACAAACCCGTTTTTTCATTTCAACCCATTTAATTATGTTTCACTAGCTGAAGTATATTTCGTCGCATGGGTTGAACGTATCGTCGCGGACGCTATATTTTACGGCATCCAGCAGCGAGTCGCAACGCGGCCGCTCCAAAATATCCTTCAGGAGATGAACAATATTTGACCGGCAACAGGATGAAGAGTCATTGCCTTCAGAAAAAGAAGCGGGCGCCCCACCTTCCTCTACCGGAGTTGCATTCAGGAGGCCTGTCGCGACCGACGGCCCCGCCATCACGGCGCTGATTTCGCGCTGCCCGCCTCTCGATCGCAATTCCGCTTACTGCAATCTCATCCAGTCGACCCATTTCGCCGATAATTGCGTGGTCGCCCAGCAGGGAGACCGGATCGTTGGCTGGGTGTCGGGACATCGTCCGCCGTCCGACCCGACATCCTTTTTCGTGTGGCAGGTCGCCGTCGCGTCCGAAGGACGCGGTAAGGGCCTTGCGAAGCGGATGATCCAATCGTTGCTCGATCGGCGTGCGCAGCAAGGTGTCACCTGCCTGACCACCACCGTGACCGACGGCAATAAAGCATCCTGGGCGCTGTTTCACTCGCTCGCCCGCGACTGGGATTCGCCGCTCGAACGCACCGCGCTGTTCGAGCGCGAAGCGCATTTCGCCGGGGCTTATCCGACCGAATATCAGGCCCGCATCGGGCCGTTCGACCTTGAAAAGATTCAAGAAGCACAGGGGTAAAATCGATGATTATGGAACCAAAACCGTCCGGTGCGATCCCGGATAGGTCTATCTATGAGCGCCGCGAGTCCGGCGTGCGAAGCTATGCCCGGTCGATGCCGCGCCAGTTCGGCAAGGCCGAGGGCGTCTGGATGCACGACAGCGAAGGCGGACGCTATCTCGACTTCCTGTCGGGCTGCTCCACCCTCAACTATGGTCATAACCATCCGCTGCTCAAGCAGGCGCTGCTCGATTATATCGCCGCCGACGGCATCGCGCATGGTCTCGACCTCCACACCGACGCCAAGGAAGCTTTCCTGCGGACGTTCGAGGATGTCATCCTCACCCCGCGCGGGCTCGATTATCGTGTCATGTTCACGGGGCCCACCGGCACCAACGCTGTCGAGGCGGCGATCAAGCTGGCGCGCAAGATCACTGGCCGCGAAATGGTCGTAGCTTTCACCAATGGCTTTCACGGCATGACGCTCGGCGCGCTCGCCTGCACCGGCAACGCCGCCAAGCGCGGCGGCGCCGGCGTGCCGCTCAGCCATGTCGCGCATGAACCCTATGACGGCTATTATGGACCCGAGGTCGACACCGCCGACCTGCTCGAACAGCGATTGTCGGATCCCTCGAGCGGGCTCGACGCGCCGGCGGCGATCCTTGTTGAAACCGTCCAGGGCGAAGGCGGGCTCAACGCCGCGTCGCCCGAATGGCTGCGCCGGATCGCCGAAATCGCCAAGGCGCATGGCGCACTGCTGATCGTTGACGACATCCAGGCGGGCTGCGGCCGGACCGGTGGCTTCTTCAGCTTCGAGGAGATGGGATTCACCCCCGACATCATCACGATGGCCAAGTCGCTGTCGGGCATGGGCCTGCCCTTTGCGCTCACGCTCTTTCGTCCCGAATTCGACCAATTCTCGCCCGGCGAGCATAATGGCACCTTCCGCGGCAACAACCATGCCTTCGTCACCGCGACGGCGGCGCTGCGCCACTTCTGGAGCGACGACGTCTTCCAGGGACTATGGGTTCGAGACCCGCGGGCGCGGGATGATGCGCGGCATCAGTACGGGATCTGGAGAGCTGGCCGGCACGGTCACCGCCGCCTGTTTCGACGCCGGCCTGATCATCGAGACCAGCGGCGCGCATGACGAGGTGATCAAGGTGCTCGCGCCGCTCGTCATCGACGATGCGACGCTCGGCGTCGGCCTCGACATTCTCGAAACCCGGATCCGCGAGGCGATGGCCGCAGATTACGCCGTCGCCGCCGAATAACTCAGGAGACACATAATGATCATTCGCAACCTCAACGACATCCGCAAGACCGACCGCAACGTCCGCTCGGACGGCTGGGCCAGCGCCCGCATGCTGCTCAAGGATGATGGAATGGGCTTTTCCTTTCACATCACCACGATGTTCGCCGGCACCGAATTGAAGATGCACTACCAGAACCATCTGGAATCGGTTTTCGTGCTGAAGGGCAAGGGCACCATCGAAGATCTCGCCACCGGCGAGATTCACAAGCTCGAGCCCGGCGTGATGTATGCGCTCAACGACAATGACCGCCATATCGTGCGCCCCGAGACCGACATCCTGACCGCCTGCGCCTTCAACCCGCCGGTTACCGGCAAGGAAGTGCATGACGAAACCGGCGCCTATCCCGCCGATGAGGACGTTCTGCGCACGACCGTTCTCGCCGAATGAAAATAGAAAACAGGGATAACCCATGATTGACCTCTACCCCTCGCGCCATGCCGCGGTAGCAGAGATGCGTCCGCGACAGGATCCCGTCGTCCATAACGAATGGAGCAATCGTCACCGAGCCGCAGGGAAAGGAAATAAGGTCGATCTTCGAGATTCACCGGCAGAATATGGTGATGGCGCGCCTCGCCGCCGATGCGCGTCTCGCTGACGTCGCGAAGTTCCTGCTTGGCGACGACGTCTATATCCATCAGTCGCGGCTCAACTATAAACCGGGCTTCACCGGCAAGGAATTCTACTGGCACAGCGATTTCGAAACCTGGCATGTCGAGGATGGCATGCCGCGGATGCGCGCGCTGTCGATGTCGATCCTGCTCGCCGAAAACACCCCGCACAATGGACCGCTGATGGTCCTACCGGGATCACACCGCACCTATCTCACCTGCATCGGCGAGACACCCGACGATCATTATCTGAGTTCGCTGAAACGCCAGGAATATGGCGTCCCCGACGAAGACAGCCTCGCCGAACTGGCGCACAGGCATGGCATCGTCGCACCGACCGGCAAGCCGGGGACCGTGATCCTGTTCGACTGCAATCTGATGCACGGCTCGAACGGCAACATCACGCCCTTCCCGCGCGCCAATGCATTTCTGGTCTATAACGCCGTCAGCAACCGGCTCGAAGAACCCTTCGGCGCGCCGAAGCCCCGACCCTGGTTTCTCGCCCATCGCGGCGATCCGAAGCCCTTGCGGAGCGAACGGGGGCGGCTCAATGAGCCGGTGCCGGCATGACGGGCGGCCATAGCGTCGAGAAAATCGGCGGCACCTCGATGGCGGCGACCGAAACGCTGCTCGACAACGTCCTGATCGCGGGTCGCACAGGGCCCGATCTCTACCAGCGCATCTTCGTCGTATCGGCCTTTGCCGGAATGACGGACCTGCTGCTCGAGAACAAGAAAAGCGGCACGCCAGGCGTCTATGGGCGTTTTGTAGCCGACGATACCGCCGAAGGCTGGCGCAACGCGATCGGCGTCGTTCGCGAGGCGGTGCGCGATCGCAACGCCGCGATGTTCGCGCGAACGAAGAGCCGCGCCGAAGCAGATGCCTTTATCGAGCAACGGATCAGGGCGGTGGCAGCCTGTCTCGAGGATCTGGCGCGGCTGCGCAGTCACGGCCGCTTTTGCGTCAAGGAGCAGTTGCTGACGCTTCGCGAGCTTCTCGCTGGGATCGGCGAAGCGCATAGCGCGCATTGTACGGCGCTGCTGCTGCGCGATCGCAGCGTGAACGCGCGGTTCGTCGACCTCACCTTGTGGGACCAAGACGATCTGCGCAGCCTCGACCAAAGGATCGAGGAGGCGTTCGCGGCGATCAACCTGTCGACTACCCTCCCCATCGTCACCGGCTACGCCGGGTGCGAAGGCGGAATGGTGCGGCGCTATGCGCGCGGATATACCGAGATGACTTTCTCGCGGCTCGCGGTGCTCACCGGCGCGCGCGAGGCGATCATCCACAAGGAGTTTCACCTGTCGAGCGCGGACCCGAAGCTGGTCGGCGTGGACAAGGCGCGCAAGATCGGCCGCACCAATTATGACGTCGCCGACCAGCTCGCCAATCTCGGCATGGAGGCGATTCATCCGGGCGCGGGCCGCGGCCTGCGCCAGACCGATATTCCACTGCGCGTTCGCAACACATTCGATCGCGAGGACGAGGGCACGCTGGTAACCGGCGACTATGTCTCGGACGTCCCGCGGGTCGAGATCGTCACCGGCATACGCCAGATGCAGGCGCTGCAATTCTTCGAACAGGATATGGTCGGGATCAAAGGCTATGACAGCGCGATTCTCGACGTACTGGCCCGCCACGGGCTGTGGATCGTCAGCAAATCGTCGAACGCCAACACGATCACCCATTATCTCTCGGCCACTCCCGACGCGGTGACGAAGGTGATCGACGACCTGCAAAAAGACTATCCCGACGCCGCCATTTCAGCCCACCCCGTGGCTATGGTGTCGGTGATCGGCAGCGACATCTCGCGCCCCGGGCTTGTTCCCGACGCGCTGCGCGCGCTCGATGAGGCGGGGATCATGATGATCGCGATGCAACACCAGATCCGCAACGTCGATATCCAGTTCATCATCGAATGCCGCGACTTCGACGCGGCGGTGCGCGCGCTTCACCGGGCGCTGGTCGAAGATGAGGGGCAAGCGGCCGAGGGCCGGCGCGCCGCCTGACGCGGCCGCCGACGACATCTGATGCTTGCAACAATCCTGCCGGTCCGCAGCCTGCTGATTGCCATCTTTGTGCTGATGGCGGGCAGCGGGTTTCTGTCGACCCTGATCGGACTCAGGCTCGAACGCGCCGGCAGCGGCACGATGGTCATCGGGCTCGTCGCGACCGCTTATTTTGCGGGACTTGTGATCGGCGCGGTCAGGGCAGGCAATATCGTGCGGCGCGTCGGCCATATCCGCGCCTTCGCCGCCTTCGTCGCGCTGCTGTCCGCGAGCACGCTCGCCTATGCGCTGTTCGCGCAGCCCCTCCTTTGGGGCGCGCTGCGGCTGGTCGACGGGCTTTGCGTCGCCGGCGTCTTCGTGTGTGTCGAAAGCTGGCTCAACGACCGCGCCGAAACGGGCACGCGCGGCACGGTGCTCGCCTGGTATATGGTCGCGCTCTATTCGGGCCAGGCGTTCGGCCAGCTGATCCTGCGTTCGGGCAACACCGCGCCGCAGGTCCCTTTCCAAATCGCCGCGATTCTGATTTCGCTCGCGATCATCCCGGTCTGTCTGACCCGGAGTAGCGCGCCGGTTCTCGAAGATGCCGCGTCGCTACCGCTGCGGCGCCTGTTCGAGGCCTCGCCCCTCGGTGTCGTGGGAGCCGGCGTTACCGGGCTGTTGCTTGGCGCCTTCTATGGCCTTGCCGCCATTTACGCGCGCCGGATCGGGCTCGACCTGGACGAGACCGCGACCTTCATGATGACGGTCATCCTCGGCGGTGTCGCGCTGCAATGGCCGCTCGGCCGGTTGTCGGATCGCTACGACCGCCGCCGTATCATCCTCATCTGCTTCGCCGCCACCTGGGCGACGAGCATCGCGCTGGCAACGCAGCCGCAGGGAGTACTTCTCTTCGGTCTCGGCGCAGCCTTTGGCGGATTGAGCTTCGCGCTCTATCCGCTGTGCGTCGCCTATGCGAACGACCGACTGCTTCCGTCCGAGCGCGTGACGGCCAGCGGTCAACTCGTGCTCCTCTATTCGACCGGCGCAGCGCTCGGCCCACTCGGCGCGGCCACTTCGATGACGTTCACAAATGCTGGCGGGCTCTTCCTCTTCATCGCCTTCGCCGCCGCGGCGATGCTTGCCTTCGGGATGTGGCGCGTCGCGACCAGCGATCCGGTCCCGGGGGACCAGCAGCAGGACTTCCAGATTCTGCCGCGCACGACCCCGGTCGCCGCGCTGCTCGACCCCGCCGGCCCCGATAAACCAGCCTTATCAACCGAACCGAACACCATAGGTGACCAATGGATAATGAGATGACGCTCCACGCTCCGGGGCATCCGCCGCCCTTCCCCGAACCTTCGCCGCTCCACCGCGCGGTTGGCGCCTCGGCGCTCGGCAACGCGGTCGAATGGTTCGACTATGGCATCTATGCCTATGGCCTGACCTATATTTCGGCCGCGCTCTTCCCCGGCGATACCGAGGAAGCGGTGTTGTTCGCGCTCGCGACCTTTGCGATATCCTTCCTCATCCGTCCGCTCGGCGGGCTCTTCTGGGGACCGCTCGGCGATCGCATCGGGCGCAAGTCGGTGCTCGCGATGACGATCCTCCTCATGGCGGGCGCGACCTTCGCCGTCGGCCTCATTCCATCCTATGACACGGTGGGTTTCTGGGCTCCGACCGCGCTCGTCATTCTGCGCATGCTCCAGGGCTTCTCGACCGGCGGCGAATATGGCGGCGCCGCGACCTTCATGGCCGAATATGCGCCCGACGACCGCCGCGGCTTTTATGGCAGCTTCCTCGAATTCGGGACGCTGGCGGGCTTCTCGCTCGGCGCGGCGCTGATGCTCGGCTATTCGCTTCACCTCGGCGACGAAGCCATGCACGAATGGGGTTGGCGCATCCCCTTCCTGATCGCGGGGCCGATCGGGCTCGTCGGCATGTATCTGCGGTCCAAGATGGAGGACACGCCGATCTTCCGCGAAGAAATGGCGGTGGCCGAGGAGCGCAAGCCGCCGGGGCTCGGCAGCTTGATGCGTAATCACTGGCGCCCGCTGCTCGTCGTCGGCGGTCTGGTCGTCGCGCTCAACGTCGTCAACTATTCGCTGCTCAGCTATATGCCGACCTATCTCCAGCGCCGCATCGGCCTGTCGAGCGAGGAAGCGCTGCTCGTGCCGATCATCGGCATGGTCTTCATGATGCTCTTCCTGCCCTTTGCCGGCGCGCTGTCCGACCGGGTCGGCCGCAAGCCGATGTGGCGCTGGTCGCTGATCGGCCTGCTGCTACTTGTCGTGCCGCTCTACATGCTGATCGGAACGGGGTTCGCGGGCGCGATCATCGGCTTCATGGCGCTCGGCCTGCTCTATGTCCCGCAGCTCGCGACGATTTCGGCGACCTTTCCCGCGATGTTCCCCACCGCGGTGCGTTTTGCAGGCTTCGCGATGGCCTATAATATATCGACGTCGATCTTCGGCGGCACGGCGCCGATCGTCGGGAGCGGCTTGATCAGCCTGACCGGCGATCCGCTGATGCCCGCCTATTATATGGCGCTCGCGTGCCTCGTCGGGCTCGTCGCCTTGCGCTTCATGCCCGAGACGGCCGGCCGGTCGCTACGCGAGGATCCGTTCGCCGCGAACGCCGACGCCAAGGACGAATGAAAGGAGAGCGGCCCGCATCGCGCGGGACCGACACCATGCAGAACATCATGAGCGAAACTTTTCCGACCGTGACGGACATCCCCTTGCTTGCCGGTACGCCGCCATGGGCAGAAACCCTCATCGCGCTCGCCATACTCGGCGCGGTTGCCTGGCTCGCGAATTTACTCGTCCGGAAAATTGCCCTGCGTTTCGTGCTGCGCTGGCTGCCGCACGATGGCCCGACCCCGGCGCCAATCGCGGCGCGTCTGGCCAATATCGTCCCGGCGTTCATCATTGCGTCGGGGATCGGCGCGGTCCCCCATCTCGCGCCGACCGTCGCGATCGTCGTCGGCAATGTCGTCTCCGCGTCGATCATCCTGTTCGTCGCGATGGCGATCGGCGAGGCGCTCGGCCTCGCCAACCAGCTTTACGATCGCCGCCCGGGATCGGCGAGCCGCCCGGTCAAGGGTTATGTGCAGGTTCTCAAGATCCTGCTCTACGCGGGCGCCGCGATCCTCATCGTCGCTGCCCTGATGGAGCAGTCGCCGCTGCTCCTGCTCTCGGGACTGGGGGCGATGGCCGCCGTGCTGATGCTCGTTTTCAAGGATACGATCCTGTCGCTCGTCGCCTCGGTCCAGCTGACATCGAACGACATGCTGCGCGTCGGCGACTGGATCGAGATGCCGCAGCTAAATGCCGACGGCGATGTGATCGACATCGCCCTGCACACGATCAAGGTGCAGAATTGGGACAAGACGATCACAACCATCCCCACCCACCGGTTGATCGCAGAGAGTTTCAAGAACTGGCGCGGCATGGCGGAATCGGGCGGGCGGCGGATCAAGCGCTCGCTGCTCCTCGACCAGAATTGCATCCGCTTTCTCTCCGCCGATGAGCGGCAGGAACTCGGGCGGATTGCGCTGATCCGTGACTATCTTGGGCGCAAACAGGATGAGCTTGGCGAATGGAACGCTCGGCTTGGCGATGCCGGGCGCGAACCCGCAAACGCCCGCCGCGTCACGAACATCGGGACGTTCCGGGCCTATGTCGTCGCCTATCTCCGCGCGAATGCCGACATCGCCGACGGGATGACGCTGATCGTTCGCCAGCTCGCGCCGACGCCGCAAGGCCTGCCGCTGGAGATCTATTGCTTCACGGGCACGACCGCCTGGAACGATTATGAGGACATCCAGGCCGATATCTTCGATCATCTGCTGGCGATCCTGCCGGCATTCCATCTGCGGCCGTTTCAGGAACCGAGCGGCCGCGACCTGCAAACGCGGTTGGCGGCGTGACAATGCGGTAAGCGGCCTCGCCCAAGCCGCCTAGAAGTGCGACATCATTTGCCGCATAGGCGGCGGCTATGTTGTTCGTGATCGACTCCCTGCTCGTCAAAATTGCCCTGATCGGCGTTATCGGCATTGGCGCACAGTGGGTTGCATGGCGGACAGGGCGCCCAGCGATCGCGCTGATGCTCATTGCAGGGATCATAGCGGGACCGATCCTCGGGCTGATCGATCCCGAGCGCGATTTTGGCGCGCTGCGCGAGCCGGTTATCAAGCTGGCGGTCGCGATCATCCTGTTCGAAGGCGGATTGAGCCTCAAGTTTCGCGAGCTGCGTAACGCCGGCGTGGCCGTTTTCATGCTCGTCTTCGTCGGCGTTCCGGTGGGCTGGGCGCTGGGCACAGCGGCGGCCTATTATGGGGCCGGACTGCCTTTCGAACTCGCGGCGCTGTTCGGCGGCATCATGGTTGTGACGGGTCCCACGGTGATCGTCCCCTTGCTGCGCTCGCTTAACATCGCGCCGCGCGTCAAGAATATGCTTAAATGGGAAGCGATCGTGAATGACCCGATCGGCGCGCTGCTCGCCGTCGGCGTCTTCAGCTATATTACCCATGGCGGGGCCGGCACGAATAGCGCGTCGATCCTCATCGATGTCGGTGCGGCCAGTATCCTTGCCATGGTGATCGGCGGCGCGGCTGGCTTTGCGCTGACTTGGGCTTTCCCGCGCGGCTGGGTGCCTGAGTATCTGAAGGCCCCCGTCCTCCTCACGACGGTCGTCGCCGTCTTCGTCCTCTCTGATCTCGTGATGCATGAAACGGGGCTGATCACGGTCACGATCATGGGCGTCGTGATGGCCAACCGTGAGACCTATTCGAGCCACCACCTGCTTCGTTTCAAGGAGGATCTGACGATCCTGCTCGTCTCGGGCGTCTTCATCATCCTGTCCGCCACGCTCAATTGGGAGGTCGTGCGAAATTTCGAGCTCCGCTTCGTCATATTCCTGCTGCTGCTGCTCTTCGTCGTGCGCCCGCTCACGATCATGACCGCACTGCTCTTCACCCGCGTGCCGTTCAAGGAGCGATTGTTCGTGGCGTGGATCGCGCCTCGCGGCATCGTCGCCGTCGCGGTGACGGGCCTTTTCGCGCTGCGTCTCTCGGACCTTGGCATCGCCGGCGCCGAGGCGCTGGTGCCGCTCGGGTTCGGCGTCGTAATCGTGACGATCTTTGCCCATGGCTTTACGGCGGCACGCTTTGCCCGCTGGCTCGGACTCGACCGCGGCAAGGGCAATGGAGTGCTTCTCGTCGGCGCCAACAGCTGGACGATCGCATTCGCCGAATTCATCAAGGCGCAAGGCCGCGAGGTGCTGATCGCCGACGCCAGCAAGCTCGCCCTGCGTCGCGCAAGACGTGCCGGCATTCCCGTCTATCAGGGGGATATCGTCGACGAGGCGCATGACGATGACATCGACATGGGGCAATATCAGCAATTGATCGCGGCGACCGACAACGACAGCTATAACGCGCTCGTCTGCAGCGAGCTCGCTCCCGAGGTGGGATCGGATCGCATCAGCCGCATCATCGGGGAAACCGGCGCGGGCAGCCGTCGGCGTGGGCGCGTCTTCACCCTCGCGGGCACGCCGATCGAGGAATTGCTCGACCGCCTGCAATCGGGCTGGACGTTCGGCCGCACGCGGATCACCGAGAAATTTCCTTATTCGGCCTTTGTCGCGCGTATGCGGGCGAATGGCGGCGACAGCCTCGCCGTGGCGCGTCCCTCGGGCGAACTCGCCATCTTCTCGGCAGAGCACCGGCCGTCGGTCGATATCGGCGATATCGTCTGGACCTTCATCCCGCGAGAAGAGCCGCAGCCGCGGAGGCCACCGGTTACGCAGTAACCTTTCATTTCTGCACCGATTGCATCCCGCCGCTAAGCATCGCCGGACCGCGCCAGGGGAACCATCCGCCGTGATAAACCGTGATAGAGGCGCGTCGGACAAATTTGCGCGCTCGCCCAGTCGGCGATGAGCGCGGTCGCGAACAGAGGCAGGATGACGCCGCGCGCGGCGGTCGCCTCGATCAGGATTATGACGGCCGTCAACGGCGCGCGGACCACGCCGACGAAATAGGCGACCATACCCATCATCACGACTGCGCCCGCCGGACTGCCCGGGAAGATCGGGGTCAGAAGATTGCCGAACCCCGCTCCCACAGCGAGCGAAGGGGCGAAAATACCGCCGGGTGCGCCGCTCAAGGTCGACGCCAGCGCAGCGGCAAATTTGGCAGGGAAGAGCCAGAGCTCACCCTGATGGCCCTCGACGAGGAATTTCGTTATGTCATAGCCCGTGCCCCAGGTCGCGCCGCCCGATGCGACACCAACGATTGCGACGACGAGCCCGCAACCAGCCGCAAACAGAACGGGCCGCGACGCGGCGCGGCGCGCCCAAGGTGATGCTCGCTCGCTCGCGGCAAGCACGATACGCGAAAACAAACCGCCGAGCAGGCCTCCGCCGAAGCCGACGACGGGCGCGACCAGCAGGACATCCGATACGGGCAGCGTGTCGCGCATCACGCCGAAGTAGATATAGTCGCCGGCGATCGAGAGGCTGACGAGACCCGAGATCATCACCGCGCCCATTGTCAGGACCGCAACGCGTTGCTCATAGGCAGCCGCGAGTTCCTCAATCGCAAAAGCGATCCCGCCCAGCGGAGTATTGAACGCTGCCGCGACACCCGCCGCACCTCCTGCGATGAAGACCCCGGCGGTGATGCGAACGCGCAGCAGGCGGTGCACGGCGACCATGATCGCCGCGCTCACCTGCACCGTCGGTCCCTCACGGCCAACCGATCCGCCCACCGCGAGAGTGGCGAGCGTGAGCCCCAGCTTGGCAAAAGCGGTGCGAAGCGAGACTAGCGGCCCCTTCGCTTCCTGCTCGGGGCGACGGCTCGCGGCGATGATCTGTGGGATGCCCGACCCGCGCGAGGCCGGGAAATAGCGGTTCGCGGTCCACACGATCAGCGCGAAGCCGGTGGGCGTGATTAGCAGCGGAAGCCACCATATCCGCTCGGTCGCCATGAAGATCAGCCGCTGGGCGCGATCGCCGGCAGCGGCAAATGCGAGCGCGACGAGACCGAGCAACACCGCTCCGCTGATCATCGCGACGCGGCGGTGAATATCAACCACTTCGGTTTTCGCACGGCGGTTAAGACGCAGCTGCCAGAGACGCAGCCAGCGCGGACGAGTCGGCTTGGCGGGCATAGATCCATGTGGACGCGCGCTCGCGAGGGTGCAACCCCGGCGCGGATTTCAGGCACCACAACCCTGTATATGCCGTCGTTTGTCGAATGACCGCTTTCGGGCATCATGAGACCGCAGCAGAAACGGCCGACATCGGGCGCAGAGCCGAAATACAAAAAAGGCGGCCTAAAAGGCCGCCAGGTTTGTGATGAAGGAGCACCTCCATCGGGTCGCGTACTCGGAGCCATCGGCGGCACAGGACGTGGTACACATTTAACGATCGTAGGCGCCCGGAACTAGTGAATCGGGTTCAAAGCCCCATCATTGACTCAGCTGGACCGAAATTTCCCAATGATTTGAGTGCCCACCATATTCATGTCGGGTGCGCCATTTTCCTTCAGCGGCCATGATTGGCAGGGACTTCACGCAGATCGATGGGCAGCCATGCCGCTTTGCGCCTTGGCGGCAAGCCATGGTCCGATGCGCCGGATCGCCTCTTCGACCAGTTCGGTGGAGACGGCGAAGCTGATGCGGATGAAGCCGTTGCCGTCGACCGGATCGAAATCCAGCCCCGGCGCCACCGCCACACCCGTATCGCGGAGCAGCGCTT
>SEFZ01000021.1 GCA_004173185.1 Sphingomonadales bacterium | reverse complement strand
CTGCCGCCCCCCGCCCTGCCGAAAGCCGCGCCACCAGCTATCCTTTGCTCGGCACGCAGCACATCCATCTCTCCGGCATTGTCGATCAGGCGATGTACCAAGGTTTCCGCGAGCAACTCGCCACAGCGCCCAGGGAGGGCCCGCTGGTGATCGCGCTCTCCACGCTCGGCGGCGATCCCGAAGTCGCGCGGCTGATGGCCGACGAGTTGCGCCTGATCCGCGAATATAGCGGGCGCGAAATGCTCTTCCTCGGCAAGGTCGCCGTCTATTCGGCAGGCGCGACCTTCATGGCAAGCTTCCCGGTCGACAAGCGCTTCCTGACCCATGGCACCCGGCTGATGCTGCACGAACGCAGCATCGAGAAGACGATCCACGTTTCCGGCCCGCTCAAATCCTGCATATCGGGGCTCAAGGCCGCGCTGCACGAGATCGAGGAATCGGTGCGGATCGAGGAAGAGGGATTTCGCGACATCGTCGCCGGATCGCAGGTTTCGTTCGAGGACCTCCGCGCCCGCGCACCCGCCAACTGGTATATCGAAGCCGAGGAAGCGCGCTCCCTCGGCCTCGTGCTCGATGTTATCTAGGCGCCAGATTACGCTGTAGCGCCGCCATCAATGTCGATCGTCGTGCCGGTGATGAACGACGATTCGTCGCTCGCCAGGAACGATGCCAGCGCCGCGACTTCCTCCGCGCGACCATAGCGGCCCAGCGGAATGGTCGGCAGCATGATCTTGGCAATGTCGCCATCGGCCGGGTTCATGTCGGTATCGATCGGGCCAGGCTGGATCACATTGACCAATATGCCGCGCGGCGCGAGATCGCGTGCCCAGCCGCGTGCCAGCCCCTGCACCGCGGACTTGCTGGCGGCATAGCTGGCCATGCCCGTCATCAGCGCCACGTCACCCGATATGCTGCCGACGATCACGACCCGTCCTCCATCGGCAAGGTGCGGAACCGCCGCGATCGTGCCCGCCGCCACGCCATCGACATTGACTGCGAACACCCGGCGGAAATCCTCATATCCGCCCTGCTCGACCGGCGAGCCACCAAAGACCCCGGCATTGTGGACGAGAATGTCGAGCCCGCCCAGCGTCTCGGCCGCCTGGTTCACAGCGGCAGTCACCGCAGCGGCGTCGCCCGTATCGGCCTGCACGGCGAGGCCCTTCACGCCTTCGGCTTCGATCGCCTTCACGGTCGTGGCGGCTGCATCGTGATTACCGGCAAAAGTGATGACGACATCCGCACCGTCAGCGGCCAGCCGCTTGGCAATCGCCGCGCCGATCCCGCGCGATCCACCGGTGACCAGGGCGCGTTTGCCTGCGAGTTTCTTCGACATTTTCAATCTCCGTTCCCCAGTCGATCGCTTCGCCGGCTGCCGGGACGAACGCAGATTTGGGATGCCGGATTAATAGTTCAAGATTTCCGAACTATGGAAATGTCGAAATATTCCTATATCGGGAAAATGGATCGTTTGGTGCACCCCAGTCTCAAGGATGTGAGCCTCGCCGCAGCGCTGCATGCGCTCGCCGATCCGGTGCGGCTGGAGATTGTCGCGCGCCTTGTCGATAGCCCGTGTCTCAACGCGAGCACCGCCTGCGCACAGGGCACGCCCAAGAGCACGATCTCCAATCACCTCAATGTGCTGCGCGCCGCCGGCCTTATCGAGACCGCGATTGAGGGGCGCGAACGGATCAATCGCCTGCGCTGCAAAGATTTCGACGCGCGCTTTCCCGGGCTGCTCACTTCGGTGCTCGCCAACAAAGGCTGAGCTTTGCTTGTCCTACGGGGTTGCGCTGCGAGTGCGAAAGGCATAGCCCGCGCTCGACACGTGACGCGATAAGGACCGTTCGGAAATGGCCGAGTTTGCCCTGCCCAAGAACAGCAAGATTCAGAAGACGGGCAAAGAGTATAAGGCGGCCTCTGGCGCCAAACGTACCAAGACCTTCAAAATCTATCGCTACGATCCCGATACGGGCGAGAATCCGCGCTACGACAAGTTCGAGATCGATCTCGACGAATGCGGCCCGATGGTCCTCGACGCGCTCATCAAGATCAAGTCGGAGACCGATTCGTCGCTCACCTTCCGCCGCTCGTGCCGCGAAGGGATTTGCGGGTCGTGCTCGATGAACATGGACGGCCGCAACGGCCTCGCCTGCACGACTGCGATCGAAGACATTAAGGGCGATATCCGCATCACCCCGCTGCCGCACATGGAAGTGATCAAGGACCTCGTCCCCGATTTCACGCACTTCTACGCGCAGTACAGCTCGATCAAGCCGTGGCTGCAAACCGTCTCGACCACGCCTTCGGGCAAGGAACGTCTCCAGTCGCCCGAACAGCGCGACAAGCTCGATGGCCTGTACGAGTGCATCCTGTGCGCCTGTTGCTCGACGTCGTGCCCGAGCTATTGGTGGAACAGCGACAAGTTCCTGGGTCCGGCAATCCTGCTTCAGGCCTATCGCTGGCTCGCCGATTCGCGTGACGAGATGACCGGCGAGCGACTGGATCAGCTCGAGGATCCGTTCCGCCTCTATCGCTGCCACACGATCATGAACTGCGCGAACGTCTGCCCCAAGGGTCTGAACCCCGCCAAGGCAATCGCCGAGATCAAGAAGATGGAAGTCGAGCGCACGCTTTGAGCGCTACGGAGTCGAATGGCGGGGTTCAGCATGGGTTCGTCTATGAGGACGATCCCGATCTCCCCGGTTGGAAACTCTGGTCGCTGACCGATACGTCGCGGTTCAATTCGATCTTCGGCCCGCTTTCGGTGCTGGTCGAAAACGACGTGGCCCGCGTCCGCTTCAGCCCGAAGCATATGCACTCGAACCTGCGCGGAGACGTGCATGGTGGCGCGCTGCTCGGTTTTATGGACATGGCGTTGTTCGCGGCTGGCCGCGCTTTTGGCGTGCTGTCTGCAGGCACCGCCGCAACGCTCGATCTATCCGCCCAGTTTATCGCCGGGGCGCCGGTGCCCACCGGCGCTGTCGAGGCGCGGGTCGAATTGCTGCGCGAAACGCGGCGCTTCCTCTTCATGCGCGGGCTGATCGTGCAGGAAGAAGCGATCATCGCCAATTTCTCGGGCACTGTGCGCAAGCCGGCCTCGTGAGCCCCAGATCTTGAGTAAAGTTCTCGAACGCTATCGTGCTCTGGTCGCAGCGGGCGAATTGCGCGCCGATGCCGAGCAGGAAGCCGCAGCGATGCGGCTCAATATCCTCGCCTCCCAACTCGAAGCCGTACCGAAAAAGGGCAGCATCCTGTGGCGCGCTTTGGGTCGCGCACCCGAAGCGCCGCGCGGGGTCTATCTCTGGGGCGGCGTCGGTCGGGGCAAGTCCATGCTGATGGATCTGCTGTTCGAATGCGTAGACATCCGCCGCAAGCGCCGCGTCCATTTCCACGAGTTCATGATCGAGGTGCATTCGCGCCTCAACGAAGAGCGCAAGAAGAACACCGCAGATCCCGTCATCGCGGTCGCCGAAGCGATGGTCGAGGGCATCCGCCTGCTCGCGTTTGACGAGATGGTGGTCAACAACCCCGCCGACGCGATGATCCTCTCGCGCCTGTTCACCGAGATGATGCGCCACGGCCTTACCGTCGTCGCCACGTCGAACCGTGTGCCCGGCGATCTCTACAAGGACGGGATCAACCGCGAGCTCTTCCTGCCCTTCATCTCGCTGATCGAAGCGAAGATGGACGTGCTCGCCTTGAACGGCCCCGTCGATTACCGGCTCGATCGACTGGGCAGCATGGATACTTGGCTGGTGCCCAACGGCCCCGAGGCAACCGCCCAGCTCTCCGCCGCCTTCTTCCGCCTGACCGATTATCCGCCCGAGGATCGCGAGCACGTCCCCGGTTGCGACGTGCCAGTACAGGGCGGCCGCGAAATCCAGGTGCCTAAATGCCTGAAGGGTGTCGCGGTCTTCTCGTTCAAGCGCTTGTGCGGCGAAGCCCGCGGTGCCGCGGATTATCTCGCCATCGCCCGGCGCTTCCACACCATCATAGTCGTCGGCATTCCCAAGCTAGGCCCCGAAAACCGCAACGAAGCCGCGCGTTTCGTGACGCTGATCGACGCGCTCTACGAGCATAAGGTGAAGCTGCTCGCCGCCGCCGATGCCGAACCCGAGCATCTCTACGAAGCCGGCGACGGCCGCTTCGAGTTCGACCGCACCGTCAGCCGCCTGATGGAGATGCGCTCGGACGAATATCTCGCCGAGGGACATGGCGAGCGCTAGGCGCGTTCAGTTCACCTGCCGTGTCGAGAGAAAATAGGCATCATTGTCAAAGCCGATATCGACGCCGTTGCGCGTGTTCAGCTCATTATCCAGCGCTGATCCGCGGACGATTACGGTATGTTGCTGCGTAGCAGCCACGCCTTCGCCCTGCGCGGCGATCGTGATGCCGTTCAGGTAGATATTGATGTTGTCGCCATATTCCTGCCACTGCGACTGACGGGGCAGAATATGGAATTCCTTGGTGCCTGCGGCGTTGCGCGGATCATCATTTCTCCGCACCGTCAGCGTGACAAGCAGTGCGTACGGCGACTGGTTCGTGAAGAGTTTACGTCCGGCCATCGATTCCCCTCCTTCCGCAATTGCATGAAGTTGCGCGCGGTATTGAAGGAATAGATGCGGCTCATCCGCCTTGTCCAACGCCAGTAGGGCCGAATTGGCCGGGGCGGATCGCCCTGCTTGTCGAAAGGCCATGGTGGGCGCTAAGCCCGGCGCAAAGCATCAGGAGGGGATTTCATGCATCTGCTCGCGCGCATCGCATCGCTCATGACAGCGCTGACCTTTCTCGCTCTCCCGGCCACCGCACAAACGCTCGTTGCCGCCGATATGCGCCCCTCGCAAAGCCTTGACGGGGCTTGGCATTGGTCGATCGACCCCTTTCGCGATGGCGTCACCGGATTTCATGGCGACCCAGCAGGCCCCAGCACGCGGCGTTGGGCCGATACAGTGCAAGCAGATGTCGCTCGGAAGAACCCGACGACATTGTTCGAATTCGACATGCAGCAATCGCCCTTCACGCATCTGCCGGGCAGCTGGATCGGCCACGCGCCCGAGATGCGGCTGTATCAGGGGCTGGTCTGGTATCAGCGCGTTTTCGATTTCGAGCCGCAGCCGGGGAAGCGCCTCTTCCTGCGCTTCGGTGCCGCGGATTATGCCGCATCGGTCTATCTCAACGGCAAGCCCATCGGTACGCATCGCGGCGGTTTCACGCCGTTCGCGTTCGACGTGACAGACACGCTGCGCCCCGGCAGTAATCAGATCACGGTCGGTGTCGATTCGGTGCGCACCGATGCCGATGTGCCGCCACCGGTCACCGATTGGGAAACCTATGGCGGGATCACCCGATCGGTAACCCTGATCGCGGTGCCAGAAACATATGTCGATGACGCCTTCATCCGGCTCACGCCCGAGGGTCGAATCGCCGCGACTGTGCATATCAAGGGCAGCGATCCTTCGGTGCCGCTCGCCATCCGCATACCCGCGCTTGGCCTCACGATCAGCGGGCGTAGCGACGGCCTCGGCAATTGGACCGGCAATATCGCCGCACCGAAGGCGCTCAAGTGCTGGTCGCCCGAAAGCCCAATGCTCTATGATGTCCGCATCGAAGCGGGCGAAGATGTGCTGACCGATCGCATCGGTTTCCGCACCGTAGAAGTGCGGGGCACCAAAATCCTGCTCAACGGCAAGCCGATCTTCCTGCGGGGCATTTCAATGCACGAGGAGGAGCTGGGCAAAGACCCCGTTCGCGCGATCACCCCCGCGGCGGCGCACGCCTTGCTCACCGAGATCAAGCAGGGTCTGAATGGCAATTTCGTCCGCCTCGCGCATTATCCCCATAGCGAAGTGATGACCCGGGCCGCCGACGAGCTCGGCCTGCTCGTGTGGAGCGAAGTCCCGGTCTATTGGCGCGTCGCGTGGAGCAATCCTGATACGCTCAAGGATGCGCGCGCCATGCTCGCCGAGAATATTCGCCGCGACCGCAACCGCGCCTCGATCATCTTGTGGAGCGTCGCCAACGAGACGCCCGTCTCGGATGCGCGCAATGCTTTCCTACGCACGCTGATCGGCGACGTCCGTGCGCTGGATTCCAGCCGCCTTGTCACCGCCGCCTTGCTCAGCCGCCGCGAAGGCAAGGTTTCGACGATCGACGATCCACTCGTCCCCGATCTCGATGTGATGGCGATCAACACCTATAATGGCTGGTATTCGGGCGATCCGCTCGCCGACCTCCCTGGCCTGGAATGGCGCTCGCCGGCGGAAAAGCCGCTGATCTTCTCCGAATTCGGCGCCGATGCGATGGCCGGCTATCACGATGCCGCCTCCGCCCCGCACAAGTTCAGCGAGGAATATCAGGCCGAATATTATCGCCAGACGCTCGCCATGGCTGACCGCATCCCGTTCCTCGCGGGCCTCTCGCCGTGGATATTGAAGGACTTCCGCTCCCCGCGCCGCCAGCATCCGGTCTATCAGCAGGGCTGGAACCGCAAGGGGCTGATTTCGGAAACGGGCGCACGCAAGGCAGCCTTCCATGTGCTGGCGGAGGAATATCGGCGGCGGGCGCGCTTGCGGCCGTAACCGGCACTTACCCCGCAATCGCCCCCGCCAGATCCTGCCCCCGTCCAGTCAGCCCGTACAAAGCAACCGGCGGGTAGCGGTCCTCCAGGCGGCGCTTGACCAGATCGTGCCCGATCATCGTCTGCAGCGTCTGCGAGAGCGCGCGCGGCGTCACCGGCGACAGCCGCGTCTGCAATTCGCCAAACCGTGTCCAGGCCGGCGCCAGCCCCGCTACCACCGGCAGCGACCAGCGCGGCAGGTCAGATGCGGCAAGCGCCAGCAACTCGCGCTGCGCCACGATTCGCTCGCACAATGCTCCCACCGGCTTGCCCGCCTCGCTCAGCAGATATTCGGGCCGCAGCGGATGGCCATGTCCCGGATTGGGCACCACCCATCCGGTCTCGCGCAAATATGCAAGGCACCGCGTCAGGCTGTGATGCGACATGCCCAGCGCCCGCGAGAGCATCGCAAAGCGCGAACCCTCTTCCCGACTGATCAGCGCCATTACCGGCACGGCCCAGCGATTTCCGCCGAGCAAGCGCAGGATTTCAGGCGGGATGACCGGCGCGGACATTGGCGTTGACAGCAGCTCCGTAACGATATGTACTATACAAACGGAACCATAGAGTCGGAGCAGCACGATGGCAACAACCGAACCGCAAACGCAAACCAGCCCGATCGCTTATGATGGCGGGCTTACCTGCGCGATCAGCGTCACCAGCCTCGATGCGGCGATCCCCTGGTATCAGGAACTGTTCGGCATGACGCTCCTCTATCGGATCGACGAGATCGCATGGTGCGAGATGGTCAGCCCCGTCGCGCGCGTAACTGTCGGGCTCAGTCAGGTTGAGACGGTGCCGCAGGGCGGCGGTGCGACGCTTACTTTCGGCGTGGCAGATCTCGATGCCGCCAAGGCGGTGCTCGATGCCAAAATCATCCGTCAGGACGGCGAAATCATGGAAATTCCCGGCATGGTTCGCTTGCTCACCTTCTACGATCCCGATGGCAATGCGCTGATGTTCTATCAGGACCTTTCGGGTGCTTGATCGCGCCGCGGCGCTTCTGCTCGCGCTAGCCCCGCTTCCGGCCTTCGCCCAGCAAGCCCCGCTTTCGATCCACGACGCCGCGTGGCTCGCAGGGCGCTGGGTCGGCGAAGGGCTGGGCGGGAAGGTCGAGGAGAATTGGTCGCCGGTGCAAGGCGGCCAGATGGTCGGCCATTTCACGCTCTATAATGACGACGCCCCGGTGTTCTACGAGATCATGCTGATGGACGTGCAGCCCGGCGGGATCAGACTGAGGGTCAAGCACTTCAACCCGGACTTCACCGCATGGGAAGACAAAGCCGGCTGGCATGCCTTCGAGCCGATATCGACGGAGAAGGAAAGCCTGCGGTTCAACGGCCTGTGGCTGCGCCGCGAGGGCGAGGAACTGCTGATCACCATCCGATTGAAGGACAAGGCAGGCGAAGCCAAGGACCACCTCCTGCGGCTGCGTCGCGCATCATAATGAACGAAATGCCGCGCTTAATGCACTTGCGAATTAATCGCAAAGATAAAGACGAGCCCTCACGCTTCTAAGGTTGCGAGCCGCGCCCATTCGGCCTAAGCCGCCCGCGAAATTCGCGGCGGACTATAGTTCGCGCGCGTGCTTGAGACGGCCAAAGGAGATATCATGGCTCGCAAGAAGATCGCGCTGATCGGCGCCGGCAACATCGGCGGCACGCTCGCCCATCTCGCAGCGTTGAAGGGCCTTGGTGACATCGTCCTGTTCGACGTGGTCGAGGGCGTCCCTCAGGGCAAGGCGCTCGATCTGAGCCAGTGCTCGCCGGTCGAGGGCTTCGACGCCACGATCACCGGCTCGAACGATTATGCCGATATCGCAGGCGCGGACGTGATCATCGTCACCGCCGGTGTCGCACGCAAGCCCGGCATGAGCCGCGACGATCTTCTCGGCATCAACCTCAAGGTCATGAAGGCCGTGGGCGAAGGCATTGCTGCCAACGCACCCGACGCGTTCGTGATCTGCATCACCAACCCGCTCGACGCGATGGTCTGGGCGTTGCGTGAATTCTCGGGCCTTCCGCACCAGAAGGTCGTCGGCATGGCCGGCGTGCTCGATTCGAGCCGCTTCAGCCACTTCCTCGCCGACGAGTTCAAGGTCTCGGTCAAGGACGTCACCAGCTTCGTGCTTGGCGGCCATGGCGACACGATGGTCCCGGTGATCCAGTATTCCACCGTCTCGGGCATTCCCGTTCCGGACCTCATCGAAATGGGCCTCTCGACGCAGGAGCGCATCGACGCGATCGTCGCACGCACCCGTTCGGGCGGCGGCGAGATCGTCGGCCTGCTCAAGACCGGCTCGGCCTTCTATGCGCCGGCCACTTCGGCAATCGCGATGGCCGAAGCCTATCTCTACGATCAGAAGCGCCTGCTGCCCGCAGCGGTGCACCTGACCGGCCAGTATGGCGTCGACAATCTCTATGTCGGCGTTCCGGTCATCATCGGTGCCGACGGCGTCGAGAAGATCGTCGAAATCAAGCTCGATGACGAAGCCAAGCAGAACCTCGCCGTGTCGGTCGACGCGGTCAAGGAACTGCTGGTTGCGTGCAAGGCGATTGATAGCTCGCTGAATTGATCTGCGCCCGCCCCGGCTTCGGCCGGGGTGTTTGCTACAAGGTGCCAGCCGTCGCTGGCGTGACGGAAAAGGAACACCGATGAGCATCCTCGTCGATAAGAACACCAAGGTCATCACTCAGGGCATGACCGGTGAGACCGGCACCTTCCACACCCAGCAGGCGCTGGCTTACGGCACCCAGATGGTCGGCGGCGTCACGCCCGGTAAGGGCGGCACCCAGCATATCGGCCTGCCGGTGTACGACACCGTTGCAGAGGCCAAGGAAAAGACCGGCGCCGACGCGACCGTGATCTACGTTCCGCCTCCCTTCGCAGCCGATTCGATCCTCGAAGCAATCGACGCCGAAATCCCGCTGATCGTCACGATCACCGAAGGCATTCCGGTGCTCGACATGGTCAAGGTCAAGCGCGCCCTCAGCGGCTCCAAGTCGCGCCTCATCGGGCCGAACTGCCCCGGCGTACTGACCCCCGGCCAGTGCAAGATCGGGATCATGCCCGGCAGCATCTTCTCGCAGGGGTCGGTCGGCGTCGTCTCGCGCTCGGGCACGCTCACTTATGAGGCCGTGTTCCAGACCACCAATGCAGGCCTCGGCCAGACCACCGCAGTCGGCATCGGCGGCGATCCGGTCAACGGCACCAACTTCATCGACGTGCTCGAGCTGTTCCTTGCCGACGAAGCCACCAAGTCGATCATCATGATCGGCGAAATCGGTGGCGACGCCGAGGAGCAGGCTGCGCAGTTCCTGATCGACGAAGCCAAGCGTGGCCGCAAAAAGCCTATGGCTGGCTTCATCGCGGGCCGCACGGCGCCTCCGGGCCGCCGCATGGGCCATGCCGGCGCGATCGTTTCGGGCGGCAAGGGCGATGCGGAAAGCAAGATCGCAGCGATGGAAGCCGCCGGCATCCGCGTTTCGCTCAGCCCTTCGCTGCTGGGTGAGACGCTGCTGGAAGTCCTCAAGGGGTAATTGGTTAACGCGCGTCCTATATTGCGCGCGTTGAACCGCATGATTGGATGTAACAATGGGCTATGAAGGCCTCGACTTCGACGAGATCGCAGGCGGTGTGAGCCCCGCCTTCGTCGAGACTCTGTACAAGAAGTACAAGGCCGATCCGGCCGCGATCGAAGCCGGTTGGCGCGCTTGGTTTGAAGGGCTTGAGGGCAGCGCCCAGGGCCCGAGCTGGAAGCAGGCCAATTGGCCGCTTTCGGAAACCGACGCGCTCACCGCCGCGCTCGATCCCACCCAGATGGAGCCGGCGCCCAAGCCGAGCAAGGCCGGCGCGTCCGCGCCTGCGCCCAAGGCTGCTCCGTCCGAGTCCGAGATCGCCAAGGCCGCCGGCGATTCGATCCGCGCGATGCTGCTGATCCGCACCTACCGTGTGCGCGGGCATCTCGCTGCCAATCTCGATCCGCTCGGTCTTGCGCGTCAGGATATCCCTGCGGATCTGCGTACCGAATATCACGGCTTCACCGACGATCAAATCGATACGCCAATCTACCTTGGCGGCGTGCTTGGCATGCAATGGGCGACCGTGCGCGAGATCATCGATGTGCTGCGCGCAAATTACTGCGGCGCTGTCGGCCTCGAATATATGCACATCGCGGACGTGGATGAGCGCCGTTTCCTTCAGGATCGGATGGAAGGCAAGGACAAGGAAATCCAGTTCAGCCCTGAGGGCAAGAAGGCGATCCTCTCCAAGGTGATCGAAGCCGAGCAGTGGGAGCGTTTCTGCGGCAAGAAATATGTCGGCACGAAGCGCTTCGGCCTCGATGGCGGCGAATCGATGATCCCCGCAATGGAAGCGATCATCAAATATGGCGGCGCCACCGGCGTGCGCGAGATCGTTTACGGCATGGCGCATCGCGGCCGGCTGAACATGCTCGCAAACGTGATGTCGAAGCCCTTCCGCATCATCTTCCACGAATTCGGCGGCGGCTCGTCCAATCCCGATGACGTCGCCGGTTCGGGCGATGTGAAATATCACCTCGGCACCAGCACCGATCGCGAATTCGACGGTGCCAGCGTCCATATGTCGCTCGTCGCCAACCCGTCGCACCTCGAAGCCGCCGATCCGGTCGTGCTCGGCAAGGTTCGCGCGCTTCAGACGATGCGCAGCGATCTGGCGGACCACACCCAGGTTCTGCCGGTCCTGATCCATGGCGACGCAGCATTTGCGGGCCAGGGCATCGTCTGGGAATGCCTCGGCTTCTCGGGCATCCGTGGGTATAACACCGGCGGCTGCATCCACTTCGTCATCAACAACCAGATCGGCTTCACCACCAGCCCGCAATTCGCGCGCTCCTCGCCTTATCCGAGCGACGTGGCGAAGGGCGTGATGGCGCCGATCATCCACGTCAACGGCGACGATCCCGAAGCCGTCACCTTTGCCTGCAAGCTCGCAATCGAATATCGCCAGACCTTCAAGCGCGATATCGTGATCGATATGTGGTGCTATCGCCGCTTCGGCCATAACGAGGGCGACGAGCCGAGCTTCACCCAGCCTTTGATGTACGCCAAGATCAAGAACCATCCCGGCGTCAGCGAAGTCTATGCCAAGCGCCTGGTCGAGCAGGGCGTAATCGACGAAGGCTTTACCGGCGAGAAGGTGGCGCAGTTCACCAATCTGCTCGAAGGCGAGTTCGAAGCCGGCAAATCCTATCTGCCCAACAAGGCGGATTGGTTCGCGGGCCGCTGGTCCGGCCTCGGCGCGCCCGGCGATGCCGAAAATGCTCGCCGCTCGGTCGATACCGGCATCGAGAAGAAGCTGTTCGACAGCCTTGGCCGCACGCTCACCGAAGTCCCTGCCGATCTCGAGATCCACAAGACCCTCGGGCGCGTTCTCGATGCCAAGCGCGAGATGTTCAAATCGGGCGCGAACTTCGATTGGGCAACCGGCGAAGCGCTCGCATTCGGCGCACTGCTTTCGGAAGGCTATGGCGTCCGTTTGTCGGGTCAGGATTCGGGTCGCGGCACCTTCAGCCAGCGTCACGCAGTCTGGGTCGATCAGAAGACCGAAGCCAAATATGTGCCGCTCAAGACGATCCCGCACGGATCGTTTGAAGTGCTCGACAGCCCGCTCTCCGAATATGGCGTGCTCGGCTTCGAATATGGCTATGCCGGTGCAGACCCGAAGACGCTCGTCCTCTGGGAAGCGCAGTTCGGCGATTTCGCCAATGGCGCGCAGATCATGATCGATCAGTTCATCGCGTCGGGCGAGGCCAAATGGCTGCGCGCCAACGGCCTCGTGATGCTGCTGCCGCATGGCTATGAAGGCCAGGGCCCCGAGCACTCGTCGGCCCGCCCCGAGCGCTTCCTCCAGCTCTGCGCGCAGGATAATATGCAGGTCGTCAACATCACGACGCCGGCAAATTACTTCCACCTCCTGCGCCGCCAGATGCGTCGTAATTTCCGCAAGCCCCTGATCCAGATGACGCCCAAGTCGCTGCTTCGCCACAAGATGGCAGTAAGCAAGGCTGAGGAGTTTCAGGGTGACAGCCAGTTCCGCCGCATCCTGTCCGATCCGTCGGAGCCGCTAGACAAGGACGTGAAGCGCGTCGTGCTCTGCTCGGGCAAGGTCGCTTATGACCTGATCGAGGCACGCGATGCCGCAGGCGACAAGAACACGTCGATCATCCGCATCGAGCAGCTTTACCCATTCCCGGGTGATCCGCTGACGCTGCGCCTGTCGCGCATGCCGAACCTCGAAGAGGTTGTCTGGGCGCAGGAAGAGCCGAAGAACAATGGCTATTGGTCGTTCGTTGAGCCTTTTGTCGAGCAGTCGATGGTCGATGCCAAGGTAAAGCCGCAGCGTCCGCGCTATGCCGGCCGCGCCGCAGCTGCATCGCCCGCCACGGGCCTGATGAAGCGTCACCAGGCCGAACAGGGCGCGCTCGTAGCCGACGCGCTCGGTCATAATGTCCGCGAAGAAATTCGCCGGACCCGCAAGAACTAAGCCCTCCCCCAGGGAACGAGGAAAGAAAATGGCAGACGTAACCGTCCCAATTCTGGGTGAATCGATCACCGAAGCAACGCTTGGCGAGTGGCTCAAGCAGCCCGGCGAGGCCGTGAAGGTCGATGAGCCGATCGCATCGCTTGAGACCGATAAGGTCTCGGTCGAGGTCCCTTCGCCGGTAAACGGCGTGATGGGCGATCATCTGGTTCAGGTCGGTGACACCGTCTCGGTCGGTGCCGTGATCGCGACCGTTGGCGAAGGCGGCGCTGCCGCTGCCCCGTCATCGGCTCCCGCAGCACCTGCCCCCGCTGCTGACGGCACGCAGAGCGGCGCTGGCGAACAGGTCCGCGAAGTCGAAGCCGCAGCGCTCTCGCCGTCGGTCCGCCGCGCGGTTCTCGAGCATGGCGTCGATCCCGCGACCGTGCAGGGCACCGGCAAGGATGGCCGCCTCACCAAGGAAGACGTGGTGACCGCCGCGAGCTCCAAGCCGGCCGCTCCCGCCGCTGCTGCAGCACCCGCTGCCCCGGCAGCTGCACCCGCCGCCGCTGGCGGTCGCAAGGAAGAGCGCGTGCGCATGACGCGCCTGCGCCAGACCATCGCCAAGCGCCTCAAGGACGCGCAGAACACCGCCGCGCTCCTCACCACCTTCAACGACGTCGACATGACCGCGGTCATGGAAGCGCGCGCGAAGTACAAGGATCTCTTCGAGAAGAAGCACGGCGTTCGCCTCGGCTTCATGGGCTTCTTCGTGAAGGCCGCCGTGATGGCGCTCAAGGACATCCCGAGCGTCAACGCATCGATCGAAGGCGATGAGATCGTCTATCACGATTATGCCGATATCTCGGTCGCCGTCTCGGCACCGGGCGGCCTTGTCGTCCCCGTCATCCGCGACGCGCAGGACCTCACGGTTGCCGGCATCGAAAAGACCATCGGCGATTTCGGCAAGCGCGCCAAGGAAGGCACGCTCAAGATGGACGAGATGAAGGGCGGCACCTTCACCATCTCGAACGGCGGCGTGTTCGGCTCGCTGATGTCGACCCCGATCATCAATCCGCCGCAGTCGGCCGTGCTCGGCCTGCACCGCATCGAAGAGCGCCCGGTCGTACGCGACGGCCAGATCGTCATCCGACCGATGATGTATCTCGCCCTCAGCTATGACCATCGCCTGATCGACGGCCGCGAAGCCGTTACCTTCCTCGTCGCGCTCAAGAACGCGATCGAGGATCCGACCCGGCTGCTGATCGACCTGTAAGTAAAGCGTACGCGCACCCATATTGCGGGGCGAACGGAGCATAAAATGGCTGAATACGACTTCGACGTCCTTGTGATCGGCTCCGGCCCCGGTGGCTATGTCGCCGCGATCCGCGCGGCACAGCTTGGTCTCAAGACCGCCTGCGCCGAATCGCGTGAGACGCTGGGTGGCACGTGCCTCAACGTCGGGTGCATTCCGTCCAAGGCACTGCTCAACGCGTCGGAGAAGTTCCACGAAGCCGCTTCGGGCGCGCTCGCCAAGCATGGCGTGAAGCTCGGCTCGGTCGAACTCGATCTCGACGCGATGATGGCGGACAAGGCCAAGGCCGTCACCGGCCTGACCGGCGGCATCGAATTCCTGTTCAAGAAGAACAAGATCGAATGGGTGAAGGGCCTCGCCACCTTCATCGACGCGCACACCGTGCAGGTCGGCGATCGCAAGGTCACTGCCAAGAACATCATCATCGCCACCGGCTCGTCGGTCACCCCGCTTCCCGGCGTCGAGATCGACCAGAAGGTCGTGGTCGATTCGACCGGCGCCATCGCGCTGGAGAAGGTGCCTGAGCATCTCGTCGTCATCGGTGGCGGCGTGATCGGGCTTGAGCTCGGCTCGGTCTGGGGCCGCCTCGGCGCCAAGGTCACCGTGGTCGAGTTCCTCGATCAATTGCTGCCCGGCATGGACGGCGAAGTCCGCAAGGAAGCGGGCAAGATCTTCAAGAAGCAGGGCATGGACATCAAGCTCGGCACCAAGGTGACTGGCGTAACCGTCAATGGCGGCAAGGCGACTGTCACCGTCGAGCCCGCCGGCGGCGGTGCTGCCGAGACCATCGAAGCCGATGCCGTGCTCGTCTCGATCGGCCGCCGTCCCAACACCGAAGGCCTTGGCCTCGACAAGATCGGCATCGAACTCAACAAGCGCGCCCAGATCGAAACCGATCATAGCTTCCGCACCAAGGTCGACGGCGTCTGGGCAATCGGCGACGTGATCCCCGGGCCTATGCTGGCGCACAAGGCCGAAGACGAAGGGATCGCCTGTGCCGAGAACATCGCGGGCCTCACCGGCATCGTGAACCATGATGTGATCCCCTCGGTCGTCTACACGCACCCCGAAATCGCCGGCGTCGGCCTGACCGAAGAGCAGGCCAAGGAGCGTGGCGAGATCAAGGTCGGCAAGTTCCCGATGGCGGGCAACAGCCGCGCCAAGGCGATCGACGACACCACCGGCTGGGTTAAGGTAATCGCCGACGCCAAGACCGATCGCGTGCTTGGCGCGTGGATCATCACTTCGGTCGCGGGCACGATGATCGCACAGGTCGCACAGGCAATGGAGTTCGGCGCAACGTCCGAAGACATCGCGTACACCTGCCATGCGCATCCCACCCATTCGGAAGCGATCAAGGAAGCGGCAATGGGCGTGCTGGGCAAGCCGATTCACGTGTGAGCCGAGCCGGCGACGAGATTAGCGGAGCTAATCGCAAGCGCATTAGGCTCGGCCGGCCGGCGGCGCTACGGCGCCGACCGACGGCGTGGCTTTGCCACGCCGCTTTGCTGCTATCCGCACCCCCCGCCTTAGCGCAGGACCCGACCATCGCGGTCGCAGCCAGTGACCCCGAAATGCACGCCGCGATCGTCGCGGCGAAGCGCAGCCTGCCCGTTTTCTTCGGACACGCCACCTCGCCCGGCCCGGGCGAGAGCAACTTCATCGTCAAATATGACGTGGTGCCCGAGGACAAGACCGAGTTCGTCTGGGCCGAAGTCATCTCGCACCGCGGCGACGTGACCATCGCCCGCATCCTCAACACCCCTGCCGATCGCCGCTTCAAGCTTGGCGATCAGGTCACCATCCGCGACGCGCAGATCATCGACTGGGGCTATTTCCGCGATGGAAAGATGCAGGGCGGCACGACGATGCGCGTGCTGATCGGGCGAATGGAGCTCGCCGAAGCCAGGAAGATGCTCAACCGGCTTGGATGGTAGCCCATCTTGCCACAACCCCCTTAGCGTGTTAGCTCAGCAACACACGTCAAAGGGATCTTCCATGCGCATTCTTGCTCTCGCCCTCCTCGCCGGCACCACGCTCGCCACCATCGCTCCCGCTTATGCGCAGGATCCCGCGCGGATGGAGACCGTGATCCGCGTCGATGCCGATAGCGGCGAGTTCATGGGCGCAGTGCTCGTCGCGAAGGACGGCAAGACGCTGCTCGACAAGGGCTATGGCTCGGCCAATCTCGAATGGAAGATCGCCAATGACGGCGACACCAAATTCCGCCTCGGCTCGATCACCAAGCAATTCACCGCGGTCTCGATCCTCTTGCTGGCCGAGCAGGGCAAGGTAAGCCTCGATGCGCCGATCAAGACCTATATCGCCGATGCCCCGGCGACGTGGGACAAGATCACCGTCCGTCATCTGCTCCATCACACCTCGGGCATCGCCAATTTCACTGGCTTCGACGATTACGCCAAGCAGAAGACCCTGCCCGCCACCACCGCCAGCCTGACCGCGCGCTTCCGCGACAAGCCGCTCGATTTCCAGCCGGGCGACAAGTGGAACTACTCCAATTCCGGCTACATCCTGCTCACCATGATCATCGAAAAGGCGAGCGGCGTATCCTATGCCGCGTTCGTCACCGACAATATCTTCAAGCCGCTCGGCATGGCGGATAGCGGTCAGGACAGCCATGCCGAAGTGATCGCACGCCGCGCATCGGGCTATAGCGGCAAGGCAAAGGGCGTGATGTCCAACGCCGACTATATCGACATGTCGATCCCACAGGGCGCAGGCGCGCTGTATTCGACCACGCACGATCTGCTGAAGTGGCAGACCGGGCTGTTCGGCGGCAAGATGCTCAAGCCGGACTCGCTCAAGGCATTCCTCACGCCATCACTGCGCGATTACGCGCTCGGCATTACCGTGGCGACGGAGGCGGCCAAGACGACCATCTCGCATGGCGGCGGGATCGAAGGGTTCAACACCTGGCTCGGCTATGATCCCGATGCGAAGATCACCGTGGTGGTGCTCGCCAATCTCAATAGCGGTGCGCCGGATCGGCTCGGCAAATCGCTGATGACGCTCGCGCGCGGCGGCGCGGTGATCCTGAGCTCGGAGCGGCAGGCGATCACGCTCCCCGCCGCGATGCTCAAGCAATATGAAGGCACCTATGAAGTCTCGCCGACCTTCGGCTTCACGATCCGCTCAGACGGCACCAAGCTGATCGCGCAGGCGACCAAACAGCCCGAACTCGACCTGTTCCCCGAAAAGCCCGACCAATTCTTCTTCAAGGTCGTCGACGCGCAAATCGTCTTCGTCCGTGATGCCGCGGGCAAGATCATTGGCGCGGAGATGCAGCAGAACGGCCGCAAGACGAAAGCGACCCGCAAATAATCAGGCGACAGGCGCTCTGATCCGTCGGAGCGCCACCGTCACGGCCGCCGCCGCCACGGGCGCTGCCCATAATGCTTCCCAGCCCCAGCGGAACTGGCTCGCCGCGCCGATCACGACCCCCGCAATAAAGCCGAGCCACAGCGCCAGATACGGCACCCAGCCCCAGCGATCCTCGTCGCCCATCAGCGCGTTCGCGGCCTTCTGCGCCATCCGCACCAGATTGCCGCTAAGATAGGTCACGCCGAAGCCCGCCTCGCCGTCGCGCCCAGTGCCGGGGTTGAACACGCCATTTTCGCAGCCCATCGCCATGGCGAGGAAGATCAGCACCAGCGGCCCGGGCAGGAGCGTTGCGACCACCGCTGCCGCGGTCAACAATGCAGTCACCACCACCATCGTCGATGTGCGCGCATTGTCTCCATAGGCCCGCGCGATCACGCTCGCGACGATCACCCCGCCGACAAAGCTCATCACCAAGGCGAGCGCCGTCATCGCCTCGCCCATCCCGCCGCCGCCCAGCCCTACGCCGAGCCGGGTGCTATTCCCGCTCATGAAGCTGGCGAAGAACCCGCCCAGGCTGGTGAAGGCGAGTGCATCGACAAAACCGGCAAGCGCGGCGAGGCACATGGCGATGACGATCAGCGGCTGGGGCATGCGGTCCATGCTTCCTCTCTAGCGTTTGACGCGCCCGCGCCAAACAGGGAATAGCATGGCGCATGGATCCCATCGCCGCCGCCGAACGCCTTGGCCCGATACTGCCCTGGCTCGATTTGTTTGGCATCGGGCTGTTCGCCGCGACCGGTGCGCTCGCTGCCGCACGGCGCGAACTGACCTTCATCACCCTCGCCTTCTTCGCGCTCGTCACCGGGGTGGGCGGCGGCACGATCCGCGATCTGCTGATCGGCGCGCCGGTATTCTGGGTCCACGCGCCCAGCGTCGCGGCCCTGTGCCTGTCGATGGCGGTGGTGATCTGGTTCACCCCCCAGCGCTGGTGGACGAGCAATATGTTCGACTGGCTCGATGCCGCCGGCCTCGCCGCTTATGCCGCATTCGGCGCGGCCAAGGCGCTGAGCTACGGCATTCCGCCGGTGCCTGCGGTAGTGATGGGCGTGCTGACCGCCTGCGCAGGTGGCATGATCCGCGACGTGTTCGCGGGCGAACCCTCGATCCTGCTCCAGCCAGAGCTTTACGTTACCGCCGCTGCAGTCACTGCCGCGCTTCAGGTCGGGCTGTCGCTCGCCGGCCTGCCGCCCTTCGCCGCCGGACTTATCGCTGCAGTCGCGGGCTTTGCGCTGCGCGGTGCCGCAATCCACTGGAAGATTTCGATGCCGCATTATCGCTGGCGACGTTGACACTTGATTGAACGTTCAACTAACCTCAAACCATGTTGAGCGCTCTCAGCCTCGCGCTAGCAGCGCAAGACCCGGTGACCGAGCCCGATGGTTCGCGCACCCTGATCGCCGAAGCCTTCGTCCCCGCCCCGCCCGAGCGATTATGGGACGCAGTAACCACGGCGGAGGGCTGGAAGACCTGGGCCGTCCCCGCTGCGTGGATCGCACCATCAGACCCCGATCTGATGGAAACCGCTTATGATCCCGCCGCCAGACCGGGTGCTGCAACCAACATCCAGCAGCGCTTCGTCGCCCGCCTGCCGCGCCGCATGCTGGTCTTCCGCACGGTCAAGACGCCCGCCGGTTTCCCGCATGCCGAAGCGTTCATGCGCGTCACCCATTTCCTCGAGCTCGAAGCCCAGCCCGGCGGTACTCGCGTCCGGCTGAGCAGCACCGGCTACCCCGCCGGAGCCGAGGGCGATGCGCTGCTCGGCTTTTTCGGCAAGGGCAACCGCGCCACGCTCGACAAGCTCGTCATCCGCTTTGCGCTGGAGCCGCTGGCGTTCCTCGCCGGCCATTGCTGGCAAGGCACGCTCCCCACCGGCGAAGCCAACAAGCACTGCTTCACCAAAGGACCGGACGGCATAACCGACCGCCACGAAGTGATCCGCGCGGGGAAGGGCGTGTACGGCGGCGAGACGCTTTATGCATGGGATGCGGCGACCGCATCGATCCGCTTCACCTATTCGAGCGGCGGCAAGAAGATTGGCGAAGGCAGCGTCCGCCCGATCGATGCCGGCCTCGATTTCGGCAGCACCGAATATGGCACTGGAGACAAGAAAGTCCGAGTCGCCACCCGCTGGCTGCGCATCGGCGGCAATGCCTATGACGCGGTGGATTCAGCCCCCGCTGCGCCGCGCTTCGATCACACCGTGCGCTACACGCGCATCGACTAAGCCAGCAGCCATTCCAGCGCGGCGTCGCGGTTATCGAACACCTCGATATGCGCCATGCCCTCACGCAATCGATTGGCTTGTAGCTTGCACAGCGCGGTGCTGGCGACATAGGCAACTTTGCGCGCCCAGAGCGCGCGCACTTCCGGATTGACCCAGGCCTGCTGCATCAATGCGATCGTCGCGGTCGGCACCACGAGCACGGCGCTGGCGTCATAGAGCGTGAGATGCTCGCCAACACCATCCCCCAGCGAGCGCACCGCTTCGCGCACTTCCTCGCCGATCCACACGGCATGCTCCGGGGTGACCAGACCCACCAACCTGACGTCAACCAGATTGCGGGCCAGATCGATACTGATACTATGTGAAGGCACTTCCATCGCGGCGGCCTAGCGCGATATCCCTGCCAAATCGTTTTCAGCAAGTTACCCGCGTACCACCCCGACATCGCTGAATTTTTTCGGCTCGACCGGGGGCGTGCTCGGCTCGTTCAGCTGGCATTGCCAAAAGCCGACATCGATCCACTGGCCGTGCTTAAACCCCACCTCGCGATAGACGCCCGCGCGCCGAAACCCCACCGCTTCGTGCAACCGGATCGAGCGATCATTGGGCAATGCGATCGCGCCAAACGCGTGGACAAATCCCTGCGCCCGCGCCGTATCGACCAGCGCCTTGTACAGCAGCCGTCCCACGCCCGAACCGCTCGATGCGTCGGTCAGATAGATCGACGTCTCGCAAACATATTTATACGCCGGCCGATCGCGAAACTTGGTGGCATAGGCATAGCCGATCACGCCGCCGGTCTCGTCGCCATTGGTCGCGACGATCCAAGGATACAGCCCCTCGCTCGCCGCCATCCGGCTCCGCATCGCGCGGGCGTCTGGCGGATCGATTTCGAACGAAACGGTGCCGGTCAGCACGTGCGGCGCATAAATCGCCGCAATCGCGCTCGCGTCGTCCGGCGTCGCAGCCCGTATCGCGATCATCCGACGAAACGCGCCAGCAGGATTTCAAACAGGCTGCGATCCTCGGCTTTCACTGAAACCGGACCCAGCCCCGCGCATTCCAGGCACCGCGCCTGCACCGAACCACCCTTGGCCAGCCGCCGCGCATCGCCCAGCGCCTGCGCGACCAGCATGCGCTGCTCGTCGGCGATCCGTGCGAACGCGTCCGGGCCGCCGGGCGAATCGGCCCAGTCATCGCCCTTCTTGCCGTCATCGGCGGTCAGGTCACTGAAGAACTTCACCCAGCCCGAACCCGCTTTCTCGAGATACACCGCATGCACCTTGGCCGGATCGAGCTTCGCGCGCCGCGCTGCCTCGGCCACCGCATCGTCCAGCCCGCCAAAGCGATCGACCAGCCCGAGCTGATGCGCCACCCCGCCGATCCACACCCGGCCCTGCCCGATCTCGTCAACTCGCGCCGGCGTCATCTTGCGCGCGTCCGCGACCAGCGAAACGAAGCGGGCATAGCCCTGCTCGATCGTCGATTGCAGGATGCGGTCGGTCACTGCATTGGTCCCGCCCATCAAATTGGGCTGCCCCGAAAGCGGCGTGGTCTGGACGCCGTCGCTGGTCACGCCGATCTTGGCGAGACTGTTTTCAAAGGTCGGCAGCACGCCGAAAATGCCAATCGAGCCGGTGATCGTATCGGGCTCGGCAAAGATCGTGTCGCCCGCAGTCGCCACCCAATATCCGCCGCTCGCGGCCAGGCTCCCCATCGAGATCACCACCGGCAATCCCTGCGCCTTGGCCTGAAGCACCGCCTGTCGGATCTTCTCCGATGCCATCGCCGAACCGCCCGGCGAATCGACACGCACCACCAAAGCCTTCAGATTCTTGGTCGCCAGACCGTTCAGCAGCAGCGACGATATCGTGTCACCCCCCGCCGTGCCCGGCCCGGCCTTGCCATCGACGATCTCGCCCGCGACAGTAATCACGCCGATCGCATCGCCGCCGGTCGGCGCCGGATTGGCCGCCACGAAATCGGCAAACCGGATCACGTTGAAATTCCCGGCCGGCTTGCCCGAAGGCGCACCGACGACCTCGGCAACGCGCTTGCCGAATGCCAGCCGGTCACCCAATTTGTCGACCAGCCCCGCCGCGATATTCGCCTGCGGGATATTGCCGTTCGCGGCCGCCACTGCCGCATCGGGTTTGGCGAGGAAGTCGGCGAGCTTGGCCTTGGGCCGCGCCTTGACGATTGCCTGTTGCCACTGGCCGAAGATCGACCCGTACAGCGCCTCGCTCGCCTCGCGCGCCTCGGGTGACATGCCGGTCAGCAGATAGGGCTCGACGGCCGACTTGAACTTGCCGACCTTATAGACATGCGCGTTGACGCCGAGCTTATCGAGCAGCCCCTTATAATAGAGGCTCGTCCCGCCCGGCCCGGCAAACAGCGTGCCGCCCATCGGATGCACCCAGATCTCGCTGGCATTCGCTGCAATCGCATAGGCATCGTCGCTATAGCCGGTGGCATATGCCAGCACCGGCTTGTTCGCCGCACGCACCTTGCCCACCGCTTCGGCCACTTCGCTCACTGCGGCGGGATAGCCGCCCATGAAGCGGTCCATATCGAGCACCACGGCCTTCACCCGGTCGTCGGTCCGCGCGGCATCGAGCGCGCGCAGCACGTCGCGCAGACGCAACTCCTTGGTGGCGGCGCTGCCGCTTATCTCGGCAAAGGGATCGGCTTCGCTGGGCTGCTCGCTCAGCGCGCCATCGAATGCGACGACGAGCGCCCCCTCGCGGATGCTCGCGACATTCGGCTTGTGCGAAAGCGCGGCAAACAGGCCGGTGAAGAACAACAGCATGAAGACCAGGACAAGAAAGTCCTTGATCCCGACCAGGATTTTCCAGGCGCCTTTAACGAGCTTCACAAAAATCTCCTCAGCGCCGGCTGTATCGGCAGGCCCGCACCATAGCGGGCAGGATCGTCTTTCAGCAATAACGCCCAAAGATGCTGTATTTCCCTTTACGGGCCGAAGTCTCTAACCCGCGCGAGCCATGTCCGCTCCGATCCCCTCCACACTTGCCGCCGGCCCCGCGCCCGCGACGTTCGGCGATGAGATGCGCGCGCTGGCGTGGCTCGCCGGGCCGTTGGTGGGCGCGAACCTGCTCCAGATGGCGGTGTCTGCGGTCGATGTGATCTTCGTCGCGCGGCTCGGCACGGTCGAACTGGCCGCCGCCACGCTCGGCGTCTTCCTGTTCAACATATTGATGTATTCGCTGATCGGCCTCACCAGCGCCGCCGCTCCGATCATCGCCGCCGAACTCGGCCGCCGTTCGCATGCCGTGCGCGAAGTGCGCCGCAGCTTCCGCATGGCGCTGTGGGTAGCGGTGGTCGGATCGGTGCCGGCGATCCTAATCCTCGCGCATGGCGAGACGCTGTTGCTGCTGGCCGGGCAAGACCCGGTGGTAGCAAAGCGCGCAGGCGATTTCCTCGACATCATTCTGTTCGCGCTGATCCCCGGCGTCGCGGCGGGCGTGATGCGCACCACTGCCGCAGCACTTGGCCGCGCCTTTTGGGCGTTCGTCGTCACCGCAGTCGCGCTCGGCGTTGCGATCCTGACCAATTGGCTGTTCGTCTTCGGTCATGGCGGCTTTCCGGCCATGGGCCTCGAAGGCTCGGCGCTTGCCACCGTAGTGACCATGACTGCGATGATGTTCGCCTATGCGGCGATCCTCGTGATCGACAAGCGCCTGCGCCGCTTCCGCTTGTTCGGCCGCTGGTGGCGCACCGAATGGAGCCGCTTCCGCGAAATCGTCCGGATCGGTACGCCGATCATGTTCACCTGGTTTTTCGAAGGTGCGTTGTTCGGCGGCGCCGCGATCCTGATGGGGCTGATCGGCGTGACCGAAGTCGCCGCGCACGCCGTCGCGCTCAATATCGCCGCGGTCACCTTCCAGATTCCGTTCGGCATCGCACAGGCCGCCACCATCCGCGTCGGCATGGCCTATGGCGCGGCCGATCGCCTCTGGATCGCGCATGCCGGCAAGGCCGCAATCCTGCTCGGCATCGGCGTGATGGCATTTACCGCCAGCCTGATCTGGCTAATGCCGAAGCTGCTGATCTCGGCCTATATCGACGTCAACGCAGCCGAAAATGCGCGCGTGGTGATGCTGGCGACGCAATATCTCGCGCTCGCTGCGATATTCCAGCTCGTCGATGGCGCGCAGGCAGTCGGCGCGGGAGTCCTGCGCGGATTGCAGGATACCCGCGTGCCGATGATCATCGCCGGGCTCGGTTATTGGGTCGCCGGCTTCGGCACTGCGGTTCTGCTCGGCTTCGGCTTTGGCTGGGAAGGCGTCGGCATCTGGACCGGCCTCGCGGTCGGCCTGCTCGTGGTCTCGATCCTGTTGCTCTGGCGCTGGCACAGCCGCGCCCGCCTCGGGCTCCTGCCGGCCTGACTTTTATTGCGAGCGGCCCGTTGACGACGGTCATCGGCCTGCACATATGCGCCTTGCTGGCACTCACTTGAGTCGAGTGCCAAACTGTCACAATCCGAGAGGACACTAAGCAATGAACTTCCGTCCGTTGCACGACCGCGTGCTCGTTCGCCGCGTCGAAGCTGAGCAGAAGACCGCCGGCGGCATCATCATCCCAGACACCGCGCAGGAAAAGCCGCAAGAAGGCGAAGTCGTCGCCGTCGGTTCGGGCACGCGCACCGAAGCGGGCACGATCACCCCGCTCGACGTCAAGGCTGGTGACAAGATCCTGTTCGGCAAATGGTCGGGCACCGAGGTCAAGGTCAACGGCGAAGACCTGTTGATCATGAAGGAAAGCGACATCCTCGGGATCGTCGGCTGACCTCCATAGTCACTGCGAACATTCGTGAACATTCAATTTTGAAAGGGTAGCCAACATGGCAGCCAAGGACGTAAAATTCGGCCGCGACGCGCGTGAGCGCATCCTCCGCGGCGTTGATATTCTCGCCGATGCAGTCAAGGTCACGCTGGGTCCGAAGGGCCGCAACGTCGTTATCGACAAGTCGTTCGGCGCACCGCGCATCACCAAGGACGGCGTCACCGTCGCCAAGGAAATCGAACTCAAGGACAAGTTCGAGAACATGGGCGCGCAGATGATCCGCGAAGTCGCGTCGAAGACGAACGACCTCGCCGGTGACGGCACCACCACTGCCACCGTGCTCGCTCAGGCGATCGTGCGCGAAGGCATGAAGTCGGTTGCAGCCGGCATGAACCCGATGGACCTGAAGCGCGGCATCGATCTCGCCGTCACCAAGGTTGTCGAAGACATCAAGTCGCGTTCGAAGCCGGTTGCCGGTTCGGGCGAAATCGCTCAGGTCGGCACGATCTCGGCGAACGGCGAAGCCGAAATCGGCAAGATGATCGCTGAAGCCATGGACCGCGTCGGCAAGGAAGGCGTGATCACCGTCGAAGAAGCCAAGGGCATGGAGTCCGAGCTTGAAGTCGTCGAGGGCATGCAGTTCGATCGTGGCTATCTCTCGCCTTACTTCATCACCAATCCGGAGAAGATGTCGGTCGAACTGAACGATCCGTACATCCTGATCCACGAGAAGAAGCTCTCGAACCTGCAGGCGATGCTCCCGATCCTCGAAGCAGTCGTCCAGTCGGGCCGTCCGCTCCTGATCATCGCGGAAGACATTGAAGGCGAGGCTCTGGCCACGCTCGTCGTCAACAAGCTGCGCGGCGGCCTCAAGGTTGCAGCGGTCAAGGCACCGGGCTTCGGTGATCGTCGCAAGGCGATGCTCGAAGACATCGCCGTCCTGACCAAGGGCGAAGTGATCTCGGAAGATCTCGGCATCAAGCTCGAGACCGTGACGCTTGCCATGCTCGGCACCGCCAAGCGCGTGACGATCGACAAGGACAACACCATCATCGTCGATGGTGCTGGCGATCATGATTCGATCAAGGGCCGCACCGATGCGATCCGTCAGCAGATCGAAGTCACCACCAGCGATTACGACCGTGAGAAGCTCCAGGAGCGTCTCGCAAAGCTTGCTGGCGGCGTTGCCGTGATCAAGGTTGGCGGCGCTTCGGAAGTCGAAGTCAAGGAGCGCAAGGACCGCGTTGACGACGCGCTGCACGCAACCCGCGCAGCCGTCGAAGAAGGCATCGTCCCCGGCGGCGGCACGGCTCTGCTGTACGCAACCAAGTCGATCGAAGGCCTCAAGGGCGCGAACGACGACCAGACCCGCGGCATCGATATCATCCGCAAGGCGCTCTACGCGCCGGTCCGCCAGATCGCGCAGAATGCCGGTCATGACGGTGCGGTGATCTCGGGCAAGCTGCTCGACGGTGGTGACAGCAACCTCGGCTTCAACGCCCAGACCGACACCTATGAGAACCTGGTTTCGGCCGGCGTGATCGATCCGACCAAGGTCGTCCGCACCGCGCTTCAGGATGCGGCCTCGGTCGCCGGCCTGCTCATCACGACCGAAGCGGCCGTGAGCGAGCTGCCGGAAGACAAGCCCGCAATGCCGATGGGCGGCGGCGGCATGGGCGGCATGGGCGGTATGGACTTCTGATCGAGAACGGCCTGAATTAGCCACGCTAGTTCAGGCCGTTCCGATCCGGACGGCGGGCCGCAAGCCCGTCCGACGAGTCCCGGCTTTTACCGGGACGGGATCCGAACCTTCCGGCCATCCGGTCGAAAAAACGAAAGGGCCGGGCGAGCAATCTCCCGGCCCTTCTGTATCAAAACGGTCAGTGTGCCGCTTGACCCGTCGCCGCGTTTGTTCAACGTGGGCTTCGCGATCTTCGGGGGAGAGATTTGTGTTTCGTTGGGTTAAGGGTCGAGCACGTTGCCTGTTCGGCAAGCATGAGCGTTCGCAAAAACATGCCCGCAAAGCCGACGGCTCGGAGCGCTACACCAGCAAATGCGCCTTTTGCGGCGTCCCCATGGAGCGCCGCGCCAAGCGCGACTGGATCGTGACGCGCAAGGCCTGAGCGCGCGGGTGTATCACTCCAACAAAACGCTTCCCTTGTTCGGTTTTCGGCGACAGATTGCCCGCTTCAACCAGCGCTGAGCTATCGGCGCTTTCCCTGGGGAAGCACGATCATGACCGAAGTCACGCGCCGCCAGGCGCTCGCCGCCGCCGCGCTCGTTCCGCTTGCCACCGCCGTTCCCGCCTGGGCACAGGATGCAGTGCCCACGGGCGCGATGTGGGATCTCACCGAAATCTACCCGAGCGAAGCCGCATGGGAAGCCGCGCGCAAGGCAGCGCTCGCCGCGATTCCCGGCGTCGAGAAATATAAGGGCCGGCTCGGCGAAAGCGCCGATGTGCTTGCCGAGGCGATGGTCCTCCAGTCCGATCTTGGCCGCACGATCGGGCGAATTTACACCTATGCCTCGCTCAAAGGCGACGAAGACGTCCGCATCTCCGCCAATCAGGAAAAGCTGGCGCAGGCGCGCGACCTCTACACTGCATTCGGCGAAGCCGCGTTCTGGACGACGCCCGAACTGCTGACGCTCGGCAAGGACAAGATCGAAAGCTTCATCGCCACCAACACCACGCTCAACACCCGCTTCGATTTTGATCTGCGCGATACGATCCGCCAGGCCGAGCACACGCTGTCGCCAGAGGGCGAATCGATCCTTGCCTCGGTCGGCTCACCACTTGCCGGGCCAGCCGAGATCAGCGGACAGCTCCGCTCGTCGGACATTCCCTGGCCGACGATCAAGCTTTCCACCGGCAAGGAAGTTCGGCTGGACAGCCAAGGCTATACGCTCAATCGCGATGCGCCGAACCGCGAGGATCGCAAGGCGGTGTTTGCGGCATTCTGGGCCGCGCACGGCCAGTTCAAAAGCTCATTCGGCGCAAGCTATTCCGCGAAGCTGAAGAGCGACATCTTCTACGCGAAGACCCGCAAATATCCGAGCTCGCTCGCCCGTGCGCTTTCGGGCAACAACGTTCCCGAATCGGTCTATCGCACCCTGGTTGCGGAGACGAACAAGGGCCTTCCCGAGCTCCATCGCTATTTCGAGCTACGCCGCCGGATGCTCAAGCTGCCGGATATCGCTTATTCCGACATCTATCCCCCGCTCGTGTCGCTCGACCGGAGCTTCACGCTCGATCAGATGCGCACGCTGACGCTGGAAGCAGTCAAGCCGCTCGGCCCCGATTACCAGCAGCGCATCGCGGCGGCGACGGCGGCGAAATGGCAGGATCCGTGGCCGCGACCCGGCAAGCGTCCCGGCGCCTATATGAGCCCTGGCGCGTATGACGTGCACCCCTATCTGCTGCTCAACCTGTCGAACAAATATGATGGCTTGAGCACCTATGCGCACGAATGGGGCCATGCGCTGCACACCGTGCTCGCCAAGCTGGCCCAGCCCTATGACAAATCGGGCTATTCGATCTTCCTCGCCGAGATCGCGTCGACGATCAACGAGCAGCTTCTCGTCGCCCAGATGCTCAAAAATGCGAAGACCAAGGAGGAGAAGCTCTTTTATCTCGGCCAGCAGATGGAGAATTACCGCGGCACATTTTATCGCCAGACGATGTTCGCCGAGTTCGAACTGATTGCGCACGACAAGGCCGAAGCGGGCGAAGGCATGTCAGGCGAGAAGTTCAACGCGATCTATTTCGATCTGCTCAAGCGTTATCACGGACCCAAGCTCGGGCTAGAGCCCGAATATGCCAATGAATGGGCGTATATTCCCCACTTCTACAACAGCTTCTACGTCTACCAATATGCTACCTGCATCTCAGCCGCGACCTACTTTACCCAGTCGATCCTCAAGGGCGGCGCGAAGGAGCGCGACAATTTCCTGTCGGTGCTGAAGGCGGGCGGATCGGATTATCCGGTCGACATCCTCAAGCGCGCTGGGCTCGATATGACCAGCCCTGCGCCCTATCAGGCGGTGGTCGCAGACTTCAAATCGGTGCTCGATCAGGCCGAGGCGTTGATGGCCTGACCTTCGGCTAGTCGTTCGAGCAACCAGTCGTTCGCGTCCACGTCGATCACGAGGTGGATGCGGTCGCGGCTGGAGCGATTGACCGCCGAGTGCGGGTCGGAAAGCCGGAGGTACCAGAGAGTTCCGGACTCCATCGTCACGGCCCGGTGGTTGAGCATGAATTCCACCGCGGCATCGGTGACGATCGGCACGTGCAGCCGCGCCTGCCCTTCCTCGACGCTGAGCGTATCGTCGCGATGCTCCTTGATCACCGATCCGGCCCCTAGCCGCATCAACCGCACGCTCAGCAGTGGACATTTCAGGCTGTCGAGCACTTCGCGGAAATACGGCGTCCTCGCCAGCGCCGGCGTATCGACGAACTCTGTAACCCCAGGATTGGCCGAAATCATGCGGATCGGATGCGTTTCCCCCGCCGGGGCGCGCAGTGGAAACGCGGCCCATTCGCCCTCGTAATTCTGCGGCACGAAATGCGCGATCCATTCGGGCTCCAGCGCCTTCAGATCCCGTTCGAGCAACGCGGCGTCGAAGCGCAGCGGCAATTGGACGCGGTCCGGGAAGGCCGGTTGCCGAAGCTTGGTCGCCACGTCCGCCGCCCTCCCCGCAAAAGCTATCCGCGCTGCATCGCTTCCAGCAGCCTTTTGACTTCCTGGCTGCGGCCGCGCGGCAGGATCAATATCTCATCGCCATGCGCCACCACGATCAGGTCCGACACACCAACCAGCGCAACCCGCTTGCCCGCCTCCGCGCGAACCATGCAATGTGCGGTGTCGATTGCCACCACATCCCCGCGCAACACGTTGCCGCCCTCGTCCGCGTCGCTGATCGCGTGCAGCGCGTCCCAGCTACCCACATCGTTCCAGCCCATCGCCACCGGCACCACCGCGACGCGCGGCGCTTTCTCCATCACGGCATAGTCGACCGAATCCGATGGGCTTGCGGCAAAGGCTTGCGGGTCAGGCCAGATGCGCGCGCAGTCGCGCTTGCCCTTGTCCATCGACTCCTGCGCGGCAGCGAGCATTTCAGGCGCATAGGAAGCCAGTGCCCCCAGATAGGCGTCTGCGCGGAACAGGAAGATGCCACCGTTCCAGGCATGATCGCCGCTCGCGAGCATCGCTTCCGCAGCCTCGCGCGGCGGCTTCTCGACGAAGCGATCGACCCGGTGAACGCCTTCGCCGATGCTCTCGCCTACCTTGATATAGCCATAGCCGGTCTCGGGTCCGTCGGGCGTGATCCCAAAGGTCACCAGCCAGCCGTCCTCGACGAGCGGCAACGAGGCCTCGATCGCGCGGTGGAACGCGGCCACATCGGCGATGACATGGTCCGATGGCATCACCAGCAGCAGGTCGGCACCACCGCCCGCCGCGATCGCCGCCAGCGCAATCGCCGGCGCGGTATTGCGCCCCATCGGCTCCAGGATCAGCGCCTGCGCCGCGGCGCCCACCAGACCCAATTGCTCGTCGACCAGATCGGCATGCGCCGCATTGGCCACCACGATCGGCGCGGCAAAGCGCTCGCCCCCCGTTCGCCGCGCGGTGAGCTGGAGCATCGTCTCTTCGGCGGTCAGCGCCAGCAACTGCTTGGGCCGCTCGGCCCGCGACATAGGCCATAAGCGTGTGCCCGATCCCCCGGAAAGGATAACGGGGATGATCGGCGTAGATTCCGGCATGCGTATTGGCTCCCGATATAGCCTGCTGAATGGTGGTGTTTGCCCCGCTCGTCAAACCCTCGCATTCGCTCGCGGTTTCACAACCTCGCAACTTTTCGCGTCAAGCTGGCCGACAGGCGGGCTCATGTCGGATTTGTTTACACTTCCTCCCTATTGCGAATGCGTCATGATCCGCTTGTTCAAGCATTACGTCCCCAATGCCGTGCTGTTGCTCGGTGCGCTGGACATTCTCCTACTGCTCGCCGCGGGCGAGATCGGCTGGACGATCCGCGCCCATCAGCTCGACATGACGCCGCTGCCGATCATCACGCGCTGGCCCGAATTGTTAAGCTATGCGCTCTTCCTCGAAGTCGCGATGATCTCGGTCGGAGTCTATGGCACTGAAGCGCTGCAATCGCTCCGTTACGCCACCGCGCGGCTGATCGTTGCGGTATCGCTCGGCGTGATCGGGCTCAGCACCCTCTATTTCCTGATCCCGGAAATCGGCTTCTGGCGCTCCAACCTGCTCTACGCGATGGGTGTGTCGATCGGCTTGCTGATCTTCCTGCGCATGCTGCTCGGCAAGGCGCTGGGCAGCCAGGCGTTCAAGCGCCGGATCGTCGTGCTCGGCGCAGGCGCGCGCGCACAGCGGCTCAAGGACCTTTCCAAGACGCCCGGCGCCGGCTTCGCGGTCGTCGGCTATATCTCGATGAGCGAGGCAGCGCGAGTGATTCCCGAGGCGATCGCCCGCGACGCGATCTACAACCTCGCCGACCATGTCGTGCTGCTCAACGCCAGCGAAGTCGTTCTCGCGCTTGAGGAGCGCCGCAACGCGCTTCCGCTCAAGGATCTGCTGCGGATCAAGACCACCGGCGTCCACGTCAACGAGATCTCGACCTTCCTCGAGCGCGAAACCGGTCGCGTCGATCTCGCCAGCGTCAATCCAAGCTGGCTGATCTTCTCCGATGGTTTCTCCTCCGGCCGGATGTTTTCGAGCGCCTTTAAGCGCGTGTTCGACATCACCGCCAGCCTGATCCTGCTCACGCTGATGCTACCGTTCATCCTGATCGCCGCGCTCGCGGTGAAGCTGGAAAGCAAGGGTCCGGCATTTTACCGCCAGCGCCGCGTAGGGCTGTTCGGCCAGGGCTTCGACGTCATCAAGATCCGCTCGATGCGCCAGGACGCCGAAGTCGCCGGCAAGGCCGTCTGGGCCGAAAAGAACGATCCGCGAATCACACGGGTCGGCAATTTCCTGCGGAAGACCCGCATCGATGAGCTCCCGCAATGCTGGAGCGTGCTCAAGGGGGAGATGAGCTTTGTCGGCCCGCGTCCCGAGCGCCCGCAATTCGTCGCGGATCTCGAGACCCAGCTCAATTATTATGCCGAGCGCCACATGGTGAAACCGGGAATCACCGGCTGGGCACAGATCAATTATCCCTATGGTGCGTCGATCGAGGACAGCCGCCAGAAGCTCGAATATGACCTCTATTACGCCAAGAATTACTCGCCTTTCCTCGATCTGCTGATCCTCCTCCAGACGTTGCGCGTGGTGCTGTTCCCGGAAGGCGCGCGCTGATGGGAAACGATCTCGTCCTCTGGTCGCACGCGCTCGCAGCTTTGCTGTTCGGCGCGCTGACCATCGGTGCGTGGCGCGCGCGCGAACAGCGCCTGCCGCGCCGTACACTCGTTCTCGCGCTGGCGCTGACAGCGCTCTGGGCGCTTGCCGTGGCGGGGATCGGCGGCGCGGAAATGGTGACCCGCGTCGCGGAGACCCTCCGCAATCTCGCTTGGCTCGGCTTCATGATCGCTTTGCACCGCCGCAGTGGCAGCATCCGGCCGCCGCTTGCGATCGGCACCGTCTACGGCGTCGTCGCGATGGTCGCGCTCACCGCGCTTACCGTCCACGTTATCGGCAACGCGGGTGGACCCGATGTGGCGCGCGGGGTTGAGACCGGAGCATTGCTTCTGCGCATGCTCGTCGCGGTGGCGGCGCTCGTGCTGGTTCAGGCAATCTATTCCTCGGTCCATCCGTCCGCCAGCGGGGGGCTCAAATGGATCGTCATCGCGCTCGGCGGGATTTGGGCCACCGATTTCGCGGTGTTCAGCACCTCTTATGTCACGGCTAGCTGGAACAGCTGGGAGATCGCCTTGCGCGGCTTCTCGATGGTCGTGGTTGCGCTGGCGATCGGCATCGGGCTCCAGCGCAAGGACAAATGGAGCGTCCATGTCTCGCGTGCGGTAGCCTATCAATCGCTGTCGCTCGTCGCGATCGGCGCCTATTTCGCGCTGCTGGCGTTCGCGACCTGGGGCATCGCCGCGTTGGGAGGCGACAATACCCGCATCTTCCAAACTGCTTTCGTCCTAGGCTCGACCGCCGCGATCCTGACCCTCGTCTCCAATTCCTGGCTACGCGCGTGGATCAAGGTCAAGCTCGCCAAGCACCTTTTCCGCCACCGCTATGATTATCGCAGCGAGTGGATGCGCTTCACCGAAACGCTTGGCGCACCCGAAGGCGGCGCGGCACTCGACGAGCGCATCGTCAAGGCCATTGCCGACCTGACCGATTCGCCCGCAGGCGTACTGCTGGTTCCCGACGCCGGCGGCCTCGGCCCGGGCGCGAGCTGGAACTGGGACCGCACGACGCTGCCCTTGCTCAGCGACACCGCTCTTGCGCGCCATCTGGAGGCGACCGGTCGCATCCTCGATCTCGACGCGCTACGGGCGCAGAACAGCACCAGCAGCGAAATCGCCGCCGTGCCGCAATGGATGCTTGATGCGCCCGACGCCTGGGTGCTCGTGCCTCTGCCGCATATGGCCACCCTCGCCGGTGCGATCCTGCTCGCGCGTCCCCCCGTCAGCCGTCCGCTCGACTGGGAGGATTTCGATCTGCTCAAGGTCGCGGGTCGCCAGGTCGCCTCATATCTTGCAGAAGCCCGCGCGCAGGATGCGTTGGCCGAGGCGCAGCGTTTCGACGAGTTCAACCGCCGCTTCGCCTTCATTCTCCACGACATCAAGAATCTGGTCAGTCAGCTCACGCTCACGGCGCGCAACGCCGAGCGGCATGCCGAAAAGCCCGAGTTTCGCGCCGACATGGTCGCGACGCTCAAGGATTCGGCCGACCGCATGAACGCGTTGCTCGCGCGGCTCTCGCAAATCCATCGCGGCCGTGCCGAAGCGCCGCACGCCTGCGAGATCGTGCCGCTGGTCGAGCGCGTCGCCGCCGCCCGTCGCGGCCAGCATCCAGTCGTTACGACGGGCACCCGCGTGGCCATCGCTCAGGCCGATCCGGCGGGGCTCGAGCAATTGCTCGGCCATTTGGTGCAGAACGCCATCGAAGCCAGTCCGCCACATGAGCCCATCACGCTCGCGGTAAACGCGGACGGCGTACAAGTGACGATCGACGTGATCGACGCCGGCACCGGCATGTCGCCCGCATTCGTGCGCGACAAATTGTTCAAGCCCTTCGTCTCGTCCAAGCCCGGCGGGTTCGGCATTGGGGCATTCGAGGCGTTGCAGATCGCTCAGCAGATGGAAGGCCGCATCGAAGTGACTTCGCGCGAAGACAGCGGCAGCCGCTTCCGCGTGATCCTCAAGGCCGCGCATGCCGCCGATCTTCCTCCCGCAGCGAACCCCGCAAACCATAAGATTGACCGCGCCGCATGACCGCACCGCTTCCCAAGCTGCTCATCGTCGAGGACGATGCCGGGCTTCAGCGCCAGTTGCGCTGGGCCTATGACGGCTATCAAATCTTCACGGCATCGACGCGCGAAGAGGCGATCACGATCCTCCGCGCCGAAGAGCCGCCGGTCGTCACTCTCGATCTCGGCCTGCCGCCAGATCCGGACGGCACCGCCGAAGGCTTCGCCACGCTCGCCACAATCCTGCAATTGCGGCCGGACACCAAGGTGATCGTCGCATCGGGACATGGCGCGCATGAATCGATGCTGCGCGCGATCCAGATGGGCGCGTGGGATTTCTACCAGAAGCCGATCGATATCGACGCGCTCGGCCTGATCGTGGCGCGCGCCTTCCACGTCCATGGGCTGGAAGCCGAGAATCGCCGCCTCGCCGAGCGTGCCGAAGCGGGCACCGTGCTCGGCGGCATGATCACCGGCGCACCGGAAATGCTGAAGGTCACGCGCACGATCGAGCGCGTTGCAGGTGCCGATGTATCGGTGATGCTGCTCGGCGCCAGCGGCACCGGCAAGGAATTGCTCGCGCGCGGGCTGCATGACGCCAGCCGCCGCAAAGGCGCGTTCATCGCGATCAATTGCGCCGCGATCCCCGAAACGCTTCTCGAATCCGAACTGTTCGGCCACGAAAAGGGCGCGTTCACGGGTGCCGTAAAAACCACCGAAGGCAAGATCGAACTCGCTCAGGGCGGCACGCTATTCCTCGACGAAATCGGCGATGTGCCGCTGGCGCTTCAAGTCAAGCTGCTCCGCTTTCTGCAAGAGCGCGTGATCGAGCGGATCGGCGGACGCAAGCCAATCCCGGTCGATGTCCGCGTGGTCTGCGCGACGCATCAGGATGTCGATGCGATGGTCGCCGACAGCCGCTTCCGCGAAGATCTCTATTACCGGCTGGCCGAGATCGTCATCCGCATCCCGACGCTCGCCGAGCGTCCCGGCGATGCCGGTCTCGTCGCGCGCCATTTCCTCAACAAATATGCGGCCGCGATGAAAACCGGGGTGCGCAGCTTCGCGCCCGATGCGCTCGCCGCGATCGACGCGTGGAGCTGGCCCGGCAATGTCCGCGAGCTGGAAAACCGGGTGAAGCGCGCTGCGATCATGGCCGATGGCAAGCTCGTCACCGCCGCCGATCTCGATCTCGAAGCGCAGGGTGAAACTGGCCCGGTCAACCTAAAGGCCGCGCGCGAAATGGCGGACCGCAAGGCGATTCGCCACGCGCTTGCCCGCGCCGAAGGCAATATCTCCGGCACCGCGCGCCTGCTCGGTATCAGCCGCCCGACCCTCTATGATCTGATGAAAACCTATGACCTCCAGCCATAAACGCCCCCGCGCGCCTTCGCTCCGCCGCGTCGCCGTGATCGGCCTCGCGTTTGCCGCCTTTGTCGCGGCGGTGGTCGGCTGGTTTACCCTCGCCCCGACGCGGCAGGATCCCGCCGCCGCGCGCGACGCGGTCCAGCGCAGCCTTGCCTTGTACAAGGCGGACAATGCCAATGGCGCGAAGGTGCAGGCGCTCAACGCAGTGCGGCTCGATCCGAACAACACCGACGCGCATATCGCGCTCGCCCAGGCGATGCTCGCGCTCGACGACGGCATTGGAGCCGAAGCCGAGATCCAGCGCGCGGTCGATGCCGGCTATGATCCGAAATTCGCGCCGCATCTGCGCGCGCATGCATTGTTGCTGCAGGGCGAAGAAGAAAAGGCGCTCGCCGAGACCGACAAGACCGATCCCAAATTCCGCGTCTATGGCCTGCGCATCCGCGGCCGCGCCTTCACGGCGCTCGGCAATTTCGCCGCTGCGATGGAAGCGCTCGACGAAGCCGCGCGCCTTGCCCCGAACGATGCCGAGGTCTGGACCGATATCGGCCGCTTCCGCTTCACCGCGGGCGATCTGCTCGGCGCTGCCCAGGCGTCCGAGAAAGCTGCCACCCTCGCCCCCGGCAATGTCGAGGCATTGGTGTTGCGCGGCGAACTTGTTCGCAGCCAATACGGCCTCGTCGCGGCGCTGCCCTGGTTCGAGCGCGCGCTTGAGCGCGACCAATATCATCACGACGCGCTGATCGAATATGCCGCTACGCTCGGCGATAGCGGTCGCACCGTCGACGCCCTCGCGGCCACGCGCCGCGCACTCGAATCGCGCCCGGGCAGCCCGCAAGCCTTCTATCTTCAGGCAGTGATCGCCGCGCGCGCAGGCAAGTTCGATCTCGCCCGCACGATCCTGGCCAAGACCGGCGGCGCGATCGACGCTATGCCCGGCATGCTGCTATTATCGGGAACGCTCGGCATCCAGAACGGCGAGTATGAGCAAGCGCTCGCCAAGCTGCGCGAGCTTGTCGCCCGCCAGCCAATGAATATCACCGCGCGCAAACTCCTCGCCGTAGCGCTTCTGCGCACGGACAGCGCGCGCAATGCCATCGATGCGCTGCGCCCCGTGGTCGCACGTCCGGATGCCGACAGCTATGCACTGACTTTGGTTGGGCGCGGCTTTGAGCGGATCGGCGAGCGCGGAGAAGCCGCCCGCTTCCTTGATCGCGCGGCCTATCCCGCAACCGGCGATGCGGGCGCGTTCACCGCCGACGATTCCACCCCGGTCCTCGCCGCAGATGCCGCCCAGCGCCCCGGCGATCCGGGTGCGATGATCCCGTTGATCCGCGCACTACTGAGCGATGGCAACAAATCAGGCGCGCTCGCCAAGGCGCAGGAAATCGCCTCGAAGAATCAAGGTGCGCCCGCCGCGCACATCCTGCTCGGCGACATGATGATGCTCCTCGGCCGACCCGCCGATGCCGCCGCTGCTTACAGCCGAGCCGGCGATCTGCGCTTTGACGAACCGACGATGCTGCGTCTGGTCGAAGCGTTCGATGCCGCCGGTCGCCGCGCCGATGCCGCCAACACGCTGGCATTGTTCCTCGCGCAAAACCCGGTGAACCTTCCCGCGTTGCGCCTCTCCGCACACTGGCAATTGCTGGCGGGCGAATATGACGCCGCGATCGACAGCCTCGAAGATCTGCGCGCGCGTATCGGCGACGGTGATGCTGCGCTCAATGCCGAGCTGGCCTCTGCCTACACCGGCGCCGAAGAGTTTAGCACCGCATTGGAATTCGGCGAAGCAGCGTACGGCCTCGCGCCCTCGAACCCCGCAGTTGCAGATGCTTATGGATGGGCAATGTTCCGCGGCGGCGACACGGCTGGCGCAATCGAATTGCTGCAAAAGGCCGTCGCCATCGCCCCGCGCCACGCCGGGCTGCAATGGCACCTCGCGCAAGCCTATGCGGCGGCAAACCGCAAGGCCGAAGCCAAGCTCCACGCCCGAGCCGCGCTCGCCGACCCCAGCTTCGCCGAAAAGGCCGCCGCACAGGCACTGATAGCCAAACTGGGGTGAGCTTCGAGGCCGCGCGCGCTATAGCGCATGCCGTGACCGATCCTCTCGCCCGCATCGCCGACGCACTCGAACGGCTGTCCCCGCCCCCGGCCCCGCCCGCCGATCTTCGCGCGCACCCGGCCTATATCTGGCGCGGCGACGGCATCGCGCCCGCCCGCGCCTTCGCGCCGCTTCCGCTCGAAGTGCTGCGCGGCGTCGATGCCCAGCGTGACGCGTTGCTCGCCAATCTCCAGCGCCTCGCCGCCGGCCATGCCGCACAGGACGTGTTGCTCTGGGGGGCACGCGGCACCGGCAAATCGGCGCTCGTCAAAAGCGCCGTCGCGCGGGTCCAGTCCGAAGGCGCCGATCTCGCACTGGTCGAAGCTGCCACCCAGCATCTCGAAACCCTGCCCCAGCTCTTCGCATCGCTCGCCGCTTCCGGGCGTCCGTTCGCGATCTTCCTCGACGATCTCGGCTTCGATGCCGCAGGCGACGCCCGCGCGCTCCGCTCGCTGCTCGAAGGCGGCGCAGAGGCGCGACCCGCCAATGCCCGGCTGATCGTCACGTCAAACCGCCGCCATCTGATCCCGCGCGATCTCGCCGAGCAATCCAGCGCGATCAATCCGCGCGACAGCGTGGATGACAGCCTCGCACTCGCCGATCGCTTCGGGCTCAGCCTGGGCTTCCACGTCGTCGATCAGGACACGTATGTCGAGATCGTGCGAAGCTACACGCAGGCGCACGGCCTCGCCTTCGACGCGCAGGAAGCGATCAACTGGGCAACCCGTCGCGGCAGCCGTTCGGGGCGGGTCGCATGGCAATATGTCGTTGATCTCGCAGGTCGATCGGGCAAAATGCTTTAATGGCTTGATCGCGATCAAGCCTAACCGCGCATTATCTTGACTTGCGATGCGCGGTCGGGCCTCACTTGCCCTATATGGGGCAAATAGCCGAACTCGACCTGCCGGACCGTCTCGCGCCCGGCGTCCCGCGATTGGTGACGTCAATCGGCGTCGGCCTGCTCGCGACTGCAGGTGCTGCGATCGCCCGGTTCGGCATGGATGCCCTGGTTCCGGGTGCCGCGGCATTCCCGCTGATCTTCCCCGCGATCATGGTTGCGACGCTGTTCGCGCGCTGGCAGGCAGGTGCAACGGCCGCCACGGTCTCAGTCGTCTATGGCTGGTATTATCACTTTCCGATTCGAAACTCGTTCCACTTCGAAAGCTCTGCGGGCGCGGTGAGCATGGCATCGGTGGCGATCGGTGCGATCATCACCGTCATGCTCGCCGAGATGTTCCGACGCGCAGTGCGCCGCGCCGCTGCCGAGCGCGACCGCGAAGTCGCCGAGCGCGATCTGTTCCTCGAAGAGTTTGATCACCGGGTGAAGAACAACTTCACGTTGGTGGCGAGCCTGCTCGACATGCAGCGTCGCCGGGCCGGTGAAGGTGAGACTGCCCAGGCGCTTGGCGCAGCACTTTCGCGCGTCGAAAGCATCGCCCGCGCCCATCGCCACCTCTATCGCGGCAGCGGCGCATCCGCCGGCACGGTCGATATCGCATCCTACCTCCACGAACTCTGCTCGGCGCTGTCCGAGGCCTTGTTCCTGCGCGGCGCGATCACGCTCGATTGCCATTCGGATCATGCCGCCATTCCGCGCGATCGCGCCGTCTCGATCGGCCTGATCGTCAACGAACTCGTGACCAATGCCGTGAAACATGCCTTTCGCGACCGCGATGCCGGCTGCATCCATGCGCGCTTCGAAAAGGCCGAAACCGGCTGGCGGCTGACGGTCAGCGACAATGGCACGGGCATGTCAACCGAGACCCTCAGCAAGGGCCGGCAGGGCGGGATGGGAACGCGCCTGATCGACGCATTTGCCCGGCAGGCACATGGGACGATCACGATCGACAGTTCGCCCGAGGGCACAACGGTTATCGTCGAGCTGGCAGCCTGATTCTTCTATCCGTCAGCCCAGCGCTTCAACCATCTCGGCCAGTTCAAGCCAGCGCATCTCGGCTGCGTCCTTCTCGTCACGCAGCTTCTCGATACCCGCGGTCAGCGCGGTGAACTTCGCCGGATCGCGCGTATACAAAGCGGGATCCGCCAACGCCGCTTCATCCCTGGCGATCTGCGCCTCGATCTCCTCGACGCGCTTGGGCAGCAATTCATAGTCGCGCTGGTCTTTGTAGGTCAGCTTGGTCCGCGCCTTGGGCGCGTCCGAAGCGGCAGCCTTGGCCACTGACTTTTTGGCTTCGGCCTTGGGCTTCCGCCGGGCTTCCCAATCCATATAGCCGCCCGCGACTACATCGACCGTGCCCGAGCCATCCAGCCCCAGCGTTACCGTCACGGTGCGATCGAGAAAGTCGCGATCATGGCTGACGATCAGCACGGTGCCTTCATAATCGGCGATGACTTCCTGGAGCAGATCTAGCGTCTCCAGATCGAGATCGTTGGTCGGCTCGTCGAGCACCAGCAGGTTCGACGGCCGCGCAAATTCGCGCGCAAGCAACAGTCGCGAGCGCTCGCCGCCCGATAGCGTGCCGATCTTGGCGTCAGCCAGCGAAGGCTCGAACAGGAACTCCTTGAGATATCCATGGATGTGCTTGCGGATGCCGAGCACGTCGATCCATTCGCCGCCCTGTGTCAGCACGTCGCGAACGCTCTTCTCCGGGTCCATCAGGCTGCGCTGCTGATCGATGAAGACCTTGTCGAGCGTCTTGGCGAGCCGGATCGATCCTTCGTCGGGCGCCAGTTCGCCGGTAAGCAAGCGGAGCAACGTCGTCTTGCCGGCGCCGTTCGCGCCGACGATGCCGATGCGGTCGCCCTTGGTAACCCGCAGCGTCAGATCCTTGATGATCGTGCGCTCGCCAAAGCGCTTGGTCACGCCCTTCACGTCGATCACGACCTTGGTCTGCGCGCCATCCGATCCGATCGCGATCTTGGCCGCGCCCGCCGGGCCGATCATCGATGCCCGCTCGGCCCGCATCTCGTGGAGCTTGGTCAGCCGCCCCTGGTTGCGCCGCCGCCGCCCGGTCACGCCGCGAAGCAGCCAATGCTCCTCGATCTTCAATTTGGCATCGAGCTTTTGGGCGTTGCGCTCTTCCTCGGCATAGACCTGCTCGGTCCACGCATCGAAACCGCCAAAGCCGACTTCCGCGCGCCGGATCGCACCGCGATCGAGCCACAAAGTCTGTCTGGTCAGCCGGGTCAGGAAAGTGCGGTCATGGCTGATCGCGACGAACGCGCCGTTAAAGCGGCTCAGCCAGCTTTCCAGCCAGTCGATCGCGGCGATGTCGAGATGGTTGGTCGGCTCGTCCATCAGCAGCACGTCGGGATTTTGCGCCAGCGCCCGAGCAATTGCCGCGCGCCGCCGCTCGCCACCCGAAGCCGTCGCCGCCTCGCGGCTCAGATCCACGCCCAACTGTCCGGCAATCGCTTCGACCTCATACCGCTCGGGCGCATTCTCGCCGCCAAGCGTGAAATCGAGCAAGGTCGCATAACCTTCGACCTGCGGGTCCTGCTCCAGAATCACCACATTGGTGCCCGGCACGATCACGCGGCGGCCCTCGTCCGAATCGATCCGTCCGGCGATCAGGCGCAGCAAGGTAGACTTGCCCGCGCCGTTCCGCCCGATTAGCGCCAGCCGATCGCGCGCGCCGATATAAAGATCGAGCCCACGAAAAAGCCAGCCATGTCCTTGGACGAGGCCAAGGCCTTCATAAGCGAGTACAGGTGCAGCCATGGGGGAGGCACCTAGGCGGCGGCGTGGCGCATCGCAACCTAACACGGGCCTGACACGGCTGTTCAGGGGCTATTCAATGCGCGAACCCCATGGCAGACGCATGAGGATGCTGGCGAAACCGGTTATATGCGCGTGTATGGCGGCAGTAATGCTGCCCGCGACCGGATTCGCGCAGCCGCTGGGCGGGCCGAAAGTGGCGACGCGCGACCATTCGCAGGACGGCATGAAGCGCCGCAGCCAGGCGTCCGGGGTCTCGGTGCGCGAAATCGAGCGCAAGGTGACCCCGAAATATCCCGGCGCCCAATATCTCGGATTCGACTACGATCCGTCGACCAACATTTACACGCTCAAATTCCTGCGCAATGGATCGGTGATCTGGGTGTATGTCGACGGCAATAGCGGCGACACCGTCAGAATCACCGGCAACTGAGCGCGCTGAGAGGATAAGCAATGCGACTATTGATCGTCGAGGATGAGCCGAATCTCGGCCAGCAGCTCAAGAATGCGCTTGAGGGTGCCGGCTATGCCGTCGATCTCGCCACCGATGGCGAGGAAGGCCTCTATCTCGGCTCTAACGAGCAATATGACGCGATCATCCTCGATCTCGGCCTGCCCGAAATCGACGGGCTGACCGTGCTCGATCGCTGGCGCAAGGAAGGCAAGGCAACGCCCGTGCTGGTGCTCACCGCGCGGGACAGCTGGTCCGACAAGGTGGCGGGCCTCGATGCCGGTGCCGACGATTATGTGGCCAAGCCCTTCCAGACCGAAGAGCTGATCGCCCGCCTGCGCGCATTGATTCGCCGCTCCTCGGGCAATGCCTCGGCCGAGCTCATCGCGGGCGACATCCGCCTCGACACGCGCTCGGGCAAGGTCACCAAGGCCGGCGAGCCGGTGAAGCTTACTGCGCAGGAATATAAGCTGCTCAGCTATCTGCTCCATCACAAGGGCAAGGTGGTCAGCCGTACCGAGCTGATCGACCATATCTACGATCAGGATTTCGATCGCGATTCGAACACCATCGAAGTGTTCGTCACCCGCATCCGCAAGAAGCTGGGTGCCGAGATCATCACCACCATCCGCGGTCTTGGCTACAGCCTGGACGAACCTTCCTAAGCCGGTGCACGCCGGCCACCAGGAACCGGTTGACGAAGCCGAGCCCGCCGTCGATCCGAACGAGCCGCGCCCGCGCAGCTATGTCCGCGCCACCGGCTCGGTCAGCCGTCGGATGCTGCTCGTCGCGATGGCGTGGATCATGCTGCTCCTCGTCGGCGGCGGCTATGCGCTCGATCGCGTGCTGGTCAGCACGGTAACCCGCAATTTCGACGATCAGCTCGACTATCTGCTCAAGGCGATGATCTTTTCGGCCGAGCTTGGCCCGAACGGCGAAGTCATCCTCAACCGCGAACTCGCCGATCAGCGCTTCCTCGAATATAATTCGGGCGCCTATTGGCAGATCAGCGGCAAGGGCTTCGAGACCTTCCCGTCGCGCTCGCTGTGGGATCAGCGACTGAAGGTCAACGAGTCGCACAGCGATAATGACGTGCATGTCTATCAAAGCACCGAATTCGCGCCCCAGACGCTGCGCATCGCCGAGCGGGATGCGATGCTGCCGGGCTCGACAGTGCGCTGGCGCTTTCAGGTGGCGCAGAGCCGCGAAACCCTCGACGCCCAGATCACCACGTTGCGCACCACGTTGGTTCGCAGCTTCCTGCTGCTCGGGCTCGGGCTGATGATCATGGTCGGGCTGCAGACCTGGTATGGTTTGTTGCCGCTGCGCCGCGTTCGATCCGAAATCGCTCGATTGCGCGCGGGGCAGTCGGCGCGAATCGAAAAGGCGATGCCCGCCGAAGTCGCGCCGATGGTCGAGGAACTGAACGCCTTGGTCGAGCATAATGACCGCCAGGCCGAGGAAGCGCGCCGCCACGCCGGCAATCTTGCCCATGCGCTCAAGACCCCGCTCAGCGTGATCATGAACGCCGCTGCCGCCGCCCAGCCCGATTTGCCCGAAGCAGTTATCCGCGAAGCCCGCACGATGCGCCGCCAGATCGATCACCACCTCGCCCGCGCCCGCGCCGTCGGCCGTCGCGGCAGCGCGCACAGCCGCGCGCAGGTCTGGCCATCAGTAGAAGCAGTCGAGCGCGCCGTCGCGCGCCTGTATCCGAATGTTCGTATCGATATCGACGGCGACAAGAATCTCGTCGCGCATATCGAGCGGCAGGATCTGGACGATCTGCTCGGCAACCTTGTCGAGAATGCCGCCAAATATGGCGGCGGCAGCGTGTTCATCACCGCCAACGTGCAGGCCGGGTTCGTCGAGATCCTGGTCGAGGATGACGGCAACGGCATCCCCGAGGCCGACCGCATCCGCATCTTCGATCGCGGCGTGCGCCTCGACAGCGGCAAGCCGGGCACCGGCCTCGGCCTCGCCATCGTCCGCGATGTGGCGGAAATCTATGACGGCACCGTCAGCCTTGAGGAAAGCGAAGACCTGGGCGGGTTGCTCGTGCGGCTGAGATTGCCCGCCGCGGGCTGACGAGATCGCCGATTGTGCGTTCCCCGGAAAGCTGCTCTGCTTCAGCCGACTAGAGGGGGAATTTCATGAACCGCGCGATCCTGTTGCTGCTCGCCGCCGCCGCAACCACCGGCTGCAACGGCAAGCCCGCCGAAAGCAATACCCCCGCCAATGTCAGCGCTGCCGCGCCTGCCTGCGCGCCCGGAAGCGCGACTCTGCCCGTCACCGGATTGTGTGAGCCGCAAGCTGCCGCGCTGCTGCTCGGATCGCCAGGCACCGCGCCTGACGATTGCACCTGGGTAGTTGCCGAAGCCAAGACTCCCGGCGGCGCACTCCTCTATCGCGCAGCAAAATGCGCAGCCGGCACCGCAAAGCTCGATTTCGTCCCGGGCGCACGGATGGCCAGCTTCGATCTCGTCGCATCGCCCTATGGTGCCGAGGTGGAAAGGGAGACCATCGCCCAGATGCTCGACGGCACCGGCGGCAAGGATGCGATCCTCGCCGAAGCACGGCACCGTACCGACGAGGCGGCCGAAGCCGCGCGCTGTCAGGTCCGCCCGGCTGCGATGGAAGGCTGGCCCGCCGACGCGCTCGTCGTCGATGAAGTGCCCCAACCCTCGGACGCCGACGGCATCCGCTCGGCCTGCGGCGAATTCGGCCTCGATCAGGGCGCCCAGACCTTCTGGCGCCTGAGCCAGAACACCGCATGGTTCTTCCGGCTGGGGCAGGAAAGCCCGGTGGTAGACGCCGTGTCCTTCACTTTGGTCAATCAGGACGCCAGCGGGAAATGGGTCCGCTCCTAAAGCCCGCGCATCGCCGTTGCGGTAATCGTCAGGCTCCGCTTGCGGGCGGCGTGATCGAACATCGCACTGCCGATCATCAATTCGTCCGCACCGGTGCGCTCGATAAACGCGGCGATCTCACGCCGCACCTTGTCCGGCCCGCCGATCGCACTTGCCGACAGCACATGATCGAGCGCCGCCGCGCCCTGCGCGCCCAGGCTCTCGCGATAGCCCGGCACTGGCGGCGGCATCTGGATGCCCCGCCCGGTGGTGCGGATCGCGACGAATGCCTGTTGCTGTGAGGTGGCGAGCAGTTCGGCCTCCTCGTCGGTATCGGCGGCGAACACGTTGAAGCCGAGCATCAGATGCGGCTTCGCCAGCGCAGCCGAGGGCCGGAAGTTGCGGCGATACATTTCGATCGCCTCATCGAGCAATCCCGGCGCGAAGTGCGAGGCAAAGGCATAAGGCAAGCCCAGTGCCGCGGCGAGTTGCGCACCGAACAGGCTCGATCCCAGGATCCACAAATCCACCTTCGCGCCTGCGCCCGGCGTCGCGCGGATGCCGGTCCGTCCATCATCGGCAAAGAAGCTCTGCAGCTCCATCACGTCCTGCGGGAATGCGTTGGCATCGGTCTCCAGATTGCGCCGGATCGCCTGCGCCACTTTCTGGTCCGAACCCGGTGCCCGACCCAGCCCGAGATCGACGCGGCCGGGGAAGAGCGCATCGAGCGTGCCGAACTGCTCGGCGATCTGGAGCGGCGCATGGTTGGGCAGCATGATCCCGCCCGCACCCACGCGGATCGTGGAAGTCGCAGCCCCGACATGCCCGATCACCACTGCGGTGGCGGCGCTGGCAATGCCCTCCATCCCATGATGCTCGGCGACCCAATAGCGGTTGAAGCCCTCCGTCTCGGCGTGCCGCGCGAGATCGGCGGCGTTGGCGAAAGCCTGAGAGGCAGTCCCGCCCTGAATGATGGGGACGAGGTCGAGCAATGAATATGCGGTCATGGTTCTTCAAATGGGGAGTGCCCGCCGCCCTTGCCACCCCGCGGGACGCAGCTTAACGCGCGCCCATGAAAGCTGCGCTATCGCATATCGAAAACTGGATCTTCGATCTCGACAACACGCTCTATCCAGCGAGCGGCGACCTGTGGACGCAGATCGACGCGAAGATCGGCGCGTATGTCCAGACGCTGCTAAACTGTGGCCCTGAGGAAGCGCACCGCATCCAGAAAGGCTATTTCCACAGCCACGGCACCACGCTGAACGGGCTGATGTCCGAGCATGACATTGATCCGCACCACTATCTGGATGCCGTTCACGAAGTCGATCTGAGCAGCATCGAAACCAATTTCGCACTCGCCGAAGCGCTCGTCCGCCTGCCCGGCCGCAAACTGATCTTCACCAACGCCAATGCGCCCTATGCGGTGAAAGTGCTCGAGCGGCTGGGCCTCAGCGAAACCTTCGAAGCGGTGCACGACATTCACTCGACCGAATATCGCCCCAAGCCCGATCCCGCCGCTTATGCCGGGTTGCTGGCTGCGTTCGATCTTGATCCGAAGGCATCGCTGTTCGTCGAGGACATGGCGCGCAACCTGAAGCCCGCCAAGGCCATCGGCATGACGACGGTGTGGATCGACAACGGGTCCGAGCAGACCGAAGACCCCGATCGATCCTATATCGATTACACCATCACTGATCTCGGAGCATGGCTCCACGAAATACTGGAGGACCAAGCGTGACTCTCGAAGCGACTATCGATGCAGCATGGGAAGCCCGCGCCGATCTTTCGACCGCGACGCACGGCGAAGTCCGCGATGCGGTGATGGAAGCGCTCAACCTGCTCGACAGCGGACAGGCCCGCGTCGCGGAGCCCGCCAATGACTCGAATGGCGCCGAGGGCTGGAAGGTCAATCAGTGGCTCAAGAAGGCCGTGCTGCTCAGCTTCCGCCTCAATGACAATAGCGTGATGCCGGCGGAATGTGGCGGCGTCGGTTTCGACAAGGTACCGCTCAAGACCGCTGGCTGGGACGATGCCCGCTTCCGCGAGGCCGGCTTCCGCCAGGTCCCGGGCTCGATCGTTCGCCACGGCGCGCACATTTCGAAGGGCGTCGTGCTGATGCCGAGCTTCGTCAATATCGGGGCGTATGTCGGTGAAGGCTCGATGGTCGATGGCTGGGCGACCGTCGGCAGCTGTGCGCAGATCGGCAAGAACGTCCACCTTTCGGGCGGGGTCGGCATCGGCGGCGTGCTCGAGCCGCTCCAGGCCGATCCGGTGATCATCGGCGACGGCGCGTTCATCGGCGCGCGCGCCGAAGTGGCCGAAGGCGTTCGCGTCGGCGAAGGCGCAGTGCTCTCGATGGGCGTCTATCTCGGCGCATCGACCAAGATCATCGATCGCGCGACCGGCGAAGTGCATCGCGGTTTCGTGCCGCCTTATTCGGTGGTCGTACCCGGTGCGATCCCCGATCCGAAAGGCGGCCCGTCGCTTTACTGCGCCGTGATCGTGAAGACCGTGGACGCCCAGACGCGCAGCAAGACCGGCATCAACGAGCTGCTGCGCGACTGATCGGCGAAGGCAGGGGATCCGGCGACCGGATCCCCTGCCCGCTCTGCCTAGCGCGCCAATAGCTCGATCCGCTTGGCGCTTTTCGCAAGATCCTCGCGCCATTGCCGCGCGACGCTCTGGACGCCACCGCGAAGCCCTTCGGATAGAGTCTTCTCCATGCTCGCATCGAGCCGCACTGTCTTGTCGAACCGGGCCGTCGCCTGGCTGATCGCCTCGGCCAGCGGCAGGGTCGCGCGGACGAGACCGCCGAGCGCGGAGAGCTCGATCAGTTCGTAAGGCGGGCAGGTCAGGCATGCCGGCGGGATCGGCAAATGCGGCTTCTCGATCAGCGACAGCTTGAGCTCGCGCAATCTGTCCCAGATCACATGGCTGACCCAACACGGGCCATAGATGCGGTAGAGCTGCCGCGACAGCGCCTGACCGAGCTCGACATCGCTGAGCTTGGGCGAATATTCCTGGAAGCCGGTCGCGGTGAAATGGCTGAGCACGGTACACCACCACAGGCATGTCGTGCTGTACCCGGGCGGAGACAGCCACACTGCCAGATTGATGAAATAGCGGCTGATCTTGGCCCAGTTCGCGCCATTCTCAGCCTGGATATCGGCAATGTTGACGTCGAACCAATGGTGCCAGGTCGAATCGGTCGCCACCCGGCCCACGCCGGCGAGATGTCCGTCATAGACGCTGATCATCGGATTATGGTTGCGCGCCGGCTGCGGTCCCTTGGCGAAGTTGTAGGGCCCGCCGCCCAGGTTGCTGCCATAAGCGATGATCGTTGGCTCGGGCTTGGCACCGCCGCCGGTCGCGGGCGGATATTCGTCCTGCGCCCCCGCACCGTCAAAATTATAGGTGCCGGTGAGCGGGACCGTGCCGGTATCGCGGCACAGCCCCTCATGAGCATGATCGGGCATCACATTGATCGGTCCAAGCGTCGGATGGCAAAGCACGGGATGCGGCCGGTGCTTGTAGCTAAGGATGCCGGTGCCCACGCTCTGCCAGGTAACCCAATGAATTGGCTGCGGGGTCAGGTCGCCTTGATGCGGGCTGTTGTTAAGCGCGAGAGGGCCGCCGGGCGCACCGGGTTCGTAGGCGGCATTGGGCGGGCGCAGCGTATCGATCCGGTCAGCGGTATCACTATCGCCGAATCCCCCGATCGGCGGCACGCCATCGGCATTGGTCCAGCGTCGCATCGTGCCAATCCGCGGGATGCGGTGGCAGATCGACGCGCCGAGATAATCATGATCGCCGGTGGCGAATACGCCGCCCTTGTGCGCCTTCATCCAGCCGGCGAGCTTGGCAAGTTCGCCGTTCGACGCTGGCAGCGACGTCGGCAAGTCGATCCGGCTGTCCGGACCGGCACTATTGTCGGGCTTGAACCCGAAGATCCAGATCTGCTGATATTTGTCGATCACCAGATTAGCACCATCGGTCATGTCGAACCGGAAGCCGGTATATTTGGCGCCATATGCCGCCGGGCTGGCAACGACCGCGGGCGGCGAATTGCTTCGCAGCGCGATATCAACGGTGAAGTGCATGCAGCCCACCGCGCTGGCGCGGATCAACTCGATCACGCTGCCAACGCCAAAGCCGACCCCCGGCACGGTCGCGATTTCGGTATCGACCACCACAAGGATACGCACGTTGGTGTTAAGCTTGAATCGTTTGAACTGATCTTGCAGCAAATCAAGATAATTTGGATTTATCTGTAGTTCAGAAATAATATGATGATCGATCATGAGCTAATATCCCCGATAGAGAAGCGGCCCGCGATCATCGCGCTTGTGGCGATTTCAACGAAAATGAACTTGATTGCGGCTGCTTGGCAACAGATTTTACTTCGATATTGGTTGATTTATTTTTAGATAATTGCCAAGATTGCGCGGCATAATCTTGAATGCCTTTGCTTTTCGCTTGCCGGTCTCGCAGTCATTTCTTCAATTTCCGCCGCCCGCCGATCCAGCGTAGAAAAGCGCATGACCGAATCGATGACCTATGGCCGCTACCTCGCGCTCGATACGCTGCTCGACTCGCAGCATCCGATCTCGGACCGCGACGACGAACTGCTCTTCATCATCATCCACCAGACCAAGGAGCTCTGGCTCAAGCAGATGCTGGTCGAGGTGCGCGAGGCCATCCGGCTGGTGCAGCAGGATAAGTCCGTCGAAGCCTATAAGTCGCTCGCGCGGGTCAGCCGCATTCAGGCAGTGATGACGCTGAGCTGGGACGTGCTCGCGACGATGACGCCGAGCGATTATACCCGCTTCCGCGAAGTGCTCGGCACCTCGTCCGGCTTCCAGTCGGATCAGTTCCGCGCGGTCGAGACCTTGCTCGGGGTGCGCGGCGGCGGGGTGCCCGGCCCGCTCACCGATGCAGCGAAGCAAGCGCCGAGTCTGTGGGATGAAGCCAATGCTGCGCTCGCCCGCGCCGGACTCGTGGAACCCGTGCCAGCGCGCGATTGGGCACAGCCTTATGTGCCAAGCAAGGCCGTCGAGGATGCCTGGGCACAGGTCTATCGCGACACCAGCGCGCATTGGGAGCTGTATCAGCTCGCCGAAAAGCTGGTCGATATCGATGATGCGCTCGCCACCTGGCGGCACAAGCATGTCATCACCGTCAGCCGCGTGATCGGGATGAAGATGGGCACCGGCGGCACCGCGGGCGTGCCCTATCTCGAATCTACGCTCTCGAAGCGCGCCTTCCCCGAACTCTGGTCGCTGCGTACGCAATTATGATTGAAACACCGCGCGCCGTCCGTAAGGGCCAAAAGGCGTGACCAGCTACAAGCACCTCTTTCAGCGCGCGATCGCCGCTGCGCCCGAGCGCCTCCATTTCGCCGCGCATTCGCACCATCTCTGGCCCGACGCCTCTTACGTCGGCCAGCTTGCCGCATGGGACGATGCCGCCCGCCTCGCCGATCGCAAATGGGAACGCGTGATGGGCGAGATCTGGCCCGCCGCGCAGCACCACGTCGCCGCCGAACTGAAACTGCCCGATTCCAACACCATCGCCTTCGCGCCCAACACGCATGACCTGCTGCTGCGCATCGTATCGGCGCTTCCCAAGCGCCCGTTGCGCATCCTGACCAGCGACGGCGAATTCCACAGCTTCCGCCGCCAGTCACAGCGCTGGGAGGAAGCGGGCACGGCGATCATCGAACGCGTGCCGCTCGACGCCATCGTCGAGCGCGCGAAATCCGGCGAACACGATCTGGTCTTCGTAAGCCATGTCCAGTTCGGCACCGGCCATGTCTTTGACGGCATCGAAGAACTTGCCGCGATCTCTCGTCCCGAAGGGCCATGGGTCGTGATCGACGGCTATCATGGTTTTATGGCGATGGAGACCGACCTGTCGAGCGTTGCCGACCGCGTCTTCTATCTCGCCGGCGGCTATAAATACGCGATGGCCGGCGAAGGCTCGGCCTTCCTCCACGCGCCCGCCGGTTTCGGTCCGCGCCCCGAGATTACCGGCTGGTATGCCGAATTTGACGATCTCTCCGCGGCACCCGGCACGATCGGCTATGCCCCCGATGCCCGACGTTTCCTCGGTGCCACCTTTGATCCCTCCGGCATCTACCGCTTCGTCGCGGTGCGCGACATGCTGCGGCAGGAAGAGCTGAGCACGGCCAGCATCGCTGCGCATGTCGATAGCCTGCGCGAACAATTGCTCGCCGATCTGCCGCTCGATGCCGAACTGCTCAATCCCGGCTCCCCCGCCCGCTTCGTCGCGCTTCGTTCAGCGCACGCCCAGCGCTGGAAGGCCGAACTGGAGGCGGAGGACATCATCACCGATGTTCGCGGCGACGTGTTACGCATAGGCTTCGGTCTCTATCAGGACAGCCGCGACGTGACCCAGCTGATCGCCTCGCTCCGTCATTTGGCATAAAGCGGCGGGAAACCGCCGCCCCGCCGGATCTAGTCGATCTTCGCCACGCCCAGCCGGGGTATCTCGATCGCCGGGCAGCGATCCATCACGACCTTGAGTCCTGCCGCTTCGGCACGCGCAGCGGCTTCCTCGTTGATCACGCCGATCTGAAGCCACACCGATTTGGCGCCCGCCGCGATCGCCTCATCGACTGCTTCGCCTGCCGCGATCGAGCGGCGAAAAATATCGACCATATCGATGGGCACGCCGATCTGGCTCAGGTCACGGAACACGAACTCGCCATGGATATGCTCGCCGGTAATCTGCGGATTGACCGGGATCACGCGATACCCGTGGCTCTGGAGCATCGCCATCACGCCATAACTCGGTCGGTCGGGGCGATCGGACGCGCCGATCATCGCGATCGTGCGGGTCTCTTCGAGCAGCGTTTTGATGTCTTCGCCTTGCGTCAGCGGCATATCAGCCTCCCAGCCAGCCGCTCACCTTGTCGGCCAGTTCTGCAAACACCTGCGCCTCCGGCCCGTTCCCGGCGGCGGGCGGCGTGCCCGCATCGGAGGCCGCGCGGATCGCCATTTCCAGCGGAATGCGGCCGAGGAATGGAATGCCCAGCGTCGCAGCCGCAGCTTCCGCCCCGCCCTTGCCGAACGGATCGGAGGTTTCTCCGCAATGCGGGCATGCATAACCGCTCATATTCTCGATCAGGCCGATGATCGGGATATTGGCCTTGCGGAACAAATCGATCGCGCGGGTCGCGTCAATCAGCGCCAGATCCTGCGGGGTCGAGACGATCACTGCGCCGGCAGGCTTGTGCTTCTGGATCATGGTGAGCTGCACGTCGCCCGTGCCCGGCGGCAGATCAAGCACCAGCAGTTCGGTCTCGCCCCAATCGCCATCGACCAATTGGCCGAGCGCGCCGCCCGCCATCGGCCCGCGCCATGCAATCGCCTGCCCTTCGGCGACCAGCCCGCCCATCGAGAGCAAGGGAACGCCATAGGGCGTCTCGACCGGCAGCAGCGTCTTCTCGCGCGCCTTGGGCTTCACGCCCTCGACCCCCATCAGCCGGGGCTGCGAGGGGCCATAGATATCGGCATCGACCAGCCCTACCTTGCGGCCCTTATTCTTCAGCGCAATCGCCAGATTGGCCGCGACGGTGGATTTGCCCACGCCGCCCTTGCCGCTTGCCACCGCGATCAGTCGCCGCGTCCGCCGCTCGCTGGTCATCAGCACGCGTACTTCGCTCACGCCTTCTACACGCGCTGCAGCCGCGCGGACGTCGGCCTCGAGCTCGGCGCGCGCGGCTTCGCTCAGCCCGGTTACGTCGAGAACTATGCTGGCCCGGCCTTCTTCCAGCCTGGCGGTGGCACGGCCCGCCGCAAGTGCGTCGAGAGCCGTCTGAATCGTTGCGCTATCGGTCATTGTGCCGCCAGATAGGGACGGAATCGGCGCGTGGCACTGTAAATCCGCCAAAGCCACCCTATAAAGATAGGCATGTTGAACATCTCGGGCTGGCGATCATGGGCCGGCGCTCTCAAGAACGACCCTCCAAAAAGCCCCTGGGGCAGCGGCGGCGGCTCCGGCGGCGGCGGCGATAAGGGAGGCGGCAACGGCGGAGACAATGGGAATGGCGGCGGTGGCCCGCGCAATCCCTGGTCGCTCCCGCCTGGTGGCGGCAAGCGCCCCGGTCGCGGTCCTGCAAGCACGATCGACGATCTGTTCCAGCGCGCCCGTCGCGGCGGTGGTGGCGGTGGCGGCGGCATGGGTGGTGGCGCGAGCCTGCCCGGCATTCCGCAGGGCGCAGGCTTTTGGGGCATCGTTGTCGGTGTCCTGATCCTCGGCTGGGTCGCCTTCACGTCGATCCACTCGATTGGGCCGCAGCAGCGCGCCGTGGTTCAGACGCTTGGCCGTTTCTCGGGCACGCTTGAGCCGGGCTGGCGCTTCACGCTGCCGGCGCCGTTCTCGATGGTCGAAGCTATCGACGTTCAGGCGATTCGCGACGAGAAATTCCCCGAAGCCGAGCGCGAAAACCTGATGCTGACTGGCGATCAGAACATCGTCGATCTGGCCTATCTGGTGCAGTGGAAGGTGCGCAGCCCCTCCGACTATGTGTTCCAGGTCAAGGACCCGCGCGCCACGGTGCGCGACACCGCCGAGACCGCGATGCGCGCCGTCGTCGCCAATGCGACGCTCAATGACACGATCACTTCGGGCCGCGCCAAGATCGAAGCACAGGTCATCGCGTTGATGCAGGTGATCCTCGACGAGTATAATTCGGGGATCGAGATCCAGAGCGTCTCGATCCAGAAGGCCGCTGCCCCGCAGGCAGTGGACGAAGAGTTCAAGCAGGTCACTGCCGCGCAGCAGCAGGCGCAGGCCGCGAAGAACAACGCCAATGCGTATGCGAATCAGGTGATCGCCACCGCGCAGGGCGAGGCCGCCGAGTTCGACAAAATCTATGAGCAGTACAAGCTCGCACCCGAAGTCACCCGCCGCCGTCTCTATTACGAGACCATGGAGCAGGTGCTGTCGAAGACGAACAAGACCATCGTCGAAGCGCCGGGCGTCACGCCGTATCTGCCGCTGCCCAGCCTGGGTCGTGCACCCGAACCCGCCAAGCCCGCGCAGGGAGCCGCACAATGACCGCCGTATTTCGCAACCCGATGGTATTGGGCGTGCTTGCGCTCGGCCTGCTGGTTCTGATCTTCAGCTCCTTCTCGGTGGTGCGCGAGACGCAGCAGGCTGTCGTCCTGCGGCTCAACGAGCCGTACCAGACGGTCAACGCCTATAAGCCCGGTGAGCAATTCGGCCGCACCGGCTCGGGCGTTCTCTTCCACATCCCCTTCGTCGATCGCGTCGTCTGGGTGGACAAGCGCGTGCTCTCGCTCGACCTGACCAACCAGCCGGTGCTTTCGACCGATCAGCAGCGCATCGAAGTGGACGCCTTTGCCCGCTTCCGCGTCGTCAATCCGCTGATGATGGCGATCACGGTCGGTTCGGTCGAGCGCCTGACCGAGCGGCTCCAGCCGCTGTTCAGCTCGGCACTGCGCAATGAGCTCGGCAAGCAGCCCTTCGCGGCCTTGCTCAGCGCCGAACGCGGCCAGGTGATGGATAATATCCAGAGCAATTTGCAGACCTTGGCCAGCCAATATGGTGTCCAGATCGTCGACGTGCGGATCAAGCATGCCGATCTGCCGACCGGATCGCCGCTCGACAGCGCCTATGAGCGGATGCGCACCGCGCGTCAGCAGGAAGCTGCAACGATCCGCGCCGGCGGTACCAGGGATGCGCAGATCATCCGCGCGACTGCACAGGCGCAGGCAGCGGAAATTTACGCCGCCGCGTTCAACAAGGATCCGCAATTCTACGACTTCTTCCGCGCGATGCAGTCGTACCGGACGACGTTCATCAGCCCGGTCGAGGGCAAGGGCGAGACCAACATCATCCTCAGCCCGCAGAACAGCTATTTGAAGGAGTTTATGGGGCGCCGATGATTCTGACGGATCGTTCATATTCAATCGCCGTTCATGAAACGGGCGCGACAATATGGCCCTATCTCGCTTTCGACTATTGAGAGGATCTACGCCTGTGCGTTACGCCTACGCTCTAACGACTGCCATTCTGCTTGGTGGCGCCGCCGCCACACTGACGCTCAACCAGCCCGCCGGCGCACAGACCGCGCAGAACGAGCCGGGCACGATTACGGCCACTGCCCCGCGCGCTGGCGCGCCGATGAGCTTTGCCGACATGGTCGCCAAGCTTCAGCCGGCAGTGGTCAACATCTCGACCACGCAGCGGGTGAAGGTCGATAACGTCAATCCGTTCGCGGGCACGCCGTTCGAGCAATTCGGGCCGCAGGGCGGTCCAACCACCCAGCGCGCCGAATCGCTCGGCTCGGGCTTCATCATCTCGGCCGATGGTTATGTCGTGACCAACAATCACGTCATCTCGGCAGGCAACCAGAAGGGCGTCGTGGTCGAATCGATCACCGTCACTCTGCCCGATCGCCGCGAGTTCAAGGCCAAGCTGATCGGAAACGACACGCTGTCCGACCTCGCCGTTCTCAAGATCGAGGGCCAGACCAACCTGCCCTTCGTCAAGTTCGGCGATTCGACCGCGACGCGCGTGGGCGACTGGGTCGTCGCGATCGGCAATCCGTTCGGCCTTGGCGGTTCGGTCACCGCCGGCATCGTCTCGGCGGTGCATCGCGCAGCCGGCCAGTTCGATCGCTTCATCCAGACCGACGCCTCGATCAATCGCGGCAATTCGGGTGGCCCGATGTTCGATCTGAACGGCAACGTGATCGGCATCAATTCGCAGATCCTTTCGCCCACCGGCGGCAATGTCGGCATCGGCTTCGCGATTCCGGCCGAGCAGGCCCAGCCGATCATCGCCACGCTGATGAAGGGGGCCTCGGTTCAGCGCGGCTATTTGGGCGTCGGTATCCAACCGCTTACCCCGGACATCGCGAGCGCATGGGGCGTGGACAAGGGGATCGGCGAGATCATCTCGGAAGTTCGTCCGGGCGAAGCCGCCGACAAGGCCGGGATCAAACGCGGCGATCTCGTCGTCAAGATTGGCGGCAAGGACGTAACCCCCGACCAGACTCTGTCGAACCTCACTTCCGCGCAAACGCCGGGCACGCGCGTGCCGTTCGAAGTAATCCGCGACGGCAAGCGCATGACGCTGAACGTGACGCTTGGCACTCGTCCGCCCGAAAGCCAGCTTAGCCAACTCGACCCCTCGGACGAAAACAGCGTGCCGGACGGTGACACCGGATCGATGGCGGCTGCATCGCTGGGCCTCCAGCTCAAGGCGCTGACGCCGAACGATGCCCGCCAGCTTCGCCTCGATCCGTCGACGCGGGGCGTCGTCGTACTCAGCATCGCACCGAACAGCGATGCCGCGAGCAAGATCCAGCGTTTCGACGTCATCACCGAAGCCAATAACAAGCCGGTGGCGACCCCTGCTGAAATCGCCGCGATCGTCGCCGAGGCCAAGCGCGCCGGGCGCGATACCGTCAGCCTTTATGTCCAGAGTCGGGGCGGCCCCAGCCGCTATGTCGGGGTCGAAATCCCCCGGTAACTAACTTTCCGGGTGCTCGCTTTGGCGAGCGCACTGGTGACAATGCCCGTTTCTCCCCTATTGCTGACTTCTTGGAAGAGGAGCGCGGTATGGCGGGTGAAACGGGCATTTTCATTGGATCGGCGGGCAGCACGCCGATCGAGCTCAACCTCAAGCGCGCCAATCGCCACGGCCTGATCGCGGGCGCGACCGGCACCGGTAAGACTGTCACCATCCAGGGCATGATCGAGGGGCTTTCCGCCGCCGGCGTCCCTTGTTTCGTAGCCGACGTGAAGGGCGATCTCTCCGGCCTGGCAATGGCCGGTTCGCCGACTGGCAAGATGCACGAGACCTTCGCCGCGCGCGCGACCGAGATCGGCCAGACCAATTGGGCCTATGCCGATACGCCCACGCAATTCTGGGACCTGTATGGCCAACAGGGCCACCCGATCCGCACCACGATCAGCGAGATGGGCCCCCTCCTCCTCAGCCGCCTGCTGGACCTCAACGACGTGCAGGAAGGCGTGCTCACCATCGCCTTCACCCTTGCCGACAAGGAAGGGCTGTTGATCCTCGATCTCGATGATCTCCAGTCGATGCTGCTCCACTGCGCCGAACGCGCCGATGAGCTGACCGCGACCTATGGCAACGTCTCGAAGCAATCGGTGGGCGCGATCCAGCGTTCGCTGCTCCAGCTCCGCTCGCAGGGCGGTGAACATTTCTTCGGCGAACCCGCGCTGGCAATGAGCGATTTCATCCAGCTCGACGACAAGGGTCGCGGCGTCGTCAATATCCTCGCCGCCGACAAGCTCATGGCGAGCCCCAAGCTCTACGCCACCTTCCTGCTCTGGCTGCTCTCGGCCTTGTTCGAGCACCTTCCCGAAGTCGGCGATCCCGATAAGCCCAAGCTGGCGTTCTTCTTCGACGAAGCCCATTTGCTGTTCGATGATGCGCCCAAGGCGTTGCTCGAAAAGATCGAGCAGGTCGTCCGCCTGATCCGCTCGAAAGGCGTCGGCGTCTATTTCATCACACAAAACCCGATCGACGTGCCGGACAGCATCGCGGGCCAGCTCGGCAACCGCGTCCAGCACGCGCTGCGCGCCTTTACCCCGCGCGATCAGGCGGCGGTCAAAGCGGCGGCAACCACCTTCCGCGCCAATCCCGGCGTCGATGTCGCTACCGTGATCACTGAACTAAAAGTCGGCGAAGCGCTCGTTTCGATGCTTCAGGCCGATGGCGCACCCGCCCCCGTCGAGCGCGCGCTGATCAAGCCACCCGGCTCACGCGTCGGCCCGGTAACCCCGGTCGAGCGCGGCGTATTGATCCAGACCGACGCGATCGGCGACAAATACGACACGCTCGTGGATCGCGAATCCGCCGAGGAATTGCTGGCCGCCAAGGGCGCCGAAGCAGCCGCTGCCGCCGCGGAGGCCAAGGCCGACACCGAAGCCCAAAAAGCCGCTGCGCTTCAGGCCAAGGAAGACGCTCGCCTCGCCAAGGAAGCCGAACGCGCGCGCCTGGCCGAACAGCGCGACGCCGACCGCACTGCCCGCCTCGAGCGCCAGGCCACGCGCGACGCCGAACGCGAGGCCGCCAATAATCCGTGGAACCGCGCCATCAATTCCGCCACCCGCTCCGCCACATCGGCAGCGGGCCGCGCCGTTGCGGGAGAGGTGTCGAAAGCAGTGTTCGGCAAGAAGAGCGGGGTTGGCGCGAGCATGATCGGTGGGCTGGTGCGCGGCGTACTCGGCGGCTTGTTCAAGGGCCGATGAAGACGCGCAGCTATCCAAGGCGAAAATAACGTTCGGCGCGATGGCACGTCCTTGCTCCATCGCGCCGCACGGCCCCCAGCCGAAAAATCGCTGTCTTACATCGCCGACCCATGCCACGCTGACGCCATGACCGCGTACTGGCCTTTCGCATCTGTCGCGCCCGCCGTTGGGCAGCGCCAATCGCGCATTGGCCTGACCTTCGCCTAACCTTCCAATTCCCGGAGCCCGCCAAATGGCCACCGAACCCAGCCGCCCGATGGCAGAACTCACCATCCGGGGCATCGTCCTCGGGGCGATCATCACCATCCTGTTCACCGCGGCGAACGTCTATGCCGGGCTCAAGGTCGGGCTCACCTTTGCCACGTCGATCCCCGCTGCGGTCGTCTCGATGGCGATTCTGCGCTTCTTCAAGGGGTCGTCGATCCTTGAGAACAATATCGTTCAGACCATCGCCTCTGCCGCGGGCACGCTGGCGGCGATCGTCTTCGTGCTGCCGGGGCTTATCATGGTCGGCTGGTGGTCGGGCTTCCCCTATTGGACGACGGTCGCGGTCTGCACGACCGGTGGTATCCTTGGCGTGATGTTCTCCGTGCCGCTGCGCCGTGCGCTCGTCACTGGATCGACGCTTCCTTATCCCGAAGGCGTCGCGGCCGCCGAAGTGCTCAAGGTTGGGTCGAACTCAGCCTCGGGCGATGCGGAGAATTCGCGCGGGCTGCGCACGCTGATGATCGGCGCGCTATTCTCGGGCGCGTTCGCATTGCTCGCCAAGATGAAGTTCGTCGCCGAAGAAGCAGGCAAGAATTTCGCGATTGGCGGCACTGCGACCGGCTGGTCGGCCAGCTGGTCGATGCTGCTGATCGGCGTGGGGCATCTCGTCGGGATTTCGGTCGGCGTGGCGATGCTGTTCGGCATGATCCTCTCATGGGGCGTACTCGTCCCCTATTTCGCCGCCAGCGCCGATTTCTCGGGCACCATCGATGCGGTGGTCGGCGGCACGTTCCGTGGGGAGGTCCGCTTCATCGGCGCGGGTACGATCGGCGTCGCGGCGATCTGGTCGCTGCTGCGGATCATCGGACCGATCATCTCGGGTCTGCGCTCGGCGTTGGCCGCTTCGCGCGCGCGCAGGGGTGGCGAGGCGCTCGACCTCACCGAGCGCGACATCCCGATCGGCATAGTGGCGCTGGTAACCCTGCTCATCCTCGCGCCGATCGCATGGCTGCTTTACGACTTCTCGGTGGGCGGCCCGGTCCATGACAATCCGCTGATGGTGATCGGCGGATCGCTGCTCTACATCCTCATCGTCGGCGTGCTGATCGCAGCGATCTGCGGCTATATGGCCGGCCTGATCGGTGCTTCGAACTCGCCGGTCTCGGGCGTTGGCATTCTCGCCGTGCTCGGTGCATCTTTGCTGCTCGTGCTGATCTTCGGCCAGCAGGAGAACGTGGCGGATACCAATGCGCTGATCGCCTATGCGCTTTTCACCACCGCGATCATCTTCTCGATCGCAACGATTTCGAACGACAATCTTCAGGATCTCAAGACCGGTCAGTTGGTGGGCGCGACGCCGTGGAAGCAGCAGTTCGCGCTGATCCTCGGCGTGATATTCGGCAGCCTCGCGATCCCGCTGGTGCTCGATCTGCTCAAGAACACGCTCGGTTTCGTCGGCATGCCCGGCGCCGGGCCGAACGCACTTTCCGCGCCGCAGGCCGCCTTGATCTCCTCGATCGCAAAGGGCGTGCTCGGCGGCGACATCAACTGGAACCTGATCGGTCTTGGCGCACTGATCGGCGTTGGCGTGATCATCCTCGACGAGATCCTCGGCAAGTCGGGCAAGATGCGCATGCCCCCGCTCGCGGTCGGCATGGGCATCTATCTGCCGATGGCGCTGACGTTGCTGATCCCTGTTGGCGCTCTGATCGGCTATCTCTACAATCGCTGGGCCAAGCGCCAGCAGAACCCCGAATTCGCCGAGCGGATGGGCGTGCTGGCGGCTACCGGGCTTATCGTGGGTGAGAGCCTGTTCGGCGTGGCCTATGCGGGCATCCTCGCCTGGGCAAACCGCGATTCGCCAATCCCGCCGAACGATGCGCCGCTGTCGCTCATGGGGCCGGAGTTTGAGCATTACGCGCTCTGGGGCGCGCCGTTCCTGTTCTTCGGGCTGATCGCGATTGCCTATTCGGTCACGCGCAAGATGGTCCGCAGCGCACCCCCGGCATCCGAACCGCCGATCGATCAGGACATCGCAAGCTTCCGCTAGCGCGTCTCACATCGCCGTTGCGGGCGACGCACGCATCCGCGTGACGTCGCGCCGCAGCAGCGCTGGCGCTCAGGCCATCTGATCTAGGATCGACTGGATAGGCACAAAGGCAAAGGCGACCGAGCTGTCTGCAACCCCATAGGGGATGAACAATTTGTCCCCATGGCGGATCGCGCCGCAGGTATAGACCACGTTGGGCACATAGCCCTCGCGATCCTGGTCTGCGGCGGCGAGCAGCGGCTCCTTAGAGCGGGCAAGCACCTTCGAAGGGTCGTCCTTGTCGAGCAACGCCGCGCCGATCGAATATTTGCGCATCGCGCCCACGCCATGGGTAAGCACCAGCCAACCTTCATCGATCTCGATCGGCGGCCCGCAATTGCCCATCTGAACGAGTTCCCAAGGATATTCGGGCTTCATGAGAAGGTCGCCACCCTCCCAATCGGTCAGCGTGTCGGAGGTGTGCAGGAAGATGTTTTCACCATCCTGCCGCCCGAGCATCATGTACCTCCCACCCACCTTGCGGGGGAACAGCGCCATGCCTTTGTTGCGCGCCGCACTGCCGGCCATTGGCACCAGATCGAAGCTGCGCCAGTCGGTCGTGCGCAGCAGCTCGGACTGGATCTGCGAGCCATTATAGGCGGTGTAGGTGCCAATCCATTCTTCGGTGCCATCGTCGTGGAAGAAGTGGCAGATGCGCAGATCTTCCAGACCGTTCGATTGCGCCGCGGTGATCGGGAAGATCACCGTGCCCGAAAGCGTGGAATCGCGATGGCGGAACACGGTCACCGGCCCTTCGGGCATGTGATCCTCTTCCGCGCCGCGCGCGTCCGCCGCCGTGGCGAAGGGCGGCTCGGGGGCGAGCGTCAGCTCGTTCTTGTCGGTGATGATGCCTTCGCGGAACGCGACCGACGAGATGTGACCTTCGCCCACCGCGCGCAAGCTCATCAGGATGCGCAGCGATCCTTCGGGCATGCCGGACTGGTCATAATGCGGCACGGCGCTGGGGTTCATCAGCGCAGCGGCGGCATAGCTATATTCGTGGCAGAAATAGGCGCCGATGAGCTGGCGTTTCTCGTCGCCGATCTCGGCACCATTGAGATTGAGCAGGCCCTCAACCTCGTCATAGCGCGTCATGAAAACGCGGCGGGTCTGCCAGTGGCGCGCCTCGAAATCCTTGAGCACGACTTCCAACTGCTGGCGCGCTTCGCCCGGGGACATCTGGAGGACATTGGCGACAAGGCGCTCGCTGCGGCTCGGCCCCTGCCCGCTCGACTGCCAGGCAATATGGAACGGCCGCACCACAACACGCGAAGGATCGGCACGGAGCCGTAATTCGTGGTTGAACAGATCGAGCATCGCACCCCCGGGGAAAGCCGTTCTTCGGCCGGCTAACCTAAATCAGGCAACGGCACGTTCAGGTCCTGCCACGGTTTTCGCCGACTTTGAAAGGGCAGAAATGGCGCAATTCGCCAGCTGAAGTGCCAAAATCGATTCGGCACCCTGATTCCGGTTGAGCCCGTGCGGCATCAGCCCGTCAAAACAGCCGCCATCCTTCGGACTGGCGAGCGGCATTTCGAGATCGTTGGCGCCCAGATACCAGCGATAGGCCCGCATCGCCTCGGTCACCCAGCGCGCCTCGCCTGTCACGTCGAACGCGGCGACACAGGCATCGACGGTGGCCTGCGCTTCCAGCGGTTGCTGATCGAACACCAGGGGCTCGGCATATGCGCGACCAAAGCTTTCGGTGCCGACCGCGCGGAAGTGTCCCTCGGGCGAAGTCTGGCGCCCGCAGATCCATTCCAGCGTCTCGAGGCCCACATTCGTGAAATCCGCGCGCCCGAGCGCCTCGCCCGCGCGCAGCAGCGCTTCGGGCAATCGGGCATTGTCATAGGCCAGCACGATCTCGAACCAGCTCCATTCGGGGCGGCGGGCGCCATCGAGCAACTGGATCAGTTCGTCGCCGAACCGCGTAAGAATTTCGCGGCACAAGGCATGCCCAGGATGCGCATCTAGCATCGCCGCCGCGCCGAGCATCGCAAAGGCGCGGGCACGCGGGCTGCCGAGATCGAGCCCGATCGAGCCGGTGACATCGAACAGCGACGAAGCCCAGTCGCGATGCTTCTGCGCCTTGGCATCGCGCGCCGTGACGCCCAGAGCCCAGAGCGCCCGACCGTTCGAATCCTCCGAACCGACATCCTCGCACCAGGTGCGATCGAAGTTCATGAAGTTGCGGAAGCGCTGCGCATCGGCGTTCCACGCATATTGGACGAACGCGCCATAGACCGTGGTCCATTTGTCGCGCAGCACTTCATCCATATCGTCGATCTTAGACATCAGGATCAGCGCGCGGGCATTGTCGTCGATGCAATAGCCGTGGCGGCGATCGGGCACCGAATAAATCGAATGCTGGAGCATGCCCGTCGCGTCGCTCATTCGCTCGACTGCGGAGATATCGGGCTTGAGCGTCGATAACTCGCTCGATTTCTTGCCCAGCCGCTGCGGCTTGGACGCTACAATATCCTTGAGTTCACGCATCGCGCGCTCGCTGAGCGCGGACCACACCATGGTACGGCCCCGAACATAGGCCCGGCGGGAAAGCGCGTGGAGTTCGACAGGATTGGACAGCAACGCGCCGATTTCGCGAGCGAATGCCGCGCTGTCACCGAAATCGACCAGCACCCCGTGCCCATCAGCCAGAATTTCGGTGGCATGGACATAGGGCGTAGAAACTACCGCCTTGCCGACACCGACTGCATAGGAAAGCGTGCCCGACGTGATCTGGGCGGGATTGTTGTACGGCGTTGCATACACATCCGCTGCCTGCAGATAATCGATCAGCCCGTTATGTTCGACGAACACGTCGATGAAGTCGACATGATCCCCAACACCCTTTTCGACGGCCAGCGCCTTCAGCCTATCGCGATAGGCTTCGCCTTCATGTGCAACCAGATTGGGGTGCGTGGCGCCGAGAATGACGTAATGCGCATTGGGGTCGGCAGCGACGATCGCCGGCATCGCCTCGATCATTGTCTCGATGCCCTTGTTGGGCGCGAGCAGGCCGAAGGTCAGAATGATATCGCGGCCTTCCCAGCCGAATTGCGCCTTGAAATCATCCGGATCAGCAAAGGCGCGATCGGGCACGCCATGCGGGATCATCACGACTTTCTTGTCGTCGACGCCGTGGACGCGCTTCAAGATGTCGCGGCCGCGCTCGGCCATCACGATCACCCGCGAGGAACGGCGCAACAACGCCTCCATCACCCGGCGCTCATCGGCATTGGGGCGCTCGAGAACGGTGTGCAGCGTCGCTATAACCGGGATTGTCAGCCGATCGATCAGCGCGATCAGAAACTCGCCGGCTGCTCCTCCATAGATACCGTATTCATGCTGGATCCAAAGCGCCTGCGCACCGCTCGCCTCGATCGCGCGGGCTGCACCGAGATAGGCAGCACGGTCATTCTGAGGGATCGAGGCGGTGACCGCCTTGGGATAATCGTAAACCGCGACATTGTCGTCCATCGCATAGACGTCGACCTGAAGCTCCGGGTAGCGGAGTTTGAGCGCGTTATACGTATCGGTCGTAAAGGTCGCGAGGCCGCACTTGCGCGGAAGGAAGTTGCCGATGAGCGCGAGATGATGGATTGCCGGACGGTTCATTAGAGAATCTCGCTCCTTCGCTGATGCACATCAAGTTTCGGCAATTACTGGCGCAAGCGCCCTGCTTCCTCTTCTGAACTCATTGTTTTGAATATGGTTGCGCACATGCTGCGTTGCAACATTAATCAGCGCGATGAATCGTGGCGAATCTGGCGGTCAGCCGCGCCCGCGATAGCCAGGCACGTCCTGCGCAGGCACCCAGACACCCGCTGGCGGCTCGCCGGATTGCCAGAAAACGTCGATCGGGATGCCCCCGCGCGGGTACCAATATCCGCCGATGCGCAACCATTCGGGCTTCATCTCGTCAAATAGCCGCTGGCCGATGCCGACGGTGCAATCCTCATGGAAAGCGCCGTGGTTGCGGAAGCTGCTCAGGAACAGCTTGAGCGACTTGCTCTCGACGATCGTCTCGCCGGGCACATAATCGATCACGAGATGCGCGAAATCGGGCTGGCCGGTGATCGGACAGAGTGAGGTGAATTCCGGCGCGGCGAAGCGCACCAGATAGCGCGTGCCCGCGCGGGGATTGGGCACATAATCGAGTTCAGCCTCTTCCGGCGTAGCGGGGAGGGTCGAGTTCTTTCCGAGATGCTTGGCGTCCATTGCCGCCATGTAGGCGTTTGCGCGCGGCTTTGCATCCCACTAGGACTCTGACGATGGATGGACTGGTCTCGACCGAATGGCTGGCAACCGCACCGCACGCGCTGGTGCTCGACGCAACCTATAGCTCGACCATCCCGGGATCGCTGCGGCGCAACCCGCGAACCGAATTCGAAGCCGAGCATATCGCCGGCGCGCGCTTCCTCGATCTCGATACGCTGATCGACGAGAGCAGCCCGCTGCCCTCGACCATGCCTCCAATCGCCAAGATCGCCGAGCGGCTGCGCGAACTGGGCGCGGATACCGAAACCCAGATCGTGCTGTACGACAACAGCCCGCACCACACCGCGTGCCGCGCTTGGTGGGTGCTGCGCCTTGCGGGAGTGGACGCCGCGTTGCTCGATGGCGGCATGGCGAAGTGGAAGGCGGAAGGGCGCGCGCTGGAGCAGGGTCCACACCGCGCCGAGCCCGGCAGCTTCCAGCCGCGCGCAGCCAAGTCGCAAGCGCGCACGCTCGATCAGATGAAGAGCACCACCGAGCAGATCGCCGATGCACGGTCCGCCGCCCGCTTCACCGGCGAGGAAGCCGATCCGCGCGGCGATGTGGCGGCGGGGCACATGCCCGGCGCGAAGAACATTCCCTATCCGCATTTCTTCGAAGCGGATGGCTGCTGGAAATCGCCCGAGCAGATCCGCGCGGTATTTGAAGCACAGGGCGTCGATCTGTCGAAACCGCTCGTCACCACCTGTGGCTCGGGCATCACCGCCGCGATCCTCGCATTCGGCGCGCACCTGCTCGACGTTGAGGCTGCTTTATATGACGGCAGCTGGACCGAATGGGGTTCACGCCCCGAGACACCCAAGGCATTGGGCCCAGCATGAGCGACGATACCAAGCCCGCCACCAAGGTCATTTCCGCCGGCCGCCGCAAGGAATGGACGCGGGGCGTCGTCAATACGCCGGTCTGGCGCGCATCGACGATCCTGTACGACGATGTCGCGACGCTTCGCGCCACCGCCAAGCCCGACACGCATCACACGCTGTTCTACGGCCGCCGGGGCACGCCGACGCAATGGTCGCTGGCCGAAGCGCTGACCGAGCTGGAACCGGGCGCGGAGGCGACCTTGCTCTACCCTTCCGGTGTTGCCGCAATGTCGTCGGTGCTGCTGGCACTGCTGTCGCCGGGCGATCATCTGCTGATCCCGGACAGCGCCTATGACCCGACCCGCAATTTCGCGAACGGCATGCTGCGGCGGATGGGCGTGTCGACAAGTTTTTACGATCCGCTGATCGGCGCCGGGATAGCCGACCTGTGCCAAGACAACACCCGCGTGATCCTGATGGAAAGCCCGGGCAGCCTGACGTTTGAAGTGCAGGATATTCCGGCGATCGTCGCAGTCGCCAAGGCACGCGGGATCGCCACGATCCTCGACAATACTTGGGCGACGCCCTTGCTGCTGCCCGCGATCGCGATGGGCGTGGATTATTCGATGCTCGCCTGCACCAAATATGTCGTCGGCCATTCGGACGTGATGCTCGGATCGGTGACGGCGGCGGCGGGGAAATACGCCAGGCTGCGCGACGCCACATACCAGCTCGGCCAGATGGCCAGCCCCGACGACGCCTGGCTTGGCGCGCGCGGGCTGCGGACGATGGCGGTGCGGCTCAAGCAACATGGCGAAGCGGCGCTGCGCATCGCGCACTGGCTCAAGACCCGCCCCGAAGTCGCCCGCGTCCTCCACCCGGCGCTGCCCGAATGCCCGGGCCACGAGATTTTCGTCCGCGACTTCAAGGGCGCATCGGGGCTGTTCTCGTTCGTGCTTAACGGCGGCGATGAGGCTGCGCGCGCGGCGTTGATCGACGGGCTCGAGCATTTCGGCATCGGCTATTCCTGGGGCGGCTATGAAAGCCTCGCGCTCCCGGTGGACCCCGAGAAGATTCGCACCGTGACCCAATGGCAGGCCGAAGGCCCGGTGGTGCGCCTCCAGATCGGCCTTGAGGACCCAGACGATCTGATCGCCGGCCTCGAAGCCGGGCTTGCTCGCTTCGCGCAGGCACGCGGTTGATGCAGCGGATCGGCGCATGGCTGGCAGGATATGGCCTGCCCACCCCCGCCGAGCTGAGCGAAGGATCGGTCGCCGCGTTGCTCGCGGTGGTGGCGCTTGCGATCGGCTGGCTTGCCGGGCGGCATCTCGGCGCCCGCGTTACCGACGTTTTCGTCAAGCGCACCGGCAGCGCAGGCGATGGGCTGATCCCGCGCATGACGGCCATCTTCCGCCACGGCAGCGCGGCGATATTGCTCGCGACCATATTGGCCGCCTGGCCCTGGCACCCGCTTGCCAGTCTCGGTCTCGGCTTTGCCTGCGGCGCGGCCACCGCGATGCTGATCGCCACCGTCCTGCGCGGGCTGCATCTGCCGCGCTGGGTGGCATGGGCGCTCGCGGCACTCGCCTTTACCGCGATCCTCAGCCAGGCGATCGGCGGCTTCTCGGTGGTCGAGACGACGCTTGACCGGGTCGGCGTGCAGGTCGGCGCGCGGCGGTTCACGCTCCTCTCCGCGCTCACCTTCAGCGTCACCATATTGCTGCTCTTCGCCGGCGTGCGGCTGGTCAACCGGATGCTGGCGCATTCGATCGCCAGCGCGCGCGGGTTCGATGCGACGCAGAAACTGCTCTTCCAGAAGCTCGCGAGCATCGCCGCAGTGGTGCTGGCCTTCTTCGTTGGGGTCGATCTGCTCGAAGTGGACCTCACCGCATTCGCGGTATTCTCGGGCGCGTTCGGCCTCGCCATCGGCTTTGGCCTGCAAAAGACCATCGGCAATCTGATCGCCGGGATCATCCTGTTGATGGACAGATCGATCAAGCCGGGCGACGTGATCGTGGTGGGTGACAGCTTCGGCTGGGTGAACAAGATCGGCGTGCGCGCGGTCAGCGTCATCACCCGCGACGGCAAGGAGCATCTGATCCCGAACGAGATCCTGATGACGCAGGAGGTGGAGAATTGGTCGTTCACCGATCGCAACGTCCGGGTGCGTATCCCGGTGACGGTTTCCTATGATTGCGATCTGGCCAAGGCGCAGGAGCTGATGCTCAAGGCCGCGATGGACAGCCCGCGCGTGCTCGCCAATCCCATGACCAATGTGTGGCTGATCGCCTTCGGGCAGAATGGCGTGGAGCATGAAATCCTCGCCTGGATCAGCGACCCCGAAAGCGGCGTAGGCAATGTCCGCAGCGACGTGCTCAACCGGCTGTGGCTGTTGTTCAAGCAAGAGGGGATCAAAATCCCGGTGGCGCAGCGCGAAGTGCGGATGGTGACGGACGGGGCGAATGTTCCCAATGTTCGCAACTGACGCGGGTTAGATTCACACTTTTCCCGCGAATCGTGAAATTCCGTTTCCTACATCGGCAAGTTTGTTGCGCCGGTTGGGTGAAGCGGATCGGACGGTTCAAAGAGCGTGGACCGGCAAAGCATAATCGGACGCTGTAGGACAGCCGCATAGTCGGGGCGGACACGAAGAAGCAGCGCTGAGCCGGCTGCATCGGCGAACCGCCGCGACTGAAATGCCCGACAATGCGCAGCTTTCGCCGCACCATGGATTGCGCACTGCCCGCCTGCATCCCTAACTAGGCGCTGTGCCGCCCCCGATTACCGCCCGCATTTCCCAAGGCGTGAACGCCATTCCCGCTGCCGAATGGGATGCGTGCGCGGGCAGCGGCAATCCGTTTGTCGGCCATGCCTTCCTCTCGATCCTTGAGCGTTCGGGTTCCGTATCTCCGCGCTCGGGCTGGCAGCCGCTGCCGATCGTGATCGACGGGGCGGATGGCGCGCCCGTGGCCATCGCGCCAGCTTATGCCAAGAGCCACAGCCAGGGCGAATATGTCTTCGATCATGGCTGGGCCGATGCGTGGCAGCAGGCGGGCGGGAATTATTACCCCAAGCTACAGATCGCAGTGCCGTTTTCGCCGGTGCCAGGGCCACGGCTGTTGCTGCGCGACGCAGCGTTGGCGCCTGCTTTGATCGGCGCAGTGGAGGCAGTGACCGATCAGAACGGGCTGTCTTCGGCGCACGTCACCTTTATCGACGAAGACCAGTTGCACTGGTTCGAAGCGGCAGGCTGGCTGGTACGCGCGGGAACGCAATTTCACTGGCAGAATGACGGCTATGCGACCTTCGAGGATTTCCTGGCGGCGCTTTCCAGCCGCAAGCGCAAGGCGATCCGGCGCGAGCGGGCGGGCGCGCTGGAAGGGCTCACCGTTCGCCATCTGAGCGGCAGCGAAATCACCGAAGCGCATTGGGATGCGTTCTGGGAATTTTATCAGGACACCGGCAGCCGCAAATGGGGCCGGCCCTATCTGACGCGCCAATTCTTCTCGCTGCTGGGCGCGGAGATGGCGGACAAGGTGCTGCTGATCTTCGCCGAGCGTGACGGCGTGCCGCTGGCGGGTGCGCTCAACCTGATCGGCGCGGATGCGCTATATGGCCGCTATTGGGGCTGTCGTGAGGACGTGCCCTTCCTCCATTTCGAGCTTTGCTATTATCAGGCGATCGATGCCGCGATTGCGCGCGGGCTGACGCGCGTGGAGGCCGGGGCGCAGGGCGAGCACAAATTGGCGCGCGGCTATGCGCCGGTCACCACCTGGTCCGCGCATTATATTCCCGATCCGGGCTTTCGCCGCGCAGTGGCGGACTTCCTCGCCAGCGAGCGTGCCGCGATCGAGCAGGAACAGGAATTTCTAGGCGAACTGATGCCGTTCAAGCGAAACTAATTCCTCCTCCGAAGGAGAGGAATGAGACGTTATTCCGGCGACATCGAATTGCGGACTTCGTCCTCGGGCGTCGCTGCGAGCGATTTGGGCTGGGGCAGATCATGCACCGTCGGCACGGGCGGATCGACACTGTGGTCGATCTTGAACAAGGCGCTGTTTCCGTCGCGCCACAAGGGGATCAGCCCCTGCTCCAGCCGCCGATCATAAGCCGGCGGGCGGATGATCCAGATATAATCAAAGGCATCGCGCGGCAGCTTGGCGAGCATGAACGCCACCGGGCGCCAATATTCGCGCGGGCATTGCACATCGGTGACGATCTGCGACGGATCGTGGACGAAGCGGCGGCGGATATCGCCGCGCGGCGTATTGCTCTGATAGCGCACGGTGAGCAATTGCCCGCCGGCCATCGACCATTGATCGTTGGTGTAAGCCAGCTTGCGCTCGAGCGCGAGGCCGGGGAGGTGCTGGAGCCGCGTCATCCGCCACTCATTATAGCAGGTCTCACCGACGAAGCTGACCAGCCGTGCGCCCTCCGGCAGATGTTCGAGCGCCTTGAGTTCGCGATCATAGCTGCGGTCGTACAGCGCGAAGCTCCACGTCGTCGCGGCGATGCGGACCGTGAAGAACGCCATGCCGAGCATCGCCACCGTGGCAGCGCCGCGGATCGACATGCCGGGCTTGGGCCGGATCGCGAGAATCGCGATTGCCAGCAGGAAGGGCACCAGCCGCATATCGGCATAAGCCGAGCCGAAGACGATGCGGGGGAGGAAGATATAGACGAGCAGCAGGAAGCCCGCGGAAAGCCCCAGATTGCGCGAATATTGGATGTTGGGATCGCGCACCGCCTTGAGCAGCAGCAGGAACAGCACGCCCATGCTCGCAATGTCGAAAAACTGCCAGCGATCGCGGAACACCTGCACCACCCACAGGATCTTGGCGCGCCAGTTGAACATGTCGGCCGTCTGGCCGCCGACATGCTCGCCGCTGCGCCACGCCACCATCAGCAAGGCGGGCAGGCACATCGGGATACAATGGAGCCCGGCGAAGAAGGCCGGCTTGATCCAGGCATTGACCAGATCGCGATACCACGGCTTGCCGGACGGCTCGCGCAGATCGTGCTGGCGGATCAGTTCGGCCGAGAAGGCCAGCACCCCGAGCACACCCCAGCCGAATGTGTGGGTGATCCAGATCAGGCAGGAAAGCGGCACGAAGATCATCGCGCGGAAGCCGAGCTTGCCCAGCCGCGCCAGCCGCAGCCACCAGCCGAACGCCAGCAGCGCCAGCCCCATCGAGAGCGCGAAATTTGCGAAGCCGAAATGGAACGGGAAGGAATATGCCAGCGGCAGCGCGAACAGCGCGGTGGCGGGGATCCGGCCATGGACTTCGCGGGCGATCCACAACATGCCCGCCACGGTGATCGCAGGGATCGAGATCGTGATCAGCTTTACCGAGAGCTCCAGCCCGAAGATCTTGCTCATCGGGATGATGAGCAGATCGACGCCCAGATTGCCCATCAGGCTCCACTGGAAATTATACCATTCGCGAAGGTGCGGGACCTGATCATAGACCAATTGGACGCGGTATCGCCCCATATGGCCGGGCAGATCGACGAGCGGGGGAATATCCGGCCAGAGCAGCGGCACCGTAGCCAGCACTGTGCAAAGCGCGACGAACCACCGTGTCTGCCACCAATGCAGCGCTTCGCCCCTGTCCATTCCGGCTTCTAGGCATGTGTCGGGGGGGGCTGCAAGCGGATGATTTGATTGGGCGGTGATGCCGACGCAAAACGCTTAGCGGATGACTTTCCACGCAAGGACGGGTGACCCCGGAATTGCGACGGGCTGAAGCCAGTCGAAGCGTTCGCCGCGTTCGAGGCGCGCCCAGAATCCATTGGGCGACATGGCCTTGTACAGCTCCATCTCGTTGGTGCCGGGGCAGCCGACGACATAATCAGCGTGGCTGGCGAGGACCGCTTTGTGCGCTGCCGCAGGCGTGGCGAGGAAGGTGGAAAGCACGCGGTGCATCGATTCGGAATTGCGATGATAGCCCGCGCCGATTGCGCTGTGCCGGGTCCAGGCGAGAAGATGCGGGCTGACGTCTACCGGCGCGAACAATGTGGATGTGGGAAGCGCGGCGAGATCGGCGATTTCGTGGGCCTGGTTGCAGCTTTGGGCGGTGGTGGTGGCGGGCGCGGATTCGGTTTGGCTTTCGGTCAGGCTGAACAAGGTGCTGGCCGCGAGACCGGGCGTGGCGGCGAGCAATGCGCCTGCCGTGGCGAGGGTGCGCCTGGGGATAGAGGGCAATGCGCGGGCGCGGGTCAGGAGATTGTGGAGCAGCCATGCGCCACCGGGCAGCGCGAGGGCATTGGCGGTCGCGCCAGTGCGGATGATCAGGATCGAGAGCGCGAAGGACAGCCCGGCGAGCGCGAGCATCATCGTCCAGCGGGTGCGGTCTTCGCCGTTGGCTTCGCGCCAGGCGAGCGTGCCGCCGACCAGTCCGGCGATGGGGAAGCCGATCGTCATCAGCGCCCATGCGGGGACTTGCTCCCACAGCGGCAGGCCTTCGGAGACGTTCCGGTACCAGAGGTTGAAGGTAAGTGGATCTAGGGTGGCGAATGGCCCCTTGGTGCAAAGCGGAGCGTTGACGAGGATGACGGCGAGCGCGGCGGCTCCGGCGACGCCGAGCATCGCCAGCCGGGCGAGAATGTTTGCGCGGGGCACGAACATTGCGGCCGAGGCACCGAGTGCGCCCACCGCAAGCGCGGCGATCCAGACGGGAGCGATGGCGTCGCAGGCAAAGGCCATCATCGCGGGACCGCGCGTGGCGACATGGAGCAGGGCGACGCCCGCGACGAGCGTGGTCAATGCGGCGACGGCCTGTTCGCGGCGGCTGGTATCGAACACCCAGGCGAGCAGCATCACGCCGAGGATCGCGACGGTGATCGGCAGCCCTTCGAGCGAGATGGTGAGCAAGGCGGCGAGCGACAGGCCGACCAGCGCGCCGGATTTGGGATTGGGCTTGCCGAGCAAAGCCACCACTGCGGCGAGCGCGAGCGCGATCTGCCAGCCGTGATGATCGATCCGCATCGGGCGAAGCTGGTAGATCAACGGCACCGAAAGCGGCGCGAGGAGGACGGCCATTTTGGCGCGCTCCAGCCCGGCGACGCGGCGGGTGAGTTCGGCACCCAATGCGATGACCGTGAGGAGGGTGAGCAACGGCACGGCGGTCAGCGCGATCCGGTCCGCCCACCACGGGCCGACCAAAGGCGTGAAAAGAGAGATGACCAGCGCCAGCGGGATATCGACCAGCCGCGACCAGTGCATCTGGAACTGCCCGCCCCATAAGCGATGCTGGCTGACGTCCCACCAACTCTGCCCGGCGATCCAGTCGCGGACTTCGTTGAGACGCATCGCGTCATCGGGATCGGGGAACCATAAATGCGCGACGGCGGGAAAGGAGACGAGCGTCAGGACGAGCGCCGCGACACCCCAGCCGATCAGCACGGTCGGCCAGAGGCGGATCATGCCGCTCTCAGTTTCTCCGGGACGAGGCGCTCGGAAGCCAGAGCCGCCTGTTCGCCCTCGCTGCCGCTCTCGTGATATTCGGCGTCTTCGTTGACGTTCCAGATGTCGTACACGCGCGCGCCGGCCTCGATATTCTTGACCGTCAGCATCGCGGTCATCATCGCGTGATCCTGATTATTATAACGATGCATGCCGTTGCGGCCGACCATGTGGAGCGTCGGGTAACGCGCTTCTAGTTCGCGGCGCAGCGTATCGACATTGTCGCGATAGCCCTCGTCATAGACCGGATAGGCCTTTTCCTGGCGCACCACTGCGCCGCCGACGACGGTGGCGGGATCGGCGAGATTCAGCATCGCCAACTCACGGGTGGCGAGCGCGATCAGATCGGCGTCCGAGCTGTTCCACAGGCCATCGCCTTCGAAGCAGAAATATTCGAGGCCGACACAGGCGATGCTCTCGTCCGGCACCATTTCGGGCGACCAGCTGCGGAAATTCTGCACGCGGCCGACCTTCACGCCGGTCTCGTGGATGTAGATCCAGTTATCGGGGAACAGATCCTCGGAGCGGATCATCAGCGCCACCGTGAGGAAGTCGCGGTAATGCAGGTCGAGGGCCGCCGGGATGCTTGCGGGTAGCGGCTGGATGCGGCCTGCCAGTTCGCGCATCGGGGCCGAGGAGATCACATGCGCGGCGTTGATCGTGACGATGTCGTCACCGTGCGAAGCCTGCACATTCCAGCGCTGGGTCGCGTCGTCGAAGCGCATTGCCTTGAGCGCATGATCCATCAGCACGCGGTTGCCGCCTTCGACCACCCGGTCGCGCGCGGCTTCCCACATCATGCCGGGGCCTTTGCGCGGATAACGGAAGCTTTCCAGCAGCGTCTTGGTTTCCATGCCGTCATTGGGCTTGCGATTAAGACCCAGCGAACGCTTGAGCCCGTCGAGCACCGCGGTGCCGAGCGACAGGCCCTTGATGCGCTGTGCCGCCCAATCCGCCGACATTTCGTCGCACGGCATGCCCCACACCTTCTCGGTATAGGTCTTGAAGAAGATCGAGTAGAGCTTGTGGCCGAACTGGTTGACCACCCAATCCTCGAAAGACTTCACGTCCTTCTTCGGGAAGACCTTGGCCTTGGCATAGCTCGCCATGCAGAGCGTCGAGGTCCAGATGCCGAGGTTGAACAAGGCTTCGAACGCGCGCAGCGGATAGCTGTAAAACTTCCCGCCATAGAAAATGCGGCTCATGCGGGGGCGCTCGATGAAATCGTCGGGCAGGATCTCGTTCCACAGATCGACCACTTCCTTCGATTTCGAGAAGAACCGGTGCCCGCCAATATCGAAGCGGAAGCCCTCATGCTCGACGGTGCGGCTGATGCCCCCCACGTACACGGGGTCCTTTTCGATCACCGCGACCGAATAGCCCGCTTTGGTCAGCAAATAGGCCGATGTGAGCCCCGCAGGACCTGCGCCGATGATCGCGACATCAACAGCGTTCGTGGAAGCGGGCATTCTGGTGGTTCCCCGGGACATGTGCACCTGCCCGGAAATGAAGAAGGAAGGATAATCTTTGGTTAATTAGACGCTATTCTTAGCCCAGCGGCGTGGTCTTGCGCTGCGCGACGCTGCTGTCCGATCCGCACGCCCATTTGCCGGTGCGGCTGACAAAGCAATAATCGCCGGTCTGAACCCGCGTGCGATCCGGCCCCGAGGAATATTGGTGGCACAGCACGTAGGTCGAGCGCACCGGATAGAGCAACGTATCGACCGGCGCGGCATCGGTGACGCGGCGCGGGCCAACGCCGGGCTGCATCGTGATCTTGTTCTTGATCGGCGCACCCACTGAGACCGATTCGAAGGTCACGCCGGTCCATAGGAAAGCGGATCGCTGGAAGGTGTGCCCGCTTTCCAGCACTTGCCTGAACAAAGCGGTGTTGGCCGGAAGCGTCCCCGGCAGCTCGACATAGGGCGTCTTCGGGCAAGGCGCGCTCGATCCCTGCGGCGTCGGCGCGACGGGATTGGTCTTCACATATTGGGTCGGCGGGATCGGTGCGTAACGCACATTGCCGCCGGTAGGCGCACCGCCCGGAGCCACGTCCGCCGGTGCCGCCGGTCCCTGTGCCGGAGCGCCCGCCGCCTCGGGATACGGCGCGCGGCCGCTGGCCTGATCGCGGGTGAGCGGCAGCAGCCCCTGCGTCTCGCGCACGCTGTTAAGCTGTTTGAGTAGCTGGACGTCTTCCATCCGGCGCAGCCCGCCGCCGACCAGCGAGCCTTCGCGCCAGACCTCGAACGAACATTCGGTATAGCCCCAATCGGATTTCAGCCCGCACTGGACGATCTTCATCACTTCCCAGCGGCCATTGGCGATCAGCGTGCCGGGCGGAAATTCGATGGTGATCGCCTGTGCCTGCACAACCCCGCTCGAAAGCGCGCAGGCAAGCGCGGCGGCGAGGCCGGCAGTACGAAACCCGATGCTGACCATGGCGATCCCCTGAAGACTATCCGCGCGGGACCATCTCCCGCGCGCACCTTCCTGAGGGTATCCCCGCCGTCAGGGATTGGACGTTTCGGCCAGATCAGTCCTGACGACGCCCGAGCAAACGCAGCCGCAGCGCGTTGAGCTTGATGAAGCCCGCTGCGTCGCGCTGGTCATATGCGCCCTGATCGTCTTCGAAGGTCACGACCTTCTCGCTGTAGAGCGAGTAAGGCGAGCGACGGCCGGTGACGATCACGCTGCCCTTGTAGAGCTTGAGGCGGACGGTGCCGGTCACCTTTTCCTGGCTGTGATCGATCGCCGCCTGGAGCATCTCGCGCTCGGGGCTGAACCAGAAGCCATTATAGAGCAATTCGGCATAACGCGGGGCGAGCTCATCCTTCAGATGCGCCGCGCCGCGATCGAGCGTGATCTGCTCGATGCCGCGATGCGCGAGGTGATAGATGGTGCCGCCCGGCGTTTCATACATGCCGCGCGACTTCATGCCGACGAAGCGGTTCTCGACCAGATCGAGGCGACCGATGCCGTGCTTGCGGCCCAGATCGTTGAGCGCCGCCAGCAACGTGGCGGGCGACATCGCCTGGCCATTGAGGGCGACGCCGTCGCCGCGCTCGAAATCGATCGTGATGACTTCGGGCGCGTCGGGCGCGTCTTCGGGGTTCACGGTGCGCGAATAGACGTAATCGGGGACTTCCTGCCACGGATCCTCGAGCACCTTGCCCTCGGACGAGGTGTGCAGAAGGTTGGCGTCGGTCGAGAACGGCGATTCACCGCGCTTGTCCTTGGCGATAGGAATCTGGTGCTTCTCGGCGAACTCGATCAGCCGCTCGCGGCTGGTCAAATCCCATTCGCGCCACGGGGCGATGACCTTGATATCGGGGTTCAGCGCGTAATAGCCCAGCTCGAAGCGGACCTGATCATTGCCCTTGCCGGTCGCGCCATGGCTGACCGCGTCGGCGTTGACCATTTTGGCTATCTCAATCTGACGCTTGGCGATCAGCGGCCGGGCGATCGAGGTGCCAAGGAGGTAGAGGCCCTCATACAGCGCGTTCGAGCGCATCATCGGGAAGACGAAGTCGCGGACGAATTCCTCGCGCAGATCGTCGATGAAGATATGCTCGGGCTTCACGCCGGCCATCTGCGCCTTGCCGCGGACGGGCTCGAGCTCTTCGCCCTGGCCGAGATC
>SEFZ01000001.1 GCA_004173185.1 Sphingomonadales bacterium | reverse complement strand
GCGATGATCACGACGATCGAAGGCATCGGCGTTCAGGGGATGAAGATCCGCTCGCCGCTGGTCTGCGAAGCCAAGGTTGGCGTTTGCGGCAAGTGCTACGGGCGCGATCTCGCCCGCGGTACGCCGGTCAACATCGGCGAAGCAGTCGGCGTCATCGCGGCGCAGTCGATCGGTGAGCCGGGCACGCAGCTTACGATGCGTACCTTCCACATCGGCGGCGCAGCACAGCTCAACGAAACCTCGAACCTCGAGGCGACTTCGGACGGCAAGGTCGAATTCCGCGATGTCCGCATGATCGTCGATCAGCGTGGCCGCCGCGTGGTGACCTCGCGTTCGGCAGAGCTGGCGATCCTCGACATGGATGGTCGTGAGCTCGCGGTGCACCGCATTCCTTACGGTGCGTACGTGCTGTTCGACGACGGCCACGTCGTTTCGCAGGGCGATCGTATGGCCGAATGGGATCCATTCACCGCGCCGGTGATCACCGAGAACCCCGGTATCGTGAAGTATGTCGAGCTGATCGAAGGCAAGACGATGACGGAGCAGGCCGACGAAGCAACGGGTATCACCCAGCGCGTCGTCACCGAAAACCGTGGCGTCAACGCCAAGAAGGAGGATCTCCGTCCTCGCCTGACCCTCACCGGCGAAAGCGCCGAAGAGGCTGGCCGCTACATGCTGTCGCCGGGGGCAGTGCTCTCGGTCGACGATGGTGCGCAGGTTCATGCAGGTGACGTTCTGGCTCGTGTCGCTCGTGAGAGCGCCAAGACCCGCGACATCACCGGCGGTCTGCCGCGCGTTGCCGAGCTCTTCGAAGCGCGCAAGCCCAAGGAAAATGCGATCATCGCAAAGGTCTCGGGCCGCGTGATCTTCGGCAAGGACTACAAGGCCAAGCGCAAGATCGGCATTCAGCCCGAGGACGGCGGCGAGGTCGTGGAGTATCTGATCCCGAAGTCGAAGGTGATCGACGTTCAGGAAGGCGATTACGTCAAGCGCGGCGACAATCTGATCGGCGGTTCGCCGGATCCGCACGACATTCTCGAAGTGCTCGGCATCGAGCCGCTGGCAGAATATCTCGTGTCGGAAATCCAGGAAGTCTATCGACTTCAGGGCGTGAAGATCAACGACAAGCACATCGAGGTGATCGTTCGCCAGATGCTGCAGAAGGTTGAGATCATCGACAGCGGCGACACCACCCTGCTGGTGGCAGAGCAGCTGGATCGCAAGGAGATGGACGAAGTCAACGCGAAGCTCGGCAAGGGCGAACGCCCGGCGCAGGGCAAGCCGATCCTTCTGGGCATCACCAAGGCGTCGCTGCAGACCCGCAGCTTCATCTCGGCGGCGTCGTTCCAGGAGACCACGCGCGTCCTCACCGAAGCAGCTGTCCAGGGTAAGCAGGACACGCTGATCGGCCTGAAGGAGAACGTGATCGTCGGCCGTCTCATCCCCGCCGGCACCGGCGCGGGCATGAACCGTCTGCGCGTCACCGCAAACTCGCGCGATGCGGCCCTCCGCGTCTCGCAGCGTGCGATGCAGGCAGCGCTCGTTGCGCCGAACTCGGCCAAGGAAGAGCATGCAGCCGAACTGGCCCGCTCGGCCCGTGACGCTGGCGGCACCGGCAACGATGCCCTGGCGGCAGTCGTAACGTCGGGCACCGGCACCGATGCGGATGCCGGCGAGTATCTGAACGAAGCGGAGTGATCCGCTAGTTCAGGGCTTCGGCGCTGAAACAGAAAAGCCGCCGTCCGGAATACCGGACGGCGGCTTTTTCTTTGGCCAGGTCAATCGATTAAAATTGGTCCCTCAAATGCATGGACGACCGCACCAAGTTTGCGGCACTGATCAATCTGTTTTGGTGACAGGCCTCGAACCCCCAAGAAGCGGGCTCCTTCAAGGGAATCCGCTGACTCAATATTGCTATCACGAAGATCAACGTCACGAAAATCCGCTTCAGAAAGATCTGCTTCTGCAAAATCAGCGCGCGGCAGAACGGTTTTTATGAACATCACGTGACGCAAATCCGCCCCTGCAAAGGAAACGTCGTCGGCCCGTCCATTCGTGATCTCTGCGTGCCGAAGTGACGCATTGTCAAAAGAGGTCCCTATCAGGTTGACGTCTCTCAAAACCGCCTCATCAAGCACCGCTTCTTGGAACGAACACCTTTCAAGATTGGCTCCAGTGAAGTCCGCTGCTTTGAGGGAAGTGCGAAAGAAATTAGCCCCGCGAAACCACGCATGGGAGAAATCGGCATTCGCCAGATAGCTTCCGCTAAGCATCACATGCGCCGCATTGAGGTTGCTCTGCGTATCGATGATCGAGTTGCCGCTGGTTGCCACAATTTGGTCGCGCGCTAGCGGATACGCATCTCGGAACAGGACCGACAAACTATTTCGCATCGAATAAATAGATTGATCAAATTCCGCGTTTAAATCCTTTGCTCGCAGACTACTGGCAGCTAGATTAAATACCTGAGTATAGAATCGCCCATACCCTTTACGGAGGAACGTTCCCAAAAGGACGGCCGCATTAGCTCTTTCTTGTAAATGCTCGCTACCAAGCGCTGCTACAATATTTTCAAACCTTTGATCTTCGGCTTGAATGCGCTCCTTGGAACGCTCGGAAAGGTATTTCACCATGCCAGCTATGCCGGCTATAACAGCTGCCAGCAGCGCGCCGTTCTCGTACAGGAAGTTCAGAAACCCTGCCAACGTGAGCGGATTTCGATTACCGTTTTGAATCTCAATATCTAGCTTCGTATTTTCACGCTGCAGCTTCTCGATTTCGTATTTTTCTTTAGGCGTCATAGGTGCGCCCGTACTGCTTGCGGCGGCGCGAATTCCGGAATCCTGCGCGAACGACATATTCGGAAACGATGTCGCCAATAAAATCAGCATGATAATTCTTCGGATTACGCCAAGAGCGATCTTATTATTTTTCATGGGCGTACACCCTCCCGATCCAGTAGGGATCTAATCTTCCTAAGCGTAGTCGTCTGAGTTCTGCATCCCAGTGAATTAGGACGTTGAATTTCCTCAGCCGATTTACCCAGTGTCAGAATGGTTCCGTCGCCGTGCCAACTTCTGACTTCGACATCGCAAGCTAGAAGAAGTTTGGATACCTTAGCCCAGCTAACCTCTTTGGGCGGCTCATCAAATATACAATTTAGTGTACCTGCATGGCCCTTGATCCGGAACATCGCTCTAGCCAGTCCGTTGCCGCGCATCCGTTGTCCGTTCGATATTTTCTCTTGTCTCGAACGATAGGAGTGTTTGCTCACCGAGCAACAATAACTTGGACCGAAACGAATTGTACGGGTTACTCACCCCCGCTCCAGCTTCCACATCGCGCTGAGATAATCCTCCGCAGCGCGCCGCATCGCCGCATCCTTCTCAAACGCCTCCGCAGGCAATGGCGCAAAGCCCAGCGCGTCTATCAGCGTCCACAGCGCGAACTTGCGGCCGGAATCGCGTTCGGTACGGAAGTCGATTTCGAGGCGGTGCTTGCCGTCTTCAAAGCGGGAGGCATCAATCGCCTCAAGATCGGCCGTGCCGAAATAATGGTGGAGCAAAGCATCGAAATCCATGGGGCCATCATGGCCGCAGCGCGGGATTTCGGAAAGGCACATCTGCCGGCGGCCAAGGGGGGCAAAAACCGCCGGCAGACATTACGGGCGCGGAGGGGATACCTCGCCCGCAAGCCAAAAGAATGCGTCTGCCGGCACTGGACCCCTGGGGGTAGGTCGCCGACAGACGCGGATGGGCGCGCCCGGGAGGCTGCGCGCCCGGTAAGCTCGCTTACTTGGGCATAAGCACGGTGTCGATGACGTGGATCACGCCGTTCGACTGGTTGACGTCGGCGATCGTGATCATCGACTTGCCACCCTTCGCATCCCAGACCCACCAATGGCCCTGCGCGTCCTTGGACAGAGTGATGCTCTCGCCCTGCACGGTCTTGTAGGTCGCCTTGCCATTATGCGCCTTGGCGTCGGCCGCGATCTTCATCGCGCTGATCTTGCCGGGAACGACATGGTAGGTGAGGATGTCGGTCAGCATCGCCTTGTTCTCGGGCTTCACCAGCGTATCCACCGTTCCGGCGGGCAGCTTGGCGAAAGCAGCGTTGGTCGGCGCGAACACCGTGAACGGCCCTGCGCTCATCAGCGTATCGACCAGCCCTGCAGCCTTCACGGCAGCGACGAGCGTGGTGTGGTCCTTCGAATTGACGGCATTCTCAACGATGTTCTTGGTCGGATACATCGCTGCACCGCCGACCATCGGGTAATCCTGTGCCGAGGCGACCGAGCCGGTCGCGAGCATTGCCGCGCCGAGGGCTGCGATCGAAAATTTGAGGGTAGGCTTCATGGGGGGCTTCCTTCTCTCCGCACCCCTCTTTTGGGGATGCGGGAGAAGCTACGGACGGGATACGGCCGCGGATGCAGCCCTAAATCAAATCGTCGAAATTTTTCCTGCGGCGATCGGCGCGGCGCTCGGCTTCTCGTGCGGCGCCCCGTCGCGCGGCTCCATCGTGATCGCCAGCAATGCGCCATCTTGGATCAGCTTGCGATGCGCCTCGGGCACTTCAACCAGGCTACGTCCCTCCGCCGAAACCAGCCCCAGCGAGCGCGGCACGCCATCGGCGGGAATGATCCACAGTTCGGGCGCCAGTTCGCTCGCCGGCATCGTCACCGCGCGGATCCGCAGCATGCCATGGCCCGGATCGTAATTGGCCGCGAGCAACGCGCCATTCTCGCCGCCATCCAGTTGCGCAACCACTAGGCTATCCGGCGCACGCACGATCTCGATCGGATCGGGCAAGGGCCGCAACACCAGCACCAGAGCCAGCGAAGCCGCCACCGCGCCCGATGCGAAGGCGGCAAAGCGCCAGCGGCGCATCGCGACAAGGCTCCCTGCCCCGCCCAGCCGGCGCTCGATTGAGGGCCAAAGCTCGGGCGCCGGCGCTTCGGCAAAGCCCACGTACAAGGGATCAAGCCGCGCCCGCCATGCCTCGACCGACGCAGCAAATTCAGGATCGGAAAGCTGGAGCCGCAAGGCCACCGCCCGCTCCTCGCCCTCGATCAGCCCGAGCGCGAGTTCAGCGGCCATCATTTCGCGATCGTCGGGGGTCGGGTTAGCCATCGAGGCATCCCTTCAATTGCATCAGCCCACGCCGGACCCAGCTCTTCATCGTCCCCAATGGCACTTTCATTATTTCAGCGAGCTGAAGATAGGTTCGCCCCTCATAGAAAGCCGCACGGATCGCGTTTGACTGGCGCTCCTCCAGCGCATCGAGGCAATCGAAGATGCGCGCGCGGTCCTGATCGGCTTCGATCAGATCGGTCGCGCTGGCACGATCGTCGGCAATATCGAACGCGGCGGCCTCAGGCAGCATCGCCGGCCCGGTGGTGCGCCGCCAATCGATCGCAGTGTTGCGCGCGATGATGCACAGCCAGGTGATCGGGCTCGCCCGCTCCGCATCGAAGCGCCCCGCTCTGTTCCAGACCTTGAGATAAACGTCCTGCAAAATGTCCTCGGCGGCTTCCCTGTCCTGAGAGATACGGAGGCAGACGCCGAATAGTTTCGCCGAGGTGAGCGCATAAACCTCGCGCAGCGCATCGCGGTCGCCACCGCCCACCCGCGCAAGCGCATCACTAAGCCGTGCGCGGGCCGGATCGGAGGATTTCACCATCGACTCCGATCCTAAAGTGTTTCCAGAACTTTGCCAGCCGCTTGCCCTCGACTTGTAACGCGGTCGTTCCTATCTCTCGCTTATGGCTACAGAACTCTATGATATTTCGGTTCCCGCTTTCCTGCGCGGCTTCGCGGCATTGGCTGCTTTCCTAGAAAAAGCCCGCGCATGGGCCGACGAGAACGGAGTTCCGCATGCGGATATGCTCACTGCGCGCATCTATGAAGACATGGCGCCGCTGAGCAGCCAGATCCAGCGCGTGAGCGATGGTGCAAAGCTCGCCGTCGCGCGGCTGGCACAGGTCGATGCGCCCGCCATGGCCGATACCGAAACGAGCTTTGACGAGCTTCAGGCGCGGATCGCCGCGACGGTCGCGTTCATCGAATCGGTGCCGCGTGAGAAGATCGACGGGCGCGAAGGTGCCGAGATCGTCCTAAAACTGCCAAAGACCGAACTGAAGTTCACCGGCAGCAGCTACATTGCCAGTTTCGCTTTGCCGAACTTCTATTTCCACCTCACCACGGCCTATGCGATCCTCCGCATGAAGGGCGTGCCGGTCGGCAAGCGAGACTATCTGGGCGCCATCTGATGCGGATTGCAGTGATCGGCGCGGGTGCCATCGGCGGCACGCTGGCGACATGGCTGGCGCAGACCCACGAAGTAATCGTCTGCGCGCGCTCGCCGCTCGGCGATCTCGAGGTCGAGCGCGAAGACGGCACGATCCGCGCAACGCCTCTGGTGCTCACCGATCCCAGCGATGCCACGCCGGTCGATTGGATACTCTGCACCACCAAGACCTATGACTGCGCCTCCGCCGCCGCATGGCTGCCTGGGCTGATGGGGCCGGATACCCGCCTCGCGGTGATCCAGAACGGCGTTGAGCAGCGCGAGCGTTTCCCGATGGTCCCGGCCGATCGCGTGGTCCCGGTCATCATCGATCTCCCCGCCGAGCGCACTGCCCCCGGCCGTCTGGTCCAGCGCCGCAACGGCTCAATCCACGTGCCCGACGATGCCAATGGCGAAGCCTTTGTCACGCTCTTCGCTGGCACGGTGATCGACGCCCAGACCACCCCCGATTTCGTCACCGCCGCCTGGCGCAAGCTGGCGATCAACTGCTCGGGCATCGTCAGCGGCCTCACGCTGCGCCCCGCCGAAGTCGCCAATGACGAGGGCGTTGCCGAAGTGATGCGTGGGCTGGTGCGTGAATGCATCGCGGTCGGCCGCATGGAAGGCGCAGACCTGCCCGACAAGCTCGCCGATCAGGTGGTGAAATGGACCACGCTCGCGCATCCGCAATCGGTCAATTCGCTGCACGCCGATCGCCTTGCCGGCCGCCAGACCGAAGTCGACGCCCGCAATCTGGTGATCGTTCGGCTAGGCGAGAAGCACGGGATCCCCACCCCGCTCAATCAGGCGCTCGCCGCGATCCTGATCGCGTCCGCCTAGATCTCCACGATCCGCGATCCCAGACGCGCGGCTTCCTCGCGGTCGTGCGTCACCATCAGGATCGGCAGGCCCAGCGCATCGCGCAACCGCTCAAGCAGCCCCATAATCTCCTCGCGCCGGGCGCGGTCGAGCGACGACAAGGGTTCATCGAGCAACAGGAATGCCGGATCGGAAAGCAACGCCCGCCCAATCGCCACGCGCCGCGCCTCGCCACCCGAAAGCGTGCGCGGCCAGCGATCGAGCAAATGCGCGATGCCGAGCAAGGCGATGATATCGTCCACATCGAGCCCGCGCTCCTTGCGCCCATAAAGCAGGTTCGCCCGTACGCGCAGATGCGGGAATAGTCGCGCTTCCTGAAACACATAGCCCGCCCGGCGCTGCTCGGCAGGCACATCCAGACCGTTAGCGGCCTCATACAAGGTCTCGCCGCCGACGCGGATATGCCCGCTATCGGGCTCCAGCAGTCCGGCGACCATGTTGAGCACGCTCGTTTTGCCCGCGCCCGAAGGACCGAACAACACCGTCAGCCCCTCACCCGCCTCGATCCGGCAGACGATCTCGGCATCGCCGATCCGCTTCCGAATCTGGATATCAAAGGACATGCAGCCCCCTGCCCGCGCGCCGCGCGATTAGTTCGGACGCAATCAGCGCCGCGAGCGAGAGCAGCACCGAAATCGCCGCAAGCCGCAGAACCATTGCCTCACCCCCCGGCGTCTGGAGCGCCGCATAAATTGCCAGCGGCAGCGTCGCCGTCTCGCCCGGCACGTTCGATACAAAAGTGATCGTCGCGCCGAACTCGCCCAGCCCACGCGCAAAACCAAGTACCGCGCCCGCGATCACGCCGGGCAGGCTCAGCGGCAGGGTTATCGTGCGAAACACCCGCCAGCGGCTCGCGCCCAACGTGCGCCCCGCTTGCTCAAGCCTCTGGTCCACCGCTTCGATCGACAGCCGCATCGCACGGACCATCAGCGGCAACGCCATCACCGCTGCCGCGATCGCCGCCCCCGTCCAGCGGAAGAGCACGCTCACCCCGAACCAATTCTCCAGCCACGCCCCCGCCGGCCCGGTTGGTGCAAAGGCAAGCAGCAACAGCCAGCCGGTCACGACCGGAGGCACGACCAGAGGCAAATGGATCAGCCCATCGACCAGCACCTTGCCGGGAAAGCGCACGCGCGCGAGCAGATAGGCCAGCCCGAACGCCACCGGCAGGCACGCCAGCACCGCAACCCCGCCCACCTTGAGCGACAGCGCAACGATGCCCCATTCGACGGGGGTCAGCATCTTGCTCGTCTTCCGCTTGCGGGAGGGAAACAAGACGTCAAAGCGGGATAAACCCGAAGCGCTGGAAGATCGCCCGTCCCTCGCGGCTCAGCAGGAAGCGCCGCAGCGGCTCGGCATCCGGGCTGGTGGCCGCCTTGAGCCGCGCGAGCGGATAGCGGATCGGCGGGTGAATACTCTCGGGCATCATCCGCACCGCGCGCACCTGCGCCGATGCGCGTGCGTCGGTCGCATAAACAAACGCCCAGTCCGCCGCCCCGCGCTCGACAAATGCCAGCGCCGCGCGAACATTCTCGGCACGCACAATACGTGGCGAGACGCTCGCCCATAGTCCCAATTTCTCCAGCGCTACCTTGGCATAGCGACCAGCGGGCACAGAATCCGGATCGGCAAGCGCGATCCGCCCAGTTGCAAGTGCGCGCGACAGTGGCACGCTGGCGGCCAGCGCCGGCTTGCTGCGCGGCTGAACCACCACCAGCCGATTGCCCAGAAAGGAAGCGCGCGTGCCCGGTACAATCAGGCCGCGCCTTTCAATATCGTCCATCCACGGCTCATCCGCCGAAATGAACAAATCCGCCGCAGCTCCCGCCACGATCTGGCGCGCAAGTGCCGAGGATGCCGCGAATGAGCATATGGGCCGGGCATGTCCCTTCGCGGCCCATGCGTCCGCCGCGGCATTCATCGATTCCTGCAGGCTTGCCGCTGCCAGTACCAGCGGCGCGCGTGGTGCGGCGGCTGCCTTGCCCGCAATCGCGGCCGAGCCAATCCCGAGCAACAGCCCCCGCCGCGCGATCATCGCAGGTTTCCGATCGCGAAATCGTCTAGCACACCGCTTCGTCTTGCGCTGATATCGCTGCGGCACTCCGCCGGCCTCGCGAGCGTGTTGCAAGCGATGCGCGCCACTTCCCAATCGCGTTGCTCCGCTTCTAGCTTCGCGCGCCCCGCGGCGTTGCTCCGCCCGAGCAATTCGAGATAGCGGATGCCGATCATATGCTCGCGACTCACCAAAGTCCCGTCGTCGCAAACCTTGCCTGCCGGACAGTCGAGCGGCGCGACGATGTCTGTCCGAGCGATCAGAGCGCTGGCAGGCACGAGTCCGGAAATGCCGCCCGTTCGCGTCACCAATATCCAGAGGCTACCGTCAGTCGCCGGTGCGCTGCCGCTGCCTAGCAACGCCTCCTCAATCTTGGCCACGCCCAGCGCAGGATATTCCGCGCCCGGCCCCTCGCGCATCTCGACTGCCTCTCCGCCGGAGGGCGGCAGGATCCGATACTCGATCGGCTCGGGCAGCGGGGTGATCTGCCCGCCAAAGCTCGGCTCCGGGCTCGGAGCGGTCGCAGCAAAGGCCTGACGCGCCGTGATTTCCTGCAACAGCCGATCAGACCCGACTACGAACCCCGCGAGCAACGCCACCACCAGCGAGCTTCCCACCACAAATCGCATCCGCGACCGCCGCTTGCGGGGCAGCGGATGCAGGATGCCAGGCTGACGCGGCATCCCGGCGCGCACCGGTCGCGCTACGCGAGGCGCCTGCGCGGCGAACAGAGCCCCACGCGGCTGCACAGCCGACACTGGGCTACGCGGCTGCACCACCCGCCGAGGCACCGCGCGCACAGCCTCAATCCGCGCCTCATGCCCGCAAAAACCACAACCCGCCCCGAAATGGACATGCTCATTCGGCCGCGCCGAACACGGCACAAGCTGCGCAACCAGTTCGTCGAGATGATCGCGCCACTCCGCCGCGCTCGGCCGCCGCGCAGTCAGGAATGCGGTGTCAAACATCTCGCGGGTCTGGCGACGAAACATGCGGTGGACGCTGGCCGTACTCGGCGTCAGGCTCGGGCGCGGTGCGATGGCATAGGGATAAAGCCCCTCGACGATGCGGGTTTGCAGATCGGTCGCGTCGCTGCCCGTCACCGTCCCCGCGAACGGATGCACGCCGTTGTTGAGAAGCTGAAAGATGATCGCGGCCAGCGCGAACAGGTCCTGCTCCAGCCCCAGTTCCGCCGGTTTCCGCTTCCAGCTTTCGGGCGCGATATATTCGTCGCTGAGTTGGAGCGCGCCGATCCGGCCATTCGTGCCCGCGATGCTGAAACCATCGGCATCGACCACCGCCATCCAGCTCATCGCCGGATAGAAGCGCAAATTCGCTGGCTTCATGTCGATCATATGGTGCCCGGCGCGGTGCAATTCGGTGAAGACCGACGCCAGATTGCGCGCAACGAGCACGCGATAGCCATAATAGTCGCTGATCCCCTCCAGCTTGCGGCTATTCTTCTGGAGCAGATTCACCAGGCTCGTCGAATGCGCAAAGCGCACTTCGGGCATCAGGAAGCCGATAAAACTCCCCGCCCGGTCATGCAGCTTGGCAGTCGGCCAAGCGATCTGCGGATAGCTCGCGCCCCGGTGCATTGTAGCCGGCAATTCGGGCGGGCGGGCGAGCATCGCCTCGATCTTCGCTTCATAGCGCCGTGCCTCTTCCGGCCCATGATATAGCTTGGCGGCAAAGCCCCCCTCCACGCCATGCACCTTGCCCGATGCGCCCTCGCCCAGCAGCTTGCCGAGCCGCAGCATCCGCCGGCTCTCACCACGGCCGAGATAGACTTCGCTCACCCCGCGCCGCCCGCCATCTGGGCCCACACCAGCGTCTTGTCGTCATTCGATCGCTCGCGCACCGCTTCGGTATCGAGCGTGCTCATCAACGCCTTTTCGCCCTCACCGCGCTCGGTTTGCGCAAGGAAGCGGCCGATCGGCTCGAAAAAAGGCATGAAGGGCTCGGGGCCTGAGCTCATATTCTTGAGCCCGATATCGGTGACTCCATCGGTCATGACGAAGATCGTATCGAAGCCCGGCTCGATCAGCTTGAAGCGCAATCGCTTCCGCCAGTCGCTCTCGGTGAAGAAATAGGTTTCGTACGAATATTCGCCGTTGCGCGGTGCGGAAAGCGCCCAGCGCCCGCCGCCGCTCTCGACCGCTAAAGCGGCACCGTCGCCAATATGGAAGAACAGCCCGCCAGTACCCGGCAGCACCACCGCGCCGACCAGCGTGGCGTGATAGTCCGAAAGCTTACCCTCAAGCTTCGAACGCGCCGCCTCGATACCGGCGCATACTGCCTCCACGCAGCGCCGCAGCAGCGCACGCGATGGCTTCGGTGTCTCAGCGCCCAGCATTTCTGCGATCTCAGCGGCCACTTGCTCGCACAGCATTGCAGCACCTTCGCCGCCATGCACCGCGGAGCCGGCACCATCTGACACCACCGCGATCAGTGCGCCGCCCGGCGTCACATGGGTCCGATGCCGATCCTGGCAATCATCGCCGCGAAACACATGGTACGCGCCCGTGACCGAGGCCTCGGCGATACGCCAGGCAGGCGCTTTCACCTGCCTTAGCCTCGCCCGGGAACCACGGCCCAATCGCTGGGCGCGGCCATCTGGATATTCTCGCTGGGCGCGGATTGCGATCCGGCCCGCGCGCTGCGGCTGAGCCACAGGAAGAATTCGCGGAACGCCAAGCCCCTCAGTGCCAGCGGCTGGCGCGGGCTGAACCGGCCGAGCTTGGCCATGTTCGCATCGCCCACGCCCACGCAGAACACCGATACGCGCCCGCTCTCCTCCGCCGCGCGGCATTCGTCGGCCGCGCTCTCCCAATCGGGATCGGTCGGCTCGCCATCGGTGAGCACAAACAGCCAGGGCCGGTTATAGGGGATGCCGTGGTCGCGGTAGCGCGCCTTCTCGGCTTCGATCTCGTCCAGCGCCCGGCGCACGCCCGCGCCCAGCGGCGTCGTGCCGTTGGCGTCGATCTCCGGCGCTTCAAATTCGATCGCATCGACCCAGTCGGTCACCACCTCCACATCGTGCGGCGCGCCGACGCGCAGCACGAGGATGCGCACGCGCTGCCGGGCAACGTCATCGGCCTTGAGATCGCTCTCGAGCAGCTTCAGTCCGTCGTTCAGCGCGCCGATGGCATTGCCATTGCCCATCGATGTCGAGCCATCCAGCACCACGACGCAGGGCAGCCGCTGGCTGGTATTCTCGGCAAGCGCTACGTCTGGAATCAAATTCACGTCGGATTACCTCCCGCGCGCCCCCGGAATCAAACGCGCGCTGCCCCTACGATATGACGCAATTTGGCGGTGAAGGGCAAGGCAAGTGGCGTGCCCGTGCGATCCATTCGTGGACGCCGCTATCGCATGTCATCAAGCCCCTCTATCAACCGCGCAATCATGAACATCCCGACTCAGCAGACCCCTCCCCTCGTCATCCTCGGCCCGCCTGCGGAGATCGATGCGGCGGCTCTCGCTTTCTGCGCCAGCATTTCGCCGCACACGCCCTTTTACGTCCCCGTCGCGCCTCAGCCGCACGCCAAGGTGGCGTATTGCTTCGACAATTCGGTGATCCAGGCCGAGGCGCAGGGCGGCGCAGCGGCGTATGGCTGGGCGATCTGGCACTGGCCGGGCCGCTGGTTCGAAGCGGAGCATCACGCGGTCTGGCGCAAGCCCGATGGCAGCTTCCTCGATGTGACCCCGCAATTGGGCGATCCTGCGCGCATCCTGTTCCTGCCCGATCCGGAAGCGGTGTTCGATCCGAACGTCTATCGCCGCAACGTGATGCGTCCGGACGCAGGCAACGTCTTTGCCGCCGAATATATCGATCTGGTGCGCCAGCGTACCGACATCACCGATCGTTATTGGTATCCCGGCGTCGAAGTGCTTCCGCTCTTCTCCGAAGAAGACCGGGCCCGCCTCGTCCCAATCGACGCGCGGATGAACGAACTGCGCGCGATGATGCGGGCCTAGTCGACCGGCTCGACCTCGGCCAGCAAGGTATCGAGCGCCCGCGCGACATTCTCCAGCGTATAGGGCTTCTGCACGATGCTCCGGTTCGCGTGCTTCTCGGGCAATTGCGCCTGTTCGCCATAGCCCGACGCAAAGAGGAACGGGATGCCCAGTTCCTCCAGGCGGTCCGCGACGGCATAACTGGTCCGGTCGCCCAGATTGATGTCGAGCATCGCCACGCTCGGCCCAAAACGCTCGATCGCGTCGAGACCGCCATCGAGCGTCGATGCGGTCGCGATGTCGTCGGCACCCAGCCGGGCCAGCACATCCTCGGCATCGAGCGCGATGATCAGGCTGTCCTCGACCAGCAATGCCCGGTGTCCCGCGAGCACCTGATCGGGCGGCGCGGCCGGATGGCCGATCGACGGGCGCGGATATTTGATCACCGGGGTGCGATCCCGCGTAGCTTCGCTCACATGCCGGGCGGGGATAAGGAAATGGGCGTGGACGCCATCGGCCGCGAAATCGATCTCGGCCTCGCCACCCAGATCATAGGGAACAGAGCGGCCGATGATCGTCGTGCCAAAGCCTTTGCGGGTCGGCACGGTCACCTTCGGGCCACCCTGTTCGCGCCATTCTACCGCGAGATCGCCCGCCGCGTTGCGCGACCAGCCGATATCCACCGACCCCTCGCCCGACAGGCTGCCATATTTCGCCGAGTTCGTGACCAGTTCGTGGATCACCAGCGCCATGGTCGAATACGCCTGCGGATTGAGCAGCACGAAATCGCCCTTGGTGCGGATGCGATCGCCACCGCCATCCGCCAGAAACGCCGCTGCCTCGGCATCGATCAGCGCCTGGATCGGCGCAGGCCCCCAATGATCGTCGGTGATCTGATTATGCGCGCGGGCAAGCGCATGAATGCGGCCATCGACCAGCTTGACGAAGCCCTCAAGGCTGTCGTCATGTGGCTTGGATTGGCGGATCAAGCCACGGATGACGCCCAAAATGTTGCGCACCCGGTGGTTGAGTTCGGCGATCAGCAATTCCTGCCGCGCATGCGCCTGTTGCCGCTGGACCGTCGCTTCTTCGGCAAGCCGCAGCACCACTTCGATCAGCGTAGCGCGCAGCGTCTCGGCGACGCGCAGCTCGGAAGGCGAGAAGGCCTTGCCCTTGCCCTCGACCAGTTCCTTCCACTCGGCAAAGCTCTCGCGCGGCGTCAGGCGGGGCCCGTTGGGGCCATATTCCACCGGCTTGTGCGGATCGCCGCCCCAGCGCACCGAATGGATCACTTCGGAGCGGAAGAGCACGACATAATCGCGCGCGGTGCGCGAAAGCGGGATCGCCAGCATCCCCGCCGCGCTCGAAGCATAGCGCTCGGCGCTCGGCACCACCGACGATATCTGATCGGTCGTGAAGACCTGTCCGGTATCGGTCTCATGCAGCCGCGCGATAATCTCGCGAAAGCCCGTGGCGGGCGGTGTCTTGCCCGAAAGCGCGAGGCTACCATTGATCCACACGCCCACACCATCGGCAGGGATAGCGGTCGTCAGGATATCGCCCAGCCAGTCGGGATCGTTGAGCAACGTCTCGTCCGATGCCACTGCGCCCAGCAACTGATCCGAGATGTCGCGCGCGCGCCGCTCAAACTCCATCAGTTCCTTGCGCAGCCGGCTCTCCAGCCGCATCGCAAACATCTGCGCGAACAATTCGCACACCGAACGCCGCTCAAAGCTGGGGTTCAGCGGCCCATAATGGTGGCAGGCAAACAGCCCCCAAAGCTCGTCATCAACGATGATCGAGATCGACATCGATGCGCCGACGCCCATATTCTTCAGATATTCGATATGGATGCGCGAAACCGAGCGCAGGATCGAGAGCGACAGATCGAGAATCTGCCCGCGCCGCGCCGCCGAGGAGAAGATCGGCACCGGCTCCGCTTCAAGATCGGCGATCACGCGCAGCAGATTGCGCTTGTAGAGCACTCGCGCCTGCGCCGGGATATCGGTGGGGGGATAATGCAGCCCCTTGAACCGCCCGATGCCCGATCGGCATGCTTCGGCGGCAACTTCGCCCGATCCATCCTGATCGAAGCGATAGACCATGACGCGGTCGAATCCGGTCAGCCCGCGGATCATCCGCGCGCCTTCGTTGAGGAAGCTGTCGAGGCTATCGGTCTGGTCGAGCCGCGCGATCATCGAGCGAACGGTGTTGGTCGCATCGCCATGTTCGTCGGATGCCGGTTCACCTTCAATAACGATCTGCCCGTCGGATACATGCAGTGCGATATCGAAACTGCGCAGATCGTCGCGCAGCTTCGCGCCGAATATCCGCTCGACCGCATCCCCCCCGCGCAGCATCGCGATGCGGTTGCGGAAATTATGGACCGCGTGGCCGCCGATCAGCGCATCAAGCGGCTTGCCGATCGCCTCTTGAGGGGAAACGCCCAGAAACTCCGCCAGATTCTCAGACGCGCGCTCGATCTCCCATTGCTCGGAGACCGTCAGCAGGAAGCCGATCGGCTGGATCGCGCCGAGCAGATGAATCGGCTCGCGGTCGCAATTTGTCAGATCGACAGGCTCATTCGCACTCGACACTCAGCTCTTCTCCACTTCACGGCGTGCCGCCGCTTCGAAACACGCAAAGACTGCGCGGGCACCTTTCACGGCCTCCGCAATCTCCTCCGGTGACGTTAGTTTCGTCTCCAGAACGGTCAGTAACGCACGCCATGCCTCAGATGATCCCTTGGCAAGAAATCGCGTGGGAAGTCCGTCGCTTACCTGTTTGCGGAGCAGTTGCCCGCCCAGTCGCGATCCTTCGAGCACATAGGCACCACCCAGCATCTCAGCTTGCGTGGAGAAGCCATCAAACGGTGCCTCGGCGATCTCCGCGCATCCCAGATCGGCGAGATCCGCGCGGATCGCATCGGCGCGCCGGCGCTCGGGCCAGTCATCGATCGCTACGCCAGCATCCAGCGCGCGCTCCACCGGCAAATGCGCCGATGCCTGGCGCAGCAGGAAACGGCGATAGCCCTCCCGGCTCGACAGGTCATATTGGGAGAAAGCGGCATCTACCCGCTCATGATCCGAGGCTGTCGCCAAACGGAGCGCCGCGCGCGCACTCATGCGGCGGCTCGGAAGACTAGGGTGCGACGATCCACAAAGGGATGCTTAGCCGGAAAATTATAGAGAGCAACGCCAGCGCGCCGCCGGCTGATCTCGATCAATACGATAATGGCGGGGCGACCCTATGCCGCCCCGCCGCGCTTCACTTAGGCTGGCTCGCGACGACCGCCGCGTCGAATTCGGCCTGGGTCATGCCGATGTAAAGGCCCTGCTCGTTCGTGCCGATACCCGTGACAGGAACGGTCACGTCGCCCTTAGCCGACGTTAGCACGATATTCTCGCCATCCACCGACTTGATCTTGGCAACTATTGCGCCGTTCTTGCCATGAACGTCCGCTCCGGCAGTGAGCTTGGCGCGGAGATCGGATTGGGCCGAGGCAGCAGCCTTGACTGCTGCTTCGTCCAACTGCGCCTTGGTCAGCGCAAACGTCGGTCCCTTGGGGCTCGTGCCGAAGCTCGTGACGGCAACGCTGGCGCGATTGGTGCCGGTGAACACAACTGCCGTGCCATTGGCGATGCTTTCGATCTTGCCCACTTCGGCACCGGCATCGTCATAGATCGTGTCGCCAACCTTGGCGGGCGATGCCTGTGCTGGTGCGGCCGCTGGCGCTGCGGTCTGGGCCTGAGCCGAGAGCGGCGCGATGCCGGCAAAAGAGACGGCGGCGATCCATGCAAGCTTCTTCATAAACTTCTCCTGAAAACGGAGAAGTGCATGTAATCGCTGAAAATCTGCATGTGCTGGAAGACACGATGGGCCGGGCAATGGCCGGGACGAGCCGACCCGAATGCCCGGGATTCTACTCCTCGCCCATCCGCAACGCCGCAATGAAGGCCTCTTGCGGGATGCTAACGCTGCCATATTCGCGCATCTTCGCTTTGCCCTTCTTCTGCTTCTCCAGCAGCTTCTTCTTGCGCGTCGCATCGCCACCATAGCATTTTGCGGTGACGTCCTTGCGCATCGCGCTGATCGTCTCGCGCGCGATGACCTTGCCGCCGATCGCCGCCTGGATCGGGATCTTGAACAGATGGCGTGGGATCAGTTCCTTGAGCCGCTCGACCATGCCGCGTCCGCGCACTTCGGCGGTGCCGCGATGGACGATCATGCTCAGCGCGTCGACCGGCTCCTCGTTGACGAGAATCCCCATCTTCACCAGATCGCCTTCGCGATAGCCGATCTGCTCATAATCGAAGCTCGCATAGCCCTTGGAAAGCGACTTCAGCCGGTCGTAAAAGTCGAACACGACTTCGTTGAGCGGCAGTTCATAGGTCACCTGAGCGCGACCACCGACATAGGTCAGATTCTGCTGGATGCCGCGGCGATCCTGGCAAAGCTTGAGGATCGAGCCGAGATATTCGTCCGGCACATAGATCACAGCCTTGATCCACGGCTCGCTGATCGTCTCGATCTTGCTGGGGTCCGGCATGTCGGCCGGATTGTGCAGTTCGAGGTGCCCGGCGTCGTGCGACAAGTCGATCTGATAGACCACGCTCGGCGCAGTCGTGATCAGGTCGAGGTCATATTCGCGGGTCAGCCGCTCCTGGATGATCTCCAGATGGAGCAGCCCCAGGAAGCCGCAGCGGAAGCCGAAGCCAAGCGCTGCCGAGGTTTCCATCTCGAACGAGAAACTGGCATCGTTGAGCCGCAGCTTCGAGATGCTCTCGCGAAGCTTCTCGAAGTCATTGGCATCCACGGGGAACAGGCCGCAGAACACCACCGGCTGGACTTCCTTGAAGCCCGGCAGCGCTTCGGTCGCGGGCCGCTTGGCATCGGTCAGCGTATCGCCGACACGGGCCTGCGCCACTTCCTTGATCTGCGCAGTGATGAAGCCGATTTCGCCCGGGCCAAGATCGGCCAGTTGCTCGATCTTCGGGCGGAATGCGCCGACCCGGTCGACCAGATGGGTCGTCCCCGCAGCCATGAACTTAACCTGCTGGCCCTTCTTGATCACGCCATCGATCACGCGGAGCAGGATCACGACGCCAAGATACGGATCGTACCAGCTATCGACCAGCATCGCCTTGAGCGGCGCATTGGCATCGCCCTTCGGCGCCGGAATCCGCTCGACGATCGCGTCGAGGATTTCCTCGATGCCGATGCCGGATTTGGCGCTGGCAAGCACGGCGTTCGACGCGTCGATGCCGATGATCTCCTCGATCTCGTGGCGCACCTTCTCGGGCTCGGCCGAGGGCAGATCGATCTTGTTGATGACCGGGATGATCTCATGGTCATGCTCGATCGATTGATAGACGTTCGCCAGCGTCTGCGCTTCCACGCCCTGCGCGGCATCCACCACCAGCAATGCGCCTTCGCACGCGGCCAGAGAGCGGCTGACTTCATAGGCGAAATCGACGTGCCCGGGCGTATCCATCAGGTTGAGGACATGCCCCTTCCACTCAAGACGCACGGTCTGCGCCTTGATCGTGATGCCGCGTTCCTTCTCGATATCCATATTATCGAGAAGCTGCGCACTCATCTCGCGCGCCTGCAGGCCGCCAGTGGTCTGGATCAGCCGATCGGCAAGCGTCGACTTGCCGTGATCGATGTGCGCAATGATGCTGAAATTGCGGATGCGGGAGAGTTCGGTGGCCATATTCCGCGCGCGTTAGCAGGGTGTGCGCGCGATGCGAAGGGGCCGCTGTCGCAATAGCACAGCATCCGTGAAGCCATACCCCGATTCGGGGATGGAAAAGCCCCGTTCGGCGCGCCTATTCCGCTTTATCCTGATCATGCGACAGGGATGCGACCAATCTGCACGCTCGTGTTGTTATGGCTCCGTACCGTTGCTAGCCTCGCGCACGATCATGGGGCTGGATATAGATCGCTTGTCACAAGGGCGACGCGCGCGTGAGACAAAGCCGCTGTGCGTCAGAATGAACAGAGGGAGTAGGAAATGCGGAAACTGATTCTTGCAGCCGCGCTGGCCACCAGCGGGCTGTCGCTCGCGATTGTCGATGTCGCGCAGGCGCAGACGAGCATGTCTTCGGGCAAGCAGGACAAGAAGGGTAACACCAAGGGTGCTTCGTCCGGCCGCAAGGCGCAGGAACGCGCCACCCGCGAAATTCCGCGCTGCGCCAAGCCGCTCGGCACGATCGGCATGGTGCCCCCTGAAAATCAGTGGTGGCGTGAGCTGAACCTCGGCAGCCCCGAAGCGATCCTCAAGGTCTTCGTTCAGCAATCGGGCTGCTTCACTTTGGTCAATCGCGGCCGCGCGATGACGAGCCGCGCGATGGAACGCGCAATGGCCGATAATGGCGAGCTGCGCTCCGATTCGAACATGGGCAATGGACAGGTCCGTGCAGCAGACTTCCTGCTCGAGCCCGATATTGTCAGCTCGAACAATAATTCGGGCGGCGGCGGCGTCGGCGGCTTTGTTGGCGGCATGCTCGGCGGGCGTCTGGGCGCAGCCATTGGCGGCGGCATCAGCATCAAGAAGAAGGAAGCCAATGTCACGCTGTCAGTGGTCGATACCCGCAGCACCGAAGAGCAGGTGACCGAAGGCTATGCCCGCAAGACCGATATCGGCTTTGGCGGCGGCGGTGGCGCTGGCTGGTGGGGCGGCCTCGCCGGTGCCGGCGGCGCTGGCTATCAGAATACCGAGATCGGCCAGGTGATCGTGCTCGCCTATCTCGATGCCTATATCAAAATGGTCCAGCAGCTCGGCGGTCTCCCACCGGGCGAATATTAAAACCGGTTCAGGCGGCGGCAGCTACGGCTTTCGCCGCCTCGATCGCCGCGACCGCGCTCTCGAATCGCGCCTCGCCGGCCCCGCCGATCAGCACCCACGGCACCCCGCGCCGCTCCAGCTCGGCCTTCGACAGATCGAAGAATTTGGCGCGCAATTCTGGCGTGCCGAACATCCGCGTGCCGTCCTCGATCCACGGCAGGTCCACATCCAGCAGCAGATAGAGATCGGCGGTGCCCGTCCAGGCATCGAACCACGGATCGCGCTCACCAAACAACATGTCGGCCCACACGGCCGTCATCAGCGGATCGGTATCGAGGATCAGCGGATCCGCGCCCTGCATGATCATCTCTAACGTCCGCGCATCATGGGTTTTCGCAATGCTGAGCAGATCGTCCATCGTGAAGTCGATGCCGTTCGCCTCGGCATAATCACGACCATATTCGTCGAGGACTTCCCCCCCGAGATGCGCGGCCAGGCGCGGCGCGAGGGTGGATTTGCCGGTGCTTTCCGGCCCGTGAAGGCAGATGGTGCGCGGGATCATGCGCGCGCCTCTTTCCTCGCCTTGGCCCAGTCGTTCAACCCCCAGAAGCACAGCGAGAGCAACACCACATACAGCGCGGCGAATATCCACAGCCCGCGCGCGGCATACAGCGGGATCGACAACAGATTGACGAGGATCCAGAGCCACCAGCTCTCCTCGTTCCGCCGCGATTGGAGCGTCTGCGCCGCGATGCTCAGGATCAGGATCGATGCGTCCCAATATGGCAGCGCCGCATCGGTGTTGCGCTGCATGAACGTTCCCCACAGCGCGATCGCCACCACGCAAGCGACCGCCCACACGATCTGGGCCCGGCTGCCCAGCCGCTCGACCTGCACCTCGCCGGTCTGCGCACGCACGCGCACCCAGTTCCACCAGCCATACAGGTTGATCGCGATGAAAAAGCCCTGAAGCAACGTGTCGCTGTAGAGCCGCTGGCCGAAAAACACCCAGCCGGACAGCGTGACCGCGACCAGCGCGAACGGATAGTTCCAGATGCTTCGCCGGGCCACGAGCGCCACGTTGATCAGCGTCAATAGCGCCGCAATAGCCTCGATCCCCGTCATCTGGCGTGGCTACCGCGCCAATGGTCGCGCGTCGAGAGGGTCGCGCTTGCTCTCGCCGATAGTCCCGCTAGGCTAGGGCAAAAGCAGGAGAGAGCCCCAATGCGCCATATCGCGATCATCGGCTCCGGGCCGGCGGGATATTACACCGCCGAGGCCTGTCAAAAGAGCTTTGGTGAAGGCGTCCGCGTCGACATCATCGATCGCCTCCCCGTTCCCTTCGGCCTGATCCGCACCGGCGTCGCCCCCGATCACCAGTCGATCAAGGGCGTCTCGCGCCGCTATGAGGCGACGGCGCTGACCGATACGGTCCGCTTCGTCGGCAATGTCACGCTCGGCAAGGATGCCTCGATCGAGGAATTACTGGGCCTGTACGATGCGGTCGTGCTCGCGACTGGCGCGCCAAACGATCGCCCGCTCGAAATCCCCGGTGCCACCCTGCCCGGCGTCACCGGATCGGCCGCATTCGTCGGCTGGTATAACGGCCATCCAGATCACGCCGCGCTCGCCCCCGCGCTGTCGGGCGGCGCAGTCGTGATCGGCAACGGCAATGTCGCGCTCGACGTGGCGCGCGTGCTCGCCAAGACCGAAGCCGAATTCGCCGGCTCGGATATCGTCAGCCACGCGCTCGATGCGCTGCGCGGCGCGACTGTGCCCGCAATCACCCTGCTCGGCCGCCGCGGACCGCATCAGATCGCGATGACCCCCAAGGAATTGGGCGAACTCGGCGAACTCGAGCGCGCCAGCCCGGTGGTAGATCCCGCAGACCTTCCCCCGCTGGCGGACGATTCGCTGCTCGATCCCGGCCAGCGCAAATCGGTTACCCATCTGCGCAACTTCGCCGCCAATCCGGTCGACAAGCCGATCCGCATCGTCTTCGATTTCTACGCAATGCCGGTCGCGATCGAAGGCGATGGCAAGGTCGAGCGCGTCATCGTCGAGCGCACCGCGCTTGGCCCCGATGGCTCGTCGCATGGCACCGGCGAGACCTATGCGATCCCCGCCAGCCTCGTGGTCAGTTGCATCGGCTATCGCACCCCGCCGATCCCCGGTATCCCCTATGACGATAAAGCGGGCCGCTTCGCCAATGAAGACGGCCGCATCCTGCCGGGCCTCTACGCGGTCGGCTGGGCACGGCGCGGGCCGACGGGGACGATCGGCACCAACCGCCCGGATGGTTTCGCCATCGCCGAAAAGATCGCCGCAGACATTGGCGAAGGCAGCGGCAAGCAGGGCCGCCCCGGCCTCGACGCGCTGCTCGAATCGCGCGGCGTCGATGTCGTCACCTTCCGCGATTGGCAAAAGATCGAGAACGCCGAGGTCGCTGCGGCGCGCGATGGGTCGCCGCGTGAGAAGTTCACCAGCGTAGATGGAATGCTCGGCGCGCGGTGAAGCGCGCTTTTTGACTTGATACTGCCGCCCCGCCCAGCTAGGCGCGCTGCCTGCAATGTGTCGGGGCGTGGCGCAGTCTGGTAGCGCACTGGTCTCGGGGTCCAGGGGTCGTAGGTTCGAATCCTATCGCCCCGACCATTGCAGCGATGCATGTCGCGATTTTACGCTGACAGCATCGCCCCGAAATCCAAATTTTTGAGTCCGTATGGGCTATTCGAACGGTGCCAGTGCCGGGCGCCCCTGTAGATATGCGCTGGCGGGGTCCTCGAACGGAAAGCCCGATGCCGCGATCCAGCCGAGGACGCGCCGCACATTCTGATAGGTGGTGGTGCTTGTCGCAATCGCCATGGGTCCGTTCAGCCAGGCTTCGGATACCAGCATGCCGCGTTGCGCGCGGATCAGCCGTCCGTCATCTATCAGCGGCTTGAGCCGACGCTGCACGGTCGCAGGTGCCAGTCCCAATGTGCGCGCGATCACTGCGGGGCGAACCGGTTCGCGCACCCGCTCGGGCACAAGTGTGTTCTGATCGGCATACCGCCGCGCCAGCACCGGGTCATAGGTGTAGCGCCGGGCATTGGCGCACAGCACGGTGGAATAGAGTACAAGGTTCACCCATTCCTGATGCACCCCCATATTGGCGTCCATCACCGTCAGCATCACGTCCGCTGCGGCACGCACGCCGATACCGGAGTGATAAGGCGGCTCACGGCGCTGGGCCGGCATTTCGAAACCGAAGTTGGAAAGATCCTCGACAAAACGGACGAACGAGTCATGCGCCGTCGTCATCACACCGGCCAGCACCGGCCCGCGCAATGCCTCTGGCGCGGCGGAAACGCCCCTTGGGGTACGCACGCAAATGCCCGCGTCGATCATCGCGTTGACGTGGCGGCGCACCGTTTCGAACGGCTTGGACAGCGAGTCCGATAGCGAGGAGACCGAAATCGCGCCGATCTCCAGATCCCGCTCGTCCGCTTCGCCGGGGCCGAGATGCTGTAGCCCGCCCTGCCGGACGATCAGCGTGTAAATGGTGAAGCGATCGAGATTGCCGTCAAACGCCCGGATTCCCGCTGCGGTAATCGTCGTCTGCATCTCCGCCAGAAAGCGCGTGAGCATGCGAATGGGCGGCTGCGATGAACTCGGCGGGAAATTCTCTAGCATGTTTTTCAGGCGCGGCCCCGCCACGCGAAACCGCCGCAAACAATGCGAGTACAGCAAAGAGCTTCACTATCGAATTGCGACACAAGGATTTTTGTAACTACGGGCATTGAATACCCAATCTGCATATTCCCGTTCGTGCAGCCAAGTCGAACACTACCCAGATTGAGCAATCTGCGAGAATTGTAAGAAAAAGCGGGCGGAGAGTCGCCTCGCCGCCCGCCCGGACATGCCTTGCGCGACGCGCCTACTCGTATCGCAAAGCATATACCGGATTGGTGCGGGCCACACGGAAAGCGTGGGCGCCGATGGTAACGATGGCGATGATGAGCGCCGCCAGCCCCGCAAGGATGAAGGGCAAGGGCGTGAGCGTCATCCGCGCATCATATTGGTTGAGCCAGTCGCGCATCACCCACCACGCCACCGGCCAGGCGATGACATTGGCGATCACCACCGGCCGCGCGAACTGCCAGATCAGCAGCCGGATGATATCCGCGGTGCGCGCGCCGAGCACTTTGCGGATGCCGATCTCCTTGGTGCGACGCTCGGCGGTGAAGGCAGCAAGGCCAAACAGCCCCAGGCAGCCGACCACCACCGCGAGGACCGCGAACAGGCCAAACATCTGCGCGCGCGCGTCCATCCGGCGATAGCTTCGCTCCATGATGGCATCGCTGAACTGCCCATCGAATGCGACATCGGGCGCGAAGCTGCGCCAGACCTTTTCGATCCCGGCGCGTGCCGCAGCGCCATCGCCCTTATATCGGGCGATCAGCCAATAGGCGCCGTTGCCGTTCCAGTTGAACATGATCGGCTCGATCGGTGTGTTGACGGTGCGGAAACGCGAATCCGCGACCACGCCGATGATGGTGAGCGTCATGGATCCGCCAAACCGCTCCTCGACGCCGAAGCGCAGCGTCTTGCCGATCGCATCCTGCGCGCTGGCAAAGCCCAATCGCTTCACGCCCGCTTCGTTGAGCACGACATTGGCCCCGCGCGCGACCAGCGCCTTTTCCGCCGCTTCATCCTCGGGAATCGGCGTGGTCATGTCGTCCGCCGGGCGGTTACGATCGAAGACGCGCCCGGCCACGGTGCGAATGCCCATGGTAGGGAAATAGCCGGGATCGACAGCATAGATACCGATATCGCTACCCTCGGCGCGCCCCGATACGGTTACCGACGTGGACGAGGTGTTGCCGGTATTAACCCCGATGCCGGTGCGCCCGACATTTTCGACGCCGGGAACTGCCTGAATCTGGCGCAGCAGCGCGTCTTCGCGGCCCCGGAACGATGCGGAGCCGATGCCGCTCACCTGGATCAGCCCGTCGCGCTGATAGCCCGGATCGATCGAGCGGGCGTGCATGGTCTGGCCGTAAACGATCGCGGTGCACGACATCAGCCCGATCGAGACCGCGAACTGAACCACCACCAGCACGCTGCGCAGCCGCCCGCTGCCTTCGGCGTCCGAAGCCGATTTGTTCGCCTTGAGCACGCGCGCGGGCTCGAAGCGAGAGAGATAGAATGCCGGGTAGACGCCCCCCGCCGCACCGACGATCAGCACCAGAGCAAACACCGGCAGGATCACGCCGTGGCTGCCGAAATAATGCAGATCGAGATCGGCATCCAGGAACTGGCTGAACCATGGCAGCGCCAATTCGGTGAGCGCGAGCGCGACCAGCGTGGAAATCGCCGCGAGCAGCAGCGATTCGCCCAGAAACTGCACGATCAACTGGCGGCGCGTCGCCCCCAGCACCTTGCGCAGCGCCACTTCGCGGGCGCGCTGGCTGGCGCGCGCGGTCGCCAGATTGGTGAAGTTCACACAGGCCATGCCGAGGATGAGCAGCGCAACGATGGCGAAGGTCGCGATCGACGTGCTGTCATTGCCCGCGGTCATCGCCGAGCCCTGTGCCTTGCCAAGATGGACATCGCGGATGTTGACGAACGCATAGTCGCGCTCGTCGCCCAGATTGATGACGCGTCCATTGTCGGTCTCGTCGGGTATGTTGCGCTTTTCCCAGGCGGCGAACTGCGCGTTCATCGCCGCGACGTCCGTGCCGGGCTTCAGCTTCACGTACACCCACCCGCCGGTCCATCCCCAGGCGGTGAGGAACTGCTCGATATCGCCCTGCGCATACAGGCTCGGGAAATCGGCCCGGACCAGCATGTCGATGTCCATGTGCGAGTTCTTCGGCAGGTCCTTCATCACCCCGGTGATGCGGTAATCGGCCTTCACGCCCATCGTCAGCACCGTCAGCGTCTGGCCGACGATGTTGGTGCTGCCGAACAGGCTGATCGCCTGGCTCTCGCTCAGCACCGCTGTGCCCGGCTTCGACAAAGCAGTCGCATCGCCGTGGACCATCGGCAGCGGTATCGTCTCAAGGAAGTTGCTGTCGGTCAGCACCGAATCGTCCGGGGTATAGGCCCGGCCATCCTTGAGCACCGTGATCCGCGTGCCGCCGCCGAAATAAGTGGCGGATTCGATCTGCGGGAAATCCTTCAGCAGCGCCGCCTTGGTTACATAGGGCGCGCCCTGGTTTTCGAAATGATCCGAGCTGGTCTTGCTCTGATAGGTCGATTGGAGCTGATAGATCCGATCGCTGTCAGGCATCGCCGCATCATAGCTGCGCTCGTAGCGCACATAGAGCAGGATCAGCAGGCACGCAGCGATGCCGAGCGACAGCCCGAAGATGTTGATGAAGGCATAGACCTTGTTCTTCGCAAGGGCGCGAAGGCCCACGGTCAGATAATTGCGCCACATGGCTTTATCCCTTTCTTCTCCCTCTCCCCTTCAGGGGAGAGGGTCGGGGAGAGGGGCACATCGATAGTGAGTCGAACTGCCCGTCTCCCCAGCCCTCCCCGCAAGCGGAGAGAGGGAGCGATTGTTTCAAGCCGCGCGGCGGCGTTCCTGCAGGACGCGGCCGTCGAGCATGCTGACGATGCGGCCGGCATAATCGGCATGCGCGGGCGAGTGCGTGACCATCACGATGGTCGAGCCTTCGCCGTTGAGCTGCTGGAGCATCTTCATCACCTCTTCGCCGTGATGCGTATCGAGGTTGCCGGTCGGTTCGTCGGCGAGGATCAGCTTCGGCGACGCGACCAGCGCGCGGGCCACCGCAACGCGCTGCTGCTGCCCGCCCGAAAGCTGGCTGGGGCGATGTCTGGCACGATGGGCGATGCCAACCTTGTCCATCACCTCGTCCACGCGCTGTTTGCGCTCCGCGGCCGATACCTTGTGATAGAGCAACGCCAGCTCGACATTGTCGCGAACGCTCAATTCATCGACCAGATTGAAGCTCTGGAAGATGAACCCGATGCTCTCCTTGCGAACATCCGCCAGCTTGGCTTCGCTCAGCCCGGCGACTTCCTTGCCGTTGAACACATAGGAGCCGCTCGACGGGCTATCGAGCATCCCGATCATGTTGAGCAACGTCGACTTGCCGCAGCCCGAAGGCCCCATGATCGCCACGAACTCGCCCTCGGTTATGTCGAGATCGATCGCGTCCAGCGCAGTCGTCTGCACGGTATCGGTGCGATAGACCTTGGATAGCTCGCGCATCGTCAGCATCGGATTCCCTTTCGTCATTTGGTGAGGTCCAGGCGCGTCTTGTCGGTGAAGCCGGTATAGGGCGAAGTCAGCACCTTCTCGCCGGGCTCCAGGCCCTCCAGCACTTCGATAAATTCGGAATTGCGTCGGCCAAGGCGAACGTTGCGCTTCACCGCGGTCTTGCCGTCGGGCGTCACCACGAAGATCCAGCTGCCGCCGGTCTCGTTGTAGAAAGCCCCGTTCGGGATCAGCAACGCCGGCGCCGGATCGCCAAGCGTGAGCCGTGCCTGCAGCGTCTGCCCGCGCTGGATGTTCGCAGGCTCCTCGCCGATGAACTGGAGATCCACCTGAAACTGGCCGTTCTGCACCTGCGGATAGATCTTGGTGACCTTCGCCGCATAACGCTTGCCGCCAAAATCCACGCTAGCCTGTTGCTGGAGCTGGACGCGGCCGAGATAGAATTCGTCCACCCCCGCGATCATCTTGTTGCGGCCCGGACTGTCGATCTGCCCCACCCGCTCGCCGCGCTGGAGCGATTGCCCCACCTGCACCGAAAAGCCCGAAAGCTGCCCCGCCACCGGCGCGCGCAGTTGCAGCGCATCCAGATTGGCGCGGGCAATCCCCAGCCCCGATTGCATCGACTTGGCCGCAGCCTGTTGTTGCGCCAACTGGCTGTTCTGGAGCCGCGCATCGGTCGCCTGCGTCCGCTTGAGCACCGCATAACGCTGCTGCTCATAATCATATTGATCGCGCGTATCGGCATATTGCCGGGCGCTGACGAAGCCCTTGTCCGCCAGCGGCTTCTCGCGCTCATATTGCCGCCGCGCCTTGTCGACCGCCAGCTTCGCCTCAAGCACCGCGCGCTCATTCGCCAGCCGCGTCTGCGCCAGCGCCAGTTCCTGACTACGCATATTGTTGATCTGCTGTTCGACTTCGGTCTGCCGCGCCAGCGTGGAAAGCTGGAGTTCGGCATTGGAGAGCAAAGCGATCGGCTGTCCGGCCGCGACCGTCGCGCCATCCTCGACCAGCATCTGCTCGACCCGCCCGCCCTCAACCGCGTCGATATAGACGGTCAGCAACGGCGTGACCCGCGCACGCAGCGGAATGAAATCGTCAAACGTGCCGCGCGTCACCGTCGATACGGTCACGTCCTTGGCGCCCACCGTCTGGCTCGTCCCCGTCGGCGCGAACCACCAGAATGCCAGAGCCGCAATCAGCACGGCCACCCCGCCTAGTATCGCCTTGGTGCGCAGCGAGAGCTTCCGCGTCTCGACAACCGCATCCATCCCGCTTCCGGTAACCGGACGATCCCCCATAGCTTTCTGCATCCGAACGATAGCCATGTCGGAGTTCTAGCAACCCCCGTGCCAAGCCGTTCGCGCTCGCCAGGCCCAGAGCAGTGCGCCGCACCGACCGTTCGATTTCGAACACCATTGTCCGGTATCGAACGCCATCAGCCCCTTTTTCCGTCACCCCGGCCTTGTCCCGGGGTCCACGCATCCGCGAACGAGCACCCTCTTGCGACTCGCGCAGTTGCACGGTGGACCCCGGCACTTCGGCCGGGGTGTCGGGTATTTTCACACCCGGAAAGATACTGGCACGCAATTTGATTGTCCGGTTCCGCACAGTAGCGGTACGGGAATGGGGATGATGACGGACACGCCCGAGTTTGATTTCTGCGTCATCATCGATGACGACGACGATATCCTGATGGCGTCGCGGCTGTTGCTGCGCCGGTTGTTCAAGGATGTGGCGATTGCCAACACGCCCGAGCAAGCGCTCCCCGCGATCTCCGCGCGCCAGCCCGATGTCGTGCTGCTCGACGCCAATTTCGCGCGCGGCGCGACCGACGCGTCCGAAGGGCTGGCATGGCTCGACAAGCTGCTGGCGATCGATCCCGAGATGGTCGTGGTGATGATCACCGCGCATGCCGGGGTGCAGGTCGCGGTGGCGGCGATGAAGCGCGGCGCGACCGATTTCGTTTCCAAGCCCTGGTCGAACGATCGGTTGATGACCACCATCCGCACCGCCGCATCGCTGCGCCGCTCGCGCCGGGCGATGATCGCCCCTGCCCCCGCAGCCGCGCCCGCTGGTTCGCCACTGCTCGGCCAATCGCCGGTAATGGCCCGCGTCCATTCGCTGATCTCGCGCGCCGCGCCTACCGAGGCCAACGTCCTCGTTCTCGGTGAGAACGGCACCGGCAAGGAACTCGTCGCCCGCGAACTCCACCGCCAGTCGCTGCGCGCAGACAAGGTGATGCTCACCGTCGATCTCGGCGCAGTCTCCGAAGATCTGATCGACAGCGAGTTGTTCGGTCATGTGAAGGGCGCCTTCACCGATGCGCGCACCGATCGCGTCGGACGGCTTCAAGCGGCGGATGGCGGCACGCTGTTCCTGGACGAAATCGGCAATCTTCCCCTTCGCTTACAGCCAAAACTGCTCACTGCGTTGGAACAGCGCAAGGTGACCCCGGTGGGTGCCAACAAGCCCGTGCCGATCGACATCCGGGTAATCGCCGCAACCAATCTCCCGTCCGATAAGCTTCGCGACGAAAACCATTTCCGTCAGGATCTGCTCTTCCGCCTCAACACCGTCGAGATCGATCTCCCCCCGCTTCGGGAACGCCCGGAGGATTTGCCCGAACTGATCGATCATTATCTCGGCCATTATGCCCGCCGTTATGGCCGCGAATTGCCCGAACTCAGCGTCGCCGCACGTACTGCGCTGCTGCGTCACGACTGGCCCGGCAATGTCCGGGCGCTGCGCCACGCGCTCGAACGCGCGGTAATCCTCGCCCGCGACGGCGCGCTCCAGCCGGACGACTTCGCTTTGGTCTCCGGCGGCCCGCGCATCGCCCCCGCCGCAGTGGTCGCACCCAGCACAGGCGCGGATCTCAACCTCGAACGGGTCGAACGCCGACTGGTCGAGGAAGCGCTCAAGAAAAACGGCTATAACATCTCGCTCGCCGCCGCCGAACTCGGCCTGTCGCGCGCGGCGCTCTATCGCCGGATGGAGAAGCATGGGCTTTGACCAGCGCTTCACGATCGGGCTGATCGCCTGGATCGCGTTGCTCGGCGTGGCATTGCTGGCATGCGTGGCCACCTTCGTGACGCCCGATCTCGGCGCGGCGCGGGTCGTATCGGTCCTGCTGGCAGCCGCGATGTTCGCCGGGCTGTGGCGGCATGTGACGCGCACCAACCGGACGGTCGCGCGCTTCCTCGAAGCCGTGAAATTCGGCGATACCGGCGTGCGTTTCGACGGGCATGGCGGCGCGGGCTTTGGCGAACTCGCCGCCTCGCTCAACGAAGTGCTGGGCCGCTTCCGCGCCGAACAGGATCGCGCGGCGGGCGAACTCCGCTACCTCGACGCCTTGGTGGACGACATCCCGGTCGCGGTGCTGACGGTCAACGCCAACGATCAGGTGATGCTCGCCAACAAAGCGGCGCGGCGGCTGTTCAAGGGCGAGCATGGCACGCGGCCAGAGGATTTCGCGCATTATGGCGCGACCTTCGCGCGGCGATTGGAGAGCAGCGCGCCGGGCGAGGAATTGCTGCTGATGAACCTCGGCGGGCGTTCGCAGCGCGTGCTGGTCAGCATCGCCACGCTCGATCGCCTCGGTCAGCGCACCCGCGCGCTTGGCCTCCAACCGATCCAGGGCACGCTCGATGCCGCCGAGATGGCCGCGCAGACCGATCTGGTCCGCGTGCTCACCCATGAAATCCTCAATTCGCTGACCCCGGTAACCTCGCTCGCGGCAACCGCCGCCGATCTGCTCTCCGAACCCGATCTCGCCGCCGATCCCCGCATCGCCGACGCGCGCGCCGCCGTCACCACGCTCGCCCGCCGCGCCACGGGCCTCGGCAATTTCATCGAAGCCTATCGCGAAGTCGCGCGCACGCCAGAGATCAAGCGCCAGCGTTTCGCCGCAGCACCCTGGGCAGACGAACTGGCCCGCATCTTCGCCGCCGAGGCTCCCGCCATCCCGCTCGCCCTCGAAGTCATTCCACCAAGCCTCGCGCTGGACGCCGATCCCGATCTGCTCGCACAGGTGCTGATCAATCTGATGCACAATGCCGCACAAGCGATGGCAGGCGTGGATGCGCCCCGCCTCGCCCTGCGGCTGCTCACCATTTCCGAAGGCGTAGCGATCGAAGTCGAGGACAACGGCCCCGGCGTCCCCGAACAATTGCGGCAGGACATTTTCCTCCCCTTCTTCACCACCCGCGCGACTGGCACCGGCGTCGGCCTGAACCTCGCCCGCCAGATCGTCGTCGCGCATGGCGGCACGATCGGCGTGACGGACGCGCCCGGCGGCGGGGCATTGTTCCGGATATTGCTGTAACGCCACGCGTAAAAGCGAGCCGCTTTACGCTCTTGCAATGTAGGATTTCGCCTGCTTGGCTAAGCCGGTCGGCAATGCCGTCCGCTCTTTGAAATCACCGCTGCAAAAGCCCATGGTCACTGCGAACATTTGGGAACATTCGCGCCCCAAACCCCGCGCATCGGCCGAAACTTCGCCTAAACTTTCACGGCAAAGCAGGTGCGCCCGGCGGCACCGCCGCGTTCCGCCAGCGCTCGACCGGCACGACTTCGATCACCCCATCCGCGTTCGCCCGCCGCTGGATCAACGACGCGCCCTGCTGGCTCGTCCTGCCGATCGTCGCGCGGGTGCGCACCCAGAAAGTGTTGGAGCGGAACGACGTACCCCAGGGCATCGTGACTCGCTGGTCGGATAAATCCTTGAGCGTCAGATAACCCTGCCGCCCGCGCACTTCGGCCAGCCGCGCGCCGACCACGGGATCGCGGAACAGGATACGCAGCATCTCGGGATCGGCGGCGTTGAGGTTCAGCGCCGTGGTGCCGGGCAGCGCCGTCACCAGCCGTTCGAGCCGGTCCGCCACCTTGGGCTCGATCCCGGCCAGCCGCAGCGGGCGCAGATCGGCGATCGGCCCGGCGCGGCGAACATATTCGGCGATGGCGAGTATCTGTTCGGGCTCCAGCCCGGCTTCGGTCGCGATGCTCTGGAACACCACCACCGCCGATGCTTCGCCCGCGCGCAGGGCGTTGACGTTGAAGCGCCCCTCGGCATCCGAGATCGCCAGGCTGAACGTGCCGCCATCGATCGGCGCATTATTCTCGGAAAGCTTGCCCCATGGCTCGCCGGCATGATCGGCCTCCGGTGCAGTCGCGGCATCGCGGCGCAGCGCCACCAGCGCCGATAGCTCGCCGCCGCGCACCACCGCCAGCGCCCGCGCCGCCTCGCGCGTCCGCAGCCCCTGATTGAGCGCCTGTTCCTCGCGGTTGATCATCAGCAGCACGAGCCCGCTGGCAATCGCCACGAACATCAGCACGTTGACGAGGATCATGCCCTCTTCGTCGGCGCGCCGCTTCATTGGGCGCCCTCCGCCGCGCGGGCAGGCAGCGTCACGACGCGGCGCAAGGTGCCGGGCGCACCACCCGGCCCGGCGACCTGCATCTCGATCTCCACCGCGCGCGGCCAATTGTCGCGGCTCTTATCGTCCACCGGCCATCTATTGACCCACGCCCCGTCCCAGAAGCGCCAGCGGATCGCCGCCACGCCGCGCAGCAGTTCCTGCGGCGCGGGGCCGATCTGGCGGACGAGATTGCCGTTGGCGATCGAGTAGCGCACCGGCACCGCCGGGCCACCCACGGCGGGTGCGGCGCGGCTAAAGGCGAGATCGGCGGCATTGCCAGCGATGGTTCCCCGCGCAATCTGGTCGAGATCGCTGGAGACGACGAACATCGCGCGCTGCAGGTCGGCGAGGCGATCCGAGCGCCCCTCGGTACGGTCCTGCACCTTGATGATGCCATCGACCAGCGCCAGCCCCGCCACTGCGATCAACGCGAACAGGCCCAGCGAGATCATCAGTTCGAGAAGCGTGAAGCCCGCTTCCCCGCGGCGTTCGGTCACGAGCCTGAGCTCACCGCCACTGCCTCATAGCCCTCGACCCGTGCCACAAGGATCGCAAAGTCGCGCGCGACCGAACCATCGGTGCGGAAGCGAACCGGGCCGGTCACGCAGTGGAAGCCCTTGCTGTCGAGCAGGCCCTCGCCCCCCAAAGTCCCCGCCTTGCGCAAGGCGTTCGCGATCCCGGCGGCGTCATAAGCCAGCGCCGTGATCGTCCCCGCCCCGCCCCCGTTGCGCGCTTCGAACTCGGCGGCGAAGGTTCCGAACGCGGCGGGATCGGGGCTAGCGATCCACGCACCTTCGAGCGCTTCCAGCGCCTGCGGGCGGTGGTCGAGGCCCTGCAACGTCGCGAGCAATTGCGCGCCGCTCTCCTTGAACCGGCGCGCGGCGGCGAGCATCGTCTCACCGCTGCCGGGGAAGAGGATGGCATCCGGCGCGGTTTCCGGCAGCGCCTGATCGGGCTTCAGCACCTGCACCGCGATGCCGAGATCGCTCTCCATCCGCCCGGCGGCGACCGTGGCGGCAGCACTCCAAGGCGTGCCGTCGTCAATCACTGCGACCGACTTCACGCCGCGCGTGCGGGCATAGCGCAGGATCGCGCTGGTCACCTGCCCCGCGGTGATCCCGAATATCCACGTGTTCGGCGCGCGGAGCACCGAATCGTTGCTGAAAGCGATGATCGGCACACGTCCGGCGATGGTCGAGGAAACGGCCGGCACTTCCTCCGCAGTCAGCGGCCCGAGGATCAGTGCGACCTTCGCCTTCAGGGCTTTCGCCGCAGCGGCAGCGGCTCCGGCAGCGGTGCCGCCCGTGTCGAAAGTCTGCACATATTGGCCGTTTTCCGCGAGCAACGCGGCCTGCCGCATGCTAGAGCCCAGCCGCGCTCGCGCGCCAGTGAGCGGCACCAATAGGGCGATCGGGCGCTTGTCGTCCTTCGCTGCGGCAAGAGCGAATGAAGGAAGCGCGACCGATGCAGCCAGCCCTGACAGCAGCGATCGACGGCCCAATACTGATTCGAGAGGGTGCGGCACGCCGCCGTATTATCGTCTTCGTGCTGCTGGGCATAGCCGCATACGTCCTCACCATGCTGGCGACGATGCCGGCCAGCGTGATCGTCAAGAACCAGCCGTGGCGCACCGGCGTTGCGGGCACCGTGTGGAACGGTGAAGTCGGGATTGCGGGCGGCACCAAGCTCGAATGGCAGATGGCGCCGCTACGCTCACTGACCAGCCTCGCCTTCGCCGCCGACTTCAAGGGCACCGGGCCCGATACCGATCTGGGCGGGCAGATGCTGATGCATCTCGGCGGTCGCATCGTGCTCGATAATGTCAGCGGCTCGGCGCATGCCAGCCTGCTCCGCGCGCTCCAGCCCAACCTTCCCTTCACCTGCGACATGGCGATGCAAATCGAGATGAAGCGCATCGCGATCGGCGGCGGCAATCAGATGCTGGACGGCACGCTGACCACTGATCCCGGCACCTGCCGCGCGAATGGCGGCGGCGCGGCCTCGGCAGTCCCGGCCTTGATCCTCACCGCCGAGCATATCGGCACCGCCACCCGCATCCGCCTCGCGCCGATGGCCCAGCGCCGCAAGATCCTGCTCGATGCGACGCTGGCCGAAGACGGCACGCTGGATATCGGCCTGACCGCGGACGGCGCTGCAATGCTGCCCTTCGTCGGGATGCCTGCGGGGCTGCGGATCAAGGGGCAGATGTGATGCAAATCGTCATCCCGGCTTTCGCCTGGGTGACGATTACAATGTCACCAGATTATTCAAATTGATGATCGGTAGCAGGATTGCCAGCACCATCATCAGCACGAGTCCGCCCATCACCAGCAGCACCAAAGGCTCGGCCAGCGCGACCAATGCCGTGACCAGAGCATCGAGTTCGCGCTCCAGTTCGGTCGATGCGCGGCCGAGCGCAGGCGCGAGCTTGCCCGAGGATTCACCCGACGCGACGATGGCGACGAGCATTGTGGGAAACACCCCCGCTTCCTGCATGGCCGCGCGCAGGCTGATGCCTTCGCGGACACGGGTGGCGACGCCAAACGCCTTTTCGCGCACCCAGCGATTGGGCGTAACCGCCGCCGCCGCCTGAAGCGCCTCTACCAGCGGAACCGCGCTGCCGACGAGCGTCGCAAGGCTGCCCGCAAACCGTGCGGCGCTAAGCTGGCGGCTGAACCGGCGGAACGGGCGGCGTTCGGAGAAGAAGCGGTCCATCCGCAGCCGGTTTGCGGGCACGCGCGCCCATCGCGCCCAGAGCAAGCCGAATGCAGCGAGCGCGAGGAGCACATAGAGTCCGAAATTCTGGACGAACCAACTGATCGCGATCAGCAGCCGCGTGAGCAAAGGCAGATCTGCCCCGCGCGAGACGAAAACGCGCACGATATCCGGCACGACATAGACCATCAGCAGCGCCATCATTCCGATCGAGACGACCGCAAGCAGCGCAGGATAGAGCAAAGCGAGCTGGAGCTTCTGGCCGTTGGTCTGACGGTTCTCAACAAACTCGGCGAGGTGATTGAGCACGTCGGATAGCTTGCCCGATGCTTCGCCCGCCGCGACCGAGGCGCGGTAGAATTCAGGGAACGCCTTGGGCTGCGCAGCCAGCGCTGCGGCGAAGCTGCGTCCGTCGAGGATGCTCCCGCGCACGGCGAGGAGCAGCGCGCTGACCTTGGGCTGCTCAGACTGCGTCGCGACCAAGCGGAGCGATTCCTCGATGGCGATATCCGAGCCCACGAGGGTGGCGATCTGGCGCGTGATCGTGGCGAGCGCCTTGGATGACAGCCCGCCGCGCCGGAAATCGGGAAGCGATAATCCCTTGCCGCGCTCGCCCGCAGGCTCGACCGAGAGCGGCAGCAGCGCTTGCTCGCGGAGCAATGCGCGCGCCGCCGCAGGCGAGGATGCTTCGATTACGCCCTTCTTTTCGATCCCGGCCTTGTCGGCTGCTTTATACGCGAAAGCAGGCATCAGGCGCCGCCTCTATCAAGCTTCATCGCGGACCACGCGAGCGACTTCCTCGACGGTGGTGACGCCGCTGTGGATCTTGTCCACGCCGTCGTCGAGAAGGCTCGGGTTGTTCTTGCGCGCGCGCTTTTCCAGCTCGGCTTCGCTGGCGCCGTCATGGATCAGCTTCTGGAATTTCTCATCGACCGCGACGACTTCGTAGAGGCCAGCGCGACCGCGATACCCGTCATTATGGCATTCTTCACACCCTTCGGCGCGGTACACCCGATCGCCCACCGCAATCGCGCCGCCGAGCAGCAGCGCATCGGCCTTGGTCGCGACATCCGGGTGCCGGCACGTAGGACACAGCCGCCGCACAAGCCGCTGCGCGGCGAGGCCCACGACCATCGGCGCGAGCAGATAGCGCTCCACGCCCATGTCGATCAGCCGCGTGACCGAACCCACCGCGCTATTGGTATGCAGCGTCGACAGCACGAAATGCCCAGTCATCGACGAACGGACGGCAACCTGCGCAGTCTCTTGATCGCGGATTTCGCCGACCATGATCACGTCCGGATCCTGACGCAGGATCGCGCGCAGGCCGCGCGCAAAGGTCAGGTCAGTGCGCGGATTGACCTGCGTCTGGCCGATGCCCGCAAGCTCATATTCGATGGGATCTTCCACCGTCATGATATTACGTTTTCGGTCATTTAGCGTGTTGAGCGCCGCGTAAAGCGTGGTCGTCTTGCCCGATCCGGTCGGGCCGGTGACGAGCAACATGCCGTGTGGGCGCTCGAGCAATTTGTGGAACACCGCACGGTCGCGATCGCTCATGCCGAGCGCTTCGAGATCGAGGCGAAGCGAACCCTTCTCCAGCAGACGCATCACCACGCGCTCGCCATGCTGGGTCGGGATGGTCGAGACGCGGGCATCGACGTCATGGCCACCGATGCGGAGCGTTACGCGGCCATCCTGCGGAATACGGCGCTCAGCAATGTCGAGCTTGGCCATCACCTTGATGCGGCTGACCAGCAAGGGCGCAAGCCCGCGCGGCGGCTCGATCCGGTCGCGCAGCACGCCATCGATGCGGAAGCGCACGACAAGACGCTTTTCCTGCGTCTCGATATGCACGTCCGACGCGCCTTCTTTCACGGCTTCGAGCAGCAGCGCGTTGATCAGGCGGATGACGGGAGCATCGTCACGCGTGTCGAGCAGATCGTCCACCGCAGCGGCACTGTCCGCCAATGCGATCAGGTCGATATCGCCCATGTCGATATCCGCCGCCGTGCCGGCACCGCCATAGGCTACGCCGAGTGCCGCATCGAAAGCCTCGTCGGGCACCGCCACGAAGCTCGCCTCGGGCGCGATCCGCTGGACTTCGAGCAGCGCATCGAGCGCAACGCTCGCGCGGTGCACGCATTCGAGCCCATTCGCGCCGACGCGGAGCAACACGCCGTTCCGGCGCGCAAAGCTATAGGGCAGCGTAACCGGGGCATCGGCGACGAGGTTCAGCGTCTCGTTCATCCGCCGAAATCCACCACGGCGGAGACGCGGCCCGGAGCCTTGCCGCGCTGGATCGAAACGCGGGTGGCGCGCAGATCGCTGGTCGCGACGAGATCGGCGAGCCACGCCATCAGATTATCGTAATTGGCGTCGCTGACCGTCACGCGCACGCCGCCCGGAATTGCGGCCGGAGCGGCGACCAGCCCAAGCGCGGCGGCGGAATCGCTCGCCACCTTGAGCGGATCGCCCTGACGGCGCACCGCAGGCGTGCGGGTGAGTGTCCCTGCCGCGAGGATGCGGGCGTTGAGCGTCTCATACGTGCGGATGTCGGCAAGCGCGGCCGCACGGGCGGACTGGAGCGGCTTGATCACCCCGAAGATTAGCACAACCGCCGCGAGCAACGTGGTCATCGTGCCGACAAGGATGCGCTCGCGCCGCGACAGATTACTCCACCACGCATCGAAGCGAGTCAGCCCGGCTTCGAGCGCGGGCATGCGGGTCAGGATCACTTTCATGCGCCCCTCGCAGTGATGCGGACGCTGCCGTCGGTTGCGTTGGTCACGCTGCCCGCAATCCGCGCGCCCTTGAGCGCGGCGTCGATGCGCGTGGACAGGCCCGGCTCGCTGCCGTCCAAATCCATGATCAGCGTGTCTGCCTGAAAACTCATTGTGCGCACGCTGAGCGAACCCGCGAGCGGCGCCAATGCTCCCGAAACCCGCGTTACCAGCGGCGTGAAGCTGTCGGGCTTCGCGTTGCTGCCGACAGGGATCAGATTGGTCACTTCGCCGACCAGATCGTCGCCGATCGTAACGCTGGGAGACGTCGTCGCGACCAGCGCGCGGGTATCAGCGGCGCGGCGATCTGCGATCGAGCGCAGCATCAGCGTATCGGCGGCCGCGATCACGACATGCGCCGCTGCGCCCAGCGCGACGACCCAGCCGAGGCGGCGCCACAGCGTCGATTGGCCCGCGTTGCGGCGCGCATAGATGCCCTGGCGCAGATCGAGCGCGGGATTGGCCAGGTCGGTGCTGTCGAGCACGCCCTGCTTTGCCATCATGTCTTCCGGCGGTGGCGCTCCATAGGAAGTCACGGGTGGCCTGCCCGCCGATTCCCATGCAGCGCGAAGCATCGAAGCGGGAATCGCGAAACCCGTGCCCTCGCCCGAACGGACCAGCGCGCGGCTGGCGCTCAGTTCCACTGCCCATGAACCGTCGGCGGGCCTCGGCAGGGACAGCGCATCGGGAACGATCGCTGCGTTGCTCAGGCCGAACTGCTCGGCCAACACGATCCAGCGTGCAATGAAATCATGGCTGACCACGCCGGCCAGATAGCGTTTCGTGCCTATCTCCGCGCCCAATGCCAGATGCACGCTGTCCACCGGCTCGGCGATCTGGTCCTCGATCGCGAAGGGCAAAGCGGCCAAGCGCTTGGTCCGATTCGCCAGCGGCAGGTCCACCGCGAGCAACCTAACCTGCTCGGTTGGCACGAGAATGGTTGCCGGTCCCGCTGCATCGACTATGATCAAACGGTCGCCTGCCAGCGTCCACACACCATTGGCGCGCGGTGCTTCGAGGTCGGGCGCACCTATCGCGCTCGATCCAACTGTCACATTTGCTTCATAGGCAGGACGCATGAGGCGGGGATGCGCATGATTTCGAGACAAATCAATGACGGCGTGCCGGTTCGGCGCCGCAATATTCAGAACGGCGAAGCCGGGTTCACGCTATTGGAGGTGATGATCGTGCTGATCATCGTCGCGATCCTGGCGAGTCTTGTCGCGGTGAACGTAATGGGCCGGCCCGACGAGGCAAAAGCCACCGCCACCAAGACCAACCTCTCGACCATCTCTGGCGCGCTGAAAATGTATCGCCTCGACAATGGCAGTTACCCCACCACCGAACAGGGGCTGAAGGCGCTGGTCGAAAAGACCAGTGCGCCGCCCGCCCCCGCCACCTTCCCGCAAGGCGGCTATCTTTCCGCACCCGCCGCGGATGGCTGGGGAAAGCCATATGAATATAGCTCGGATGGCAGCAGCTTCACGATCCGATCGCTAGGCAAGGATGCCAAGCCCGGCGGCGAAGGGATCGATGCGGATATCGACGGCAAGGGCTGATCCGATGCAGCGGGGCGATCATGGCGACGGCGGTTTCACGCTGATCGAGATGCTGATCGTCCTGGTGATCATCGGCGTGGCTGCTGGCGCGGTGACGCTCGGCATGGGCAGCATCACCCGCGCACCCAGCGTCGAGACCGAAGCGCGGCGGCTGGCGACCCGGCTACAGGCTGCGTCGGACGATGCGATGCTCGGCGACAAGTTGATTGCGTTCACCGCCGAAAAGCACGGCTATGGCTTCGCGACCTTTGGCACCGGCGGCGCGCTGGTTCCGCGAACCGACGATGCGCTGGGCTTTCACCAATTGCCCAATGGCATCGTGGTGACCTTGAACGTCAAACCGCCGGTGGTGCTCGGCATGGACGGTGCCGGACAGCCCTTGGCCGCGACGATCGAAAGCGGCGCAAAGCGCTGGATCGTCACCTTTGACGGGCTCACCGCCAACGCAATCCCGGCACCCGCGACATGAAGCAGGACGAGGGCTTCTCGCTGATCGAGGCGCTGGTCGCGCTCGCGGTGCTGGCGATCGCCACGGTCGGGCTGATGCGCGCGGTCGAGTCGCATATCGATTCGACGCGCGGGCTGGAGCGGCGCACTGCGGCGATGTGGGTCGCGGAAAACCGGCTGGCCGAGCTGGAAGCGCGCATTCCCGGCGCGGACCAGATCGAAATGCTGGGCGAGCAATGGCGCGTCGTGGTGACCCAGCAACGCACCGACGATCCCGAAATCGAGCGCGTCCGCATCGCGGTCACGGCGGCAGCGGACAACAGCACGCTTGCATCGCTCGACGGCTTCGTGGACGGACGCAAGCTATGATCGGGGGATTCTCACTCACGCCGCGTCAGGCGCGCACCGGGCTCGATCTGGTGACGGGACTCGTCGTGGTCTCGGTCGCCATCGCGCTTGCCGGGCTGACCTGGCGGATTGCGGGCCATGCCGGCACCGGCGCGGTGACGGTGCCCTCGGGCAATAGCGGCCCCGCAATCGCACCGGATATCGCCCCTGCCCTCGCGCTTGCACCGTTCGGCAAGCCCGCCGCGGGCGATGCGGGCATGCCGACCACGCTGCCGCTCGAACTCAAGGGCGTGTTCGCGGCGCGGCCCGCCGAGGCATCGGTCGCCTATATCGCAGTGAGCGGTGCGGCTCCGGCCGCCTTCCGCGTGGGCGAAGCTGCCGGTGGTGGCACGATCACAGCCATCCTGCGCGACCGCGTGATCCTGTCCAACGGCGGACGCAGCGAGTTCCTCGCTTTCCCCGATCCCACGCTTTCGCCCGAGCAGCGCGCCGCCGCTGCCGCCAACCCACCGCAGGCGCAACCGTTGGTGCCGGGCGTGGCACAGGCACCCGGCAATGCCGCGCCCGCCGCTGCCCCCAACCCCGCCGATGTGCTCCAGCGGCTCGACGCCACGCCGGTCACCGGCGGCTACCGGATCGGCGACAAAGGCCCGCCGGGGATGCAGTCAGGCGACGTTATCCAGTCGGTCAACGGCACCGCGCTTACCGATCCCTCAGCCGCAAATGGCGCCTTTGCCGCGGCGCAGTCGAGCGGCTCCGCTCAGGTCCAGATCCTCCGGAACGGGAAGCCGCTCACGCTAACCGTTCCGCTGCGTTAAAAGGCAATCCCGTGAAGATTCGCACCGCCCTTGCCGCCCTCGCGCTCGCCGGAACCATGCTGAACAGCACGGCGATGGCGCAGGATGCCGCCGCGCCCGCCGCTGCCGACGTCGTGGTCAACATGCGCGGCGTGGAGATCGCCGATGTCGCGGACCAGATCTCGCGGATCACCGGGCGCACGCTGATCCTCGATCCCGCCGTGAAGGGCGTGGTGACGGTTACCTCCGCGACTCCGCTCTCTCCCTCGGGCGTCTGGGAACTCTTCCAATCGGTGCTGCGGGCCAATGGCTTTGCGGCCGTACGCTCGGGCCGGGCATGGCGAGTGGTGCCGGCTGCCAACGCGGTGCGCGACGGCGGCGTGCCCGGACGCGGGATTGGCGGACAGGCGCTGGTGACGCGGATGGTGCGGCTGCAGAACGTGCCCTCGGCAGACGTGGCGCGCGTGGTGCGGCCGCTTGTCGCGACCTTTGGCAGCGTCGAGCCGCTGACCAGCCCCAATGCAGTGGTCATCACCGATTATGCCGACAATGTTGCTCGTGTTGAGGGCATTGCCCGCCAGCTCGACGGCGGCAGCGGCGCGACCTTTGCGACGATTGTGCTCAAGAATGGCGATGCAACGGCGGTGGCAGAATCGCTGACCGCGGTGCTCGGCGAAGGCGGTGCCAAGGTGGCAGCCGATTCGCGGAGCAACACGCTGATCGTGCGCGGCACGCCCGCTTCGGTGGCGGAGGCGCGCAAGATCGCTCTGTCGCTCGACGCACCGGGCGGCGCGACTCCGATCACGCGGATGTTCCGGCTCAATTATGCCGATGCCGAGTCCGTCACCGAAGTGCTGCGCGGTATCCTTGGCCAGGGCGAGAGCGCCGACAATCCGATCGCGCGCAGCCTGTCTTCGAGCGGAAGCGCATCCTCGCGCCCCGGCGCGGCGGCGGCACTGGCAGGGCTGACCAGCGGCGCGACCGCCACGGGCGCGACCGGCGGGGCGGCAAGCAATCCGACCACCCCGACGATGCAGAACAACACGCCAGCCACGCCACAGGGCTTCGCGACGCCCGAACTGACCGTGCAGCCCGCCCCCGAGCTCAACGCAGTGGTGGTGCGCGGCAAGCCGCAGGCGATTCAGGCGATCGAACAGCTCATCACCGACCTCGATATTCGCCGCCCGCAAGTGCTGATCGAAGCCGCCATTGCCGAGATTACCGGAGACGATGCCGAAGCCCTTGCGGTGCAGCTTGGCACGAGCGGCGCGGTGCTCAACCAGATCGAGGGCGCAGGCACGTCGTTCGGAACGCAGATCGGCATGCCCTCGCTCGGCACGATCCTCGGCGCGCTGGGCGTGCCCGCAGGCGCGCTGCTTGGCGAAGGCTTTACCGGCAATCTCGCGATCGGCGACAATTTCTCGATCCTCGTTCAGGCGCTGGGCGTATCGAGCAAGGCAAACCTGCTCTCCACCCCGCAGATCACCACGCTCGACAATGTCGTCGGTGAGATCGTGGTGGGTCAGGACGTGCCCGTCGTTACCGGATCGATCCTGACCAACGGCAATGGCGCGACGCCCTACACCACCGTCGAGCGCCGGGACGTCGGCATCACGCTGCGCATCCTGCCGCGCGTCAATGCGGGCGACACGATCCGGCTGCAGGTCAATCAGGAAGCATCGTCCATCGCCGCGGCAGTATCCGGCGCGGCTGACATCATCTTCAATCGCCGCGCGATCAACACCACGGTGCTCGCCGATAATGGCGAGACCATCGTGCTCGGCGGGCTGATCAGCGACGATTATATGGACGTGCGCCGACAGGTGCCGATCCTGGGCGACATCCCCATCGTCGGCGAACTTTTCAAGAGCCGCCGCGAGAGCCGCCAGAAGCGGACGCTGTTCATCTTCCTGAAGCCGACGATCCTGCGCGACGGCAAGGACGCTTCGGCGGCGGCGAAGGACAAATATGCGCGGCTGCGTTCGGAAGAGATCGCCAACAACAAGCGCAAGAGCCTGTTGCTCGCCCCGCCCACGCCGCGTCTGACGGTGGAGATTGACGGGATTTACTGACGCGAGCGCGCGGGAGTTTCAGGCGAATTTTTGGCCAACGCGCTCTGCGCCTATCGCGAATGTTCCCAAATGTTCGCAGTGACCATGGCGTTTTGAGATCGATGATTTCAAAGAGCGGCCGACAGCGCCGACTGCTCGAGCCAAGCAGGCAAAATCCTACATTGCAAGCATCTCAGCCCGCGGGCAGCGGCACCCGCACCCGCTCGGTGCCGCGAGTGAAGAAGGCGGCGTCGATGGACAGGCTGGCGAGGCTCCAGCCATCGACGCTGTCGCCGATGCGGAGGGCACGGGTGGTGCCTTCGGCGGTACGGACCAAAGCGACGGCATCTTCGCCGAGACGGCCGACCACGCCGATCAGCGCGGGGGCGTCGGCCGGCGCATCGCTTTCGGCCGGGGTGATCGTGCCAAACAAAGCGCGCTCATAGACTGCAGCCAGCGGCGGCGCGGCGGCGGCGGCGATGGGGGATAAAGCGGGCGTGGGTGCCGGAGCCTTTTCGGCCTTGCCGGGCAACAACAAGGCGAGCGGGATCGCGACCGCGACAGCAGCGGACACGGCCAGCGCGATCAGGCTGGGGCGATCGATCATTGCCATGCCCCCACCAGATCGCCGGTAAGGCGCACGCCACCACCGGGAACGGGATCGAGCCGCCAGCGGCGCAGGCGCATCAGCGGCTTGGTGCGTTCGACAGCATCGGCGAGCGTGATCACCGCCTTTTCAGCGCCGGAGATGCGGATGCGCAGCGCGGCAAGGCCGGGCGCGGCGGGAACGGCGCTGGTTTCCTCGACGAGCACCCCACCCGCTTTGGCGAGCCCCTGAACCCGCTGCATCATCGCGGCGCGAGCGGCGGCGATGTCGGCGGCTTTGATCTCCAGCCCCGGCGTGAGGAGTTGCGGATTGGCCGGGGGGCTGGCGGCGATCGCGGCGAGGCGCGCATGCTCAGTGCGCAGCTTGGACAGCGTGCCGAGCGCATCGCCCGTGGCGGGGGCGAGCAGCAGCGCGGCGACCAACCCGGCTCCGGCCCCGATGGCGAGCGGCGGGATCTTCATTGCGCGTCCTGATGGAGCGAGACGAGCATTATACCGTCGCCCTGTCGCTGGCCGCTATCGCGCAGGCCGGTCAGTTCGGGCGCGCGACGGATTGCGGCGCGAAGCTTGTCGGGATCGACAGTGGTGATTTCCAGATCGAGCGCGCCCTGCACGGTGCGCTCGGCGCGGGCGAGCGTGGCGTCGGCTGGCAAAGCGCGGGCGAGCGCTTCGAGGGTGGTGCCCATTGCGGGACGACTGGTTGCGGCGGCAATTTCGCTGCGGGCAGTCTGCGCGGCCTGTTCGGCGGCGATGCGCGGGGCGAGATCGGTTTGCAGCCGGGTGATTTCGGACCGTTCGTGGCGCGCCAATAGCTTGGCCCCGGCGATCGTGAAGAGCGGCGCGAGCGCGATCAGTACCGCGACTGCGACGGCAAGCTCAAGATCGGGACGCCCGTTTGCGCGCATCGCGCTGCGAAACCGCGCCGCGAGGGTTTCGCGCGGATGCGGCACAGGTTCGCGATCGGGTTCGCCGGGGTTCATGAATCGCTCCTAGCGCTGACCGCGCCACAGGGCAAAGCTGTCATCCTTGTGTCTCGGATGTGTCTTCGTTCGGCAACCGGAACAGCATCATCCCGTAAAACTGCAGACGCATGGAAGATCTCGACCCAGGCCGCTGACGGCCGGGACTCAGGGGATCCCAGATGCAAGACACCAACTTGAACGGCCTCGGCTATACCGACGGCGACGTCGACACCAATCGCAGCACCACCATTTCGCTCAACGCGCTGGCCGATCAGCGCTATTCGCGCCGCGCGACGCTCCGCAGCGGCGCAGGCGCAGTCGCATTCGCCGCACTCGGCGGCTCGATGCTCGCAGCCTGCGACAGCGCCGAAGGCCTCAAGGCCGGCAATTCGCCCACAGTCAGCGCCGGCGCGGCGGGCACCACGACTTCGGGACGCATGGTGACGCTCACCGGCACCACCGATTCCACGATCCCCACCGCATGGATTCAGACCGGCGGCACCACCGTGTCGCTCACCGGCACCGGCAGCACCGTGACCTTCATGGCACCGAGCGTTGCCGCCACCACTGTGCTCACCTTCCAATTCTCCGCCGCCAACGTGAACTCGGCAGCGGTGGTTTCGACCACGACGGTTACCGTGAACCCGGCAGTTCTCGGCTTCACCGCCGTCGCCAAGAACAAGCTCGATATCGTCTCCGTGCCCGCCGGCTACACCGTGCAGATCGGCACGCGTCTGGGCGATCCGATCACCGGCGGCGCTGCGTTCAAGAATGACGGCACCGACACCGGATATGGCACGCGCATCGGCGATCATGGCGACGCGCTCTACTGGTTCGGGCTGAACTCGGCTGGCGCTCGCGACGATCTGGGCTCGACGCGCGGGCTGATCGTGCAGAACCATGAGAACATCAACCAGCAATACCTTCATCCGGCAGGCGCCACCAATGTTGGCGGCGTGCGCCCCGAAGCCGAAGCGCTCAAGGAAATCGAGTGCCACGGCGTGAGCGTCACCGAATTCGCCGAGGGCGCGAACCGCGCATGGGCCTATGTCGCGAGCAGCAGCTTCAACCGCCGCATCACGCCGAACACGCCGATGGTTCTCAACGGGCCGGTGCGCGGCACCGATTTCGTCAAGACGGTGTTCTCGCCCACCGGCGTTGCCGGGCGCGGCACGATCAACAATTGCGCCAATGGCTTCACGCCCTGGGCCACCAACCTGACCTGCGAAGAAAACTGGGCCGGCTATTTCCGCCGCTCGGGCGACGTGGCGCGCACGCCGAAGGAAACCGCCGGCTTCGCACGCTATGGCGTGACCGGTTCGGGCAATTATGGCTGGTCCACCGTGGTCGCCGCATCCTCGACCAACACGACCTTCCGCCGCTGGGACGCACGCGCTACCGGCGCATCGGCGCTGGAAGATTACCGCAACGAACCCAATCAGTTCGGCTGGGTTGTTGAGATCGATCCGTACAATCCTGCTTCGACGCCGCGCAAGCGCACCGCGCTGGGCCGTATGGGCCATGAAGGCTGCTGGCCGGGCAATTTCGTCGCCGGGCGCAAGCCTGCTTTCTACATGGGCGACGATGCGACGAACGAATATCTCTACAAGTTCGTCTCCAGCGCCGCATGGGTCGCCGCGGATGCGACCGCGACCGACCGTCTCGCCATCGGTGACAAATATCTCGATGCCGGCACGCTCTATGTCGCCAAGTTCAACGCGGACGGCAGCGGCGTCTGGGCACCGCTGGTTTATGGCACCGCGCCGCTCGACGCTTCGAACGTCGCGTATCCCTTCGCCAGCCAGGCCGACATCCTCGTCCACACCCGTCTGGCCGCCGATGCCGTTGGCGCGACCCCGATGGATCGGCCGGAATGGACTGCGGTCAATCCGGCGAATGGCGATGTCTATCTGACGCTCACCAACAATTCGAACCGCGTCACCACGCTCGATACGCCGAGCGCCAGCCAGCGGCGCACCGATGCGGCGAACCCGCGCGTTTATGTCGACGCGCCGAGCACGTCGCGCGGCAACCGCAACGGCCACATCGTGCGCCTGCGCGAAGCGGGCAACAATACCGAGGCACTGACCTTCACCTGGGACATCTATGCCTTTGGTGCGGGTTCGGACCTTGATGCGTCGAACATCAACCTTTCGGGCCTGACCGCGGATAACGACTTTTCGAGCCCGGATGGCATGTGGTTCGGTCGCCCGACCAATGCTTCGGGTCTGGTCAAGCCGGTGATGTGGCTCCAGACCGATGACAGCGCGTTTACCGACGTGACCAACTGCATGATGCTGGCGGCAATGCCGGGCAGCGTGGGCGATGGCGGCGCGCGCACGATCACCAACCGCACTGCGGCAGGCGTGGCGACGGATCAGACGACGCGCATCGGCGCGGCGCCGGGTGCGAACCTCAAGCGCTTCCTGGTGGGGCCGGTCGAGTGCGAAATCACCGGGGTCGATTCGACGCCGGATGGTCGCACGCTCTTCGTCGGCATCCAGCATCCCGGCGAGAATGGCACACCTGCTGCGCCTTCGAGCCACTGGCCGGACAGCCAGGCGAGCGGCACCGCTGGCGCAACCGTGCGCCCGCGTTCGGCGATCGTGATCATCACCAAGAATGACGGCGGCGTCGTCGCACTCTGAGCCAACGACCCAAAACTTCGGGGAGGTTCCGCGAGGAGCCTCCCCTTTTTATTGAGGCTTAGCGATCGTTGCGGGTCACGATGTTGACCGTGCCATCGGGCGTGACCGACAGCAGATGGTTGCTGCTCTTGATGCCACCGCAATTGGCGCGCCACAGCGGTTGTCCATTCTGATCGGGGAGCCGTTCGGACGAATCGACGCTCGCACAGGTAATCCCGGCATCATCCAGCGCGCGATAGAATACGCCGTTGCGCTGGGCATCGTTGAGCGCCAGCACCGATGCGAGCGCATTGCCCGTCTCGGCCTGATTGCCCGCGATGTTGGCCTCGGCTTCGCTGTCGGTTGTGGTGACGTTGCGCTCTGCTTCGGGCGCACGGCCTCCGCAGCCGGCGAGCAGCAGCGCGAGGGCGGGAACGATCATCAACTGGCGCATATGCTCTCCTTTTATCCTTCAATGCCGCTACCGGAACGAAGGTTCCTCAGCGTTCATATGCCTTGGGCAGCGCGCCTTCGGTCGGCTTCCAATAGCGATCGCGCAGCTTCGACTGGCGGCTGGTGAGCGGCTGTTCGACGCCATCGATGATGACGTTGACCGCGCTGGTGCCGATCTCGAGCGGATCGCCATCCCAGATCACCACATCGCCCCGACGACCGGGACGAAGCGAGCCATAATCCGCGCCCATGCCCATCACTTCGGCGGGCTTGGAACTGATCGCGGCAAAGGCGGCACCCCAATCGAGGCCTGCGGCACCGGGGATCTTGCCCAGCGCGACGAGATTGCCGGCATATTGCTTCACCCAGCGCGCCTGACGCGCTTCGTCCTGCCCCAATGTGCCGATGCCGACGAGTACGCCCGCCGCCTGCATCCGGCCGATGTTCGATTGAGTCGCGGCGAGCTTTTCGAACGACGAAGGTAGATCGCTGAGCGCATTGGCCATCACCGGCACGCCGGCTGCGGCGATCTGGCTCGCGACGGTCCAACCTTCGGTCGCGCCGACGAGCACCATCTTGAGGGTGGGGAATTCGCGCTTGAGGCCGAGCACGACGAGAATGTCCGACGCGCGCTCGACATGGACGAGCAGCGGCACCGTGCCGCGCAGCACCGGCACCAGGGCTTCGGCATCGGCGCGCGTGAGCATCGCATCCTTGCCGCGATCGAGGAAGCTGCCCGGCGCGCGCTGATAGGCAGCGACTTCGAACAAGGCGTTGCGGAACATTGCGATGGCCGCCGGACGACTGCCGCCTGCAGCCTGCCCGCCATCCTCGCCATATTCCATGTACTGGAAGGCGCGCGGCCGCGAGACACCGTCGCGATCCGATCCCAGATCGATCACGGCCCCCTGCCCCGCGAATACCGAACCGCTGCTATTCTCCGGCGCGACGACAGCGCGGGTAACGCCCTCGGCGCGGTTGATCGCGATCGGTGAACTGTACGGATTGACCGCGAACGACACGTCGAGCGCTGCGTGGAAGGGCGAACTGCCCGCCGACGCATCATTCGTGGTGTTGACCGCGTCGACTTCGATGATGCCCATCCGAGTGAAGCCCGCGAAGATGCCGGGCGAGACCCATTTGCCGGCGGCGTCGATCACGCGGACACCCGCAGGCACCGCGACACCCGGACCGGCTGCGACGACCTTGCCATCACGGATGACGACAGTGCCGCCATCCACCGGCTGGCCGCCATCGCCGATGACGAGCCTGGCATTGGTGATTGCCACGGTCTGCGCGGCAACGGGCGCAGCGAATGCGAGCGTCGCGGCGGCGGCGAGGAGGAGGCTGCGCGTCATCACTTCACATCCCCTTCGCCGGGCTGGCCAAGCTCGAAATCGGAGACGGGCCGCTTTCGCGGATCATTGGCGTCATAGAGCAAGGCGCCATCGACCCACACCATCTGGGGCCGGGTGTAGACACTGTACGGATTGCCATTCCACAGCACGACATCCGCCATCTTGCCTGCCTTGAGGCTGCCGGTCTTGCCATCGATGCCCAGCGCCTTGGCGGGGTTGATCGACAGCCACTTCCACGCGGCTTCCTCGGTCACCGGGAAGCCCGCCTTGTTGCCCGCGGAACGCGCCTTGGCGACTTCCTGATTGAGGCGCTGGATGCCGTTATCGTCATCCGAATGGATCATCGCGCAGGCGCCTTCCTTGTCGAGGATGGCGAGGTTCTCGTTCACCGCGTCATAGGCTTCCATCTTGAAGCCATACCAATCGGCCCAGACCGCGGCGCAGGTATCATTGGCCTTGAGGATGTCGGCGATTTTATAGGCTTCCACAGCGTGGTGGAAGGCCGTGACTTTGTAGCCAAATTCCTTGGCCATATCCATGACGATGGCCATCTCGTCGGCGCGATAGCAGTGGTTCTGGATCAGGATTTCGCCGTCGAGCACGCCGCGCAGGGTATCCATCGCCATGTCGCGCGAGGGAGGCTCACCGCCCTTTTCCTCATATTTATCCCAGCGGCGCTTATATTCCTGCGCGCGCGCCCAGGTCTGGCGGTCCATCGCGATATTGCCCATCCGGGTGGAAGGCGCGCGGCCCTTGCCGCCATAGACGCGCTTGGGGTTCTCGCCGCACGCCATTTTGAGACCGTAGGGCGCGCCGGGGAACTTCATCCCCTGCATCGTGCGGGCATAGACATTCTTCACGACGACCGAGCGGCCGCCGAACAGATTTGCCGAGCCGGGGAGAATCTGGAGCGTGGTGACGCCGCCATTGGCGAGCGCACGACTGAAGCCGGGATCCTGCGGCCAGACGCTATGTTCGGCCCAGACTTCGGGCGTAACCGGCGACGTTGCTTCGTTGCCGTCCGAATTGGCCGAGACGCCGGGCGAGGGATAATCGCCGAGATGGCTGTGAATATCGATCACGCCGGGGGTGAGATATTTGCCGCGCCCGTCGATCACGGTGACGCCGGCCTCAGCGGCGAGATTCTGGCCGACCGCGACGATCTTGCCTTCGCGGAACAGCACCGAGCCATTCTCGATCCGCGCGCCTTCGCCATCAAAGATCGTTACGTTCGTAACGAGAGTCGGCGCGCCGGGATAAGCATGATAGGTAGAAGGATATGGGTCATGATTATAGCCCTTGCCCTTACCAGGGCCCGCAGGGGCCGGATCAGAGGCAGCGGTCTGCGCCTTGCCGCCATTTGCCGCGCAGGCCGAGAGCCCCAGCGCAGCTCCCAATAGAAGAGTCGTTCGAATCACGCGGGGTTCCTTCTCTGACGCAGGCGCTCGTTCCGGCGCCGCAACCGATTGATCGCCTTCCCCGCGCGCTTTGGCAAGATGCGACCGTATTGGCGCAAACTCTTTGGCAACACGTCTGAAATGGTTAGACTTTATCAATTTGAGTATTAGCATAGATCAAGAATTAGGGTGAGTAGCGTTGGTCGAGACGAGTACGTCTGAGTGGCCGGTAAACCGGAAAGCGGCAGTGGCGTTCGCCGCTTCGGCTTGCCTGTGCAGCTTGATCGCCTTTTCCGGCTGGATATTCCAATCGCCCATGGTGCGCGGCTTCGGGATCGAAGCCCTGCCGGTCTGGCCGATCACCTCCCTGGGCTATTTCGCATTGTCGCTGGGTTTCGTCGCCGCAATTCGTGGCGAACAGCGCCGGGCGCGGATCTTATGGGCCGTCCCACTGACGATCGCCGCCACTACGGTTTTCCAGAACACCACCGACATAAATCTCGGTATCGACACGCTGCTCTTTGCCGACGCGATGAAAGTTTATGGCTTTCCCCACCCCGGCCGTCCGGGCGCGACGCCAATCACGATTTTCGTCCTGCTGAGCATTGCCGCTTATGTGTCGACCACCAAGCGTGCGCGGCGCGATGAGGCTGCGAGCCTGGTCGCCAGCGGCGTGCTGGGCACGGCAGCCGCGGCCGCAGTTCTGATCCAGTTCGCGACACCCAGCGATCCCATTTCCTTACTCTATCGCGTCTCGCTGCCTTCGGCATTGATCTCGCTTCTCCTGCTCTTGTCGTTCGTCATGTGGCAAAGCGGGTTCGGCTGGGTAAGGCTGCTGGGATCGAGCCGGGTTGAATCGCGGCTGCTGCAAACGCTGCTTCCAGCGGCTTTGTTGCTGCCGCTGGTGCCCTCGTTGCTGGGCATCGGGATCGAAGAATGGGGGCTGCTAACCCCGCTCGGCAACAAGCTGTTGACCTTGCTGTCCAACATCGTGCTGGTCGGGATCATCGCGTATTGGGCAGTGAAGCGCGTTGCGAGCGATCAGGCCGCCTTGCTCGAATCGGTCGAAGCGCTGCGGGCAAGCGAGATGCGGCTTTCCACCGCGACCGCCGCAGCCGAACTGGGCGTGTTCGAATGGAAAGTGGCGACGGGCACGTTTAGCTGGTCCGCCGGCAGCGAAGAACGGATGGGCCTGGTGCCCGGCTCAATGCCCGATTTCGACTCCTGGGCCGCGCTGATCGAACCCGATGACCTTGAGACCATTATGGCTCAGGTAGAGATTCTGGTACAGCGGCAGGAAGAACGGTTCAGCTATCGCTACCGTTTTCGTCAGCCCAACGGCAAGGTACGCGTCGTCGAAGGGTCGTCGCGCGCGTTTTACAGCAATGTCGGCGAACTGGAGCGCACGGTGGGCGTGTTGATCAACGTCACCGAGCAGGAGAATCGCGAAGCTGCGCTGCGCCGGCGCGAGGCGCAATTGCGCTCGATCCTCGATACCGTTCCTGATGCAATGCTGGTGCTCGACGAGAACGGCATCATCCGCCAGTTCAGCGCCGCGGCCGAAGCCTTGTGGGGGTATCGTTCGGAAGAAGCGCTCGGACAGGTTTACCAGCTCCTCTCGCCCGTGGACCGGATCTCTACCACTACCGCAAAGCTCGCCGAATATATCGAGAACAAGCGCGGCATCACCAGCGAGACGATCCCTGCGGTGGGCCAGGCCAAGGATGGCCGGCGCTTCCCGCTGGAGCTGCGCGTCGGGCTGGCGCACGTGGACGGCAATCTGATGCTGACGATGTTCGCGCGCGACATGACCGAGCGGCTGGCCGACGAAGAGCGGCTTAGCGAATTGAGTTCCGAGCTCGCGCACGTATCCCGCCTGAGCGCGATGAGCGAGCTGGCCGCCGATCTGGCGCACGAACTCAACCAGCCGCTGAGCGCCACTGCAAATTTCCTTGCCGCCGCGACCATGCTGATCGAGCGCGGCGAGGATATCGACCGGATCGGCGAATTGCTCGGCATGGCGAACGACCAGACACTGCGCGCGGGCGAGATCATCCGCCGGCTGCGTGCGTTCATGGCGCGCGGCGAAGTCGAGGTGCGGCTGGAATCGGTGGAGCAGACCGTGCGCGACGCTGTCGAGCTCATCCTGGTCGGCACCGGACAGTTTCACATCCGGGTGGAATATGAATTCGATCCCGAGGCGAAATGGATGCTGGCCGATCGGATTCAAGTCCAGCAGGTACTCGTTAACCTATTGAGAAATTCGGTTGAGGTTCTTCGCAACGCCGAAATCGTCTCCCGTCAGATTATTTTGCGTTCTCGCAAGGTCAGCGGAAATATGGTAGAAATAGAGATTGCAGACAGCGGCCCGGGAATTCCTGAGACTGTTCTGGATCAACTCTTTTCCAGATTTACAACTACCAAGGGGGAAAGAGGCGGGATGGGTATTGGACTTTCGATCAGTAAGCGTATCATCGAAGCGCATGGCGGGGAATTGAAGGCCGAAAACAGACCGGACGGTGGAGCGTCATTCAGCTTCTCAGTACCGGCGTTGGAAGAGGAGGAGATGGAGGCATGACCAAGACCATCTACATCGTCGACGATGACGACGCCGTTCGCGCCTCACTACATAGTCTACTGTCCGTTCAATCCGATCTTATCGTCCGCGGATATAGATCGGGCGACGCCTTCCTCGAAGAAGTGAGCGAACTCGACCCCGGCGTGGTCCTGCTCGATTTTCACATGCCCGGATCGACCGGCCTCGACGTGCTCAATGCAGTGCGCGGCGACGTGAAGTTCGTGCCGATCATCCTGACCGGTCAGGGCAATATTGGCCTCGCGGTGCAGGCGATGAAGGCCGGTGCGCTCGATTTCATCGAGAAGCCTTATGACGCGCGCACGCTGATGGAGGTGGTCGACCACGCTTTCGCCCAATTGGAGCAAAGCGGCGCGGCGGAGGCCCGCGTGCGGACCGCGAAGGCCAAGATCGCCCTGCTCTCCCCGCGCGAGACCGATACGCTGAAAGGGCTGATCGAGGGTCGATCGAACAAGGTTATCGCCTATGAGCTGGATATCAGCCCGCGCACGGTGGAAATCTACCGGGCCAATCTGATGGAAAAGCTGGAGGTGCGGAGCCTGTCCGAAGCGCTGCGGATCTCATTTGCCGCCGGGATGGTACCGCCCTCGTAAGCGACTTTCTACCAGGCGCCCGCTATCAAGCGGGCGTCGCCTGCCATTCGGGAAGCAGCGCCCCGATCGCCTTTGCCGCGGACTTGCGCTCGAGACGGATCAACCGCGGATTGTCACTACCCTCGCAGGCGCCCGGCGACAGGATCACGACGCGAAGCCAGCGCGGATCGGCTACCAGTCCGTCACAACCGCCTTCATGTTCCATGACCGCCGCTTCATCGGAAATCAGCACCAATGGGCGCTTCTTGTGGCGCGCCAGCCGGGGGTCTTCGAAATCATCCGCCGTCAGCATATCGGCACCCGCCAGCGACAGGCGCGCGGCCAGCGTGCTGCGCAGGCCAGCTTCCTTGATAATCAGTACTAGAAGAAGCGTTTCCGAGGCCACGTGGCATCCGATATGTGCAGGGTCCTGTACAATAGGTCGAAATGGTCCGATCCGCGTCTACGGGTTTCTCCGGAACTGACGTCCCCGCGAGGGACTCCCGTGACTTGCGCCGCAACCCTGCTAAGGGACCGTCATGGGCATGATCGTCGCGATCGAGGGAGCCGACGGGGTCGGCAAAAACACCACTTCCACCGGGCTGTGCGCGGCGCTGAACGCGGCCGGGCGCAAGGCCGAAGTGATCGGATTCCCGCGCTATGGCGAGACGGTCGCCGGGGTGACGATCGGCCGTTATCTGGCGGGCGAGCTCGGCGTGAAGGTTACGCCGCATGCCGCCGCCACGCTTTATGCGCTTGACCGGTTCGAATGGCGCGACGCGATTCTCGATGCGGTTGCGGCGAACGACGTGTTGATCTTCGATCGCTATGTTGCGTCCAACATGGCCTATCAGGGGGCGCGCGTGCCGCAGGATGCGAGTCGCGCGCTGATGGAGTGGATATTGGCGCTGGAGACCGGGCAGTTCGCCCTCCCCGCCCCGGCGCTCTCAATCTATCTCGACACGCCCTGGGAACTCGCCAAGGCGATGATCCTGCAAAAGGCCGAACGCAGCTACACCGCCAAAAGCTATGATGAATATGAGGCGGATGTCGCACTCCAGCAGCGGGTGCGCGCCAATTACGAAACCATCGTCGCGGCCGATCTGCTCGGCCCGTGGCGCACCGTTTACGCCAGCGAAGACGGCACAATGCGCCCACCGCGCGTGATCGTGGACGAAATCATCGGGCATATCGGCACGTTAGACTAAGGTCCTGTGAGCGCTCACAACGCTTGACAGCGCGCCTGTGTGCAAGCACATGGTAGCGCTATCAAAAGACGATGGGGCAGAGGAAGTTGAAGGCGTTTCCGGCGGATATTCTGCCTGCGGATCATGCGCAGGCCATTCTTGTAGGTCGTGTCCAGACTGAGGCGGGACCGAGCCCGGTCGTGCTGCGCGGCGGCACGCTTTACGATGTCTCGCGCTCCACCCCCACCGTGGCGGACCTGCTCGAGCGCGGCGATGCCGCCACCATCGAGGGCGAAGCGATCTGCAGCGCGGACGCGATCGGCAGCGAAGGCGGCCCGATCTTGCTAGCCCCGATCGACCTTCAGTGCATCAAGGCATGCGGCGTCACTTTCGCAGTCTCGGCGATCGAGCGCGTGATCGAAGAGCGCGCGCGCGGCGATTCAGGACGCGCCAACGAAATCCGCGGCGATCTTGAAGCCAAGGTCGGATCGATCCGCTCGGTCGTGCCCGGTAGCGAGGAAGCCGCGACGCTCAAGGCCGCGCTGATCGATGCCGGCATGTGGTCGCAATATCTCGAAGTCGCGATCGGGCCGGACGCCGAAGTGTTCACCAAGGGCCCGGTGCTCTCCGCTGTGGGCTGGGGTGCCGATGTCGGCGTGCGGACCAACAGCGACTGGAACAATCCCGAGCCTGAAGTGGTACTGATCGTGACGCGCGACGGCAGCATTGTCGGCGCGACGCTCGGCAATGACGTCAATCTGCGCGACATCGAGGGCCGCAGCGCGCTGCTGCTCGGCAAGGCCAAGGACAATAACGCCTCGACCGGGCTGGGGCCGTTCATCCGCGTGTTCGACGAGCATTTCACGATGGACGACGTTCGCACCGCGACCATCGATCTCGTGATCGACGGGCCGGAGGGCTATCGCCTCGAAGGCACCAACAAGATGAGCGAGATCAGCCGCGATCCCACCGATCTCGTCCACCAGACGATGAGCGAGCATCAATATCCGGATGGCTTTGCGCTATTCTGCGGCACGCTGTTTGCGCCGATCCAGGATCGCGACAATCCCGGCCGTGGCTTCACCCACAAGGAAGGCGACATCGTGCGCATTTCCACGCCGAAGCTCGGCAGCCTCGTCAACCGCGTCACCACGTCAAAGGCCGCTCCCCCCTGGGAGTTCGGCATCCGCGATCTGATGCGCAATCTTTCCGGCCGCGGCCTGCTGTGATCCGCGCCCCCTTCCCTCCCAAGGTATCTTCGATCCATGTCTGAAGCCGATCCCATCCAGACCACAGCGACCCGCGATCAGCGGGCGATCTATCCCAGCCTGAAGGGCAAGCGCGTGCTGATTACCGGCGGCGGTTCCGGGATCGGCGCGGGCATGGTGGAGGGCTTTGTCCGCCAGGGCGCGGACGTGACCTTTTTCGACATCGCGCAGGAAGATTCCGAAGCGCTGGTGACGAACCTGTCTGGCGCGCACACGCCGGTTTTTCGCCGCATCGACCTGACCGACATCAAGACGGTGCAGGCGACCATCGCCGGGCTGATCACGGAAAATGGCGCGTTCGATATCCTGATCAACAACGCCGCGAACGATGACCGCCACACCATCGAGCAGGTGACCGAGGAATATTGGGACAACCGCCTCAACACCAACCTCAAGCATCTGTTCTTCGTCGCGCAGGCAGTGATCCCGGGCATGAAGGCCAAGGGCGCGGGCGTGATCGTCAATCTCGGCTCGATCAGCTGGCATTTGGCGCTTGAGGAACTGACGCTCTACCAGACGTCCAAGGCAGCGATCGAAGGCCTGACCCGCAGCTTTGCGCGCGAACTGGGGCCGGACGGCATCCGCTCGGTCTGCATCGTGCCGGGCAATGTGAAGACCCCGCGCCAGATGAAATGGTATACACCAGAGGGCGAGGCCGAGATCGTTACCGCACAATGCCTGAAGGGCCGTCTGGTGCCCGACGATATTGCGGCGATGGCGATGTTCCTCGCGTCCGACGATGCGCGGCTGGTCACCGGCCATGAGTTCTTCGTGGATGCGGGCTGGCGCTAAAAGATGGGCGTAGTGCTTTCCGAGCCGGTCAGCGACTGGGAGCTCGATGCGCCGCTGCTTGAAGGCCCCGTTTGGGTCGAGCGCGACCGGGCCTTGTGGTTCGTCGACATCAAGGGGCGCAAGGTCCATCGCTTCGATCCGGCAAGCGAGGAGAAAAGCAGCTGGGATGCGCCCGATCAGATCGGCTTTGTTGCGCCAGTTGCGAGCGGCGGCTTTGTCGCGGGGCTGAAGACGGGGCTCGCTTTCTTCGATCCGGCGGACGGCAGTTTCACGCCGATGGTGGATCCCGAGCCGCAATTCCCCGGCAACCGGCTGAACGACGCAACCGTCGACGGACAAGGCCGGCTGTGGTTCGGCACGATGGACGATGCCGAGGCTGAGGATACAGGCGCGATCTATTTGCTCGCGGCGGATGGCAGCTGCGTCGCTTCCAGCCCGCTGGTCTCGATCACCAATGGCCCGGCGGTGAGCCCCGATGGGCGCACGCTCTACCATATCGACACGCTGGGTGGCGTGATCTTCGCCTGCGATCTGGACGACGACGGCGCGCTTGCCAATCGGCGCGAATTCGCCCGCATTCCCAACGAAGAAGGCTATCCCGACGGACCGACCGTGGACAGCGAAGGCTGTCTGTGGGTGGGGCTGTATAAGGGCTCAGCGGTGCGGCGTTACTCGCCCGGCGGCGAGCTGCTCGAGGTGGTGCAATTCCCGGTCGATGCGATCACCAAGATCGCCTTTGGCGGACCGGAGTTGAAGACCGTCTACGCGACCACCGCGAACAAGCATCTGAGCGACGCCGAGAAGCACGCCATGCCCGGCGCGGGGGATTTGTTCTCGTTCGAAGTGAGCGTGGCCGGGCAATCGGGTGCGCTAGTCCGCGAGGGGGTTCAGGCGCGATAGGCGGCTTCGGCCATTGCCCTGACTGCAGCGCGGACGCGGTCCCAATCGCCCTCCCCGCTTAGTTCTACGCCCGTGAAGCGGCCGCTGGCAGCCCCCGCGAGAACCAGATGCTGGATGCCCGCCACCAGCAGTGCGTTGACCATCGGCGCATCGACGCCGACAGGCGGAGTCAGGTCGCCGCGCTCGCGAGCGATCCACATCATCATCGCCTTACCGCGCGCGGCGGCGAACCGCTTCACCAACGGCGATTCCTCGGCGACTTCCCATGCGAGGATGCGCTGGGCGAGCCGATTGGAACGCAGCGCATCGAGATAGGCCAGTGCAAGGCGGGTCATCAACTCGGCATAACTGGTGGCAGGCGGGGTATCGGGCTTTGCGGAAAGCGCTTCATCGAGCCACACGGCCATTTCCGCGGCAATGGCTTCGGCGAGACCGTCGAGGCCATTGTGATAGCGATAGACAAGTTGCTTGTCGCAGCCCGCCGCGCGGGCGATCGCGTTGATCCCCCAGCCCGCGAATCCCTGTTCGGCCAGCACAGTTTTTGCGGCTTCGAGGATCGTATCGGCAGTCCGTCCGCGATTTCGCTGCTTTTCGGGCATGTCCATTGCTTCTCGTAACCCGCTGATTCTGCGAGTGCCAGCTATTTTGTCACTGGGCAGTGATAAAAATCGTTGCGCATGTCACCAGTCGGAGATATTGGCGCTTGTCACCACTCAGGGACAAAAGGGAATTCGCCATGCGCTCGACCAGGATTTTAGGCGGTGGCGCTGTCGCGCTCGCCATCGCTTTCAACTTGCCATTCTCGATCCTCGCGTCGATCTACGACTATCCGGACATCCTCCGCAGATCAGCGGGCGAAGCGCTCGAAAAGTTTGCGGCGGGCGGCCCGGCGCTGATCCTCACCTGGTATGGCTTTGCGCTCGCAGCGATGGCCTTGGTGCCTATGGCGATCGCGCTTTCGCTGACACGTGAGCGGATCGCCGAGCGCCCTGCCCTCGCGATCGGCGCGGCGGTTACCGGGGCGCTGGCAGGGCTGGCGCAGGCGATCGGCCTGCTTCGCTGGGTGTTCGTGATCCCCGGACTTGCGCACGCTTATGCGACCGGCACGCCCGACGCGCAGATTGCCGCCGAGCGCGCGTTCGACTTGCTCAACGCATATGGTGGCGTCGCGATTGGCGAGCACCTCGGGCAATTGCTGACCGCCTTGTTCGTCGGCCAACTGGCAGCGCTGCAATATGGCGAGCGCGCAAGGGGCACCGCAGGGATCGGCTTCGCCACTGCGCTGCCGTTGGTGGCGGGGACTGGCGAAGGGCTGGCGATCGCGATGGGCGCCGACGGCAGCGGCTTTGCGATCGCAACGATCGCCGGCTTTATGGGGCTGACGCTGTGGCTGATCGTCACCGGCATCGGATTGATCCGCGCACGCTAAGCCTCAGGCCGCTTCGATGAAGGCGATGGGCATCTCGCTGCGGATGCGGAAGCCCAGCGTTTCATAGAGCGCGATGGCGCCGTGATTGTCGGCATAGCTGTGTAGGAAAGGCTGCTCGCCGCGCGCCACTATTCGGCTGGCGACGATCCGCATCAAGCGGCCGGCAAAGCCTTTCCCTCGGAAATCGGGGTGGGTGCAGACTCCGCTTACCTCGGTGTAGCCGGGCAGGCGCAGCCGCTCCCCCGCCATCGCGACGAGGCGGCCTCCGTGCCGGACGCCGATAAAATCGCCCAGACGGTGCGTGCGGGCGAAGAACGGGCCGGGTTCGGTCAGCGTGGCGAGCGCCAGCATCTCGGTCGCATCGGAGTCGCCGAGTTCGAGGAAGTCGATCGGCTCGGGTTCGGCGACGCTCTCCGCGACCATCTGGAGGCCCATCGCGGATTTTGTCGCGACCGTGCCGGGCGGAATTTGGAGACCGCTTGCCTGGAATATGATCGCCGGGCCAGTGGTCGCCACCAGCGCGCTGATGGCGGCGAGCGACTCTGCGCTCTCATCGGGCGTCGCTGCGAACAGCGCGTGATCCTGTTGGAAACGCAGCGCCCTGCCCTCGCCCTCCGCAAGATGCGACTGGCGGGTGTTCAGGGCATGCCAGATCGGGCGGTCGAGCAAGTGTTCGGTCATCTGGCTTCCAGCGCTATCAAGTCCCCCGCTCTCTATCGCGAAACCATGCCGCCTCTACCCCCGATTTCGCGTCCATTATTGACGATGGCAGAGCCAAGGTGCACAGAAAGACACCGCCATTATAGACGATCCCAAGTAGCATCGCGGCGGAATTGCTTAACTAGCAAATGGAGGAGAGGACATGAATAAAGCACATCTAAAGATGTTAGCGCTATCATATGCTATCCCGATGGCAGCTCTTTTCAGTTTTACCGAAACGGCGCGGGCACAGACCGTCTGTAGCAACCAGACCGGCACCAATAATGGCTATTTTTATTCTTTCTGGCGCGATTCCGGATCGGGATGCATCACGTTCGGAAGCGCCGGAAACTACAGCACCAGCTACAGCCTGGGTTCGAGCGGCAATCTGGTTGCCGGCAAGGGATGGGCTACTGGCTCGAAGACTCGAATCGTCGGCTACAATGCCGGTGTCTTCAATCCCGGTTCGAACAGTTATCTGACGCTCTACGGCTGGAGCACCAACCCGCTGGTCGAATATTATGTCGTCGAAAATTGGGGCAATTTCACACCCCCGGGCAGCGGCGGCACCTTCATGGGCACAGTCAGCAGCAACGGCGGCACCTATAACATCTACCGTACGCAGCGCGTGAACCAGCCGTCGATCATCAGCAACGCCACCTTCTATCAATATTGGAGCGTGCGAACGGCGAAACGCTCGCTTGGCACCAACAACGTCATCACTTTCGCCAACCACGTCAACGCCTGGCAAAGCAAGGGCATGAGCCTGGGAACGATGAACTACCAGATCATGGCCACCGAAGGCTTTGGCAGCAGCGGCAGCTCGAACCTTACGGTCTGGTAACAACAGACCATGCCATCCGGAGGGCCGCAGCTGCGCGGCCTTCCGGATGTTTCCGCCGTCACCGCGCGAAGCCGGGCGGGCTCAATGGTTGTGCCGGGGCACCTTCTCGCTGGTTTTGCGGTATTTCAGCGCAAATTCCAGCACCCCGCCTTCGCCCAGCTGGCCGGTCTTTTCGCGGTACAGCTCTTCCCACGGCGTCTGGCTCTCGGGGATCGGCGGAGCGGGTTCGCCCTTGCGGCGCTCGATTTCGTCGGCGTCGACCAAGGCGTTGCAGCTACCCTTGTTGAGATCGATGCGGATGATGTCGCCGGTGTGCAGCCACGAAAGCCCGCCGCCTACCGCGCTTTCGGGCGATGCGTTGAGGATCGAGGGGCTGTCTGACGTGCCTGATTGGCGCCCGTCACCAAGCGTGGGCAGCGACATGATACCGGCCTGAATCAGATGGTCTGGCGGCTGCATGTTGACGACTTCGGCCGAGCCCGGCCAGCCGATCGGGCCGGAGCCGCGGATGACGAGGATGCAATTCTGGTCGATCGCCAGCGCGGGATCGTTGATCCGATGATGGTAATCGTCCGAACCGTCGAACACGATGGCGCGGCCCTCGAACACGCCTTCGTCGCCGGGGCGCGAGAGATAGCGGGCGCGGAAATCGGGGGAAATCACGCTGGTCTTCATGATCGCCTGATCGAAGAGGTTGCCGGATAGGACGAGGAAGCCCGCTTTCTCCATCATCGGCTGATCATAGGGGTAGATCACATCGCGATCGGTCGCTTCGCGGCCCGCGACATTCTCGCCCAGCGTCTTGCCGGTGCAGGTCATCACGCTGCCGTCGACATGGCCGGCGGCGATCATCTCGGTCAGCACGGCGGGGATGCCGCCGGCGCGGTGGAAGCGCTCCGACAGATACTTTCCGGCGGGCTGCATGTTGACGACCAGCGGCAGGTCATAGCCCTGCATCCAGTCTGCCGGAGTGATCTCGATGCCGGCATGCGCGGCCATCGCGATCAGATGCGGCTGGGCGTTGGTCGAGCCGCCGATCGCGGTGAGCAGGTTGATCGCGTTGAGGAAGCTCTGGCGCGTCAGGATCTTGGACGGGCGCAGATCTTCATAGGCCATCTCGACGATGCGCTTGCCGGTCTCATAGGCCATCTGTCCGCGCTCACGGTAGGGCGCGGGGATCATCGCGCAGCCGGGCAGCGACATGCCAAGGCCCTCGGCGATGGAGTTCATCGTCGAGGCGGTGCCCATCGTGTTGCAATGGCCCGACGAGGGTGCGCTGTCGGTCGCGCGGCGGAGGAATTCGGCTTCGTCGATCTCGCCGGCCGCCAGCTTGCGGCGGCTGCGCCAGATGACGGTGCCCGAGCCGACCAGTTCACCTTCGTGCCAGCCATCTAGCATCGGCCCGCCCGACAGGACGATCGCGGGGATATCGACGGTGGAGGCAGCCATCAGCGATGACGGCGTGGTCTTGTCGCAACCAGTGGTGAGGATGACGGCGTCGATCGGATAGCCGTTGAGGATCTCGACCAGCCCGAGATAAGCGAGGTTGCGATCGAGCGCGGCGGTGGGACGACGGCAATTCTCGAAGATCGGATGGAGCGGAAACTCCATCGGAATGCCGCCTGCCGCGAGGATGCCTTCGCGCGCGCGCTTCACCGTCTCCAGATGGATGCGATTGCACGGCGCGATGTCCGATCCGGATTGCGCGATGCCGATGATCGGCTTGCCGCATTGCAGTTCGTCCGGCGTGATGCCGTAGTTCATGAAGCGCTCGAGATAGAGCGCGGCCATGTCGCTGCGGCCGGGAGCGGCGAACCATTCGCGCGAGCGGAACGGGCGTGCGGGCGTGCGGGTCATTTCTACTCCAGGACGATCTTTTAATGTCGTCATCCCGGCGAACGGCGGGATCCGGAGGCTGGAACGGCAACGCTCCTGGCCCTTGGATCCCGGCTTCCGCCGGGATGACGGTATCATTTCAACAACGCGATGGGACTAGCCCTCCATCGCCTCCAGTTCCTTGCCCTTGGTCTCGTGGATGAACTTGGCGACCAGGAAGAAGCTGATCACTGCGCACACCGCGTAGAAGCTGTAGCTCGCGGCAAGACCGATCGATGCGAGCATGATCGGGAACGCCTGAGCGATGGCGTAGTTCGCGGTCCACTGGAAGAAGCCAGCGACGGCGAGCGCCGATCCACGGATCTGGTTGGGGAACATCTCGCCGAGCATGACCCACATGACCGGGCCCCAGCTGACGTTGAAGAAGATCACATAGATGTTCGCCGCGACGACCGCGATGATGCCGGTATCGGCCGAAAGCACGAGCTTGCCGTCTTCGATACCACCCTGGCTGAAGGCATAGACCATCGCGAACAGCGACGCCGCCATGCCGACCGAGCCGATCAGCAACAGCGGCTTGCGGCCGATCTTGTCGATCACTGCGATCGTCACGAAACAGGCCGCGATCGAGACTGCGCCCGACACGATGTTGATCATCAGCGAGTCCTGCTCGCTGAAGCCGGCGGCCTGCCAGAGGGTCGCGCCGTAATAGAAGATCACGTTGATGCCGACGAGCTGCTGGAACACCGCGAGCATGATGCCGACCCAGACGATCTTGCGAACGCCGAGGAAGCCGACGCCACCCTTGGGCGTGAGCACGTCGCTGAGGCGCGGACGGTGATCGTTGGAAAAGCTCGCCTGAATCTCGGCGACCTTGGCTGCTGCGGCAGTGGGCCCCGACAGGCTGGTGAGCACGGCCAGCGCCTCTTCGTTGCGCCCCTTGGCAACCAGATAGCGCGGGCTTTCCGGGATGAAGAAGAGCGCAACCAGGAAGACCACGGCCGGCACTGCCTGAAGCAGGTACATCCAGCGCCAAGCCTCGATATCGGCCCAGATCTTGTTGGTCGAAACACCCGCTACCGCCGTGACGTAATAATTGACGACGAACGCCGCAGTGAGGCCGGTGATGATCATCACCTGCTGCACCGTGGTCATCCGGCCGCGAATGCTGGCGGGGGCGACTTCGGAGATATAGGCTGGCGAAAGCACCGATGCTGCACCGACTGCCATACCGCCAATGATGCGGGCGATGACGAAAACGGTGTGATCGTGCGCGAAACCCTGAACCAGCGCGCCGCCGAGGAAGAGGACAGCGGAGATGCGCATGACGTTGCGGCGACCCATCGAATCGGCGAGCAGGCCCGCGAGCGAGGCGCCAATGACGCAGCCGATCAGGAGCGAACCGACGGTGAAGCCGAGGCCAGCCTCATCAAGCATAAATGCGGCCTTCAGGCCCGGCTGCGTGCCGTTCACCGCGCCGCTGTCATAGCCGAACAGCAAACCACCGATCGTCGCGACCGCGACGATGGCGAAGACGAGGCCCATATTGGTCCTCTCCGCCGATTGATTCATCAAACTTCCCCTCTCCTACCCCGCAACTTTTCGCGGCGTGTTAGCGGTAACGGTGGCCCGGACGCGGAGGAAAAGCAAGCGCTGTCAGCGCTGTTTTGCGACCTTGGTCGTAGCCGACGCCGTAGCTGGCCGCGCCGATCCGGTGACGACAGGCGGGCGCCCGGAGGATTCGCGCGCGATCAGTTCGTGATCGAGCACCTGTTCCTCCAGCTTGCCGCCATCCGCGCCGCGCCGTTCGCGCAGGCGGGCGAGCAACAGGTTGAGCGCCGATTCGGCCATCGCGGCGATCGGCTGGCGCACCGTGGTGAGTTCGGGCCAGATCGTGGTGGCGAGCGAAGTATCGTCGAAACCCACGATGCTGAGATCCTGCGGAACATGCAGGCCGCGACGATGCGCGACGCCGACTGCGGCCGCGGCCATGTCGTCGTTCGACGCGAAGATCGCAGTGGGCGGATCGGCACGGTCGAGCAGCCGCTCGGTGGCGACGATGCCCGAGCGGAACGTGAAATAGCCCTGCTCCACCGCCAGCGACTTCATATCGAGCCCGGCATTCTCGCACGCCGCGATGAAGCCGCGATAGCGCTCGGCCGACGAGGTCTGGTTCGGGTTGCCACGGATGAAGCCGATCTTGGTGTGGCCCAGATCGAGGAGATGCTGGGTCATCGCCGAAGCGGCGGCGAAATCGTCGATCCGCACGTTCAGGCTGCGCGCGGGCGGCAAGCCCATCGCGACCGACACCCACGGGATGCCCGCTGCTTCGAGTTCGGCGCGGACCGGCGCGGCTTCGGAAAGCGGCGGCGGCAGGATCACGCCCTCAACCGAGGTGGCGACGAACTGGCGGGTCGCCTCGGCCTGTTCGTCGGCGCGTTCGCCTTCGCAGGATTCGAGGACAAGGTGGCACCCGGCCTTGCGCGCGGCGGCGAGCGCACCGATCAGGAATTGCGAGAGATAGGCCGCCGACGGGTTCGAATAGAGCAAGCCGATCTGGGTCGCTTCGCCTGCGGCAAGGCTGCGCGCGGCGCTGTTTGGCGAGTAATTGAGCAAAGCGATAGCTTCGAGCACGGCGACGCGCGTCGTCTCACGAACATTGGCGCCACCATTGACGACGCGGGAGACCGTCATCGCCGATACACCGGCGGCGCGGGCGACGTCCTGCACGGTGACCGTGCCTCTGCTTCTGCGGCTGGGTCTGCTCATTGCGGAGGGATAGGCGCGCAATGTTACGGATGCAATCCCGTAACAATCGTGTGGCACGGTTGACCGAAGCGAGCGCACATCTATAGTTGATAGCGCTACCAATAACCGCGAGACAGCGCCCAAAGCTGCGCATCAGGAGAGAGAAATGCGTCTTTTCAACCGCTTGCCGATGGCGGCCCTTGCCGCATTGAGCGCCACTGCGCTCACCCCATTCGTGGCGACACCCGCTTTTGCCCAGAGCAAGGCTGACAAGCCGGTATACAAGGATGCTTCCCAGCCGATCGAAGCGCGCGTCGAGGATCTGCTCGGCCGCATGACGCTGGAAGAGAAGGTCCAGCAGATGGTCGCCGTGTGGCTGGCCAAGGACAAGATCCAGTCGGCCGATGGCGAGTTTGACGCGGCAAAGGCGAGCCAGAATTTCCCCAACGGCCTAGGCCAGATTTCGCGGCCTTATGATCGCCGCGCGATCACGCAGGGCCCGGCAGCGGGCGCCGCTGCGGGCACGATCAATCGCGGGCCGGAAGATACTGCGCGTTACATCAACGCGGCGCAGAAATGGTCGATCGAACAGACCCGTCTGGGCATCCCGCTGATCATGCATGAGGAAGCGCTGCACGGATATGTCGCGCCGGGCGCTACGAGCTTCCCGCAGGCGATCGCCCTCGCCTCGACCTGGAACCCCAAGCTTCAGGAAAAAATCTTCTCGGTCGCAGCGCGCGAAATGCGTGCGCGCGGAGCCAATCTGGCGCTGGCGCCGGTAGTCGATATCGCCCGCGATCCGCGCTGGGGCCGCATCGAGGAAACCTTTGGCGAGGATCCCTATCTGGTCGGCGAAATGGGCCTGGCCGCAATCCGCGGTTTCCAGGGCACAACACTGCCGCTCGCCAAGGACAAGGTCTATGTGACGCTCAAGCACATGACCGGCCATGGCGCGCCGGAGAGCGGCACCAATATCGGCCCGGCGACCGTTTCGGAGCGTACGCTGCGCGAGAATTTCTTCCCGCCATTCGAACGCGCGATAACCGAGCTTCCGGTGATGTCGGTGATGCCTTCGTATAACGAGATTGACGGCGTCCCGAGCCACGCCAATCGCTGGCTGCTTCATGATGTGCTGCGCCAGGAATGGGGCTTTAAGGGCGTGGTGCTGAGCGATTATTTCGCGATCCGCGAGCTCAACACGCGGCACCATCTGTTCGACAATATCGAGGACGCCGCCGTGCGCGCGCTCGACGCCACCGTCGATTTCGAGACCCCCGATGGCGAAGCCTATGCGACCCTGCCCAAGCTGGTGCGCGAAGGCCGGGTGAGCATCGCCCAGATCGACGAATCGGTGCGCCGCATCCTGCGCCTGAAGTTCAACGCCGGGCTGTTCGAAAGCCCCTATGTCGATGCCAAGCTGGCAGCGAAGAAGACCGAGACGCCCGACGCAATCGCGCTGGCCCGCGAAGCGGCGCGCGACGCGATGGTGCTGCTCAAGAACACCAACAATCTGCTTCCGCTCGATGCCAGCAAGATCAAGCGCATGGCAGTGATCGGCACGCACGCAAACGACACGCCGATCGGCGGCTATTCGGACATTCCGCGCCACGTCGTCAGCGTGCTCGAGGGCATGAAGGCCGAGGGCAAAGGCAAGTTCGAAGTCGATTTCGCCGAGGGCGTGAAGCTGACCAAGAGCCGCGTCTGGGCTGAGGACGGCGTCGAGCTGGTCGATGACGCGACCAACGACAAGCTGCGCGCCGAGGCACTGGAAGTGGCGAAGAACGCCGACGTGATCTTCCTGGTGCTCGGCGATAACGAACAGCTCAGCCGCGAGGCATGGGCCGACAATCATCTGGGCGATCGCAACTCGCTCGAGCTGATCGGTCCGCAGAACCAGCTCGCCAAGGAGCTTCTGGCGCTCGGCAAGCCGGTGGTGGTGCTGCTGCTCAACGGGCGTCCGCTGGCCGTAAAGTATCTGGCGGACAATGCGCCGGCGCTGATCGAGGGCTGGTATCTGGGTCAGGAAACCGGCAACGCCGTTGCCGACGTGGTGTTTGGCCGCGCCAATCCGGGCGGCAAACTGCCCGTGACGATCGCCCGCGATGTCGGCCAGTTGCCGATGTTCTACAACCATAAGCCAAGCGCGCGGCGCGGCTATCTCTTCGCGGAAACCAGCCCGCTCTTCCCGTTCGGCTATGGCCTTTCGTACACGACCTTCGAAATGGGCGCCCCGGTTCTGGCGACGCCCACCATCGGCCGGCTGAACAACGTCAAGGTGAGCGTCGACGTGACCAACACCGGCACGCGCACGGGCGACGAAGTCGTGCAGCTTTACGTGCGTGACGACCTGGCGAGCGTCACCCGGCCGGTGAAGGAGCTAAAGCGCTTTGAGCGCGTGACGCTCAAGCCGGGCGAGAAGAAGACCGTGCAGTTCGAGCTTACGCCGCGCGATCTGTCGCTGTGGAATATCGACATGAAGCGCGTGGTGGAGCCGGGCACGTTCACGATCTCTTCGGGACCGGATTCGGTGAAGCTGAAAAGCACCACGCTGACGGTGAAATAAGGGCTGGCGGGCGGAGGCTGCTGGCCTCCGCCCTCCGCTCAATGCGGCACGGCGCCTAGCTCGAAGCCGGTCTTGTCGTGCAGTGCGAAGCGATCGACCAGATCGGCGCTCGCTTCGTTATAGCCGATCACCTCCACCGCCGATCCATCGCGGCGCAGACGCGCGACGATCTTGTCGAGCGCCCCCACCCCTGAGATATCCCAGAAGTGCGCGGCGGATACGTCGATAGTGACGGCTTTGGCCTGCTCCACGCGGAACGCGCGCGTGAAGCGATCGACCGAGGCGAAGAATATCTCGCCGCTGACCCGGTAGACGATTTTCTCGCCGCTTTCCGTGCGTTCAACCGCGAACATGCGGCGGACTTTGCCCGCAAAGAAGATGCCCGAGAGCAACACGCCCGCGAGGACGCCCTGCGCCAGATCATGCGTGGCGACCACGACCACCACGGTGACCAGCATCACGATCGAGGACGTTGGTGGGTGGCGGCGGAGATTGGAGATCGAGTTCCAGCTGAACGTGCCGATCGAAACCATGATCATCACGGCGACCAAAGCTGGCATCGGGATACGGCCCACCGTCGGCCCGAGCACCGCGAGCAGAAACAGCAGGAACGCGCCCGCGACGAAGGTGGACAGCCGCTTGCGCCCGCCCGAAGTGACGTTGATCACCGACTGGCCGATCATCGCGCAGCCGCCCATGCCACCGACCAAGGCCGCGCCGATATTGGCGGCACCCTGCCCCGCGCATTCGCGGCGCTTATCGCTGTCAGTATCGGTCATGTCATCGACGATCTGCGCGGTCAGCAGCGATTCGAGCAGGCCGACCGCTGCCATGGTCAACGAGTAAGGCAGGATAATCTGGAGCGTTTCCAGCGTCAGCGGGATTTGCGGCAGATGGAAGCTCGGCAGTCCCTCGGGCAGCTTGCCCATATCGCCGACGGTGTTGACCGGCAGGCCAAAAGCGACGCTGGCGACTGCGAGCACGATGATCGCGACGAGCGGCGACGGCACTGCCTTGGTGACGCGCGGCAGCAGATAGATGATCGCGAGGCCCACAGCGATCATCACATAGCTATGCCAGCTGACCCCGATCAGCTGCGGCAGCTGTGCCATAAAGATGAGGATCGCCAATGCGTTGACGAAGCCGGTTATCACCGATCGCGAGACGAACTGCATCAGCAGATCGAGCCGGAGCAGCCCCGCACCGATCTGGATCACCCCCATGAGGATCGACGCGGCGAAGAGATATTCGACTCCGTGATCGCGCACCAGCGGCGTGACGACGACCGCGACCGCAGCCGTGGCGGCGGAGATCATCGCGGGCCGCCCGCCGAGCAATGAGATGATGATGGCGATGGCAATCGAGGCATAAAGCCCCACGCTCGGATCGACCCCGGCGATGATAGAGAAGCCGATGGCCTCCGGAATCAACGCGAGCGAAACGACGATGCCCGCGAGAACGTCGCGGCGCAATTCGGGCGCACTGGTGAACCATTCGGCCCGGTAACGCGTGAGTGTGGTGATCATTTATCCGCCGTGAAACGCAACACATGCCCGGGCACAACTGGCCAATGATTTCGGTAAACATGTGGAGGTTGCCCGGCGGATCGGCGGCCGGGATAGCCACCCGGACTTGCACCGGGTCCATGCGATTGAGCGGGCCTTTAGACGCGCGGGCGTGGCGGTGGCAAGCGCCGCAGCGTCAATCCCCATCCGCCCAGGCCGCGACCCAGAACAAGGGCGCGTTCCAGTTCACCGCGACTTCGTTGAGCGCATAAGCGTGGATGTCGTCGGCCCAGCACATTTGCGGCGCGCATTTGCCCTTCATCTTCTTGGCGATGTCATCGGACATGTTGGTCGAGTTCGGCCCACCCGAAAGCACGCCCGGCGGCGGCCCGGGGAGCGTCTTGTCGAGCGAGCGCGCCCAGAAGCGGTGATGCGGGTTCTGCATCGAGCGCTGCCCGTACCCGCTGACATAGGAATAGCCCATCGGATTACGGCCGAGGACGTAATCGAGCGCGGCGATGACGCCGACGCGGTACTTCGCATCGCCGGTCAAATCGTGCGCGGTGGCGAGGATCATTGCGCGGTTGAGCACGCCGGAATTTGAGCCCCAGGGATAATCCTGGGCGAGGTACGGGACCGCATAGCCATTGCCGTCCGCATCCTTGAGGAAGCGGTCCGCGGCTGCGACCATCGCATTCTGCAAGCGCTTCACATCGGCGGCAGGCAGCAGCGCCGGGCGCGTTGCCAGCAACAAGGTGCCAAGGCTCGCGGTGTTGGGCCAGCTCGCCTCGCGGACGTCTTCGCGGAAGTGGCGCGAGCGCTGGACGACCTGCGCATATTCGTCCTCGCTCGTCGTGACGAGAAGCTCGGCGGCCGCCCAGTAGAATTCGTCCGACACCTCATTGTCGCCATAGCCGCCGCTGCCGGTGAAACTGTTGGTCGCGAACACTTGCGGGTTGCGGACGGCGGCGGCGAAGGCACGCTTTGCTGCCGTCAGGCAGCGTGCAGCAAAAGCATCGTCGACGCCGGTCCACAGCCGGGCGCATTGCGCAGCGACGGCGGCGAGATTGAGCGTGGCGGCGGTGGTCGGCGGATACAGCAGCCGCTCTTCCCGATCGTCGTGCGGGCGCATCGGCAGCGCGGTCCAGTTGCGATCGGCGACTTTTTGCAGCGCCATCCCGCCCGCGTCGATCTCCGCGAAATCTGCGGGCGCCGCGTTCCACGCATTTTGCCCGGCCGCGACCGGCTTGGGCGGACCGACCGGCACACGCAGGCGCTGCCCTGTCGGCAATTGCATCCGCAGCATCCATTCCATCTCGTAGCGCGCTTCATCGAGCAGATCGCTTGCATTGTTGCCGGCTTCCGGGATCTTCAGCGACTTGTCCGGAAAAGCATTGGGGCGGCGCTCATACGCGTTGAGCAGCGTCCACAGCGCGATGCCGCCATTGACGACATATTTGCCGTGATCCCCCGCATCGTACCAGCCGCCGCGCACGTCCATCCCAAAGCCGCAGAACGGCCATTCAGTGCCGCGCTCATCCTTGCCTGTGAAGCATTTCGCCATCTCTGTGGCGTGCCCCGCCGGGCGTGCCCATTGTGCGCCGACGAAGCGCGCTTCGATCGGGACGCCCGCGCGCTGATGGTAGAAAAAGGCAAGCGCGTCCTTGGCGAGCGGCTTGTAGAGATTGCGGCGGATCGCGAAGCTGCCGCTGGACCGGTAGCCGTTGGCGGTCAGGCGATAGCCCTGCCCTTCGCGCGTATAGGCGCTGAAATCGATGCGCTGGACTTCCTTGCTCCCCGATGCAGGATCATTGCCATAGGGGGTGGTTTTGCCGCGCAGCACCGTCTTGCCCGCAGCGTCGACCAACTGCCATTCGACCGGCTCGCTATCCGGCAGAATCGCAATCTTCGCATCGCCGGGCTCGAAGCCGAGCTGATTGAGGTGGATCGGCGACGGCGGCAAGTTGACAGCGCTGACAAGCAGCGGCGCGGCGAGGAGGAGCAGGCGCATGGGCTATTCTCCGGTGGCGGCGAAGAGGCCGAAGACCGAGCCGACAAAGCCGCCCGCGATCTTCGTGGTCAGGCTATCGGACTGGATCAGGCCCAGTTCCTTCCAGATCGGCGGTTTCCGGCTCCGCGCGGTATTGGGCGTGCCATAGCTGAAGGAATAGCGGTTCTTGTCGACTTCGATGCGGAAATAGAGCGGCCCCTCGGCCCGATCATCCAGTGCAGTGAACAGCGTCTTGCCCTGTTTCGCATCCTTCGGCCCATCGCGCTGATCGACGGTTATCACGGTCTTTCCGCCCACGCGCTTTACGCCGACGAAGAACCAGTAATCGTCATTCTGGAGCACAACCAAGCCGGCGCGATCGCCGTTCTTTTGCGGCTTGAAACGCATCAGCGTAGTGGCGCTGGATTTGGTATGGGCCTGACGCCGACTGAGAAACGACGGATTGGCGCTATCGCCAAGCCCTACGGGCCGCGCAGTCAGGTTGAGACCATCTTTCAGCGTGTACCATTGCTCGCGCGGGTTGCGCAGCATCATCCACTCGGGGCCAAGCGCCTTGCCGGTGAAGAAATCGACCACCGAGAAAGCGCCGTTGAGCGGCACGCGCGGTTTTGCCGCAGCGGCAGGCAATTGCGGGCGCGCATGGGTCATCGGAATCGCCTGACCGGTTTTGGTGATGACCGGCCAGCCATCGACCCACTCGACGGGGAGCAGGAAAGTCTCGCGGCCGGTGGTGTAGAAATCGCCAGCGTAAGGCCGCACGGCGAGGAAGGTTGCCCACCATTTGCCGTCCGGCGTGGTGACCAACTGGGCATGACCGGCGGAGGTGACGCGGTGATCGCGGTCCATCGGCAGATCGCGCTGGGTGAGCACCGGATTGTTGGGATTGGGCAGGAAAGGCCCCGTGAGGCTCTTCGAGCGCAGGATGACCTGGCTATGGCCTTCGGCGGTGCCTCCCTCGGCGCAGCTGAGATAGTAATAGCCATCCTTCTGGAAGATGTGCGGTCCTTCGATCCAGATCGGCTTCTTCGAGAAATCGACGCCGCCATTCACCAGCACGGTGCGCGGGCCGAAGCTCTTGAGCGTCTTGAGATCGAACTCCTGAATCCAGATCGCGCGATGGCCCTCATATTGCGGCTTACCCTCCGGGGCGCCGTTATTGAGGATCCAGGTGCGGCCATTGCTGTCGAAGAATAGCGAGGGATCGATGCCCCCTTCGAGCGCGGGGAGGAACACCGGATCGGACCATGGCCCGGCGGGATTCCTGGCAGTGATGACGAAATTGCCGCCGCAATCGACGCAGGTATTCAGGATGTAAAACATCCCGTCCTTGGCCTGGATCGTCGGCGCGAAAACGCCGCGTGAGAGGCCGAGTTGCTTGAAATCGAGCTGATTTGGCCGATCGATCGCGTTGCCGATCTGGGTCCAGTCGACAAGGTTCTTCGAGTGGAAAACCGGGATACCGGGGAAATAGCTGAAGGTAGACGTGACGAGGTAGAAATCATCGCCGACGCGCGTGACCGACGGGTCCGGATAGAAGCCGCGCAGGATCGGATTGCGATACTCGTTCGCCTTGAGCGGGATCGCGTCGATGGCGTCCGCGCCCTGATATTGGAACCAGTTGAAGCTCGCGACGGGCTGGGCGACGGCGGGCGTCGAGAGCGCCAGCGCAATGAGGGCGATCAGCTTTTTCATGCCGCGCAATGCTCCCGGATAAAGTCTTTGTGTTTCGGCATGTAATCGGCCGAATTTGCGATCGCCTCCTTGATATGCGCGAGGCGCGCGCGGGTCTCTTCGAGGCTCATGATGTCTGCGACGGGATCGTAGCTGTTCGCCTTCATCAACTGGCCATGCATCACTGCGAACCAGCTGGTGTCGTTGAACAATTCCTCATTCTCGCGGAAGCAGCGGCCGTGCGAGCGGTACACCCGCATCTTTTCCGCCAGCCGCTCGGGAATTTCCATTGTGCGGCAGTAATTCCAGAACGGCGAATCATCGCGCTCGGTGGCGTGGTAATGGAGGATGATGAAGTCGCGGATTTCCTCGTAATCTGTGGTCATAATCCGGTTGTAGCGATCGGTATCCGCCTGATTGAAATCGCGATCGGGGAACATCGTGAGGAAGCGCGACAGGCCCGCCTGGATCAGCCAGATCGCAGTGGATTCCAGCGGCTCGATAAACCCGCCGGCCAGCCCCATCGATACGCAATTCTTGATCCAGAATTTCTTGCGATGGCCCGTGGTGAAGCGAACGATGCGCGGGTCCGCCAGCGGCTTGCCATCGAGGTTCTTGAGCAGGATGCCGGTTGCTTCGTCCTCGCTCATATAATCGACCGAAAAGACATGACCGTTGCCGATGCGATGCTGCAACGGGATGCGCCATTGCCAGCCGGCGGTATGCGCGGTGCTGCGGGTATAGGGCGTCAGCTCCTCGACACTCTCGCACGGGACTGCGACGGCGCGGTTGCACGGCAGATATTGCGACCAGTCATTAAAGCCCGCCTTGAGCGCCTGCTCGATGATGAGGCCGCGAAAGCCCGAGCAATCGATGTAGAGATCGGCTTCGATCTCGTCGCCATTCTCCATGACGACCGATTGGACGAAGCCGTCCTCGCCGCGCAGCTTCACATCCACGATCTTGCCTTCGCGGCGAACCACGCCCTTGGCTTCGGCATAGCGGCGCAGGAATTTGGCATAGAGCCCGGCATCGAAGTGGAACGCATAAGCGATCTCGCTGAGCGGCGAATTGCCCGCATCGATCGAGCGCATGAACTTGTTGTCCTTGCTGGCCGTCGCCTGAAGCGACCAATCGGAAAAGCTCGGTGCTTCGCCCATTTGGTGAAGCCGTTGATAGAATGCGTGGAACGACACACCCTGCATATCTAGACCAATTTTGCCAAATGGGTGATAGTAGGTGTGGCCCTGCTTGCCCCAGTTCACGAACTGGATGCCCAGCTTGAAGCTGCCCTGCGTCTCCCGCATGAACTGATCTTCATCGATGCCGAGCATGCGATTGAACGTCGCCATTTGCGGGATCGTCGCCTCACCCACGCCGACAATGCCAATCTCGTCGGATTCGATCAGCGTGATGCTGGCATATTCGGTGGTGAGGATGCGCGACAGCGTCGCGGCAGTCATCCAGCCGCCGGTGCCACCGCCAACGATGACGATGCTGCGGATTTTCCTGTCGGTCATGCGAAACTCCGGGCGAGTGCGTGGCGCGCGAGCCATTCTTCGTGGCGCGGCATGGATTGAGCCGTTTGGGCGAACATCGCCTTGATGCGATCGAGCGTGTGGCGGATTTGGGCGGGATCGAGCGCATCGGCGAGCGGGTCCCAGCCGGCGGGATAGACACCCTGCCCCAGCATTACCGCGATCCAGCTCGATTCAGCGAAGAGCTCGTCATCATAGCGGAAGAAGCGGCCGCGATTACGGAACAGGTCGAGCTTGCGGCTGAGCGTTTCGGGAATTTCCATCTCGCGGACGCGGCGCCACAGATCGCCGTCTTTGCGCTCATTCGCGTGATAATGGAGGATGATGAAGTCGCGGACCTGCTCCATTTGCACGTCGGTCAGGCGGTTATATTCGTCGCGCTCGACGGGGGAGAAACCCGCGTCTGGCAGCAGCGCCATCAGCTTGGAAATGCCCGTCTGGATCAGATGGATGCTGGTCGATTCGAGCGGTTCGAGGAAGCCCGAGGAAAGGCCGAGGGCTACGCAGTTCTTGTGCCATGCGAGTTTGCGGCGGCCCGCTTCGAACTTGAGCATGATGGGATCGCGCAGCGACTTGCCGTCGATATTCGCGAGCAGCGTTTCGCGGGCATCATCGTCCGAAATATCGCCGCTGCAATAGACATAGCCATTGCCGATCCGATGCTGGAGCGGGATGCGCCATTGCCAGCCGGCGGTGCGCGCGGTGCTGCGCGTGTAGGGTGTGATGCTGCCGTCGGGCGCTTCGCAGGGGACCGCCACGGCACGATCGCATTGCAGCCAATGCGCCCAGCTTTCCCAGCCCGCGCCGAGCGTCTGCTCGATCAGCAGCGCGCGAAAGCCGGTGCAATCGATGAACAATTCGCCTTCGATGCGACGGTCGCCCTCCAGCACCACGGCTTCGATATGCCCGTCCTCGCCGCGCACCGGCACGTCGATCACCTTGCCTTCGTGGCGCACGACGCCGCGCTTCTCGGCATAGTCGCGGAGGTATGCGGCATAGAGCGAGGCATCGAACTGATAGGCATAGGCCATGCGCGACAGGATCGATCCGGGATCGGGCGATGGCGGGGCATAGCGACCGAGGCGCATCGCCATCGCGCAGAGGTTGTAATCCTCGATGCCCGTGGCCGCGTCGCTCTCCCGCAGCTTGCGCCAGAATTGGTGGAATTTGACGCCTTCGATGTCGAAGCCAAACTCGCCAAACGGGTGCGCGTAGCGATGGCCCTCATGCGTCCAGTCGACGAACTCGATGCCCAGCTTGATCGTGCCCTGCGTCTTCGCGAGGAAATCATTCTCGTCGATGCCGAGCAGGCCGTTGAAATTGCGGATCGGCGGGATCGTCGCTTCGCCCACGCCGACCGTGCCGATCGCATCGGACTCCACCAGCGTGACCTTCACGCCGGTGCGGATCAGCCGCGAAAAGGCTGCGGCGGCCATCCAGCCTGCGGTGCCTCCGCCGACGATGACGATGCTGCGGATCGGTTGCGGCGCGGTCATGCGGCGACCTCAGCCAGCGTAGCGCCGTGGGTGGGCATCGCCTTGGCAGCCTCCACGATCATTTCGCGCAGGCGCGTGACATGCTGGATGATCGCCGCCTCGGGGATCGTATCGGCCAGCGCATCATAGCGGCGCGGATGGAGCCCCTGCCCGTCCAATGCGGCGATCCATTCGGCGCGGTCGAACACTTCCTCGTCATACATCGGCATGCGACCCCGGCTGGCGTAGAGATCGAGCTTGTACTGGAGTTCGTCCGGAACCGACATTGCGCGCGCTGCATCCCAGAACGGCTCACCGATGCGCGCGTTGGTCTTGTAATGCGCGATGACGAAATCGCGGACGCGATCGCCTTCGTCTGCAGTGATGCGGTTATATTCCGCTGCCTCCGGCCCCTCCACATGGTTTGGGAACAATGCGATCAGGCGCTGGATGGCGGTGTGCACCAGCCGGAGATTGTGACCGTATAGCGGCTCGACCAGCGCTGCCGCTGCACCGACGGCGACGACATTGCCATGCCAGAAACGAGCGCGACGCCCCTGGTGGATTGCAGTGGCGTTCGCGTCCTGATGGTGCGCGGAGGCGAAGAGCATTGCCTCGCTTGGCCCACCGATCAGCGGAACCGCGCGCGCCCATCCTGCCGCATGCGCGCCGATATGCGTGTAAGGCGGCGGGATGCCCTCTTGCGAGTTGGCGCGTTCGATCACGCGATCACAGCCGAGCCACGCGGACCAGCTTTCAAAGCCATGGCCTTCGCACAGCAAGGCAGCCGGGCCGGAGCAATCGAGGAACAGGTCGGCGGCGATTTGCTCGCCACCCTCCAGTTCGAGCGCTGTGACATGACCGTTCTCGGCGCGGATCGCGCGGACAAACGGCGCGGCGTGATGCGTGACCCCTTTCGTGAGATCGCGACAGATCGCAGCGAGCGCGGCCTTATCGAGATGAAGGCCATAGCCATAGCTTGCCAATACCGACCGCGGATCAAGGCTGGGCCGGGCAAAACGCCCCGCTGCTGCCGCGACGGCGGCGAGCGAAAAATCGGTAGGCCGCACGGGATGCCCCGCCGCGCGCAACCGCGCCACCAGCGGTGGAAACGCCACCGGCCCCATCCCCGCGCCGATCTCGCCAAAGGGCAGGAACCACCCGGATTGCGCACCCGCCCAGCCAGAAAATGCTGCACCGAGCGCGAAGGTGCCCCGCGCGGCTTTCAGTAGAGCGTCCTCATCGACGCCATGATCGCCGAGGAATGCGTGGAACGCCGGCAATGTCGCTTCGCCGGGGCCGAACGGGCCGATGCTGTGATCCGGGCCGCCGGTCTCGACCAGTTCGATCGCGATGCCGCTGCCGTCGAGCGCGTTGCCGAGCGCGAGCGCAGACATCCAGCCAGCCACGCCTCCGCCCAGTATCGCGATCCGCCGAATTGCCATGTTCAGGCAGCCGCCAGCGCGGAAAGATGCGTCGGCATCGCCTCAGCCGCTGCGCTGTAGCGCGTGCGCAGCTCGGCCATTGCAGACATCAGATCATCATCGGAAAGCCGCGCCGAAAGCGGATCATGCGCACCGGGCAGGATATTTTGCCCCAGATACACCGCGAGCCAGCTCGGCTCGAGGAACATGCCGTCGCGATAATTCACCACCACGCCGCGCTCGCGAAACAGCTCCATCTTGTAGGTGAGCGAATCGGGCAGATCCATCGTGCGGCAGTAATTCCAGAAATCGGAATCGTCGCGCTGGGTGGCGTTGTAATGGAGGATCAGGAAGTCGCGGACGCGCTCATATTCGAGCACCATGACGCGATTGAATTCCTCGGCATCGAGCGGGTCCCACTCCCCCGTCGGGAAGAAATCGAGCAAGCGGCCAATGGCGAGCTGGATCAGATGGATGCTGGTCGATTCGAGCGGTTCGAGGAAACCCGATGACAGCCCGATCGCGACGGTGTTGCCCACCCATTGCTTCTTGCGCTTGCCGGTGACGAACCGCAATTTGTTGGGATTCGCCAGCGGCGGCGCGGCGATAGCACCGAGCAACGTCTCCAGCGCGGCATCATCCGAGATAAAGCCGCTCGAATAGACATGGCCGTTGCCGCAGCGATGCTGGAGCGGGATCTTCCATACCCAGCCGGCACTCTGCGCCGTCGAGCGTGTGTAGGGCGCGGGCGGCCCATCATTCGGACAGGGCATCGCGATGGCGCGATCGCAGGGCAGCCAGTGCGTCCATTCGTCATAGCCGGTCTTCAGCGCCTGCTCGATCAGCAGGCCGCGGAAGCCCGAGCAATCGACAAACAGATCGGCCTCGATCCGCTCGCCGCTATCGAGCGTCACGGCCTCGACAAAGCCGGTCTCGCCGTTGAGCGCCACATCAACGACCTTGCCCTCCTGCCGCACGACGCCGCGCGCTTCGGAATATTCGCGCAGGAACCTGGCATAGAGGCTCGCATCGAACTGATAGGCATAGTTGAAGGTGTTGAGCAGCGAAGACGGATCTTCGTTGGGATGATGGAAACGCCCGCGCCGCGCCGCCTGGATCGGCAGCGAGAAATCCTCGAAACCCGCCACGCCGGGCTTGCCGCGCATCCGCAGCCAATGCTGGTGGAACGGCACCCCGCCGAAATCCTGCCCAAACACGCCAAAGGGATGGATGTACGAATCGCCGATTCGGCCCCAATTCACGAATTCGATGCCGAGCTTGAAGGTACCCTGAGTGCGCTTCAAGAAATCAGCCTCGTCGAAACCGAGCGTGGCATTGTAATGGCGGATGTGCGGAACCGTCGCTTCGCCCACCCCAACCGTGCCGATTTCTGCCGATTCGATCAGACGGATTTCGAGCGGCGAATTGCCAAATTTGTTCGACAACGCAGCCGCCGTCATCCAGCCGGCCGTGCCTCCGCCGACCACCAGAACGCGCTTTACCAACATAGGGTCATGCCCCTCTCCCAAGCCCAAATGTTAGCGCTCCCCAAGCCGCACGGTCAATCGCGACAATGGGTAGATTCGGGACGATTCCGTCCGCGAGCGCAGACAGAATCAGCGCTGCCCCACTCCATAACCGTTGCAATTCCGCCACAAAATGAACCGTTTGCAGAATTGTTTCAGACACGGCTTGATCTTTGGCGTGAACCTCAATTAAGTTCTCAGGACATAACACGACGCTACAAACTGATAGCGCTAACATAAACAAGGGGAGGACGGCTTGATGCGCAAGCTCAATAGAAATTCGACATCTGACAGCGCTGGCATGCTTCGCGCCAGCATGCTCCGGGCCGGCGTTTCCGCTGCGGCCATGGCATGCTTCGCAGTAGCCGCGCCCGCATTGGCGCAGGACGCTGCTCCGGCAACACAGGACGCTGCGCAGGACGATGGCGAGATCGTCGTTCAGGGCTATCGCCAGTCGCTGCAAAGCGCGCAGGCGCTCAAGAAGAATTCGGACGTGATCGTCGACTCGGTAACTGCCGAGGACATCAGCGCCCTTCCCGATCGCTCGGTGACCGAAGCGCTGCAGCGCATCCCGGGCGTGTCGATCAACCGCTTCGCCGCTGGCGTCGATCCCGATCACTTCACCGCTGAAGGTTCGGGCGTCACGGTCCGCGGCCTCACGTATGTCCGTTCGGAATTCAACGGCCGCGAAGCGTTCACCGCCAATAACGGCCGCTCGCTGAGCTTCGCCGACGTTCCTTCGGAAATGCTGGGCGGCGTTGACGTGTTCAAATCGCCTTCGGCCGATCGCATCGAAGGCGGCATCGCCGGCGTGGTCAATCTGCGCACCCGCAAGCCGTTCGACGGCAAGGGCCTGGTGCTCGCCGGCTCGATCGAGGGCAATTATGGCGACTTCGTCAAGAAGTGGGCGCCAACCGCATCGTTCCTGATCAGCAACCGCTGGGAAACCGGCATCGGCGAGATCGGCCTGCTGGCCAACATCTCTTATTCGCAGCTGAAGACCCGCGCAGATCGCTTCCAGCTCTCGAGCTTCCGCATCCGCACGCTCTATTCGGACGGCGATGTGGTGCAGAACCCGGGCGCGACCGCCGCAAGCCAGGTCTATTTCCCGCGCGGCGCAGTCGCCGGCAGCCAGGAATTCGATCGCAAGCGCTATGGCTATGCTGCCGCCGCACAGTGGCGCAGCAACGATGGCTCGATGGAAGCCGTGTTCCAGTTCCTGCGCTCCGATGCGCGCCAGGCCTGGACCGAGCACGCACTTGAAATCACCACCGATAACGTCTCGGCCAACGGCGATTCGCGCCGCGTTGCCGGCACGACGCTGGCATTCGACAGCGACGGCCTGTTCCAGAGCGGCACCATCACCGGCCCGACCGGCTGGCGCGGCGACCAGAACACCGGCAACGCCCGCGTTCCGATGCTCGGCCTCCAGTCTAACAACCAGCGTCGCGACCATGTCGAGAAGCTCGTCACCGACGATTACGGCTTCAACTTCAAATGGGAAGCCAGCGATCGTCTGGGCGTCAATTTCGACTATCAGCACGTGAACTCGACCACCAACGTGGTGGACAACACGCTCTGGGCTTCGACCTATCAGAACGCGCAGCTGGGGCTGAACGGCGATAATTTCCCGACCGTCGCGTTCCTGCCGCCGCAGGTCTGCAGCGGCCCGGCCGCCAATTCACAAAATCCTCCGGGCACCGATTTCGACTGTAACACGGGCCAGGCCGTGGGCGGCGCGCAGAACCCGGGCTATTTCGCGGGCACGCACAACAGCTTCCTCGATCCATATAATAGCTTCTATCGCGCCGCGATGGATCACATGGAGCAGAGCACGGGCAATTCGGACTCGGTTCGTCTCGACCTCGAATATTCGTTCCCGGAATCGGGCTTCCTGAAGGCGATCCGTACCGGCGCACGTTATGCCGACCGCGATCAGACTTCGCGCTTCTCGCGCTATAACTGGGGTCGTCTGTCGGAGCAGTGGGGCAATAACGGCCCGATCTGGTTCGACACCCCGGTCAATGGCAACAACGCGTCGCGCACCGATGGCTCGCCGCTCAATGGCTATCAGGCCTATTCCTACGACAATTTCTTCCGCGGCCAGGTGACCAACCCGGTCGGTCAGGGCCGGCTGTTCTACTCGGGCGATACCGCGCAGAACTACGATCAGATGGCGGCGTATGCCTCGCAGATCAATCGCGAGTGGGAAGCGACTGCTACCTGTGCCGGTGGCGGCGTAATCAATGGCGGCTGGAACCCGCTGGCGCAGCGCTGCGGCGTCGTGGCGGGTACGCCGTTCCTGCCCGACGAGATCAACCCGATCCGCGAGAAGAACTTCGCGGGCTATGCCATGGCGCGGTTCGACACCGAACTGGGCGGCAGCGTGCGGCTCAGCGGTAATATCGGCCTGCGGTTCACCCGCACCGATCGCACCTCGAGCGGCTTCCAGTCGTTCAACAACACCACGGCGTTCCCAACCGAAGTAAACTGCGCAGAACCCGTCGTGCCACCGGCGACCGTTTCGCCATTCTGCTCGTTCAACCTCGCAACCCGCACGGCTGCGCGCAACTTCATCAATGGTGCGACGATCGCTTCGAGCAGCAAGCTGCGCTACGATTATTGGCTGCCGAGCTTCAACGCGAAGCTTGAAGTGGGCGGCGGGCTCCAGTTCCGCGCTGCATATTTCAAGGGCGTCTCCCCGCCGAACACCGGCCTCATCCGCAACTATTTCCCGGTGAACCTGGGCGTGGTGCAGAATGTGGACGCGGGCGGCGCGCTGGTTCCGAACAGCTTCCGTTTCCAGGGCACGCTCACTGCGGGCAATCCGCTCCTGAAGCCGGTGGAGGCCGATAACTACGACCTTACGGCGGAATGGTATTTCTCGAGCGTCGGCCAGCTGACCATTTCGGGCTTCTACAAGGAGCTTCGTGGTGTGCTGACCAACGACACGGTCCGCCAGAGCTTCACCAACAATGGCGCGACGTTCGAAGCGCTGGTGACGACACCGACGAACGCGACCAAGACCGGCAAGATCAAGGGCTTCGAAGTCGCCTATCAGCAGACTTTCGATTTCCTGCCGAGCTTCCTGAAGGGCTTCGGCCTCCAGGCGAACTACACCTATATCGAATCGTCGGGTGTTCCGCAGTCTACGCTGTCCGAAACCGATCCGGACGTGGCCGCAGGCCGCGTGACGACGATCGATACCTCGTTGCTGCCGCTGCAGGGCCTTTCGAAGCATCAGGTGAACATCACCCCGTTCTTCGACTGGGGACCGATCTCGCTGCGTGCCACCTATTCGTGGCGCTCGGACTTCCTGTTGACCGTGCGTGACGTGATCGTGCCGAACGACCCGATCATCAACAAGGCGACCGGCCAGCTCGATGCTTCGGTGTTCTTCGCGATCACGCCGCAGATCAAGGTCGGCATCCAGGGCGCGAACCTGACCAACGAAGTGACCCGCACCAACGCGGTGATCGCAAAGATCGGTGGCGGCATCCGCGAAGTGCCGCGCGGCTGGTACATGAACGATCGCCGCATCTCGGCAGTCGCACGCTTCAACTTCTAGACCTTTCAACACCCTGTACTTGCGCCGTCGGTCGAAAGACCGGCGGCGTTTTTTTATGGGCGAACCCATTCCCGACGGGAGAGGCAATTAGATCCGGTAGGTCACGAAGATATTGGCGGTGAGCCGTCCTTTGCGCGGGTCTTCGGAGAGCTCGGCATCTGGCGGGATACGCCCGGAATGCAGCACACGACTGCGATAGATGACCAGCCGGTTATACGAAGCATCGACGGCGCCGGTCTGTTCGAAATGCGGAGTGTCTCCGGCGATATAGCCCGGCGTTTCCTCCCCCGCCTCCGCTTCGCGTGCCGATTTATAGTTGGCCGCGCGCTCGGGCGTGAGCGCTTCGAAGCCGGTTGCGCGGTGGCGGTAGAAGGCGGTGCCCCCCTGATCGGGGCGGCAGAGATAGTGAAGGAAGGCGAATTGCAGGCCATAGGTAGTATCGACATGCGGGATACGCTGCGCCGCAACGAGTTCGCCGGGGGAGAGCGTGACCAGCGAGAAATTGCACTCGGCATTGGCCAGCTTCGCCCTACCCAGATCGAACGCCCGACGCAGCAAGGGATCGACGCCGCGCACCACCGCTTCGACATAATCGAGCGGTGCGGGCGCGCGGATGCCGGGATAGCCGCCATCGGGGCCATACGCCGGCACGAAACTGGTCTCGGTCGCGGCATAGGCGGCCAACTGCTCCGGATGTAGGAGCAAATCGTCGATCTGGAGCAAGGGCTCGCGCTCGTTGCCGATATGCATGAGGCTCGGTCGCGCCGCCGGATTTATGCTGAGATCGTGCCCACTCATGCGGCAAACCCTAGGGGCTTCCTGCGCTTGAGGAAACTGGCGTCACGCACCGTTCGCGCTACAGTTGCGCGATGACTCCGATCCGCGAAATCACCAATCTCGACCCTGCCCGCTTCCGCGCGGAAGTGGTGCCCGGCTATGCGCCAGTGGTTCTGCGCGGCGTGGCGCGCGACTGGCCGCTGGTGGCGGCCGCTGCGCAATCCGATCAGGCGGCGGTCGACTATCTGCTCGGCTTTGATCGCGGCGCGGCAGCGGAAGCGTTTGTGGGACCAGCGGCAATCAAAGGCCGCTTCTTTTACGCCGATGATATGCGCAGCTTCAATTTCGAGCGGCGCCAGGGGAGCCTCGCGGATCTGCTGCGCTATGTGCTGGCGATCGGCGGGCGCGAGGATGCGCCTTCGGTCTATGCCGGGGCGCTGGAAACGCCGGACGCTGTGCCCGGGCTGGCCGAAGCCAATCCGATGCCGCTGGTCGACGGGCTTGGCGCCGATCCGCGCATCTGGGTGGGCAATGCATCGACCGTCAGCAGCCATTTCGATGCTTCGGACAATGTTGCGGTGGTGGCCGCGGGCAAGCGGCGCTTCACGCTGTTTCCACCCGATCAGATCCACAACCTTTATGTCGGGCCGCTCGATCATAATATGGCTGGGCAGCCCGCGAGCATGGTCGAGCTGAACAACCCCGATTTCGAGCGCTTCCCGCGGTTTCGCGAAGCACTGGCGCATGCGCTGGTCGCCGAACTGGAACCGGGCGACGCGATCTACATCCCCGCGCTGTGGTGGCATCAGGTCGATGCGCTTTCGCCATTCAATGTGCTGATGAACTATTGGTGGGCGGATTCGCCGGACATGGCCGCGCGCTTCGATGCGATGGTCCATGCGGTGCTGACCGTGAGCCATTTGCCGGAGAACCGCCGCGCGGCGTGGCGAGCGATGTTCGACACTTTCGTGTTCAAGCGGCACGGCGAGCCCGCTGCGCATCTCGCGCCCGAGCATCGCAGCGTGCTGGGCGCGCCGACGCCGCGGCTGCGGGACTATATCAAGGGGTATCTGATGCGGGGGTTGGGGCGGCCGTAAACCCAGTCCCCTGCCCCAAATGTCATCCCGGCGAACGCCGGGATCCAAGGCCAAATAGCGCATCGCTGCGTAAACCTGGGCCCCGGCGTTCGCCGGGGTGACGATAGTTAGCTACTCCCCATTCCCCGGCGCGTAGCGGTTGTTGATCGCCCTGTAATATTCCAGATCGTGCGGTGGCGCGGCGTGGCCTGCCGGTAGCGGGCGCTTCGAGATCGTCTGAAAATAGGCGATCGATGCGTCACGCCACCATTTGGCTTCCTCGTGCTGGATCGCGAGGAAATCGCGAACCTCCGCCCAGCGGCGGGCATCGATCCTGTCCTTCAGCCCGTCCCAACGCGCCTGCATCGCCGCGACTGCATCTACGCCGGTATCGTAGCGCGTGACCAGTTCGTCCCAGAGCGTGCGGCCCGACTGCATCTTGCGATCCCATGGCACGTGATGGAACCAGAGCAGCAGATTTTCGGGAATCTTCTTGGGATCGCCCCAAGCCTTCACCAGTTGCGGCGCATATTGGCCGAGCGCATCGCTACCCGTCCTGGTCCGATCGAAGCCGATCCCATTGGCATCGGCCTTATGGTAATAAACCGGGTTCCATTCGGGGCGCGCGAGCTCGGAAACCCATGGGCCCGGGCCATAATGGTGGCCGGTCGCCATCAGATGGGTGAGGCCAAGCGGCGTCATGTAATCCACCACGGCTTCGCGCGAGCCCATCATCATCGACACGATTGGATCGACCACGGCGGGATCATTGCCCCAGGTCAGCCCGGCCCAATCGCGCGCGATCTTCTCGGCCGAAGCATCGGGATCCCAGGCGAAGCGGCCATATGCGTACCAGTTTGCCTGATCGAATTGCGAACCGGACCAGTTCAGGTCGTTGCCGATATTGGCGACCCCGGCCATGCCGGTAACCGCGCCTGCTTCGACCGGCTTTTCTATCACCTTGGCAACCGTGCTGCCCTTGGCGGGGCGGAAGGTGTCGGCTTCCAGAGCCTCCTCCCACATCGGCCCGAGATAGGCGAGGTGCGTTGCGAAGCCGAGATATTCCTTGGTGATCTGGAATTCCATCATCAGCGGCGTCTTTGGCATCGCGCCGAACAGCGGATGGAAGGGCTCGCGCGGCTGGAAATCGATCGCGCCGTTCTTGACCTGCACCAGCACATTGTCGCGGAACTTGCCGTCGAGCGGCTGGAACTCGGTGTACGCCTGCATGTGGCGGTCCTGCGCGTTCTCGGCCTGATAGACGAAGGCACGCCACATCACGACGCCGCCATGGGGCCGGAGCGCATCGGCGAACATGTTTGCGCCGTCCGCGTGGCTGCGCTTGTAATCGTTCGGGCCGGGCTGGCCTTCGGAATTGGCCTTTACGAGGAAGCCGCCGAAATCGGGGATGACGGTGTATATCTCGTCGATCTTGCCCTTCCACCACGCAGCGACCGCGGGATCGAGCGGATCGGCGGTCTTCATCCCGCCAATCTCGATCGGAGCGGAGAAGCGCGCGGTGAGGTAGACCTTGATGCCATAAGGCCGGAAAACCTCGGCCAGCGCCTTCACCTTGCGCAGCCATTCGGGCTTCAGGACTTCGGCATTGGCGTTGACGTTGGTCAGGACCACGCCGTTGATCCCGAGCGAGGCATTGGCGCGAGCATAATCGGTGTAGCGCGGGTCCTTATGGCCCGGCAGCTTCTGCCAGTCCCAGATCGACCAGCCGGCATAGCCGCGCTCGACATGGCGATTGAGATTGTCCCAATGGTTGAGCACGCGAAGCTGGAGCTTGGGCTTATCGGCGATATCGAGATTGGCGAGCGACTGGCCCAATTGGGCGCGCTTGAGGAAGGCGAAGACGCCGTGGAGCACGCCGACATCGGTGTTACCGGCGATGATCGTGATCCGGGCGCCGTTGACCGTCGCGCTGCGGATCAGGAAGCCTTCTTTTCCGAGCGCCGAAAGCGGCTGGCGAAGGGCTGCGATCTCCGCCGCATCCTCCGGCGTGCCGATGAGGATCGCGCCGTCCTGAATCGTGCTGGCGCGCTCGATTCCGTGCCCCAGCATGCCGGTCAGCCCGCGCTGAAGTTCGGAGAGCGAGGCATCCGCGGTGGCGCTGCGACCGCGCGCTATTATAGACTTTATGACGCCCTCAGCGGCGGCTCTCTGGCTGGATTCGAGCGGTGAATATCGCAGCCAAAGGTCATAACCGGTTTCCGCATGCGATTGATTCGCCACGCCAAAAACCATTAACACAGACAAAATTGCCAACAATATCCGCTGCATAGCGCTCCGCTCCCATTGGCAGTCGTGCGCTGCCGTTGACAAGCTGGTAGCAGCTTGCTTTTGGTAGCGCTACCAGCACGGCGCCAGGCAAGGCGACCGAACGGAGGGGGTAGCACTCGGGGATGTCCGAAATTGTTTCCGCACGCGTAATCGTCACCTGCCCGGGCCGCAATTTCGTGACCCTGCGGATCGAAACTCGCGATGGCGTTTATGGGCTTGGCGACGCGACGTTGAACGGCCGCGAGCTGGCCGTCGCAGCCTATCTGAACGACCATGTCATCCCCTGCCTAATCGGCCGCGATGCGCATCGGATCGAGGATATCTGGCAGTATCTTTATAAGGGCGCATATTGGCGGCGCGGCCCGGTGACGATGTCTGCCATCGGCGCAGTCGATATGGCGCTGTGGGATATCAAGGGGAAGGTCGCGGGCCTGCCCGTCTATCAGTTGCTCGGCGGCGCGAGCCGCGAGGGCTGCATGGTTTACGGCCACGCCAATGGCGCGACGATCGAAGAGACGATCGAGAAAGCCATCGAGCATGTCGAGATGGGTTATAAGGCGGTTCGCCTGCAATCGGGCGTGCCGGGGCTGGCGGCGACCTATGGCGTGGCCAAGCCGGGCGAGCGCTACGAACCCGCCAATGCGGCGCTGCCGACCGAGAGCCTGTGGTCGACCGAGAAATACCTGCACTCGGTTGCGCCCTTATTCGACAAGGCACGCGATGTGCTCGGCTGGGACGTGCATCTGCTGCATGACGTGCATCATCGGCTGACGCCGATCGAGGCCGGACGGCTGGGCAAGGAGCTGGAGCCCTATCGCCTGTTCTGGATGGAGGACGCGACCCCGGCGGAGAACCAGGCCGCGTTCCGCCTGATCCGCCAGCACACCACCACGCCGCTGGCCGTGGGCGAGATCTTCAATTCGATCTGGGACGCGAAGCAGCTGATCGAAGAGCAACTGATCGATTATGTTCGCGCCACGATCGTTCATGCCGGCGGGCTCACCCATGTCCGGCGCATCGCTGCGCTGGCCGATCTTTATCAGGTGCGCACCGGCTGCCACGGCGCGACCGATCTTTCGCCGGTGACGATGGCGGCGGCGCTGCATTTCGGCCTGTCGGTGCCCAATTTCGGCATTCAGGAACTGATGCCGCACACCGAACTGACCGACGCGGTATTCCCGCATGCCTATACCTACAAGAAAGGCATGATGCATCCGGGTGATGCACCGGGGCTGGGCGTGGAGATGGACGAGGAACTGGCCGCCAAATACGAATATAAGCGCGCCTACCTGCCCGTCGCGCGCCTCGAGGACGGCACGATACATAATTGGTGAGTGGGAGAGATGCGATGATGAACCGGCGCGAGATGCTGAGCGGAACCGCAGCGATTGCGGGCGCGGGGCTGGCGATGCCCGCCTTGGCACAGGACACCAGCGGGCTGAACGCCGCGGCCAAGGCAAAGGGCATGCGCTTCGGCTCGTGCACCGCCTGGAGCCCGCCCGGCGCGGACCGCGGCTCGTTCAACAACCCGGCTTATGCGGGATTGCTTGAGCGCGATTGCGGCATCCTCGTCGCCGAGAACGAGATGAAATGGCAGGCGCTGCGACCCGATGCCAAGACTTTCAACGTCGATCACTTTGCCGACATGATCGCCTACGCCGAAGCCAAGGGCATGGCGATGCGCGGCCACACGTTGCTGTGGCACAAGACGCAATACTTCCCGAAATGGCTCAACGAATATGATTTCGGCGCGACGCCCGCCAAGGAAGCCGAACGCATCCTGACCCAGCATGTGAAAACCGTCTGCAAGCTATATGGCGAGCGGATCGTGAGTTTTGACGTGGTCAATGAGACAGTGGACGAAAAGACCGGGGCGCAGCGCGAATCGTCGCTCTCCAAGGCATATGGCAGCGCCGATGCGATGGTCGATCACGCCTTCCACGTCGCCCGGCAATATGCGCCCAAGGCCGAGCTGGTATATAATGATTATATGAGCTGGGAGCCGGGCAACGAGAAGCATCGCGCTGGCGTGCTCAAGCTGCTCGAGGGCTTCAAGAAGCGCGGCGTGCCGTGTGACGCGCTCGGCGTACAATCGCATATCGGGCTGATTGCGGGTCAGACCGTCGGCGCGCAGGTGAGCAAACAGGAAAAGCCGTGGCGCGAGTTCCTCGATGCCGTGGTCGCGATGGGGTACAAGCTCGTCGTCACCGAATTCGACGTGAACGACAAGGCGCTGCCGACCGACCCCAAACTCCGCGACGGGATCATCGCCAATTATACCGGCGCCTATATGGACATCATGTTCAGCTACCCGCAGCTGCGCGACGTGCTCGCATGGGGGATGTGCGACAAATATAGCTGGCTGAATGGTTTCACCCCGCGCGCAGACAAGACGCTGCAGCGTGCCACGCCCTATGGCGCGGATTTCAAGGCCAAGGCGATGCACACCGCGATCCGTGACGCATTCAACGCAGCACCTGCCCGCAGCTAAAATCTCGCTTCCCGCCGCCGTTCGTTCATCTATGAGCTGTTAGTAATACCGTGAATCGGCGGGAGGCTTAGGATGGCGGCGGCCGCACAGCGCGAGGCATCGCTTGCCGCCCTGCTCGGTGAGGGCGGGCTCGACGCGGGTGCGATCCAGACGCTGGCGGATGCGATCGGACGGGACCATGCCGCCGCGCCGCCCGCGAAGCTCGAGGCATTCCGCGCGCTGCTGGAGGCCACCGCACACACGCCCGCCCAGCGGCTGGAATTGCACCGCCACATCCCGCAGCTCGATCGGCGCGCACAAAGCAAGCGCATCCGCGCGCTCGATACCGGCGACGAGGATATCCTCTTTGACCTTGCCGGGCCGCTCGCGGCTTTGGTCGGCCTGGGCCGCCCCACCGAGGCGATCTTGCTCGCCAATCGCTATCTCGACGTGACGCCGCAGGGCGCAACCGGCTGGGCGCTGCTGCCGCTCTATCTCTCGCTGCGCGCAGGCGATGCCGGGCTGGCCGACGCGATCCTGATGCCCTCCCCGCCCCGCTTGGTGGCGATCGGCGGGCTTTCGGGCACGGGCAAATCGACGCTGGCGCGGCTGATCGCCAACCGCATCGGCCGTGCGCCCGGCGGGCGGGTGTTGCGCTCAGACGTGTTTCGCAAGCGGCTTGCCGGGGTATCGCCGGAAACGCGGCTGCCCGCCGCGCATTATACTCGCTTGAATGACCAGCATACCTATCAGGCGCTGTTTGAATCGGCCGACGATCACCTTGCCTGTGGCAACAGCGTGATCATCGACGCAGTGTTCATGAACCGCAGCGAGCGCGACGTGGTCGCGGCGATTGCGCACCGCCGCCGCGTGCCTTTCACCGGCATATGGCTGGACGCGCCCGAGCGCGATCGGCTGGCGCGCGTGGCGGCGCGGAGCGGCGATGCTTCGGATGCAAACGTCGATGTGGCGCGCGAGCAATCGCGCCGTCCGGTGGGCGTGCTCGCCGAATGGCACCGCATCCGCGTCAATCGGCCGATCGAACTGATCGTCGCCGCGGCGCGCGGCGCACTGGATCGCGCGAAAAGATGATCGTCACGCTGACGCTGAACCCGGCGCTCGATGTCACCACCAGCACCGACAAGGTGCGCGACACCCACAAATTGCGCTGCACCACGCCCAGCTTTGATCCGGGCGGCGGTGGCGTGAATGTCGCGCGGGTGATCCATGCGCTGGGCGGCGAAGTCACCGCGGTATTTCCGCAGGGTGGACCCGTGGGCGAGACGTATACCCAGCTGCTGCGCGAGGCCGGGGTGGCAATCGCCCCGGTGAAGATCGCGGGGACGACTCGCGAAAGCTTCACCGTCGATGAGGGCGAGACCGGGCTGCAATATCGCTTCGTGCTACCCGGGCCGGAACTGCGCGAGGACGAGATAGCCGCGTTGCTTGAGGCGCTGGCGCTGCCCGATGTCAGCCATATCGTGGTAAGTGGCAGCCTGCCGCCAGGATGCGATCCGGCAATCATCAAGCGGCTGGGCGCGTTTGACACGAAGCTGGTGGTGGATACCTCCGGCCCCGCATTGGCAGCGTGCGAAGGCGCGGGCGTGTACCTGCTCAAGCCGAGCCTGCGCGAAGTCGAGGATCTGATCGGCAAATCCATCGCGAGCGAAGGCGACGAACTGGAGGCCGCACGCACCCTGCGCAAGCGCGGCTTTGCCGAGGTGATCATCCTGTCCCTCGCCGAGCGCGGCGCATTGCTCGTGGCCGATAACCTGGAATTACGGCTGCCCGCTATACGGGTCGAGACAAAGAGCGCGGTCGGCGCGGGGGATTCGATGGTGGGCGCAGTCACGCTTGCACTGTCAGGCGGCAAGTCGCTGGAAGACGCGCTGCGCTATGGGATAGCCGCCGGTGCGGCGACACTGATGACCCCCGCGACCGAGCTAGCCCGGCGCGAGGATGTCGAGCGGCTTTATGCTGCCAGTTCGTCCTGAGGGCGGGCGCAGAACAATCCGTGGATCGCCTCGAGCATCCGCTCGGCGTCTTTGCTAGCCAGTGAATAGAAGATCATTTGGCCCGAACGGCGCGCAGCAACCATGCCTTCGCGGCGCAGCAAAGCAAGCTGCTGCGACACGGCAGTATCACGCGAGCCAGTCAGCCGGGCGAGTTCGCCAACCGACTTTTCGCCATCGAGGAGGTGGCACAACAGGAGCAATCGGCTGCGGCCGGAAAGGGCCTTGAGGAACAGCGACGCTCGGTCGACTACAGCAATCATATCGTCTTTCACGCGGGCGTTGCTAGGTAGGATCGGCTGTTATGGCAACCGCTATAGTACGGAAAGTGCAGGTATTTTATACACAGACCGTTCATTCTGGGTATGGCGGCGCGCGAAATCGGTGCGGGTGCGTCCGGCCTATTTCTGCAATGTTTCGCGCGCCGCCAAATGCCCGAAATCAGTGCGCCGTCGCAGCAATCGGCTCGGCGAACCCGGCGCGTGCCAATTCGCGCTCGGCCTGGGTGAAACCATAAGCAGGAACGATCTCGCCGGCCCGATCGGAGACGCTGCTCCAGTTCGCCACAACCTGCTCGCCGGCATCATCTGCGCTGCCCGCATAATAGCCTTCGGTCAGCGTGATGTTGGCAGTCGCAAAATTGCCGGCGCCAGCGCACATGATCGCGCGCGACGGGGCATCCGGGCCGGTCAGCGCCAGCAGACCGGGGCTGACCAAAGCGGGAGCGAGCGCGCGCAGGCCGTCTTCGGCGAGCACGCCCTGGGTCATCTGGGTCGCGGCGGTGGGCGCGAGGCAATTGACGCGGATATTGTACTTCTCGCCTTCGATCGCGAGCGTCTGCATCAGCCCGACCAAAGCCATTTTGGCCGCGCCGTAATTCGCCTGGCCGAAATTACCGTAGAGGCCCGATGATGAGGTAGTCATCACGATGCGGCCATAGCCCTGTGCGCGCATGGTTTCCCAGACAGCCTTTGAGCAAATCGCTGCGCCCATGACGTGCACTTCGAGGATCAGGCGGAAATCATCCATGGTCATCTTGGCGAACGATTTGTCGCGCAGGATGCCAGCATTGTTCACGAGGATATCGATGCGGCCCCACTCGGCCAGCGTCTTTTCGACCATCGCAGCAACGCCTGCTTCGTCGGTAACGGAAGCCGCAATCGCCAGCGCTTCGCCGCCCGCCGCGACAATCTCAGCCGCGACCGAATCGGCATTGTCCTGAGACAGGTCGTTGACGACGATTTTCGCGCCCTTGCTCGACAAATACAGCGCATGGGCACGGCCCAAACCGCCGCCCGAACCCGTTACGATCGCTACCTGGCCAGCCAACGACATCCACATTCTCCTCGAACATTCTCGAGGCGACCGGTTAGCGATGGTTCAATTCACTATCAAGATAGCGAATTTCTAATGGCGGGACAGTGTGGCCAAATGGCCAGCCTATTTGCTGCAGATCTGCCGGAAGCCCGCGGCCATGAACCTGGCCATATGCTCCTTCACCGCGGTGAAATCGTCCGAGCGGCAAAGCCCGCCGGAGAGCTTGTCGATTCGCCCGGTGCGAGCGAGCGTCAGCACTAGCGCGCCGGTGGTGAAGTGATAGCCCCAGAAAATTTCCTGCTCCGAACAATCGGGCAAAGCGATCTTGAGCAGACCAATCAGGCGCAGCACGACCGGATCGAAATGCTCGTCCATCAGCTCCGCGCCCCATTCAGGCGTGTTCGCGACCTGAGCGCTTAAACGGGCATAGTTCTTCCAGCCCTCGCCACCATTAATATAGGTGTCGAGATCGGTATCGAGAAAGGCGTGGAGCGCACCTTCGACCGTGACATTCGCTCCTACCGAAGCCTCATAATCGTCGAGCGCCTGCATTCGGCGTCCGCTGGTCACTTCGGCGCGGCGCGCGAAGACGGTGTCGAACAGCGCCTTCTTGTCGGTGAAATAATAGTTCAGCAGCGTGTGATGCACGCCGACCTGCTTGGCCACGTCCTTGAGCGTTACCCCATGCAGGCCGTGCTTGGAGAAAAGATCCTCGGCAGCATCGAGAATCAACTCCATCGTCTCAGCGCGCTGCTCGGCTTTTCTGGAGCGTTTTACGGGTTGGGCGTTCGTGGTCACTACAATGTACTTCCCGTGTGGCGGCCTGCCGTCAAGCCGCGATACAACATTCACACGCGTGATAGTGTCTGTTGACAGCGCCCGTGGCTAGCCCGCATGATATTGGGCAACGGCAGAAAATTCGCCAAGGGAGAGATGCGTGGAACGTCAGGAAACCGGCAGCAACCGCTGGGTCGTGCTGGGCACGCTTACCTTCGTTTATGTGATCAACTTCCTCGATCGCCAATTGCTCGGCTTCCTCGCCAAGCCGATCAAGGATTCGCTGGAGATCACCGACGCCCAACTCGGGCTGATCGGCGGGCTCTATTTCGCGATGTTCTATTGCTTCATCGCAATCCCTGTCGGCTGGCTGGCGGACCGATCCAACCGCGTGACGATCCTGTCGCTCGCCTGCGCGATCTGGAGCGGCGCTACCGTCGCGTGCGGCATGGCGGCGACCTACCCGCAGCTTGTCGCGGCACGAATGGTGGTCGGGTTCGGCGAGGCAGGCGGCGTGCCGCCTTCTTATGCGATCATCACCGACACGTTCCCCCCGGGCAAGCGCGGCCTCGCATTCGGCATCTATAATTTCGGACCGCCTGCGGGCGCGGCTCTGGGCATCGCATTCGGCGGCTGGATCGCGCTTACCTATGGCTGGCGCGAGGCGTTCATCACCATCGGCGCGATCGGCATCGTCGCGGCGATCCTCGTGCGCGTCATCCTGCGCGATCCGCCGCGCGGCGGGCTCGACACCAAGCCGGGCGCGGTTGCGGTGGCCTATGAAAAGGCGCCATTCTGGGCAACGACCAAGGCGTTCTTCAAAAACCCTGTGCTGTTACTCGCTTCGCTGGGCAGCGGCGCGACGCAGTTCGTGACTTATGGTCTTGGCAATTTCGCGGTGCTGTTCCTGATGGAAAGCAAAGGGATGAAGCTCTCCGAAGTATCGGTCTGGTATGCGCTGGCGGTGCTGATCGGCATGGGCGGCAGCATGATCATTTCGGGCCGCATGCTCGATGCGCTGACCAAGCATTCGCGCACCGGCTATGCGATGGCCCCGGCAGTATCGCTGGTGATCGCCATGCCCTTCTACGTGGCCTTCATCTGGGCACCGGGCTGGCCGCTGGCGCTGGCGCTGCTCACCGTCGTGATGTTGTTCAACTATGTCTATCTCTCTGCATCGGTCGCGTTGGTGCAGGACGAGGTGCCACCAAACCAGCGCGTGCTGGCAGGTGCATTGCTGCTGCTGGTGATGAACTTCATCGGCCTGGGCCTTGGGCCGACGTTTGTCGGCTGGCTCAGCACCCATCTGAGCGGTCAGGGCGTGACGAATGCGCTGCAAATGTCGCTCTTCTCGATCACGCCATTCTACCTGATCGCTATCGGTCTGTTCCTGTGGCTCGCCAGCGTCCTGCGCCGCGAGACTCGTCCTGCCGCGGAGGCTCTTGCATGAAAACGCTAAACCGCCTGGCGCTCGCCATCGGACTGATGGCCGCCTCCCCTGCCCTCGCCCAAGCGCCGAGCGTCGATGCTCCGGCAGGCAAGGTGAGCGGCAAGCAGGAAGGCGACATCAACGTCTTCCTCGGGCTTCCGTATGCCCAGCCGCCGGTAAAGACCCGCCGCTGGCAGCCGCCGCAGCCGCTGCCGCGCTGGGACGGCGTGCGCGCCGCGACCGAGTTCGGCCCGGCCTGTGTTCAGCCGACAAGCAAGACCCCCAATATCTATTCGCCGGCGACTCCGCTGCCGACCAACGAGGATTGCCTGTCGCTAAACATCTGGGCGCCGAAGAATGCCAAAAATGCTCCGGTATTCTTCTGGATTCACGGCGGCGCGCTGGTCAGCGGATCGAGCCGCGAGGCGCTGTATGACGGCAAGAAGCTCGCCGAGCGCGGCGCAATCGTCGTCTCGATCAACTATCGGCTGGGCGTGCTCGGCTGGCTCGCGCATCCGCAACTGAGCGCCGAGACAGGCCAGAAGGTCTCGGGCAATTACGGCCTGCTCGATCAGGCGATGGCGCTCTATTGGGTGCGCAACAATATTGCGGCCTTTGGCGGCGATGCGAAGAACGTGACCATCGCGGGCGAATCCGCAGGCGCGCTCAGCGTGATGTATCTGATGGAGTCGCCGATCGCACGCGGGCTGTTCCACAAGGCGATTGCGCAGAGCGCCTATATGCTGCCGATGCCCGACCTGAAGAAGATGGTCCACGGCCTGCCTTCGGGCGAAGCGGTTGGCACGATGCTTCAGGCGGGACTCCAGCTTCCCGATCTCAAGGCAATGCGCGGCATGCCCGCCCAGCAATTGACCGACGCCGCACCCGCGATGGGCTTTGCGCCCTGGGGCGTGGTCGACGGCTTTGCCTTGCCGGAGCAGATGGTGACGGCTTTCGATGGCGGGCGACAGGCCAAGGTGCCGCTCCTCACCGGCTTCAATCAGGGCGAAATCCGCTCGCTGATGATGCTAGCACCCAAGGCACCGGGCGACGCGGCCACCTATGAGAAGGAAATTCGCGCGCGCTATGGCGAACTCGCCGATGCCTTCCTCAAACTCTATCTGTCGAGCGACGTGAAGGAGAGCATCCTGCTCACCGTGCGCGACACGCTATATGGCTGGACCAGCGAGCGGATGGCTCGCAAGCAGACTGCCGCAGGGCAGAAGTCCTACGTCTATCTGTTTGACCATGGCTATCCGGCGACGGACGAAAAGGGCCTGCACGCCTTCCACGCCAGCGAATTGCCTTATGTCTTCGGCACGCCGGAGCGCGTGGGGCCGCTCTGGCCGAAGATCCCGGACACGCCGGCGGAACATGCGCTGTCCAAGACGATGATCGATTACTGGACGAGCTTTGCCGCTACCGGCACGCCGGTTTCGGCAGGCGCGCCGACATGGGAAAGCTTCGGGACCAAGCGTTCGTACATGCACTTTGCCGACGTTCCGAAGGCTGAGACCGGGCTGATGCCGGGAATGTACGAACTGCACGAAACCGTAATGTGCCGCCGCCGGATGGCCGGGAATATCCCGTGGATGTGGAATTCCAGCGTGGTCTCGCCGAAGCTGCCAGCCAAGGCTGCGGGTTGCGATTGAAGCAGTAACATTGACCCCGGCCTTGTGCCGGGGTCCACTGTGCGGCTGAATGTGTGCAGTTGAATGCGCCAAAAGCAGCGTGAAGAAGTGGTCGCCCCCGGCACAAGGCCGGGGTGACGGGTTTATTCAGGCAGCCTCGCCCGTCAGCCGTCCGGCGGCGTAATCCGCGCGCAGGCGGATCTTGTCGATCTTGCCCGAGGCCGCGAGCGGCATGGCCGGGATTTCGATGACCTGGCTGGGCATCCACCAATCGGCGATCTTGCCGCGCAGCATTGCCAGCAATGCCTGTGGGTCTGCGCCTTCGGTCTCGACGATCAGCACGGGACGTTCGCCCCATTTCTCGTCGGGACGGCCGATCACGGCGACGTGGCGCACTGCTGGGTTGGTGCCGATCACGGTTTCGATCTCGGTAGGATTGATCCACTCGCCGCCCGATTTGATCAGGTCTTTCGAGCGGCCACCGATAGTGAGGTTGCCCGCTTCATCGATCGTCGCGAGATCGCCCGTGTCGAAATAGCCTTCACTATCGAGCGCATCGGCATCGGCACCGAAATAACGATCGACCACGCTGTGGCCCTTTACCTTCAAATGGCCGAGTACACCGCGTTGCGGATCGAGCGTGTTGCCAGCAGCATCGGTCAGCTTGAGATCGAGGCCCATTGGCGGACGCCCCGATGCGCGCGCGAGGTTACCGCTGGAGCCAAAAGGTGCGATGGTCCCCACCGGCGACAACTCCGTCATGCCCCAGCTCGTCTGGACCTCGGCGCCGAACCGCTGCTCCATCCGCTTCAGCAGAGAATCCGGGCAGCTCGATCCACCGATCAACACGCGTTCGAGCGCGGGCAAATCTTCGCCGGTTTTGTCGAGATGGTCGATCAGGCCGAGCCACACCGTCTGCACGCCAACGGCGACCGTCACGCCTTCGTCGGCCATCACGCGCGCAAGGCTCGCGCCGTCCAGCATGCGACCGGGCAACACCAGCTTGGTGCCGGCCGCCGGAGCGGAGAAGGGCATGCCCCAGCCATTGGCATGGAACATCGGCACCGCGAGCATCAGCACATCGCGCGCCGTGAGCGCCGCCGCGTCGGCCTGAAGCGCGCGCATGGTGTGAAGGTAGTTCGAGCGGTGTGTGTACACGACACCCTTGGGCGCGCCGGTGGTGCCCGAAGTGTAGCAAAGCCCGGCGGGGATATTCTCGTCAAAGCCGCCCCATGTCGCAACTGCGCCGTGCGCCTTGAGCAACGCTTCATAGCCCCAGACCTGCGCGGTGCCGATCGGCTGGGTATCGCCCGGCCTACCATCGAGCACGATGACCTGTTCGATGCTCGGGCACAGCGCTGCGATTTCGCGCGCCAGCGGCATCAGATCGATCGCGACCGCGAGGACGCGGTTCTGGGCCTGGTTGACCATCGCCGCGAGATGCGCGGCGGTCAGCCGCGGATTGAGCGTGTGGCAGACCAGCCCCACCCCCATCGCTGCATAATAGATTTCGAGATGGTGGCGCGTGTTCCACGCCAGCGTGCCGACGCGGTCGCCGGTCTGCATGCCCAGCGCAGTGAGCGCTCCCGACATGAGATTAGCGCGATCGCGCAACTCGGAATAGGTGAAGCGGGCGACAACGCGACCGGCATCGGCCTCAACGACTTCGCGATCCCCGAACCACTTGGCGGCATGATCGAGAAACTTGTCTATGGTCAGGCCGTAAGGCTGCATGGAACTCTCAATTACGCGAGGCAGAAAAAAAGACGGCCGCCGCCCAGGGAGATGGGCGACGGCCGTTTACGTGGTGGATCAGAAGACCTTGAGCACCTTGAGGCCGTACTGACGCGGCGGGCCGGCGAAATAGAGCCCGCTGTTCAGTGCCGCCGGATAATGCTGGTCGGTCAGATTGGTGGCGTAGGCAGTGAGCGTCCAGCTGCCCTTGTTATACGCAAGCTGCGCGTTGAGGATGTTACGCTCGTCGATCCGATCGCCGCGCGACACGTTCTGGAACAAAGTCGCCCATTGCTGGCCGACATGCCCGAAGTTGACACGCGGGATCAGCTTGTCGCCATTGGCGAACGCGAACGTGTATTCGGCGCTCGCGTTGAACGTCAGGTCCGGCGCGTAGGTCTGGCGACGGCCGTTCAGATTGAGGCAGCTTGCGTTGCCCGGTCCGGTTTTCGGATCGCACGCCACCGTGCTCGCTCCGCGCGGATCGGTCGCGAAGAACGTGCCCAGTTCGCTGTGCAGAACGTTGATGCCCGCACCGAGCTTCAGCCCACCGAAATGGACATCGGCCTGTGCTTCGAAACCGTAGATCTTCGTGCTGTTGGGCACGTTGAGCTGGATCCCGAAGGTCGGGAAGGTCGGATAGCCGATGATGACCTGGAAGTTGCGATAGTCGTTATAGAAGCCGCTGATCGTGGTGCGGATGCGGCTACCGGCAAAATTCGCCTTCCAGCCCGCTTCATACGACGTGACTTCCTCAGGCTTGAACGGATCAGGCAGGCCGATGCCGACCGGTACGTTCAGGCCGCCCGGACGGAAGCCGGTGGCCACGAAGCCGTAGAAATAATGGTCGTTGCTTGCCTTCCAGCCCAGCGAAACCTTGTACGAGATATTGTCGGACTTGGTCATCTGGTTGGCGAGGATCGGCAGGCCGTACTGGATCACGTCGACTTCGTTTTCCGACTGGCTTTCGGTGTAGCGAATGCCGCCTTCGATCTTCAGGCTCGGCGTGATGTTGAAGCCGACCTGGCCGAACGCCGCATAGCTGTGCGTGAAGTTGTTGCCCTGCAGCTTATACTGCGCAGCCGGCAGGTTGAACGGATAGGCGACGTCGATGACGAACTGATACGGGCGCTTGAAGTGGTAATCATTCTTCAGGCCGAACGCGCCGACCATCCAGGTGAAGCGCTGGTTATCGGGCGAGATGATGTTGAACTCGGTGGTGAGCTGCTGCTCATCGACGCTGTCGAAGAAGGTGCTCGATCCGGTCGCGGTGCCATCAAGGTCCGCGAGGTACATCGTGTTGGCCCACTGATAGCTCGAAACCGAGCGGAACTTGACGCCGCCCGCAGTCTCATACTCACCCTTGAACACCGAGCGGACCATATAGTCGCGCGCGCCCATCGGGCTGTTCGCCGTGATGTCGAACAAGTCGCGATAGCCCGGGTTCGGCGTGTTCGTGCCCGGCAGGTTCTTGTAATAGCTGCCCTGCGGCGTTGCCGGATAGGCACCGAAATCGAGCCAAGCGAAATCGGTCTTCGACGAGAAGGTCAGGCGCTCGCTCGGCTTCCAGAGCATGCTCAGACGACCGGCCATGATGCCGACCTTGCCGTCTTCATAAGCATAAGGCGTGCCGCCGGGACCGGTGATGTCGTAGAAGCTGTCACGGCGCGAGGTGTAGATCGAAGCGCGCGCAGCGAAGGTGTCGCTGATCGGCAGGTTGACCGCGCCCTGGAACCCGGCCTCGTTATAATTGCCGTAGTTCGCGCTGAAATAGCCGTGGCTGCCGCCGTTGATGACGGGATCGGTGGTGTTGACGAACACCGCGCCGCCGGTCGCGTTCTGGCCGACGATCGTGCCCTGCGGGCCGCGCAGCACCTGGATGTTGGCGACGTCATAATAGGGTTCACCCTGGACATAGCCCGGGAAGGTCGGAACGCCATCGCGATAGGTGATCACGCCAGTGGTGGTCTGCGTGTTGTGCTCGGCCTTGCCGATACCGCGAATGTTGAAATCGTTGCCCTGGCCGAAATTGTTGACCACGACCGAAGGCATTGCGAACTGCAGCGCGTCGACATTGACGACGCCCTTATTCTCGAGATCGGTGCCAGACAAAACCGTGGCGGACATCGCCGAGGTCATCAGGTTTTCGGCACGGCGCGTTGCGGTGACGACGATCTCGCTTTCGTCATACTGCTCGGTTTCGCTGGCGACTTCCTGCGTCGGCGCGGCCGTCTGCGCGGCAGCGGCACAGCACCAGGTGAACGCCAGTGCGGATGCACCCAGCATCAAGGCACGATTGATCATTATATTCCTCCAGCTCACTCTCCGGCGCGCTCTGCGGGCGCGTGGTATTGATTGAACTGCCGCAAAGCTCGGTGGCTTGCAACACTAATTCTCTTCCGAGTGAATGTTATTGTGGGGGAACGTTGCAGGAGTGCAACAGGCTCGTTTCGGGCGCGGGAAAGCAGGCTACCCTGGCGTCGGCATCTTTTGCGCGGTGCGCCACGCGCCGCCGTTCCAGAGACCAAAAAAGGGGCGCCCGCTCTGTAGCGGACGCCCCTTTTTGATGCCTGCGATTTCGCTAGCGTTACCGCTTGGCGATCGAGTCCAGATAGGTCAGCGAGGTCAGCACATGGGACTTCACGCCCACTGCCAGCACGCTCTCATCGATGTCGAACTTGTCGCTATGGTTGGTCGGCACAGCGTCCTTCGGTGCATTCTTCGGCGTCGAGCCCAGGATGTAATAAACGCCGGGAATAGTCTCCTGGAAGAACGAGAAATCCTCCGCCGCGCCGCGCAGCAACGTGTTGGTATCCACGCCCGCGGTCGCCGAGGTGCGCAGCGCCGGCAGGATCGTCTCGAGCAGCTTTGGATCACTGCCCGCCACCAGCGCGACATCCTCGAAACTGACGCTGGCTTCGGCACCATAGGTCGCAGCCAGGCCGCTGACCGAGATGCGGATCAACTCCTTCAACCGATCGCGACGGGCGATATCGAAGGTGCGGATCGTGCCGCGCAGCGCCGCAGTGCCCGGCAGGATGTTCATCCGGTTGCCCGCCTGAAGCGAGCCGATCGATACGACATTGGGAAACTCGAAGACATTGACCTGACGGCTGGCGATCGTCGCCAGCGACTTGACCACGTCCGCGCTCATATTGATGAGATCGGTGCCCTCCCATGGGCGTCCGCCATGCGTCTGGCGGCCCTTCAGATCGATGATGATATTGCTCGCACTGGAAAGCAGCGGACCCGAGCGCACCTGCACCTGCCCCGCCGGACCTGGCTCGACATGGAGCGCGAAGATCGCATCGGGCTTTATGTCCTTGAACACGCCTTCCTTGAGCATCAGCCGCGCGCCGGAGATCTCGCCGGGAGGACCACCCTCCTCCGCCGGCTGGAACACGAACAGGATCGTGCCCGAAATCCGATCGCGCATCCCGGCCAGCACTTCCGCCGCGCCCATCAGCATCGCCGTGTGCGCATCATGGCCACAAGCGTGCATCACCGGGGTGGGCTTGCCATCGACGTCGACCGTGACGGTAGAGGCGAAGGGCAGGCCCGTCGCTTCCTTGATCGGCAGCGCGTCCATGTCCGCGCGCAGTGCCAGCACCCCGCCCGGCTTGCGCCCGCGCAGCACACCGACCACGCCGGTATGGCCAATGCCGGTGCGCACTTCGAGACCAAGGCCGCGCAAATGCTCGGCGACGATCGCGGCGGTTCGCTTCTCGCTATTGCCTAGTTCGGGGTGTTGATGAATGTCACGCCGCCACGCGATGACCTTGGCCGAGACACCGCGAACCTGGCTGTCTACTGCGGGCAGCGCCGCACGGCTCTGGGCGTGCGCCATCGGCGCCCCCGCGACCAGCAATGCCGCGCAGGACGAGATCAGCGCCGTCTTCAAACCCAATCGCTTCATTGCCCGTTTCCCGATCTCTATGAATTTTCCAAATTCTGGCACAATCGCGCATATAAATGCAACGTATAGGTTGCAATTTCGAAATTCAGGTCGCGATCAGCGGGCGCGTGGCAATCGCTAGAAATTGAACAATAGGTTCAGCCGCACGCGGTTCAGCCAGTCATTTGGCTGATTGGCGCCAGCGTAGAGCGGATCGAGCGGCTTGTAGCGATAGGCGGTCAGATTCAAGATCGTACCCGCCATCAGCACGTGATCGACCGTCAATGCGTGCAGCTTATAATTGGTCGCGAATCCGAGATTGTCGTGGCTGAATGCGGCCAGCACCGATTCATTCTGGGACTCGGCATAATTATAGCCGAACCGCCAATCGCCCTGACGCACCACACGCCCCGCGAACAGCTCGACCGAATAGCCATCGTCCGCGCGCTTCCGCGCGGAGCCGAAATTATGGACATATTCGCCCAGGATGCCGATCGGCCAGCTTTCGCCAAGCCCATGCCACGTCGCCGTCGCGATCACGTCGCCCAGATTGAAATCGGACAGATACGTGCCGTCCGGCCGCAACAAATTGCTGCGGAAATCGCCGGCATCCGCGCCCGCAATGCTGCGCAGACGATAGTCATAATAGCCGCCCGAAAGCTCAATACCCCATTGGCCGACGGGTACGGTCAGCGAAAGCTGACCTCCCAGCATGTCGCTGCCCGTGCCGGCCACGGATTCGTTCAGGATGAAATAGAGCGCCCGGGCATCGAGCGTCGCTCCTTCGGCCAGTGGCTGCCGATAGGTTGCGGCAACGCCTTGCGGATTGACGTCGCCGTCCCAGACCAGATCGGTGCGGCGGAACGGATCGGCGAACTTGCCGCCCCACAAGGTCAGATTGCCGAGGTTCACGCGAGCAAATGCCTGATCGAGACTGACGGTCAGATCGTTAACGAAATCGGACACCGTGAGATCGGTGGAGTTGGGATCGCCCGGATCACCGGTCGAGATCTGCGTGCCGACGGTGACGAGATCATTGACTGCATAACTCGCCCGCAACCGCGCGCGCATAACCGTGCGGTTGCGATCGGCGGCATCTTCATCGGACCAGTTAAACTCTTCGCGCAGACGGAAATCACCCGACACCAACAAGCGCGGCGCGGCAGGTGCCACTTCCGCAGCGACCGCGATTGGCGGCGAGATGACCGGATGCGCGCCCGGCCGGTTGAGCGGTATTGTGACCACAGGCGCGGCAACCGAGGCAGCAGGTGCGGCGAGCGTCACCGGCGCAGCGGGTGCGATCGCCGCCGCGCTGCGCAACAGGCGCTCGAGCTCGGCAATACGCGCATCCTGCGCTTCGAGCCGGCTCTCTAGCGACTGGATTCGCTCGACATCGGTCTGCGCATGGGCAGTAGCCGCGCAGAATGCGATGCCGGTCAAAGCCGTGTGCATCAGGATGGAACGGAAATGCATATCCTACCTCACTATCGACAACTAAATCCGCCGATTTATCGAAATTTTTCGGCCAACAGGCCTCCATTAGCATTATTACGTTGACGCTACGCTGACAATTTCGAAATATAGCAATGCGCGGAGCCGGACCGCTCGCGCCCGCCATTGGCAGGGAATATAGGTCAATGGGAGGGCTAAGATGGCTGGCGGCGTAGGGACCAAAACTTCTTCACCGATCGATGGGCTGCTGAATAGCGCGCCCGTTGGCGGCTATCAGATTCGCGTGGCAATGCTTTGCGCCGTGATCGCCATGATCGACGGCTTCGACACCCAGGCAATTGCGTTCGTCGCGCCGGTGATCGGACGCGAATGGGCAATCACGCCCGACAAATTAGGGCTGATATTCGCCGCTGGGCTGTTCGGCATCATGGTCGGGCAAATCCTGCTCGGGCCGCTTGCAGATCGCTACGGCCGCCGCCCGGTCATCATCGGTTGCACCGCATTGTTCGGCGTGCTCAGCCTCGCCACCGCAGCGGTAGACGATTGGCAGATGCTGCTGCTGCTCCGCTTCCTCACCGGCATCGGTCTGGGTGGTGCCACGCCCAATCTCATCACGCTCACCTGCGAGGTCGCCCCGCCCCGCTCACGCGGCACGATGATCACTGCCATGTTCGCCGGCTTCCCCCTCGGCGCGGCGCTTGGCGGCTATATCAGTTCGATGCTGATCCCGGCATTTGGCTGGCAAAGCGTTTTCGTCCTCGGTGGCGTGATCCCGCTCGTTTTGTTGCTGGTCCTGTTCCCGATGCTTCCGGAATCACCGCACTTCCTACATGCCAAGGGCCACAACCCCGCAGCGCTCGATCGTATCCTGGACAAGATTTTGGGGCGTGACCGGCCCGAGACGCCACCGGCCTCCACCGGCGAGCAAGCAGCCCCCAAGGCCAGCTTCGCTGCATTGTTCGACAACGGGCTGGGTAGCGTAACCCTTTTGCTCTGGGTCGCTTATTTCTGCAGCCTGTTGATGATCTATTTCCTGATGAGCTGGCTGCCCACCGTGGCGCGGCAATCGGGTCTGGCGCTCAACACCGCGATCATCTCCGCCGTGTTCCTCAATCTGGGCGGCGCGATCGGCGGAATCGCGCTGGGCCGGGTCGCCGACAGCTTTGGCGCATTCCGCACGCTGGCCGTGGGCTTCGCAATTGCGGGCATCAGCCTTGCCGGCATCGGGCTGGTGGGTAATCAGGCGACCTTGCTGATGGCGCTGGCCTTTGTCGCCGGTCTCTTCACCATCGGCGGGCAGACCGCGATGAACGCCGCCACCTCGCAGATCTACCCGGCACATGTTCGCGCGACCGGGCTTGGCACTGCGCTGGCGGTGGGGCGTGCGGGCTCGATCGCCGGTCCGTGGATTGGTGGCTTGTTGCTCGCTTCCGATTGGTCGCTCAGCGCGATCTTCACCGTGGTGGCGATGCCCGCCGCGCTCACCGTTATCATCTCGATCCTATTGTCCCGGAGACTTGCCCGATGACCCTTCGTTTCCTCGTCACAGCCGCGATCCTCAGCGCCCTGCCGCTCACGGCACAGGCCGGCGACAAGCTTTGCGCGACGCCCGAGCAGACCAAGAACATCCGCAACTATTATGAGAAGATGCGCCCCGGCGTGCCGCTGCCGGTGCCCAGCCGCTACTTCAACGTTGCCGAGGCGATCATCCCAAGCGCGCTGCCGGATACCGAAGCCGTAGGCACCGCATCGACCGCCGCAATCGCGGATCAGGTGTGGAAGTCGATCGAAAGCTGGGGGGCGCAGACCAGCGTGAGCCTGGTGTTCGCGCCGAACAGCAAGAACAGCTTCTCGGTGACCAGCCTGGTCCCGATCGATCAGAACAACTCGGCCGATGGCTATCTCGATGTCTATGCCGATGGCGGCAAGGGCATCCATTCGCACATCCAGATCGCCAACATCGCCGCGATCTATGCGCATGACCTGCCGAACGGCGATGGCAAGAACCGCACGCGCGGCATATCCTTTTACGGCCCGACCGGCGATCTGATCATCGGCGTATATGCGTCGATCAAGGCCGATCCGTTCGATCCCAAGGCAGCCGAAGGCTTTGCCAGGACCTGGGATCTGCTCAAGGGGATGAAGCGCCCCTGCGCTTGATCGCTACCGCTTAGAGGCAAAGAAAAAAACCCCGCCCGGGAGCTTTGGGCGGGGGTTTTCTTTGTGGAACGTCAGGCCGCGCGCTATTCTTCGCGCTGCTTGGTTCCGTGTTTGATGTCCATGTTGATACGCTCTTCGGCCAGCGCGCGATGCTCGCCATAAGTGAGGCCGGCGCTCATCTTGCGATCGAATTCGGCAACCCATTCGGCATGCCCTGCGCCGGGAATTTTCCGCGAACGGAGCCGCATCTTGTAGCGCTGCTCGGGCGTCAGCTTCACATAGTCTGCGACCTCGAGAATCGGCACGCCGGTCTTGTTCTTCCACGCCACCGGCTTGGGCGCAGGCGCTGGGGCCTTCGCGCCCGCAAGCCCAAAGCGCACGCCGCGCGAGATTGCGACCGGAATTACGGTGCCGTGATCCTCGCCCATCAACAGCTCGAACTTCACGTCCACGCCCGGCTGCTTGAGAAACTCGGCAAATTCGCGGGCATTTTCGACCTGATTGCGGCCCATCAGAATGTCGAGGCGCGGCGGCGGGAAATCGGGATCGGCCGCCTGCTCATATTCGCCGACCGTGACCAGCACGCGCGGGGTTGCCCCCGTCACAGCCAGCTTCGGCCCGAGCCGCTTGCGGACATTGCCCTTTTTGATCAACCCGTCCTCGAACCAGATCGACGGGCTGGCCGCGACATAGGTGTCGAACAGGCCCGGATCGTTGACCAGTGCATAGAGCGCGAAGAGTCCGCCGAACGAATGGCCAAACAAAGTCTCGCGCGTCGTGTCGGTCTTGTAGCGCTTGGCGATCTCGGGCTTGAGCTGCGCCTGGATGAACTTGAGCATCCCTTCCGCGCCGCCGCTGCCGGGCATCTTCGGTTCGGGCGTGCCGAGCCGAGGGGTAAGATCGAAGGCGCGCGCCTTGCCCGGATCCACGCCATCGGCATAGCCGATGCCGACAACGATTGCGGGGCTGCCGCCCGGGCGACGCTCCAGCGCGCGGATCGTATCCACGGCGGTGGCGAACATGATGTTCGCGTCGAGCATATAGAGCACCGGATAGCCCTGTGATGGCGGCGGCGATTTGGGAACCGCGACGAAGATGCGGAATTCGCGCCCGCTCTCCGCCTGCATCATCCAGCCCTCGACATCGGGCAGCACCGATTGTGCGACCGGCACCGGCGATTGGGCGAACGCCGGTACGGCAGCGACGGTAGTCAGCAAAGCAAGTGCGGCGCGGATCATGCCGGCACCTTTGCGGGCTCGAACACCGCGGCGACTTTGCTCGAATTGAAGATGTGGGTCTCGATGAATTCCGACCAGGTGCATTTCTGCCCCAGCGCTTCCATCGCGCCCGCCAGCGCGAACCAGTTCAGCAGTTCCTGATCGCCCGATGTTTCCACCTCGGCCAGCGTCATCGATTTCCATGTGTCCCAGTCCCCCTTCACCATCGCGTCATACAAGCGCCTGTCAGTCTCGATATCGGGCCGCATCCGATAAGTGCTGTCGACCAGAAATGCGTGGCTCCAGCTCGCCGACGCGATGATCGCAACCCGCCACGGGCTTTCCGCGCAGATCCGCGCGACTTCTGCCCCCATGTTGAACACCCGGCGCGGCGAAGGCGAAGGCGGATCGAGCGGACGCTCGTCATCCAGCTTGCTGATGAAGCCGCGATAGCTGACCACGCGTCGGCCATAGCAATTGATCTGGAACGGAACGACCGGATAGCGCCAGCCCTTACGATCATAATCGAGATAGAGCAGCGTGTTCAGGAAGGCATGCGGCAGCCCCGGATGATGCAGCGGCTGATACGCGTAGGACACATCGAAATCGCGTTCGAGCAGTTCGGATGCGATATGCTTGGCGGCTTCGCGAGCGCCCGGCACATGCAGCGCGAAATCGCGCTTTTCGCCCCAGACATTGGGCTTGCCGCCGCCCCACTCATCCTCGCCTTCCGCGAACATCGCCGATTCCGACGCATGCGCCCAAGGCTGAATATCCATGTCATCATACGCCATCACGCAGAAAGGCGGGATGATGCTTTCCTTGAAATTCTCATATTGATCATCGCCCCAGATGATCACGAAATCGGGATTGAACTTATCGAGCGCCTCGCGCGCATGGCGCAGGCCGCGCAGCATATCGGCGCGGTGACGCGCAGCACTCGCCACGCCGCAATCATCGCCCCATTCCGCCTGCATCGCCGCAGGCCAATTGGCGGGGTCCTTTGCCGCCGCCGGCACGCTGGGATCGTTCAGCCGCCCGCGCAGGATATTCGCCATATCGGCGTCTTGCCCGCTGAGCGGCGGATAATGCGAAATCCCCAGCCCCAAAACTTCGCCCATCGCGCCCCTCTCTTATTTGCAACGTATACGTTATAGTTTGCCGAAATCCATTTAATGTCAATGGGCGGACACGGGTTATTCCAACAGTTTTGGAGGCTTGGCGCGATGCTGGCGGCAGGCGGAACGCACTCTCACCGCACCACCCGTTATTTGCGGCGGCTCGTCTTGCGCGCGGGGACCGCTTCAACCTCGGCATCGCGCGATTTCAGCGCCTCCCGCACGATGTCGGTCGTACGTTCGATATGCATTTCGATCAGCCGCGACGCGCGCAGTGCCTTGCGGCTGATCGCGGCATCCATGATCGCCTCATGCTCATCATGCACATCGCGCTCGGGCGTCATATGGCTCAGCGAGATCAGGCGGTAACGCTCCGAATGCTGGTGCAGCATCCGGCGGATACGGATCAGCCAAGGCGAGCCGCAGGCCGATACCAAGGCTTCGTGGAACATCCGGTTAGCGCGTTCCCATTGGGCGAACACTTCGGCGCCGCCTTCTTCGAGTTGCGCTTCAAGCCCCGAAAGCGTCGCATAGGAATCGCGGACCCGCGCTTCCCACGCGGCATCGCCGAGTTCGATCGAACGCGCGAGCGCTTCCGATTCGATCATCGTGCGGGTCTTCATCGTGTCTTCGAGTTCGTCGATCGAGACGTGCGTGACCCAGAAGCCGCGCTGCCCCTCGGCATGAACCAGCGCATCGCCGGTAAGCCGCACGAGCGCCTCGCGCAGCGGGCTCATCCCCACGCCATAGCGTTTGGTGAGCAAGTCCATCCCGAGTTTACTGCCGGGCTCGAGCGCACCCGAGACGATATCCCAGCGCAACTGGCGATAGGTCTGGTCAGCGATCGTCTTGGTCGCGAACGGCTCGCCATCGGGATCGGGCAGAAGTTCGGCGTTGGGATCGATGCGGTTCACAGCGACCATTTCGGCGCTCCGCTCCCTTAAGTCCAGTGGGTCACGTGTGGCGCGGCGTTATCCGCGCCACACGATTTCCCGATTTAGAAGCTCTTCGAAACGGTCAACGCGACCTGACGCCCGATGATGCTGGCATTTGCAGCGTCATAGGGTTCAGGCGCAATGCCCGCCGCGACGCGGCCGGTATCGATGAACGGCGGTGCCTTATCGAACAGATTGTTCGCGCTGAGCGTGAGGCGCAGGCCGCCAAGGGCACCTTCGCCACCGAACGCATAGCCCACCTGAAGGTCGAACGTGGTCCACGAACCGATGCGGATCGGCGTGGTGTTAGCCACTGGCGCGCCCGTTGCCGACGGAACGAAGCAACCCGTGGCACATTGGTAGCTGCCGACATGGTTCGCGGTCAGCCCGCCGGAGAAGCCGCCGGCATCCAGGCTAATTCCGCCCCGAGCCTTGAACGAGACGGGGTTGCCCGTGCTCTCGTACAGGTTGAGCTTCTTCTGGAATGCCGCGCCGGGCGTCGCCTGCAGATCGTACGAACCGATGATCGTACCGTTGCCGAACACGCCCACGCGGAAATCCGAACCGAGATCGAACTGATAGCTGGCGGAAACATCGATGCCGTCCATCTTCAGCGTCGCCAGATTGGTCTGCGTTGCATAGATGATCGCACGGATATCGCCGGGCGTGCGCGCGGGGCCGGCACCGGTCTGGCCGGTGAAGCGCGGATCGTTGAACAGCGCCGTTACAGTCGCGAGGCTCGGATTAAAGTCCAGGCTGCTGCTGTAGGGGCTGGTGCCGGTCGCGAAGTAACCGGCGAGGATGCCAGCGAGCTGACCCGACGTAATGCGGACGAGGCGATCCTCGACCTTCAAGTTGAAGTAATTCAGCCCGATGCGCAGGCCGGGGATCGTCGTCGGTTCGAGATCGACGCCCACGCTCCACGTCGTCGCCCGTTCGGGCTTCAGCGTTGGGCCAGCGCCGCCCGAGACGACCATGCCGGTGAAGGTGCAATTGCCCGTCGCCGCGCCCGGCACGCCGGTAACGCCGTTGAGCTGCACCAACGTGGTATTGCACGGTGCGGTGTAATTGACGTTGTTATAGAAGATCGCGTTGCCACCCGGAACGGGCTGCGGGCCATTATACTGGTAGCGCATCGGCGCTGCGTGGAACGACGTGCCCCAGCTGCCGCGCAGATTGAACCCTTCGACCGGCGCATAGCGCAAGCCGAATTTGGGATTGGTGGTCTCGAAGCCCGACAGATCGTCCGACTTTTCGTAGCGAACGGCTGCCGAGAAATCGAGACGGGCAAGGCCCGGCCGCGCATTCTCCGCCGACACGAACGGCACGGCGAGCTCACCGAATGCCGCGAACACCGACTGTTCGGTCGCGCCATACGGCACGGTCGAGGTCGCGATGCTGCGATAGTTGAAGGTTAGCGAACCATCGATCTTCTCGCGGCGCCAATCGATGCCCGCTGCAACCTTCACATCGCCGCCGGCAATGGTGAACAGCGAGCCATCCGCCTTGAGCGTCGCCTGTGCCACGCGCGAGGTGAATGCCAGATCTTCGAAGCCGATCAGCTGATTATAGACTGCGCTCGACAGCGGCTGCGACGAATAGGGGTTCCAGGCAGTGTAGTTCAGCCCGTTGCAGAAAGCCTGTGCCGCAGTCGGAGTGCCCGTTACCGTGCCCTGAAGCGAGCAGACGATCGAGTTCGGCGCCAATGCGGTGCCGACACGCTCGACCGCGTTGCTGTCACGCAGCAAGCGGCTCTGACGGGTCTGACGTTCCTGGCTATACGATCCAGTCGCTTCGAGGAACCAGTCACCGAAGACGTTGTAGCGCAGACTGGCTTCGCCCGCCCAGCTATCCACGCCCACATCGCGCGTCAGCGGACGATCGTCGATCAGCACGCCGAAATTGTTGGTCACGCCCGGGATGAACGCCGAATTGGTGTTCGGCACCGTGCCGTAAAAGGCGGGATAGCCCATGTTGTAGCGGCCATCGCGCCGGGTGTAGCGCCCGCCGAGATGCACATCGAGCCGATCGCTGAACGAATGATCGATCGACGCGAACGCACTGTGCCGCTCCATCTCAGGCAGGATATCCGTGGCGGCCCAGGGATCGAACGTGTTGCCCATGCCACCCGTCGCCGGCGTAAGCTGCCCAACGGTCAGGCCGGTGCCGGCGCCGGCAGGCACGGTGTAAGCGACCGCGCCGTTGAACGCAGCGGTGCCCGTAAAGATGTTCGCCGAGCTGCCGGCGCGGTTGATGTAGCGCGGCCAGTTCACGCCACCGCGTGACGAGAAGTCGCTGCCGTTGAAGTTACGATCGCTCGCCAGAACATTGGCGCGCCGATTATATTCATAGCCGACGACCAGGCTGCCGCCGGTCCAGCTGGTGCCCCAGACCGCGCTACCCTGATACTCCATCTCGTTGCCCTGGGTCAGGACGCCGACACGGCCGAGCACGGTGAGCCCGTCTTGCTGCTTTTTGAGGATGATGTTGACCACGCCGCCCACGGCGTCCGAGCCGTACACCGCCGAGCCGCCGTCCTGCAGAATTTCCATCCGCTCGATCGCGGCGACGGGAATGTTCGAGATATCGACGAAATCGCCGAACTGACCCGACACGGCGACACGGCGGCCATTGACCAACACCAGCGTAGACAACGCTCCAAGGCCGCGAAGATTGATGCCCGAACCACCGGTCAGGTTGGCACCCGCCGAGCTCGTATCCTGGCCACCGCGACTGTTATCCGCGCTCGCGACGCCGCCGGCAAAGTTTGCGGGCATTTCGCGAAGGAGCTCAGCCAAGGTCGATTTGCCCGACTTGGCGATATCTTCCGACGTCAGCGACTGCACCGCGCTGCCGATCACTTGGGCACCGCGAATGTTCGTGCCGGTAACGACAATTTCCTCGCTCTCGTCAGCCGACTGGGAGTCGGCGACCTGCGCCAATGCCGGCGATCCGACTGCCAGCGCCAGAACCGAAGCAGTAATTAGAGCGCCCTTGCGCAGTCCGTACGTCATCGAAACCCCCTTATTTGGCTCTACCGTGTTCGCAGTAACCTTATTTCCCAATGTGCAATGTGTACGTCACATTCCGCAACCCGTCAAATTAGATTTCGAAAATATGACGCTGCGCGCACCACCTCAGAAACTCCACCGCAGTACACAGCTATCAATTTGATACTACATCATTATTATCGCCGCCCCATCGAGTTACGGGCGCCAAATTCGCGCCTTTCTGGCATAACCTCTGCGTCAACACAGCACCAATATCGCTTGATATTTCGAAAAACCCAGCGCATTTCGAGGCCTATTAGGAGCGCTCGGCCCGACAGAGGCTGCGCTCATTCGCGGTTGGAGCCGAGATGCTGGAAAATGCCACAATGCACCCTGAGTCGCGCGATGCGACGGGACCGGATCTCGGTCAGTTCATCGATGGTGCCTATGACCTTTCCGGCGCGAGCCGCTTCGCTGCAGTCGATCCGGCAACCGGCGAAACAGCATATTGGGTGCATGAAGCGACCGCCGATCAGGTCGATCGCGCCGTGCAGGCCGCGCGCCGCGCACTCAAGGGGCCGTGGAGCAAGCTGACCCCCGCCGAGCGTGGCGGACTGCTGCGCAAGCTGGCAGCGCGCATCGCCGAACGTTCAGACGAGTTCCTGCGCGCCGAAATCCTCGACACCGGCAAGCCGGTCGAAATGGCTTCGCATCTCGACATTCCGCGTGGTGCCGCGAACTTCAATTTCTTTGCCGATCTGGCGCCGATGGCGCTGGGCGAAGCATTCCCGATGCGCACCCCCGATGGCGGCGACGCGCTCAATTATTCGCTGCGCACGCCGCGCGGCGTGATCGCAGTGATCTGCCCGTGGAACCTGCCGCTGCTGCTGATGACCTGGAAGGTCGCCCCTGCCCTCGCGTGCGGCAACACGGTGGTAGTCAAGCCTTCCGAAGAGACCCCCGCGACTGCCACGCTGCTGGGCGAAGTGATGAACGAAGTGGGCATTCCGGCCGGTGTGTTCAACGTGGTCAACGGCCTCGGCTCGGATTCGACGGGCGAATTCCTGACCAAGCACCCGCTGGTCGATGGCATCACCTTTACCGGCGAGACCGTGACCGGCACCGCGATCATGAAGGCCGCGGCTGTGGGCACCCGCCCCGTCTCGTTCGAGCTTGGCGGCAAGAACCCCGGCATCGTCTTCGCCGATTGCGACGTGGACGCAGCCGTTGCAGGCACGATCCGCTCGGCCTTTCTCAATTGCGGTCAGGTCTGCCTCGGCACCGAGCGGCTTTATGTCGAGCGTCCATTGTTCGATACTTTTGTCGAAAAGCTCGCGGCAGCCACCGCCAAGCTCAAGGCGGGAGACCCGTGGGATAAGGCCACCAATCTCGGCCCGCTGGTCAGCGCCGGGCATCGCGACAAGGTGCTGGGCTATTACGAATCCGCCCGCGCGGATGGCGCACAGATCGTGACCGGCGGCGGCGTGCCGCAGGTCGAGGATCGCTTCGGCAACGGCTTCTGGATCGAACCGACGATCTGGACCGGCCTGTCCGACGACAGCCGTGTCAATCGCGAGGAAATCTTCGGGCCTTGCTGCCACATCTCGCCGTTCGATGATGAAGACGAAGTGATCACCCGCTCGAACGACAGCCCTTATGGGTTGGCGGGCTCGCTGTGGACCAGCAACCTGTCACGCGCGCACCGGATGGCCGGCCAGATCGATGTCGGCACGCTGTGGATCAACAGCTGGTTCCTGCGTGATCTGCGCGCAGCGTTCGGCGGATCGAAGCAGTCCGGCATCGGCCGCGAAGGCGGCCTGCACGGCCTCGATTTCTACACCGAGCAGCGCAACGTCTGCGTCCGTTTCTAACGTCGCCACTGCATTCGCCGATCAAGGGGCAAGACATGACCAACTCTGAACACGTCACGGCCGCAGCCGAAGCGATCGCCGGTGCCTATGCATCGGGCGTGGGCTGCGCGCCGGTGAAGGATCTGCTCACGCCTTCGGGCATCGATGGCGCGTATGCAGCGCAGGAAATCCTGACCGGTCGGGCGCTGGCCGCGGGCCGCAAGCTGGTCGGCCGCAAGATCGGCCTGACCTCGAAAGCGGTGCAGACCCAGCTTGGCGTCGATCAGCCCGATTACGGCATGCTTTTCGCCGATATGGAAATATCCGAGCATGAAGAGATCGCAGCGAGCCGCTTCATCGCGCCGCGGGTCGAAGCCGAAATCGCCTTCGTCCTTGGCCGTGATCTCGACGATGCGGAACTACCGCTCGGCCGTCTGGTCCAGGCCATCGACTTCGCATTGCCCGCAATCGAAATCGTCGACAGCCGCATTGCCGACTGGAAGATCTCGATCCTCGATACCATCGCCGACAATGCCTCGAGCGGCGCCTATGTGCTGGGCGGCGCGCCGGTGAAGATCGACACCCTTGATCTGCGACTGTGCGGCATGGTGATGGAGCATCAGGGCGAAGCGGTCTCGATCGGCTGCGGCGCTGCATGCCTCGGCAATCCGCTCGCCGCAGCACTTTGGCTGGCGCGGACGATGGCGCGCTCAGGGCGTCCGCTCAAGGCAGGCGACACCATCCTTTCCGGCGCTCTCGGCCCGATGATCGCGGCCAAGGCCGGCGGCGCATATCAGGCGCGGATCAAGGGTCTCGGCAGCGTCAACGTAAGGTTCGCCGCGTAATGGCCAAGATCAAATGCGCCATTATCGGCCCGGGCAATATCGGCACCGATCTGATGATCAAGATCATGCGGAACAGCGACGTGCTGGAAATGGGCGCGATGGTCGGCATCGATCCCACGTCGGACGGCCTCGCGCGCGCAGAACGCATGGGCGTTGCGACCACGCATGAGGGGATCGAGGGTCTACAGAAGCTCGCGGTGTGGCCTGAAATCGGCTTCGTGTTCGACGCGACTTCGGCTGGCGCACACAAGCGCCACAGCGATGCTGTGACCGGCGCGGGCAAGGTGATGATCGATCTCACCCCGGCGGCAATCGGGCCGTATGTGATCCCCGTCGTCAACGGCGATGCGCATCTAGACGCGCAGAACGTCAACATGGTGACGTGCGGCGGACAGGCGACTATCCCGATCGTCGCCGCGGTCTCCTCGGTCGCTACCGTGCATTATGCCGAGATCGTCGCGTCGATCGCATCGAAGAGCGCTGGGCCCGGCACACGCGCCAATATCGACGAGTTCACCGAAACCACGTCGAAGGGCATCGAACAGGTTGGCGGCGCGGCCAAGGGCAAGGCGATCATCGTGCTTAACCCCGCAGAACCGCCGATGATGATGCGCGACACGGTGTTCACCTTGTCGAGCGGTGCGGACGAGGCGGAAATCACCGCCGCCGTTGAAGCGATGGTGGCGAAGGTCAACGCATATGTCCCCGGCTACCGGCTCAAGCAGGCGGTCCAGTTCGAGCGCTTCGGTTCGAACAACCCGGTGACGATCCCCGGCCACGGAACGTTCGAGGGATTGAAGACCACCGTGTTCCTCGAGGTCGAAGGTGCGGCGCATTATCTGCCTGCTTATGCCGGCAATCTCGACATCATGACCTCGGCAGGTCTGGCCACCGCGGAGAAGATCGCGCGCCGCAAGCTCATGCAGGAGGCCGCGTGATGGGCTTCGATCCGACCGTCCAAAAGCTCTATATCCAGGACGTCACTCTGCGTGACGGCATGCATGCGATCCGCCACCAATATGGCCTCGACCACGTGCGCAAGATCGCCAGCGCGCTCGACAAGGCGGGGGTGGACGCCATCGAAGTCGCGCATGGCGACGGGCTCAACGGCTCCAGCTTCAACTATGGCTTTGGCCGCCACACCGATTGGGAGTGGATCGAAGCGGTTGCCGATGTGCTCGAACGCAGCGTTCTCACCACGCTCCTGTTGCCCGGCATCGGCACGATCGAGGAACTGAAGCACGCCTATGCGCTCGGTGTCCGTTCGGTCCGCGTCGCGACGCATTGCACCGAGGCGGATATCTCGAAGCAGCATATCGAGGCTGCCCGCAATCTTGGCATGGACGTCTCGGGCTTCCTGATGATGAGCCATATGAGCGAACCCGAAGCGCTCGCCCAACAGGCAAAGCTGATGGAGACCTATGGCGCGCATTGCGTCTACGTTACCGACAGCGGCGGCGCGATGGACATGGATGACTATCGCCTGCGCTGCGAAGCCTATGACCGGGTACTGAAGCCAGAGACCCAGCGCGGCATCCATGCGCATCACAATCTCAGCCTTGGCGTCGCGAACTCAATCGTCGGCGTGCAGCACGGCGCGATCCGCATCGATGCCAGCCTTGCGGGCATGGGCGCAGGCGCGGGCAATGCTCCGCTCGAAGTCTTCATCGCCGCTGCCGATCGCAAGGGCTGGAATCATGGCTGCGACTTGTTCGCGCTGATGGACGCTGCCGAGGATCTGGTGCGGCCGTTGCAGGATCGCCCCGTTCGCGTCGATCGCGAGACGCTCTCGCTGGGCTATGCGGGCGTCTATTCCAGCTTCCTGCGCCACGCCGAAAAGGCATCGCAGGATCACGGCGTGGATACACGCGACATTCTCGTCGAACTGGGCAAGCGCCGCATGGTCGGCGGGCAGGAAGACATGATCGTCGACGTCGCACTCGACATGGTGAAGGACCGGGGACAGACAGCATGACCATCGACACCCAAAAGACCGGGCTTTTCCTCGACAACGCCCAGCGCACCGCAACCGCCGTGCCGCAGTTCGAGCCCGGTGCGTTCGATCTCGAAACTGCCTATCGCATCCAGCAGGCGAGCATCGCCGCACGTTTCCAGCGCGGCGAAAAGCCGGTTGGCATGAAGATGGGCTTCACCAGCCGCGCCAAGATGGTCCAGATGGGCGTGCATGACATGATCTGCGGCTGGCTGACCGACAAGATGCTGGTTGAGGATGGCGGCGTGATTTCGCACGCGGCCTTCGTCCATCCGCGCGTCGAGCCTGAGATCGCATTCCTGCTCAAGCGCACCATTTCCGGCCCGCTTACGCCGATGCAGGCGATGGACGCTGTCGAGGCCGTCGCGCCCGCGCTGGAGATCATCGACAGCCGCTACCAGAACTTCAAATTCTCGCTCGAAGACGTGGTCGCGGACAACAGCTCCTCCTCGGGGTTTGTGGTTGGTGCCTGGCACCGGCCCGATACCGATCTCGACAATCTCGGCATGATTATGAGCGTTGATGGCCGTCAGGTTGAAGTTGGTTCGTCCGCCGCGATCCTCGGCCATCCCGCCCGCAGCCTCGCTGCCGCCGCGCGCCTGTCGCTCCAGTGCGGCATTCCGCTTGAAGCCGGTTCGATCGTGCTCGCAGGCGGTGCGACCGCCGCCGTCGCACTCAAGATCGGCCACAGCGTTACCTTGGAAGTCCAGAACCTTGGCCGCTGCGGCTTCACGGTGGAGGCCTGATATGCCGATCGTCCAGGCGAACATCCTGAAAGGCCGCACCGCTGAAGCCAAGGCCGACTTCGCCAGGGCCGTGACCGACGCTGCCGTCGCGCATCTCGGCGTTCCGCCCCAGGCAGTTCGCGTGCTGATCAGCGAAGTCGAGCCCGAGCATTGGTTCACCGCGGGCGAGCCCAAGGCACCGATCGGCTGATGGCCGACACTGCCCCGGTACGCCGCGCTGCGCCCGCGCTAAGCCCCAAGGCGCGCCTGCGCCTGTTCTGGCTGCGGCTGCACCGTTGGATAGCGCTGACTGCGATGCTCGCCGTACTGGCGATTGCGATCACCGGCATGTCGCTGGTGTGGCGCGGGCCTGTCGAGCGGATGTTCCACGGCGACCGCTTCCCGCAATCCAGCGCCCCCTCAACCGCATCGCCCAGCGCGATGCTGGCCGCCGCCGCGCAGGCGTTGCCCGCTTCCAACCCGCCTTTGCAGATCCAGTTCGCGCCTCCCGGTGGCGCTGCCGTCGTGACCGGCGTAGCCAATGGCCCGCCGATCATCGGCATCGGCCCGCCCCGCCGCCCGCGCGTCTGGATTGATCCGGCTGACGGAGCGGTGCTCAGCGTCTCCGATGGCAGCCCCGATTACATCTTCATCGCCAAGGCGATTCACGGCCATATGCTGATCGCACCCATTGGCCGCTGGCTGATGGCGCTGGTCGGGCTGTCGCTGCTGTTTCTCGCGGGCACGGGCCTGTGGCTCTGGTGGCCGGGGCGGAAGAACATCGTGAAGTCGCTCAAATGGCGCAAACAGCTTAGCAAGAGCATGAACCTGCACCGTATCGTCGGCCCGCTCGCGTCGCTGGGCCTGATCGCGCAGAGCTTTACCGGCATCTTCATGGCACTGCCCTGGCTGCTGTCGATCGGTACGAACACGCCCGCGCGTCCGCCGGCTGCCAAGCCCTCAAAGCCACTCGCAGCGCCCCAGCGCGATGCCGATGCAGCCCTGGCCGCCGCAACACCGCTGGCCGGCGGAAAGCGGATCGTCTCTATCCAGCTCCCTACCGAAGCCACGCCACGCTGGACCCTCGCGCTGGCAGGCGGCGCATCGGTGGCCGTGGACGACCTAAATGGCGCAGCCACGTTCCGCCCTGCACCGCCTGCTGCGGCGGGCGCGGACGCGCGCGAAGCGGTGGCCGCATTGCATGAAGGCGAGTATGGCCTGCTCCACAAATTGCTGCTGACCGCGACCGGGGCAGCTTTGGCATTATACGCGATCACCGGCATCTTGCTGTGGACGCAGGGCCGCAAAAGGAAACATCGATGATCGAACCCGACCGGTTGTTGCGCATTGCCGGCCGCGCTGTCGGCCGCGCCGGGCTTGCCCATGCCTATGGCCATTGCAGCCTGCGCATCGATGAGAAGCACTTCCTCGTCTCGCCCTCGAAACCGCTGCTACTCGCCGAGCCGGGCGAGGCGTGCCACCTGCTCTCGATCGATGATCCGATCCCCGATAATGTGCTGGGTGAAGTTCGCATCCACCGCGAAATTTATCGCCGCCGCCCGGAAGTAAACGGGATCGTCCGCTCGATGCCACCCAGCGTGATGGTGCTCGCGGCGCACGGCGTAGTTCCCGAACCGCGCCACGGCTTCGGCAGCTATTTCTATCCGCGCCCTGCTTTGTGGGACGATCCGCAATTGCTCCGCTCGGACGACGCGGCAGCGCGGCTTGCCGATCAGCTTGGCGATGGAAACGCGATCCTGATGCGCGGCAATGGTGCAGTCGTTGCAGGCGAATCGATCGAACAGGCAGTGGTGCTGACCTGGTATCTGGAAGACATGGCCCGCGTAGACCTGGCCGGGCGTGCTGCCGGACTTGGGGATGCACCCATAATGGACGCCGAAACCTGTGCAAAACGCGCCACGTGGAAGGGTGCAATTGCCGAGCGGATGTTCCATTATCTGTCGAATGGCGATCCGGAAATCTGAAACCTCGGCGGAAACGCCGTTCAAAACCTTCGATCTGTCGACAGCGCCGGGGCATTTGCTGCGCCGCTGCCACCAGCGCAGCCATGAACTCTATATGGAAGTGACCGGCGAGTTCGGCCTCACGCGCCAGCAATTCGCGTTCCTGCTCGCTTTGCTCCAGCAGCCCGGCGCCAATGTGCAGGAACTGGCCGATGTGACCGGCACCGATCGCAACACGCTGGGCGGGATGGTTTCACGGCTGGAAGCCAAGGGGCTGATCGATCGCCGGCGCTCGGATCGCGATGCGCGGGCTTATGAACTGCGCATCTCGGCAGCGGGCGTCGAATTGCTGCGCGAGATGGAGCCTGCAATCGGCACCGTTGGCGAGCGTATCCTTGAGCCGCTTACCCCCGAAGAGCGCGTCATTTTCCTCGGTTTAGCCCGCAAGCTTGGTGGAATAGTCTAGGCCGGCGAGAGCGTTCCCAGCCACGATACGATGGCGATGATGCTGATCGCCAGCAGCCCTTCGATCGCCAGGCTGGAGCCGATGGCGATGCGACCGCCATGCTGCGCCAGCGCGGGCGTCAGATAGAGCCGGTTGAGCGCCGCCACGCCGATCATGACGCCGAACAGCGCGACTTTCGCCATCAGCAACCCAGCATAAAGCTGGTTCCACGCGCCCGGATCGGTGCCAAGCAACATCAGCGTATTGAGCAAGCCGGTGGTAGCAATCGCAATCACCAGCAGCGTGCCGAAGGTCGCGAACCCGGCAAACGCCGCATGCAGCCGCGCGATCGACACGCGCGCCGATGTCATCACCAGCAAAGCGAGGAGCGCGCCCGCCCATGCGCTGCCCGCCAGCAGATGGACGACGGTCGCGCCCAACTGGAGCCATCCCGCCATCCCCTCGCCCGCGGCGCCATGTCCGCTCCACGCCAGCGTCGCCAGCGCGACCGCCGCGAGCGGCAGCACCGCCAACGGCCCGGCAAGGCTCGCGGGGATCGCCAGCAACAGCAAGCCGATCCGCAGCAACGTCGCGTTGCCCAGCGGCGTCTCCACCGCGATCATGCGGACCAGTTCATAGTCCGGCACACCGCCGCTCATCGCCGCAACCAACAGCCCGAAGCCGAGGGTGGATACGCCAGCCCCGATCAGTGCCAGCGCGCCAAGCCCATGCGCCTGCCAGCCCGGCGTGCGCACTGAAAACAATGCGACGCCGAACAACAGCCCAAGTGCGAGATACTGGACGAACCGCGTGGCGATGACCGCGGCGTCGATTGGCGTCACTTGACGGTGAAGCTGGTGTTGCCTTCGATCCGGTGCGTGTCGGCCGAGACGACATGCCATTTCACCGTGTAGCTGCCCGGTGCAAGCGGATGGGCGAAGCTTGCCACCATCGTCTTGCCCGAAACCTTCACGGCCGCGGTCATCTTCATCGGCGGATGGTCCGCCATGCCGGGCATGCCCGTCATCACCACTTCGACGCCAGATAGCGGCGCCATCAGCACTTCGCTGAACGCCAGCGAAACCTGCACAGGCTTGCTCGCCACCGCTTTGTCTGTCGGGGTGATCGAGAGCAGCTTGGGATGCGCCATCGCCGGCATTGGCGCGACCAGCATTGCGAGCGGCGCCAGCGCGATGAACCTTGTGAACATGGGAATCTCCTCGATAGTGTCGAGAGCGATTACGCGGGCGAACGGTTTACCCCGCAAAAGTTGAGGGCCATTGGCGCGGCGCGCGTAAGGACAAGCGGAAAGGACTGCCGATTATGGATATCGATACCGCGCTGGAGCGCCTGCGCACCGAACCGGCCCATCCCGGCCTCTCCGCGCTGGACCCAATGCACGTCGCGAACGAAGCGCAGGAAGTGCGCCGGGGCCGCGCCACGCTGGCGGCCGTCGGCGGCATCGCACTGTGCATTGGCGTGGCGGGTGCCCTGCCCCCGGCCCAGCCTGCTCAGGCGACTCCGCTCGTTGCGATGGGCGACGCGCGTGCATTGGCACCCTCGACTGTGCTGGACGCATCGCGGTGAAGCTCACTCGGATATTACCGCTGGCGCTTGTCGCATTCGTCATGGCGATCGCCGGGGTGTTGCTCACCCGCACGCTGCTGCCCGCGCCGGTCGCGCCGGAGACTGCGCTGCACAAGCTGATCCATGACGAGTTGGATCTCGACGCGGCCCAGCATGCCAAGATCGAAGCGCTGGAAAAGAGCTTCGCCGAACGCCGCAATGCATTGGAGGCCGAAATGCGGGCCGACAATGTCCGCCTCGCCGGCGCGATCCAGAACGAACATGGCTATGGGCCCGGCGTGGCATCGGCGATCGACGCGTCGCATCAGGCGATGGGGGAGTTGCAGAAGGAAACCGTCCAGCATCTGTTCGCGATGCGCGGCGTCCTCCGTCCCGATCAGGCCGCTCGCTTCGATGCGACGGTCACCAAGGCGCTGACGGCCGCCGGTCAGTGATCTCAACCACTGCCGAACCGGATGACGGCGCGCTTGCCGCTCAGGCGCTGGGCGGTAGCCAGCGTGCTTATGCCCTGCTGATGGAGCGGCACCGCGAGGCCGTGTATCGCATCGTACGCGGCCATGTCGGCGATGCGGAGGAAGCGCTCGACGTGACGCAGGCGAGCTTCGTCTCGGCCTTTGCCGCATTGCGCCGCTACGATCGCGCGAGGCCCTTTCGCGCATGGCTGGTGCGGATCGCGCTCAACAAATGCCATGATTGGGCGCGACGGAAGCGCGTGCGCCGCTTTCTGGCTTATGCCCTGCCCTTTGGCGTGGCCGAAGACATGGCTGATTCAGCTCCGGGCACGGAGACGGAGGTAGCTGACCGCGAGGCGCTGTCGCGGGCCATGACTGCCATCGCGGCGCTGCCCGACACACTCAAGGAGCCATTGCTGCTGCACGCAGTCGAAGGCTGGTCGCAGGCCGAGACCGCCAGTATTCTTGGCATCAGCGCCAAGGCGGTGGAAACCCGCATCTATCGCGCCCGCACAAAATTGTCGGAAATGCTGAGGGACTGAAGCCCGCCGCGCGTATCTTCAGGCATGACCCCGTTGAACCTCGATCGCCGCGCACTTCTCAAGACCAGCGGCGGCATCGCCAGCGCATTCGCGTTCCCCGCCTGGGCGCAGCATGTGTCGCACGGGATCACGCCCGCCGCGACTTTGTCCGGCGAAGAGATCGCGCTGTCGATCGGCCACCGGATGATCCGCGTGAACGGCCGCTCCAGTCATGCCATCGCAGTCAACGGCACCGTCCCTGCCCCGCTGATCCGCCTGCGCGAAGGGCAGAAGGTGCGGCTGTCGGTTACGAACACGCTCGATGAAGATAGCTCGATCCATTGGCACGGGCTGTTGCTGCCCTTCTCGATGGATGGCGTGCCCGGCATAAGCTTTCCCGGCATCCGCCCGCGCTCCACCTTCACGTATGAATTCCCGGTGATCCAATCGGGCACCTATTGGTATCACAGCCATTCGGGGTTGCAGGAGCAGATGGGGCTGTATGGCCCACTGGTGATCGATCCCGCCGGACCCGATCCCATCCAATCGGACCGCGAGCATGTGATCGTGCTGTCCGATCACGGCCCGCTCCACCCGCACGCAATCTTCCGCAAGCTCAAGCTGATGGGCGGGCATTTCAATTATCAGAAGCAGACGATTGCCGGGCTGCTCGCGGGCAAGGACCAGCCGCTCAAGGATCGCCTCGCCTGGGGCGCCATGCGGATGGACCCCACCGACATCGCCGATGTGACGGGATCAACCTACACCTATCTCATCAACGGCCATGGCCCCGCCGACAATTGGACCGGGCTGTTCAAACCCGGCGAACGCGTGCGGCTGCGGATCATCAATGCCTCGGCGATGACGACCTTCAACGTGAGCCTGCCTGGCCTCGCGCTCAGCGTGGTGCAGGCGGATGGCTTGCCGGTCCGCCCGGTCGAAGTCGACGAACTCCAGATCGCCGTCGCCGAAACCTATGACCTGATCGTCACGCCAAGCGAGGACCGCGCTTTTGCGCTGGTCGCCGAGAGCGTGGATCGTTCGGGGATGGCGCTCGGCACGCTTGCGCCCCGGCCGGGCATGAAGGCCGAAGCGCCACCGCTACGCCCGCGTCCGCTAGCGACGATGAAAGACATGGGGATGGACATGGGCGGCCATGCCCCGCCGGGTAACGATCCCAATTGCCCGCCCGAGCACGCGGCGATGGGCCATTGCCCGCCTGCGGGCGGCACAGGCGCGGCCAAGCCGATGCAGCATTCGATGCGCGACTTCTCGATGGCGCCCGGTGTTGCACGCACGCCGACCGTGCAGTCGATTTCGCCGATGCCGGTCGATCGGATGGGCGAGCCGGGTCAGGGGCTGGAAGATGTCGGCCACCGCGTGCTGACCTATCGCGACCTGATCGCCACCACTCGCAACCCCGATGTGCGCGAGCCCGAACGCGCGATGGAGATCCATCTGACCGGCAATATGGAACGCTATATGTGGGCGTTTGACGGGGTGAAGTTCAGCGACATTAAGGGGCCGATCCCGTTCCGCACCGGCGAGCGGGTGCGGATCACTTTGGTCAACGATACGATGATGGCGCACCCGATCCATCTGCACGGCCATTTCTTCGAGCTGGTGACAGGGCATGGCGATCATGCCCCGCGCAAGCACACGATCAACGTTCAGCCCGGCGGCAAGGCGAGCTTTGACGTGACCATGGATGCCCCCGGAGACTGGGCGTTCCACTGCCACCTTCTCTACCACATGCACGCAGGGATGATGCAGGTCGTCTCGGTTCGCGACGGCGCGGAGGTGCCGAAATGAGCGCGCGCCTCAGCTTGATTTTTATCCCCCTCGCAATGGCGCTCGGCTCCACGCCTGCCCACGCTCAGCACGCGCATGACGCCCCCGCCACCGATCCCAACTGCCCGCCGGAACATGCGGCGATGGGCCATTGCGTCCCGGCGCAAACCCCTACTCCCAAGACCCAAAATCTCGCACCCACGCCGGCTACGGCATGGGCTGCCGACAGCATCTACGACCCCGCCGAAATGGCGAAAGCCCGCGCAGCAGTGGCGAAGGAGCATGGCGGTGCTACGATGCACCAGATCGTCTTCAACCTCGCCGAAATCCAGTCGGGCAAAAACGGCCAAGCCTATCGCATCGACGGCGAAGCGTGGATTGGCGGCGACATCAATCGCGTGGTCGCAAAGACGGAGATCGAAGGCGAATTCCGCGACAAGCCCGAAGCCGAACTGCAATTGCTCTACAGCCGCGCGATCGGTCCCTATTTCGATCTGCAAGCCGGTGTGCGGCAAGACATCGGCCAACCGCGCAATCGCAGCTATGCTGTGCTCGGCCTGGAGGGGCTCGCGCCCTATTGGTTCGAAGTAGAAGGCGCGCTCTTCCTGTCGAATCGCGGCGAATTGTCTGCACGGATCGAGGGGAATTATGATGCCCGGATCACCCAGCGCCTTGTTCTGCAACCGGCTGCGGAAATCGAGTTCGCCGCGCAGGATTCGCCCGTGCTGCGTCAAGGTTCGGGACTGAGCCAGATCGAGCTGGGCCTGCGGCTACGCTATGAGATCGAGCGCGAGTTCGCTCCCTATGCGGGTGTGGAATGGTCGCAGCGCTTCGGCGGAACGCGGCGCTACGCGATTGCCGATGGCGAAGCCACGAGCCGCCTGCGCGTCGTGGCCGGCATTCGCCTGTCGCTGTAGATCAGCACTCCACCACATTGACCGCGAGACCGCCCAGCGACGTCTCCTTGTAGCGCTCGCTCATGTCGAGCCCGGTGTTGCGCATCGTCTCAATCACTTCGTCGAGGCTCACCCGGTGCGTGCCGTCCCCCAGCATCGCCAGCCGCGTCGCTTCGATCGCCTTGACCGAGCCGACCGCGTTGCGCTCGATGCACGGCACTTGGACGAGCCCGCCGATCGGATCGCAGGTGAGCCCCAGATTATGCTCCATGCCGATCTCGGCGGCATTCTCGATCTGCGCAGGCGTGGCGCCCAGCGCCGCTGCCAGCCCCGCCGCCGCCATCGAACAGGCGACGCCCACTTCGCCCTGACAGCCGACTTCGGCGCCCGAGATCGATGCGTTCTCCTTGAACAGCGAACCAACTGCCGCCGCGGTGAGCAGGAAATCCTCCGCGCCGCGCTTGCAGGCTGATGGCGCGAACCGCTCATAATAACGCAGCACTGCTGGAACGATCCCCGCCGCGCCATTGGTGGGCGCAGTGACGACCTTTCCGCCCGCCGCATTCTCTTCGTTCACCGCGAGCGCCCACAGGTTGATCCAGTCGATCACGGTCAGCGGATCGGCGAGCGCGCGCTCTGCCCGGTCGAGCAGGGTGCGATGCGCCGCTGGTGCGCGGCGCTTTACCCGAAGCCCGCCCGGAAGCTCGGCCAGCTCGGATCGGATACCGCGATCGATGCAGGCAGACATTGCCGCGCGGATCTCCGCAAGCTTTGCCGATACTTCCTCCGGTGAAAGCGCAGCTTCCTCATTCTCGCGCATCAAATCGGCAATCGATTTGCCGCTCGCCTGCGCCAGCGCGACCAGTTCGTCGCCCGAGCTGAAGGCGTGTGGCACGTCCCATCCCCCTTCGGTGGGTGCGTTGCGGCCGATCTCGCTTTCGCTGAGCACCGCGCCACCGCCGACCGAATAATAGGTCCGCCGCACCAGCGCGATGCCATCGGCGTCATAGGCTACGAAGGTCATTGCATTGGAATGGAAAGGCAGCCGCTCTTGCTGAAGGAAGTGCAGATCGCCCGCTTCGTCGAACGCGATCTCGCTTCCGCCGCCAAGCCGCAGCCTACCGGTCTCACGGATCGCCCGCACCTCGGCATCGGCATTATCAGGATCTATATCCGCGGGAACATGACCCGAGAGGCCAAGCAGAATAGCAGTGTCGGTCGCATGCCCCTTTCCCGTCAGCGCGAGCGATCCGTACAGGAGGGTCTCCACCCGCGCGATGCTATCGGGAAGCTCCGAGGCGAACGCCGCCGCGGCGGTCATCGGCCCCATCGTATGCGAACTGGAGGGGCCGACCCCGATCTTGAAGAGGTCGAACGTGCTTGCAACCATTACGGATTCCCAGAGGTCAATTCGGCTTCAGCGGAACGGCCCTGAAGATGCGGCGATGATAGCGCAAAATGCCCGCCGCCCCGACTAGGAAATCTAAATCGGCGCCAACAATTGTCACGTATGACAGTTGTTCGGATAGCGCGGGAGCGAGATTTCCTGGGTGGGGCGGAAGGAGGCACAGCTAACGATCCCAGCAGCTTGATCGCCGTCAAAAGCCGTGGGCTGCACTGCGCCGGGTCATCATGACTCAATGCATCTTCTGCCTACAGTAACAAGCACCGGCGCGGCCGGAATGTGTATTGGATTCAGCAGCGGCCCCGCCAGTCTAGGGCGTCCTGGGATTTCCGAGGTGCCGCTTGAGACATTATGACGCTGCAGGGTCTCAGCGCCCGTCCCACGGCCGCGTATGCGGCGAGCGAAATACGCCCCATGCGCCCGTGGCCCGCAACAATAGCTGCGCTTCCCGCGAGAGGTCGAATCTGCATGTCTCTCCTGGTGTGTGCGGACAGCTCAAGGATAAACGCAAGAGGTCCCGGAAGGGGGAAAGCATTCCCCGGATCGGCAGCCCGACCGTCTCGCGCTACGCCTTCTGCTGGAGCCGGATCCGCACGCCAAGAACCAACAGTGTTCCCCTGCACCCTAAGCGTCAGTTGCTCGCGTCGTCGTCCGTATGCGGCACATCGCGGCTCCCCGCGCTCCGGTCGCGATAGAGTGCCGCTCGCGCGAGCAGCATCAGCGTGACCGGCGTGGTCAGGCTGACGAGGATCAGGATCATCAGCTCGTGCACCAGCGTCTTGGTCTGGAGCACCGAGAAGCACAGCATCGAACCGGCGATGATCAGCGCCACGCCCAGCGTGGTGCCCAGCGTCGGCGCATGCACGCGCTCATAGAAGCTGCGCAGGCCGAGCAGGCCGAGCGAGCCGATCAGCGTGAACGCCGCGCCGCCCAGCACAAGCAGGCCGACGAGCACAGCGGCCCAGACAGGTAGATCCGGTGCCTCGATCATTCGATCACTTCCCCGCGCATCAGGAATTTGGCGAGCGCCACCGTGCCCACCGAGCCGAGCAATGCGATGATCAGCGAGGCTTCGAAATACATCGTCCGCCCGGTCTGGATCCCGAAGGTGAGCAGTAGCAGCATCGCGTTGACGTAGAGCGTGTCGAGCCCGAGAATCCGGTCCTGCGCGCGCGGCCCGATCAGGATGCGCCACCCGGCACAGCCCATGGCAAGGCCCAGCATGATCTGCGCCGCGGTGATGGCGATGGCGAGAGCGAGCGTCGTCATTGCGCGAAGATCCTGAGCAGGCGCGCTTCGTAGCGGCTCTTGATCAGGTGGATCCAGGCGTCCTCGTCGACCAGATCGAGCACATGGACGAGCAGCACGCCATTGGCACGGTCGAATTGAACCCACAGCGTGCCAGGCGTCGCGGTGATGATGCAGGAAAGAACGGTCAGCGCGTGAATGTTGGTGAGTTCCAGCGGCACGCGGACGAAGCCGGAGACTCGCTTCCTCGGGACCAGGACGATGCGGGCGACCGCGAGATTCGACTGGACGATGTCGATGAGGACCAGCCCCGCCAGCCCCAGAGCGGGGGCGGCAGCGGCGAAGCGGACCGGTTCCGGGACCAGCGCCGCAAGTGCGTGCGACGCGACCAGCGCCACGATCGTGCCGAGTACCAGATTACCGGGCGACACCGACTGGTTGAGCAGCAGCCACATGATCAGCAGCGCGACCGCGAGCAGCGGATGGGGGATCCAGCGTTTCATTTGCCGGCCGCTCCCGGCGATGCGGTGCGCGTCGCCTCCATCACCGATTGGATGTAGCTCTCGCGATCCTCAAGCGAATTGGCGGTGCGTTCCATGTAGCGCATCACCGGCCCGGCAAAGACCATCAGCGCAAGGCAGATTCCGAGCAGCAGCCCCACCGGCGCGGCTTCGGCGAGGCGAAGCACGGGCTGCGGCTTGTCCGATGGCGTCCAGATCAGGTCGATACCCGCACGGCTGGTTGCGATGAGCGTGGCGAGGCCCGAGGCGATGATGAGCACGATCAGCGTCCAGGTCGATGGCGCGATCCGCTCGTTGAGCCCCAGCAGCCCGTCGATCAGCGCGAATTTGCCGATGAACCCCGAGAGGGGCGGCAGTCCGGCAAGCAGCAGCGCGCAAAGCATGAAGCCGCCGCCGAGTATCGCGATCGTGCCGGGGATGACGACGCCGATCTCGTTCTCCGGCGTGTCGAGCACCACCGGGTCCTCGTCGTCGAACACGGCCTCGATCAGCGCCGGGGCGACCAGCCCTACTTCCTGGCGCTCGACCAGTTCGGCGAGCAGATAGAAGGCGCTTATCGCTAGCGTCGAGCTGACCAGATAGAAGAGCACGGCGCCGAGCACGGCCCCCTCGCCCGATCCCAATGCGGCGAGCAGGGTGCCCGAGGAAATCAGGACGCTGAACCCGATCAGCCGCGAAAGCGTGCGCGAGGCGAGCACGCCGATCGTTCCGAAGGCGATCGAGGCCATCCCGCCATAAGACAGCCATTCCGCCCCGAAATTGGCGATCGGGCTGCTCTCGGTGCCGAACAGCAGCAGATATACGCGCAGCACCGCATAGACCCCCACCTTGCTCAGCATCGCGAACAAGGCCGCCGCCGGCGGCGCGGCCGCAGTGTAGGTCGCCGGAAGCCAGAAGCCGAGCGGCCACATCCCCGCCTTGAGCAGGAATGCGACGCCGAGCACGCCCATCCCCGCCTGGAACAATGCCATGTCCGAACCCGCGATCTGCGGGATGCGGTTTGCCAGATCGGCCATGTTGAGCGTGCCCGCCACTCCGTAGATCAGGCTTACGCCGATCAGGAAGAGCAGCGAGGCCGCGACGTTGATCGCGACATAGTGCAGCCCCGCTTTGACTCGCGCCGCGCCCGAGCCGTGCAGCATCAGGCCATAGGAAGCCGCGAGCAGCACTTCGAAAAACACGAACAGGTTGAACAGATCGCCCGTCAAAAAGGCCCCGTTGAGCCCGACGAGCTGGAGCAGGAACAGCGCATGGAAGCGCGGAGCCGCCGCGTCCCATCGGGCAGTCGAATAGACCAGCGCGGTGAAGCCGAGGATATTGGTCAGCACCAGCATCAGCGCCGAAAGCCAGTCGATCACCAGCACGATGCCGAAGGGCGCGGGCCAATTGCCCACCAGATAGGTGCGCGTCGCCGGGGCGCCGTTCAGTCCCACGGCAACGACGTCGCGCAGAAGCAGGATCGATATTCCTACTAGCAGGAGCGTGGCCGTGATGCTGATCGCGCGCTTCGCCCCGATGTTGCGCTCGCGCAGCAGGAGCAGCACGCCGCTGGCGGCTAGCGGTACGAGGATCGGCGCGATGATGAGCTGGTCGGCAAGCGCCATCAATCGGGCTCCTTGCCATCGACATGATCGGTGCCGGTCAGCCCGCGCGAGGCGAGCAGAACGACGAGCAGCAAAGCCGTCATCGCGAAGGAGATAACGATTGCCGTGAGGACCAGCGCCTGGGGCAGCGGATCGGCATATTGGGCGGGATCCGCCACACCTCCGCTTTCGACGATCGGCGGCGCATTCACGCGCAGGCGCCCCATCGCATAGATGAAGAGGTTCACGGCGTAGGAGAGCAGCGACAGCCCGACCACGACCTGGAAGGTGCGCGGGCGGAGAATAAGCCACACGCCCGATGCCGTGAGCACGCCGATGGCGAGTGCGAGGACCATTTCCATCAGTCTTCCCTCACTGCGGCAGGTTGGGCGCTCTTGCGCGGGGTGCGGCTCGACTGGTGGCCGAGCGCGACGAGGATCAATGCGGTCGCGCCGACGACAAGGATGAACACGCCGAGATCGAACAGCAAGGCAGTGGCGGCGGGCACCTTTCCGACGATCGGCAGATCGAGATAGCTGAACCATGAGGTCAGGAAGGGATAGCCGAACATCCACGCGCCGGCGCCGGTGGCAGTAGCGATGAGCAGGCCGGTGCCGATCCAGCGGATCGGCCGCACGCGCAGCCGGCTCTCCACCTGCCGCGCGCCCATTGCCATATATTGCAGGATCAGCCCGATCGAGAGCGTGATCCCCGCCGCAAACCCGCCGCCCGGCATGTCGTGCCCACGGACGAACAGATAGAGCGCGAGCACGAGCGTGACCGGGAACAGCCACTGCATGATGACGCGCGGGACAAGCATATAGTCGCGCAACGTATCGCCGACGCGGCGGTCATCCTGCACATCGTCGAACGCGTTCTGCAGCCGCTGCTGCGGCGGCGGCGCGACACTCTCGGCGGCGGGCCGGAAGCGGCGCAGCAGCGCGAACACCGTGACCGAGACGATCGCCAGCACGCTAATCTCGCCCAGCGTGTCGAAGCTGCGGAAATCCACGAGGATCACATTGACGACGTTGGTGCCGCCGCCCTCGGAATAGGCCCGCGCGATGAACTCGCGCGAGATCGTATCGGGCAGCTGCCGCGTCATCACCGCATAAGAGAGCAGCGCCATCCCCGCGCCCGCCAGCACTGCAATGGTCAGGTCGGCGCTGCGGCGCGCAAGCACCTTCCACGGCGAATGACCCTCGGGCCATACGTCCTTGACGCGCGGCGGCAGCCAGCGAAGCCCGAGCAGCAGCAGCACGGTGGTGACGGTTTCCACCAGCAGCTGGGTGATCGCCAGATCGGGCGCCGAGAGCCAGACGAAGCTGACGCAGCTTGCCAGTCCCGCACCGGCCATCAGGATGAGTGCCGCGAGCCGGTGATATTTGGCCTGCCACGCGGCGCCGATCGCGCATGCGCCGCCGACGACCCAGATCACCGCGAAGCCCGGATCGACGATCGTGCCGGGGTGGCTGCCCAGGCTGTAGCCATAGCGCAGGAAGGGCAGCAAGGCCGCCAGCAAGGCGATCGAGACGAGCAGCCGCAATTGCGTCTGGAGCCGCCGGGTGCCGAACCGTCCCTCGAGCACCCGCGCCGCGGAGATGATTGCGGCGAGCACCGAATCGAACACCTTACGGCCCTTCACGCGCCGCATCAGCGGCGGGTTCTCGCGCAGGTTGAGCTGCTTGCGGAAGACCAGATAGCCGACCGTGCCCGCGACGAGCGCCAGCATGCTGAGAAACAGCGGCGCGGTGAACCCGTGCCAGATCGCCAGGCTGTATTCGGGCGTACTGCCACCCAACACCGAGCGGACCGCGGAATCGAGGAAGGGCCCGACGGTAAGGCCCGGCACCACCCCGATGATCAGGCAGGCGAGGACGAGGATCTCGACCGGGAGCCGCATCCAGGGCGGCGCTTCCTCGGGCTGGTGCGGAAGGTCCGTGGGCGGCGGGCCGAAGAAGCACTGATGGATGAAGCGCACCGAGTAGAGCACGCTGAAGGTGAGCGCGAGCGTGGCCAGCACCGGCAGCGCCTGATCGATGATCATGCCGCGCTGGTCCTCCAGCGCTTCGGCGATGAACATCTCTTTCGACAGGAATCCGTTGAGCAGCGGCACCCCCGCCATCGCCGCGGCGGCGACCATCGCCAGCGTCGCCGTGATCGGCATGAATTTGAACAGCCCGCTCAGCCGCCGCAGATCGCGCGTGCCGGTCTCGTGATCGACGATCCCCGCGGCCATAAACAGGGATGCTTTAAAGGTGGCATGGTTGAGCGTGTGGAAGATCGCGGCGACCAGCCCGAGCGGGCTGCCGAGCCCGAGGAGCAAGGTGATCAGTCCCAGATGGCTGATCGTCGAATACGCCAGCAGGCCCTTCACATCCTGCTGGAACATCGCCGCCCACGCGCCGAACAACAGCGTCGCGAGGCCCGTGCTCGAGACGATCACATACCAGGCGTCGGTCCCGGCGAGCACCGGCCACAGGCGGATCAGGATGAATATTCCTACCTTCACCAGCGTCGCGGAATGGAGATAGGCGGACACCGGCGTGGGCGCCGCCATCGCGCGGGGCAGCCAGAAGTGGAACGGGAACTGCGCGCTCTTGGTGAAGGCGCCCAGCAGGATCAGGATCAGCGCCGGCGTATAGAGGTCGCTCGAACGAATCAGGTCCCCCGCCGCCAGCACCACGTCGAGATCGTAGCTGCCGACGATCTTGCCGATCAGCAAGATGCCCAACAACAGGCACAGCCCGCCCGTCCCGGTGACGATCAGCGCCATCCGCGCCGCATCGCGCGCGCTCTGGTTCTGGTGCCAATAGCCGATCAGCAAGAAGGAAAAGAGGCTGGTCAGCTCCCAGAAAAAGGCGATCTGGACGAGGTTTCCCGAAAGGACGAGGCCCAGCATCGAGCCCATGAAGGCGAGCAGAAACGAGAAGAAGCGGGGGACCGGATCCTCGGGCGACATGTAATATCGCGCATAGATAACGACGAGGAAACCGACCGCGAGGATCAGGAAGGCGAAGACCCAGGCCAGCCCATCGAGCCGCAGGACCAGGTCGAGCCCGAGAGAGGGCAGCCATCCGATTTCGGTGCGTAGCACCTGCCCGCCCGCCGCCTGGGTGTAGAGCGCGCCTGCGGTGATCGCTCCGGCGAGAGTCACGGCACCCGCCAGCAATCCCGCCGCATTACGCGCACGAACCGGCAGAAACGCTGCACCGACGCTCCCCGCGAACGGGAGCACCAGCATCAACCACAATAGAGCGTCACTCGACACCGGTTCTCCTCTTCGGCGGGCCTCGGGCCGGGCAGGTTACCCTTAAGGACGAGACGGGGCGTGACAACCCGTCATTCGGATAAGTGTGCCGTACCGCGATATAAAATCGGTCTCACGCGGCGCCGCTGTCGTCTTTCTCGACAGGACCCATACACGCCGAAAACAGCATGCCGAACCGCACCCGAGCGGCCGCCCAGTGAAGGAGCCTCCTTTGAAACGCATCCTCGTGGCGACCGACTTCTCGCCCCGATCGGATCCCGCCTTGCGACGCGCCACGCTTATAGCCCGGCAAACCGGTGCGTCCCTGACGCGGCGCATATCATCGACGCGGACCATCCCGCTCGGCTCATTGCCACCGATCGCGCGGAAGCGACGGCGCTATTGCTTTAAATCGCGGAAACCTTGGACCGGCTCGAGGCAGAGACGCTGCTTGAGGTGGACGACGTGGATTCGGGTATATTGAATCCAGCTGAGAGCGTCGGCGCCGACCTTATCGTGCTAGGCCCGCACCATCGGCCCTCCGCGACATATTCGTCGGCACCACGGTCGAGCGCGTGGTGCGCCGCAGCACGTTGCCCCTCCTCGTCGCTGCGCAGGCCCCTTCGGCTCCTTACGAGCGCACTATCCTGGCGCTGGATTTCGACGAAGCTTCCAAATCTGCTGGGCGCGCCGCCAGTTTAGCGACCGCTCATACGGCGACACCCTAACAGTCAGCGTTCAGGACACATTGATCGACAGAGCTTCCATTCCGCTAATATGAAGTCTTCGCCAATGTCTGGATCGATCAAAACGTCAGAGCAAGGCGACCTGTCTTGACCGAGCCGTCACGCGATTTGAAACCTCGGCGACGGGAGGCTTAGCCGTGTGTCGGCCACCGTCTCGCCGCGGAAGAAGCGTACTAGCAGCGCCTGGACGTCGGGATGGGCCTCGAACACGTTGTGGCCAGCATTCTCGACGATCACGCGTGACTTCCGTTTGAACTGCGCCGCGACTTCGTCCTGCTCGGCCAAAGGTGTGCGTCCATCGAGCGACCCCGCGACAAGAAGGGCAGGATGGTCGATGCGGATTGGTGCCCGGAATCCCTCACCCAAATCGACGCCGGGTACCGCGCCCAGCAGTTGCGGCATCGGAAAGTTGAGCGCCCCGCCCAACACGGCGCTCTCCGCCTCACGCCGCACGAGAGCCAGTCGGGCGGGCGAAATCCCCGACGCCAGATCCATGGCCTCGGGCATGCCGCGCACGGTCAGCAGATCGGCAACATCGCCCAGCATCGGAGCAAGCACGGCGGTGCGCCCCGCATCTAGCGCCAGATACAGGCGCGGAAGCATGGCCAGAGTATTGGGATTGGCGATCAACCCGCCCGCCACCATCTGCACGAGGAAACCACCCAGGCGGACCTCGCCCGGCGCTCCCTTCAGCGTGACGGCCATCCGGGCCGGCTCCGCTTCGAGGCGCATATGCACGCGGCGCATCAAAGCCAGCAGGTTCGGAACAGCTGCGCGGGCAGCGGGGTCGGCACCCAATAGGGTGTCGACCTGCCGTAGCAATGCGTCGACCCTCTCCGGCCGCTTTACCGTCTGGTCCTGCCCTTCCAAACTAGCCAGCGCGACGCGGTTCACCCGGCCGCCGTGCCGCCTGAGCACGCTGAGTGCCAGGTGCGAGCCATAGCTGATGCCCCAGAGGTTGATCTTCTCTGCGCCGAGATGGCGGCGCAAATCGTCGATATCATCGGCATTCTGCTCAGTATTGTAGCCGGTCATGGCCACGCCGGCCTTGGTCCAATCAGTCCAGGCGCTCTGGAGCTCCTCGCGCAAATATGAAGTCATCCCTGCCTCGGTGAAAATCGGCACCGCGCGCGTAGAGGTCGGCCGTTCGGGTATAGTGCGGGACAAGCCCGTGCCCCGCTGATCGAAGGCGATGACATCGGCAACGGCGCGCAGCGCCATGAAGATCGGAAAGCGCGGTCCGGTCGCTGCCCCGGTTCCCTCTCCGCCCGGCCCCCCGGCCAGATAGACGATGGGGGAACCAGGTCTGGCCGCTGTCGAGCGGAACCGCACATAACCTAGCCGGATCTTACGCGAGCGGGGATCGCGCCGATCCTCAGGGACTTCGAAAAAGCCGCGCTCGGCATCAGTCTCGTCGCCACGCCCATCCTTGAATCGGAAAGGACCAGCCTGCGGCGGAGCCACGGTCTGGGCGGAGGCACGGGCGAACGCCAGGGCAGGAAGAGCGAGGGCGGCGCTGGCAAGCACGGCGCGACGATTGAGGGATTGGTTGGTCATGCCCTTGTCTGACCTGTTGACGGCTCTGTCCGCCACCCGCCTTCGGTCAACCACCGCCCGTGATCGGCGAATGGCGGTGCATCTCGGCGAGCAGCGTTCTAGAGCAGCAGCATGTGGCGAATCCTTCTCCTCACCGTCTTCCTAACGGGTTTATCGACCCCCGCGCGAGCACAGGACATGCAGTGGCAAACCTGTCAGGGCACGATGGGTCCGGAGGGTCCGCAGTTGAGCAATTGCCATCCGGTGGAGGATTTCGTCGACCCCCAGGGTCGTGAGCTATGGATTCGGTCGGTCGTCCAATCCCCCACCGACACTCGGCCGCGCGCCCTTTATATTGCAGGCGTGGCATCGTCCGCGGCCTGGCTCAACGGCCAGCGGTTGGGCGTCAATGGTCAACCCGGTGCCTCGGCAAAGGCCGAGATTCCCGGGCGATACCAAGCGGTCTTTCCGATCCGCGATAGCGTCTGGCGGTCCGAAGACAATATGCTGGTGCTACACCTGTCGTCGTTCCACGGCGGGCTGCATTTCGCCCGTCCGATGAGCGCGATCGGCGTCTGGCCCTATCCTTTTCCGCAGCCCACCGCGTTGCTCGCCCTCACCTTCGTGGCGGCTGGCACCTTGCTGGCTGCCGCGTTCGGCTTCGGCGTCATCCACGCCATGCGTCGCACCGGCTCGAGCCGCATGCTTGCCGTCATGGCCGGGGTTGCGGCGCTACAGGCCGTCGTCGAAAGTCTCCGCAGCTTGTTTGACTATTCATATCCCCTCCACGCCTGGCGGATGAGCGCGATCTGGGGGTTGGCAGCAGTCTTCGCGATCCTGCTAGTCGCTTATGCCACGACGCGATTTCTGCCCAAAGCTCGTGGCGTGATGATCTGCTTCGCGCTCTGCATAGTCGGCGCCACGGCCCTGCTTCCGGGCTTTGATTTGAAGACGATATGGGCGCTGATCCTTGGCGTAGCGCTTGCCGTGGTTCCCGCGGCGGTCGGGGTGCGGCTCGGAACTTCCAGCGCGCGACCGGTTCTGGCGTGGCTAATGCTGTTTCTTGCGCTGGCCCTCGGATTTCCCGAATGGCTGTCCGACGTCTCTTACTTCCTGCTAGCCGCCGGCCTGATATTGCCGCTGCTGATGGTCGAAGTGGTGCGGCTGAGCCGCGACGACCGCGGGCGGGAGGCCGCCCTGACCCGTGCCGCCAGCCAGCCAGACCGCCTGACCGTGGCCTCGGCGCGCGGCGTTGAGTTGGTGCCAGTTGCGGAAATCCTCGCCGTGGTGGGAGCCGACGACTATGTCGAACTCCGGCTGTCCGGCGGCCGCACGCTGCTGCACTCCGCCCGGCTGGACGGCCTAACCGCGCAATTGCCGGAAAGCTTCCTGCGTATTCATCGGTCAGTGATCGCCAATCTCGCAAAGGTGCAGCGCCTTGAGCGCGACGGCGACCGCTGGCGGCTACACCTGAGCGAGGGCGAACCTCTGCCCGTCAGTCGCTCGCGCCAGCCCGCCCTGCGCGAAGCTCTGGAAGCTCCCGTTCTAACGGCAGCCATACTGAAGTAGCGCCAAGTCGAACACTTGGCGCCGGTGCCAAGCGGACAGTAGCAGCGAGATTTCGTGGAGAGCGGTCCGCAATGATGAGATCGCTCGCAGTAATTTTACCGAGTAGGCCGAGGGTGGGACTGAGCCGGCTTCACCAAAGGATACCTTGAACCTGCCTATGTGATCGGTCGGCCGGATCGCGCCAGAACAATGCACGCGCTCCCGACGAGGTGGCGGCTGCGCGCGATCGTGGAGCATGACCGAAGGATTCGAGCCAGTGGCACTGCAGACACGCTACCCAACACATCCGCAGTAAGGCCGGCGTCGCGCGCAGCAACATTCACATCCTTGGGATCCCCGTCGTCTAAATAGGCGAAGCGGACCATCATCACCTGCGCGTCGGGATCTCCGGCATCTGCTGCCTCGCGTGCATATCGCACACCACGCGCCAGATGCTTCGACAGGAGCGCGCCTTCGTATAGAATAGCTGCATAGTCGCCATCGCCGCGGGGTGGCGCTGGTCCACCGCCATGCTGATGTATTCAGTCCCCTAGCCGGGTTATTTACGTAATCATTGCCGCCTTGAATGAGCGACAGCCCCAGAGGGCCGCATCGCCCCGGCCGCGCCAATGTCCGCCCCCTTTGGTAACCAACGCCCAGCCGTTGGCCTGTCTTTTTAGATGGTGGTGACCCCGCCATATATGCTCGCCCAACGCTTGTAGCGCCATGGGATGATTTTGGGCAGCAGACGCGCGAGCGAAAGGATTCGGGTCGACGATGCACTCCACGCATCCCGCGCCGCGGTCGAGGAAGGTGGTCTCCCCAGCGGGTGGGGGGGCCGCGCCGGGGCCCGCGATATCGTGACCAAATAAAGATGCATCGACCTAGGCTTGGCCCCGATCAGGGTTCTCGCTGAAGGTACGATCATCCCAGACCATTTGCAGGTCGAGCACCGGCGGCGGCCTGCGCCGTTCCCGCCGATCAGCCGCCAGTGCTTCTTTGTGCCAAGCGGCTGCGGCGATCGTCGCAAGCGTCCGGACATTGTCCAAAGTGGTACTTGCGGCGCGTGCGCGCTGCTGGGCCTCCTGCGCTCGGCACATGATGGATGAAAGCTGCATGGCGTTTCCTTTCGGGGTTGGGTCCGGAGCGCCGTCAATCGACGCGTTGCTGCTTCCACGGTACGCGTGTGACCGGCCCCTCGATCACAAGCGCGCCGAAAGCAGCCGCGATGGAGGCGGCGCCAGCAGCGTTTTGAAACACCACGCGCGTGCCGCTTGGAGCGAGCGCCTCGATCGCGCTGATGACAGCATTATGCTTTGCAGCCATGGCAATTACATCAGCGGGCAACGCATCTATGTTCACCGCGCGCGTCATCGGCGATCTTTTGGCGCGTCGAAAAATAACGACAGGGTCTGCCGCGGCTCGGCTGGTCCGGCAGAGAGCGTACGGGTGCTGCGAAAGCGGCTAGGCAGCGCATTCTTAAAAGGCCGCGGCATGGCGGGACTCCACTAGTAGAGCGGGAGCACGAAGCATCTCTCGGCCGCATCCTGGCTCATATCAAGCGGAGCGATACATGGAATATGGGGGCGCGCACCGGTGGATGCCAGTTACAATCGTGATCGAGCGAAACAAACTGCACCTGCTGCCGCATCACACTAAAAATTCGGCAAGGTGAACTTTCACATCGCCGTTCCCATATATAGCGTGAAAATCAAGGGAGCCGCGCGTGGACAGACCTATTCCCTCAGGAATCGTCGAGCAGTGGATGACTCATCTCCGCCTCCAGCGCACCCGAGCCCGCGATGCGATCTGGCTGATCGAGCACGGGGCGACTTTGCACGACGGGCGCGAAGGCTCTGCGATGCGTGATGCGACAGCGCGCTGGCTAAGCGAACAGAAAGAGGTGGTGTCCGAGGTCGATCGACTTATTGCGCTGTACGACGGAATAAATGGCTTAGCCGCGGATTCTGCCTAAGCAAGTCTGTCAATCTGCCTGTTCCTTTAGACCAGAAGTATCCCGGCGAGATGCAACCTTCGGCTTTGCCATCTGCGCGTCCGGGGCCATAGGCGTGCGGCCGAAGACCCTCCCGTTGGGACACGTGGCGATAGACTGGCGCCCGCAGGCGGTGTTAGGCGCATGGCTCCCAGTTCCGAGGCTCAGGCCCCACGCTACGACCGGCCAAGGGTTGTGGTCCTTCGGCATGAAGGTGACTGGGCTGAAGCGCGTTTGAAATATCGTTGGGAAAGCACAATGCCCCGGAAAAGCCCCGCTACCCTAGAGCTACGCGTCGCAAGCCCGAAGGACGTCCCTGGAATCTTGGCGCTGATCAGTCGTGCGTACCCCGGCATCGAAAATTACAGTCCGGGCCAAATTCGCGGCCAGATCAACAACTTCCCCGAAGGGCAGTTCGTGGCGGTCTTTGAAGGCTCGATTGTGGGATATTGCGCCTCGTCGCGCATCGATGAAGTTATCGCGCTTGCGCCTCATGATTGGGCAACGATCACAGGTAACGGGTTTGGCAGCCGACATGATCCGACCGGCGACTGGCTATACGGCACGGAGATGGCGGTAGACGAGCGCCAGCGGGGCTTGCGCATCGGCAAGCGCCTGTACGAAGCGCGCCGCGCACTCGCCGAGCGGCTCGAGCTGCGTGGCATCGTATTTGGTGGGCGTATGCCCGGCTATGCGCGTGTCAAATCCAAGGTCGCCGGGCCTGAGGACTATCTGAAGCGCGTTCAAGAAGGCGAGTTCCGTGATCAGGTCATCGGATTCCAGCTCTCCAACGGCTTCACCCCAATTGGAGTGCTTCATAAATATCTGTCGTTCGATAAAGCGTCGGATGGGTTCGCGGCACACATGGTGTGGCGGAATCCCTATGTGGACCCGAATGAACCGCTTGCCTTTCGCGTGCCGCGGGATGTGGAAAGCGTCCGTCTCGCGACGGTTCAGCTGCAGGCGCGAGCCGTCAAGAACTTTGAGGAATTTGTCCAGAACATCGAATATTTCGTCGACGTCGCGGCCGACTATCGCTCGGACTTTGTGGTCTTTCCCGAGCTATTCACCATCCCGCTGCTTTCATTCGAGCCCGAGGGCCTTTCGCCGATGGAGGCGATTGACCGCATGACCGAGCATCGTGCGCCGATTGTCGCCGAACTTTCTCGGATGGCGCTAAGGTATAACATCAATATTGTCGGCGGCTCTCATCCCACGCGCACCGACGATGGTAGCATCCAGAATGTCGCTTATGTCTGCCTGCGCGACGGCTCGGTGCATTCGCAGGAGAAAATCCACCCGACGCCGAACGAAGCCTATTGGTGGAAGATAAGGGGCGGCAGTTCGGTCGATGTGATCCAGACCGACATCGGGCCGATCGGCGTGCTCATCTGCTACGACAGCGAGTTCCCCGAGCTTGCCCGCAAGCTGGTGGACGAGGGCGCGCGGATCATTTTCGTGCCTTTCTGCACGGACAATCGCCAAGGCTATATGCGGGTGCGCTACTGCTCCCAGGCGCGGGCGATCGAGAACCAGTGCTTCGTTGTATTGTCTGGCAATGTCGGCAACCTGCCCGGGGTCGATAACATGGATGTGCAATATGCGCAGTCCTGCATCCTGACACCCTGCGATTTTCCATTCGCGCGCGACGGCATTGCCGCAGAGGCAAGCGAAAATATCGAGACCCTGACGATCGCAGACGTCAATCTGGCTGACCTTACCTGGGCACGCGCAGAGGGGACGGTTCGCAACCTCGCCGATCGGCGCTTCGATCTTTACCGCATTGACTGGAAAAAGGGTGTTCCCGGGGACACCACGCAAGGGACCCGCCCGCGTGGTTCGAAGGCGCCTGGTGGAGGTTGATTGAAAGCGCGCGTTTAAGAGCTTCCGGGTAGCCAACCACCCACTAGCCGAACTCGGGCAAACCAGGGCGAGCGTCGAAGCGGAAATTCCGCTCAGCGGCGCCGCCCACAGTCGCCGCCATTGGCCAAGCGCAACGAGCGACCTCAACTTCGGCGATAACCAGTACCAGTTTGCTTGGCTTACTCGCGCGCTGGCTGTAGAGCCGCCCGACTTCACCAAAGCCACATCAGCTGGAAACCAGAATAGCATGCAGATCATCGTCCGCGACAACAATGTCGATCAAGCCCTTCGCGCTCTCAAGAAGAAGTTGCAGCGCGAAGGCGTTTATCGCGAGATGAAGCTGCGTAGGCACTATGAGAAGCCGTCGGAAAAGCGCGCCCGCGAGCGGGCTGCGGCGATCAGCCGTGCACGCAAGGCCGATCGCAAGCGCGCTGAACGCGACAAATAAGCTCCAGAAACAACGCAGGGCGAGTGTGTCGATACTTGCTCTGCGTTGGCTTCCGGCATCCCCATTCTGAAGGGTTCCCATCTGGCTCGAAGCCGACTGCGCTCGTCATCCTGATCCAGGGCACCGAGGACGATGTCGCGCCGTTCCGCTCGATGGATCTGGCATCGACGACGCTGATTGCGGCCGGCGTCAAGGTCGAGACCCACGCGTCCCCCGGTATGGGACATAGCGTTGGACAGGACCGGCTTGCTGCCGCAACGGCCTTTGCTCTGCGCGTATTGGGCTAATTCAGCAGCGGGCGATAATCCCTTAACCTTCGATTATTTCACCGGGACAGGGCCGGCTCAGGAGTTACCCCAAGCGCTGGCTTCACGGAACGCGCTTTGACGTGTCCTGACCTCTCGCTCTCGCCATTTTGGCGGATGAGGTGGCAAGGCTATGATTTGCCAACCAGCGCCTCAAGCGGAACGACCATCGTGTAGACAAAACCGCCCGGCTTATAAGAGAGCTCAACGCTACCCTTCAGCTGCTGACCCAGCGACGTCATCATCCGCGTGCCAAAGCTTTTGCGCGTGGGCTCAATCACGGGAGGTCCGCCGGACTCTATCCATTCAAAGTACAGCTGCTCGCGGTCGATCCTCCAAGATATCCTGACCTTGCCATCTGGAAGTGAAATGGCGCCAAATTTGGTGGTGTTGGTGCATAGCTCGTTCAACGTCATGGCGAACGCAATCACCGAACTCGATAGTATGCGTACATCCGGCCCGGAAATAATGAAGCGGTCGCCGCCCTGATCGAACGGCTCGATGGCACTGCGGATCGTGCTGTCGATCGAGGCATTCTCCCAGCTCACGCGCGTAAGCAGTTCATGGGCGCGCGCCAAGGCCGCGAACCGGCCATCGATCGCTGCACTCGCATGGGCCATGTCTGTTGCGGTGCGCAGGCTTTGATGGGTGATGGCACCCACCGTGGCGAGCATATTCTTGATCCGATGGTGCAGCTCCGCGTGAATCAAATGCTGCAACTTGTCGGATGCGGCCCGTTCTTCGGCGTCGATGCCGGCCTGGATGAGGAGCTCTTTCGCATCGATACCCGCCTGCTCAAGCGCTAGCTTCAGGCTGTCGTTTTCTGTCGTGAGAGCATCCTGAAAGGGCTGGTTCTCATCGATAATCAGCTGCTGTTTCTCGGTATCCAGCACCGTCTTCAGCAACAGTGCCTTTGCGTCGACCCCTGCTTGCTGCAGCTGGTAGCGCAGCGCCTTGTTTTCCGCACTCAGGGAATCTTCGGCAGCGACAATCGAGGGCATCACCTTCAGCGCTCCCATCCCGACCATCTCCTGCAGTTCCAATATCATCTGCTGGATCTCGAGCGGCTTTGGGAAGAATTTGCTGTCACTCGGCTTATCCGCTTCGGTGACTGCAATCTGGCCGGACACGAGGATGATCTTGATATGTGGCCAGCGGGAATGCGCCGCATGCGCGAGTTTCAGACCATCCATGCTGCCGGGCATTTGTATGTCGGTGAACAACACCGAGATGTCGTCTCGCGATTCGAGAATTTCGATGGCCTGGTCGGCACTCACCGCTTCGATAGGAATGAACCCAGCATCTTCGACGATGTCGACTGCGCGCATCCGTAGAACCATTTCGTCCTCAACAACCAAGACGACGGGTGGAGAGACAGGAGATTTCATGATGGCTTCCTTTGGGTTACATCTCCCAAAAGATGCGGAAGGCCCAGCCGGGGTGGAGTGGGCAGTAGAGGCTGTCAAGCGGTGCGCGATTCGACACGCAGTCACTAGCTAATGGAAAGCTCCTGTAAGGCAGAACCTGACAATATGCGTGTTGAACGGGAAACGCGATTTCAAAAGATGACGGTTGCGCAGAGCAAACAGAAAGCCAGTTCAATTTTTCTGGACGGCACTTCGTAGCGCGCGGTGCGTTGAGCGACGATGAACGGCCTTGAACCAATCGTTGCGATCGGCCTTCTCACTGCTAGAGATTTGGAGCGCCTCGGAAATACCTTTGATCGCGCGTACCAGATCCCGCCCGACAAGTCGCTCGACGAGTTGATGGACGTGTTGCACGATGTCGAATGGCTCCCTGCCCAACGGTAAAGCCGACACCGCCAAAATCACTAGCGCGAGTTTGGGCTAGCAGCGTAGCGACGATCATATTGTAGACTTCGGGCCGTCGTCCTGGGGATCCCCACGCCGATACTTAATGCCTTCCCTTGCTCAAGGAGATTGAAGGCGTTGTTACCAGTGCCAGCCAATGCTCCTCGCGAGGAACGGCGTGATAGCTCACGCTGCCAAGCCGGACGTTGGTCCCGGCCCGTGCAACTACAGGCTGCCTAGCCACCCATCGAGAATCGCGTGTCCTGAAGCGCCAGATCGACCAGCGTTCGCATAGCGACCTCCGCCGCGTCGGGATCGCGCGCCGCGATGGCGTCGCTCACTCGGGCGTGGTCCGGGACCGGATCGCGCGGAAGCGCCCGGGCGCGCTGCTTGAACTTGGTAGTCCAGTTGACTGCCGCGCCGATGCTGGCGCTCAGCGCGATAAGTGCATCGTTCCGCGTCGCTTGCAGGATCGCATCATGGAATTCGCGATCGGCCGCCATCCCCGCCTCGGTCGCCAGCGTGTGGCGGCGCATCGCCGCGAGCGCCGCGCGCATCGCCTTTACGTCCTCTTTCTCGCACCGCGCCGCCGCCAGGCGCGCCGCGGCAGGCTCGACGATCGAGCGCAATTCAAACAGGTTGCGAATGAACGCCGGATCGGGCTCGCCCGAAAAGGCCCAGGCGAGCACATCGGGATCGAGCAGGTTCCAGCGACTGCGCGGCAGCACCCGCGTTCCGGCCTTGGTCCGGCTCTCGACCAGCCCTTTCGCGGCCAGCACCTGCACTGCTTCACGATAGGCGCTGCGCGAGACATCCAGCGCTTCGGCATTGGCAACTTCGCCGGTCAGCCGTTCGCCGGGCTGGATCGTACCGCCGACGATTGCCGTGCCCAGATAATGGGCGATCGAACCGCGAAGCCGGCGGCCGGTGCTGCGCTCGCCGCGACGATCGGGTGCATGCTCCTCTTCAGGCGAAACCTTCGTCGTCAAATCTTCACGCCTCAGTAGTGCAACCAGACAATTAGGCTCGCGCAGGGCTTCTGGCAAACGAGCGCCGCGCCGCGATTACGCTTGAAGATTAGTCAGACTAAATTAAACTCGCTGCGGGGGGATTGATGCTCAGACTGATCCAACAACGGGGAAATGCCGGGTCGCCGCGCCTGATCGCGGATCAGGGCAGCGGGGCGTGGTTCGTCCACGGGTTCGATGATGTGCGCACCCTGGCGACGGCGGCGATCACTCGGCAAATCGGGCTGGCCGAGATGGTCGAGCAGGCCGGCAGCGCAGGCTCTGTCGACCTTGCCGAAGAACTTGCCGCCGGCCGCCTGCTCGCGCCAATAAGCCATCCCGACAGCGCGCATCTGTTGTTGACCGGCACCGGCCTGACCCATCTCGGCTCGGCAGAGGGGCGTGACCAGATGCACCGCGCGGCCGCATCAGGCGACAAGCTCACCGATTCGATGCGGATGTTCCTGGAAGGGGTAGAAGGCGGCAAGCCTGTGTCAGGGGCGATCGGGCAGCAGCCCGAATGGTTCTACAAGGGCGATGGATCGCATCTCAGGGGACCGGGCGAGGCGCTGACCATGCCCGCATTCGCGCAGGATGGCGGCGAGGAGCCGGAGATTGCCGGCGTCTATCTAATCGGCCCGGATGGCACGCCGTTCCGCCTTGGCTTCTGTCTGGCCAACGAGTTCAGCGACCATATCACCGAGCGCCACAACTATCTCTGGCTCGCGCATTCCAAACTCCGTCAGGCCGCACTTGGCCCGGAGCTATTGGTTGGCGAACTGCCGGCGGTGCGCGGGACCAGCCGGATCGTGCGCAACGGCGAAACCCTGTGGGAAAAGCCGTTCCTGTCGGGCGAAGCGCATATGTCGCACAGCATCGCCAATCTCGAGCATCACCACTTCAAATATCCGCTGTTCCGGCGACCGGGCGACATTCACGTGCATTTCTTCGGCACGGCGACCTTGTCGTTCGGAGACGGCATTCGCACCGAACCCGGCGACCGGTTCGAGATCGAAGCGGCACCCTTCACCCTGCCGCTGTGCAACCCGCTGGCCGTCGCGCCCGATGAAGCGCTGCGCGCCGTGCGGAGCCTGTAGGGATGAAGCCCATCCGCATCGCGATCGTTGGCCTCGGCAAAGTCGCCCACGACCAGCATGTCCCCGCCATCCTCGCAAATCCGGACTTGGAGATCGCAGCCACCGCAAGCGCGGATGGCGCTTCGATAGACGGGATCCCGAGCTATGCATCGTTGGACGCGTTGCTCGCGGCGACGCTGGATGTCGATGCCGTCGCGCTCTGCACGCCCCCACAGGTCCGCTATGCGCTGGCCACGACGGCAATCACTCGCGGGCTGCATGTATTCCTGGAAAAGCCGCCAGTCGCGACGATCGGCGAGGCCGGGGCGCTTGCGGAGCAGGCTGGCGCGGCCGGCGTGACCCTGTTCGCCGCCTGGCACTCGCGCTTCGCAAGCGGCGTGGAGCCGGCAAAGGCTTGGCTGGCCGATCGGAAAATTCGTCGCACCACCGTTACATGGCGCGAGGATGTGCGCACCTGGCACCCGGGGCAGGCATGGATATGGCGCACCGGCGGGTTTGGTGTGTTCGATCCCGGGATCAACGCCCTTTCGATCCTCACCCATATTCTGCCCGGCCCGATCGCCTTCGCCGCTGCCGAACTGGAAATCCCCGCCAATCGCGAAGCTCCGATCGCCGCCCGGCTTGCCCTGCACGACGCGGCGGGCGCAGCGATCGCAGTGGATTTCGACTGGCGCCAGATCGGCTCGGAGACCTGGGACATAGCCGTGGAAACCGACGCCGGCACACTGCTCCTGTCGCGCGGCGGATCTGTGCTGGCCTGGCCTGATGGCATGGTCGAAGCGGCGGATCGGGAATATCCGGCGATGTACGCCCACTTCGCCGCGCTGGTGCGTGGCAAGAACAGCAACTTCGACGTGGAGCCCCTACGGCTCGTTGTCGAAGCGCTTCAGGACGGTACGGTGATAGCTACGGACCGGTTCGACGACTGACCGGTCCGCACGCTCATTGCTCCACTGCCAGCATCGCTACCGACTTAGCGGGCAGTGAAACCGTGATTGCACCATTCGTCGCAGGCGCCGTAAACGCGGTCGGCACTACCGTTTTCGGCGCATCGAACGTGTTGATCGAATTCACCGCGGGCGCCGTCAGCACCTGACCGGACGCACCCTTGGCACGCACATCGGGAATATCGACGCGCAGGTCGACGGGCCGGGTCGGATCGAGGTTGACCATCGCCAGCCATAGCTTGCCGTCCTTGGCGCGCACCGCGACCGTATCGACCCGCGGCAGGGTTACGTCACCCTGACGATATTCGCCCGCGCTGAAACGCACCGGCACCAGCGTCGCGTCCTGGAACGGCAGATACATCTGATGAATGTGATAGGTCGGCGTCAGCACCATCTTGCTGCCGTCGGTCAGGATCAGCGCCTGCAGCACATTGACCATCTGAGCGATATTCGCTCCCCGCACGCGATCGGCATGGCGCGCGAAGATGTTGAAATTGAGCGCGGCGATAATTCCGTCACGCAACGAATTCTGCTGCTGGAGAAAGCCCTCGGTGCTCCCCGGTGTCTTCGCGAGCCAGGCTCCCCATTCGTCGACGATGAGGGGTATTTTCTTCTCGGGATCATATTTGTCCATGATCGCCGAATGGGTGCGGATGCGTTTATCCATGATGAGGGTGGACTGGATCAGTTCGGCATATTCCTTCTCGGCGAAGTTCACCGAATCATAGGCCGGCGGCCAGTTCACCACGGTGTAGGAATGGAGCGAGAGCCCTTCCATGTTCCAGCTCCAGTCGCGGCCCTTCCACGCCTTCATCACCCCCTCGGTGTAGCTGGTATCGTCGTCGCTCGGGCCGACTGCGACGCGCAGCATCTGGTTGGGATTGAGGATGGGAGCCGACGGGTTGGCGGGGTTTGGAAAGGCCTGCTGCTCCGGATTATAGTTGCGCGTGAAGCGGGCGTAGCGCTTCAATTCGTCGGCATAATATTCCGGGCGCATATTGCCGCCGCAGCCCCAATTCTCGTTGCCGATGCCCAGGAACTTGATCTTCCACGGCTCCTTTCGGCCATTGGCCGCGCGCTCCTGTCCGGCGGTGTTGCGCGTGTCGGCGGTCATATAGGCGACCCAGTCCGCCGCCTCCTTGTAGCTGCCCGAGCCGACATTGATCGATACATAGGCTTCCGAGCCGATTTGCTCGATAAAGTCGAAATATTCATGCGTTCCAAACGCATTGTCCTCGATCGATCCGCCCCAGTTGGAATTCACGGAAACCCGCCGCTTAGTCGGATCGCCAATACCGTCGCGCCAATGATATTCGTCGGCAAAGCAGCCTCCGGGCCAGCGGACATTGGGCACCTGGATCGCCTTCAGCGCCGCGACCACGTCCTTGCGGATGCCGCGGACATTGGGGATCTTGGAATCCTTGCCAACCCAAACGCCGCCATAAATGCCGGTGCCAAGATGCTCGGCGAACTGGCCAAAGATGTTGCGGTCGATCCGGGCGCCGGGCTTGTCGGTATCGACGGTGATCACTGTCTCGACAGAGCGCTGCGCTGCCGCAGGCACGGCGAAGGTTGCGGCAAGGATCGCCGCACCGGCCAGAAATCTATGTTTCACTTCGCTCTCCAATCGCTCGTGTCGGTCAATGGCTGTCGCGCGGCAGGCCCATGGTCTGGGCGATCCGCTGATATCGTTCGCTGCCCTCAAGGATCGCGCCGTCCTCCATCTGGCCGACCAGCTTGCGCTGGATCTCCTGCCAGGGTGTCTGCGAGGCCGGGAATGCGTAGCCGCCCGCCGCCTCCAGCGCTCGGCGGCGCTCGGCGAGTTCTTCGTCGGAGATCAGCATGTTCGCGGTCCGCGCCTTCAGGTCGATGCGTATTCGATCGCCGTCGCGCAGCAGCGCCAGCCCTCCCGATGCTGCCGCCTCCGGCGAAGCGTTGAGGATCGACGGGCTGCCGCTGGTGCCCGATTGGCGGCCGTCGCCCAGGCATGGCAAGCTGTGGACGCCCTTCGTGATCAGATAATTGGGCGGGCGCATGTTCACGACTTCGGCCGCGCCGGGATAGCCGATCGGCCCCGCGCCGCGCATGATCAACAGCGTATCGGTGGTGATCGCCAGCGCCGGATCATCGATCCGCGCATGATATTCCTCCGGCCCGTCGAATACCACGACCGGCCCTTCGAACGCCTCGGGATCGTTCGGATTTTCGAGATAGCGCGCCCGGAATTCCGGCGAGATGACGCTGGTCTTCATGATGGCGGAATCGAACAGATTGCCGCGCAGCACGATAAAGCCGGCCGCCTCCAGGATTGGATCGCCGATCGGGCGGATGACGCGCTCGTCCTCGATCGCCACATCGCGGCAATTGTCACCGATGCTGCGCCCGTTGACGGTCGGCGCACCTTCGGCGATCAGCCCGCGCTGCATCAATTGATTGACCACCGCCGGCACGCCGCCGGCGCGGTAATAATCCTCGCCCAGATACTCGCCGGCGGGCTGCAGATTGACCAGCAGCGGCACGTCGCGGCCGATCGTCTCCCAGTCCGATAGCGGCAGATCGACTCCGATATGCCGCGCGATCGCCGCCAGGTGGATCGGCGCGTTGGTCGATCCCCCAATCGCCGAATTGACCCGGATTGCGTTGTGGAACGCCTCCCGCGTCAGGATGTCCGACGGGCGCAAATCCTCGCGCACCATCTCCACGATCCGCAGCCCGGTGCGATAGGCGGATTCCTGCCGGTCGCGATACGGTGCCGGTATCGCGGCATTGCCGGGCAATGACATGCCCAGCGCCTCGGCAAGCGAGTTCATCGTCGTCGCCGTGCCCATCGTGTTGCAATAACCCGTCGATGGCGCCGATGAGGCGACCAGCCTGATAAATGCTTCGTCGTCGATTTCGCCCGCCGCGAGCATCTCGCGCGCCTTCCACACGATCGTGCCCGAACCGGTCCGCTCGCCCTTGTGCCAGCCGTTGAGCATCGGTCCGACCGACAGGGAAATCGCCGGGATATTGACCGTTGCCGCCGCCATCAGGCAGGCCGGCGTGGTCTTGTCGCAGCCGATCGTCAGCACCACGCCATCGATCGGGTAGCCGTATAGCAATTCGACCAGGGCAAGATAAGCGAGGTTGCGGTCCAGCCCGGCAGTCGGGCGCTTGCCGGTTTCCTGGATCGGATGCACCGGAAACTCGATAGCGATTCCGCCGGCTTCGCGGATGCCTTCGCGCACGCGCTCGGCCAGCACGAGGTGATGGCGGTTACAGGGGGACAAGTCGCTGCCGGTTTGGGCGATGCCGATGATCGGCTTGCCCGAACGCAGCTCCTCCAGGCTCAGCCCGAAATTGAGATAGCGTTCGAGATACAGCGCGGTCATGTCGACGTTGCCGGAATTGTCGAACCAGGCGCGCGATCGAAGCTTTGTATCGGTCATGATCGGGCGATCAGCGGCGCGTGGACAGGCGATAGATCATGACGTGCCGATAGGGCTTGCCCGGATCGACGCGCGCGGAGAGGAAATTCGTCTGGTTCGGTGAATCCGGAAACTTCTGCGGCTCGAGCGCAATTCCGTCGCCCATCCGATAGACCCGTCCGCTCCGGCCGCGCACCGTGCCGTCCAGAAAATTGCCGCTGTAGAATTGCAGGCCGGGTTCGGTGCTCAGCACTTCGAGTATGCGGCCCGAGGCCGGGTCCTCAAGCCGCGCCGCCAGTTCGGGCGTGGCGGTAGCGCCCTTGTCGAGCGCGTAATTATGATCGTAGCCGCGGCCCATGACGATCTGCGGATCCCGGCCGTCCCGCAACCCCTCGGCAATCAATCGCGGCGCGCGGAAGTCAAAGACCGATCCCTGCACCGGGGCGAGTGCGCCCGTCGGGATCAGCCTGTCATCGACCGGCGTATAGGCGCGCGCCGGAATCGTCAGCAATTGGCGTGAAGTACCCTCGGCTGCGCCGTCGCCGGCCATGTTGAACAGCGCATGGTTGGTCATGTTGACGACGGTTGGCTTGTCGGTGCGCGCTTCGAACGCGATCGTCAGATTGCCCTTCTCATCCAGCGAATATGTAACGGTCACGTCGAGCTTGCCGGGATACCCCTGATCGCCATCGGCGCTGGTCAGTCCCATGACCACCGTCGCAACCGGCCCGCTCGAAACCGACGCGATGCGCCAGATCCTTTTGTCGAAACCCTGAACTCCGCCATGCAGCGAATTGGTCTTGTCGTTCTGGGTGAGTTGGTAGCTGCGACCATCGAGGCTGAAGCCACCGCCGGCGATCCGATTGGCATAGCGCCCGACCGTCACACCGAGATAATTGGGCTTCGCCGCATAGCTGGCAGCATCGTCATAGCCGAGCGTCACTTCGGCGCGTTTGCCATGGCGGTCCGGAGCGATCAGCGACTGGAGGGTGGCGCCATAGGTGATCACGCGCGCTTCGACTCCGGCCGCGTTCTTGAGCCGCACCGCTTCGATCGGCGTGCCGTCGGCAAGTGCTCCGGCCTTTTCGCGCACTGCATCGGCGGCGAACGCCGGCACGGCGCATGATGCGCATAGCGATAGCGCGATCAGCATGGCTTTCATTGGAACCTCCCCCGCGCCGCTTTTGCCGGCATTGACGTCTTCGGGGTGAATATATAGTCCGACAAAAAACGGCAGGCAAGACGTGTCGAATCATTGAGGGGAGAGATGGATGGCGCTTCCACCCATTGCCGGGGCACGCGTCTCGGGGGCCACGATAAACTACCGCCCGGCGCTTACGCTGCTGGCGAGCCTGTTTTTTATGTGGGGCTTCATCACCGTCATCAACAACACGCTGCTGCCGCACCTGCGCAGCGTATTCGAGTTGAACTACACCCAGACCACATTGATCGAGAGCGTCTGGTTCATCGCCTATTTCGTCGCCTCGATCCCCTCGGCCAAGCTGATCGCGCGTATCGGCTATCAGAAGTCGATGGTCATCGGCCTGCTCGCAATGGCCGCCGGCGCGTTGCTGATGGTTCCAGCCGCACGCTTGCCCTCGTATGAAGTCGTGCTGGTCGCATTGTTCATCGTCGCCAGCGGGATCACCCTGCTCCAGGTCGCGGCGAACCCTTATGTCGCGGTGGTCGGGCCACCGGAGACCGCGTCGTCCCGGCTGAACCTGGTTCAGGCATTCAATTCGTTCGGTACGACGTTGGCGCCGCTGTTCGGCGGCTATCTGATCCTCGGGCGGTCGAAAGGCGGTACTTCGGAGGCTGGCGTCACGCTCACTGCGGCCGAGCGATATGCGGACGCTCAGTCGGTCATTCTGCCGTACATCATCGTCGCGATCCTGCTGGTGATCCTCGCGGTGGTAATCGCGCGCTTTCCGCTGCCGGCGATGGGCCAGGCGATGCAGCGCGCCAGCCGCGACACCCGCAAGGGACTGTCGCTATGGAGCCACCGCAACCTGGTGTTCGGTGTACCGGCGATTTTCATCTACCTGATTGCCGAGATCGGTGTCTCCAATCTCTTCATCAACTTCATCAGCCAGCCCGACATCGGCAACATCACGCATCAGGAAGCATCGAACTATCTGTTCCTTCTGTGGGGCGGGATGATGGTCGGACGGTTCCTGGGCAGCTTCCTGATGCAAAAGATCGACGCGGCACATGTGCTCGCGGCGTTCTCGATCGGGGCGTTCGTGGTGATGATCGTCGCCACTCTTGCCCACGGGCCCGCGGCAATGTGGGCGCTGATCCTGGTCGGCTTCTTCCACTCGATCATGTTCCCGACCATCTTCACGCTGGCGATCAAGGGTCTGGGGCCGCTCACCGAAGAGGGTTCGGGCCTGCTGATCATGGCCATTGCCGGCGGGGCACTGGTGATCGTGCAGGGCAAGCTGGCCGACGAATATGGCCTGCAATGGTCCTTCCTGCTCACCGCCGCCTGCGAGCTATATGTGCTGTTCTACGCTCTATGGGGCTCCAGACCGACGGGCGAGCAGCGCGACGTGGCGGTGCAGGCATGATGCGCGCGCTGGCCATCGCCCTGATCGCTCTGACGCTTCCGGCGCCCGCTTTCGCCCAGGCCGGGTCGAACCCGATCATCCGCGACAAGTTCACCGCCGATCCGGCACCGCTCGTGGTCGGGGACCGCTTGTACCTCTATGTCGGACATGACGAGGCGCAGCGGGACGAGATGTTCAACATGCGCGAGTGGCTGGTTTATTCGACCACCGACATGAAACATTGGACCGATCATGGCGCGATCATGAAGGTCGCCGACTTCAAATGGGCGAAGCAGGACGCCTGGGCATCGCAGGTGGTCGAGAGGCACGGCAAATTCTGGCTGTATGCGGCGGTCGAGCACGACCAGACGCATCCCGGCAAGGCGATTGCGGTCGCCGTCTCGGACAGCCCGACCGGCCTGTTCGTCGATGCCAGGGGCTCGGCGCTGATCACCAACCAGATGACGCCGAAGGGCACGCATAGCTGGGAAGATATCGATCCCACCGTGTTTATCGATGACGACGGGGTGGCGTGGATCGCATGGGGCAATCGGCAATGCTATATCGCCCGGCTCAAGCCCAACATGACCGAGATCGACGGCCCGATCACCGAGATCACGCCGCCGCATTTCGAGGAAGGGCCGTGGCTCCATAAGCGCGACGGGCTATATTACCTGACCTATGCCTCGCTCGATCGCTCGAAGCATCGCGACGAGAAGATTTCCTACGCCACGGCCCCTTCGATCAAGGGGCCCTGGACGCATCGCGGCGAGCTGACCGGCTCGGGCAAGTACAGCTTCACCATCCATCCCGGCATCACCGAATATAAGGGGAATTGGTACCTGTTCCTGCACAATGCGGCGCTGACCATCGGTGAGCTCAATGGTGCGATCGGCCGCCGCGCGGTGACGGTCGAATATCTGCGATACAATCCGGACGGCACGATGCAGCCGGTGGTCCAGACGGACGCCGGCGTTTCGGCGCCGCCCCGGAAATGATCGAACCAGTCAATATAGTCGGAGGGTAGAATGCGGCAGCAGATCAGGAAGCGTTTTGGCGCGCTCGCCGCGGCAATGCTATGCACGCTGGCGGTGCCGGCTTTGGCTCAGAATGACAAGATGACGCCGATCGCCATCCCTGCCCAGCCGGCAGCGATCGAGCTCGGTACCGGCACGCTGCCGGGCGCCACGGCACCCGAAGTGTGGCACAGCCAATATGGCAGCGTCTTTGCGCGCAACGTCGTCGTCGCGACGCTCACTCCGTTTCTGCCCGACCCCGGCAAAGCCAATGGCACTGCGGTGATCGTCGCCCCGGGCGGCGGGTTCCGGACGCTGTCGATGGAGAATGAAGGCTGGGATGTCGCCCGTGCGCTGGCTGCCCGCGGCGTCGCGGCGTTCGTGCTGAAGTACCGGCTCAACCAGACCCCCGCCGACATGCCGGGCTTCGAGCAGTCGATGCGGGAGATGTTCTCCGGCGTCGCTCGCCCACGGCCATCGCCCGACGCTGCGATTGCGGGCCTCGGACCGCAGATCGCCGACGCCCGCGCGGCGTTCGCTCTGGTGCGCAAGCGCGCCGCCGAATGGCATGTCGATCCCAGCCGCGTCGGCATGGTCGGCTTCTCGGCCGGCGCGATGCTGACCATGGCGACGACTTTGGCCGGGCAAGATGCCAAGCCGGCCTTTATCGGCGACATTTACGGGCCGCTTTCGGCAGTAACCGTTCCCGCTGACGCGCCGCCCTTGTTCGTGGCCCTCGCCGCCGATGATGCGCTGTTCGCCAATAGCGGCTTCGGCCTGATCGATAGCTGGCGCGCCGCCAAGCGCCCCGTGGAGTTCCATTTCTATGAACAAGGCGGCCATGGCTTCGGCATGTACCAGAAGGAAACCACCAGCACCGGCTGGTTCGACGCCTTTGTTCGCTGGCTAGCCATGCACGGCATGCTGAAAAGCGCGGAATGAAGCCAATTACCCCTTGTTCAAGAGCTAGATGCAATCTTCTCGATTGAGCCAAACGATTCTGCCCCCGCTTCTATGCAAGCGGCCGAGCTATTCAGCCGAACGAACCTAAGTAGCAGGTAAGCCAGCGCGACGGCGACAGACAGCGCATTAGCGCGAACCTAATCGGGGGTGCCAACCTTATAGGAATGGTAGATTAATCGCCGCATTTGGTGGCGGAGCCGCACAGTCGGGCTATATCGCAGTGTTTCGGCTCCGCCAGTCCTGTGGAGTGACGCCCTCCCAACTACGAAAGCCCGGTAGCAGCCGGCGCTGGAAAAATTCCAATCGACTGCGGAGAGGATCAGAGCCAACGACGGCCTCGGCCATCGCTTAGTCGATAGGCTCACCCATAGGAGCAGCGATTACGCCCGAGACTACATCGATCGCTTGGTGATCAACTTCTAGCAAGGGCGTTCTCGCGCAAGACCGGATCACCGAATGGCGGCGCTAGGTTTCCACACCCGGCCAGACTGGCCGCTTTAATTCCTCGCCTGCCAGCATTTTTCGCACAAACTCCAGTTGCTGACCAGAAACTCGACAAGCGTATCTCGCTCCTCATCGGTCGCTTCGCCCTCGACGGTTGCGGCCATATTGTCGAAAACTAGCCTGACCGCGAGCAATTGGGCATTCATTGCGACGAGATAACGGGCCAGCGACCTGCTGCCCTGATCATCCAGTTCGTAGACCGGGAAGCGAGCGATCTCATCCATAACCCCGCTCACTACCTACACAACACCCCGCAAGCTGAGCGTCGTCGGTAGAAAGTTGTTAGTCGTGCGATGGTAACTCTCCAGCACCTCATACCCATGGGAGAGCAATCGAGCCGCCGCCTTGCGAAGCTGACGCTTTCGATTCCAGATTGGGATGAACGCAATCAGATATGTCGCTCCCAATGTCAGCATTGCGCCGGCGAACTGGGCCCAGCCGGACAGGTTATCGTTCGCTTGTAGCCATGAGATTAGATCGCTCACTGTTTCCTCCCCCTCGGCAGGATTTAGCGGGGAACTGCGACGGGCGCTATGATGAGGTCCGTGGGCGTGGGGAAAGCTTGGTGCGTTTACTGGAATAGACCGTGTGTCCTGGCTGGGGCGGAAGGATTCCCAGCCAAATTCCACAGTCGCTAAGTGATTGAAATCACTGACATGCAGGAGCGGCCTGCACAGCTCATTGCTACAGCGCATTGGCACAGTCAGCAACGCGAAAATTCGTTGGTTTGGGGGCGCGTCCCAGCTAGAACGAGGGCCGGTTGATGAGTGGCGGGTTTCAGGCGGCGGGAGGCAGAAAGCAGCCGACCAATCAGCCAAATGCATCGGCAGCGCTCGACCAAGCCCGGTCGCTTAGATCAGTTATCGTGAAGGTCAGCTCCAGATAAAAGCGGTCGAGGGAACGCTGCGAAGCAGACTGTCAGCGAAGCGCCCCGTTGTCGGTCATTACGACCTTTACGTCGTGCGCCGCGAAGCGGTCACTCGTCATGAACGATCTCGCCCTACCGCTGGCAGAGCATTTGTTGCCGCGCTGCGACCCGATCGCGCTCAACCCCACACTAGCCATCGAAATCCATCCGGCGCGCTCGCGCAAGGGCACAAGGCAAGGACGTCCGCAGCGCGGCAGCGGACGCTTGCGGCCAACAGGCCACCCCAGGGATCGTTACCTTATGGCCGGGACGCGCAAGGCGTGGCCCGGGGCCGCCGCCGAGCGGCGGCCTAGAGCTCCGGTCGCGCCGGTCGCCCGGGGCACCACAACTGTCTGGCTGACGTGGAAGGTCAGGTCCAGCGCATCAGCGCCGCGACATCGGCCTCGAGCCGGCTCGCCATTGCCCAGTCGAGCGGCCGGCGATGCGCGAGGGCATTGCGGACCTTCTTGATATGAAAGGCTCTGTCGCCGAGCAACCCGTCCTGCTGGTTGAAACAATAGAGGAGCTCGCCCCATTCGAACTCTGCCCGCGGGATCGGTGCGCCGGTATGACGATCAGGAAGGCTCGCCGGCAGCCGCCGGCCATGCTTCGCGAGAAAATCGGCAAGGGCATTGGCAATCCAGGGGAATATGACCGATACATGCCCGCGCCAGACGCGTTCGCGGAGACGCAGGGGCGCGTTGCGCGCAAGCCAGGTGGCACAGACCTCGTCCCGCTTCCGCCAGAGGAGCTTTACCTCGGATACCGGTTGACGGCCGAGCCAGTCGGTGGGATCGAACCGCTCCTGGTCCTTGAGGTCGAGCAGCTCGCTGAGCTGCGCAAGATCGCCCCGCGACACCTCGATGGCCGCGGCATCCGCGCATTCGGCGAGCAGCCCCGCGGGCTGGCGCCGTTCGCCGGTGAACATGATCGCTTCCGCGGGACCGACGAAGCCGCCGTCATCGAGAAAATCGCAGCCCGCCGGTGCCACCGCCATGCTCACGATCAGGACGAGAGCGGGACCTTCGGTGACCTCGGCGCGCATGCGCGCGAAGGTCCCGGCCAGTGTCAACCAAGGACCGGCATCGCGGCCGCGAAGATCGACGACGAAGAGCTTGTAGTCGAGACGCCACGAAGTGCTGCATTCGACAAGGTCCGCGATGCCCGGGGCGCAGCGCGCGCCGGCCTCGATTAGTGCCGCCTGCGGTGCGGGGCTGTCGGCATCGACGGTCAGGATTTCGAGACTGATCGTGCCATAGGCCGCGCGGTCGATCAGGCGTTGGGCGGTGTCGGCCCGCCGGGCGCGGAGGATGAGCGGCCGGCCTTCGGCCGCAGCCCCCAACGCATCGTCCAGCCTCGCCGCGGCGAGGATGTCGAGAAATCGCCCCGTCACGCGAAGAGTCGCGCAGCGAGCGGATTGAAGGCGCGAACCGCCGTTTCGCCGGCAGTCGGGAGCGTTTCGACGATCCCAAGCGCGTCGAGAAGGCTAAGCCGGGCTGCTCCGGCGTCTTCGTCAACGATCATCGCCCAGTCGGCCATTTCGCTTTCGCTCGCGCCGCCGCCGCCCTGCGCCTTAAAGAGGGCGCGCGCAAAATTGAGCGTCTCATCGTCGAGGCCGAGATCGGCAGCGGTGAAGCTGCCCGCGGCCGCACTGATCATTTCGATCATGGCATCGGCGCCCCGCTTTCGCACGGCCGGGGTCACCGGGGCACGTTCGAGGACGTCGAGCCAGCCCCCCGTCGTGGCGCGCAGCGCCGACTGGACCCGCTCGTCCTCGGGAAATTCTTCGCGGCTCATCCAGTGCGCGATTGTCTCGAGACTGAGCGGGCCGACCTGGATCGACAGAAGATCGCGCTCGGGCGGCAAGGCCGCGATTTCGGCCGTCGGCGTTCCGCACAGGACGAGCCGCACGGGGCGCTGCGTTTCGCGAAACACACGGTCGCGTCGCAGCAGCGCGAGCCGTTCGGCCGCCGGCAATTTCCCTTCGACAAGCAGGATGCGTGGGGCGTCGGGCGATGCTTCGCGGCGCTGACGTCCGGCGACCTCGATGATGGTCGCGGCGTCGGCGTTCTTCAGGCGGCGCGGACTGGCGAGCGGCACGGCAGGCGATGCGATCAGCTCGTTAATGGCGTCGCCGAGACGATCGAGCCCCGCGGCGGGCGCAGCGCCGATAAGGAAGATGCGTGGGCCCGCGGGATCGGTGAGATGCTTGACGAGCGCCGCTTCCTGGCGAAGCGCAAGCGGCGACCAGCGCGCTCCCATCCGGCGATGGCTGGACAGCGGATCGGGGCTGCGGGTCGGCGGACGCTCGATCAGCTCCTGCATCCGGCTTTCGATCTCGGTCTTGCCGCCAAGCATCGCGGCGATGCGTTGGGAGCGAAGCGCGTAAAGATCGCCCTTCCGGGCCAGCACGCCCATTTCTTCCATTTCGTCAAGGATCGCGGTGAAGCTTTCGAGCGATTCGGTTTCGGCAAACCCCGCGGGCCACCAGTCGCGCGACAGGCGCGAGATTTCGAAGGCGGTATAGCCGAAGGCCGTCGAAAGGCCTGCGGCGCTGTCATCCTTCATCCGGCTCCAGACCGCATAGGTGATGAGCTCGTATCGCTCGTCGAGCTCCAGCGTCTTTTGGAGCTTGCGGACGACGCTGGTTCGAAACGTTTGCTGGTTGAAGCAAGCGTCGATGACGTCGCGCTTGATGCGGAACGGCATGGAGACCGGCCCGCTGCTGCGCCCGAGCTGCGCATTCATCGCCGTCACCACCGCCTTGCCGAAGCTTTGCATCAGCGACGGGTAGAAGCCGATCAGCGACAACATATGGTAGGCGTCGATCTGGTCCTCAAATTCGAAACCGAGCGCTGCCATCGGCGCGATCGCCATCTGCCGCGCCGCAACGCGGTCGCCGCCGAGCAAGGGGCCGACATTAACCGGCAGGCCGAGATGGAGCAGCGGACTGTTGGGCGCGCGGTAGAAACGCTGGACATTGTGGAGTCCCGCGAAGACGAACTTGATCGCCCGCTGGGTGTCTTCCATCATCGCCTTCATCTGTTCGATGATCGGGAAATTGGCCTTCATTTCGCCGGCGAGGAAAGCATCGGCTTCGTCGAGCATTATCAGGAGATAGCGTCCGGCCTTCTGAAGAACCCAGGCTTTCAGCTGCTCCTGTATGCTCGCGGCCTTGGGAAGAACCACGCCTCGCGCCTGGACCCGGCGCTGGATTTCCTTCCACACGTCGTCTGCGCTCTCGGTGTTGCCCACCGCCTTGATGTAGCAATAGAGCGCGACGCGATCGTCATTGCCGTTTTCACGGAGCTCGATCTGCTTGAGAAGCGCTGTCTTACCGAGCTGACGACCGCCGTAAACGAAGCATGGGCCGCGCGAATCGACGAGCGCGCGCATCTCCGTGTCGCGTCCGAAGAAATTCTCGATTGCTGTATCCGAGCTGGTGTCGGAATAGGTGTGCGAGCTGCCATAGGGAATGGCGAGTTCGAAGAACTGGCGGGTGCCCGCGTCGCGGGTCGTCGCGAGAGCTGCAATCGTCATCGTGTCGGCAACCGCGATCGAGCGAGTGCTTCGCCGGGCCTTGCGCTGAAGATCGCGGCGCTGCCGCACATCGAGGGGATCGGTGAAAAGGATGATCGCCTGCTCGGGGAGCTGGTCGAACGAGCCGATACAGGCATCGATCTCGCCGGGAGACACGACGATCACCGGATAATGGGCGTCGCGCTCAGTGCCGTTTACCCGCTCGCTACCGAAGGTGGCGACGGGACATGTTTCGCGGTCGCGCAGCGGCAGCGTCGCCATCGATAACTGGAACCAGCTTTTGTCGCGCTTGGGGTCCTTTGCTCGTACCCCGTTGAACCCCAGCGCCGCAAGGACGTCGGCCGCGGCGCTGCCGACCTTCACGAGCGGATCGCCGCGCTTGTCGCGCCGAAGACCCGGGGATGTGGTGCGGCGGAGCATGTTCCACGCCTCGAGCAGCCTCGTCGACCGCTCGCGATCGAGGGGTTCCAGCGCGGTAAAATCGAACAGCTCGAGCGTTTCGCCTTCGCGCGCCGCCTTGGGGAGGTTGCCGATCGGAACCGATGGCTTGTCGCCCGCGGCCTTCAGAAGTTCGGCGAAGCGTCGGAGCAGTGAGAGCGGCGCGCCTTCCGCCGCGTCAGCGATGCCGTGTTTCTCGATCTGGTCGACTTCTTCGGCGAGCGTGCCGAGATCGCCCCGCTCAAGCTGCGCCCGGCAGAAATCCAGGGGACCATACAACGCCTCGAGAGCAAGGATACGGGCTTCGAGGCTGGCGCGCTGAGGCACCCGGATTTTCTCAAGACTGCGGGCGATGCGGTCGAGTTCGGCATTGGCGGCGGGAAAGTCCGCGATCGCCCCCGGCTCGCCGATGTCGAGCGGCAGTTCGCCGATCGCGAGCTGCTCGAAACTGGTCATCGCGCCTTCGAGCTCGTCGAGCGCGCTGCTGCTGCTCGTCGAGGCGATCTGCAGGTCGTCGAGACGCTGGCGAAGCCGGCGCTTTCGCTCCGCCAGCTCCTCTCGGGACCGGACCGCGCTCGCGGCGACCCGAGCGACATCCGCCTCGTCATTTTGCGGGTCGAGGCCTGGGAGAAGCCGCTTCGCGCTGCTCGCGGCCCCGAGCCGGAGTGCGTCGTCGAAGGCGGAAGCGATCGTCGGCAGCGCGGGACAGAAACCGATCTCGGCCGCGCGCGCCAAATCCTCGACGTCGTTTCCAAGCACCCGGAATGGCCGCCGCGCATTGAGCGGAAAATGGGCAAGCAGCGCGATCTCGCTGTCGAGCGCTATGTCGGGGTAGAGGGGGGCGTAGGCGGTGCCGCGCAGCTGCGCATCAAGGTCGGTCAGCACCGCGTCGAAGGTCGCGATCGCAGCATCGAGCAAAGGCGTGCTGCAATCCAGACCCGCCAATATCTCGCGCGACTGGGCGATGGCGCCGACGAGCGCTGTCCGGTGGCTGTGATGTGGATCGTCGGTATGGCCGATTTCCTCATTGACTGCGATCCACTCACGCAAAAGCTCGGTGGCGCTGCCGATGAGGCCGCGGATCTGCTTGCGCGCGACGCCTTCGATCGCATCGCGGCGTATCCCTTTGGCGAGCAGGCTTTGCGCGCCGTCGATGATCGCATCCTCATCCTCGAGGAGCGCGACCTGCGAGCGAACGGCGGGCAAGGCATCGCCCTTCCCCGCGAGCGCGAGTTGAAAGGCGCGTCCAATGGTCCCCGCTGGACTTACAAGCTCCTGCCACACGGCGGTCGCGGGCTGATAATTTGTTTTGCGGGTCGGCGCCCCGGTGCGCCAGGCAGTGAGCCTGTCCTTGATATCCCCGGCGCGGCGATGCTTTTCTTCCTGATCCGAGGCCGCCGCGAGGTCTGCCATGTGAACGAGGCGGAGCGTCGCGACATTCTGGATGACCCGCCGCAGCGGTTTGAAGGCGGCACCGATCCCGCCGTCGAGGGCATCGATGACCGCCATGGCGGTATCGGATTGGAGCATCGCGGGCCGCATCGCGCCGGCGAGGAGCAACAGATCGGTCGGCCGACCGTTCGAATTCTTCGCAATAGCGATCAGCGCCTCGGCGAGCTCCTGATAGACGACCCACGGCTTGCTGAAGGCTGTATGGACACCATTGCCGGTCAGCAGGGCTTCGAGCGCCGGAGCGGGAAGGCTGTCTGGCAGCTCGGCCCCCGACAGCCGGCGGCCGTCCGCGAGATGCACCGCCAATCCATAGCGTTTGCCTTTGAGCGCGGCAGCGATCCATTCTTCCCACCGCGGCAGCTGCGGCTGCGGTTCGTCGGGGGCGTCAGGCTCGACGCGCGCTAGCGGAGCGGCATCGAAATCCGCTTCGGCGAGCGTCATAGGCTCGGTCGAAGCAGCCACCTCCCGGACCGGCTCGTCGACCGCGCCCTCACAAGGCGTGGAATCGGCAAGCGTGTCCTCCACCGCTTCCTCGACATCCGGCCATTCGTCCGAGCCGTCGTCGGCAGGATTTTCCTTGGCGCTGTCGGCCGCTACCTCGTCACGCTCCTCCCCATCGCCCGGGGACGCATCGTCCACTTGCGGCGAGGCTCCGGCCTCTCCGTCGGCGGCAGCGGCACCGTCGCAGGCGCTCTCGCCGGGCAACGCAGCCGCAAAGAGAGGGAGCTCTTCTTCTATCGCCGCATCACCGAGCTCGGCAACACAGTCCAAAAGTGCTTGTTCCAGCCGATCGAGCGCGGCATCCCGTTCGCTCTCAGCGCGATCAAATTCCGCTGTGGCGGCATCGCGTTCGGCTTTGCCGGCAGTCGCCGCGAGCCGCCAGGCCTCCTGCGCGCGGCCCAGCGCCGCATGCGCCCCGTCGAGGCTCGCGAGCGCATTTTCCATGCGATCGACCATATCAATCGTCATGGCATCGACAGGAACGGTTCCGATGCGGGCCGCGATGACGCTGTCGAGGCCGGCAAGCATCGCTTTCACGGCCGCGCGGCGCTCGGCCAGCGCGGCGGCATCCTCCTCGGCGCGCGAGGAGGCAGCGAGATGCGCTTCGATGGCTTCGGCAAGCGCACCCGCCCATTCGACCAGCGCCGGCTCGGGACGCGCACGCATCGCCTCGACCGCGGCTGCGAGACGGTCGAGCACGTCGGTCGGCGAGGCGGGACCCGCTCCTGTGGGACGTTCAGGATGATCGTCCTTATCGGCAGCAATCTGGGTGATGCCGCTTGCCGGCGAGGCTAGGGGCCGACCGGCGCGCTCGTCGAGGAGCCAAGGGAAGTTGGGGAGAAGCGCATCGACCTGTCGCGCGACCTCGCAATCGGGATCGAGACCCGTCAGCATGGTCCGGATTTGAGCCCGCGTGTTGCCGTAGCCCCGGCGTCGGGGAAAGCCGGTCCGGCCGATCAACCATTGGCGAAGCAGCGCATCGAGCGACCGCTCGTCGGGTTTCGCCGAGGATTTGCGGATTGCTTCGTCGAGCATCGGTCCGGTTCCGGCGCGATAATATTCGGCAAGCCAGTGATAAAATGACTCGTCATCGCGATTGGGGACGGTTTCGATGCCGAGGGCTTTCAGCAAGAGACGCCGGTCGCTATTGGGGAGCGGGTGAAATTCCCGAATAAATTGCCAGTCGATCTCGAACGCCATGGTCCCCCCGAACCCTATTTCCTTATGTTTTTACTCGCCGCCGCGCGAAGCTCGGTTCGCCTCCGTTACAAACCGAGCTTCGCGCGTCGCGCATCGAGCTGCTGATAACTGGAATAGCCGATAAGTCGAGCCGCACGCGACTTGTTTCCGCCGGTGCTATCGAGCGCGCGGCTTATATAATGGGTTTCCACGTCCCGAACAATTTGGTCCAGATTGAACCCTTTATCGAGCGGCCGGTCTAATATGCCATCGGTTCGCGGGACAATTTCCGGCAGGAGCGCATCCGCGATGTCGTCGGCCCGCAGCATCTGCCGATCTGACCACACAAGGGCGCGGCGCAAAGTGTTTTGGAGCTCCCGGACATTTCCCGGCCAACGCTTGGCCAGGAGCAGGGCGCGCGCCCTGGCATCCAGATCCTTCACCATGAAGAGCGGATCGTCCGCCATCTCTTCATTGATGCGGGCGAGCAGCTCGTCGAGTAGCAGCGGCAAATCGCCTTCCCGCTCGCGCAAGGGCGGCAAATGGATACGCAGGACGGCGAGGCGATAGAAAAGGTCTTCGCGAAACCGCCGCTCGATCGTCTCGGTAAAAAGGTCACGATTGGTTGCGGCGATGACCCGCACATCGACCTTGCGCACGATATTTTCGCCGATGCGCGTTATCTCCCCTTCCTGGAGCACGCGCAAGAGCGCCACCTGCGCCGAAAGCGGCAGCTCGCCCACCTCATCGAGAAACAAGGTGCCGCCGTCTGCTTCCTCGAAGCAGCCCGGCTGCGCCCGGTCGGCGCCGGTGAAGGCGCCCTTATTGTGCCCAAACAGTCGCGATTCGACGAGATTGGCGGGGATCGCGCCGCAGTTCACCACGACCATGGCCTTGCCCGCGCGCGGGCTGACCGAGTGAACCGCGCGCGCCATCAACTCCTTGCCCGTACCCGATTCCCCCTCGATTAGGAGCGGCACATTGCGCGGAGCTGCCTTTCTCGCGAGCGCCACAACGCGTTTCATCGCCGGGCTTCGCGTGACGATCGCGCCGAAAGTGCTTTCGGCGCCCGGGCGTTCGGCCGAGGAATCGGCGAGGCGACGATCGGGTTCGCGCAACAAATCGGGAAGAATCTCGGCCGGCAAGTTGAACGGATGCTGGACGGTGTTGAGCGTTCCCGCCGATGATTCAATGAGCTCGGCTGGAAAGCGTGAGGTTGCGAGCAAGAGCCAGACTGACGCCATGACAGGTGTGCCGGGGCTAAGATGGAAGGTGAGCGCGGTCATCAGACCAGCCGATTCCAGCGCCTCGGCTATGAACGCGGAAGCGTGGCGGTAGATTTCGGTAAACGCGTTGGGCTGCGAAAGCAGGGCAAGCCGCGCGACTATGCGGACGGTTGGTGCCTCGCGCGCGAGCCACTCGAGATAGCGTTCCATTTCTGCTTCGGGCCAGTTGCACAGAAGATAAGCGGCGTCGAACGGGCGGCTGAGTAGCGCGTCCAATATGGGACCGGCGGAGGATCGCTGCTCGGCATCGAGGTCGGCGCGGCCAATCCAAGCAAAGAGAGTCGGCATCCCGCACCATAACAAATTACATCATACTAGCGAATACTTTATCATCGCGCGATCGTGCCAGGCACCAATATCGGCGGATTGCCGCGCAAAACCGAATTGGCACGCTCCCTGCAAAGTCTCCGTCACCATCAACGTGAAAGGAGAATTAACCCATTATGCCCCTCGAACATGAATATGCCCTGCTCGGCGGTTACAACCGCTCGGCCGTAGGAAAATGGATCGCCCGCGCGTCCGCCACGATCTCGGCGGCAGCGGTCTTCATCCTGCTGTCCGCCATGGACCTCGCCCGGTCCTTCGGGATCAACGCCAATCTCCCGCCCGCCGTTCTCTCGCTCGTCGGCGCGGGGATGGTCTACACCCTGCTCTACTGGCTCTTCGATCATTATGCGTGGCGCATCGGTCCGCTTGGTCGCTTGCTCAAGGTTCCGCATCTTGCGGGAAGCTGGGTGTGTGAAGGCGTGAGCCTCGACAAGAACCCGCCCTTTCCCTGGAACGCCAAGATGACGATCGTCCAGTCGTGGGATCGGATCCGCGTCCATCTCGAGACCAGCCAGTCCTCTTCGGACAGCGTCGCGGCGGCGCTCCTTTACGATGCGGCGGTCGGATACCGGCTGCTCTATCACTATCGCAACCACCCGCGCGTGGGCGAGACCGACCTCGCCGCACACCATGGCTTTTCCGAACTCGTCTTCGCCCCTGACGGCAGCTCGGCATCGGGCGAATATTTCAACGGCCGCGGCCGGAACACTTTTGGAACCATGAAACTCGTGAAGGAGGCCAAGTGATGGCTCGCAATATCAATGATCGCCTGACCAATCTCAACACGCGCCGCAAGGGCACCGACCGTCTCGACCGGGTCGGCAAGGAATTTGCCGCCTCGATCGTCAACGACAGCATGGTCCTTGAGAAGTGGGAGAAGCGCGCTACGGCGCAGCCCTTCACGCGCTATGCCCTCGGGGCGATGCAGCCGGTCGAGAAGCGCTACACCGACATTTCGATCGAGACCGCGATCCGTGTCGGCAAGCAGCTCCAGCAGGGACTCTCGATGGATGTCGACCTCCGCCTGCAGGGCTCGGTTCCGCTCGACGTGCATATCCGCGGCGTCAGCGATGTTGACCTGTTGACGCTGGCGGGGTCCTTCCTGACCTATACCCAGGGCGGGGCACTGGCGCGGGCGGGCTGGTACAGGCCGAGCGATCGCCGCCCGGTCGACGTCCTTCTCGAGCTCCGCCGCGAGGCCGAGAAGGTGCTGACGGCTGCTTATCCCGCCGTCACGGTGGACTGCACTGGCGGCAAGGCAATCGCGATGTCGGGCGGCTCTCTGCCCCGCCCGGTCGACGTCGTGCCGTCGCTCTGGCATGACAATATCGACTATCAGGCGGCGCAGCAGGAGCATGAGCGGGGCGTGACGATCCTCAACAAGCATGTGCCGACGACGATCGAGAACCTGCCGTTTCTTCACATCCACCGGATCAATGAGGCCGACGGTTCGACGCTGGGCGGGCTCAAAAAGGCGATCCGGCTGGCGAAAAATGTTAAGAATGACGCCGAGGATGAACAGGCGGCGATGAAGCTGCCGAGCTTCGATATCGCTGCGCTTCTCTACCATGCCGATCGCGCGATGCTCCGCGCGGGCTATCAGTTCGAGCTTTCGATCCTCGCGGAGACGCAGCGCTTCTTCGACTGGTGCTGGAATAACAAGGACAGCGCCCGGCAGTTGCGTACGCCCGACGGCACCCGCGCCATCCTGAACACCGACGACAAGATCGACGGTTTGCGAGCGATCTCGGCCGAACTCGACAATCTCGCCAGCGAGGTGGCGCGCGAGCAGTCTAACGTCATTCGCGGCCTGCAGGCACCGACGCAGCAAATCATCGCCGAGGCGCTGCGCAAGGCCTATATCCCGGACGCCGCCTGACAGCATGACCCGGCCCGGTCCCACGAACGTCCGGGGATCGGGCAGGGGTCAATCGGCGGTCAGGGAGGCTACGTCCGTGCGCCGTATAAGAAGCAGGCCGCTGCCCTATCCGGTAAAGCCTGGCTGGTTATTCTCTTTAAAGGAGGCAGGGAGCGTCAGCCTATCTTGTTGCCAGTATCTCGCACGCAAGGTCCGGGCCCTGATTGACCTTCTCGTCGAGAATTTTCGACCACGCAAAGAGCGTAATCAAGCGGGGTCTGTGCCGCAATAAAGCGGCAACTGGCTGCTTTCGCGCCTTCACAACCGAAATCGGACGGTCCGCAACCGGCCCAATTGCGCTCGCAATTCGCACCCATAAAGGCGACAGCCGAGTGTATGCTTTTGGCAATGAACCTGCCGTTCAACACATCTCGCAGGAACGACAGGTAAGTCCCAGATCCGGCCATCACGGCCGATTGGCTACCTTTTCCGCTTTCAGGCGATCGCCAAGCGATCCGCTTGACCGACATTGGGGCGCATACACGTCGGCAGTGGAGCGGCCCACCCTCAGCTCAGAGAGGCCGCTCCACCGTCAGGTGCCATCGCAGCGCCCTCACCAGTGGCATGGTCGCGCACCATGCGGAGCCCTGTCCTTATGCGGCCTGAGCAACACCGTGAATATCAAGACCCTCAGCTAAGAAACGCCCGCGGCGGAGGAGCCCTTGGAGCCTTGCGTCCGCGCGCTGCACTCCTTCCGTCACTGACCCTTTAGGCTTGCCATCGACATGCAGGATCTGGCTGGGAGAAAGGCGGAAATGCCCGCGGACGAACGCTTGCGGGATAATGACCGCCCGAGACCCGTCCTCCGGCATCCACAAGCGGCACGCCTGATAGACGTAGCAGCGGTTATCGCGGGGAGCGGCGACGTTGATCCCCGTCAAACCGAATTGGCCGGCGCTCGACGTGGCGAATTGCAGGTGGATGACGTCGGTCTGCGAACCAGTAGCTGCACGGGCGAGATTCGTCAGGCCGGCGGCATCAAGCGGGTCGCCGGCGGTGATGGCGACGCCCTGCTTGAGCCGCCGCTTCTGTAGCAGCATTTCGATGATAGCGTGAACGTGGGCGTGAATGACGGCAGTGGTGTCGGCGGTTGCGGTAGACATGGATCGGTTCCTTGATTTCCCCTCCCGAACGGAGGTCAATTCCTCTCTCCACCCTCACTCTCGACGGTTGCCGGTCGACGGTCACCCGTCCTGTTCGAACTCCTTCCAAAGCTCGACCATGAGCTTTTGGCCGCGGTCGCAACAAAGGTCGGTGTCGTAGACCCCGTGCTCGATTCCGAGCGGGCCGATCGCGCGCGGTGCGATCAGCAAATGGCAGTGCGGCGAGTTGGCGGATCCCACACGTCCAGGAGCATGTAACACCAGCAGACTCGCGAGATGGCGCTCCCGGGCCAGTTTTGCCGCGAATGCGCGAGACGTCTCGAATGCCTGATGCACCCTGGTCGCCTGGGGAAACGACAGCGTGACATAGACCAGCAGCGTCTTGTCGATGGCTGTGGCATCCATGGCAGCGAGAAGTGCTCTCGGCTCTGCTAGCTTGTCGTCAGCATATTCGGGCAGCACCACATCGTGCCGCTCCGCCGTCACCGGCCATGGCGCCGCTTGGGCATCGCCGAGCGGAGCAATTGGCTGCAACTTCCTGCGTCCGAATTCGACCGCGGAGTTGATCCGCAGACCATAGCTCTTGCGCAAATTGCCGAAAACCATCCCGGCAGGCATGGCGATGTCGCGCATCGGATTGAGGAAGAGCCAGCTTTGCGGATCCGCCTCGTTGGTGACGATCCCGGCCAGCTTGGTGCTGGGCGATGCGGCTTTGCTGCGACGACGCGTGGTCTTGGGCGTCGTCATGTCAGCGCCCCCGGCCCTGAGCGGTCAGCCGCACAATTTCGGCAGCGGCACGGCAGAGCCCGTCCACCCGCTCCTCGGAAGTGAGGAACGGCGAAATCATCTCCAAGCGAAGTCCGCGCTGACATATCTCGATGAAGGGACCGTCCCCCTCGGGCACGAGCCAAAGCGTTCGATCGACGTGCCGAAAGAAGGCACGATCGGTCAGGACGAGAGCGTCACCCCCAGCGTCGAGCGCAACATCGACCGTGACTGGATTGAAGGTTTCAGGAAAGATACCGGCGCGAACCAGCATGAGATCGCGCCGGTGATTACACGACACGAGCGCAATGGTGTCCAGAAGCCGGGGAGCCTCGAAGTGCGTAGACGCGACGACCAGGTTGATCGCGTCCATCTCAATGGCGCCGGGGAGCTCGCCGCCAGAAGGATCATACATCATCATCGGAGCGTCGCCGATGGCGCCAAGCGGAAGGGCAAGAATGCGAGATCCAACACTGTGATCGTGCGCGCTTGGGGTCGAAGAAGTCATCGTTTAGCCTTTGGCGAGAGTGTCACCGGCCCAACGGGGTCCGGGTCAGGCTGCCCACCTTTTTCCTCACGGTCGGCAGCTTCATCTGCCCCGTGCAATTGCATCTTCGGGCGGCGGACGCTGCGCGGCGCCGTCGGTTATTCTCGTTCGGGGTCCAGCTCGGACGGCTTGGCCGGGTCTGAGGAATTCTCGTCCTGCGGCCCCTTGGCGTAAGCCGGATCGGCCAACGCGATCTCGGCCGCCTGCTGGAGCACACCGGCCTTATCCAGTGCAGCAACGACCGAAGGCACGCGTTGATCGAGGGGGATCGCCGCCCATGCGGCTTCGAAGTCGGCAACCCCTTCCACCACCGGCTTCAAGACGCTCCGCTGTTTCTCCAGCAAGCCGACATCCCGCCGGAGTCGGTTCTGATCGCCTCTCAGGGCCGCCATGGATCGAGAATAATCTGCTCGCTGTTTTTGAAGGGCACCGTGCTCCCGCAACAGCTCCGCTTCGCCGGTGATCAGTTTTTCAAGCCGAGCCTTCAATGACGCGACTGCACGGGCGACGCGCTTAGCGAAGTGCTTGAGCGTATCGGTCCAAATCGCCCGATATGCCTTGGTCTCGCGGTCACTCATTGCGCATTCGTCCATGCTGAAGCCGCGCGCGCTACCATCTTCGACGATGGCTAGCGCGCTGTCGGTCATGGCACGACCTACCAGTTCTACCTGGACCGATTGCGTTTCGATAAGGCGACGCTGGGCTTCCAGATCGTGCTCCCGGTGATCTAGGGCTGCGGCGAGCCTCACGGATGCGGCTTCTGCTGCTTCAGCCGCGACCGATCTGGCTTTTGCCTCTTCTTCCAGGCGCAAGGCCACGCCTTCGCGCTCGGTTATCTGGGCGTCGTGTTCGATCGCGCGCGCTGACCGCTCCCGATCTGCTTGAAGGCTGCGCTGCTGGGCGGCGCTCGCCTTCGCTTCCTCCGCCGCCGTTGACCTGGCGAGATCCGTCAGTTCGCGTTGTCGCTGATCGACTTCCCGCTCGCTCGACTTTCTGCGCTCCTCCAGCGCCGCAATGTCGGAAGCGAGTCGCTCCCTGGACTCCTCGAGATCGGCAGTCTCTCCTTGTAACGCTTCGACTTCAGTCGTGGCGCCACGAATAGCCGCACGTAAATTTTCACGCTGGCGGACACCGTCGTCGATGCTGTCCAGCGTTCGTGCCAAAGCGTCCTCAGCCGTCTTACCCTCGGCGCGCGTCACGTCGACTTGAAGCTGCGTCTCCCTCAGCAGCACCGATTCATGCTTGCGACGATGCCACTCTTCCCTGGTCAAGCGGTCTGCGCCCGGGCCAAAGCGGGTCAGCCCGCAAGGACGCCCGATGCGAAAATAGATATCATCCTGCCAACTGCGCATCGCCTCGGCGTAGGCAACTTCCTGAAACTTTTTCGAAGCCCCTTCCCTGGCAGCGCGACGAGCCGCAATATGCCCCGGATGTGTGGCCTTGGCATCGTGTCTGGCATTGTCGAGCGCAAGGTAAGCGTGGAGATGCGGATGGCTTTCATCGAGATGTTCGACGATCGACAGCACCTCCAGCCCGCGGCGCTCGGCATCCCATAGAACGAAGCGGACCGTCAGCGCCTTCCACTGCGTATAATCCGCACCGCATGCCGGGTCGCCCAGCCAGGCCGCATTGGGGCCCGCCAGGTCCGACGGCGGCGGATTGATGTAAGCCGGATGCGAATGCACCTGGCTTTCCAGAACGTGGGTATCGGGCCGGATCCCACGCATAGCTTTTCCATGGCTTCGGCTTTTCGCCAGCGCGATGCGCTGCTCGAGAATAGCCGGAATTGTATCAGGAGCGACGCCGAGCAGAATGCTCGGCGGTTCCGGGTCGGAGACGTGCGGACAGGCCTCGGGAACCCGAGCCGCCTCCGCCGTCACGTCCGACACGGAGGAATATCGTCGGCTATTCCCCTTGCGGGAATGGCTGCCGATATGCGCGAACTGATACCCTTCCATGGAAAAGCTCCTTTGGGGGTTCGGGGGCCGCCCCGACCGACATTTTGAAGCGACGGCGCCAAAATATTAGTCGGTTACTATTACTTTCACTTCGGTACCGGCTGCTTGTCAGCCGGTCCCTCGGGGGAGCCGGCGACGGGAACCGTTCGCCGGAAAGTGAGGTGGCAGCGCCATCCGAACCGTAATGGTGTGATCGGACGGTTTCTTCGTCCACGGTCATGGTGCAGGACGGCGCTTGCACGCTTGCAAGCACCGTCCCCGCGCGGCCTAGATTGCTTGAAGCTGCTTATGCAGCCGGGTCCAATCCGTGCTCTTGATCTTTGCCACACTGGGCAATTCGATGCTGAACTGGCCTTCGCCAACAAGGCGCACGAACGCGAGATTAGGCGCTTGGCGCGTGTCGCTGCGGTAGGCCCAGGTCCCGTCCTCGCGCAGGTTGAGCACGGGCGCAGGCGGTTTGGGATCAAGAAGGTCAACCAGCGCCTTGATCACCTTGGATGGCGACATGCCAACCGCACTCACCCGGTTCGCTTCCGCCCAGTTACGAACTAGATCGAGACTGCGGGGCTCCCTGCACAGACCAACGAGCTTCGCCGAGGTGCCGACGGGGATCGCCGTCTTGTCCACAATCAGATCCAACACCGACTGGTCGAACTCGAGCATGGCGATCGCGCGGCTCAAGCCGGATTCACTTTCGAAGCCCAACCGCGCGAAGCAATCACGTTGGCTTCCACCGTGTGAATCGACGTACGCCTTGAAGACCGTGGCGCGCTCATAACCGCACAGCGCCTGGTGGCGTGTCTCATCTTCCAGGATGGCTTGTACCATCTGCTCATCGCTGAGGTGCCAGACCTCAACCCTGAGATCCTCTTGAAGACCTTCGACCTGACATAGGTGCAGCAGGCCATGGTCGCTATAGACCAGCAGCTGCTCCCCCCCATCAGGATCCATTACCGCGCGGAGATTGGCCTGCTGCCCATCCGCCTGGAAGGTGGCGTGGAGCCTGGTGAGCCGACCCTGCTTCCAGATAGCCGCACCGCGAGGGTGAAGCGGGTGATACGCAAGATCCTCGACGGGAACGCAACGTGTCTCCAGATACTCGGGCTTGCTTTTGGGCATGCCAATCACGCGCGAGCTATCGGGATGCATAGCTAGCATCGACGTATCGATATCGTAATTTTCGGCTGGATCGTGGTCCGGCAGAGCCAGCGAACGTGGCGCATATGGGAATTCTACGGCCGCGAGCGGCCGGTCGTTCATCTTATCCATGGTTAGTCTCCGTGAAGTGTTGATCGTCGGCTTCGACGATCAGATCACGGGGCGGACCAAGCCTGCGGCGGGTGGTTGAAGAACTCGACTACCGCTTCAGGCGCATCGGAAAGCGTGCTTTCAGACGCACGATAGTCGTCGACGTCGTCCGATCGGAGGGCGACAATCCAGAATGCGAAAGCGCGCGCCCATGCCGGATACATAGTACCGAGCAGATCTCTGAGTGCGGACAACAACGCTGACATGGTCGCTAGAATACTGGACCCTAGAACAGCGCGCAATAAGATCTTGGGACTCCGCTAATTCCTGCGCAGAACGATGCGCACATTGCTAGCAGCGCCTCACAGCCCAGCCCGCACGGAGTTCCTTGGCCGAAACCATTGGACGAGGATGACGCCGCGGCGATACGCAGGTTCGAAGTGAGCGGCCTCGGTGATCGCCGTTGAAGGGGTAACGAAGTGCTGAATCGTGAAATCCGCGGCCAGGTGGACAAGCTGCGCGACGCAATGTGGTCCGGTGGCGTCTCGAACCCGCTGACCGGGGTCGAACAGCTCACCTATTTGCTGTTCATCCGTCGCTTGGACGAAATCCAATCGCGAGAGGAAGCCAAGGCGCAAGCGCTCGGTCGCCCATTGGCCCGCCGCATCTTTCCGGAAGGCGTCGACGGCCTCGCCACGCCCGGCTTCCGCAAGGATCCCGATACCGGTGAGGGCGTGGATGGCTGCCCGTACCAGTTGATGCGCTGGTCGCAATTCAAGAACGAGAAGCCCGAACGCATGTTCGAGATTGTCGACCAACACGTTTTTCCGTTCGTTCGCACGCTGGGCGGCGCGGAAAGCGTCATGGCGGCGCACATGAAGGGCGCGCGGCTCGCCTTCACGCGGCCCGCCCTGCTCGACAAGCTGGTCCAGGGGCTCGACGACATCCCGATGGACGATCGCGACACCAAGGGCGATCTCTACGAATATCTGCTGTCGATGATCGCCAGCGCTGGCGAGAACGGCCAGTTCCGCACGCCGCGCCACATTATCGAACTGATGGTGCGGATGATGGCGCCGAAGCCAACCGACACCGTCTGCGATCCGGCGGCGGGCACTGCGGGCTTCCTGATGGTCGCCGCCGAATATCTCCGCGGCGCCCACCCGGAGATCTTCCGCGATCCCAAGCTCCGCGATCATTTCGATACGCGCGCTTTCACCGGCTTCGATTTCGACGAGACGATGCTGCGGATCGGCGCGATGAACCTGATGCTCCACGGTATCGAGGAGCCGCGCATCACCTACCGCGACTCCCTGGCGGAGGATGCCGGAGAGGATGCCGGCGCCTATTCGATGATCCTGGCCAATCCGCCGTTCGCGGGCAGCCTGGATTATGAGAGCACATCGAAGGACCTGCAGCGCGTCGTCAAGACCAAGAAGACCGAATTGCTGTTCATCGCCCTGTTCCTGCGGTTGCTGACCACGGGCGGTCGCGCGGCAGTGATCGTGCCCGATGGCGTGCTGTTCGGCAGTTCGAAGGCGCATAAGGCGATCCGCCAGGAACTGGTCGACAAGCACAAGCTCGACGCGGTGATCAGCCTGCCCTCGGGTGTGTTCCGCCCCTATGCCGGCGTATCCACCGCTATCCTGATCTTCACCAAGACCGGACGCGGTGGCACCGATCATGTCTGGTATTACGACATGACCGCCGACGGAAAGTCGCTCGACGACAAGCGTACCGATCTGTTGCCCGAGGAATTGCAGGGCCCAGTGCCCGCGCGCGCGCTAACCGAGGCAGAGCTTCCCAAGAACAACCTGCCCGACGTGCTCGCGCGGTGGGCCGAACGCGACGGCAGCGAGCGTGATCGGCCGCGCACCGCCGCCAGCTTTTGCGTGCCCAAGGACGAGATCGCGGCGGAAGGCTACGACCTGTCGATCAATCGTTACAAGCAAGTCGAGCATGAAGAGATCGAGCGCGCCGCACCGGCCACCATCATCGCGGAGCTGCGCAAGCTGGAGTCTGAGATCGCCAAGGGGCTGACGCGGCTTGAGGAGATGCTGGCGTGAGCGGTGCAATGGTGCCGCTGCGTAATCTTATCGCCGAGAAAGTCCCGACAGTTGATCCCTCCAAATTTCCCGATGAAGAGTTCGAACTGTGGAGCATTCCTGCGTTCGATGCGGGTCAACCGGAAGTTATCTTGGGTGCGGAGATTGGGTCCAACAAGCAGGTTGTAGAACCTGGTGATGTCCTGCTTTCAAAGATCGTTCCGCATATACGCCGCGCATGGGTCGTAAGCATAAACAGTGATCTGCGCAAAATTGCGTCTGGCGAATGGATCGTCTTTCGAGGGAACAGATTCGATCCGAATTTCCTGCGGCACATTTTGGTATCAAACGATTTTCATTCGCTTTTTATGCTGACGGTTGCGGGAGTTGGAGGCTCGTTATTGCGCGCTCGGCCACAGGCGGTAAAATCGCTCTCGATTTTTCTTCCCCCGCTACACGAGCAGAAACGGATCGCAGCGATTCTGGATCAGGCGCATGACGTTCGTCGAAGGGCATCCCAGGCTGAAGAGCGCTTTTCTGGTCTCGGGGCGGCCCTGTTCTGGGACACGTTCGTCCGTGACGGGTTAGAAGATTGGCCAACGGTAACCGTCGACTCCCTTGTGGATCGATCACGCGGCGGCATACGGACCGGCCCGTTCGGTAGCCAATTACTGCATGCCGAATTCGTGGATTCCGGAATTTCGGTGCTCGGGATCGACAATGCCGTCAGCAACGAATTTCGGTGGTCCGGCCGCCGGTTCATCACCCCCGAGAAGTATTCGGGATTGAAGCGCTACAAGGTCTATCCCGGCGATGTGCTCATAACGATCATGGGCACCTGTGGTCGCTGCGCTATCGTGCCGCCGGACGTCGGCGAGGCAATAAACACAAAGCATCTCTGTTGTATCACACTCGATGGCGATCGATGCGTCCCGGAGTATCTTTACTACTATTTCTTGAACCACCCCGAAGCCACAAGGCATCTTGCGCGTCAGTCGAAAGGTGCCATCATGCAGGGCTTGAATATGGGGATAATCAAAGACCTGCCCGTGGTGCTGCCGCCGCTTGCAATCCAAGCCAAGTTTGCGCAGCGGATCCACGAAGTCAAAGCAGAGTTGGTTAACATTACGGCGGCTAAATCTTCTGCCGACCAACTCTTCACATCACTCCAGCAACGGGCCTTTCGCGGAGAGCTTTGATCAATGGCCGGTGCCGCAACTCATCGATTGTCTCTACCCGGTCCGATGCTGCGGCGTGGCTTTTGGCTGTATGTATGGGACGTCGAAACACCGTGCGGCCAAATGCTGTACGTCGGTCGCACCGGGGACAATAGCAGTCCGCATGCCACCGCGCCCTATACACGTATGGGCCAACACCTCGGCTTCGCGCCAAACCAGAATGCTCTGCGTCGCCAGCTCACCGCCCGCAATATTAATCCGGAAGACTGTGCACGCTTCGATCTCGTTGCGCACGGCCCGATCCATGATGAAGTAAGCGGCGGGCTGGACGAGGATCGCACAAGCCTCATGGCCCGTCACCTTCCACTGCGAAATCTGGTCGGGGCTATGGAGAAAGCGCTTGCTGACGAACTAAAGCAGGTCGGATATGACGTTATGAACTCGGTCAGTTGGCGCTTCGACTATGATCCGGCCACTTGGCAGCAAGTGCGGGCGGCGTTCGCTCAATCCTTTCCGAAGCTCGAGGCCTTGCGATGACCGAGCAGCGCAAGACGCTTTCGATCCGCCCCGGCGAGCCGACGCTGGTTGATCGCGACGCTGCAGCGGGCGCGGCCAGCCAGTTCGCCTTCCTCGCTCCGCACTCATTTCTCCACGAACATGCCGCAATGGCCGAAGCACTGGCGATCGCCGATCCGCGCGGTGCCGCAATGCGTGCGAGGCTGGGGGTCGAGACGCTCGTCACCTGGCTCTACGATCACGACGACAGCCTTTCGAAACCCTATCAAGATACGCTGAGTGCCCTCACCGCCGAGCCCAGCTTCCGCCGCCTCGTCGGCCTTGCGGTCGCCACCAAGATCGATCTGGTGCGCAAGATCGGCAACCGCGCCGCGCATGCCGGGCCATTCGCAGACAGCCAAGCGATCAGCGCGGTGCGCGAGCTGTTCCACATCGGATATTGGTTCGCGAGCCATTACAGCCGCACCCCGCCGCCGCCCGAACTCGACTTCAGCGCCGACCGGCTCCCACGCAACGCCATCGCCGCGCCGACCAGCGCTACCGGGGCGGCGGCGATGCAGGAGGCGGCAGCGAAGGCCGCCGAGGCGCTGGAGCGCGAACGCGACGAACGCCGCCGCGATGCGGACGATCGCGCCGTGCTGGAGGCCGAGCTCGCCGCGCTCAAGGCTGAATACAGTGCGCTTCGCGCCGCCAACGCGCAGGCCGATGTCCGCCACGATTATCACGAGGCGCAGACCCGCGACGAATTTATCGATTTACTGCTGCGCGAGGCAGGCTGGCCTCTCACCGACCCGCGCGACACCGAGTTCGAAGTGCGCGGGATGCCCAATCCCGGCGGGCTGGGCTATGCCGATTATGTGCTGTGGGGCGCCGACGGCAAGCCGCTGGGTGTGGTCGAGGCCAAGCGCAGCCGCAAGGACCCGCGCGAAGGTAAGCAGCAGGCGAAGCTCTACGCCGATTGCTTGGAGGCCACGTTCGGCCAGCGCCCGGTCATCTTCTATACCAACGGCTACGATCACTGGATCTGGGACGACACGCGCTATCCGCCGCGGCCGATCCAGGGGTTTCTCACCCGCGACGAACTCGCGCTGATCGTCCAGCGCCGCACTAGCCGCGCGCCGCTCGCCACAGTCGCGACCAATCGCGACATCGCCAGCGGTGGCGGGCGGACCTATCAGGAGCGCGCGATCCGCGCCGTCTGCCATCGCTTCGAAGATCATGAACAGGGCGGCGAGCATCAGCGCAAAGCGTTGCTGGTGATGGCGACCGGATCGGGCAAGACGCGCACCGTGATCGCGCTGGCCGACGTGATGATGCGCGCCAATTGGGCGAAGCGCGTGCTGTTCCTCGCCGATCGCGTGCCGCTGGTGCGCCAGGCGACCAACGCCTTCAAGAAGCACCTTGCCGATTGCGCGACGGTGAACCTCTGCGCTGATGCCAGTGCCGACGGTCGCGTGTTCGTCGCGACCTATCCGACGATGATGAACCTGATCGAGCGGGCGCGCGCCGACGGCCGTCAGCGCTTCGGCCCCGGTTTCTTCGACATGGTCGTGATCGACGAGGCGCACCGTTCGGTCTACCGCAAGTATCGCGCGATCTTCGAGTGGTTCGACGCGCCGTTGGTCGGGCTGACGGCGACGCCGAAGGACGAGGTCGACAAGAACACCTACGACTTGTTCGAGCTCGAGAGCGGCGTTCCGACCGACGCCTATGACCTGAAGCAAGCAGTCGCCGACGAATTCCTGGTCCCGCCGCGCGCACGCGACGTGCCGATGAAGTTCCCGCGCGAAGGCATCCGCTATGACGACCTCTCCGATGAGGAGAAGGAAGCGTGGGACGCCGCCGAATGGGGCGAGGACGGGCCGCCCGACAGCGTCGATCCCAGCGCGGTCAACGACTGGCTATTCAACATCGACACGATCGACAAGATGCTCGAGCAGCTCATGCGCGACGGCCAGCGCGTCGATGATGGCGAGAAGCTCGGCAAGACGATCATCTTCGCCAAGAACCATCGGCACGCCGAGTTCATCGTCGCGCGGTTCGACGCCAATTATCCGCACCTGAAGGGGCATTTCTGCCAGCCGATCGACAATCAGGTGAAGTATGCCCACGCGCTGATCGACCATTTTGCCGACGCCGCCAGCATGCCCCAGATCGCGGTTTCCGTGGATATGCTCGACACCGGGATCGACATTCCCGAGATCCTCAACCTCGTTTTTTTCAAGATCGTTCGGTCGAAATCCAAGTTCTGGCAGATGGTCGGGCGCGGCACGCGGCTGTGCCCAGGCATTTTTCCGGAGCGCGTTGGCGAGGAACGCGACAAGCAGTTTTTCTACGTGTTCGATTACCTCGGCAATTTCGAATTCTTCAATGCGCAGATCGAGCAAACTGACGCGCGCGCCGCCGCGCCGCTGGGGGAGCGGCTGTTTACCGCGCGCGTGGCGCTGCTGGGGCTACTCCAGGCGCCGGCTGGTAGCGAAGGGAGTGTTCGTGCTCCTTCTACAGGATTTCGCGGGGAGCAGCCGACGCTCGTCGAACGCGTGCGCGAGCACCTGATGCGCGAAGTCGCGGGCATGCCGATCGATAACTTCATCGTCCGCGCTGAGCGCCGCCACGTTGAGAAGTTTCAGTCGTCCGGCGCCTGGCGGCATGTGTCGCAGGAGGACCAGCACGAACTGACCGAGCATGTTGCCGGGCTACCGACGACGGTCGTCGATAATGACGTCGATGCGAAGCGCTTCGACATGCTGTGCCTGCGCATCCAGCTCGCAATGGTGCGGGGCGAACCTGTCGAGCCGTTGCGGAAGGTCTTCGTCAAACTCGTACATGCGCTCGAGGCCAAGGCAACCATCCCGGACGTCGCGCGACTGATGGTGCTCATGCAGGACATCCAGACGACCGAATGGTGGCAGGATGCGACTGCCGAAATGGTCGAGCAAGCGCGCCGCCAGCTCCGTAGCCTGATCAATCTGATCGACAAGGGCGAGCGCACGATCGTCACCACAGACTTCGTCGATGCGATTGGCGACGCGCGCGAGATCGCAATCGTCGATCTCGGCGATTCCGAAGCCTTGGCGCAGTTCCGGCGCAAGGCACGCGCCTATATCGACGCGCATCGCGATCACCTGACTCTGGCGAGATTGCGGCAGGGTCGCCCGCTGACGACCGCCGATCTGGACGAACTGCAACGGCTGTTCGACGAGGCGGGCGTCGTTGGAGAGGAAGCCTTCACGCGATTCCGCGGTGTCGACGCGCTGCCCCAGCTGATCCGCTCGTGGGTGGGCCTCGACAGGAACGCGGCGAAACTCGCCCTAAATGCCGCCTTGGACGGAGCGATCTTATCAGCCCGCCAGCTTCACTTCCTTGATCTCATCTTGGACCATTTGACGACGTCGGGGTCCATGGACCCGGCGCTGCTGTATGAGCCCCCCTTCACCGACGAGACGCCCAACGGCGTGAGCGATGTCTTCGACCTTGTACAAGCGAAGGCGATCGTGACCGTGATCCGCGATTTGAACCCGCGATACGCCGACCGTGGGTAGGACGTCAGCTCGACGCCGGATTCTTTTCTGGCCACAATAGCCGTTAAGACGACGGGCGACTTCGAGGCGGCACGAAGCAGAATGGGCGTCACCGTCCCCCCATCACACACCAATGTCGGCTCTCAAAATGGGTCGGACCAACGCACATTCGAAAATACCGATTGCTTCCCGGCGATTCGTCGATCCGGGGAGACAGGTCTGGACGTCCTAATCGGCAACGATACTCAGCTCTCACCGGAAGCGTCATCTTTGCGCCCCCGGCTGGGCCTCGGGGTTCGCATACCAGAGGGAAGCAGATGTATTGCTTCTTGACTAACCAAATGCTCCGTAACGACGGGAATTTTTGCCACAGTCTCTCTCAGGCGAGCCAAGGAGGTGGGCGAGGGGTAACGCGTCATCCCCTCGCCACTCCCCTTATGACCGAGGTGGTCGTTACGATATTCAATGAAAACCTCTTGGTCTTTCATCTCGTCAGCCACCATGTGCCGAGCGGCGTGCATCGCTTGACCACGCTTGAGATCAGGGACGAGCGGTTTGATGTAAATCCACCAGTTCTTGTAAAATACGTCCCCCAATTTTCTCTTCGTGCCCGGTGCCGGTAGCAACTCAGGGAACAGCAGTGTCTCACCCGCCGCCCGCATTGCTTCGAAATAGCGCAAGAAGCCGAGGCGGATCAGTTCCTCGGCAAGCACGACCACTCGTCGTGCGGACTTGTTTTTGACGCGCCCGGTTATAGTCGGCCGGATCAGAAGATAGGAAATCCCGTGGCGCTCCTCGACGTCCTCAAGCATCAGCTTGCAGAGCTCTTCGCGGCGCGCACCGGTATACCACACCAGCAGCAGCACGAAGAACAACCCGTCATGAATGACATGCTTCCCAGGCTGGAGTCGATCAGTGGGACCCTCACAACCCGTCCAGGGTGGTAAGGAGAAGATCGCCTGCCCTTGTTCACGCGTATAGCGCAAGCGAGCCTCACGCTCGTTTTTGTCAATCGGTTGCGTAAACGCGGAAAAGTCGATGGCCGAGACACCGTCAACATGATCGAGCATGAACTTGTGGATCTGACCGAGCTTGTTGAAGTGCTTGTTCGTCGTCCCGGTAGACAGACCGATATCACCCGCATCGAGGTCTCCCTGGTCAACCTTCTCTACGGCTGCACCTGCAGCGCCCTCGAGCGTCACCGAGGAGGCGCGATCGCGAGGAGATTTGCCAAAGGTGACCGGGAGTAGGTCGAACCAACTGTCGAGCCTGACGATATCGGCTTTCGTGACCTTCCACAGCGGGGTTTCAGGCGGAAGGGACTTTTCAAGCAGCGTAGATGCCCAGCGGATTTGCCGATGCGTCTGCTCACCGACTGCTTCGCGAGCACGTTTTCCTTTCGATCGGTGCTCCAACAGGTTAGGCGTTTCCGCAATCATCCGCTCGGCCACTTGGGTCGGGGTGTAGCTTAGCCATTCCTCGGAGGCGATCACATTGCGCGGTGTCGTCGGTATGGTCGCGGGCGCAGACATTGCCGTCGATATGTTGGTCGCACGCACCCTTGTCGCGCCGGGTCCCAGCAGGGACTGAAGCTGAGCCTCAGCCTCTATGTGCGCGTCGCGATAGGTCGGATAAAGCGCCAGCTCGACCAACCATCGTAGCTGGTCGTCGGGCCGGAACCCCGCGCGCTCTAGATGCCGATCGATGTCCTCGCGCTTGATGGGGCTAAGGCCCATCTCCTCACGCAACCGGATAATATAGCGCAGGTCGGCGATTCGCTGAGCGTCCCAGCCTTGGGCTTCGAGGCGCTGTCCCTCCGCGGGCAGAAAGGACAAATGTCCGCCCAGGCCGGTGAGGCGCTGGAAGTAATCAATATATCCGTTGTTGGCAGCCGAGTGAAGGTCGCTGTGGTAAGGTGTGGCTCGCTGATCGGCGCAGATCTTCGCGAGAAGCTCTTCATACATCGCCTTCGCGATTGCCTGCAGTTCGCCCTCGGTTGGAATGGGCTCGCCTGCTCTCGCGCGTTCGTTCAGCATTTCCACCACCCGCTTCGTGGATGCGGTCAGCACCGCCCCCCGGTTCCGCGCCTCGGTCCGATTGCCCGTCTTTAGCGACAGACGGACATCAACCACAGATTCGTTGAACAATCGGTGCACGCGTCGCCACCAGAAAATGTGGCCACGCCGATAAACATGTTGGAGAGAATCCACGCTCTGACCTTTCCGGACAGCGCGTTGGCACAACCTGATGCACAATCAGGATGGCGCCAATTGGCTGACCATTTACGTTGGCCAGCAATTTCAATTACTTAGAGCAACATTGGCTGAGATTTCCAATGTTGTTGGCTGGGGCGGAAGGATTCGAACCTTCGGTACACGGCATCAAAAGCCGTTGCCTTACCGCTTGGCTACGCCCCAACAGGAGCCGGGCTTATACTCAGCTAAAAATGTGGTTCAACCTTAGAAGAGCTTCTGCACCCAACCATGTGGATCCGGAGCGGTGCCGCGCTGGATTGCGGTCAGTTGCTCGCGCAGCTTTTCGGTCAGCATGCCCGGCCCGCCATTGCCGATCTGGAACTCGAAACCGCGCCCGCGCACTCGGCCGATCGGTGTGACCACCGCCGCCGTTCCGCAGGCGAATGCTTCGCGCAGCTTGCCGCTCTCGGCATCGGCCTTCCAGTCCGCGAGCGAATATTGCTCCTCGCGAATGTCCAAGCCCGAATCGCGCGCCAGCGTCAGCAGCGAATCGCGCGTGATGCCGGGCAGGATCGTGCCGCCCAGCGGCGGCGTGATGATCGAACCGTCCTCGAAGGCGAAGAAGACGTTCATGCCGCCGAGTTCCTCGACATTCTTATTCTCGACCGCATCGAGGAACACCACCTGGTCGCAGCCTTCGCGGATCGCTTCGGCCTGCGCGACGAGGCTGGCGGCATAGTTCCCGCCGCACTTCGCAGCACCCGTGCCGCCCGGAGCCGCGCGGGTGTAATGCTCGCTGACCCAGAGCGTGACCGACGGCGCGCCGCCGCGGAAATAGGCACCGGCGGGCGAGCCGAGCACGATATAGGTGTATTCGGATGCGGGCTTCACGCCGAGGAAGACTTCGCTCGCGAACATGAAGGGGCGCAGATAGAGCGAGCCGCCCTCGCCTTCGGGAATCCAGTCGCGATCGACTTCGACCAGCTTCTGGATGGAGGAGAGGAACATCTCCTCGGGCAGCGGCGCCATTGCGAGGCGCTCGGCCGATTCGCGGAAGCGCGCGGCATTGGCTTCGGCGCGGAACAGGGCCGCACCGCCATCCGGCGTGCGATAGGCCTTGAGCCCTTCGAAAATCTCCTGCGCATAATGGAGCACGGCGCAGGCCGGATCGATCAACAGCGGTCCGCGCGGCATCACCTTGGCGTCATGCCAGCCGCGATCGACATGATATTTGATCACCACCATATGATCGGTGAAGTGTTTTCCGAAGCCGGGATTGGCGAGGATCGCGGCACGATCGGCGAGGGATACCGGATTGGCGTGTGCTTCGAACTCGTAATCCAGGATCGTCGCGTCAGCCATTTCGGTCTTCCATATGGTGGGTGTCTTGGGTTGCGAACGGTTAGGCCCGGTGGCAAAGATGGTCAACATGGCTGTCCCAATTCCTCCCTCGCCGAACGCCGCTTCGCCGCTATTCCTGCGCGAGCCCGAAATTCGCCGCGGCGTGGAATTGCTATATTTTGGCTATGGGCATTTGACGCGCTCGATCGATGCCAGGCTAGCCGAGCAAGGGCTGGGCCGCGCGCATCACCGGGCGCTGTATTTCATCGCGCGCAAGCCCGAGCTGACGGTGAGCGAATTGCTGGCGCTGCTGGCGATCACCAAGCAATCGCTCGGGCGTGTGCTGGGCGAGCTGGCCGAGCGCGGGCTGGTCGAGACGCGCGCAGGCGAGCGCGACCGGCGGCAGCGGCTCTTGCGGCTGACGGCTGCGGGCATGGCGCTCGAAGTCCAATTGTTCGAAGCTCTCCGCGAGAAAATGTCCGGCGCCTATTCGAGCGCGGGCCAGGGCGCAGTCGGCGGCTTCTGGGCGGTGCTGGAGGGACTGGTGCCCGAAGCCGAGCGCGGGCGGATCGTAGAGCTGCGCAAATAACCCCGGGGGTTGGCAGCCGGGCGCTGCGGCCATACACCGCGCCCCAAGCCCCGGAGCCACAATGAACCGCCTGCCTCTCCTCCTTGCTCTCGCGCTCGCTGCTTGCGGTGGTGCGGGGCAGCGCAAGGATGACGCGCCGGTAACGGTGAGCGCGATCGGCGGCCCGGCAAAGACCGCCGATCCGAGCGCCGGACCGCTGGACACGCCCGCCCGCGTGCTGCTCGGCGCCACCGCACAGGGACTGGTGCGCTTCGATGCTGCCGGACAGATCGAGCCCGGGCTGGCCGAGCGCTGGATCGTGATCGACGATGGGCGCAGCTTCATCTTCCGGCTGCGCGAAGCGGTATGGCCCGATGGCCAGCCGGTTACCGCCACGCAAGTGGTGCGCGCGCTGCGCCGGGCCACTGCCCCGGGGAGCCGCAACACGCTGGCGCCGTTCCTCGCGGTGATCGACGAGATCGTGGAGATGACGCCGCAGGTGATCGAGGTGCGGCTCAAGCGCCCCCGCCCCGATCTGCTCCAGCTCTTTGCCCAGCCCGAGCTGGCGGTGATGCGCACCAGCGAAGGCAGCGGCCCGTTTCGCATCGCACGATCCGACGGGCGCGGGTTGCTGCTGCGCCCGACCCCCGATCCGGAAGCACCCGAGGACGCGGGGCCAGCGCCGGAACAATTCATCCTGCTGCGCGGCGAGCGAGCGGCAGTCGCGCTGTCACGCTTCAAGGATGGCCAGTCCGATCTGATCCTGGGCGGCAGCTTCGCCGACTGGCCGATCGTGGCCGCAGCAGGCATCGCGCCGGCGAACATCCGCAAGGATGCGACGCTTGGCCTGTTCGGGCTATCGGTGGTGCGGCGCGAGGGCTTCCTTGCCGATGCGCGCAACCGCATGGCCGTGGCGATGGCGATCGACCGGGCGAAGCTGACCAAGGCGCTCGACGCCGATTGGGTCCCGATCGAAACCGTGATGCCCACGCAGCTCGATTCCGCCGCTGTGCCCGCCCAACCCGTCTGGGCGCTGCTCACGCTCGAAGCCCGGCGCACCGCCGCGCAAGCCACCACGGCGGCCTGGCGGCAAGCGAATGGCGGTGCGGCGCCGGTGCTTCGCATCGCCCTGCCCGCCGGGCCGGGCGCAACGATCGTATGGGCCTATCTCGCCGAAGCGATGCGATCGATCGGCGCGGATGCGCTTCGGGTCGGCCCGGACGACGAAGCCGAATTGCGGCTGATCGACGCGCCTGCTCCCTATGACAGCGGACGCTGGTTCGCCGCTACGGCCTGCGCTCCCTGTGGTGAGGAAGCGCGCGCGCTGGTCGAGGCGGGCCGCAACGCGCTCGATCTGCCCACCCGTGCGCAGCGTATCGCGGAGGCCGATGCCGCACTAACCGCTGACGTTTCCTATATTCCGATTGCCCAGCCGCTGCGCTGGTCTATCGTGGCGCTCAGGCTTCGCGCATGGCAGGGGAACAGTCGCGCGTGGCACCCGTTGAACCACCTGCGCAACGAGAGGTGAGACCTGTGGCAAAAGCGACGCGAATGGCTACCGGACTGGGTCGCGACCTCCCGCTGGGCCGCGATGCCGGAGCCGTGCGCCGCCGGATCGAAGGCATGGAAAAGCTGCTCGAGCGCGGCTTCACTATCCCCGGCACAAATCAGAAATTCGGCCTCGACGTGATCCTCGACCTGATCCCGGTCGGCGGCGGCTTCATCGCAGCGGCAATGGGGCTCTATATGGTGATGGAAGCCCGCAACCTGAACATGCCCAAGAGCGCGATCGCCCGGATGATGGGCAATGTCGGGTTCGATTGGCTGCTCGGGCTGGTGCCCGTAGTCGGCGTGATCCCCGATCTCTTCTTCCGCTCAAACTCGCGCAATCTGCGGATCATCCGCAAGCATCTCGACAAGCATCACCCATCGACGGCGACGATCGATCAGCCCTGATCGGCGCGAATGTTCCCTAATGTTCGCACTGACCATGGGGGTCTTTCGGCTGCTACCGGGCGCGGAAGTTCAGGCGAATTTAGGCCAAGTCCGAAATTGTCAAAGAGCGGCCGGCAGCACTGCCGACCGGCTCAGCCAAGCAGGCCAAATCCTACATTGCAAGCCTTAGCGCGCCTTGCCCCCGCGCCAGATCTTGACCAGCGCGGCATCGGGTGCGCCGCCGGTGTTTGGCCGGCACCGTGCGTAGCGAAGCCGCGTATCGAGGCACAGCCACACTTCATCCAGCCAGTTCTGGCGGGTCAGCGTCACGCGCATCGCGCTTGCGGGAACCGCCGGATTGGCGGCGGCAAACTGCGCCTTGAACTGGCCGACCGTCAGCGTCCGCCGCGACAATGCCGCCATGTCGGGATAACGCAGTGCGCCATATAGCCCGCGCGCTTTGTCGAAATAGTCGGCGGGAGTGCCGGGCATGCACGTTCCGTGTTTTGCCCATTCATGCTGGATCAACTGCGCCGAGGGCGTGCTGCACATCGTCGCGCGGATCACGGCATCGGGGACCAGACCGGTTTTGGTGCAATATTGCGGCCAGCTCTTGCCGACGCCATCGGGCCACAGCCCATGCAAAGTGAACCCGAAGCGGTTGCTTCCGCCGCACTGAAACCTGTTGGCAGGCTGGTTGCCATTGGCGCGGCAAAAGCCCGGCGACCAGGTGAGCGCCAGCGTGTAGCTGCCGATCGGCAGCACCCGGCTGGGCTGATCGATCGTGGGGAGATCGGGCTGGGGCCGCTGGATCTGCTTGGGCGGAACGCACAAATTTGCCTGCGCGGCGGCAAGGCCTGGAAACAACGCTGCTGCGGCGGCGAGCGCTGTGACGAGACGCTTCCTGTGCAGACCGATCATGCGGCGGTGAAATCCAGCCCGATGTCTGCGGCCGGAGCCGACTGGGTGAGCCGTCCGACGCTGACATAGCTTACACCGCTTTCGGCAATGGCGCGGATCGTATCGAGGCGGACGCCGCCCGAAGCCTCGGTCGGCACGCGCCCGTTCACCAGCGTCACCGCTTCGCGCAGCATTTCCGGACCCATATTATCGAGCAGCAGATGCGTGGCACCGGCATCGAGCGCGGGCGCGATCTGATCGATGCGGTCAACCTCAACGATGATGCTGGCGATCCCGGCCACCACTGCGCGGCGCACCGCCTCGCCCACCGATCCGGCGACCGCGACGTGATTGTCCTTGATCATCGCTGCGTCCCACAGGCCCATGCGATGGTTGGTCGCGCCGCCCATGCGAGTCGCGTATTTTTCGAGCACGCGCAGGCCGGGGATGGTCTTGCGCGTATCGAGCAGAGTCGCGCCGGTGCCCGCAATCGCATCGACATAGCCGCGCGTCATCGTCGCTATCCCCGAGAGATGCTGGACCGTGTTGAGCGCCGAACGCTCGGCGGTGAGCAATGCCCGCGCCTTGCCGCGAATGCGCAACAGATCGGTGCCGCCGGGCACCGCCTCGCCATCCTGCACCAATCGTTCGATCATGACATCGGGATCGAGCGCGCGGAAAAATGCCTCGGCAATCGGGAGGCCCGCCGCGACGATGGCGTCGCGACTGTCCATCACGCCATCGAATACCGCATCGGCGGGGATGACCGCAGCGGAGGTGATGTCACCGATGTCGCCGAGGTCTTCCGCGAGGGTGGAGCGGACGAAGGCGTGGATGTCGAAGCCGGGAAGCGCAAAAGTCATGTTCACGCCAGTAGCCGGGCGGACAGCGCAAAGGAACCATGTTGCGCAAGCTTGTAGCGGAACCGGTGAAACGGTTTGCGGCTCTTGACGGCGTGTCTCCAAAAGCGGCTATTCCGGCAGAACGTCCGTTTTGAAAGGGGCTTTGATGATCGCGCGCTTGATGGCCTTGCTGCTCCCCCTGATCCTGCTCGCCCAGCCCGCGACCGCCAAAGGCTTCGCCAGCGATCGCATCTCGGTGACGGTTGTCGGCAGCGGCGCGGATGTCGTGCTGATCCCGGGCCTGAGTTCCTCGCCCGACGTCTGGAAGGCGACCGTCGACGCGGTGCCGGGCTATCGCTATCACCTCGTCAAGATCGCTGGCTTTGATGGAGCACCCGTGGGCGCCAACGCTTCCGGCCCAGTGCTCATCCCGGTTGCCGGGGAAATCGCGCGCTACATCAGGGAGGCCGGGCTCAAGGCCCCTGCGATTGTCGGCCATTCGATGGGCGGATCGCTCGCGTTGCTGGTCGCCGGGCGCAATCCGGGCCTGGCCTCGAAGGTGATGGTGGTCGATATGCTGCCTTTTCTCGGCGCGATGTTCGGAGGCACCACCCCCGAAAGCGTTGTTCCCATTGCATCGCAGGTTCGCACCGGAATCGCCACGAGCACCGGGGCGGCCCGCAAGACCCAGATCGAGACAACGATCGCCTCGATGATCAGGACCGAGTCGATGCGTCCCTCGGCGATCGCCCAGTCGCTTGCCAGCGATCCGGTGGTGTCGGGCCAGGGGATGTACGATCTGATGGTCACCGATCTTCGCCCCGAGATTGCGAAGATCAAGGTGCCGCTGACCGTGCTTTGGGTAGTGGCGCAAGGTGCGCCCATCACGACGACGCAGATGGCGGACTATTACAAGGCGTCGTACGCAGGCGCCCCGCAAGCGGTGCTCAAGCATATCCCCGATGCGGGGCATTTCATTATGTATGACCAGCCCAAAGCATTCCGCAGCGAGCTAAGGGCGTTCCTGGCGGGCTAGTCGCCCTTCGTCACCGGGCCGCCCACTGCCGGCACCGGGCCGAGATCCCCCTGCCCCACTGTGGCGCTGGCCATTTCCAGCATGCGATCGAGCGACTTCTTGGCCTGGAGCCGCAGCCCTTCCTCGATTTCGATGCGCGGCGTGAGATCGCGCAGCGCGAGGTAGAGCTTCTCCATATTGTTCAGCGCCATATACGGGCAGATGTTGCAGTTGCAGTTGCCGTCTGCGCCGGGGGCACCGATGAACTGCTTCTCCGGCAGCGCCTTTTCCATCTGGTGGATGATGTGCGGTTCGGTCGCAACGATCAGCGTGTCGCCCGGGAAGGTCTTGGCGAAATCGAGGATGCCGCGCGTCGAGCCGACATAATCGGCGTGATCGAGGATGTGCGGCGGGCATTCGGGATGCGCGGCGATCGGCGCGCTCGGGTGCTTGGCGCGCAGCTTGAGCAATTCGGTTTCGCTGAAGGCTTCGTGGACGATGCACACGCCCGGCCAGAGCAGCATTTCGCGGCCCAAAGTGCGGGTGAGATAGCCGCCCAGATTGCGATCGGGGCCGAAGATGATCTTCTGATCCGCCGGGATCTGGCTGAGGATCTTTTCGGCCGAGGAGCTGGTGACGATGATGTCGCTCAGCGCTTTCACTTCGGTCGAGCAATTAATGTAGGTCAGCGCGATGTGATCGGGATGCTGGGCGCGGAAGGCGGCGAACTGATCGGGCGGGCAGCTGTCTTCGAGGCTGCACCCGGCGTTCATATCGGGGAGCACGACGATCTTGTCAGGGCTGAGGATTTTCGCGGTCTCGGCCATGAAGCGCACGCCGCAGAACGCGATCACGTCCGCATCGGTCTCGGCAGCCTTGCGCGAGAGATCGAGGCTGTCCCCGACGAAATCCGCCAGGTCCTGAAGCTCGGGCTTCTGATAATAATGCGCGAGAATGACGGCGTTGCGCTCCTTGCGCAATTTGTCGATTTCCGCGCGAAGATCGAGCCCCTTGAGGCTTTCGGTGCCAATGCTTGCGTTCATGGGGTTCACATGGCCCGAGCGGGGCCTGCGATCAAGGCATGGGTGGCGGTGGCGCGAAATCGAGTGGCGGCACGGCGGCACCCGGATAGCCCGCAGTGACCGCATCGTAGAGCGCGACGCCGGCATCGCTATATGCGATCGCGCTCATCGCGCACTGGACCAGCACCATCGTGGCCACGCCCCACCACCAGCTATCATGCACCCGCCCGGTGCGGCGCAGATCGGCGATGATGCCAATGACCGGCCAGATCATCGTTGCGGCGAAAATGCCCCAGCCGGCCCAGGGGATCATCAACGGCGCAGGCAGCAAGCGGCCGAATGCAGGCGCGGTGAGCATCGCCATGCCGCAATAATGCAGCCGCCGGTGCCAGTCGGTACGCTTTCGCAATAGGATGGCGGCGGAGGTGAGCCCCGCAAAGCCGATCACGATCAGCGCGTTCATCACGAGGAAGAAGCTCGGCTCGAAGAAGAAGGGCGCGGCACCGCGCCGAACCATCGTCATCGTCGTGTAGATGCCGACCACAACCATCACGGCCATCCACACCGCACCGATCCAGCCGAGTGTGCGGTGCAGCCCCATCACGCCGCGATACACGAAGACGTTCTGGAGCAAGTACAGAACTACCCAGCCGAAAAAGACGACAGCATGAAGATGGATGAGCAAAGGCGCGCCGAAGCTTGAGCGTCCCATGACGAACTGGAGCGAGAAGCCCGCGACCATCGTCAGCGCCATTACAACCGCCATCGTCAGGAAAAAGCGATCGTCGCGGCCATATCCCGGCAGCGGTTCAGCAAGCGTGGCCATGTCGTCCCCCCAAGGCAATCGCCGGAGGCTAACGCAACTTTACGACAGGCTCAATTCCGGTTTGCGAGCACATCGCTGACGCTGCGCGACACATCCCATTGTTCGCGCGGGCCGCTGGTTTCGTCGGGGAACAGCACTTCGACGGTGGCGCTCACGCCCACCGCTTTGAGCGGCATTGCGAAGCTGCGCTCGACGGCGCGGCGCGTGGCGTCACGGGCAAGGCGCATCGGGGTTTCCTCACGCGCCTGTCGCACCAGTTCGGCCTGGCCGGCCTTGCGATTGGCGTCGTCGAGCTGATCCTCGACATTGGTGAGCGTCATCAGGATGCCGCCCTCGCCATATTCGCGGATATTGTTGATATCGACTTCGGGGCCGACGACTTCGACCGGGGGCAGCGTGATGGTCAGCTTGTTGTTGGCGGCGTCCCATTTGAGATTGCGCTGTTCGAGCTTCGACAGATCGACTTCGTAGCGGACGCTGCCGGGCATGATCAGCGTCTTCTTGGCCGAAAGACCGAGGCGGCTTTGCGACGACGTGACCACCGCGACATAGCGCGCGGCGAAGGTGGACAGGCGGTTCTGCTCGCGCAGCCCCTCAAGGCTTGCTTGCGCGACCGTGACCGGGCTGGGCGCCATGAACTGCTTCTTGATCGTGTCGCCAAGGAACCAGAAGCCCCCGCCGATCACGAGGATGAGCGCGAGCAGCGCGCCGACGACCGCCGTGCATCCCTTGTTCAAGCCGCAACCCTCCATTCGTCGCCATTCTCGGCGACAACGCCCCGCGTGCGCAAATCGATCAGATGCGCGAGCACCGAGCGTCCCGCAGCGCCGAAGAGCCGCGGATCGAGGCCGACATACATGCGCTCGACCAAGGCGGGAACCGCGCGCGGCTCGGCCTTGAGCAGCCGCAGAATCTGCCCCTCGCGCTGCTTGCGATGGCCGATCAGCCCACGGACGAAGCGGTGCGGCTTGGTGATCGGCTCGCCATGCGCGGGGAAATAGACGCTGTCCTCGCGGTGCATGAGCTTGTCGAGGCTGGCCATGAATTCGGCCATGTCGCCATCGGGGGGCGAAACCACGGTGGTCGACCAGCCCATCACGTGATCGCCGGTGAACAGCGCGCCGCTTTCGGGGAGCGCGAAGCAGAGATGGTTCGACGTGTGGCCGGGGGTGGCCACTGCGGTGAGTGTCCAGCCTTCGCCGATGACGCTCTCGCCATCGCTCAGCACGCGATCGGGCGCGTAATTTCCGTCGAACGACGCATCGGCGCGCGGGCCTGCGTCGGACAGCGACAGCGGCGCGCAGCCGATGATCGGGGCGCCGGTGTGTGCCTTCAAAGGCGCGGCGGCGGGGCTGTGGTCCCGGTGCGTGTGGGTACACATTATCGCCACGACCTTGCGGCCGGCGATCGCTGCGATCAGCGCTTCGAGATGCGGGGCTTCGTCCGGGCCGGGATCGATCACCGCCACTTCGGTGGTGCCGACCAGATAGGTCTGGGTGCCAGTATAGGTGAAGGGCGACGGATTGGGGGCCAGCACCCGCGTCACCAGCGGGTCGATCGCCATCGCGACGCCTGTCGGGAACGGTTCCATGCTTTGGAGATGGCGGCTGTGAGCCCTCTAGGCAAGGGCACAGCAAAAAGGGGCCGGCTGCGAAGGAGGTCAGCCGGCCCCTTCCTGAAGGGCATCTGCGAAAGGGGACTTAAGCGAATGCCCTCCCCTAGCGGGTTACTTGTTTTCCTTTTCGATCTCGCGGATCGCCTGATCGATGCCGGCCAGCGCCTTGGCGCGCTCGGCGGGATTGAGATCGATTTCGGCCTCCACCGAGCGGCGGGCGCGGCGCAGGCCCATCAGCGCGCCCTGCATGCCCATGCGCTTGCCGCGCTCCGCCATCCGCTCTGCATCCACGGTGATCCGCTCGATGCGATCGGTGCAGATGATCATGATCTTCTTGCCGCCCTCGGCACGATGCTCGACGGTGGCATCGGTGCCGCCCGTGCCGCACTTGCCGTCACGAATATCGGGCACGTCCGCCATGATCTTGTCCACGTCCGGCATCTCGGTCTCGGTCCGGGTGCCATCGGCATGGACCATTACGATCTTGCGGATCTGCTTGCCCTTGCCCGGCTTGCCGTCTCCATCCTCGTTCGTGACGATGCGGACGACGCGCTTCTGGTGCGGTTCGGCATCAAGCGCGGCAGGCGCTTCGGGAGCGGCGGCGGGCGCAGGCGGTGCCGGCGGCGCAGGCACATCCTGGGCGAGCGTCACGCCGGTGACGGCTTCGACCTTGTTCTTGATCGTCTCGGCAGCCTGAGTTCCCGAGGCAGTGAGCCCCAAGGCAGCCAGGCTCAGGGCGCCGACGCCCACCAACCCGCAAGCAAGGCGCGTGGGGGACAGATTTCCAGTCTTCGAAAGCATGCGTAACCTCCCTTTGACTTCATTAATCGTGTGTAAGTGACATGCCGCCGAGACCGCGCCCCCATGCGCGGACTTGACGATTGCGCGACCATAAGCATGGCGCAGCGCCTGAGCGCGGCCGGCGAGCACCAGCGCGTCGCAGGCCATTTCCTGATCGGCGCGGAAGGCACGGAAAGCCCTCCAGGCGACCGGATTGAACCAGTGGATGGCAAGGACGAGCAGCGCGACCCAGTTCGCGATCAGATCGCCGCGAACGTGATGGCCAAGCTCATGCGCCAGCGCGAGATCGCGCTCCTGCTCGTCGTACCGCTCCGAGAAATCGCGCGGGAACGCGACATATTTGCGGAATACGCCGAAGGCGAGCGGGCCATGCGCGGCATCCGTTTCGATCACGCGCACCCTGCCCTGCGCCACGGTGCGATCGATCCGCGCGCGGCTGAGCAGATTGCGGCAATAGCGATTGTGCGAGATCAGGTGATAGCCAAGGAACAGCGTGGCTCCCGCCGCCCAGCCCAGCCCGGCGAGCATCAGCCAGTCGATGGAGCTTGCCGCTGCGGCCGGCGCATCTGACGCCCCCGCGATCGGCTCCACGACATAATAAGCGATCACGTCGCTCGCGGCCGCGACCGGCCCGGCGGCCTGATCAGTCCAGCTAGCCGGCAAGGGCGGCATCAACATGCGGAGCACGGGCAGCGCCCATAGCGCATAGGCCATATAGGGGCCGAACGCCTTGCGGACGGGGCCGCGCACGGCAAGCACCAACAGCATCAGTAGCGTGGTGGCCAGGACGGTTTCGATCATCCAGCCGGTCATGACTTTAGATCCTTCAGCAGCGCCTCGATCTCGGCGATGTCCTGGTCGGTGATCTCGTCGCGCTCGGCGAGGTGCGCCACCAGCGGGGTGAGCTTGCCGCCGAACAGGCGATCCATCAGCTTGCGCGATTCACCCGCGACATAATCGGAGCGCGCGACCAGCGGGCGATACAGATAGTGCCGGCCCTCTTCCTGATGGCCGATGATCGATTTGGCGAGGAGACGGCCGAGCAGGGTCTTGACCGTGTTGGCGCTCCAGCCGCGCTCGGTGGGGACGCGCTCGACGACTTCCTGTGCGGTCAGTGGGCTCTCGTCCCACAGCACTTCCATCACGGCATGCTCGGCGTCGCTGATGCGTTCGGTCATCGGTCCCTCTTTCGTGACTACTTATGTAATCTTCTCGATTACGTCTGTAGTCAAGGGGCTGAACGGTGGATGAACGATTTGGTGGGAGGCTTGGCCGCTGCGAGCCGGAACCGGACCGAAACTGTCGGACACGCTTACAATGGCGGGTGGGTTAACACAGAGGTTAACCCTTCAAATGCCCGGAAAACTGCGCTTCGTGCAGATTGGCACGGGGAATGCAAAGTATAGGACATCCCGAGCGTTTGACGCTTCATTACCGGGTGGGTCGACCAGCTTTTACCGGTCTCGCGTCGGCCCACCCACCCCGGGCTTCTCCCAAAAAACTCCGACTCGAAGGTTCGCTATCGTGCGAGCCAAGATTGACCATGGCCAGGCTTGGCGACATCAACGCTTCGGATTGTCCGGAGACCCATGATGACGCTCGACCCCGCCCTCCCCTCCTTCCGCCTCGACGGCAAGCGCGTGCTGGTTACCGGCGCGGGGCGCGGCATCGGCGCGGCGGCGGCCGGCGTCTTCGCCCAGGCCGGGGCGTCGGTTACCCTATGTGCGCGCACCGGCAGCGAAGTAGAGGCGCGGGCGCAGGAAATCCGCGACGCGGGCTTTGTTGCAGACGCCTTTGCGCTCGACGTGCTCGACCTTCCCACGATGCGCCGCGAGATCGCCGCGCGCGGGCCGTTCGACGTGCTGCTCAACAATGCCGGCTGCAACCGCATCCGATCGATCCTCGACGTGACCGAGGAGGATTATGACGCAGTGCTCGACCTCAACCTCAAGGCATCACTGTTCGTGGCGCAGGCAGTGGCGAAGGGGCTGATCGAGGCGGGCCGGCCGGGATCGATCATCAACGTATCGTCGCAGATGGGGCATTTCGGCGGGGCAGGACGTTCGCTCTACAGCGCCTCGAAATTCGGGCTGGAGGGGCTGAGCAAGTGCATGGCGATCGACCTTGCCCCGCACGCCATCCGCGTCAACACGATCTGCCCGACCTTTATCGACACTGCGCTGACGCGGCCGATCCTCGATATGCCCGGCACGCGCGAGCATGTGCTGAGCCGGATCAAACTTGGCCGGCTGGGGCGGATGGAAGAACTTAGCGGACCGCTGCTGCTGCTCGCGTCGGACGCGAGCACATTGATGACGGGAAGCGCGGTGATGGTGGATGGGGGCTGGACCGCGGGTTGACGCCCTAGCCCCCGCCCCTCCGTCGCCCCGGACCAGATCCGGGGACGAACAAATCCGGTGGCTTACTTGCCGATCAGCTCGGCCAGTTCGCCGCTCTCGTACATTTCCATCATAATGTCCGACCCACCGACGAATTCGCCCTTTACATAAAGCTGCGGGATCGTCGGCCAGTCCGAGAATTCCTTGATGCCCTGACGGATGCCCTGATCCTGGAGCACGTCAACGCTCTCAAACTCGCTCTCGAGGTGATTGAGGATCGCCACCGCGCGGCTGGAAAAGCCGCATTGCGGGAAGAGCGGGCTGCCCTTCATGAACAGCACCACTTCATTGCCCTCGACCAACGCCTTCAGGCGGCCCTGCACATCGTCGCTCACTTCGCTCACTCCTCGACTGGCGCTGCGGTGGTGAGCTGGAGCGCGTGGAGCACTCCGCCCATCCGGCCACCCAGCGCCGCATATACTGCCTGATGCTGCCGCACGCGCGGCATCCCCTTGAACATGGGGGCCGTGACGCGCGCCGCATAATGATCGCCGTCACCGCGCAGATCGGTGATCTCGACACGGGCATCGGGGATGCCCGCGCAGATCAGTTCCTCGATCTCGGCAGCGGCCATCGGCATGTTACTTGGCTTCCATCAGCTGGCGGCGTGCCTCGACGGTCTGATCGCTCAGCGCCTGACGCACAGCGGCGTCGTCCGCCTCAACGCCTGCGCCGAGCAGATCGCCGAGCACCTTGCGGATCACGTCCTCATCGCCGGCTTCCTCGAAATCGGCCTGCACGACTGCCTTGGCATAGGCATCGGTCTCTTCGGGGGTCAGGCCCATCTTGGCCGCTGCCCATTGACCGACCAGCTTGTTACGACGCGCAGTGACGCGGAACAGCATGTCCTCATCGCGGGCATATTTAGCCTCGAATGCCTTTTCGCGATCGTCGAAACTGTTCATGATTGCTCCCTTGGGTCTGGTTTCGGCTGAGATAGGGGGGCGGTCGCCCTACGGCAAGCGTTCGATCCTCCCCCCGGACGGGAGAGGATTTAAGAGGCGACCTTCACGACCACCTTGCCGATCACATCGCGTGCGCCGAGTTTGGCGATTGCCTTGCCACCATCGGCCAGCGCGAAGACTTCGGTGACCTTGGGCGCGATCTCGCCTTCGCTCCACAAGCGGAAGAGGCGATCGACATGCGCCTGATTGGCCTGCGGATCGCGCGCGGCGAATGCGCCCCAGAACACGCCGCAAACGTCGCAGCTCTTGAGCAGGGTCAGGTTGAGCGGGAGCCTGGGGATGCCGGCGGGGAAACCGACGACGAGATAGCGGCCTTCCCATGCGATCGCGCGGAGCGCCGGCTCGGCATAATCGCCGCCGACCGGATCGTAGATCACGTCCGCGCCCTTGGGGCCGACTGCGGCCTTGAACTGCTCGGCGAGCGCCTTGCTGGCGTCCTTGTCGAACGGTGCGCGGCCATAAACGATGGTCTCGTCCGCGCCCGCTGCCCTGGCGGCTTGGGCTTTCGCTTCCGAAGATACTGCTGCGACCACGCGTGCGCCGAACGCCTTGCCGAGTTCGATTGCGGCGAGGCCGACGCCACCGGCTGCACCGAGGACGAGCAGGGTCTGCCCTTCCTTCAGATGCCCGCGGTCAAGCAGAGCGTGGATCGTCGTTGCATAAGTGAGCAGCAGCGCCGCGCCGTCTTCGAAGCTGCGATCCTCGGGCAAGCGAAAGAGGCGCATCGCTTCGATCGCCATCTTCTCGGCCAGCCCGCCATGTCCGGTAACCGCGATCACGCGATCACCGACCGCCCAGCCGGTGACGCCTTCGCCAACGCTCTCGATCACGCCCGCGATTTCGCTGCCCGGCGCGAAGGGGCGCTGCGGCTTGAACTGGTATTTGTCTTCGATGATCAGCACGTCAGGAAAGTTGATCGCGCAGGCCTTTACCGCGACCACAACCTGCCCCTTGCCGGCAATCGGATCGGGCAGCTCGTCCAGAATTAGAGTTTCAGGTCCGCCGATCGCCTTCGATAACAACGCCTTCATGTCCCGCTCCCACTGCGATCCAGGGGCGCGATTCGGCGACACCGGATTCGAATTTCGAAATCGCGGTATCCTTTGCCAGCGTCAGGCCGACTTCGTCCAGCCCTTCGAGCAGGCATTGGCGGCGGAAGGCATCAAGCTCGAACGGAAAACGGTCCTGAAAGGACGTGGTGACGGTCATCGTCTCCAGATCGACGGTGACTTCATCGGTCTTGGCGACTTCGATCAGCCGATCGACGGCGTCCTGCGAAAGCACGACCGGCACGATGCCGTTCTTGAACGCATTGCCCGAGAAAATGTCGGAAAAGCTCGGCGCGATCACTGCCTTGATGCCCAGATCGGCGAGCGCCCATGCGGCATGCTCGCGACTGGAACCGCAGCCGAAATTGTCGCCCGCGATCAGCACCGGGCTGCCTGCGTAGCGCGGATCGTCGAAGACATTGCCTTCCTGCGCACGGACGGTTTCGAACGCGCCCTTGCCGAGCCCCTCACGCGTCGTGGTCTTGAGCCAGTGCGCGGGAATGATGATGTCGGTGTCGATATTCTTGGCGCCCCACGGATAGGCGCGCCCTTCGACCTGCTTTACAGGTTCCATAACGCAAGGCTCCCCTCAGGGCGGAAGCCCATGGTTAGATCAGAAAGTCCGCTCCGCTGGCGGATCAGCGAACGGCGGTGGTCTTCGCTACGGGCAGCGTGCCCGCATAGGCTGCGGCCAGGCCGCTGAGCACTGTTCCGGCGATTAGTACGATCAACACGCGCTTCATGAGAAACCCCCTCACCCATCAGCCGACATCAGCTCCCTGACATCGGTGAGACGCCCCGTGACCGCCGCTGCCGCCGCCATTGCGGGCGACAGGAGGTGGGTTCGTGCGCCAGGCCCCTGTCTTCCTACGAAATTTCTGTTGGAAGTTGAAGCACAACGTTCACCACTAGGTACTTTATCCGGGTTCATTGCGAGACACATCGAGCAACCCGGCTCGCGCCACTCGAAACCGGCCGAGAGGAAGATCTGATCGAGGCCCTCGGCCTCGGCCTGGAGCTTGACCAGCCCGGAGCCCGGAACGATCAGCGCCTGACGCACCCGGTCCGCCACGTGGCGGCCCTTCACCACGGCGGCAGCGGCGCGCAGATCCTCGATGCGGCTGTTGGTGCAGCTGCCGATAAAGACGTGCTCAATCTCGATGTCCCGCATCGCCGTGCCTGCGCTCAGGCCCATATAATCGAGCGACTTCTGCGCCGCGACGCGCTTGGACGGATCGGCGAAGCTCTCCGGATCAGGGATGCGATCGGTGATCTGCAAAACGTCTTCGGGGCTGGTGCCCCAGGTCAGCGACGGAGCGATTTCGCTCGCGTCGAGCAATATCGTGCGGTCGTACGCCGCGTTCGCGTCGCTGGGCAGCGTGCGCCAATAGGCAACAGCCTTGTCCCATGCCTCGCCGGTCGGCGCCATCGGGCGGCCCTTGAGATATTCGAAGGTCTTTTCATCGGGCGCGATCAGGCCCGAGCGTGCGCCTGCCTCGATCGACATGTTCGAGACGGTCAGCCGCCCCTCGATCGACATGGCGCGGATCACTTCGCCGGTGAACTCGATGACATAGCCCGTGCCGCCCGCCGCACCGATCTTGCCGATGATCGCAAGCACGACATCCTTGGGGCTGACGCCGAAGCCCAATACGCCATCGACGCGGACTTCCATCGTCTTCATCTGCTGAAGCAGCAACGTCTGCGTCGCGAGCACATGCTCGACCTCGGACGTGCCGATGCCGAACGCCAAGGCACCCAGCGCACCATGCGCCGAGGTGTGGCTGTCGCCGCAAACGAGCGTGGTGCCCGGCAGCGTGAAGCCCTGTTCGGGGCCGATGACGTGGACGATCCCCTGCCGCGCATCGAGCGCGTCGATATACGGAATCGCGAACTCGGCGACGTTGGCGCGCAGCGTCGAAAGCTGGTTGGCGCTTTCCGGATCGGCGATCGGCAGCGCATTGCCCGCAGCATCGGCGCGCGCAGTGGTCGGCAGATTATGATCGGGCACCGCCAGCGTCAGATCGGGCCGCCGCACCGGACGCCCATTGGCCCGCAGCCCGGCAAAAGCCTGGGGGCTAGTGACCTCATGGACGAGGTGACGATCGATATAGATCAGGCAGGTGCCATCATCGCGTCGTTCAACGACATGATCGGCCCAGATTTTTTCATACAATGTCAGTGGACGGCTAGCCATGACGGTCGATCTAGTCGAATCTTGCGCTGCTGCAACCCGCCGGGCAATTTATGGTCGTGAAGCTGCGCTATTGCGCCGGTGCTTTCTCCGCCTCCGCCTTCAGATATTGGTGGATCTGCTCGATCTCGGCATCGGTCAGTACATGCAGGCCACCCTTCGCCGCTTCGGTCATCATGCCGAGGTCGCGGCCCGACGGCGGAAGCCCGGTGCGTAGCAGCGTCTTGAACGCGGGCAGATCATAGGCCGCGGCAACCATCGCGAGCGGCGGCACCGTCTGCTTGCCGTCATCGGACGGGCGCGCGCTGTGCATCGCGTGGCAACCGCTGCACGAGAAATCGACGACATAGCGGCCCATATCGGCGGGACGCGCGGCGACAGAGACCTTCGCTGGCTGCACGCTTGAGGGAATCACCCCGGCGAGCAGCAGCGCGCGGCCGAGCGGCCCAAAGGCGGTAGTGGCAGTGGAATCGTCGGGCTTGGCGCGCAGGCTGCGGATCCATGCGATGATCCGCGCGGTATCGTCATCGGCGAGATGGCCGTGCGCCGCGGTGGGCATCACGAACAACGCGCTGCCATCGCGGCGGACGCCGTGGCGGATCGCGCGCTCCAGCTCGGCATTGCTATAGACCATCGCCACACCCGCCAGCGCAGGCGGCGCGATGCGGCCCAGCGCAGGATCATCGACGAGCACGAGCCCCTGCCCCTCCGGCCCATGGCAATCGCGGCAACCGGCAATCTTGGCCAGCCGGGCGCCCTCGGCGACCGAAGCGGCATCGGTCGGTATCGAAAGATCGGTCAGCGCGACATCATAGCCGCGCCGCAACTTCCACTGCGAACCGCCATATATCACCGCCAGCAGCAGCACGATCACTGCCGCAAGCCCGATCAATCCACGAACGATCAATTTCCGCATGCCTCGCGCTCCCTTTGGCGAAACATGCACATATCGGCAGCAAAACGGAAATCGCCGCGCCTGCGACGAGCGAGCGACGAACGCTCAGGCGACTCTTGCGCGCATTGGTGCGGGATCGTCGGCATCCTGCCAATCCGTACGCCGCTTCACCCATGGATTGAGGAACAGCACCGGCAGCTTGAGGAACAGCAGTTCGGAATGGATGAAGCTGTCGATCGCCCGCTCCCACCATTTGGGATCGCGCTTGCCGTTCGCCTTGAGCCAGCCGTCATAGGGCGCCCAATGGCTCGGCTCGTCCTTCTCGATGATCTGGAAGATCTTGATGAGGGTCTTATCGGGCTTCACCAGCGGATGTTTGAGCAGCACTTCGACCTGCTTGTGGCCGCGCTGCTCGGTGAGCGAGATCACCCGGCATAGCTTTTCGAACTCGTCATCCTCGGCGATGATCCGGTCGGTATCGAGCTGATCGATGGTGCGGCGGAAAACGATCTCGACGAAGCGATCGATATGCCCGCAGGTACGATCGATCTGGAGCGGCATCCTGCCCTGCAATTCGAACCAGCGCTTGAACATGACATAATGCTTATGTTCGTCGCCGCGATGCTTCTCGATATCGGCGATAAGCTGGGTGTTTTCGGGTTCGCGCGCCTTCACCGCCTGCAGCACGCGATCGATGCTCGTATAGCCGCGATGCTCGTTATAGATGTAGATCGAACCGAGCAGATCGAGGTACCGGCGGCGAAAAGCGGCTAACATTTCAATAGGCTGCGCCTTCCCGGCGCCTTAGTCAACGCAGCGTCCGCTCCAGAAATTCTACGCTGTCGGCCAGCGTTGGCCCCTTGCCGCGAAACGGCACGGAGAGCGCCATCACGACTTCCTCGTGCGTGAGTTCCGGATAGTTTTTGAGTTCGACCGGCGCGCCGAGCGCCTTTAGCCGTGCGTCGAGATGGATCGCGTTCTTTGGGCGAACCACCGTGTCGCCGCCCGACGTGACCAGCAGCAACGGCGGCGCATCTTTTCGGGCGAAATGGAGCGGCTGGGTCAATTGCGGATCGGCGACGCCCTGCATCGCGTCGATCGCGCGCTTCGAGGTGAAGGGGAAGAAGTCATAGGGGCCGGAGAGCCCGACGCCCGCCTTGATGATTGCCGGATCGACGCCCTCGGCTTCCAGCCATCTTTTGTCGAGCGCCAGCATCGCCACGGTATATGCGCCCGCCGAATGGCCCATCACGGCGATCTTCGCGGGGTCGCCACCATATTCGGCGACATGATCGCGCGTCCATTTGACCGCTTCGGCACCGTCCTGAAGGAAGGCCGGGAAGCGCACGCCGGGCACCTTGCGGTAATCGGGCACCACCACGACAAAGCCTTGCCGCGCCAAGGCCCGCGCCGCGAAGCTATAGGCGCGCCGATCGCCCTTCACCCAGCCGCCGCCATACCAGAAGATCACCACCGGGCGCTTCGGCGCGGCCTGACCCGCCGGTCGCCAGACATCGAGCGACTGGCCGTGCGTACCGAACGGAACCGAGCTGCCGGTGCGCATCGCGCCCGAGCCGCCGCCATAAACGCCGTCGAGCATCGAGAGCAAAGCGGGCGGAGACGTGAATGCAACCATGAGGCCGAGCCCTACCACAATCGCCAGCGCGACGAGCCCGGCCTTGCGCCACATCAGACGGTGTAATTCGCGGTAGTCTTGCTCGCCAATTCTTCCGCCGTGACGCCCGGTGCCAGTTCGATCAGCTTGAACGGCGTATCGTGATCGGGCCGTGCGAACACCGCCAGATCGGTGATGATCATATCGACCACATTCTTGCCGGTCAGCGGCAGGGTGCATTCGGGGATGAACTTCGGATCGCCGGCCTTGGAGTTATGCTCCATCACCACGATGATCTTCTTGACGCCCGCGACCAGATCCATCGCGCCGCCCATGCCCTTGATCATCTTGCCGGGGATCATCCAATTGGCGATGTCGCCGGTCTCGCTGATCTCCATCGCGCCCAGCACGGTCAGGTCGATATGCCCGCCACGGATCATCGCGAAGCTCTGTTCGGAGCCGAAATAGGCCGATTGCGGCAATTCGCTGATCGTCTGCTTGCCCGCGTTGATCAGGTCGGGATCTTCCTCGCCCGCATAGGGGAACGGCCCGATGCCGAGCATGCCGTTTTCCGACTGGAGCGTGACCTCCACGCCTTCAGGGATATGGTTTGCCACCAGCGTCGGGATGCCGATGCCGAGGTTCACATAGAAGCCATCCTGCAGCTCGCGTGCGGCACGTGCCGCCATTTCGTCGCGCGACCAGCCCTTAGTATCTTGGGCCATCTTACTTCTTCTCCTCGGCCGGATCGGCCCATTGCTTGTCCTTGGGGAACACGTCGTCCATCCCGCCATGCAGGGCCGATCCGTAAACCGGGTTCGGCAGCACGAACCAGCCCGCGCCCCAAAGCGTTGCGAGCAGGCTCTCGCTGGTCATGTTCCGGCGCATGCCGACGCTATATTCGCCGGTGTTGAACAGGTCGCTGAAATCGCCGAGCTGATCGCCGACCATCGCGACGACGCAATATTTCTCGGAAATCTTCCAGCGTCGCTCGTCCTTGCCGCTGGGCGCACCCTCGTCGCGCAGCCACAGCGTATCGCCGAGCACTGCCGGTCCGAGCCCGACGCCCTGAATCGCCGCAGCAGTCTCCACCGCGCTCGCGCTGGAGCGGTTGGTGTTGAAGATCACCGTAATGCCTTCGGCGCGCGCCGCTTCCAGCGTGTCCGCAGCGCCCGGCACGGCGACGACTTTGTTCGCGCCGGTAAGCTCCCAACGCGCCCATTTCGCCTGATCATAGGTCGGATGCTTCGCCGCATCCGCCTCGAAGCCCAGATTGAGCAGCGCCGTCTCATCGACATCGAGCACCACCGCCAGGCGACGCTTGCCGCACAGATCGAATTTGGGCGACGTCAGCGTCGAGCCGCGCGACATCACGACCGAGCTGACCTGGCTCTTGTCGCGGCGATAGCCGATATCGTTCTTCAGGTAATTCCACAGCCCGCGATAGGCCTGGAGGCTGATCGCCGAGGCTTCGCCCGAACCATAGAGAAACTGCATCTCGGGCGGCACCGGGGCTTGCTTCGGCGCGGCCGGAGCGCCACCGCTGGGCGGCGGCAGCGCGGTTAGCCCGGTAACTACTGCCGTGCCGCTCTCGGTCTTGATTACCTGACCCGGCTTGGGCGCGGCCTGTTGCTGCGCTTTTTTGGATGCCTTGCGCTTCTTACCGTCCTGCCTGTCCATCGTCGTCTTGCCGATGCCGGCCGCAGCGATCACCGGCAGCGCTGCGACGACGCAGCCCGAGAGCAAAACCGAGCTGGCCGTCAGCGCGACGAGTGCGGGGCGCATGCTCACGCTTCCGCCCGCTCGCGCACCGTGCGGAACTCGATCCTCTTGTCATAGGGCGCGCCGACGATCATCCGCTTCACATAGATGCCGGGCAGATGGATGGTATCGGGATCGAGGCTGCCCACGGGCACGATTTCCTCGACTTCGGCGACACAGATGCGCCCCGCCGTCGCCATCGGCTGGTTGAAATTGCGCGCGGTCTTGCGGAAAATGAGGTTGCCGCTCTCATCCGCCTTCCAGCCCTTGATGATCGACAGATCGCTGCGGATGCCGCGCTCGAGGATATAATCCTGTCCGTCGAAATTCTTGACCTCTTTGCCTTCGGCCACCTGCGTGCCGACGCCGGTCTTGGTGTAGAAGCCCGGAATGCCCGCCCCGCCCGCGCGGCAACGCTCAGCGAGCGTACCCTGTGGGCAGAATTCGACTTCTAGTTCGCCCGCCAGATATTGCCGCTCGAATTCCTTGTTCTCGCCTACGTAGGACGAGATCATCTTCTTGACCTGACGCGTGCGCAGCAGCTTACCGAGGCCCTGCCCGTCAATCCCGGCATTGTTGCTGGCGATGGTGAGATCCTTGACCCCATGGGCCTCGATCGCATCGATCAGCCGCTCGGGAATGCCACACAGGCCGAAGCCGCCAGCGCAGATCGTCATGCCGTCGAACAGCAGCCCTTCCAGCGCTGCTTCTGCGTTGGGATAGAGCTTTTTCATGGGCATGATTCTCCGTGGGTTGGCGCGGCGATAGTCCCCGGTGCGCCGGGCGGTCAAGCGAACCCGAATGCGCTTCTATCGCGCCGATTGACGAACCGGCAGGCCCCATGCAGTCTGGCGCCATGATGCGCATCATCCTTTTCACGCTGGCATTGGCCGCAGCTTCGCCCGTTGCGGCGCAGGATCGCATCTGGCCGCGCGATGCCGGCTCGGGCCAGCCCGCCGTGGTGCAACCGGTGCCCCGTCAGCCAATGACGGAGCTCATCACCCCCGACGATTACCCAGCCGCCGCATTGCGAGCGAACGAGGAGGGCGAAGTAAGCATTCGCCTGCTTGTGTCCGCCAAGGGCAGGGCCAGCGACTGCGCCATCCGGCAATCGAGTGGTTCGCGTACACTGGACGCCTGGACATGCTGGATTTTGAAGCGCCGCGCGGGTTTCACGCCGGCGCTCGATGCCGCCGGCAAACCGACCCACGCCGTGTTCGATCACGTCGTCACCTGGAAGATCACCGAAGAGATCCGCCGCGGACCGAGATAGTCCTGGTCGGGGTTGGTCGTACGCCGCTCCCGCGCTAGGACCCACGCCATGACCGCGAAACGCACCGGGGGCCGGATCCTCGTCGACAATCTGGTGGCACAAGGCTGCGACCGTATCTTCCACGTGCCGGGCGAGAGCTTCCTCGCCGTGCTCGATGCGCTGCACGATGTGCCGTCGATCGACGTGGTGACGTGTCGGCAGGAAGGCGGCGTCGGTTTCATGGCGTGCGCGGATGGCGCGATGACGCAGCGGCCGGGCGTGGCATTTGTCACGCGCGGGCCGGGCGCGACCAATGCTTCGATCGGCGTGCACGTCGCGATGCAGGATTCGCAGCCGATGATCCTGTTCATCGGCGACGTCGATCGCGGGATGCGCGATCGCGAGGGGTTTCAGGAGGTGGATTTCACCGCTTTCTTCTCGCCCATCGCCAAATGGGCGACGCGGATCGAAGATGCGCGGCGGATTCCGGAATATGTCGCGCGGGCATGGAACGTTGCGATGTCGGGGCGACCGGGGCCGGTGGTGGTGGCGTTGCCCGAGGACATGTTGTGCGATGTGGTCGAGGCGATCGACCGCCGCGAACTGGCTCCCGCCCTGCAGGCACCGGACGCGTATGACCTCGACCAGATATTCGAGATACTCGCGGCGGCGAAGAATCCGATCGCCATCGTAGGTGGCGCGGGCTGGGACGAGGATACGGGCCAGGACTTCGCCAAGTTCGCCGAGCGGATCGGCTTGCCGGTTGCGGGCGCTTTCCGCCGGCAGGATGCGATCCTGAACAGCTCGCCGGTTTGGGCGGGCAATCTTGGCTATGGCCCCAGCCCGAAGCTGGTCCAGCGCGTAAAGGACGCCGATGTGCTGCTGGTCGTAGGCGCGCGGCTCGGCGAAGCGACGACCGATGGCTATACGCTGATCACGCCCGATCATCCGGGCCAGATATTGATCCATGTGCATCCCGATCCGAACGAACTCAACCGCGTCTATGTCGCCGATCTGCCGATCTGCGCGCGGCCCTTCGAGTTTGCGGTTTCGGTCGCGGCGGAAGAGCCGGAACTACCGACCTTTGACGGTGCTGCCGTACACGCCGATTGGCTCGACTGGTCCACGCCCAAGCCGCGTGAGGGCGTCGCGCTAGATCTGGGCCAATGCGTCGCGGTGATGCGGGATCGGATACCCGACGCGATCATCTGCAACGGCGCGGGCAACTTCTCGTCCTGGTGGCACCGCTATTGGCATTATGCCGCCCAGCCCTCCCAGCTTGCCCCCACCGCAGGCGCGATGGGCTATGGCGTGCCGGCCGCAGTCGCCGCCAAGCTGCGCGCGCCGGACCGGCCTGTCGTGGCACTGGCGGGCGATGGCGACTTCATGATGAACGGCCAGGAGCTCGCCACGGCGATCCAGCACAATGCAGATATCCTTGTGCTGGTGATCGACAATGGCGCGTATGGCACGATCCGCATGCATCAGGAGCGCGAATATCCCGCGCGTCTATCCGGCACGACGCTGCACAATCCCGATTTCGCGGCGCTGGCCCGAGCCTATGGCTGCTGGGCGGAAACGGTGGAAACGACTGCGGACTTCGCACCCGCGCTCGATCGCGCGCTGGCGACAGCCGGGGTCCGCATGCTGCATCTCAAGACCGATGTGGAGTTCATCACGCCGGGGCTGACGGTGACCGGCATTCGGGGCGGCTGATCAGCGCTTAGCGCCAGCCCGCCTCGGCCCGGAGAGTCTCGACTGCCCATTTCTCGGACATGCCGACCATGCGGGCGTAGGCGCGAACGAAACCGACGGCGTAGATCGCACTGACGAAAGCATCGAAACGCGAATTTTCGATTGCCGCAAGATAGCGCAGACTAATCCGGGTGGTTGCCGCGACATCCTCAAGCGTCAGCCTCTTGGCTTCGCGGGCGCGCTTCAGCGTGGGGCCGAGTTTCGCGACGTCAATGTCTGCAATTGCATCATGCTCAACGGGGAGCACGGCATCATCGGAATAAGCAAGCTGGGTATGAAACATTACGCCCCCCCGGGACTGAGTCGGTACGTCATCTGTCTTCGCTTGCACGCACTTTAAGTCAAACATGCTGCGATGCCGCGGGCGAGTCATGCGCCAAAACGAAGAAAAGGCCGCTTCGCCAATGCGAAACGGCCCTTTCCTGCCTCTCCAGCAGAGCTTTAGATGTCGTCGCCCAACGCGCCCTTCACCTTGCCCATAAACTGTTCGCCCTTGCCCTTTAGCTCCTGGGCCTTGCCCTCAGCTTCGAGCTTGTCATCGGCGTGCGTGCGATTGGGATCGTTGGCATCGCCAGCGATCGCCTGCTTGGTTTTACCGACCAGTTCGTTCACGTTGCCCTTGATCTTATCGGTGAGTTCACCCATGATTTCAAACTCCTGGCACTGAGCCAGCGCAGGGTGCGCCAGCTGCTCTCGTCTGATAGTTCAACGGGTTTTGCGCGGTAACGGTTCCGAAGAGAGATGCCTGACCGGCGAAAATATGCCTGATAAAATTACGGAACATTATGAGCGCCACGCGCATGCATTCGATGCGGAGCGGCGGCGCAACTTCGTTGAGCGCGGTTGGCTGAACCGATTCATGCTCGCAGTGCCCAAGGGCAGTCATATCCTTGATCTCGGCTGCGGCGCGGGCGAGCCGATCGGTCGCTATCTGATCGACAAGGGCTATCACATGACCGGCGTGGACACGTCGGCAAAGATGATCGCGCTTTCGCGCACGCGCTTCCCGCGCCAGATCTGGCTGAAAACCGATATGCGCCGGGCGATCATGAGCCGCGGTTTTGAGGGCATCCTCGCCTGGGATAGCCTGTTTCACCTTGGCCATGACGATCAGGCGATGATGATCGAAAAGATGGCGAAGTGGATAGAGCCCGGCGGCGCGATATTGTTCAACACCGGCCCCGCGCGCGGCGAGGAGATCGGACACCAGTTCGACGAGGACATTTATCACGCGAGCATGGCGCCGGAGGAATATCGCGCGCTGTTCGAGACGTTCGGACTGGTGGAGATAGACTTCGCGCCGAATGATATCGGCACCGGCGGGCGCAGCGTGTGGTTCGTCCGCAAGGCAAGCAAGCCGGAAGGTTAGGCTGCCAGAAGCTTGCCCGCGCATGCGGAGCTTCGCCGCCGCAGGATCAAAAGAACGTCATCCAGAAGATCGACCGGCGCATTCGCGGCTTCGGGCGACAGGTTTTTGAGAAACATCTTGGCCGTGCGCCGGGATAAAGGCAGCGCCAGGCCCTGCTCGGTTCGCTCGAAAACGATGTTTTTGACGACGAACATGACCTCGATCACGCGCCGTTCGTACAATGCCAAAAGCTGGCGGTCCCGCGCTTTCGCGGTTTGCGCGATCTTGCGCTTATGCAGCCACAGCAACACGCTTCGGCTGATGCCCGGACGCATATTCATCAGCCCGGCATGCACCGACCAAAGGACGAACAGCGTAGATTCGCGATGCGCGGTCGCCGAAACCGCCAGTCCCTGGCTATCGAGAACTTGACCGATTTCGTCTTGAAGCAGGGCAACCTGGGAATCGACTAAGGGTGGCATACGCCGCCACACGCGCACAAAATTCATTCCGGCTCCAAAGCGCCAAGGTTAGGCCTGTATGAGGGCATATCTAAGGACCGACGCGCGCGATTCAATGCGTTGCACCGGTCAGCGATCGTACTTGGCGAGCACCCGGAATGTCATCTTCCGGGCGGCTCGAAAATCCCTCCGAACGGCGCAAAACGGCCGCTCGAATGCCGCTAGATCAATCCCGCCAGCGGGCTCGAAGGATCGGCATACATGCGCTTGCCCATCCGCCCGGCGCGATACGACAGACGGCCGCCCTCGACCGCTGCCTTCATCGCGGCGGCCATCAGGATCGGGTCCTTGGCCTCCGCGATGGCAGTGTTCATCAAAATGCCGTCGCAGCCGAGCTCCATGCCGACCGCTGCGTCGCTTGCCGAGCCGACACCCGCATCGACCAGTACCGGCACTTTCGCGCCTTCGACGATCAACCGGATCGTAACGCGGTTCTGGATGCCGAGGCCCGAGCCGATCGGAGCGCCCAGAGGCATGATCGCGACTGCGCCGACATCCTCCAGCCGTTTGGCGGCGATGGGATCGTCCACGCAATAGACCATCGGCTTGAAGCCTTCGTTGGCGAGTATCTCGGTGGCCCGCAGCGTCTCGACCATATCCGGATAAAGCGTGCGCGCCTCGCCCAGCACTTCGAGCTTCACCAGATCCCAGCCGCCCGCTTCGCGCGCCAGCCGCAGCGTGCGGATCGCCGATTCGGCATCGAAGCAGCCCGCAGTGTTGGGCAGATAGGTGATCTTCTTGGGATCGATATAATCGGTCAGCATCGGCGCATTGGGATCGCTGACGTTGACGCGGCGCACTGCCACGGTGACGATCTCGGCGCCGCTGGCCGCGACTGCGGCGGCGTTCTGCTCGAAATCCTTATATTTGCCGGTGCCGACGATCAGTCGCGAACGGAAGGTCTGGCCCGCGACGGTCCATGTGTCTTCATCAGTGGCGATAACCGGCGTGGCGATATTCATAGATCCGTCCTGCAAACTTGTGTTCCTGCGAAAGCAGGAAACCAGGGCCAATTACCGATGGCCCGCGAAATAATCCTAGACCCCTGCTTTCGCAGAAGCTCAGCCGCCGCCGACGAAATGCACGATCTCCAGCTCGTCACCATCCTCGACAATCACCTGATCAAGCGTCGAGCGCGGCACGACTTCGAGGTTGCGCTCGACCGCCAGCTTGGCGGGCACCAGACCGAGTTCCTCGGCGAGCTGGGCGATGGTCAGCCCGGCGGTTACGCGCTTGTGCTCGCCGTTGACGGTGATCGAGACGGTGCCGTCGGTGTGCATGTCATTCCTTAAGCGATTTGATCGGGGCGCGCGGCTCATATAGGGAGGCGCACGCAACACCCGCAACCTGGGTTCGCAACCGAAAGGCTTGGCTTTGGCCGATACGATCTTCGTTCTGAATGGCCCCAACCTCAATCTGCTGGGCACGCGCGAGCCCGAAATCTATGGTTCGGACACGCTGGATGACATTGCCGGTATGCTCGAAGACCGCGGCCGCGACCTCGATCTGACGATCGATATGCGCCAATCGAATCATGAAGGGCATCTGGTCGACTGGCTGCACGAGGCGCAGGCGCGCGGCGCAAAGGCGGTTTTGCTCAATGCCGGCGCGTTCACGCATACGAGCATCGCGCTCTATGATGCGATAAAGTCTATCAAAACTCCGGTGATCGAGGTTCATCTGTCGAACCCGCTGACCCGCGAGGAATTCCGCCACGAGAGCTTCGTGGGTCGCGCAGCACGCGGAACTATCGCTGGGTTCGGCGCGCTTTCCTATACGCTTGCGCTTGAAGCGGCCGCTACTCTCTGACAGAGGGCGCGGTTTCATCGGAAGAAGAGTCAAAATGGCCGAAAAGAACGACAACCCGGGAGCGATGCAGGTCGATATCGATCTGGTCCGTCAGCTCGCCGCGGTGCTGGACGATACGAACCTGACCGAAATCGAAGTCGAGGACGGCGATCGCAAGGTTCGCGTCGCGCGCAAGGTGCACGCGGCCCCGCAGATGATGGCTGCCCCGCAATATGCGCCCGCGCCTGTTGCTGCGGCCCCTGGCGTTGCGCTGGTTGAAGCCGCTCCGGCTGCGGTTGCCGCCAATGCGGTCAAGTCGCCGATGGTCGGCACGGTTTATCTGGCGGCCAACCCCGAAGCGAAGAACTTCGTATCCGTGGGCGACAAGGTTGCGGCTGGCGATACGCTGGTGATCATCGAAGCGATGAAGGTGATGAACCCGATCAACGCCACCGTTGGCGGCACGGTCAAGGCGATCCTGGTCGAGAATGGCCAGCCGGTCGAATATGACCAGCCCCTCGTCGTGGTCGAGTAACGCGTTTGCCCGAGATCAAGAAGCTTCTGATTGCCAATCGCGGCGAAATTGCCCTTCGCATTCACCGCGCCTGCCACGAAATGGGCATCAAGACCGTCGCGGTGCATTCCACCGCTGACAGCGATGCGATGCATGTGCGGCTTGCCGACGAGGCGATCTGCATCGGACCGCCGGCTGCTTCCGAGAGCTATCTGAACATTTCGCGGATCATCTCGGCGGCTGAAATCTCGGGCGCGGATGCGATCCACCCCGGTTATGGCTTCCTTTCGGAGAACGCCCAGTTCGCCGAGATCGTCGAAGCGCACGGCATCATCTTCGTCGGGCCTAAGCCCGAGCATATTCGCACGATGGGCGACAAGATTGAGGCAAAGCGCACCGCTGGCGCGCTCGGCCTGCCGCTCGTCCCCGGATCGGACGGCGCGATCAGCGACGTGGCCGAAGCCAAGGAAATCGCGAAGAAAGCCGGCTATCCGGTGATCATCAAGGCGGCTTCGGGCGGCGGCGGTCGCGGCATGAAGGTCTGCACTTCCGAAGACGAGCTTGAGACGCTGATGCAGCAGGCGGGCAGCGAGGCGAAGGCCGCGTTCGGCGACGCCACGGTGTATCTTGAGAAGTATCTCGGCAATCCGCGCCACATCGAAATCCAGGTGTTTGGCGATGGCGAGGGCAATGCGATCCATCTGGGCGAGCGCGATTGCTCGCTTCAGCGCCGCCACCAGAAGGTGCTCGAGGAAGCCCCCTCCCCTGTGCTCGGCGCAGAGGATCGTGCGCGCATCGGCGAGACCTGTGCCAAGGCGATGGCCGATATGGGCTATCGCGGCGCGGGAACGATCGAGTTCCTGTGGGAAAATGGCGAGTTCTACTTCATCGAGATGAACACCCGGCTGCAGGTCGAGCATCCGGTGACCGAGGCGATCACGGGCCTCGATCTCGTCCGCGAGCAGATCCGCGTTGCCGAGGGCCATGGCCTGACGCTGCGCCAGCAGGACATCCAGTTCCGCGGGCACGCGATCGAATGCCGCATCAACGCCGAGGATCCGCGCACCTTCGCGCCCTCCCCCGGCCTGGTGAAGGGCTATCACGCACCGGGCGGCATGAACGTCCGCGTCGATAGCGGGCTATATGCCGGCTATAAAGTGCCGCCCTATTACGACAGCATGATCGCCAAGCTGATCGTGTATGGCACGACGCGTCAGGGCGCGATCCGGCGCCTGCGCCGCGCGCTGGAAGAGTTTGTGATCGACGGGATGAAGACCACGATCCCGCTGCATCAGGCGCTGATCGAGAACGACGATTTCCAGAAGGGCGAATATACGATCAAGTGGCTTGAGGAGTGGCTGGCGGCGCAGGACGAGCCGGCGGCGTAACACGTGAGGAAACGCGGTGGGTTTCGCTACTCGCCGCACTCTGCGATGACGGGCGGATTGAGGGAGAGACCCATGATCCGCCTTTCAACTGCCACCGCCGTCGCTCTGTTTCTTGCCGCCCCCGCTTTTGCGCAGGTCGCGACACCCGATCGGCCGGTGACCGATCCCAAAACCGTCGAATCCCCCGCCAATCCAAGCGCCCGCGCCGTGCCGCTTGTGGATATCGGGTCGTCACGCTCGCTTGGCAGTTCGGCATGGAGCCTCGACGGCAAGCAGATCTTCATCGCCACCAATTTGACCGGGCGAATGAATATCTGGCGCACCGACGCCGCGGGTAGCTGGCCGGTACAGCTCACCCAATCCGACGATTCACAGAGCGGCCTCGCCGCCTCGGCTGACGGAAAATACGTCTATTTCCAGCAGGATGTGGGCGGGAATGAATATTCCGATATTTACCGGGTGCCCGTGAATGGCGGCGCGGTAGAGAATCTCACCAACACGCCTGACCGTCGCGAGAGCGGCATGCTGATCGGCCCCAGCGGCGGGCTGGTCGCGCTTTCGACCAAGCTCAAGTCCGAAGGCCAGTCGAACGTCGCAATCATGGACGCGAGCGGCGCGGTCCGTGTGCTGACCAAGGAGAGCGATCCGCAATTTGGCTGGTCGCCGGTCGCCTGGATCGACGGCGGCAAGGCGCTGATCGCCACGCGCGACCGAGTCGATTCGAAAGTCGCCGAAGTCTGGCGGATCGAAGTCGCGAGCGGAGCGACGACCAAGCTGCTCGGCAAGGCGGACACGGTCTATACCGCCGCCGATGCTACGCCGGACGGCAAATGGATCGCGGTCAACACCGACGAAGGCACCGGCCAGCTCCATCCGGGGCTGTACGAAACGGCGACGAAGCGCTGGAAATGGCTCAAGCCGACGCCGTGGGAACAGACCGCCAGTCTGTTCACGCGGGACGGCAAATCGCTGATCTTCGAGACCAATGCCGATGCACGCAGCGCGCTCTACACGTTCGACCTCGCCACCGGGGCGGAGACCGCATTGTCGCTTCCGCCGGGCGTGGATTATGTGACGGGCAACGATTCGCGCTCGCCCGATGGGCGGACCTTGCTGGTCAATCATTCGGGCGCGGATTCGCCGACCAACCTGTATCTCTATGATCTGGCCACCGGCACATCGCGGCCCGCGACGCAGCTGGCGATCGCCAGCCTGTTGCCCGAGACTTTGCCCAAATCCGCGGTCGTCACGTATAAGAGCTTTGACGGCAGCCTGATCAGCGCGATCGTGACGATGCCCGCCAATTTGAAGCGCGACGGCGGCAATCCGGCGATCGTGCTGCCGCATGGCGGCCCGACCGGCCAGTCACGCGATGGCTATAGCCGCTTCGCTACGGCCTTTGCGAGCCGGGGCTATGTCGTGATCCAGCCCAATTTTCGCGGATCGACCGGCTATGGCAAGGCATTCCAGAGCGCCAATTACAAGGATCTGGGCGGCGGCGACCTGAAGGATACCATCGCGGCCAAGACCTTCCTTGTCGCCACCGGCTATGTCGATGCCAAGCGGGTGGGCATCTTTGGCGGCAGCTATGGTGGGTTCATGACGCTGATGGCGATCGGCCGCGCACCGGATGAGTTTGCCGCCGCGGTCCAATGGTTTGGCATCATCAACTGGCGGACGATGTATCGCGATCAGGACGAGCAGCTAAAGGCGTATCAACGCGGCCTGCTCGGCACGCCCGAGAGCGATCCGAAAGTCTATGACGCCGCCTCGCCGCTGACCTATATCCGCAACGCCAAGGCACCCTTGCTGACCATTCAGGGCGAGAACGACATCCGCGTGCCGCGCGGCCAGGCGCAGGAGGTCAACGATATCCTCAAGGCCAAGGGCAATGTGGTCGAGACCGTGTTTTACCCAGCCGAGGGGCATGGCTTCCAGAAGCGCGAGAACCAGCTTGATTCGCTTCAGCGGACGGTGGCTTGGTTCGATAAATATCTGAAACCTGAGGTAAAATAATACCGTGAAAGCCACGATCTACCACAACCCCCGTTGCTCCAAATCGCGCGAGGCGCTGGCGATCCTGCAGGAGGCCGGTGCCGAGATCGAGATTGTAGAATATCTCAAGACCCCGCCGACCGCAGAGGAACTCGCGCGGCTTTATGACCGCGCGGGCCTCACACCGATGCAGGGGCTGCGCAAGGCCGAGCCGGGCGCGAAGGCGCTGACCGATGCGAACGACGAGACGATCCTCGCGGCGATGGCGGCGGATCCGATCCTGATCGAGCGGCCCCTGGTGGAGACCGAAAAGGGCGTGCGGATCGGGCGACCTGCGGAATCGGTGCGCGAGATACTTTAGACCGTCATGCCCCGGCTTCGTCGTCGCGACTTTGCTTCAGTCGCTTCCAGACCTCGGCGATCACCACGACGAACAACAGACCGATCGAGAATAAGCGCTCCTGCCAATCGCTGGCCGGGGAGAACCATATCAGCGTCGCGATAACGAAAAGCGCGAAATAGGCGCCGTCGCTGCGAAGGTCCCCCACCCATTTCCAGTGGTTGGTTGGGCGGTTGCCCGTCTTGCGCGCAACCAGAGGACCAGTTCGACCATGGCAGCCCAACCCATGTGGAGCGCCAGGAAAATCGGGATGATGTCGGACGAGCTAAGCCCCGGACGATCCGGCTTGTGCGAATACCATGCAATTGCCCCAAGGGCCGCCGTTACCCCGAACGCAACCAACACCCTAACGCCGGTCGGCGGCTGCCATTGCGGGATTTCGGCCGACGGCGCGCGTCCGGCCGCGACTTCATGCGGCTCTCGCCACGGAAAGACGAGATTGACCAGCATCGCGATGCCCGCGACGATTCCCAGCACGAAGGCGAAGCCAAAAAAATCGTTGAAGTAAAACCATATAGGCAAGGCCATGCCGAGCAGCAGATAGGCGGCCCAAACCAGCGGATTGGCCCAATGCTTTCGCCATTCGGCAACGAAATCGGCCACTTCCTCGGCCTCGAACCAATAATCGGTACTGTCGTGCCGAAACAGGTAGCCACCGCTTACCGGCCTGAACTGCTTCCGAAACTGGCGCTCGAAAAATCCCATCAGCGCCATGACTATCATTGCTCCACCAGATGGGAAGCAAGGCGTGACGATTTAGCCTGTCATCTCCGGCGTGATATCCTGCTTCACGCCATAGAGATGCGTAGCGCGGCCATCGCGGCAGACTATGTCGGCGGTCAGCCGCATCCAGCGCATCACGCCATCCGCGCGGCGGATCTGCGCTTCCATCGTGAAGCTGCCGCGCTCTTCGATCGCGCGGGTGCGAAGCCGCTCCATCAACTTGCGCGATTCGGGATCGTACATCTCCACGGTGCCCCGGCGGTCTACCGGCGTGCGGGGATCGAGGCCGAACAGCGCGAAAATCGGGGGCGACCAGCGCAGGCGGTTATCCGACAGATCGCATTCCCAGCGGCCCGCACAGCCCCCGATACGCACCGGCTCCGCAGAGAGAGTGGCCTGTCGCCAGGCCGGCTCCTGCGGCTCGTACATTCGGATCAGTGTTGGCATAGAGCCGGATTAGCGGCGACGGCTTACCCAAAGATTACGAACGAAATACACAAAGGCCGTGTGATCGCCTCAGCTTCGGGGTGACGCGCCCCGCGGCCCTCGCTATGGGCCAGAGACATGAGCGGAATCACCCCCCAGATCGTCGCCGAGCACGGCCTCTCCCCCGAGGAATATGAGCGCGTGCTCCACGCGATGGGGCGCGAGCCGAACCTCACCGAACTCGGCATCTTCTCGGTCATGTGGTCCGAGCATTGCAGCTATAAAAGCTCGCGGCTGCATCTGAAGAAGCTGCCCACCGAAGCCCCGCACGTGATCTGCGGCCCCGGCGAGAATGCCGGCGTGATCGATATTGGCGATGGTCAGGCAGCGATCTTCAAGATGGAGAGCCACAACCACCCGAGCTACATCGAGCCCTATCAGGGCGCGGCGACGGGCGTGGGCGGGATTCTGCGCGACGTGTTTACGATGGGCGCGCGGCCGATCGCCAACATGAACGCGCTGCGCTTTGGCCGTCCCGATCACCCCAAGATGCGCCATCTGATCGCGGGCGTGGTTCACGGCATCGGCGGCTACGGCAATAGCGTCGGCGTGCCCACGGTAGGCGGCGAGGTGAATTTCCACTCGGCCTATGACGGCAACATCCTCGTCAACGCGATGACGGTGGGCGTCGCCGATCAGGACAAGATCTTTTATTCGGCCGCCAGCGGCGTGGGCAATCCGATCGTCTATGTCGGCTCCAAGACCGGGCGCGACGGCATCCATGGCGCGACCATGGCTTCGGCGGATTTCGGCGAGGATAGCGACGAGAAGCGTCCGACCGTGCAGGTCGGCGACCCCTTTACCGAAAAGCTGCTGATCGAGGCCTGCCTTGAGCTGATGGCATCCGACGCCATCGTCGCGATCCAGGACATGGGCGCGGCTGGGCTCACCTCCTCGTCGGTCGAGATGGCGAGCAAGGGCGGCGTCGGCATCGAGCTGATCATGGACGATGTGCCGCAGCGCGAAACCGGCATGACGCCGTATGAGATGATGCTGAGCGAGAGCCAGGAGCGAATGCTCATGGTGCTCAAGCCCGGCCGCGAGGCATTTGCCGAGGCGATCTTCAAGAAGTGGGAACTGGACTTCGCGGTGATCGGCACCGTGACCGATACCGGCCATATGGTGCTGAAGTGGAAGGGCGATGTCGTCGCCGATATTCCGCTCGCGCCGCTGGCCGACGAAGCCCCGCTATACGACCGCCCGCACGTGCCCACCCCCAAGCCCGCCGAGCTGACTGACGTGCCCGAAAGCACCGACGTTGCCGCGGATCTTCTCAAGCTGATGGCATCGCCCGACATCGCTTCGCGGCGCTGGATCTGGGAGCAATATGATAGCCAGGTCGGCGGCGACACGGTGCAGCGCCCAGGCGGCGATGCGGCAGTGGTGCGCGTGCATGGCACCCAAAAGGGGCTGGCGATGACCACCGATTGCACCCCGCGTTATTGTTTCGCCGATCCGGTCGAGGGCGGGAAACAGGCCGTTGCCGAGGCATGGCGCAATTTGTGCGCAGTCGGCGCGACGCCGCTCGCGATCACCAACTGCCTGAACTTCGCCAACCCACAGCGCCCTGAAATCATGGGGCAGATTGTCGGCTGCCTCGAAGGCATGTCGGAAGCCTGTCGTGCGCTCGACTTCCCGATCGTCTCCGGCAACGTCTCGCTCTACAATGAGAGCAAGGCCACCGGCGGCGGCTCCGCCATCCTCCCCACCCCCGCGATTGGCGGCGTGGGGCTGCTCAAGGACTGGTCGAAGAGCTGCACCATTGCCTTCAAGGGCACCGGCGACATCATCATCGCATTGGGCGAGCGCGGCGGCCATCTGGGCCAGTCGATCTGGCTGCGCGAAATCCACGGCCGCGAAGAAGGTCCGCCCCCGCCGGTCGATCTGATGATGGAGCGCCGCGTCGGCTCGTTCGTCCGTTCGGCGATCGGCAGTGGCTGCATCACCGCTTGCCATGACGTGTCGGACGGCGGCCTAGGCGTGACGCTCGCGGAAATGGCGCTGGCGTCGAACATCGGGGCGATCGTCGATCAGCCGCAACCGTTCGGCGTGGCGGGCAGCTTCTTCGGCGAGGATCAGGGCCTGTATGTGGTGACGGTACGCGACGAATCGCTCGCCGACTTCCTCGTCGCGGCGGACAAGGCCGGGCTGGTTGCCGATCCGATCGGGCGGACCATCGCCAACCGCCTGATCTTCGAACTCGACGAAGGCGATTATTGCGTCAGTCTGGACGATCTGCGCGCCGCGCATGAAGGCTTCTTCCCGGCGCTGATGGGTGAGGACGCCGGGCTGGCGTAACGCCCGCTCAGGCGTGAAGCATCACGCAATTTCGCCCCGCGTGCTTCGCGCGGTACAGGGCTGCGTCCGCCGCCGCGACCAAGGCGCTGGTGTCTTCGTCGTGCGGGCCGAGGACGTGTGCGACGCCGATGCTGACCGTCACTTTGCCTAGCGCCGCCGGGGACTCCAGCGCCAGTTCCTCGATCGACAGGCGCACCTCTTCGGCTTGCGCAAGCGCGTGCTGGGGATCGACCCCGGGCAGGATGACGGCGAACTCCTCTCCGCCGTAGCGGGCCGCGACCTCCGCAGCGCGGCGCGTACGGCCACGAATTGCCTGTGCCACGTCACGCAACCTGGCATCGCCCACCGGATGGCCGAGCGTGTCGTTGAGCGACTTGAAATGATCTATGTCGATCATCATCAGCGCCAGACCATCGCCCGAACGCCGGGCGCGGTCCCATTCGCGGCGTAGCGCTTCATCGAACATACGGCGATTGCTTAGACCGGTAAGCGCATCCGTGGAGGAAAGGCCGTGCAGGCGCTCCTCCTCCTGCGCGTTGCGCATCTGCACCAGAACCGTGCGCACGCCATATAGGATAAGGGCCACGACCAGCCCGGCGATTCCGGCGACAAGGTGACGCGGCACCAACGCGATGGAAAGCGTAATCTGGCTGAGCGGCAACATCAGCGGGCTACCAGCCCGTACGATGCGGGCAAAGCGCGACGGCCTGGTCTCGCCGCGGGCCGGCAGATGGACCATCCCGGTCAGGGCGATGAGCGGAACCATGCCGAGCGGGAGGATCAGCTCCACCATGGAGCCGAACGGGGTATCCAACAGGAAGTGGTTCCAGATTGCCGCGCAAACGCCATAAGCGATGCCGAACAGCGTGAGCACCGCGAAGAAACTGCGATCGCGGGCACTATAGCTAGCGAAAAAGCGGATCGCGGCGAACAGCGCGATATAGGCATTCTGGACGTCGAACATCACCGCGAGGGTCAGGTGTCCCTCGCCTCCCTCGACAATCGGTCCATGGAGAGGCGCGATGATGGTGGACAGGAAAATGTAGAAAGTGATGCCGATCGCGAGCGCTCCCGCGCCATCAACCAACCGTGCCGGCCAGATGTCACCGCGCGGGCTGGCCAGCACGAAAATGATCGGCACGCCGTAGAGCACGAAAAGCAGCAGCACCGGAAGCGCATCGCCGTTGAGCTTGCTGAAGATCGCCGCGAAAAGCTGTAGCAGGATTGCACCGGCCCAGAGGAAGATAGCCAGCGCGAGCGCGAACCACGGCTCTCGGCTGCCGGACCGTGAGCGCAGCCCACGCAGGAGGCACGCGATTGCCGCTGCCAGCGGCACGGCCGAGCTGAAGCCAAGCGAAGCAATATCCGCCCGCGGGACGCCGATCCCATTGATCCCGGCCTGTGCGGCAAGGAGCAGCACAGGAATGAGCAGGCTGGCCCAAAACAGGCCTCTGGCGGGCCATGCGGCAATCCGGGACGCCTCGAAATGCGGTACGCCGTCCAACATATCCCGCATTGCTACGACACCGAGCTTAAGGATTCGTTCGGGCAGACGCGGGTGTTTGATGCAAGGGCGCGATCATCGATCAGCCCCGGCCGTTCGGCGTGGCGGGTTCGTTCTTCGGCGAGGATCAGGGGCTGTACGTGATCGCCGTCGCCGACAATGCCGGGCTCGTCGCCGATCCGTACAGATACTGGACGCCCACCGGTCGGGACTCACGCTGGTTACATGGCGCGATTGGCGCTAGGGGCAGGTTGTTGGGGGACCCAGGAATGACCATCGGACGGCGAATATTGATCGCCACGGCAATAGCGGGCACGCTCGATATTGCTGCGGCGATGCTCCTGTCATTCCTGCACAGCGGCACGTTCCTCAATGTACTTCGCACTGTTGCCTCCGGGCCGTTTCCCGATGCCAAATGGTGGGGCATTGGCGGCGCGATGCTGGGGCTCGGCATCCATTATTTCCTGATGGCGATCATGGCCGCGGTCTTCGTGCTGGCCGCACAGGTGATCCCCGCGCTCAGGAAGGAGCCGCTGATCTGGGGCGCAATCTATGGCGATTGCCTGTGGATGCTGATGTATTTCGCCGTTCTGCCGGCGCGATTCGGAGCGCCATTGCCGCAGGATCTGGGGGAAATATTCACCCAGCTAGTTTGCCACATCGCGCTGGTCGGCATTCCGATCGCGCTGGTCGCCAGGCGCTTATGAGCGGCTCCCGCCTGCAATCGCTGGACACCGTGCGCGGCGTTGCGGTGATGGGCATATTGCTGCTCAACATCCTCGCATTCTCGATGCCGCACGCGGCGTATATGAACCCGCGCGCTTATGGTGGCTCCACCGGCGCCGATCTGTGGATCTATCTCGTCAATTACGTGCTGTTCGATGGCAAGATGCGCGGGCTCTTCTCGTTCCTGTTCGGCGCGTCCCTGCTGCTGGTGATCGACCGGGCGACGGCCAAGGGCGAAAACCCGGTTTGGGTCCATTATTCCCGGATGGTCTGGCTGCTGGCGTTCGGCCTCGCGCACATGTGGCTTTTGTGGTGGGGCGATATTCTGGCCCATTATGCGCTGGTCGGCATGATCGCATTCTTCTTCCACGACAAACCGGTCGCGACGCTGATCCGAATTGGCATCGCCTTGCTTGTGCTCGAGACCATCATGCTCGCAGGCATGCCCATTGGCCTGATCGCGCTCCAGAACAATTGGAGCGGCGCATCCGCAGCCGAAGTGGCGAAGCAGCTTGCTCAGTTCGAGAAAGGCTTTGGCGTGCCTTCCGCGGCCTATATCGCCGAGCAGCTTGCGCTGTTCCGTGGCCCGTATGAGGGCATCCTGCGCGATCGCTTTGCCCACAACGCCGCTTCGCCGCTTACGATGCTGACATTCGTCGGTCCCGAGACTTTGGCCTATATGCTGCTCGGCATGGCTTCGCTGAAAAGCGGGCTGCTGACCGGGGCATGGGAGCGCAAACGCTATTGGAAGTGGCTGCTGGTCTGCTTCGGCATCGCCCTGCCCGTCTATATCGGCCTTGCCGCGTATATGGTCCGCGAGAATTTCAGCGTGCTTTCGGTCGTACTCGGCGTGATGTCGGCATCGGTGCCTTTCCGCCCGCTGATGATCCTTGGCTGGGCCTGCCTGATACTGCTGCTGATGCGTCCGGGCGGCGCGCTGAGCATGCGGGTCGCCGCTGCCGGGCGGATGGCCTTCACCAATTATCTGGTCACCAGCCTGATCTGCACCACGATCTTCTATGGCTATGGACTGGGGCTCTACGGCCATCTCTCGCGCTGGCAGCTTTATCCGATCGTCGTCGCGATCTGGGCGCTGATGCTGCTCTGGTCGCAACCCTGGCTGGCACGCTTCCGATTCGGCCCGCTGGAGTGGATCTGGCGCAGTCTGGCGCGGTTCCGCTTCCAGCCGCTTCGCGGACAAGCGACGAATTGAGTTGCGAACGCGTCTCAATACCCTTGCGAATCAATCTCAATAGCCTTAGCTATCGGATATTGAGTGTGAGGGTCGAATGGTCGTCTGCGTTTGCAATGCAATTCGGGAACGTGAAGTCCGCACTGCGGCTCGTGAAGGTGCCGTAAGCGCCTGCCAAGCCTATCGCGCCATGGGCATGCAACCCAAATGCGGCCAGTGCGTGCCCTTTGCGCGCGCCATTATCGCTGAGGAACGTGCTGCTGCATAAGCATCGCGAAAGCGCTGCTCAGACAGAGACTGCGGCGCACTCGCAACAGCCAAAACCGCAGAAAACCGCCATTTTTTAGCTGTCCAAGCCTCGAGCCGAGGCGTATTGTCGCGTCATTAATTCAGCGATGGGACGACACATGAAGGGCGACGCAAAAGTCATCGAGTATCTCAACGAGGTGCTCAAGAACGAACTCACCGCGATCAACCAATATTGGCTGCACTACCGGATGTTCGACCATTGGGGCGTCAAGAAGCTCGCCGAGTTCGAACGCCACGAATCGATCGATGAGATGAAGCACGCCGACATGGTGGCGGAGCGCATCCTGTTCCTCGATGGCCTGCCCAACTTCCAGTTGCTCGGGCGCCTGCGCATCGGCGAGACCGTCGAGGAAGCGCTGCGTTCGGATCTGGCGCTGGAGATCGAAGCGGTGGGCGTGCTCAAGGACGCGATCGAGCATAGCGAGAAGGTCCGCGACTATGTCAGCCGCGACCTGTTCCGCCGCATCCTCGACAGCGAGGAAGAGCATGTCGATACGCTTGAGCGTCAGTTCGAGATGATCCAGCGCATGGGCCTGGAGAATTACATCCAGCTCAACAGCAAGTCGGAAGCCGACAGCGAATAGGCTTTAGCCCGCGAGGGAGCGTCGTCCGAAGGCCGGGCGGCGCTCAACCAGCGGATTGGCTTCGCGCTCCAGCAATTGAAGCGTCGCATCGAATAATGGGCGGAGCTTGACGACCTGCTCCAGCGCGTCAGTGGGCGTATCGTGGCGCTCGACACAGAGGCGAGCGATCGTTTCGATCTCTTCCGCCAATTCGCCCAGCAACTCGGCACCGAACTGGAGCGATTCGCCCTTCAGCGTGTGAGCGGGGATCACCATCGCAGCAGCACTGCCGGCGCGCATGGCTTCTTCGATCTGCGAGACCGACTTGACGCCATCCTCCCGGAAATAACCGAGAATACGGACGAAATTCGTGCCAAGCTCGCTACGCGCCTGTCCGAAACTTGCCCAGTTCACGAGAGGATCGCCGCCGATCATGCACTTTTACCCCAACATCGCGCTCTATTAAGCGCTGAGCCGATAATATGGGGCGGAAGTAAACAGTCGGTTGATTTTACCGATATGGGTATCTGCGTAGGCAGGTGTAGGTATTAGTCCCTAGTCCTTGCTGTGATCGAACGGATTCTTCGACGCGCGCAGGCTGAGGCGAACGGGAACCGCCCCGAAATCAAACTCTTTGCGCATGCTGTTGATAAGATAGCGCTGGTAGCTGACGGGGAGCAGATCGACACGGGTGCCGAACAGCACGAAGCTGGGCGGGCGCGACTTGTTCTGCGTGACGTAGCGCGGCTTGATCCGTTTGCCGCCGGGCGCGGGGGGCGGATTGGCTTCGATGGCGCGTTCGAACCAACGGTTGAGCTGGCCGGTCGATACGCGACGCGACCATGCCTCGCGCGTTTCGAAGGCAACTTTCATCATCATATCAAGGCCCTTACCGGTCACCGCCGAGACGGTGAGCACCGGAATGCCCTTGGCCTGAGACAAACCTTCCTCGAGCGCACCCTTCACGCCGTTGAACAGACTGGAGGCGTCTTCCGCAACGTCCCACTTGTTCAGCGCGATGATCAGCGCACGGCCTTCCTGAAGGACGCGGTCAGCGATCTTGAGGTCCTGAACCTCAAGCCCGCGCGTGGCATCGAGCAGCAGTACGACGACTTCGGCGAAGTCGATCGAGCGGAGCGTATCCATCACCGAGAGCTTTTCGAGCTTCTCTTCGACGCGCGCTTTCTTGCGAAGGCCGGCGGTGTCGATCAGGCGAACCGGGCGAGTCTTTTCCTCGAAATCGGTCCATTCCCAATCGACCGAGATCGAATCGCGGGTGATCCCCGCCTCCGGTCCGGTGATCAGGCGGTCTTCGCCGAGCAGGCGATTGACCAGAGTCGATTTGCCCGCGTTCGGGCGGCCAACGATGGCGAGCTTGAGGATCGCATCGGGCGAATCCTCATCTTCGTCTTCGACGATCTCGTCTTCGTCGCGCTCGATATGCGGGCGCAGCGCCTCGAACAGATCGACGATGCCTTCGCCATGCTCGGCCGAAAACGGGATCGGATCGCCAAGACCAAGCGCCATCGCTTCGATAATGCCCGTCTCGCCCGCTTTGCCTTCGGCCTTGTTGGCCATCAACACGACCGGACGATTGGTGCTGCGCAGCCAGCGCGCGATTTCCTCGTCGAGCGGAGTCACGCCGACGCGCGAGTCGATCAGGAACAGCGACACATCCGAGTCGCGCACGGCGGCTTCGGTCTGCGCGCGCATGCGGCCGGGCAAGGTGGCGACATCGTCGTCCTCATAGCCAGCGGTATCGATGATGCGGAAATCGAGGCCCAACAGGCTCGCATCGCCTTCGCGACGGTCCCGCGTCACGCCGGGCTGATCGTCGACCAGCGCGAGGCGCTTGCCGACCAGCCGATTGAACAGCGTCGATTTCCCGACATTGGGGCGGCCGATAATGGCGACAACGGGCTGGGGCATATGAGGTTCTTATCAGACTATTGCGCGAGGGAAACGCCAGGAAGGCTAACAGGCAACGGGCGGAGCCATCGGCCCCGCCCGTTCCAGAAGATTAATAGGGAGCAAGCTCAGCGATACGCCGAGAGCACCCCCTTGTCGTCGAGGATATAGAGCATGTTGTTTGCGACGACCGGCTGGAGCGTCACGGCGCCCTTCACTTCGGTCGTCGAGATCACGCTGCCGTCGGTGGGCGAGACCGAGACGAGTTCGCCCTCGGTGTTGCCGAGGATCAACCGTCCGCCCGCGAGCACCGGGCCGACCCAGCCATATTGGCCCTTGAGCTTCTTCTCGTTGCGGTAATGCGTGAGCTGGGAGATCCAGCGCACCTTGCCGCTGCCGCGCGCGATGGCGAGCAAGCGGGCATCATCGGTGACGACGAACAGCCATTCGCCCGCCGCCCATGGCGTCGAGATACCGGCAATATTCTGTTCCCACATGCGCTGACCGCTGGCGACGTCGATCGCGACCATGCGGCCCCCCTGACCAACGGCGTAAACGCGGCCCTGATCGATCACCGGCTCGGCATCGATATCCGAGAGCGACGAAACCGACGTCGAGATCGAGCTGCGCGAGAGAACTTCGGCCCAGAGCGAGCGACCATTCTCATAGCGATAGGCATTGAGCTCGCCCGACGAGAAGCCGGCGATCACGGTGCCACTGGCCGATGCTGGCGCAGCGACGCCGAACACGCCCTGCGATTCGAGGCTGGCCGACGAGGTCCAGGCAATATCGCCCGCATCCTGCGTAAGCGCGAAGAGCTGGTTGTCCTGCGTGATGACATAGACGTTGCCGTTGGCGAGCGTCGGTGCGCCGCGCAGCGGGCCACCCGGGCGCTTGCGCCAGATCTCAGTGCCATCCGCCGCGTTGATCGCGACAAGGTCCCCCAGGCCGTTGGCGGCGAAAACCCGATCGCCCTCGACGCTGGCACCGCCGCCGAAGCGAGCCGTCTTGTTGCCGTCTTCCTTGACCGTGTTCGCGGTCCACAGCTCCGCGCCGGTATCGGCGGCGAGCGCATGGACGACGCCAACGGTGTCGATCACATAAAGCTTGTTGGCCGCAACAACCGGCGAGGCCGCGAGGCGCGCGCTCTTCGAGGTCTTGGCGATCGATTTGGACCAGACGCGCGTCAGGTTCTGGCCGAGCGCCAGATGGCCCATCGACTTGGCGGCATTGCCGCCCGGCTGGGTCCAGCTGTCATTCGCTGCCGCTTCGGGCACCAGCACATCAACGCCGGCGAGCGAGCGATCCGCGACGATGTCATTCTCAGACATCAGGATCGGCACGCGTTCGCCAACTACGGGCGTCTTCGGTTTCCCGCCCTTGATGACTCCGCAACCGCTGACCAGTGCGAGCGCTCCGAGCGCCGCAGCCACCCTCACCTTATTATTCATTGCGCACTGTTTCCCGTGGATTGATCGATAGCATCGACGCCGAGAACGCCGGCCAAGGTTACCGCGCGCTGGCGGATCGATTCGGGCACATTCTCGCCGCCCTGGGCGATCTGGCCGTAAAGCTTGCCCGCATCGGCGCGCTTGCCCTGTTTGAGATAGGATGCCGCGACCATCTCGCCAGCGGTGCCAAACCAGGGCGAGGTGGAAACCGCGAGGCCCTTGAGCCGCTCGATTACCTGCTCGGGCTTGAGCGTGTCATATTCGTTGGCGGTCTGACGCAGCAGCGCGAGATCGCGATAGGGCTGCGGATAGCCAGTGTTGGCCGCGACTTCGGCGAACTTCGCCGTGGCACCCTTCATATCGCCCTTTTGCAACAGCAGATTGCCCTGGGCGATGCGCGACAGCGCGGAATAGCCGTCGGCGTCGCTCTTCGCGAGCTTCTCCAACTCGGGCATCGCCTTGTCGGGCTGATTTTCTTCGATCAGGCGCAGCGCGGCATCATATTGCTCGCCCTGCACGCCCGCTGCGCTGTCAGACCGATGGCCCATGTACAGCCAGGCGGCGAGCGCGACGAGCGCGACGACAACCGCAGCGATGATCCAGCGACCATAGGTGCGCCAGATGTTCAGCATGCGATCGCGGCGATACTCTTCGTCGACTTCGCGCAGGAAGGCTTCGTTGCCAGTATCGGAGGGGGGAAGCGCCAAAATCTACTCCATCGGTCTCGAAAGCGCGCAAACTCGAACGGAGCTGCAGCCTTGGGAAAGTTTGCCTAGCCGTTCAATCCCGCGCCGCATAGACCTGTTCGGCACCCGGAAAGGCCCGAGAGCGAACCTCGGCGGCATAGGTCTCAACCGCGGCGGAAATGCGGCCAGCCATGTCGTCATAGCGCTTCACGAAACGCGCGGTGCGCTCGAACATGCCGAGCATGTCCTCCGTCACCAGAACCTGACCGTCGCACGCGGCCGAAGCGCCGATGCCGATGGTGGGGCATGCGACCTTTTGCGTGATCTCCACGGCGATCGGCTCGACCACTCCTTCGATCACCAGCGCGAAGGCACCCGCCTCCGAAATCGCGACCGCATCGGCGACGATCTTGGCGCGCTCGGCATCCGTGCGGCCACGGGCACCATAGCCACCCAGCGTGTTGATCGCTTGCGGGGTCAGGCCGACATGGCCGACCACCGGGATGCCGCGCTCGTTGAGGAACGCAACGGTGGGGGCCATCGCCGCCCCGCCCTCCAGCTTGACCGCAGCCGCGCCGGTTTCCTTGAGCAAGCGGACCGCGCTGGCAAAGGCTTGCTCGGGTGAAGCTTCGTAGCTGCCGAACGGCATGTCGATCACGACCAGCGCATGATAGCTGCCGCGCACGACAGCCGCGCCATGCGCCGCCATCATCTCAAGCGTGACCGGCACGGTAGAGGGCAGCCCGTAGATCACCTGCCCCAGACTGTCTCCGACCAGCAGCATGTCGCAATGCGGATCGAGGATCTGCGCGGTGCGCACCGTGTACGCCGTGAGCATCACCAGCGGTTGGGCATCGCCGCCAGCGATCTCGCCTTTGCGCTTGCGGATTGCAGGAACGGTGACGCGCTTCATCGGCGCGGGCGTGGGGTTTGCGCGGCTGGTCGCCGTGTCGAGAGTCATATGGTGGGACATGGCGCGCTTCCTAACGACAGATATCGGCATACGCCAACATTGTCGCGATGCGAGGTTCGAGATATTTGACTCAATGTTCGGTATATTTTACATGATGTAGCGAATCGCAAACATGGGGAGGAAGCAAATGGCTTTCCGCGAGAAGATGCTCTGGGCGTCGCTGGCCAGTACGCTGGCGATATGGGGCTGGTATTTTTGGGGCTTTGCCGGCGCGGTGCAGGCCAACCGCTATGATCAGGCGGCGGAGACGGGCAATTTCATCACAGCGATCTTCCTGATCGTGGTGGTGCAGATCGTCATCGCGATCGGGCTGGCGCTGAGCTCAGGCCGCGAAGCCGATGCCCCGGCCGACGATCGCGAGAAGACGATTGCGCTGTACGGCTATCGATCGGCCTATTTCGCGCTCATGCTGATCGTGGTGATGCTGGTGATCACAACGCCGATCCTGTTGCGCATCGCTTATGACTGGACCCCTGCCCCGCCGCCGAGCATGGCGCCGGTCTTCATGGGCAACGCCCTGCTCGCTGCGCTGGTGATCGCCGAGATTGCCAACGCCGTGACCCAGATCATCCGTTTCCGGAAAGGAAGCTGACATGGCCTATCGCGAGAAGCTCGCCGCGCTGAACTTCGCCGTGATGGCGCTGGTCTATTCGGTGTATTTTACCGTCACCTTCACGCAACCGCCGCCGCCAAGGCTGATCGATATGCTGTGGCTGTTCGGCATCGCCGCGCCGATGCACGCCCTGCTTTATGGTCTGATCGGTTTCGCGATCAAGGTACATGCCGGCAAGGAGGGCTCCGCGCCACTCGACGAGCGCGACCGGGAAATCCAGCGGCGGGGCCGTAGCGTCGCCTATCTTGTGCTGATGTTCGGCACCCTGGTGGCTGGCGTGATGATGCCATTCAGCGAGACGCCGTGGAAGATCGTCAATACGACGCTGCTGGCGGTCGTGATCGCCGAACTGGTCGATCAGGGCATCATTGTCCTCAGCTATCGCCGAGGCTGGCATGGCTAAGCCGCACATCGCCAATCAGGTCCGCATGCTGCGCTTCATGGCGGGCGAGATGACTCAGGCCGAACTCGGCGAAAAGATCGGCATGACGCGGCAAACCATCGCGGCGATCGAGGCGGGGAAATATTCCCCTACGCTGGAGGCCGCGTTCCGGATCGCAAGGGTGTTTGGCAAGCCACTGGAAGACGTGTTCCAGTGGGAAGCGGATTAGGAAAGCCAGTTCCGGTCGCGGGCATAGCTCGCGACCCAGATCTGGAGGACGGCCATCGCAATGATGAAGACCGGAAACGGCACCGTCGCCCCAGCGCCCTTATGGGCAAGCAGATCGGTCGAGAAGAAGACATAGCCGAACTGGATCAGCACGGCGATCAGCGAGACGAGGTAGAACAGGACTGCGAGGCGCGAGCGGGCGAGCAAGGCGATCGAGCCGATCAACCCTGCCCCGACCGCGACGGCATAATCGATGTTGAACCATGCGGGCAGCGCTGCGAAATAAGCGCGATCCCAATCGGTGGCGGCAGGGTCCATCGCGGGGCCATAGATCAGGTGCATGGAAAAGGCCGCGCACCCGGCGATACCCCAGAGGATCAGCGCGCAGACGAGAATGATGAACCAGCCGGGCCGCTTAGCACGTGTCAACGTTTACCCCCGCAATCTGCGATCTGTGACCCTGACCTATCGTAAATGCGGCGTTTAGAGAAGTGCGGCGGCGTATTCGTCCGCTTTGAAGCCGATCAGCAAGCCGCCGGGATGCTCCAGCACCGGGCGCTTGATCATCGATGGCTGCTCCAGCATCAATGCGATCGCCTTTGCCGCATCGAGATCGGCCTTGGCGTCATCGGGCAGCTTGCGGAACGTGGTGCCGGCGCGGTTGAGGACTTTCTCCCAGCCCGCGACTTCGATCCAGCGCGCCAGATGCGCGGTGTCGATCCCGGAGGCTTTGTAATCGTGGAAGTCCGCCACGATGCCGTTTGCCGCGAGCCAGTCGCGGGCCTTCTTCATCGTGTCACAGTTTTTGATGCCGTAGATGGTGACGGTCATTCGGGGTCCTTGGCTGCTGACGGTTTCGCGTGCCTGTAACGCCTGTGTGACGGAAAAGCAGCCTGTCTGCCGACGACCCAATTGCGGACGTTTACAGCTTCGATCACCGTCGGGGCATGAAGACTTTGTTGGCTCTCGTCGCCGTCATCCTGTTGACGCTAATCGGAGGCATGCTTTTCCTCCGGGATTCAGAATTTGGCCGCCAGGATTCGTGCTTGGACGCAGGTGGGATGTGGACCGGTGCCGGGTGCACAGGTGCGCGCCCCAGGGGGTAAGATCGACGGCAGCCTCCCACCCAATTTCGGCCATGGGGTTTTGAGATCAGCGATCCGAAAGCGGTCTGGCGGCAAACGCCCCAGTAGCGGACGGGCCGACTACCGTGTATCTATCGACTATGCTTCGCTGGTTGCGCAAAATGCTCGCGAACAACTCGCCCCTGACGCGCTGGAGTGTCAGTTTCGTCGATGGGGACATCGTGACAAGCGATGGTCAAGGCACGGAACGAAAGCTCCCGATTCGTGACCTGCGTCGCGTTGTAGTCGCCACGGATGATAGCGGTCCTTGGGGCGCGGACGTCGTATACCTGCTGTATTCGAGTGGTCCTGACCCTGCTGGCATATTTCCACTCGAAGCGGCTGGAGGAGACGATTTCGTCAAGTGGCTAGGTGTCCAGCCGGGTTATAAAGACCGCGAACTAGCCAAGGCGATGGGTTCAACGTGGGTCGCGAGGTTCGAAGTGTTGGCTGTCGAGCCTGATGGCAGCTAACCGCCCCTATTCGCCGTTCAGGAACCGCCCCAACGTAACTACGTCCTGCCGTTCAAGGCCAAGCGCTTCGTAGAAGCCCAGCGCATCGGCGTTGGTGCCGCGCACCATCAACTGGATCTTCGGCGCGCCCTGCCCGCGCAGCCAATCCTCGGCGGCGGTCATCAGTGCCGTGCCCAGCCCGCCGCGTCGTGCCGTGGGCGAAACCGCGAGATAATAGACCCAGCCGCGATGCCCATCGAAGCCGGTCATCACGCTGCCCGTGATCCCGCCGCCATAGCGCGCGACCAGCAATGTGCTGGTGCCGGTCGCCAGCGCCGCCATGAAATCCGCTTCCGGATCATTCCACGGACGGGTGAGGCCGCAATCCCGCCAAAGCGCGACCACGGCTTTCCGATCATCAAGCGTCGCGGTTTCAATCACGGGTTCGGATCAACGCGCGATGCAGGATACGCCGGCCCAGAGGTTCGTGACCTTGCCGCCCGGCGTCGTGTCGCTGAGCAGGCCGGACATCTCGCCGATCATGAACTCGTGGCCGATGGTCGATTCCGGCTGCATCTCGAGCACGCTGCCCAGACCCTCGACCTGCTTGCGCGTGGTGCCAATGCCGATGCCGTTGGCGGTCTGGAACTTGCCATTCTCACGCCCGTCCAGATCCCAGCCCTGGAACTTGCCATCCTGGAAATAGAGCGAAAGGCCCTGACGGAAATTGGCATAATCGAGCTTGCCGGCGCCGCAATCCTCGAGCGTCGCTTGCTCGATCGGGCTGCCAAGCGCGGCGGTGATCATCTGGGTCGCCATCGCCTTGTCCATGCCGAAGGTGACGTGGCGCGCGCTGCCGCCTTCGAGAACCAGCGTAAGCTCGTCCGGCGCGAGGTTCAGCGCAGGGACTGCCGTCTCGCTGACGGTCGCGTTGGCGGTGACACTGGTATTGGCTACCGGCTCCGGCGCAGTGACGTTCGCAGTCGTGGTGCTGGTGGTGTTGGTCACGGACTCGCTGGAGCAACCGGCGAGCAACGCCAGCGCCGCCGCGGCACCCAGCAGGATCGACTTGTTCATAGCAAATTCCTTAGCGCATGATGCAGGTGGTGCCTGCCCAGATGGTGGTGATAACGCCCTTTGGCCCGCCTTCGGTGAGCAGGCCGGAGAAGCCATCGGCGGTCCACTCATAGCCGATCGAGTTTTCCTCGCCCTCCATTTCATCGGTCGCGGCCATCAGTTCGTCCGATGTCATGCCGACATGGATGCCCTGCTTGCTGTAATGGCCGCTCGTGGTTTCCCAACCGACGAATTCGCCCGCTTTGAAATAGAGCCGCACGTCATCGAAATCGACGGTGCCGAGCGGCCCGGCACCGCATTCCTCACTGAGGCCCGATGCGGTAGGCCCGTTCAGCGCGCGGCCGATAAATGCGACGGTATCGTCCTGGCTGGTGCCGAAGCCGATCAGATCACTCTCTTTGGATTCCACATCGCGAAGCTCCAGCCCGTTCGTGGCGAGTTGCAATGCGGGCCGCGCATGCGCGTCCTGCGCGGCAGCAGCTCCGGGCGCCCCGATTGCCAAAGCGACGGCCGCAATGCCGCCCATCAGCTTGAATTTCATGGCTTCCTCCCCTTCCCCCGATCGGAGCCTAGCCGAATCGTTACGCGGAAGAAATGGGGAAACCTGCACGAGTATTTGAATAAGCGGATGGTCAGCCGGGGTTCACCGCAGCGGGACGCGTGATGCGCCACAACGTGTAGAGACCGATCCCCGCCCAGATGACGTTCAGCACTGCCGACGGCACCGCGCCGTTATAGCCGCTGTTGAGCACGAAGCAGGCTGCGCCGACCACGTTCATCCATTGATACAGCCGCGACTGACCGGTGAGTTTCCCCATCGACAGCATGACGTACGCGGCGAGGATCATCACCGCGCCGGACCATCCGACAATCTCGATCAGGACGCCTTCGAGCGTCATTCCCACTCGATGGTGCCGGGTGGCTTCGACGTGTAATCGTAGGTCACCCGATTGATCCCGCGCACTTCGTTGACGATCCGCGTCGCGACGCGGGGCAGGAAGCCGCCGGGATATTCGAAGGCAACTGCGGTCATCCCGTCGGTCGAGGTGACGGCACGCAGCGCCAGCACATAATCATAGGTGCGGTGATCGCCCATCACGCCAACGGTGCGCACCGGCAGCAGCACCGCGAATGCCTGCCAGATCGCATCGTAAAGCCCGGCGTTGCGGATCTCTTCGAGATAGATCGCATCGGCCTTGCGCAGGATGTCGCAGCGCTCCTTGGTGACTTCGCCGGGGATGCGGATCGCGAGGCCGGGTCCGGGGAACGGATGACGGCCGACAAAAATCTCGGGCAGGCCGAGTTCGCGGCCCAGCGCGCGGACTTCATCCTTGAACAGCTCACGCAGCGGCTCGACGAGCTTCATGTTCATCCGCTCGGGCAGGCCGCCGACATTGTGGTGGCTCTTGATCGTGACCGACGGCCCGCCGGTGAAGCTGACGCTTTCAATGACGTCGGGATATAGCGTGCCCTGGGCGAGGAAATCGGCGCCGCCGATCTTCTTGGCTTCCTCTTCGAAGATTTCGATGAAGGTCTTGCCGATGAACTTGCGCTTGGCTTCGGGGTCCGTGAGCCCGGCAAGGCCGTTCAGGAACAAGGTCTCGGCGTTCACATGGACGAGCGGGATGTTGTAATGCCCGCGGAACAGGCTGACGACCTGATCGGCCTCGGCGCTGCGCATCAGGCCGTGATCGACGAACACGCAGGTAAGCTGGCTGCCGATCGCTTCGTGAATCAGCACTGCCGCCACCGCGGAATCGACGCCGCCAGAAAGCCCGCAGATCACCCGGCCATTGCCGACCTGTTCGCGGATTTCCTTGATCTTGGTGGCGCGGAATTCGGCCATCGTCCAATCGCCCTGCAACCCGCAGACGTGGCGGACAAAGTTCGACAGGAAGCGCGCGCCATCGGGAGTGTGCACCACCTCGGGATGGAATTGCGTGGCGTAATAGCGGCGCGCATCGTCGGCCACGACCGCGAAGGGCGAGCCGGGGCTGACCGCGACGGGGCGGAAACCGGGTGCCAGATCGGTGACCTTGTCGCCATGGCTCATCCACACCTGATGGCTTTCGCCCTCGGCCCAGAGCCCGTCGAACAGCACGCAGCTATCCTGAATCTCGATAAAGGCGAGACCGAACTCGCCCGAATCGCCCTGCTGCACGCGCCCGCCGAGCTGCTGCATCATGACCTGCTGGCCATAGCAGATGCCGAGGATCGGAAGCCCTGAGTCGAAGATCTCCTGCGGAACGCGGGGCGACGCTTCATCAAGCACCGATGCGGGTGAACCGGAGAGGATAATCCCCTTTGGCTTCAAGCGCTTGAACGCATCGGCAGCGGTCGTGAAGGGAGCGATTTCGCTATAGACCCCAGCCTCGCGCACGCGGCGCGCGATAAGCTGGGTAACCTGGCTCCCGAAATCTACGATCAGGATTGAATCGGCATGTTGTTCCATGCCCAGCGCGATTAGCAGATCATCGCGGCTTGGGAAGAGCATCAGCGCCAAGCAGCCAAATTACAGCCTCGCCGTCGCCATCAGCGCCCGAACCTCACCTATTGCCCAATCGAAATAGTGCAATCGCGGTGCATCGAAAGTGACCATATACAGCTTACCTCCGACGAGCGCCGCTGTTGCCTCTCCCTTGCGGGTGATCCGGTCATCATCAGTATATTCGTACGTAAAGGTTACTCCAGTTTCGCCCAGAAATTTTACCGGGTCAGCCGAAATAAGCTGGAAGGCACCGATATTTTTCTGCGTCCGGTAGGTGCCCTCCAGTAGCTCGGGGAGCTCGGCCAGCAAGGTCGTCTTCTGGAATTTTGGGAGGGGTGCCCGCTTCTTATTCCTTTCCCTCACCAACGGCCTGCCGGGTTCGATCCCACCGAAAAACGTCAAATCATTGAGCTGCCCGCCGTCCAGCGTCCAGCTCTCGGTGTTCTTGCCCACATCCTCGCTTAGCCTGTTCCAGTCCCGCGACGGAGTGACGGTAAGCTTGGAATCGGCGACATTTACTGCCTCCCCTTTCGCGCGCAGCTTATGCGCAATGGCTGGCGAATGCAGCGCGAATATCAGCAGCGCTACCCATGCCACCCATGCTTTACCCATCGTCATTGCCCATCCCCCGGTAGCATCAGCCTGATCATTTTCGCATCCAGCGCATCCGGGCTCAGTTCCAGATATCGCCGGAGCGCAGCTTGCCCCTCGCTCGGCCTACCACTCTTGACCAAGGCCAGTCCGAGTCCCCGATGGGCTGCGGGCATTGCTCCATTCAGGCGGATCGCATCGCCGTAGAACTGGATGGCATTGGCAAAGTCGCGCTGGTTGCCCCGTGTCCGATATAGTTCGCCGCGTGCCAACCACAGATCTGCGGTCCAGCCGTCGCTCGCCAAGTTCTGGATCAGGTAATCGCTGGCGCCGAAATCGTTGAGTTTGATCTGATCCTCGAGAAATATCGGCAGCCACGTCTCCATCGCCGCTCGATATCGTTCAGCGCCATTCTCGCGGTTCGTCCCATCGGGCGCAGCAAGCGCGGTTAGCGTCGCGACGCGCTCCGCTTCGGGCGGATGCGATGCGGTGAAGGCAATGCGCTCGAAGTCAGGTTTTCGCAGACCTCGAGATTTGGCGGAGGCTTCGAGCTCTCCGATGAGATTGCGCCAAACTGCGGCGGCTGCCTGGGGTTGCAGGCTGCTATTATTGAGATAGCCGATGCCGAGCACGTCAGCCTCGCGCTCATTGTCTCGACCATAGCGGTAGAGATTGCCGTAAACCGACAACTGCAGATCACGATAGGTATAGGGACTGCGATAGCTGGGCGCCATGCTGGCAAGTAATTCGCCCCAGGCAAGCAAATCACCGCCACTTCGGCGCGCCTTGAATTTGCTGAGGCCGTGTCGACGCTCAAAATGGCCGAATTCGTGGCCGAGCACCGCACCGACTTCGGCTTCGTTGCGCACGCGCAACAGTAGCCCGCTATACACACGCATCGTGCCATTAGGTGCCATAGTGGCATTGAAAGTTGGCTCGCGGATCACGTAGATTCGCACCGTGCTGCAGCGATCCGATCCGACCGTTGTGCAGAGCACAGCCTTGAGATAACCCGCCAATTTCTCATCGCGGATAATTAACGGTGATGCTGCAAGCGCGCGTTCGCTCTCGTCATCCTCTTTCCACAGACCGATCTCATCGACACCGCGCGGCTGATAGACACCGGCGAAAGGTGGAGGATCGGGCGCGCGTTGCGCTGACGCCGGTGCCGACGCCGATGCCGATGCCAGCGAAACCGCAGCAAGCAGACGGAGGCCCCTCATTTGATGTCACTTCCGGGGAAGTCCTCCAGCAACTGGCGAACCCGCTTTTCGGATCCTTCAAGCTCGCGCACGTCGCCCCCAATCTCGGTATCGGCATTGAGCCACAGCACGTCGCCGGTCTTGAGGTCTACGAGCCCGGCATAGCCTTGATGATCGCCCGACTTGACCCCGATGCCTGGGCCCGCAGCCATCAGCACTTGCAGAATCTTGCGCCCGGTCGAGCCGTAAGCATCCTTGTTGTAGATAAACAGGGCGTAGTCCGCGTCTTTGGCACCCGGCAGCGATGCGATGCCGGCACCGAGCGACCAATCGAACGCGTCGTTCTTGTTGTCGCGCTTCTTAGTGGGCAGGCGATTGCCGACAAAGAATTGATACTCCTGCACCGCCTGCGACACCGCAGCGAACAGAGCCATATATTCCTCTACCCTCTGAGCGTCTTCGCCATAGGATTCGGGAGCAGCGACAACGGTGTTGCCAAGTCTCGCTTGGAACCGTTCGAGCGAGATGTGGATGTTGCTGCGCGCCTTATCCGTCCAATCGCCGTTCGGTTCGAACATCCCTCCCGTCGATTGTCCGCCCACGCTTACATAGGGACGAAGCACAAGAATTCGCTTGCCACTATTGGCAACCAGCTCGAATCCCTGTTTACGCCCCGACCGCTCCTGCCCGTGTACTGGTGCCGACATTAACAGCAGAACGCCGACCGCCATCGCGATCGTCCGCAATATCCTCATTTCCTAATCCCCCCTCAGCATCTTGCGATACCTACAGGGGCGCAACGCTACTAGGCGTTCAGCAACTAGAGCAATGGGAGATACAGCCGTTTACGACCGTAGTTGATCGACGCGATCACCGGAACTTAGCAATGCCGATATTCTCATATCGGTCGGTAAGTCGATATTACGCTCCACCGCCCAGCTGCGAATCAAGAAGTGCCCACGACGAAACCGCCCCCATCAGCGCGGGACGATCGGCAGGCCCGTCCACTCGGCCGCGAAGGCCCAGAGATCGGCGGCTTCCTCGATGATCTTGTCGGTCGGCTTGCCGGAGCCATGCCCCGCGCGCGTCTCGATGCGGATCAGATGGGGCTTGTCGCCGATCGCTTCGGCCTGGATCGCCGCCGCATATTTGAAGCTGTGGCCGGGGACGACGCGGTCGTCGGTGTCGGCGGTGGTGACGAGGATTGCCGGATAGTCCGCCCCTGCCCGCACATTGTGATAAGGCGAATAGCCATGGAGGTTGCGGAAATCGGCTTCCTCGGCGGGCTTGCCATAATCATCGACCCAGTAACGCCCGGCGGTCCAGCGATCGAAGCGGAGCATGTCCATCACGCCCACCGCCGGAAGCGCCGCGGCGAACAGATCGGGGCGCTGGTTGGTGACCGCGCCGACCAGCAAGCCGCCATTCGAGCCGCCCTGGATGGCGAGCTGGCCCTTACCAGCGATGCCTTCGCGGATCAGATACTCGCCCGCCGCGATGAAATCATCGAAGCTGTTCTGCTTGTTCGCAAGGCGTCCGCCATCGTGCCACGCTTTGCCATATTCCCCACCGCCGCGAATATTGGCGACGGCGAGCACCCCGCCCTGCTCCATCCATGCGATGCGCGAGGGACCGAAGGCGGGCGTCATCGAGATGCCGAAGCCGCCATAAGCGTATAGCAAAGTCGGTGCGGGGCCATGCGTGTCCTTGCGGCGGACGACGAACATCGGAACGCGGGTGCCGTCCTTCGACGCATAAAAGCGCTGATCGACGCTATAGTCGGCGGGATCGAAGAGCAGCTTGGGCGCGGCCCAGACCGCGCTCTCGCCGGTTGCGACATTGTGGCGGTAGATCGTCGTCGGCTCGTTGAAGCTGGTGAAGAAGAAGAAGGTCTCGGGATCGTCCGCGGTGCCGCCAAAGCCCGATGCGGTGCCGATGCCGGGCAGCGCCACGACGCCAAGCGGCGTGCCGTCCAAAGCGAAGCGGCGGATCTCGGTGCGGGCATCGACCAGATAGGATGCGATCAGCGAACCGCCGATGATCGCGGCACCCTCCAGGGTGGCGGCGTCCTCGGGCACCAGTTCGTGCGCTTGCGGGTGCTCGCTCTGCTCCACATCCATCGTCACGATGCGCATGCGGGGGGCGTGGCTGTTGGTGGTCCAGTAAAAGCGGGTGCCGACATTGCCGGCGAGGCTCCAGTGGTGGTTCAGGCCGTGGATGATCGTGCGGGCGGGCCAGGCCGGCTCGCGCAGATCGATCAGGGTGATCTGATAGCGATCATCCGTGCCTTCGCTGGTGGTGATCGCCAGCCAGTTCCCGTCATCGGTGATCTGGGCATAATGACTGTGGTTGGGATGATCGGGGGTCTCATAGACGAGCCGGTCCGCCGATTGCGGATTGCCGAGGCGGTGGAAATATACCTTGTGATTGGCGTTCAGCGCCTGGAATTTGTCTTCCTCGGCCACCTCGGGATAGCGCGAATAGAAGAAACCGCTGCCGTCCTTGTTCCAGACCGCGGCGAGGGTGAACTTCATCCCCTCGATCACGTCGCCGGTTTCCTTGCCGGTCGCGACATCGAGCACCTTGGCCACCCGCCAATCGCTACCGCCATCCTGAACCGCGTAGAGCAGATGCTCGCCATTGTCCGAGGGCGTCCATTCGGCGAGCGCGGTCGCGCCATCCGCCGACCAGCCATTGGGATCGATCAGGACGCGGCCTTCGCCGTCCAGCCCCTCGCGGACCAGCAACGTCGCCTGCTGCTGGAGCCCGGAATTATGCATGTAGAAATAGCGGCTGCCCTTCTTCTCGGGCAGGCCGAAGCGCTCATAGTCATAGAGCTGCTTGATGCGGGTGCGGAACCAGTCGCGCGCCGGCAGGCTGGCGAGATAGGCACCGCTTACTTCGTTCTGGCGCTCGACCCAGTCCGCAACATCGCTATCGTTCCGGACATCGTTTTCGAGCCAGCGATAGGGATCCGCCACGCTCGTCCCGAACAATTCCTCCGTCACATCGTCACGGCGGGTCTCGGGATAAGCGATGGGATCGGTCACGCAAATGCTCCAGATACAGAAAAGGCCGGTGCCAAATGGCCCGGCCTATCCTGTTTCGCAACCCGTGAAGGGGTTTTACGCGGCGTCGGCGAAGTCGCCGTCGCTCATCACCGGGCCCGAATCCTGGCCCTTTGCCGAGACGTCACGGTCGACGAACTCGATGATCGCGATCGGCGAAGCGTCCGAAGCGCGGATGCCGGCCTTGATCACGCGGGTGTAGCCGCCGTTACGGTCAGCATAGCGCTTGGCCAGAACGTCGAACAGCTTCACCAGCTGCGCATCGTCGAGCAGACGCGAATGCGCGAGACGGCGGTTCGAAAGACCACCCTTCTTGGCGAGCGTGATCAGCTTTTCGATGTACGGGCGAAGTTCCTTCGCCTTGGCAGTCGTAGTGGTGATCTGCTCGTGCTTGATGAGCGCTGCGCTCATGTTGCGGAACAGAGCGATACGGTGAGCCGAGGTACGCTGAAGCTTACGGCCGCCTACGCGATGGCGCATGGTATTTTCCTTCGTTCGTTAAGGGGCCGTTTGAGGTACCCCAGACCAGGCGGTGCGAAACGGGCCACCGCCCAAAACCCTGTATTCCGTCAGTCGATCGCGAGCCTTAGCCCATGATCTCCTGCTCGAGCTTCTTCGCCATCTCTTCGATGTTCTCAGGCGGCCAACCCGGGATTTCCATCCCGAGGCGAAGGCCCATGCTCGAAAGCACTTCCTTGATCTCGTTGAGCGACTTGCGGCCGAAGTTCGGGGTGCGAAGCATCTCTGCTTCGGTCTTCTGAACCAGATCGCCGATATAGATGATGTTGTCGTTCTTCAGGCAGTTTGCCGAACGCACCGACAGTTCCAACTCGTCGACCTTCTTGAGAAGGTAACGGTTGATCTGCGCGGTATCGCCTGCGCCACCAGCGGCTTCGCCACCAGCAGCCGGAGCTGCCATGCCGATCGGAGCCGAGCGGGTAACCGCCGAATCGTCGAAGTGAACGAACAGCGCGAGCTGGTCCTGAAGGATGCGCGCCGCATAAGCGAGGCCATCTTCCGGGGTGATCGTGCCATCGGTTTCGATCGTCAGCGTGAGCTTGTCGTAATCGAGCTCCTGGCCAACGCGGGTGTTCTCGACCTTGTACGAAACCTGGCGAACCGGGCTGTACAGAGCGTCAACCGGGATCAGACCGATCGGCGCATCGGCCGGACGGTTCGACGCGGCGGGGACATAGCCCTTACCGATGTCAGCGGTCAGCTCCATGTTGAGCGTCGCGCCATCGTCGAGATGGCAGATCACGAGATCGGGGTTCATCACTTCGATGTCGCCCGAAACAGCGATGTCGCCAGCCTTCACGGTTGCGGGGCCGGTAGCCGAAAGCTGGAGCCGCTTCGGGCCTTCGCCCTGCATGCGGATAGCGATCTGCTTCACGTTCAGAACGATATCGGTCACATCCTCACGCACGCCGGCGAGCGACGAGAATTCGTGAAGAACGTTCTCGATCTTGATCGAGGTAACTGCGGCGCCCTGGAGCGACGAGAGAAGTACGCGGCGCAGGGCGTTGCCGAGCGTCAGGCCGAAACCACGCTCGAGCGGCTCAGCGACGAAAGACGTCTTGCGCTTTGGGTCCCCGCTCGGCTTCTTTTCGAGGCCGTTGGGCTTTTTGAGTTCCTGCCAGTTCTTAGGGTTCACCGACACAGGCTTTCCTCGTGTTTGGGCGGGATTGTGCACATCCCGCCAGTAAATTGCTGTTCGGCCCCGAACCCGCACCCGGATCCGCAAGCCGAACAGAAAGGCAAATCAGACGCGACGACGCTTGGACGGACGAACGCCGTTGTGCGGGATCGGGGTCACGTCGCGGATGGACGTGATCTGGAAACCGACCGCCTGCAGCGCGCGAAGCGCCGACTCACGACCCGAACCAGGACCCTTAACCTCGACTTCGAGCGTACGGACGCCGTGCTCGGCAGCCTTACGACCTGCATCTTCCGCTGCGACCTGAGCCGCATACGGAGTCGACTTGCGCGAGCCCTTGAAGCCCATTGCGCCGGCCGACGACCACGAGATCGCGTTGCCCTGGGCATCGGTGATCGTGATCATGGTGTTGTTGAAGCTGGCGTTCACGTGCGCGACGCCAGAAGTGATGTTCTTGCGCTCGCGACGACGGATGCGCTGTGGTGCTTGTGCCATTGTTCAGCGCTCCCTTACTTCTTCTTGCCGGCGATCGGCTTAGCCTTGCCCTTGCGGGTGCGCGCATTGGTATGCGTACGCTGGCCACGGACCGGGAGGCCCTTGCGATGACGGAGGCCGCGATAGCAGGCCAGATCCATCAGACGCTTGATGTTCATTGCGACTTCACGGCGAAGGTCACCTTCGACGGAGTAGCTTGCGTCGATCGTTTCACGGATCTGCAGCACCTCCTGGTCAGACAGGTCCTGCACACGACGCTCGGCAGCGATGCCCAGCTTGTCGGTGATTTCCTTGGCCTTTGCCGGGCCGATACCGTGGATATACTGCAACGCGATGATTACGCGCTTGTTGGTCGGGATATTTACACCCGCAATACGAGCCATGAACTATTCTCCCAGCTCCACAGGATGCAGCATGGCAGCGGCACCCCATATCTTAGCGTTACTCCGAAAATGCAGTTGCGCGGCATGCGCCAGAAGCGCTGCCGGTACAATCCGCTGTTCGGAAGATCGGCGACATATGCAGCCGCACGGGCGCTGTCAAGCGCTGCGGTCCGCGTTTCGCCGGAACCGGATACATACACGAGGAATCCCCGCGCGCCAAGCGCGCTCGGGTTTCAACGCGGGACGCTATCGCCGCGCCGCGCGCACGATCACCGCGGTACCCAGCAGAATGGCACCGACCATCCCGCCGAACGCCAGCAGCCCGACCGGCGTGACCTCGACTTCGCTCGCGACCGAGAAGCGCTCGCCGAACTGCACGCGCGATGCGGCACGCTGCCGGGCGGCGAACGGCGCTGCAGCGGGCGCGGAGGGAACCAGACTGTTGTCGCTCATCGGCATCTCATAGCGCATTCGCGCGGAATTACGATGGTCGCACCAACGCCGGGGGTGTTGTCGGCAAGTTCGAGGCTCAGAAACCAAGGCCCAGATAGGCGGAGGATGTGGCGTCATCTTCGACGATCAGGATCTTGCGGGTCATGGTAAGGGCCTCACAACCGCTTAGAACGCCAAACGGGCGGCGAAAGAGGGGTCCGCCGGCCGATATCACAGGGGGAGTGATAGAGAGACGAGTAGGGAGCTACTTCGCCTTCCTGGCAATGGGCGCCTTCGGAGCCTCGGCAGGCTTTGCCTGCTTGGCAACCTTGGTCTTGTGCGTGGGAGCCTTGTGAGCGGTGCCGGCCATAGCCGGCGCGGCGATCATCGACACGGCGGCAAGCGGCAGGCTGGAGCGCCCCGAGCTTGCCGCAAAACAGAAAAGGCCGGGGCATCGAGCCCCGACCTTTCTAAGTCACTAGCACGTCCCCAAAAAGGGGCAGTACGCTGGTCTCAGCCCTTGTCGCCCAGAACCGCTTCGATCGCCGCGGTCACATGGTCCATATCGGCCATGCCATCCACCCGGCTGACGATACCGCGCCTGTCATAGATCGGCAGGATCGGCGCGGTCTTGGCGCGATATTCCTCCATCCGCGTGCGGACGGTGGCTTCGTTATCGTCGGGGCGGCGCTTGAACTCATGCTGGCCGCACACGTCGCACGTGTCAGCAACCTTGGGCTGCTTGAACTTGTCGTGATAGTTCGCGCCGCAATTGGCGCAGCTGAAGCGGCCGGTGATGCGCTCGACCAGTGCATCCTCATCAACCTGCAACTCGATGACATGCTGAAGCTCGCGACCATGCGCAGCGAGCAGTTCATCGAGCGACACAGCCTGCGCGGCGGTGCGCGGATAGCCGTCGAAGATCGCGCCCTGATCTTCGCGCATCGAACCGAGCTTGTCGTCGATCAGTGCCGAGACGATCTCGTCCGAAACAAGCGCCCCCGAATCCATCACGGCAGCAACCTGATGCCCCAGCGGGGTATCAGCCTTGCGCGCCGCACGCAGCATGTCGCCCGTGGAGAGCTGAACCATGCCGCGGCCGGAAACGAGCCGCTCCGCCTGGGTACCCTTGCCTGCACCCGGCGGCCCCAACAGAATGATGTTCACTGGCGCCCTCTTCCGTTTACTTTGCCGCGCTTATTAGCGCGTGCGGCCCTTGAGCTTCGCCTTCTTGATCAGGTCACCATATTGGTGCGCCAGCAAGTGCGACTGGATCTGGGTGACCGTGTCCATCGTCACGTTGACCACGATGAGCAGACTGGTGCCGCCCATCAGGAACGTCACACCCATGGATGCGATCAGATATTCGGGCAGCAAGCAGATCAAGGTCAGATATGCAGCGCCGATCACCGTGATGCGGGTGAGGACATAGTCGAAATAGGTCTCGGTGTTCTTGCCCGGACGGATGCCCGGGATGAACCCACCATATTTCTTCAGATTCTCGGCCGTCTCCTCCGGGTTGAAGACAACCGCGGTGTAGAAGAACGAGAAGAAGATGATGCCGGCGCCGTACAGCGTCATGTACAGCGGCGAACCGTGACGGAGATAGGTGTTGAGGTTGATGATCAGATCACCCCACGCGCTCTCGCCCGCAGTCGCTTGCCCCGCAAACTGGCTGATCGTCAGCGGCAGCAGCAGCAACGACGAAGCGAAGATCGGCGGGATAACGCCGGCGGTGTTGAGCTTGAGCGGCAGATGGCTGCGCTCCGCCTGCACCCCACGCGCGGTCTGGCGCTTGGGATACTGGATCAGGATGCGGCGCTGGGCGCGCTCCATGAAGCAGATGAACAGGACGAGCGCGGCAACGCCGGCGATGATCATGATTAGGCGCAGCGGATCGATCGTGCCGGTGCGGCCACTCTCGAACAGCTGAACCATCGTCTGCGGCAAGCGAGCAACGATGCCGGCCATGATGATCAGCGAAATGCCGTTGCCGATGCCGCGGCTGGTGATCTGCTCACCGATCCACATCAGGAACAACGTACCACCGATAAGGCTGATGACCGCGCCGACGCGGAACAACAGACCCGGCTCGATCACGGCCTGAAGGCCCTGGGTCGCGCCGAAGCTCTCAAGGCCCACGGCGATAAACCAACCCTGGATCGCGGTAAGCGCCACGGTGCCGTAGCGAGTGTATTGGTTCAGGCGCTTGCGGCCGCTCTCACCTTCCTTCTTGATCGCGTTGAGCTGCGGCGACAGCGACGTCGCGAGCTGCACCACGATCGAGGCGGTGATGTAAGGCATCACGCCAAGCGCGACGATCGACATGCGCGAAAGCGCGCCGCCGGTGAAATTATTGAAGAAATCGAGGACGCCGCCCTGAGTCTGCTGCGACAGCAGATCGAGCTGCGTGGGATCGACACCCGGCAACGGAACATAGCTGAGCATCCGGAAGATGATCAGTGCGCCAAGGGTGAACCACAGGCGCTTCTTGAGTTCGGTAGCTTGAGCGAACTTGCTCAGGCTGATGTTGGATGCGAGCGCATCGGATGCGGATGCCATGCTTTTGTTAGTCCCGGATTCTGGCGGGCGTCCCCCGCCCTCGCGGTTCATATAGGGGCTCGAGCGGACTTGTCTAAGCCCTGAACCTGAAACCCGCTCGCCCTGAGCCCATCGAACCGATTATTTGCTGTGGATAGCAGGCAGAAAAAATCTTCGACGCGCTGGGCAGGAACGGAAAAAGGGCCGGATGCGTCGCACCCGGCCCCTTTGCCTTATGCCTTACCGCCAGCCTTCTTGGCGGCGATGACCTTCTGCACCGAGCGATGCTTCGCAGCATGCTTCTCGGCCGCAGGAACGATCTCAGGGATCGTCACGGTGCCACCAGCCTTCTCAACTGCTTCCTTGGCAGTCTTCGAAGCACCAGCAACGTTGAAGGTCAGCTTGGCCGAGAACTCGCCCTTGGCCAGGAGGCGCACGCCGTCCTTGCCGCCACGGGTGAGGCCGGCTGCGTTGAGCACTGCCTGATCGATCAGGACCGAAGCATCGATCTTGCCGGCATCGACTGCCTTCTGGATCTGGCCGAGGTTCACCTCGGAATAATCCTTGGCGAAGATGTTGTTGAAGCCGCGCTTAGGGATACGCATGTGAAGCGGCATCTGGCCGCCTTCGAAACCGTTGATCGAGACGCCCGAGCGGCTGGTCTGACCCTTCTGGCCACGGCCAGCGGTCTTGCCCTTGCCCGAACCGATGCCGCGTCCAACGCGCATACGGCCCTTGCGAGCGCCTTCATTGTCGGTGAGTTCGTTGAGCTTCATGGTAATGCACTCGCTTTCGCTTTTGTCGCGCTGATGGAAACTGGAAAGGGGGCCGCTTAGCCCCCTCCCCTTTATATGTCACCTGGAAAAGATCGAAGGCTTAGCCTTCGAGCACCTTCACCATGTGTGGCAGCTTGCGGATCATACCGCGGACCTCGGGGCTGTCTTCCAGCTCCGAAACCTTGTGCATCTTGTTGAGGCCAAGGCCGATCAGCGTTGCGCGCTGATCCTTGGTGCGGCGGATCGGCGAACCGGTCTGCTGGAT
>SEFZ01000020.1 GCA_004173185.1 Sphingomonadales bacterium | reverse complement strand
TCGAGTGCGCGCGCGAAGAGCGGAACGGTCTGCGAAAGATCGATGATGTGGACGCCGTTACGGTCGCCAAAGATGTAAGGCTTCATCTTCGGGTTCCAGCGATGCGTCTGGTGGCCGAAATGTGCGCCCGATTCGAGCAATGCCTGCATGGAGACGACAGGTGCCGCCATAGGGATATATCCTTCCGGTTGATCCTCTGGGAAGCGAGTGACCGAGAAAGCCTCGGCACCGGGTTATGTTGCTTCCCATGTGGGGTTGAGGGCGCGCCGTTAGCCGGGAACGGCGCGCAGTGCAAGGCAGAACTAGGCAGGAACGTAGATCAAACGAACGGCCTCCCCACCGATCGGATCGCTGGCGACCAGGCGGAGCGGCGGCCGAGGCCCCGCAAAGAAGGGCTTGCCGCTGCCGAGCACCACGGGGTGGAAGTAGAGTCGATACTCATCGACAAGGCCAAGATCGGTAACGCTCTGCGCCAGTTCCGGCCCGGAAACCGAAATCTCCCCGCCCTGCTCGGCCTTGAGCTGGCGTATCGTGGCCGCAAGATCACCGACGAGCGTCGCATTGGGGCCGACTGCCTTCAACGAGCGCGACACAACCCATTTAGGCTGGCTCCGCCACGCGGTCGCGAAGGCGCGATGCTCCGATGTCCATTCGGGCTTATCTTGGTCCCAATAGCGCATCACTTCATACATGCGGCGGCCATACATACTCCCCGTCAGGCCGCGCACATGCTCTATCCAATGGCCGAACAACGCCGGGTCGGGTGCAAATTTCTCATGATCGACATAACCGTCGAGCGAGAGGTTCATTCCAAAGACGATCCTCGCCATGCCGCCAATTCTCCCATCCGGATACTTCCAGAGTAACGTGTTCTGCCGTTACGCATAAGCGCTTGACAGCGGAACATGAGCGGAACATACAGGGGTCAGAACGCGGACAAGGAACGTCATGCGGGGCCAAACGTAGGGAATCATTAGGATTCCCGCCGCGTTGGCGAAAAGGGGACCGGGTAAATGACTGCTTTGCTTTCCGTGCTGCTCTTCGCAACTGCCTTCGCTGCTTCGGCCTGGACGCTCTATATCAGCGTACGTCCGCAGCTTCATCGCTACCGCGCTTTGTTCGCTTCTTCTGCCATGCCAGCGCTGCCGATGCGGCCGGCGCGCGTCACGGCTCGCTCGTCGGCTCCGGTTCGCTCGCCCGCCCGGGTTGGGATGCGCGCAGCAGCTTGACCCGGCGATAGCTGCGAATGCTGAACGGGATTGTCGCCAGATAGAGCAAGGCGATCCCGGCTAACGTTGGCCAGGGCGCCGCGACGAGAGCGGCGATCAGCGCTGCCAATATCACCAGTACTTCGAAGCGGATGCGCTGCTTGAGCCGGATTACCGGCGCATAGGTCGCAAGGCTGGAGATCATCAACAGCGCGACCATCAAGGTCCAGGGCGCGACCAGATAGGGCTGAGTGAGATGCGGCTCTGCGGTCGATAGCCACAGATACAGCGGAGCAAGCGCGAGCAAGGCGCCTGCGGGTGCCGGAACCCCGGTCAGGAAACCTGCGGACTTGTGCGGCTGCTCATTGTCGATCCCGGCATTGAAGCGCGCAAGGCGCAGCACGCAGAACAATGCGTAGACCAATGCGACCATCCAGCCGAAATTGCCGAGATATTGAAGCGACCAGAGATAGAGGATCAATGCTGGCGCCACGCCGAACGCGATCGCGTCTGACAGGCTGTCCAGCTCTGCACCGAAGCGGCTTTCGCCACGAACCATCCGGGCGACCTTTCCGTCGATCCCGTCGAGGATGCCGGCGATCAGCACCATCAGCACGGCCTCATGCCACTTGGCGTCCATCGCGAAGCGGATCGCGGTGAGCCCCGAGCACAATGCGGCCGCGGTGACGGCGTTGGGAGCGATTGTGCGAAGTGGTATCCCGCGGCGGACGCGGGGCGTGCGTAGGCGCTTGACCCTTGGCGGAATGCTCACTGGGATACGCCCGCCAGGTCAGCCACGCCGCGCTTAGCGAGAATGGTTTCTCCCGCAACGGCACGCTGGCCGAGCGCGACGGCACAACCGTAGCCTTCGGGCAGGAACACATCGACGCGGCTGCCGAATCGGATCAGGCCGACGCGCTGGCCGGCAACAACTATGTCACCCGCCTTGACGAAGCTGACGATCCGGCGCGCGACGAGGCCGGCAATCTGGGTGAAGCCAAAGCGGACACCTGCTTTGTCCTCCACCACGAAATGCTGGCGCTCATTCTCTTCGCTCGCTTTGTCAAAGTCTGCGTTCATGAATTTGCCGCTGACATAGATGACGTGCTTGATCGTGCCGGTGATCGGCGTGCGGTTCACATGGACGTCGAACACGCTCATGAACACCGAGACGCGGAGCATCGGCTTGTCGCCCAATGCCTGCGGTCCGCGCAGTTCGGGCGGAAGCTCGACGCGCTCGATCATCGTGATCAGGCCATCGGCGGGCGAGACGATCAGTCCCTCCCCCTGCGGCGTGACGCGCACCGGATCGCGGAAGAACGCGGCAACGCCAAGGGTCAGAAACACCAGCGGCCAGGTGATGAAATCGAAGATAAACAGGCTGAGGAGCGCGATCGCGGCGGCAATCGCCACATATTTGCGTCCCTCGGGATGAATCTCGGGGAAGCGCCATTTGACTGTAGTGGTGCCAGTCGGCGGCTTGTCGAATGATGCCATGCCCAACCTCTAGCCCGACAGCCGCGGCTTTCCTAGCCGGGGATATGCTAATCGAACCCTGCGCAGTTGTGCAGCAGCGGCTGATGCGAGCAAACGCCGGGATGCTTTCCACCGCTTAAACCGTGCCAAATGAACCTCGCGCTTGAATGTTCGTTCGTTTTTCCGCAGTGCGCACGCTTAGTATTTTTTGTGTAACAGCCGCGAAAAGGTTCAACATGCCAGCATCGACCGCAGCCCAGCGCCGTAGCCGCCGCCGCGCCGCCGGCTTGCCCTCACCCACGATGATGTTCCTCAAGGGGTTCATCAGGCGTCCGGTGATGGTGGGCGCAGTTGCCTCTTCGTCGAAGCGACTCGTCGACAAGATGCTCGACCGAGTCGATTTCGCCAACTGCAAGCTGTTCGTCGAATATGGTCCCGGCGTCGGCACCTTCACCCGCCCGCTTCTCGATCGGCTGGCACCCGATGCCAAGCTGATCGTTATCGACACCAATCCCGATTTCATCGCCTATCTGAACGCCACGATCATCGATTCGCGTCTATCGGCGGTGCTCGGCTCGGCATCGGACGTGAAGCAGATCGTCAACGATCATGGCTTTGAGCATGCCGATTATATCGCATCGGGCCTGCCCTTTTCGACCCTGCCGCCCGGCGTGGGCGATGCGATCGCCAAGGCGACGCGCGAGATCATCCGGCCCGGCGGCGCGTTTCTGGTCTATCAATACAACCCGAAGGTCCGCAATTTCTTCGCGCCCTATTTCCCGCGCATCGATCACGCCATGGAATGGATCAACATTCCGCCGGCGCAGCTTTGGTGGGCCTGGAAAGACTGATTAGTCTCGCGATCCGCGCCGCAAGCGCGTTCGCACCATCCTTTCGCGCTACCTGATCTCCGGTCATCGCCGCCCGTTCCGCGTCGCCACAGGCTGCGCACGGCCGCGCGTGCTGGCCAGCACGCGCGCGAAACAGCCGCGACGACTTGATCCCTTTTGCCCTTCCTCTTAGGGACACCGCCAACCCCTCCCCAATCAGGAAGCTAGCAAATGGCGAAGATCAAGGTTGCAACGCCGGTCGTGGAAATCGACGGCGACGAAATGACGCGGATCATCTGGCAGTGGATCCGTGAGCGGCTGATCCTCCCTTATCTCGATATCGATCTGAAATATTACGACCTCTCGGTCGAGAAGCGCGACGAGACCGACGATCAGATCACTGTCGATTGCGCCAAGGCGATCCAGCAGTACGGCGTCGGCGTGAAGTGCGCCACGATCACCCCGGACGAGCAGCGCGTCGAGGAATTCAACCTCAAGGCCATGTGGAAGTCGCCGAACGGCACGATCCGCAACATCCTGGGCGGCACCATCTTCCGCGAGCCGATCGTGATCAAGAACGTGCCCCGTCTGGTCCCCGGCTGGACCGACCCGATCGTGGTTGGCCGTCACGCATTCGGTGACCAGTATAAGGCGACCGATTTCCTCGTCCCCGGCCCCGGCAAGCTCCGCATGGTCTGGGAAGGCGAAGACGGCGAAAAGATCGAAAAGGAAGTATTCGATTTCCCGGCCGCTGGCGTGGCGATGGGCATGTACAATTTGGATCAGTCGATCCGCGATTTCGCCAAGGCGAGCATGAACTATGCGCTCGATCGCGGCTGGCCGCTGTATCTCTCGACCAAGAACACCATCCTCAAGGCCTATGACGGCCGCTTCAAGGATCTGTTCCAGGAAGTGTTCGACGCGGACTTCGCTGACAAGTTCAAGGCTGCCGGCATCGTTTACGAGCACCGCCTGATCGACGACATGGTCGCATCGGCGCTCAAGTGGAGCGGCAAGTTCGTCTGGGCTTGCAAGAACTATGACGGCGACGTTCAGTCGGACACCGTTGCACAGGGCTTCGGCTCGCTCGGCCTGATGACGTCGGTGCTGATGACGCCGGACGGCAAGACGATCGAAGCGGAAGCCGCACACGGCACCGTGACGCGCCACTATCGTATGCACCAGCAGGGCAAGTCGACTTCGACCAACCCGATCGCATCGATCTTCGCATGGACGCAGGGTCTGTCGTTCCGCGGCAAGTTCGACAACACGCCGGACGTGGTGAAGTTCGCCGAGACGCTCGAGCGCATCTGCATCGAGACCGTCGAGAACGGCCACATGACCAAGGATCTGGCGCTGCTGATCGGCCCGGAACAGGCATGGATGACCACCGAGCAGTTCTTCGAGCAGATCCGCGTGAACCTCGAAGCCGAAATGGCTACCTGGGCCTAAGCGGTTTCGCTTTTAGCTGTACGGAAAGGGCGGCCCTCGGGCCGCCCTTTTTGTTTGTCCGGCGCGGAGGTCGCTTCACCAAAAAAAAGAGCGGCGCCGACCCGAGCCGACGCCGCTCCCGCCAAACAGGCGAAACCCTAAAATATGAAGGGCGCGATCAATCGTCCTTCGGCTCGGGCTTGGCGGCAGGCGTTACCGGCGCGGCGCTGCCGGCCAGTAGCCCGTTGATCGTGCCGCCGTTCATGCCGATCTCCGCCATCAGCGCATCGATCAGCGGCCCGCCAACGCGGTACCGCATCGCCGCAGCCACGGCGGAATCGGCAAGGTTCATCGAGTCGCTCGAGCCTTCGCCTGCCCCGCCATCGCCATGCAGCCCACGCGCATCGAGGATCGAGATCTTGTCGATCTGCTCCATCGGCTTGCTGGCAGCGGCGATGATCCCGGGAAGGGCCTCCAGCATCGCCCTGCGGATCAGCAAAGCGGTCTGGGTGTCGCTGAGCACGTTGGTGGCTTCGTTGAGCGCGGTCTGGCCCGCCGCATCGACCTTGAACGCAGCAGCCCGACCTTCGGCGCGGGCCTTTTCCGCATCCGCCTCGGCAGTCGCTTCGGTGCGCAGCGCCACGGCGCGGGCTTCGGCAGCTTCCTTCTCAGCCGTCGCGGCGACAGTGATCTGGACCGCTTCCTCCTGCGCGCGCTGCGTCGCGGCGATGACGGCGACGTTCTTTTCGCGGTTGGCGATTTCGGTCGCCTTGGCGGTCATCACGCTTTCCTCGGCGCGCACGGCGAGCGCGCGGGCTTCGTTTGCGGCAGCGGTGGCGGTCGATTCCTCTTCCGACTTCTGCGCGGTCTGCACCGCCGTAGTGATACGCGCGATTTCGATCGTGCGGTCGCGCTCGATCGTAGCGGTCTGCACTGCGCCGTCGCGCTGGATCGTCGCGGTCTGGGTGATCTTGTCGGCTTCGGTCTGCGCAACCGTCTGCGCCTGCTCGGCCGTGATCCGCGCAATCTCCGAGAGGCGCGTCTGCTCGGCTTCGGCGGTGGCGATTGCTGTTGCCTGTTCGGCGCGGCGCGCGGCCAACGTCTGCTCCTGCGTCAGCCGGGCCTGTTCGGCGGCCTGCGCGATTTCAAGCGACTGGTTGTTCGCCTCCAGATTTCGCTGCTCGATCTCGACGCGGTTGGTCGCGACGATGTCGTTGCGGATCTTCTTGCGCTCCTCGATCGTGCGGGTGAGCACGGTAAGGCCCTCGGCATCGAACGCGTTATTCTCGTTGAAATGCTCGAAAGCAGTCTGATCGAAATGGGTGATGCTGACCGACTCAAGCTGGAAGCCGTTCATGTCCAGATCGGTCATCAGCGCTTCCTGAACCTTCTGGATGAAATCGGCGCGGTTGGCGTGGAGATGCTCCATCGTCATCGTCGCGGCGACCGAGCGCAACGCCGACACGAGCTTGCCATCGAGCAGCGACTTCACCGCATCGGGGCTGTTGACCGAATCGCCGAGCGTCTGCGCCGCAGCGGCGATCGACGACGCATCGGGCTTCACCTTGATATGGAACAGGCCAACGACATCGACGCGCAGCTTATCGAGCGTGATCAGCGCATCCTTGTTGAGGCGCGAGACTTCGAGCTTCACCGTGGTCAGGCGGACCTGCATCAGTTCGTGCAGCACGGGGACGAGCATGATCCCGCCGTTGAGCACGACCTTTTCCCCGCCAAATCCGGTGCGGATCAGCGCGATATCCTTGGTCGCGCGGCGATAGAGCCGCGTCAGGATGAGGCCGATGATCACCAGCGCCAGCAACGCGATACCGGCGTAGATCAGGATGTTCAGCAAAGGCTCGGTCACAGGATCCCTCTCATATTTTGTTATAGTGCCCGCAGAGCGGGGCTTGCGTCGGGAAGGGCGAAGAAGATCGGCCCCTCCTTGCGAATCAACAGCGCGGTCTCGCCCTGCGCGATGATGTCAGTCTCATGATGCGGCTCGATCATGACGTAATGCGCCTGTCCGAACTGATCGATCACCTTGGCGCGGGCCGGGCGACCGCGCGCTGCCGATCCTTCCAGCACGACGCCACGCTGACGCAGCAGTTCTTCGGCATCGATCACGGTCGATTCATAGGACGGGAACACGCGGACGAGGCCGGCGGAGACGAAGGCGTTGGCCACGCCGCCGACCGCCAGAGCGATGGCGCTGGCTATGCCCCAGTGGAATGGATTGCCGAAGACTGACGTGGCGATCTGCTGGGTCGCGAAGCCCGCGACCGTGAAGCAGCAGAGCAATCCGGTGAGCCAGACGAGGATCGGCAGGCCATTGCCGAGCCCAAGCCAATCGAGCAGCCCCGGCCCCATATCGCCATCCAGATCGCTATCCAGATCGAGATGACCAATGCCAAGCCCGATCCCCTCGATCAGGCCAATGCCGAGCATGACGACGAAGGAAATCGCGAAGGGTGCGTAATCGGCGGACAAGAGAAGGCTGAACACAAAGGCGAGTATATCGGCGATTGGCGGAAAGCATAGCCGAAGCGGTTCATATCGGCGGCGAATCACTAGCCTTGTGAGGCCCTGCCCCGCCCGATAGGCTCCGCGCCCAAGGAGCGGTTGCCATGAAGAGCTGGATTCATCTGCTGGTGGCGGTTGCAGGCGCATTGCTGCTCGCGGTGATCGCGACGACCACGCCCTCGCCCGCCCCCGCCGATGCGCCCGCCAGTGCGTTTTCCGCCGGGCGCGCGATGGCCGATGTCCACGAGATCGCACGCGCGCCGCACCCGACCGGCAGCGCTGACAATGCGCGGGTGCGGGCCTATCTGATCGCACGACTGCAATCGCTGGGCATGACAGTCACCACCAGCAGCGCGCCGGTTGCCCCGATCGCACAGGCGCGGCTGAACAAATGGCAGGGTAATGCGACGCCAGCACAAGCGGTGAACATCATCGCCACGCTGCCCGGGCGCGATCCCGCAAAGCCCGCGGTGCTGCTGATGGCGCATTACGATACGGTGTGGGGATCGCCGGGGGCTGCTGACGATACCGCCGGGGTGGCGGCGATCATCGAGGCGGTGCGTGCGATCCGGACGAGCGGCCAGCAAAGCGCGCGCACGCTGATGGTGTTGCTCACCGATGGCGAGGAGCTTGGGCTGGACGGCGCGAAGCAGTTTTTCGCGACGAACCCGGCGCGCGGCACCGTTGGCGTGATCGTAAATCTCGAGACGCGCGGCGGCGGCGGCCGGGCTTCGATGTTCGAGACGGGCGACGGCAATGGCGCGATGATCGATCTGTTCGCGGCGGCGGTGCGCCAGCCGGTGGGCACGTCGCTGAGCGTCTTCGTCTATAATAACCTGCCCAATTCGACCGACTATACCGTGGCGAAGAAGCTGGGCGTGCCGGGGTTCAACTTCGCCTTTATCGGCCGGCCAGGGCAATATCATTCGCCGCTGGCGACGCCCGATGCGCTCGATCAGGGATCGTTGCAGGATATCGGGCGGCAGGCATTGGACCTGACGCGGGGCCTGCTCGCGGTGGATGCGCTGCCGGGCAAGACGGCGGACCGGGTATTCTATGATTTGTTCGGGCTGATGTTCGTTGTTTATGCAGCTTGGGTCGGCTGGCTGATCGTCGCGGCGGCGGTTGGGGCCTATGTGTATGCAGGCTGGGGCACGACGAACTGGCGCGGACTTGCGCGGGGCGCGGGCGCTTCTCTGGCGGTGGTCGTGGCTGCGGGAGTGCTGCTCTATTTGGGCAATCTGATTTCTGGGTCGGGCGGCGCGACCAATTATTATGACCGGCTGGCGGCGATCTCTCGGCTGGAGGTGCAGGCGGCTCTGCTGTGTCTCGCGGCGGGGGCGCTGATCGCGGGCTGGTTGCTGAACCGGCGTGGGGTCATCGAGTTGCTGCCGGCAATTGCCGCGCCCTTCCTGCTGCTGGCGGTGTTGGCGCAGGCAGCGGCGCCGACTGCGGCTTTCCCCTTATACCTCCCGCTGCTGCTCGGCGGCATCGGCGCGGCGGTGATGCGGTGGCGGGGCGGCGAGACCGGGCGCTGGGCGCTGACGGCGGCGGCGGCTTTGGGGGTCGGCTATATGCTGACGCTTGGCCATGCACTGTTCCAGGCGGTGGGCGCGGGCATGCCGTTTGCGATGGTGCTGCCGCTGGGGCTGAGCGCATTGTTGCTCCTGCCGCTGCTTCCCGAGATCGAGCGGCCGCGCGCGATGCAGGCCGCGGCTTTACTCGCCGTGCTGGCGCTCGGGATCGCGCTTTGGGTGCGGTTCGACGCGCTGGCGCCGAGCGTGGCGGTGTATAGCAGCGATCACTAGGCTTTCGGCGAGCGGATATGCTCGCGGCGAACGCCAAGCCCGAGCACGCGCGCCGGGATGCGCTGAAGCAACGGCACGCTGCCGAGCAGCCGCACCGGCCATGGCGCTTTCTGGAGCGTGCCGCGCAAAGCCGCGCCGATCACATTGCGGTGCGCGGTGCGCTGCATCGCCTGAATCACGCGGACCGGAAATTCGCGGCGGGCCTGTACCCTGGCGAGCAACGGATCGGGATCGCGGCCCAGCGCCATCGGACCGGCGAGGATGTTTGCAGCGGCGACGGCATCCTGCACCGCGAGATTGATCCCTACCCCGCCGACCGGCGACATCGCATGCGCCGCATCGCCGATCGCGAGCAGGCCGGGGCGTGACCATTTGGTGAGCCGGTCGAGCGTGACGCTGAGCAGCTTTACGTCGTCGAGGCTGTTGAGGCCGTGCATCAGGCCCCGCACGGGGATCACGACCTTCTCAACTTCGGCGCGAAAGACTTCCAGCCCGCGCGCCAGCACCGCCGGAGCGCTGCCCTTCTCGATCACGCGGGCGCATTGGAAATAGTCGCCGCGATCGATCGCCACGATCATCTCGCCACCCGCGATATAGCCCTGGGTCTGGTTATCCGGGCCGCGCTGCTTGGGCACGCCGAACCACAATATATCGATCGGCGCGCCGAGATCGCGCAACGGCAGCCCCGCGCGCAGCTTCGATCCGCGCCCGTCGGCGGCGATCACCAGCCGGGCGGCAATCTCCTCGCCGGTTGCGGTACGCACGCCGATCACGCGCCCGCCGCGCTCGATAGCCGCGACGCCCTCGGTCTCCATGCGCAGCGCGAATGCTGGATAGCGCTTCGCTTCCCGTGCGACGAAATCGAGGAATTCCCATTGCGGCATCATCGCGATGAACTTGCCGCGACCGGGCAAATGGCTGAAATCGGCGATGCGCTAGGCCTTGCCGCCAATGACCGCCTCGACATCGGGCACCTTGTCATGCGGGCGTTCGAGCAGCCGATCCATCAGCCCGAGTTCGTCGAACAGATTGAGCGTAGAGGGGTGTACCGTGTCCCCGCGAAAGTCGCGGAGGAAGTCGGCATGCTTCTCCAGCACCACCGTCCGAACACCGGCGCGCGCGAAGAGCAAGCCTGCGACCATCCCCGCCGGGCCGCCCCCGACGATGCAGACCTCCGGACTAATTTTGGTTCCGGTCATTCCGCCCCCATGACAAGCGCGCCTCCGCCTGCTTATGATGCGCCATGATCAGCCTTCAGAATAGCGGTTTCAGCGACACCCTGGTTATCCTGGGCGCGGCTGGGCTCGTCATTCCGGCATTTGCCCGCTTTCGGATCAGCCCGGTCATCGGATTCATCCTGGTCGGCATCCTTGTCGGCCCGGCCGGTCTTGGCACGCTCGTGCCGGAATATCCGTGGTTGTATTACTTCACGATCACCGACCGGCATTCGATCGAGCCGTTCGCGGAATTCGGCATCATCCTGCTCTTGTTCTCAATCGGGCTGGAACTGTCGTTCAAGCGATTATGGGGGATGCGCAACCTCGTCTTCGGGGTTGGTGCCGCCGAGTTGGGCGGCGCGGCACTGGTACTGGGCCTCGCATTGTACCTGACCGGCATGAGCATGAACGGCGCGATCGGCATGGGGCTGGCGCTGGCTTTATCCTCCACCGCATTGGTGATCCCGATCGCGGGGACGACCAGCCCGGTGGGCAAGGCTGCGTTCGCGATGCTGTTGTTCGAAGATCTGGCGCTGGTGCCGATCATCTTCCTTCTCGGCGCGATGGCGCCCGCCGCTGCGGATGCGGGATGGGCTTCGCTGGTCGGCGTGCTTGGGCGCGGAGCGATTACCGTCGCTATCCTGTTCATCGGCGGGCGCTTCCTGTTGCCGCGCATGTTTGGACAGGCGGCGCGGACCAAGAGCCCGGAGCTGTTCCTTGCGGCCAGCCTGTTGGTGGTCATCGCCGCGAGCCTGGCGACGGCGGCGGCGGGGCTCTCGCCCATCGTCGGCGCGCTGATCGCAGGGCTGCTGATCGCCGAGACCGAATATCACACCGAAGTCGAGGCGATTACCGCGCCCTTTAAGGGGCTGGCGCTGGGTGTGTTCCTGATCACGGTGGGGATGCAGCTCGATCTTGCTTTCGTGTTCGAGAATTGGAGCACGCTGCTCGGCGCGGTGATGCTGGTGCTGGTGGTCAAGGCCGGGGTCACGATGGGCCTGCTCAAACTATCCGGCGCGCGCGTGAGCACCGCAGCGGAAACCGGCGTGCTGATGTCGAGCCCTTCGGAAACCACGCTGATCGTGCTCGGCGTCGCCGCCACAGCCGGGCTGATCGCGCCGCAGGACGCAGCATTCTGGACGACGGTCACGGCAATCGGCCTGACCGGAACGCCGGTATTGGCCTATGCCGGGCGGCGCATCGCGCGGCTGATCGAGCGCCAGCAGGCCAGCGACGGCGCAGCGGCGGAGATCGAAATCGATGAGGCCGGGCCGGGCACCGTGGTCATCGGCTTTGGCCGCGTCGGCCGCACGGTGGCGGACATGCTGACGCGCCACGGGCTCCCTTATATTGGCGTGGATGCAGACGTCGATAACGTCAACGCGGCCCGGAAGGAGGGTTACTCGGTGATGTTCGGCGATGTGACGCGCAACGAACTGGTCGACCGGCTCAATCTTGGCCATGCCAGTGCGCTAATCCTGACGATGGACGATCCGGTGCTGACCGTGCGGCTGACGCGACGGGTGCGCGGCTGGGTGCCCAATTTGCCGATAATCACCCGCGCCCGCGATGCGACGCATGCCGCCGAACTCTACAAAGCGGGCGCGACCGACGCGGTGCCCGAGACGCTGGAAAGCTCGCTCCAACTATCCGAAGCACTGCTGGTCGATCTCGGCATCGGCGTAGGGCCAGTGATCGCATCGATCCATGAAGAGCGCGACAAGATGCGCAAGGCGATCAAGGAAGCCGTAGGCATGGAGCGCGAGCCGCGTATCCGGCGGGTGCGCAAAGAAGGTGCGACGGGCTGAATTCCCACTGTAGTGCTCGCTACATTAACCCGTTTCGGTTTCATTTCTCCTGTGAAACGTTTCTGATGAATCGTAGCTTTCTCGCTCGGAAGAGCGGGGGAGCTCCACATGCGCGCACTATCTCTACTGATCATCGCTGCTGCAACGTTGAGCGGTTGCGCCGGCGGCTCGGCATTTAATGATCGCCCGGCCGCGCTAACGTATCGCACGTTATCGAGCGCCAATCCGCCTTCGCTTCTGAACCCGATCGAGACAGAAGAGATCATTCTCAAACGCTATGACGGCACCGATGCCGACCGGGGAGGTCTGGGCCGGACAGCATATCGCGACAAAGTCGTGCGACGCTATCTGGCGGCGGACGAGGACACTTTCAACGCGTTCATACGTGCACTGCGCACCCAGCGTGTGGGCCTCAACCTCGGCACCGATGGTGCCCTGATCCTGCTCAACGGAATCTCGGCGGTGACAGGCGGGGCCAAGACGAAGAGCGCGCTTGCCGCGATTTCGGGCGGAATCATCGGCGCGCGCAATTCGGTCGACAAGGAATTGTTCAATCTGGAGGCGATCTCCGCGATTATCAGCAAGATGCGTGCGACACGACTAACGGCGCTGGTTCCAATCACCGCCGGTCTCGCGAAGCCGGATTCGCAATATACGCTCGAGGAAGCGTTGATCGACCTGCGCGCCTATGCGGGCGCGGGGACGCTGACTTCGGCATGGGCGGCCGTACACGAGGATGCGGGAGCGGAAACCCAGCAGGCGCAAGGCGAATTGAAGGCAATCACCCATGATGCGGCAGATCGCGACAGCGTTACCCTGCGCGACAGCTTACGCGCCCGATTGGTCGCGCTTACCGATCCGCAAGTGGTCAAGCTGGCAAACATTCTTCAGCCCAAGATCGCCAATCGCAGCGGCGATGTGCAGCAGCACCTTTTGGCGATCCTCCCCGCAGGTTCGGGACCGGCGACCATTTTCACCAATGCGGCCCCGGCACGCCAATATATGGGGTTCTGGCTTCTGCAAGACGACACGGCGCTGCTGAAACAGTGGGAAGACGCGTTGACCGAAGCGGAGAAGTGATATGGCGACGATCACCCTAGTGAACAAATATCCGAAGACCGTCTTCAGCCCGGAGCAGGTCGAGCATTTGCGGCAGGCCAATCTGGCTGCGAATGCGGTGAGCAGCACGCTGAGTGAGACCGATAAATATTACATCCTGACCACGATTTGGAACAGGATCGAAGGACCGCTGTGACGCGTTATGAGGGTCGAATTTTCGCTTGCCGCTATCCGGCACGCGTAGCATGACCTACCCATTCGACGCTGTGGAGTTCACCGATGCTTACCGCGCTTCTGATCCTCGCTACCCCTATTGCCGGCCAGACCGCCGATCCGCTTGCTCAGGCGCGCGCGGGGATGATCCAGTGCATCCGGCCGAATGAGGCGGCCAAGACCTGCATGGGCACGGCAACCTACAAGATCAACGCGGACGGCAGCTTCGAAAGCACGACCACGCTGATGATCGCACCAAGCCCCCTCATCACGATGGCGGTGACCTCATCCGGCACCGTGCAGGGCGGCGCATTGTGCGGCCCGGTGAACAAGGCCGATTTCGAAACCGCAGTCATCCAGATGGACGGGCAACCCGCCAACGACGCCATGGCAGCGGCCATTCGCCCCCAGATCCTCTCGGCGATTGCATCGATGGAAGGCAAGATGAGCTGCGGCACCGAAGCGCCCGACGGCACGATCACCGTTACGCTAGACGGCACCCCGCGCCCGGATATGACCCAGAAAGCAAAATGGGTGAAACCAAGCGACGGTTACAAGCTGGGAGCTTAACCCCCCGCAGCGCGCCCCTCCCCATCAAGGGAGAGGGGGCTGCCCTTTTACGCGGCCACGCTCTCCAGCGCAGCCCGCACCGCCGCGAGGGCTTCGGCGCCCTTGCTGCCATCGGGTCCACCACCCTGCGCCATGTCTGGACGGCCACCGCCGCCCTGCCCGCCAAGTGCTGCGACCGCAGCCTTGACCAGATCGACGGCATTGTGCGGCACGCCCTGCGTAACGCCGACCGCGACCGAGGCGCGGCCTTCGTTGACAGCGACCAATGCGACCACGCCCGAGCCGATGCGGCCCTTGGCTTCGTCGACTGCGCCGCGCAGTTCCTTGGGATCGAGGCCATCGATGACCTGACCGATGAAGTTTACGCCTGCGACCTCTTCGGGGCCGGACGGCGCGGATGCACCGCCGCCACCCCCAGCTCCACTCAGGGCCAGGGCCTTCTTGGCGTCGGCGAGCTCGCGTTCGAGCTTGCGGCGTTCCTCGACCAAGGCCGCGACGCGCGCCGGGACATCATCGGGCGCAGTCTTGAGCGCGGCCGCTGCTTCCTTGAGGCGTTCGTCGCGGGCATTGAGCCACAGGCGCGCGGCTTCGCCGGTCAGCGCTTCGATGCGGCGGATGCCCGAGGAGACGGCGCTTTCACTGACAATCTTGAAGATGCCGATATCGCCGGTCGCGTTGACATGGGTGCCGCCGCACAGCTCGACCGAGTAATTTTGTCCGTCCCCGCGACCCATTGAGAGGACGCGAACTTCGTCGCCGTATTTCTCGCCAAAAAGCGCCATTGCGCCGGCAGCGATGGCGTCTTCGGGCGTCATCAGGCGGGTGCCGACGGCTTCGTTATGGCGGATCTGGGCGTTCACATCGGCCTCTACGTCCGCGATCTCCTGCGCCGTCAGCGCCGACGGGTGCGAGAAATCGAAACGGAAGCGTTCGGCCGCGACGAGGCTGCCTTTTTGCGTGACATGGCCGCCAAGACGGTTGCGCAGCGCTGCGTGGACGAGGTGCGTCGCCGAATGGTTGGCGCGGATCTGGTCGCGGCGGGTGGCATCGACGGTCAGCTTGACGGTGTCGCCCACCGAAAGCTCGCCACTGTCGATCCTGGCGTGATGCGCGTGGAGGCGGCCGAGCGGTTTGCTGGTGTCGGTCACCGTGGCGCTTAGCTTGTCGCCTGAAATGATGCCGGCATCGCCCATCTGGCCGCCCGATTCGCCGTAGAACGGCGTCTGGTTGGTCAGGATGGTGACATTGTCCCCTGCCCCGACCTTGTCGACGCGCGCGCCATCCTTGACGAGGGCGACGACCTGCGCCTCGCCTTCGGTACCGTTATAGCCGGTGAATTCGGTGCCGCCGAGTTCGTCGGCAACGTCGTACCAGACTTCGTCCGAAGCCTTGTCGCCCGAGCCCTTCCACGCGGCGCGGGCAGCGCGCTTCTGCTCGGCCATCGCAGTGTCGAAACCGGCGCGATCGACGCTCATGCCCTGGCCGCGCAGTGCGTCCTCGGTCAGATCATAGGGGAAGCCGAACGTGTCGTAGAGCTTGAACGCCGTCTCGCCGGGGAGCGTGCCGCCCTCTGACATGTTCGCGGTTGCTTCGTCGAGCAAGCGCAGGCCGTTGGCGAGCGTCTGGCGGAAGCGGGTTTCCTCCTGCAGCAGCGTCGCTTCGATCAGCGGCTGGGCGCGGACGAGTTCGGGGAATGCGGCGCCCATTTCCGCGACCAGCGACGGCACCAGACGGTGCATCAGCGGATTGGTGGCACCGAGCAACTGCGCGTGACGCATCGCGCGGCGCATGATGCGGCGGAGAACATAGCCGCGACCCTCGGCGGCGGGCAGCACGCCGTCTGCGATCAGGAAGCCGGATGCGCGCAGATGATCGGCGATTACGCGGTGGCTCGCCTGATTGTCGCCGGTGGTGAGCGATCCGGTCAGCGCGCCCGATTGCTCGATCAGCGCCTTGAACGTGTCGGTGTCATAATTGTCATGCACGCCCTGAAGCACGGCGGCGACGCGCTCGAGGCCCATGCCGGTGTCGATGCTCGGGCGCGGGAGATCGCTGACGATCACATCGTTTTCCTGCAGATGCTGCATGAAGACGAGGTTCCAGATCTCGACGAAGCGATCGCCATCCTCTTCGGGCGAGCCGGGAGGACCGCCCCAGATGTGATCGCCATGATCGTAGAAGATTTCCGAGCACGGCCCGCACGGACCATCGGGGCCCATCGCCCAGAAATTATCCTTGGTCGGGATGCGGATGATGCGGCTCTCGGGCAGGCCAGCGATCTTCTTCCAGAGATCAAACGCCTGATCGTCAGTGTGATAGACGGTGGCGGTCAGCTTGTCGGGGTTGATGCCCCATTCCTTGGTCAGCAGCGTCCACGCATGCGTGATCGCCTGCTCCTTGAAATAATCGCCGAACGAGAAATTGCCGAGCATTTCGAAGAAGGTATGGTGCCGTGCCGTGTAGCCGACATTGTCGAGATCATTATGCTTGCCGCCTGCGCGCACACACTTCTGGCTGCTCGTCGCGGTGCTGTAAGGCCGCGTCTCAAGCCCGGTGAACACGTTCTTGAACGGCACCATGCCCGCATTGACGAACATCAAAGTGGGATCATTGTGCGGGACCAAAGGCGCGGATTGCACGCGGGCATGGCCCTGCCCTTCGAAATAATCGAGGAAGCTGCGGCGGATATCGTTCGTCGAGGTCATGGATGCGACTTAGGGGCGCGCGGCGTTTCGCTCAAGCGAAACGGTTAGGTGTCGGTGATCGAATCTAACGGCCATTTCGTCACCCCGGCCTTGTGCCGGGGCGCACCCATCCGCGAGCGAGCCGTACGAGGCTCCAGCGGCTCCCCTCAGTTGCGCGGTGGACGCCGGCACAAGGCCGGGGTGACGGTCAGGGTGTCAGTCGAACGGCACGTCGATCGACTTGGGCGGCTCGCTGAACCATTTCGGGCCATTTTCGGTCATGTGGAAGCAATCCTCCAGCCGGATGCCGAAGCTGCCGGGGATGTAGATGCCGGGTTCGTTCGAGAAGCACATGCCGGGTGCCAGCAAGGTCTTTTCACCGCGCACGAGGTTGACCGGTTCGTGGCCGTCCATGCCGATGCCGTGGCCGGTGCGGTGCGAGAGGCCGGGGAGCTTGTAATCCGGGCCATATCCTTCGCTGGCGTAATAGAAGCGGACGGCATCATCGACGCTGCCAGCGGGCTTGCCGAGCTGGGCGGCGGCGAAGGCGATTTTCTGGCCCTTGGCCACCTGATCCCAGACCTTGCGCTGCTTTGCCAAAGCCTCTCCGAACACAAAGCTGCGCGAGACATCGCTCTGGTAGCCATGCACATTGCAGCCGCAATCCATCAGCACAACTTCGCCGGGGACGACCTTTTGCGGCTTGCCGCTGCCGTGCGGATAGGCGGCTGCTTCGCCGAGCAGGATCAGGTTGAACTCGACCTTGCCGCCCAGCTTGCGCGTCGCCGCAGTCATCAGCGCGCCGATCTCCTGCGGGGTCATGCCCGCCTTGATCTGCGGATAGGTCCAGCGATAGGCAGCGAGCGTCACATCGGTGGCGAGCTGCATCAGCGCAATTTCGGGCGCGGTCTTGCTGCCGCGGCAGCCGCGCACGACCGGATTGGCCGAGACGATCTTCGCGGTGGGCAACGCCTTTTGCAGCCCGTCGACGATGAAGAAGCGATTGGTTTCCTCGATGCCGATCGGCCTGGCGGCCAGCTTGCGCTCCTTGAGGAAGCCCGCGACCACCGCGAGTGGGTCCTCATCCTCCTGCCACACGCGGATTTCGGCCGGGATGCCGAGGCTTTCGCGCACCGAAGGTTCTTCGAAGAACGGCGTGACGATGCAAGGCTCACCCTCCACCGGGATTACCACGCAGGTCAGCCTCTCGCTGCGCCACCATTCAACGCCGGTGAAATACACCAGCGACGATCCCGGCTCGATCAGCACCGCGCCGATATTGTTCTTCGCCATCAGCGCCTGCGCGCGGGCGATGCGCGCCTTGCGTTCCTCGGGGCCAATCGGGATCGCATTCCTGGTGATGTCCTGAAGATCAGGCTCGGCGGCGGCAAGCAGGCCAGGCATCGACAGCAAGGGCAAAGCAGTGGCGGTGCCGATCAGGGCGCGGCGGCTGAAAGTCATGGCCTCTCCGGAAAACAGATTTACAGGGCTTAGCGCTTGACCCGCGCGCGGCAATCCCCTTCCCTGCACGTCTGAGCATTTGAGGGGGATTGCGATGCGACGGATGATGCTGGCTCCGATGATCCTGCTACTGGGCAGCACGGCACCTCCGCAACCCGTGGATAATGTGCGCCTCGGCAATTGGTGCGGCGGCGGCGATGCCAGCGACCTTGCCGATCCCGAGGTCAAAACGGTGATCCTCACAGGCTATGGCGCGGGCGGTTTCAAGATCACCACCAAGAGCGCCGAGGCGCAGGCATTCTTCACCAACGGCATGCAACTGGCGCACGCATTCGCGCACAAGGCAGCGATAAAGGCGTTTCAGGAAGCGCGGCGGCTCGATCCCGAATGCGCGATGTGCGCGTGGGGCGAAGCATGGTCTTCCGGCCCGACGATCAATTACGGCGTCGATAGCGACGAGGAGCTCAAGAAGCTCGCGGACATGGCCGATCTGGCCGCCAAGCTCGCCGTCAACGCGCCGGTGCAGGAGCGCAACCTGATCGGGGCGTTGCAGCAGCGCTATCGCAAGGGCGGCAATGCGATGTTCGCCGACGCGATGGGCAAGATCGCCGCGATCATGCCCGGGGACGATTCCGTCGCAGTGATGGCCGCCGATGCGTATATGATCGCCGCCAGCGACTGGACCGCGGACACGATGAAGCGCTCGGTCGAACTGCTGGAGACGGTGCTCGCCCGCAATCCGGATTATGCGCCCGCGATCCATTTCTACATCCACGCCACCGAAGGCGCGGGCTATCCCGAGCGGGCGGAAAAGTTCGCGGATCGGCTGGCGATTGTCGCTCCTTCGGCGAGCCACCTCGTCCATATGCCGTCGCACACTTATTACTGGATCGGGCGCTATGGCGACGCGGCGACATCGAACTTCAATGCGGTAAAGATCGATCAGGCCAATGCCGAGCGGCTCAAGCTGACGGGGCCGGATGCGGTGTGGCAGCTCGCCTATCACGGGCATAATGTGCATTTCGGGCTGGGCGGATCGCTGATGTCCGGCGATGCCGATATCGGGCTCAAGCTCGCCTTGCCGATGATCGAGATGGTGAAGAACGACCCGAAGCCGCTGGGCAATTTCATGCAGGCTGTGCTGGGCGAAGCCTTTGTCGCGGTGGCGCGCTTCGGCACGCCGGATCAGATGCTGGCGATCACCGACCCGGGCGACAAGATGATCGTTGCGCAGGCATTGTGGCACTATGCCCGTGGCGAGGCGCTGGCGCGCAAGGGCGACTTTGCGGGCGTAAAGCGCGAGGCGCGCGCAGTGCCGAAGAAAATCGCCAACGATAAATCGGGCATGGCGACTGCGCTGCTCGCAATCAGCCGCAACGTGCTCGATGGCCGCGTCGCGATGCTCCAGGGCAATCCGGCCAAGGCCCTTGCTTTCTTCACTGCCGCCGCAGCGATCGAAGAAGCCAAGCCGCTGAGCAATTATATGGACCCGCCGCTCTGGTGGTACCCCGTGCGCCGCGATGTCGCCGCAGCCTTGCTGGCGAGCGGCGATGCCAAGGGCGCGCTGGCGGCGGCAGACGCATCGCTGAAGCGCCGTCCGCATGATCCGGTGGCGCTAGCGATCCGCGGCCAGGCACAGGCAAAACTGGGGGCAAAGGCCGGCGCGGCGCGCGATCTCGCGGCGGCGCGAAGGGGCTGGCGTGGCGGAAAACTGCCAGAGGGTGCTTGACCCGGCCCGCGCAATCCCCTTTTTGGCCCCAAAATGGATTGAGGGGACAATGCGTGGGCAAACGACTGACATGGTGGATCATCGGCGGGCTGCTGCTCGGGGGGCTACTCGGTTGGGGGCTTAACGCCAGCTACGCGCCGATGGGCGAAGCCGGTGCGGCAGAACTGGCCAGGATTGCCGGTTATCTCGACATCCCGACCCAGATGTTCCTGCATCTGATCAAGATGATCATCGCGCCATTGGTCGTCTCCACCCTCGTCGTCGGCATTGCCCATATGGGCGGCGGCAGCGCGCTCGGGCGCGTCGGGCTCAAGGCCTTCATCTGGTTCGTTGGCGCAAGCCTCGTCTCGCTCACGCTCGGCCTGCTTCTGGTCAATGCGCTGCAGCCCGGCGTCGGGCTCAATCTGCCGCTGCCGGATGCAGCGGCCGGCAGCGGCGTCGATCGCTCGGGCTTCGACATCGCCAAATTCTTCATCCACATCGTACCGACCAGCGCGATCGACGCGATGGCAAGCAACGACATCCTCCAGATCGTGGTCTTCTCGTTGTTCTTCGGCGTCGGCCTTGCCGCGGCGGGCGAAAAGGGTGCGCCGCTGGTCCGCGGGCTCGAAGCGCTCGTCACCGTCATGCTGACGGTCACTGGCTACGTCATGCTCTTCGCCCCGATCGCGGTGTTCTGCGCAGTGGCGCGGACGCTCGCGACCAAAGGCCTTGGCGTGATCGGCGATCTCGCTTTCTTCATGGGCAGTTTCTATGTCGGCCTCGCCGTGCTGTGGACCTTCCTGCTGGGAGCCTGCTTCATGTTCGTCGGGCGGCGCACCATCACGTTGGTCCGCTATCTGCGCGATCCGATCCTGCTGGGCTTCTCGACCGCTTCGTCTGAAGCCGCTTATCCCCGCACGCTCGCAGCCCTCGACCGGTTCGGCGTGCCGCCCAAGATCGCCAGCTTCGTCCTGCCGCTGGGCTATTCTTTCAATCTCGACGGTTCGATGATGTACATGACGTTCGCGTCGATCTTCATCGCGCAGGCCTATGGGATCCATCTCGACTGGTCGACGATGATCTCGATGCTGCTGATCCTGATGGTCACCAGCAAGGGCGTCGCCGGCGTACCGCGCGCCAGCCTGGTGGTGATCACCGGCACGCTCGCACACTTCGACATCCCCGAGGCCGGCATCCTGCTGATTCTCGCGGTCGATCACTTCCTCGACATGGGCCGCACCGCGACCAACGTTATCGGCAATGCGGTCGCCAGCGTGGTTGTGGCGCGCTGGGAAGGCCAGCTCGATGCGCCCGAAGAGGCCGAGATTGCCGTCAAGCCGATCGGCACCGTACCCGGCCCGGATGCGGACAGCTTCGAGGATTATGGAGCGCCCAAGGCCTGATCAATCGGGCCGGTTCTCAGCTGCTATGAAATGAAACTCTCCCTGGCGACGGGGAGAGTTTCTGATTCGGGCCTTATTGCACGCTGAATTGCAGTGATGCGCGCTGGTCTCAGGCATAGGCATAGGGCCCGCCGGCGGCGAGCGCGGCCTTATATGCGGGACGGGCGTGGATTTCCTTGATCCATGCGGCGATGTGCGGGCGGCCTTCGGTCGCGCCTGCACGGGCGACGGCTGCTTCCAACGGGAAGCTCATCATGATGTCGGCGGCAGTCATCTCCTGCCCGGCGAACCAGGGCCGCTGGGCCAACTCGGCTTCGACATAATCGAGATGGACGTCGATCATCGGCTGGATCTTCTTTTGCGCAGCCTTGCCGAACAGCGGCACGCGGCTGAGCACCAGCTTGAGCAGCAAGGGCGGCATCAGCGAACCCTCGGCATAATGGAGGAAGTGGCGATAGCGCAGCGCATCGTCGCGGTGCGCGGGCGCGCCTAGGCGGCCATCGGCATGCTCGACGATATATTCGATGATCGCCCCGGTCTCCGCGATAACCCGGCCCTCATGCTCGATCACCGGCGACTTGCCGAGCGGATGAACCTTCCGCAGTTCGGGCGGGGCGAGCATGGTCTTCTTGTTGCGGAGGTAGCGCTTCACTTCATAGGGAAGGCCGAGCTCCTCGAGCATCCAGAGCACGCGCTGCGAGCGGCTGTTTTCGAGATGGTGGACGATGATCATACTTCGGCCTCTCCTGCGGTTGCTTTCCATATCCAGGCGCTCGCGCCGAAAGTCACGACGCCATCATGGAGATGCTCGGCGAGCACGGCGCGGAGTGAACCGCGCAACGCCTCGCGATGTTCCGGCGCGGCAAGCGCGATTGCCCGGGCAGCCGGCCCGATCCGCTGGAAATAGCTGAGCGCGTCCTCGACCGGATCTTCGCCAGCTCCCGCGACATAGGCGAAGTCTACGATCTCGGCGGTGGCATCTACCCAGCCCGCTTTGCCAAGCATTTCGCGGGTAAAATCGAGGTCGGCCAGACCATAAGGCCCGGGGGCGTAGGCGGCGGACGGAGGTGAGGATGCGCCTACTGCGGCTTCGGTCACCAATGTCCATGGATTGAAGGCGCGCGGACGAAAGCAGGAGAAGACCAGCTTGGCGCCGGGTTTGGCCGCGCCGCGCAATGACGCGAACGCCACCACCGGATCGGCGAAGAACATGACGCCGTGGCGCGAGAACAAAAGATCGGCGTCGAGCGCGCCAAGCGCCTGGGCGTCACCGACGCGAAATTCCAGGTTAGCCAGCCCGGCGGCGCGGTCCTGTGCGGTCGCGACCAAAGCGGGTGAGAGATCGATACCCGTGACGGACACGTGCGGCCGGGCAGTGGCAAGCGCGATCGACGTGCCGCCCGCGCCGCTGCCGATATCGATCGCAATGCCCTGTTCCGGAGCGGCCGCGAGAATCGCTGCATCGAGATGCCGGGACAGATTGGCAAAGCTGCGATCGGTACGCCGCCATTCCTCCGCCCAGACATCGCCGACGCGACCTGTCCATTCCAGCGTATCGGTCATGGCCGCTCTCCTGATCAATGTCGCTTAGCTTCGCAGATTTCTCGCGAATCGTGACATTAAATTGCGCGTTTGCGACCAACGCGGAAAACCCGGCGCAGGGCAATGCGCCGGGTCCCGATGGGGTGGCTGATCTCGCTGGGGTCGATCATGCTCCGCATGATCGAGAAATGCCTGGGAGGCATTTCGTTCCCCTGCGGGATCAGCCACTCCCGTGACCACTGATCCGGCGCGGGCAAGCACCGTCGCGGCCTGAAAACTTAGAGATCGTCCTCGCTACCCTCAGCATCGGGCTCGGGGCTCGCCAACATCTCTTCGGCGACCTTTTCGGTGCGCGTGCGGATCGCCGATTCAAGCCGGGTGCAAAGATCCGGATTTTCCTTGAGGAAGGTCTTCGAATTCTCGCGCCCCTGACCGATGCGGACGCTGTCATAGCTGAACCATGCGCCCGATTTCTCGACCAGTCCGGCCTTCACGCCGAGATCGAGGATCTCACCGATCTTCGAAATGCCTTCGCCGTACATGATGTCGAATTCGACCTGTTTGAACGGCGGAGCGACCTTGTTCTTCACCACCTTCACGCGGGTGGTGTTGCCGATGATATCGTCGCGGTCCTTGATCTGGCCGGTGCGGCGGATATCGAGGCGAACCGAGGCGTAGAATTTCAGCGCGTTGCCGCCGGTCGTGGTCTCGGGATTGCCGTACATAACGCCGATTTTCATGCGCAGCTGATTGATGAAGATCACCATGCAGCGCGAGCGGCTGATCGAACCGGTCAGCTTGCGCAGCGACTGCGACATCAAGCGAGCCTGGAGGCCGACATGGCTATCGCCCATCTCGCCTTCGATTTCAGCGCGCGGAACCAGCGCGGCAACCGAATCCACCACAAGAATGTCGATCGCGTTCGAGCGGACGAGCGTATCGACGATCTCGAGCGCCTGCTCGCCGGTATCGGGCTGCGAGACGATCAGCTCATCGATGTTGACGCCGAGCTTCTTGGCATAGACCGGATCGAGCGCATGCTCGGCATCGACGAACGCCGCCGTGCCACCACCGCGCTGCGCCTCTGCAATCACATGCAGCGCCAGCGTGGTCTTGCCCGAGCTTTCCGGACCATAGACTTCGATCACGCGGCCGCGCGGCAGGCCGCCAACGCCGAGCGCGATATCGAGCCCCAGCGAGCCGGTCGAGATCGTCTCGACCTGCATCGTTTCCTTCGAGCCGAGGCGCATCGCGCTGCCCTTGCCAAAGGCGCGATCGATCTGCGCGAGCGCTGCTTCGAGCGCCTTTTGCTTTTCGGTAGTTGGAGCTGCCATGTTGTTGTCGATGACCTTCAGGGATGCTGCCATTTTCGTTGCCCTCGCCACTTGAAGTTGTCCACCGTAATCGTTGTTGTTGGACGCTTCGTATCGTGTTTGTTCTCGCGGAACAAGAGCGGAACGACAATTATTTCGCCGATGTGCAATTGCCCCCCTTTCCCCCTCACGGTAGCAAAGTCGCGTGGGGGAGATCATCGGTCACGTCGCGGCGCTCAATCGCTTTCCGGTCAAGTCGATGGCGGGCGAGCCGCTGCAGGTCGCCGAGATCGATTGGCAGGGCCTTGAGGGCGACCGTCAATATGGCTTTTACTTCCGTAACAGCAGCTCGCGCTTTCCCTGGCTGACCGGGCGCGACCTATCCGAACTCGTGCTGCATTCGGCGCGCTTTGACGATCCCGACGCGCCGAAGACCGCCCGGGTGGAGATTGTCGCGCCCGATGGCTGGCGCGGGCATGTCGACGATGCAGAACTACTTGAGCGGCTCTCCGCTGCGGCCGGCAAACCTGTGGCGCTGATGCAGCTGGCGATCGGGGCCTATGACGCAATGCCGGTATCGGTGGTGACGACCGCGGCGCATCGTTCCGTTGAGGCTGCGCACGGCGCGGCGCTGGATATGCGGCGTTTCCGCGCGAATGTGGTGATCGAGAGCGACCGCTCTCAGGGCGAATGGGCGGGCAAACGGCTGGTCTTTGGCCCCGAGGACTCAGACGATGGCGCGGCACTGCTGATGACGGACGGCATCCCGCGCTGCGCGATGGTGACGATCGACCCGGATACAGCGGCACGCGATCCGAAGGTGCTGCGGACGATCGCGCGGGAATTCGGGAATATTTACGGGGCCTATGCGGCGCCGGCGCGGAAGGGCTTTGTGAAGGTAGGGGACGTGGTTCGGCTTGTTGGGTAGCTTCACCTATTTGATCGCAAGCCAAATCCACCAACCGACGACATCGTGACGGAGCGCCAAGCACCCCAGCCGCCTTCACCCCGATGAATGCGGTAAATCCCCCTCACCGCTTCGTCTCCGTTGAGAAGATGAAGCTGTAATCCGAAGCGAATTGCGGGGCCGCCGATGCCTTGCGCAGCCCGTTCGCCGTTGGTTTCAACAGCGCCGGCGTCGCGATCGAGGCGTAGACGTGGCAGTCCATGCAGGCGGCGTTGCTCTGCTGGAAGCTCTCCATCGTCGTGTTGGCGGCGATCGTGGCTGCGCGGCCCTTGCCGTTCGGATTGCCTGCCGGCATCGGGTTGCCCTGCCCCAGCGGCACCTTTTCGCCCGGGGTTTGCGGCTTGCCGGGAGTCTGCGGCCATTGGACGTTGACCAGGCGATAGTAATTAAACACCGAATTCTGCGGCATCAGGCTCCAGAACCAAGCCGTCACGCCATTGGCGGTAGCGTTGACCGGGTTCATCCGGGTGATCTGCATCGGCGCAGTATAAGGCTGGCAGGTCTTGGGATCGGTGCCGAGCAGGCAGCGCGTTGGCACCGCATTGTGGACGCACTGGAACGCGTTGGTCTTAGGATCGCATTGCGGGTTGAAGAAGGTCCAGCCCGGCGAGGGCTTCTGATTGGCATTGGCGGGGAACACCGGCGCTTTCCAGCTGCCGTTGTCCTCATCGGGGCCGTTATCGATATGCTCGAACGTCGCCCAGGCCCATTGATGGTTGGCGAAGCGCTTGCGGGCGATGTGGAGACCGACCAGCCCGACCGTGACGGTGCGCTTGGCCTTGGTGATCGGATCGACGAGTTCGGCGGTCGCGGTCTTGTAGCGATAATTGAGCGAACCGTCGGCGGGCAGCGGCGTCCACGAGGCCTTGATCTCCATCGCGCCGACGCCGTCGCCATAATGGGCAACCGTGCCGGTGCAATCCATGTCGTCCCACGCGATGTGCGGGCCTTCGGGCAGCACCAGCCCGCCGCGTAGCTGGCCCTTGCCGGGGCCGCCTTCGCCATCGGGTTGGCCCGGCTGCATCGCGCAGGCGAGCTGACCGGCCGCGGTGGTCAGGTCGAAGCCCTTTTGCGTGGTGATGAACTCATATTCGTCGCGGTTCATCATCACCTCGTAATAGGTGATGTCGCCGCGCTGGTTGGTCAGCCAGTGATGGCCCCCGCCCGCCTGGGTGATGTCGCTCATGTCGAGATCGCCAGTCTTCGAAGTGCGGGTCAGCACCTTCAGCGCCGGGCGCTTGTCGAGCCAAGTGCCCTTGAGCACCGGGCCGAACACGTCCGCGGCTTCCTTATAGGTTTCCCAGACAAGAGGCGTGGTCCCCGTGCCAAAGGCCGTGGGGCCGGTGGCGGGATCGGGGTAGCCCGGCTTGGTGGGATCGGCCTGCCAGTTGAGCGCGACAAAGCTGCCCCAGGCAAAGCAATCGAGCTGGGTCTCGTTGCCGCCGGGAGCCATCGGCAGCGTTGGGGAAAGCCCCGCATAGCTCGTGCCGCAGGGATTGGTGACCGGAGCGGTGGCGGCAGTCTGCGTCTGCTTGGTGTCGCAGGCGCTCAGCGCAAGCGATGTTGCGGTGAGCCCCAGAACTGCCGGAATAATGCGAAATGCGCGTGTCATGCCCGCCCCCTGCTGCAATGCCGAACGCAACGCATACTACACGGGCATCAACACAGGTTGGCGCGATGCGCAGAATAACGCCGCGCGGCAACAATACGCAAAGTAAAAGGAAAGACTTTTATAGCCGATTTGGCCGAAAATACTTTAGGCTCAACCGAGGCTGGCCAGCACCTTCTCGACACTGTCCATCGTGAACGGCTTGGAGAGCACCGGCCGGGCGCGATGTGATTCGACGATGCTGTCTCCACCGCCGCCGGTGGCGATGACGAAGGGGATGCCGACTTCGGCGAGCTTGTCGGCGATCGGCCAGCTTTGCTCACCGGCGCGGAGATTCACGTCGAGGATCGCGGCATCCACCGCGCCCTCCCCGATCAGCTCCAGCGCGCCTGCAACCGTGTCTGCGGTGCCCGCGACTGCATAATCGAGTGCATCGAGGAAATCCTCGAGCATCATCGCGATCAGCGGCTCGTCCTCGACGATCAGGATATTCTTGGCAGTCATGCGGAGTGCCTTGGCACGTGGGCGATTGAACGCATGTTGAACTCGTCGATAGGAAAAGGTTCAGCTTGGGCTATCCCAGCCGCCTTATCCTTACGCAGGCGAAAAGATGATTGCCAGCCTCATTTCGCAGCGAGAACGTCGCGGGCAGCCTCGGCAAGTTGCTGTACCGAAAAGGGTTTCGGCAGGAATGCGACATTATCGAGGTCGATCGACTTGCGAAGCTGCTCCTCGGCATAGCCCGACATGAACAGGATCGGCAGATCGGGCCACTTCTTGCGGATGTGCCGCGCCATGGTGGGGCCATCCATCAGCGGCATGACGACGTCCGAGACGAGCAGGTCCGGCTTTTCGATCGTTTCGAGCAGTTCGAGCGCGACTTCGCCATTCTCGGCGGTGAGCACGGTATAGCCCTGTTTCGCCAGCGCGCGCTCGGCAACGGCGCGGACCATGTCTTCATCCTCGACCACGAGGATCGTGCCGGTGCCCCAGGTGTCTACCGGCTTGGGCCGGGCGGTGGGGAGCTTAAGCGCGACGGTGGCTTCGGCGGCGGCGTGGACGGGCAGATAGATGGTGAATTCCGCCCCGCCCTCTTCCAGATTCTCAGCGAAGATGAAGCCGCCGGACTGTTTGATGATGCCGTAGACCGTCGAGAGGCCGAGCCCGGTGCCCTTGCCGACTTCCTTCGTGGTGAAGAAGGGCTCCCAGATTTTGGGGAGGATATCGTGCGGGATGCCGGTGCCGGTGTCGGCGATGCGCAGCGCAGTGTAATCGCCGACCGGCAGCACGACTTCATCCATCAGGCGGACCTGCGCGGCGGCGACGGCCATCGTCTCGATGGTGAGCGTGCCCCCGCTGATATTCGCCGAGAGCATGGCATCGCGTGCGTTGACCGCGAGATTGACGATGACCTGTTCGAGCTGGCCCGGATCGGCGCGGACGGGGCCGAGATTGCGGCCGTGCTTGACGTTCAGAACCACCGTTTCGCCGAGCAGGCGCTTCAAGAGGTTCGAGACCTCCGAGATCACGTCGGGCAGCTGGACGACTTGCGGGCGCAGCGTTTGCTGGCGCGAGAAAGCCAGCAACTGACGGGTCAGGCTGGCGGCGCGGTTGGAATTGGCGCGGATCTGCTGGATGTCATCATAATCGCCGTCGCCGGGCGAGTGGCGCATCAGCATCAGATCGCAATGCCCGATGATCGCGGTCAGGATATTGTTGAAATCATGGGCGACGCCGCCGGCAAGCTGGCCGACCGCCTGCATCTTGGTGGCCTGCGCAACCTGACGCTTGAGTTTCCCCTCTTCGCCCGAATCCTTGAGGCTGATCAGGACCGCCGCATCGCCAAGCCCACGCGCACCGGCGATGGTGATCGCGACGGGCTCTTCGGGCGCATCCTGAAAGCGGACGGTCATCTCGGCGGATTGCGCGGCACCACCGGCAAAGCGGCGCACGGCATCGGCAAGCGCGGCCTTGTCTTCGCGGACGACGAGATCGCCCGGATAAAGCGGGGGTGCGGCGGCATTGACGCGCGTGCCCTTCACGAACGCATCGTTCATGCTGACAAACCGCCCGTCGCGATCGACCAGCGCCAGCCCTGAGGGCAGCAGTGCGATCAACGAGCGGACATGCGCGGTGGCACTGCCGCCGATGGCGGGGGCTGCGGCCGCGCCCTGTTCCTCATCGAGCAAGGTGACGAGCATCGGCGCGTCATCGCCTTCGAGGAACGGGATCTGGAGAACGCGCAAGGGCGTGCCGACAAGACCCTCGCGCTCGAAGCGGACTAGGCCGAGACTGTCGGTGATCAACAGGCGAGCAAAGTCGCGCCCCTCAACGGGCTGATCGGCGACGCCCAGTGCGCGGAGGCGGAATACGCGGTTGGCCGAGCGGATACGGCCCTCGGGCGTGACCATCGCGGTCATGATCCCTGCGGAGCCGAGCCGGTCGCCGGTGCTGCCGTCGATGATTGCTTCGACCTGCGCGGCGAGATCGAGCGCCTGCACGCCGATGAAGCGCCAGACGAGCGATTCTTCGCCCACCCGGGCTACGCGGGCCGATACGGGTGCGCCGAACACCTGGATATTGTTCGCCCTGCCCTCCCCGTCACGCCATGCAGCGCGTGCGGCGGCACCGAGTGCTGTAACCGATGCGTCGCTGACCGGCAGGCTGGGCGGCGTCGGCCAGCCCGCGAACAATGCTTCATAGCGGCTATTGGCGCATACGAGACGCCCGGCGCGATCGGTGACCGCAAGCGCATCATCGGATGCGGCGGCCAGCGCATGGGCCACGGCCCAATCGGTCGGGCCTTCGACGGTTTCCTCGCTGACCAGCAAGCGGCGCGCAGCGAACAGCCCCACCGCCGTTAGAATACCCGCGCCGACAAAGCCGACCGCAACGGCGCGATCCTCGATGCTGAGCAGCACGATCGCAGCCGCGACAAAGCCGGCACCAATTGCCGCCGCGAGAGGCAGCAACGCACGTTTTTTCTGAGAGTTGAGGGGCAGTGAAGCCATGCGGCTACCGATGTTCGGTAGTGGGGCGTGGGTCAAGCATCATTCCCTCCCGCACGCCCACTCTTCGTCGTCCCGACGAATGCCGGGATGACGAAGGTGTTTGTCGGAGGTGGTTACCAGATCCGGACGCGCTTCTCGGGCGAGAGCGCCATCTTCGCGGTCGGTGCGGGGGTATACGCGCCGTACCAGGGATCGAGATTGCGGACGACCCAGGTGCGCTCGATGCTCGGGCTGTGCGAATCCGTCAGCAGGCGCTGGCGCAGCGCGGCCTCGCGATAGTTGCGACGCCACACCTGCGCCCAGCCGAGATAGAAGCGCTGATCGCCCGTGGTGCCGTTGATCACCGGCGCGGCCTTGTCGCCGAGCAAATGCTTATAGGCATCATAGGCCGCGGTAAGCCCCGCGAGATCGGCGGTGTTCTCGCCCAGCGTCAGCCGGCCGTTGACGAACTTGCCGGGCAGCGGCTCGTATTTATCGTACTGCGCGACCAACTGATCGGTGCGGACCTTGAACGCCGCGACATCGGCGGGCGTCCACCAATCGGTCAGGCGACCATGCATGTCGTACTTCGCGCCCTGATCGTCGAAGTGATGGCTGATCTCATGGCCGATCACTGCGCCCATGCCGCCATAGTTGATCGCCGGATCGGCGTTCGGATCGAAGAAAGGCGGCTGGAGGATCGCGGCCGGGAACGTGATCGCAACGAGACCGGGATTGGCTTGCGCATTCACCGTCATCGGGGTCATCCCCCATTCCCAGCGGCGGATCGGCCCGCCAAGCTTGCTGATGCTGTCATCATTGCGCCAGTTATTGGCGCGCAGCGCGTTGCCCAGCGCATCGCCCGCGACGATCTGCATCGACGAATAATCGCGCCACTGATCGGGATAGCCCATGCGCGGCGTGAAGGCGGCGAGCTTTTCGCGCGCCTTCTTCTTGGTCTCCGGCGTCATCCAGTCGAGCGAATCGATGCGGCGGCCCATCGCGGCGATGATGTTTGTCACCATCTCGTCCGCGGCCTTCTTGGTCTCGGGCGGGAAGTATTTCTCGACATAGATCTTGCCGATCTCATCGGCGAGGATGCCGGTGGTGTAATCCACCGATCGCTTCCAGCGCAGCTGCTGCTCGGGCGTGCCGGTCAGCGTCGTGCTATAAAAAGCGAACTGCTCCTTATCGAAGGCAGCGGGCAGCACTCCGGCGAAATCATCGATGCTGCGGACCAGCAACTGATCCTTGAGCACGTCGAGCGGGGTGGTCTGGATCGCCTTGGCGATGCCAGCCACCGCGCTGGGCTGCGAGACCAGCACATAAGGCAACTGGGTCTTGACCCCGATGCCCTTGAAATAGGTTGGGAAGTCGAAGCCCGGCGCAAGCTTGGCCAGTTCGGCCAGCGTCATCTTGTTATAGGTCTTGTCGGCGTCGCGGCTCTCGGTCTGGGTCCAGTGGATCCTGGCGATCCCCGTCTCGAAATCGACAATCGCCTTGGCGCGCGCAGCGGCATTGGGCTCGTCCGCGAGCCTCAGCACGTTGGTCAGGTGCTTTTCATACGCCACCTTCGCTTCGGTGAGCTTGGCGTCGGTCGAGAGATAATAATCGCGATCCGGCATGCCGAGGCCGCTCTGGTTGAGGTTGAGCGCATAGACGTCCGGGTTCTTGTCGTCCTGGCCGACATAGGTGCTGAACGGCGCGCGGACGCCGTTGCGCTTGGCCGAGGCGACGAGCGCGGCATAGCCGGCCTTCGACTTCAGGCCCTTGATCTGGCCGAGCCAGGGCTGGATCGGCGCGAGGCCCTTCGCTTCGATCGCGGCGGTATCGAGATAGGCGTTATAGGCGATGCCGATCTTCGAGTTCGGATCCTTTGCTGCCTCCTCGATGATCCCGCGCGTATCCTCCTGCGCCTTGTCGGCCAGCACGTTGAATGCGCCGTAATTGGACTTGTCGGACGGCACCGGGGTGTTCTTCGCCCAGGTGCCATTGGCATATTCGTAGAAATCATCGCCGGGGGCGACGGCGCGGTTCATGCCCGTCTCGTCGAAACCGAAATCGCCATAGGTTGGCTTGGGGCCGGCCTGTGCGGGTGCCGGATCGGTGATCGGCTGCACTTCGGTAACGGGCGGCGCGGGCTGGGTCTGGGTGCAACCGGCAAGAAGCACGGGCGCAGCGAGGAAGGTGGTGGCAAGCAATGAAAAACGCATCTTGATGAAACCCTTAGGAATTCGGATACGCTGTCTTACGCCGTCAGCACGGCTGGTCAATCGGCCGGGAGGGCATCCCGCTCGGCGCGCTCGCGGATGCGACGCCGCCATTTTCCGGCGATCCACAGCCGCCAGCCCACCGCTGCAATTATATAGCCCAGAACCCCGCCCAGCACCGAGCAGATGAACATGCCCAGCGCAGTCGGCAGCCCGATATCGTTGACCAGCCAATGCAGCCAGCCGGTATCCACCACCGCGGTTTTCGCGGCGGCAGCGGCCGACGCGCCGAAGAGATTCAGCGTCCAGCCACCCACCTTGTAATAGAGGATGAACAGGAACGGCGTGGTGAAGGGATTGGTGAAGAAGGTGGTGAGCGCCGCCGCCGGCACATTGGCCCGCAAAGGCAGCGCGAGGATCGCAGAGGCGGGGATCTGCCCCATCGGGATCAGGATGCCGGTGAACATGCCCAGCGCCACGCCGCGCGGGATCGAGCGCCGCGTCATCGTCCAGAGCGAGGAGTGCAGGATGCGATGCGCGATCGGCCTCAGCCAGCGATTGTCTTCAAAGCTTTCCCGCGTCGGCAGGTTGCGCTTGGCCCACGCATGAAAGCGCGCGCCAAGGCTGGGCTTCGGGCCGGGCTTCGCGCTGGGCTTCGGGCCGGGCTTAGCCACGGTCGCGCATGATCCGGGCCTGATCGCGCTTCCAATCCTGTTCCTTGGCTGAGTCCCGCTTGTCATGTGTCTTCTTGCCCTTGGCCAGCGCGAGTTCGACTTTCGCACGGCCCCTTCCATTGAAATAAATGGAAAGCGGAACGAGCGTCATGCCCTGGCGCGCTACGGCACCATGCAGCTTGTTTATCTCGCGCTCATGAAGGAGCAATTTACGGGGACGCTTCGGCTCGTGATTAAAGCGATTGCCGTGCGAAAATTCGGGGATGTTCGCGTTGACCAGCCACACCGCGCCTTCAACGACCTCGGCATAAGCCTCCTTGATCGACCCCTCGCCGCCGCGCAGCGACTTCACTTCGGTGCCGGTCAGCGCCAGCCCGGCTTCGAACACCGTGTCGATAAAATAGTCATACTTTGCGCGCCGATTCTCGGCGACGGTTTTGACCTTATCGAAGGTTAAGGGGCGAGGACGGGCCATGGAGGGGGCGATGTAGGGGCGCGCCGTCGAAAGGGAAAGCCCAAGTTCTCACACCTCTCCCGCTTTTGGCGGGAGAGGTGTGAGAAGCTAGATCAACCCCGCGATCGCCAGCGCCGCATCCACGGCCTCTCGGCTCGCGTCGTTCGCATCGGTCATCGGCAGGCGCAGTTCGGTCGGGAAGCCCTTGCGGACCTTGCCCATCGCGTATTTCACCGGGCCGGGCGAGGCATCGGTGAACATCGCCAGATGCAACGCAAACAGCCGGTCGTGGAGTTCGAGCGCCTTGGCGCGGTCACCCGCTGCCCATGCCGCCTGAAACTCGGCGCAGAGGCGCGGCGCGACATTGGCTGTCACCGAGATGCACCCCACCCCGCCCATCGCGTTGAACGCCAAGGCGGTTTCGTCATTGCCCGAGATCTGCGCGAAGTTCGGGCCGCAGCCCAGGCGATGCTCGGTGACGCGCTGGAGCTGGCCGCTGGCATCCTTGATCCCGATGAACGTCTCCGGAAACGCCTTGACGATCCGCGCGACCGTGGCGGTCTGGATGTCGGTCGCGGTGCGGCCGGGGACATTATAGAGGACGATCGGCAGATCGGTCGCTTCCGCCACCGCTTCGAAATGGCGGAAAATGCCTTCCTGGCTCGGGCGGTTATAATAAGGCGGGACCATCAGCGCGGCGTCCGCGCCCGAATCCTGCGCGGCCTTCACGTTGCCGATCGCGACCTGGGTATCGTTCGAACCGGCGCCGGCGAGAATCTTCACGCGGCCCTTCGCCTGATCGGCGCAGACGCGGACAACCTGGAAATGCTCGTCTTTGCTCAGCGTCGCGGCTTCACCGGTAGTGCCGACGGGCACCAGCGCCGACGACCCTTCGGTAATCTGCCATTCAACCAAAGCGCGGTAATCCTCTTCGGCAAAGGCGCCGTTACGGAACGGCGTAACCAGCGCCGGAATCGAGCCGGAGAACATAATCCCAGAAACTTCCTTAATCGGGTAAATCAGGGGTGGCAGATAGGAGCGACACGGGTATCATGTCCAGCATGCTAACGTCTGTGTTCAAGAGTGCGTTGCTGCTAGCCGGAGTGTCGGGCGTTGCCGCCTCCTCGCAGCTGACCAAATCCCAGATCGAATGGTACGCCCAGGCGATCGAGAGCGGCGTGCCGCGCCTCGCCCCGGCCTATATCCAGTCGGATCAGTTGAGCGCGGTGCTGGTGGAGTGGAAACGGCTCCAGCAGTCCGACAATTACCCCTTCTCCGATTATGCCAATTTCCTGCTCGCGCATCCCGGCTGGCCCGGCGAGACGAGCAGGCGGGCGGCGGCCGAGACGATCCTGACGAATGGCAGCGATGCGCCGGGGCTGGTCACGCGGTATTTCGAGCGGTTCGCGCCGCTGACCCCCGCCGGGCGCCTGCGTTATGCCGAGGCGCTGGCCGCATCGGGCAAGCGCGCCGAGGCCGCCGAACAGGCACGCCGGGCGTGGCGCATCGGTTCGCTGCGGGCGACGGATGAGGCAACGCTGATCAGCAACTTCTCGTCGGCGCTCACCCCCGCCGATCACGATGCGCGCGCCGACATGCTGATCTGGCGCGATCAGCGGACGGCGGCGACCCGCCAGCTTTCGTTTGTCTCGCCATCCAAGCGTGCCGTGTTCGAAGCGCGGATCGCCTATCGCGCCAAGGCACCCGATGCGGCCGAGCGTGGTGCCGCCATATTGGCGCAGGGTCGTAACGACCCGGGCTATATCGCCGATCGCGCGAACTGGCTGCGCGAGACCGGCCAGGGCATGGCGGCGCGCTCTTATCTGGCCCAGCCCCGCAAGCTCAACGCCTTCCCCGGCGATGTTGAGAAATGGTATGAAGTTTTGCTGACCGTGGCGCGCAGCGCGGCGGCGGACGGGCAAAACAGCCTCGCTTATCAAATCGCCAGCCAGGTCGACGATGCCTATCCCGATGGCACCGACATCAGCGACCGCCCGTATGGCGAGCGCGACGATTATACGAGCCTGACCTGGCTCGCGGGCACGGTGGCGCTGGAAAAGGCGGGCCGCGCGCGGGACGCGATCGGCATGTTCGATCGCTATTCGCACGGATCGAAGACGCCGCAGACCCAGTCGAAAGGGCTCTATTGGGCCGGCCGCGCGGCGGAAGCCGCAGGCGAGAAGGCGACGGCGCAGGCGTATTTCGAGCGCGCGGCGGGCTTCCCAGACCTGTATTACGGCCAGCTTTCCTCCGAGCGGCTGGGCAAATCGCTCCGTCGTCCGCCCGATTTCAACGGCAAGGTCGCCGATGCTTCGGTGCGCGATGCGTTTTACCGTCGCGAAGTCGTCCGCGCGGCGCAGTTGCTCGGCACGATGGGCAACCGGACCGATCAGAGCCTGTTCGTCCGCCAGATCGCCGCCGACGCGACGACCGACACCGACCATATTCTCGCCGCCGAGCTTTCGCGCACGATCGGTCGCCCCGATCTGGGCGTAATGGTCGGCCGCAGCGCGCTGCAGAACGGCCTCTCGGACTATACCGTCGCGGGCTACCCCTCGGTGCGCGTGCCCGAAACGCAGCGGGATTACTGGACGATCATCCACGCGATCGCGCGGCAGGAGAGCCAGTTCGATCGCGCTGCCGTGAGCCATGCGGGTGCGCGCGGGATGATGCAGCTCATGCCGGGCACCGCGCGCGAGCAATCGGGCATGCTCGGGCTTTCCTATAATCGCGACGCGCTCACCACCGATACCGATTACAACATCCAGCTGGGATCGAGCTATTTCCAGCGGATGATGAAGCAATATGGCAGCTATCCGCTGGCCGTTGCTGCGTACAATGCCGGGCCGGGCAATGTGAACAAATGGCTCAAGGCAAATGGCGATCCGCGATCCGGCGTTGATGTGATCAGCTGGGTGGAGCAGATTCCGATCTTCGAGACCAAGAACTACGTCCAGCGCGTGCTGGAAAATGCCGTGGTCTACGATTTGCTCAACCCCGAGCGTGCGCGTTCGAAAGGTCCAGCGAATTTGAGCTGGTATCTGGGCAAGAACCGGCCGGGTTGAAGCGCATCGTCTTACCCTCTCCCGCGAACGCAGGAGAGGTGTAAGGAAGCAGCATGGACCGCCCCAATTACATCACCCCCGCCGGATATGCCGTTCTGCGAACGGAATATGAGGCGCTGCTCGGCGACGAGCGGCCCAAGCTGGTCGAGGTGATTTCCTGGGCGGCGGGCAATGGCGATCGCTCCGAGAATGGCGACTATATCTATGGCCGCAAGCGCCTGCGCGAGATCGATCGGCGGCTGGGCTGGCTTTCCAGGCGGATGAAGGCGGCGAAGGTCGTCGATCCCCGGCAGCAGGAGGATCGCAGCCGGATATTCTTCGGTGCGACCGTCACCATCGCCGATGAAGACGACAATCAGCGCACGCTCACCTTCGTCGGCGATGACGAAGCCGATGCGGGCAAAGGGCTGGTCGGCTGGAACTCGCCTTTCGCCCGCGCGCTGCGCGGCGCCGCGGTGGGCGATCTGCGCAAGGTGATGTTGCCCGCAGGCGAGCGGGAATATGAAGTGATTGCGCTCACTTACCCTTGATACGCGGCGAGCCGCAGGACTTGGCGATTCCTTTGCCCGCTGCATGCGCTAAAGGGCATGCCAGTTTAAGCGCGTAAGGAAGCGAATGACGATCAAGCGTATCCTGGTATCGGGGCGGGTTCAGGCAGTTGGGTTTCGTGACTGGGTAGTGCGCACCGCACGAGCCGAGGGCCTGACCGGCTGGGTGCGCAACCGCAACAATGGCAGCGTCGAGATTGTCGCGTCGGGCGAAGAGGAAGCTATCGCGCGCCTGGCCGAGGCATGCCGCGAAGGCCCGCAACTGGCACGGGTCGATAATATCGAAGTGCTGGTCGCCGACGACGAGAAACCGGGCAAGGGCTTCACCAAGCGCTTTACCGCCTGATCGGCCCCTGCCCTTTCCGGTGCTTAGCGGGGTGGCAGCCGATCACGAATTTCACCGAGACGTTCGAAGATGCGGAAGAGCAGAATCCAGAGCTCGCAAGTGAAGCGCCACATCACCGTTCCGGCGATAAGGCAGAACGCTGCGCTCAACAGGCCAACCAGGAACATGCTTGGCGAATAATCAAGCACGCGTACCGCCGCGAACAACAGCACGAGCGTGTATAATGCGACACCTACCAGCCCGGCATAATAGATGAATTTGATCAGCGAACTGCCGATCATATCGTCAAAGCTCAGAAATCGCTTGATGATTCCGCCCGCGGACGTGTCATTACGTTCATCGGTCATGTAACACCCTCCCCATTATTGCAGATGGGCTAACACAAAGCGGTACGCATCTCAAAGTTCAGCACTATTGCTGGCCGATTGACCGCTGCTGTTCGGTGTGAAAGGCTCTGCGAACAGGCGCATCAGACGCCGAACCGCAGGAGAGTTTACATGCCGATCCCCGATAGCTGGTCGTCCAAATTTCTTAGCGTTCTGCGTATCATCTCCGGGCTGGGGTTTCTCCATCACGGCACCATGAAGCTGTTTCAGCTGCCCCCGCCCCCGCCGGGCATGAGCGGGCCGCTCAATCCGCTGATGATGGCAGCGGGTACGCTTGAACTGGTCGGCGGCCTGTTGATCGTGATCGGGCTGTTCACCCGGCCAGTCGCGTTCGTCCTTTCGGGCATGATGGCGGTCGCCTATTTTATGGCCCACGCGCCGCAGGGGATGTATCCGGCGCTGAACGGCGGCGAGCCGGCGATGCTGTATTGCTTCATCTTCCTGTATCTCGCGGCAGCAGGCGGCGGGATCTGGAGCGCGGACGCAGCGCGCAACAAGGGCTGACTTAGGAGTGCGGCCGGGCAAGCCCAGGGCTCGCCCGGCCGCACCGCTTCGCTTCCTCGATATTCTTACGGGTACGCAACGAATCCCATGACGGCACAGTGTGTTTAGTCAGGGTAAACTCCAGCTAAACCACGTCTTTACGCGCTTCGGTATATCCCTTCGTGGCATAACCGCTGCGCCGGCCTTCCGCCGGTTCGGATTGTTTGAGCCAAGTTTGGGGGCGTATGCCGTTGGATTCCGTAAACGTTGCGCGATTGGCAGGCGGCTGGAGCTCGCTGGGAGCGCTCGCCGTTGCGGACGGCAGCGGTAACCACGCCTATCTCCAGCGGCTCCAAGCCAATGTCGAACCGATGCGCGATCTCGCCGATGCGGCGCATTATATGTGCATCCTGCATGGTCGCCATCCAGGCGTGATCGATCATGCCACGGTACATGCACGAGTCGATATCGAGCGGAGCTGGCTGGAAGTCGCGGCAGACGCATTCGCTGGCGAACGTGCTTTCCTCGTCCGCATCGTGGCCGCCGCAGGCCCGCTGCCCAGCACTCCGGGCCATGCCGAATCCGAAGCTGCCGCCGCGGCACAACGCCATGCGCTGGACATGCTGGCCCAGTCTGACCGCGCAGGCTGCGCGATCGGCGCGGCGCTGGCGCTGGCGATCGACTGGATCGAAATCCGCAAAGTGCTCGATGCCGCCGCCGTGCGCCTGAACCTGACCCCGCCGCCCACGCAATTGCCTTCGCTCGAAGAGACTTACACCGTGGTCGACGCGCTCGTCCGCGAAGGATCGGTCGAGCGCGCCATGCTGTTTGGCGCGCAGCAGCTTTTCGCACAGCATCGCGGGCTGTGGGATCTCCTCGAAGCCCGCGCCAGCGCACGCGATAAACATTAAGGCCGAGGTATAAGGGTTGCATCCTGCAACCCGAGACCTCTATCCCGTGACCATGCGTTTCGAAGGCACCCAGAGCTATGTCGCGACCGAAGACCTGAAGGTCGCGGTCAATGCAGCGGTCACGCTGCGCCGTCCCCTTTTGGTCAAAGGCGAACCCGGCACCGGCAAGACCGTGCTGGCTTATGAGATTGCGAAAGCAGTCGGCGCGCCGCTGATCGAGTGGAACGTCAAATCGACCACCAAGGCGCAGCAGGGGCTGTACGAATATGACGCCGTCGCTCGCCTGCGCGATGGCCAGCTTGGCGACGAGCGCGTCCACGACATCGGCAATTATATCCGCAAGGGTAAGCTCTGGGAGGCGTTCACCGCACCCCAATTGCCGGTGCTGCTGATCGACGAGATCGACAAGGCCGATATCGAATTCCCGAACGATCTTCTCCAGGAGCTCGATCGCATGGAATTCCATGTCTACGAGACCCGCGAGACCGTGAAGGCGATTGAACGCCCGATCGTCGTGATCACGTCGAACAATGAGAAGGAGCTTCCCGACGCGTTCCTGCGCCGCTGCTTCTTCCACTACATCAAATTCCCGGACCGGGAGACGATGCAGGCGATCATCGACGTCCACTTCCCCGGCATCCAGAAAATCCTCGTCAGCAAGGCGATGGATATTTTCTACGATATCCGCGAAGTGCCCGGCCTCAAGAAGAAGCCCTCGACCAGCGAGTTGCTCGACTGGCTCAAGCTGCTGCTTCACGAGGAAATGCCGCTCGACGTGCTGCAAAACCGCGACCCGACCAAGGCGATCCCGCCACTGCATGGCGCACTGCTCAAGAACGAGCAGGACGTGATGCTGTTTGAGCGGCTGGCGTTCATGGCACGGCGGCAGCAGCCAAAATGACGATTGGTGCGGGCTGCCTGTGCGGCAAGGTCCGCATCGCAATCCACGGCGAGCCGGTGCGCACGCGGACCTGCTGGTGCCGCGATTGCCAATATTGGGCGGCGGGCAGCGGCACGACCAACGCCTTGTACCGGATCGAGCAGATCGTGTTCGAGGGCGATGTCAGCTGGTATGAGAGCATCGCCGCCAGCGGCAAGGCGATGCGGCGCGGCTTTTGCCCGAGCTGTGGCACGGCGCTGTTCACCGGGCCGGCGGTAGATCCCGAGTTTCTTGGCGTCCGCGCCGGAGCGTATGACGATCCGAACCTGTTGCGCCCCACCGAAGTGATCTGGACCGCGAGCGCGCCGGATTGGGCGGTGTTCGACCCTGCCCTTCCGCACAGTGAACGCCAGCCTGCGCCGATCGGCTAATCGTCCGCCACCGACAGGTCGGACGGATCGCTCTCATAATCCAGCAACTCCGCCGGCACACATTCCAGCACCGCACACATCTTGGCGAGCGTGGCGAAGCGGATGCCGCGAACCTTGCCCGAGCGGAACAGCGATAGCTGGGTTTCGCTCAGGCCCATGCGTTCGGCGAGTTGCTTGCCCGTCATGCCGCGCTTGGCGAGCGCTGCGTCGAGTGTGACTTTGACTGGCATCAGAAGAACTCGTCCAGCTCGGCTCGCGCGGCCGATGCCTGGGCGAGCAGCTGGGAAAGGATCACCAGCGTGGCGCCAACTATCCCGAGCGTGATCGCAGCACCATCGAATGCCGCATAGGCACCCCGACCGTAGATCAGGCGCGTCAGCAGGCTTACGCCGAATACGTTGATCAGCGCGCCTGCGAACAGCGCCGCGCCGACCCGCCGCAACAGTCGCGGCACGACTTGATCGAACATCGCTCCGCCCGCGATTGATTTCAGCGCCTGCCGCACCATCCAGATCGCCCAGATGTAAATGAACATCGGCAGAAACAGGATCAGCGAGCCGATATGGAAGCGCCCGGTCCATATCGGCGCGAAGATCAGGGTCGCAGCAGTAAGCAGCAACAGCACAAACGGCACCGTCACCAGCCACATCAGGATGCGCGCACGGGCGCGAAGCGTCTCGATCATAGGGGCTCCATGGACTGTCATAATTTAACCTTGACTTAAATTTCGGCGATTGGCAAATTTAAGCCAGACTTAAATTGGAGTCGCTTGAATGACACCTGCTCTCGAAACCCACGCGTTGACCAAGCGCTTCGGCAAGGCCGCCCCTTCGGTGGATTCCGTCACCCTTTCGGTGCCGCGCCGCGCGATCTATGGCTTTCTTGGCGCGAATGGCGCGGGAAAGACGACCACGCTCAAGCTCGTGCTGGGGTTGCTGCGCGCCGATTCGGGAACGATCCGGCTGTTCGGCAAGGAGGCGAGCGGCGCGGCGCGCGCCAGCATCGGATCGCTGATCGAGACGCCTTCGACCTATGACCATTTGACCGGCCGCCAGAATCTCGATCTCACGCGTATCCTGCTCGGGCTACCCAAGCGCGAAATCGATCGCGTGCTGGAGATCGTCGATCTCAGGCGCGCCCGCGACGAACGCGTCGGCGGCTATTCGCTGGGGATGCGCCAGCGGCTCGGCATTGCCCGCGCGTTGCTCGGCAATCCCCGCCTGCTGATCCTCGATGAGCCGACCAACGGCCTCGATCCCGACGGCATCCGCGACATGCGCCATTTGTTGCGCCGTCTGCCCGAAGTGGGCGACGTGACGCTGATCGTCTCGAGCCATCTGCTTTCGGAGGTTGAGCAGGTCGCCACCCATGTTGGCCTGCTCCATCGCGGGCGGCTGCTGATCGAATCGCCGCTCGATGCGCTGCTTGGCGGCGTGGCGGCGGTGGAAGTCGATACCGGAGACCGTGCGCGCGCTGCGATGATCCTCGGCGGCGCGGGCTTCGCGGTTCGCAGGAACGAGGACGGCAATCTGCTGATCGATGCCGCGGACCCGGCCGAGATCGCCGCCTTGCTCGTGCGCGAGGGACAGAAGCTGTCGCACCTCACCCGCCACCGCCCCTCGCTCGAGGGCATTTATCACCGCCACATCGCCCAGGCCGCTTGAGGGAAATGCCCATGCTGCACCGTTACTTGCTCGCCGAAATCCTCAAGCTGCGCCGCAGCCTCGCGCTCATGCTCTGTGTCGCCGCGCCGGGATGCGTTGCCTTGCTCGGTACAATCATCGCGTTCGACAAGAATCGCGCGGTTTCACTCGATAGCTTCGTGTTGGGCGGGCCGGGCATCTGGTCGTTCGTGATGCTGCCGCTGGCGATCACCGCGCTCAGCGTGCTGATGGCGCAGATGGAGCATGGCTCGCGAAACTGGAACCATCTGCTCACCCTCCCCGGCGCGCGACCCAATGTGTTTCTCGCCAAGGCAATCGTGATGCTCGGGCTGGTAGCGGCGATGTCGGCCTTGCTTTTCGTCTTCATGCTCGGCGGCGCGGCGATACTCACCGCGCTGCACCCGATCGGCGTTACCGGCGCGCCCAGTTACGGCAAGCTGGCGGGGACGCTGGCGCTGATGACGGTCGCGTCGATGCTGGTGAGCATCCTCCAGCTCTGGGTCGCGCTCGCTTTTCGCAGCTTCGTCGTGCCGCTGGTGTTCGGGATTGGGGGCACGTTCGTGGCGATCGCGACGTTCGGCGCATCCAAATCGGTGTGGTTCCCCTGGCTGCTCGCCGCCGACCTGCTGATCCCCAAGCCCGAAATCCAGCAGATGGGCTGGATGGCCGGGGGGATCGGCGGAGCGATCGCGCTGGCAGGGATGCTGCTTCACATGAGCCGACGGGAAGCCTAGACATCGCAGCATGTTCTTCTCCTTCCTCGACGAGCTTCGCGCGGCCGGCATTCAGGCGAGCCTGAAGGAGCATCTGATCCTGCTCGAAGCGCTCGAGCGCGACGTGATCGATCGCACGCCTGAGGCTTTCTATTATCTCGCCCGCGCCACCTTCGTGAAGGATGAGGGGCTGCTCGATCGCTTCGATCAGGTCTTTGCCAAGGTCTTCAAGGGCGTCGCCACCAATTATGGCGTCAAGCCCGCCGAAATCCCCGAGGACTGGCTGCGCGCAGTGGCCGAGAAATTCCTGACGCCCGAAGAGATGGAAGCGATCAAGTCGCAGGGCTCGTGGGACGAGATCATGGAGACGCTCAAGAAGCGGCTCGAAGAGCAGCAGGGCCGGCATCAGGGCGGCAACAAATGGGTCGGCACCGGCGGCACGTCCCCGTACGGCAACTCCGGTTACAACCCCGAAGGCGTCCGCATCGGCGGCGAGAGCGTCCATAAGCGCGCGATGAAGGTGTGGGACCAGCGCGAGTTCAAGAATCTCGACGCGACCCGCGAACTCGGCACCCGCAACATCAAGGTGGCGCTACGCCGCCTGCGCCGGTTTGCGCGCGAAGGCGCACAGGACGAATTGGATATCGACGGTACGATCGAGGGGACCGCAAAGCAGGGCTGGCTCGACATCAAGATGCGCGCCGAGCGGCACAATGCGGTGAAGCTGCTGCTGTTCCTCGATGTCGGCGGATCCATGGACCCGTTCGTGAAGCTGTGCGAAGAATTGTTCTCCGCCGCGACCAGCGAGTTCAAAAATCTCGAATTCTTCTACTTCCACAATTGCCCCTATGAAGGCGTGTGGAAGGACAATCGCCGCCGCTTCACCGAGCGGACGCCGATGTGGGACATCCTCCACAAATATGGCCATGATTATAAGCTGATCTTCGTCGGAGATGCCTCGATGAGCGCCTATGAGATCACCCATCCCGGCGGCTCGGTCGAGCATTTCAACGAGGAAGCCGGCGCCGTGTGGCTCCAGCGGATGACCAACACCTATCCCGCTGCCGTATGGCTCAACGTGCTGCCCGAAGCGCAATGGGGCTATACCCAATCGGTGAAGATTATCCGCGAGCTGATGACCGACCGCATGTATGGCCTGACGCTATCCGGGCTGGACGACGCGATGCGCGAGCTTAGCCGGAAGCGTTAGGGCTCCTTCACAACCCGGCGCGCGATCCGGCGGGACTTTTGCCGCGCGGTGGCATTACCCTCGCCGAAATACAGCTCCTTGATGAAGCCGCTATCGAGCGCGGTGAGCCCCGGCGGCGGTGGCGCGCCATCATTGTCGAACAGCGACAGGATCGTATCGGCCATCCCCGCCTGACGCGGCGGACGAGCCCCTGAAAGCGTGCGCATCGCAGCGAAATCGGCGATCTGGGTGAGCGATTTGCCGAGCGCGGCCTGATCGTCGATCACGACGATCGAAGACACCGTCACCTGCTGGGTCGAGCGCACGATATTCGATGCGGATTGGATCTCCAGCGTTGGTGGTTCGTCCCCCTCCCCGCTTTCTGCGCCGAGGTTATTCTCGTTGCGCACTTCCACCGTATTCCACGCATGGACCGGACCTTCCTTCTTGGCGCGGCGCAATTCGCCGTCGCGCAGCCCGGCGAACATCTTGGGGAAGCGCTTGCGTAGCGCTGCGGTAAAAACATCGGCATCCGCGGCGATGATGATCACGATATTGGGGTTGCAGCGATCCTCAGCGATCTTCGCCCCGGCTTCGGCGGCGATGGCGCGCATCCGGCGCATCACGGTCAGATTGCTTTCGGGGGAGAGGCCGATGACCATCGGGCACACCGGATCGGCAAAGCGGGCGAGCTGTCCGTCGATCGTGGTGACGATCTGGCGGAGCTGGCGCTGCACTTCCTTTTTGGGGTCATCGCCCTGGCGGCCGGTGACGACGATCGGGCGATCATCGACCACCTGTGCATGCGCAAAGCCGCTCGCGAACATCGCGAGCATTCCGAGGAAGGTCAGAAAGAAACGCAAATCAGGTCTCCGGCGCTAGAGCCGGAGCCAGCTTACAGCCGTTCGACCGCGCGGTGAAGCTTGCGCAGCACGGCGCTGTCATGCGCCTGTGCGGTCGCTGCTTCGGACGCGAGAACCATCAGGCGAACCGCGCCAAAGCTGGCGGCAAGACCCTTGAGACGCAGCGCCGCCCCGCTCCATGCATCGGGGCTGTCAGCGCCCTTCATTCCCTCAAGGCAGCGGCGAACGCTGTCGAGAAACGCTTCACGCAGCTCGGCAATCAGCTGGGGCTCATCGCCCACCGCCGCCGCCAAGGTCGCATCGATTGCACCGGGATCATACGCCATCGGGCGACGCTATCAGACCCAAAGTTAACGCTCCGTTTCCTTACGGTGTTGGTCCAGCGCAATAATGTGGTAAATGGGCCACATGAGTGGGGCCAAACCAGTCGAACAGATGTTCGCAACCGATACCGAAGAGCCGCTCGTGCTCTCCGAAGCCGTGGTGCCGGTCGTGGACGAGGACCTCGAAGAATATGCGCCGGGGCGCAATTGGGGCTGGCTGTTGCCCGCGCTCGCGATCCTTGCCGCGCTGGGATCGTTCGTTGGGCTGGGCTGGCTGGCGCTGCCCGCGATGCAGGCCGGAATGTCGCCGGTTGCACTGGTTCAGCTGATCGCCGCGCTCTGTGTGCCGCCGGTGCTGATCGGCGTGCTTTATATGCTCGCGATGCGCACCAGCCGTTCGGAAGCGCGCCGCTTTGGCGCAACCGCGCATACGATGCGGATGGAAGCCGCCGCGCTCGACCGGATCGTCGCGTCGCTGGCGCGCAAGATCGATGAGAACCGCGTCGCACTCGCCGAACAAACCGATATATTGATCGCGATGGGGGATCGCGCCGCCGAGCAGATCGCCGATGTCGCGGGCACCGTGGCGCACCAATCCGCCACGCTTGACGGCAGCAGCCGCACATTGACGCTCGCGGCGGGCGAAGCCGAGCGCCGCGTCGCGATCGTGCTGGCATCCCTGCCCAAGGCGCATGACGAAATGCGCGGGCTCGCCGAGCGCGTGGACGCAGCCGGTCTGCTCGCCAGCGAGCGTGCGGCATCGCTCGACACGCAATTGTCTGCACTGGCCGATCGTGGGCGCGAAGCGGATCAGGTTGCGGGGGGCGCTGCCGATCGCCTCGCGGCGCATATTGCCCGCATGGAAGCGACCAGCGAGACCGCCAGCGCGCGGCTCGAAGCCGTTACCGGCCAGATGTCGGCCGAAGTCGACGGGATGCTCGATCGCGCCGCCAATGCAGTGGACGAAGCGCGCAAGGGGATCGCGGCGCAGGGCGAAGCCATCCTCGCGATGCTGGAGGCCAATCAGGCCGCGCTGGATCGCGCGAGCAAGGACACCACCGAAGCGCTCAGCGAGCGCATGGCGACGATCGAGGACGCGATCGGCCGGGTCGGCACGCGGCTGGGCGAAGAGCAGGGCCGCGCCGATACGCTGCTCACCGGGCTTTCCAGCGGCGTCGACAAGCTCGATCGCGAGTTTCAGGTGCTCCACGCCGCCGGGATGGACCGCACCCAGGGGCTGGCCGCATCGGTCAGCGCACTGCATGCATCGGTCGATGGCATGGCCGTGGCGATGGAAAGCGGCGATGCGATTGCCCGCCGCGTAATCCACACCTCCGAAGACCTTTTGACTTCGCTCGATGCCTCTGCGCGTGAGATCGATGAGACGTTGCCCGAGGCGCTGGCGCGGCTCGATGCGCGGATCCTCTCCAGCCGACAGATCGTATCGGGTGCCAAGCCCGAATTGCTCGCGCTCGTCACCGCTGCCGAGAGCACCCACGACGCGATCGAAGCGATTGCCGATGTGGTCGCCCAGCAGCGCGATACGCTCGCCAAGACGCAGGCGTCCTTGCTCGAAACGCTGGAGACCGGCGGCGAGCGCGCACAGGCGCTGGAGCAGATCGTTGACGAGACGATCCAGACCACCCGCACCTTTGCCGAGGATGCCGCGCCGCAACTGGTCGATGCGCTGCTCCGCGTCCGCGAGACTGCCGCCGCCGCCGCCGATCATGCGCGCGATGCGATTGCGGGGATCGTCCCCGGCGCAACCCGCGCGCTGGAGGAAGCAAGCACCACGGCGCTGCGCCGGGCGATGGACGAAACCGTGCGCCGTCAGCTGATCGAGCTGGGCCAGACCACCGAAGCCGCGGTCAACGCCGCCAACCGCGCATCCGAGCGGCTGACGATGCAGATGGTGAAGCTCGCCGAAAGCACCAGCCAGATCGAAGCGCAGATGGAGGCCGGCAAGGCAGCGCGCGAGGAAGCCGATGGCGACAATTTCGCCCGGCGCGTCTCGCTGCTGATCGAGGCATTGAACTCCAACTCGATCGACATCACCAAGACCTTCGCGGCCGACGTGACCGACAGCGCCTGGGCCGCGTATCTCAAGGGCGACCGCGGGGTCTTCACCCGCCGCGCGGTGCGTGTGCTCGATGCGGGCGATGCGCGCGAGATCCACAAGCTCTATGACGAGGACGATGTCTTCCGCGACAACGTCAATCGCTACATCCACGATTTCGAAGCGATGCTCCGCCAGATCCTGACGCTGCGTGACGGCTCACCGCTGGGCGTGACGTTGCTGTCTTCGGATATGGGCAAGCTGTATGTCGCGCTGGCGCAGGCGATCGAGCGGCTGCGGAACTAGCGGCGGATGCGCCACCCGTCACTCCGGACTTGTTCCGGGGGCCACCGGGAGGCGAGCCAAGCACAGCGCACGCGTCTCAACGAGGATGCCTGGTCGACCCCGGCACGAGGCCGGGGTGACGAAGCAATCGGTCTGCGGTTCGCTAGTTCGCCCAATCCAGCATGTCGGTAGTCACCCAGCCATAGATGTAGTTCAGCCAGAAAATCCCAAACAACACCGTCGCCACGATGGTGGTGCGGAATGCCATTTTCTTCACGTTGAACTCGTGCGGCGCGCTGGGCGACTGTCCCGGCACCAGTTCGGCCCCGGCTTCCTCGCTGGTCTTCACGCCGAACGGCAGCACGAGGAAAGCCGACATGACCCAGAACAGCATGTAGATCGCGAGCGCGGACTGCCACTTCATTGGATCAGGTCTCCACAATCAGCACGTCGACGACGGGCTTCTTGCCGGTAAATTTCACTGCGACGCGACGGACCGAAAGGCGAAGCGCCTCGCGCAGTTTCTCCAGATCGCGGCTGGTTTCCTTCTTCACCGCAGCAGCGGCCGCGTCAGCGGCATCGGCGATGAAATTGTCGCGGTCTTCCTCGACCGGCACGCCCTGCAGGCGTATCTGCGGTTCGCCGATCAGCTTGCCCTGCCGGATCGCTACTGCGACCGAGATCTGGCCATAGAGCGCGACGCGGCGGCGCTCGTTGATCGTAGTGCCATCGGCGGGCAGGATCACATCGCCATCGAGCACAAGCCGGCCAACCGGCGCATCGCCGATCTTCTTCGGCTTGCCCGGCGCGAGCTTCCAGATATCGCCATTCACCTGATTGATCGCCTGCGGCACGCCTTCGGACAGGCCAAAGCGCGCCTGCTCGTGCATGTGGCGAACTTCGCCGTGCACCGGGATCAGGATCTCCGGGCGGATCCACTTATACATCTCGGCAAGCTCGGGACGGCCCGGATGGCCCGAGACGTGGATGAACGCCTGCCGCTCGGTAATCAGCTCGACGCCCTTGCCGGCCAGCGTGTTCATGATCCGGCCGATCGCGACTTCGTTGCCGGGGATCTGGCGCGATGAGAAGACGACGGTGTCGCCCTTGTGCAGCTTGAGGACGTGGGTGTCTTCGGCGATGCGGTTGAGCGCAGCGCGTGCCTCACCCTGCCCGCCCGTGGCGATGATCATCACCTGATTTGCGGGCAGCGACATTGCGGTGTCGAAATCGATCGTATCGGGGAAATCGCGCAGATAGCCAGTCGCCTTGGCAACGCGCAGGATGCGATCGAGCGAGCGACCGGCCACGCAAAGCTGGCGTCCGGTATCGCGAGCGACCGCCCCCAAAGTTTCAAGTCGTGCGGCGTTCGAAGCAAAGGTGGTGACCAGCACGCGGCCCTTGATCCCGGCCACGACCTCATCGAGCCCGATGCGGACATCAGCTTCCGAACCCGAAGCCTGGGGATTGAAGACGTTGGTCGAATCGCAGACTAATGCGAGCACGCCCTTGTCGCCGACTGCGGAGAGTTCGGCAGCGGTCGATTGCCCGCCCAGCGCAGGCGCATCGTCCAGCTTCCAGTCGCCGGTGTGGAAGATCGTGCCGTAAGGCGTGTCGATCTTCACGGCATTGCCCTCGGGAATCGAGTGCGCCAGCGGCATATAGGTAACGGTGAACGGCCCGATCTGGATCGGCCCCTCTTCCTTCACCACGTTCAGCTTGATGCGGTCGGCATTGCCTTCCTCTTCGAGCTTTCCGTGGATGAGCCCCGCGGTGAACGGCGTCGCGTATAGCGGCACGCCGAGGTCGGCTGCGAAATAGGGCAAGGCGCCGATATGATCCTCATGCCCGTGCGTAAGCACGATGCCGAGCAGATCATCGAGGCGGTCCTCGATAAATTGCAGGTCGGGCAGGATGATATCGATGCCCGGGTAATTGGAATCACCAAAGGTGATGCCGCAATCGACCATGAGCCATTTGCCGTTACAGCCATAGAGATTGACGTTCATGCCAATCTCGCCCGATCCGCCGAGCGCGACGAAAACTAGTTCTTTTCCTGGAGTCACCCGCACGCTGTCGCGCATGTGGGGAGGAAGCTCAACCCCTGCTGGACGATCGGATCTTTACCAGCGGCAATGAATGCTAGGCCGATGCGCGTTCCCAGAGCATCGCCAGCCCCTGAATCGTCAGATCCGGCTCGATCACGTCGAACACATCGGTCTGCTTCTCGAACAATACCGCAAGGCCACCGGTGGCGATGACCTTCAAGGGCCGGCCAACCTCGGCCTTCATCCGGTCGACCAGACCCTCGATCATCGCGATATAACCCCAATAGATGCCGATATGCATCTGGCTGACCGTGTTCCGCCCGATCACGCTGTCGCTTGTCGGCGCTTCGATCGCGATACGGGGCAGCTTGGCGGCTGCGGTGACCAGCGCGTCGAGCGACAAATTGATGCCGGGAGCGATGATCCCGCCTTTATAGGCCCCGGTATAATCGACCACGTCGAAGGTCGCGGCGGTCCCGAAATCGATGACGATCAGATCGCCCTTGTGCCGGGCATGCGCGGCGATGGTGTTGAGCGCGCGGTCTGCGCCAAGGCTCTCCGGCTCCTCGACATCGAGATGGAAGTCCCACGCCGCCTTACCCTGCCCGGCCACCACGGCTTCGGTCTTGAAATATTTCTGGCTCAGCACCTGAAGATTGTGGAGCGCACGCGGCACCACGGTCCCGATGATAACGCCGTTCACGCTGCCCATTTCGTAGCCTTCAAGGCTGAGCAATTGGCTGAGCCACACGGCATATTCGTCCGCGGTGCGGCGCGGATCGGTGGCGATGCGCCAGCGCGCGCGGATCTCCCCGGCTTCGACCAGCGCAAAGACGACATTGGTGTTGCCAGCGTCAATCGCGAGCAGCATGCAAAAAGCCCTTTCAGAGCAGGAACACGTCGCCCGCGTGAATGGCACGGACCGTGCCATCGGCCAAGCGAAGCATGAGCGCGCCGTCGCTGGTAAGGCCGTCGAACAAGCCATCGACGCTGGTGCCATCGGCCAATCGGGCGGTGAGCGCAGTGCCAATGGGGTGCGCGCGGGCGAGCCAGCGTTCGCGGACCGGCGCGATGCCATCCCGCCAGCGCGAGAGCCAGCGCGCAAAAATTTCGGCGAGCGTATCCGCGACAACCTGCGGTTCGGGCGGAGGCGCATAGATGCTGACACTTGTCGCCGGCTGGCCAAGTCCCACGGGGCAATGCGCAAGATTGACGCCGAAGCCGACGATAACAGCATCGTCCACGCGCTCGAGCAATATGCCCGATAGCTTGGCACCGTTCACCAGAAGGTCGTTGGGCCATTTGATCATCGGCCGCACGGCGAACAACGCGATGGTCTCCTGGAGCGCTACCGCCGCGACCAGCGCAAGCGTGGCAGCCGCAGGCTCCCCTGGCCGAATGCGAACAACCGTGGAGATGTAGAGGTTACCCTCAGGCGATGCCCATTCCCTGCCCTGCCGGCCCTTGCCTGCGGTCTGGCGCTCAGCGCGCAGCCACAGCCCTTCGCTCGCACCGCTGCGGACGAGATCGGCCATATCTGCATTGGTCGATCCCGTCTCGGCGACGGTTCGTATCGTCGCGGTCAGAACAGCGCCTTTGCCGCCGATGCCGTGGCGACCTCAAGATAGCCGAGCAGCGGCCAGCCGAGCGGCGAAATCACCACAGCGGCAAGCACCAGCAATGCGCCTTCGACGGGATCGGTCTTGCCCGAAAAGGCATCTGCCGGCTCATCGAAGTACATCGTCTTGACGATCTTGAGATAATAGAATGCGCCAATCGCCGAGGCTGCAGCGCCCACCGCCGCAAAAGCGAACAGGCCAGCATCCACTGCGGCAACAAACACCTGCAGCTTGGCAAAGAAGCCGAGCAGCGGCGGGATGCCCGCAAGGCTGAACATGAAGATCGCAAAGGCCAGAGCCAGACCAGGCCGCGTGCGCGACAGGCCCGAAAGGCTGGCGATCGTCTCGATCGGCTGGCCATCCGCATCACGCATCTGGAGCACGATCAGGAAGCTGCCCAGCGTCATGACCACGTAGATCGCCATGTAATACAGCACCGACGACACGCCCGCTTCGCCACCGGCGGCGAGACCGACCAGCGCGAAGCCGACATTGGCGATCGACGAATAGGCCAGCAGCCGCTTGATGTTGGTCTGCATGATCGCCGCGACCGAGCCGAAGATGATCGAAGCGAGTGCCGCGAAGATCACGATCTGGCGCCAATCGGCAATTGCCGGGCCCATTGCTTCGATTGCCACGCGGGTCGCCATCGCGATCGCCGCGACCTTGGGGGCCGAAGCGAAGAACGCGGTCACCGGGGTCGGCGCGCCTTCATAAACGTCCGGCGTCCACATGTGGAACGGCACGGCGCTGATCTTGAACGCCAGACCTGCGAACACGAACACCAGCCCAAACAGCAGCCCGATGTCACGGCCGCCCGCATAGGCATCGGCGATGCCGGCGAACAACGTGGTGCCGCTGAATCCGTACACCAGGCTGATGCCATAGAGCAGGATGCCCGAGGCAAGCGCGCCGAGGACGAAATATTTCAGGCCCGCTTCGGCCGAGCGCGTGTCGCGGCGCATGAAGCTGGCGAGAACGTACGACGAGAGGCTCATCAGCTCGAGGCCGACATAGAGGCTCATCAGATCGCCTGCCGAGACCATCATGCCCATGCCCGTTGCGGAGAGCAGGATCAGGACGGGATATTCGGGGCGGAGATCGTCGCCGGACGTGTTCTGGAAGAAGCGCGGCGCGATCAGGATCGAGACCCCGGCGGCAAGGAAGATCAGTCCCTTGGCAAAGGCGCCGAACATGTCTGCCCGGTAAAGGCCATTAAATGCCTCACCACCTGCCGAAGACGGACCAGCCAGTGCGACGCCTGCGCCGATCAGCACCGCGATTGCGGCCCCGCTGACCAGTTTGGTCGATTGCTGCCCGCCCCATGCGGCGACCAGCATCAGTGCGATTGCGCCAAGGCTGAGTACCAGCTCGGGCAGCACCATCATCAATTGGGTAGAATAGCTCATCAGTGCGCCTCCCCGTGCGCAGCAGCGGGGGCTTCGTGGCCTTGGGTGGCAGATGCAGCGTGATGTTCGCCAGCGGGCGCGGGCTTGCCGGCGGTGGGCTGCGAGTCACCCACAGGTGCCGCACGGCTCATCCGCTCAACCAGACGCTCCACATCCGGACGCATCGGCTTCAGGAAGCTCTCCGGATAGATACCCATCCACAGCACGGCGGCTGCGATCGGCACGAGCAGCGAGATTTCCCGCGCGTTCAGATCGGGCATCGCGCGAACATCGTCCTTGGTCAGATCGCCGAATACGACGCGGCGATAGAGATACAGCATATATGCAGCGCCGAGGATGATGCCGGTGGTGCCGATGAACGCGGTCCAGGTCGAAACCTGATAGACGCCCATGAGACCCAGGAATTCACCCACGAAGTTGCTGGTGCCCGGCAGGCCGACAGAGGCCATGGTGAAGAGCATGAACAGCAAAGCGTAACGCGGCATGTTGATCGCAAGGCCGCCGTAACGGTCGATCTCGCGGGTATGCAGGCGATCATAGATCACGCCGACGCACAGGAAGAGCGCGCCCGAGACCAGACCATGGCCGAGCATGACCATCATCGCGCCTTCGATGCCCTGCTGGTTGAACGCGAACAGCCCCATCGTCACGATCGCCATATGCGCGACCGAGGAATAAGCGATCAGCTTCTTCATGTCCGACTGCACCATCGCGACCAGCGACGTGTAGACCACTGCGATGCACGACAGCACGAACACGAGGTTCATGAACTGCGCGGATGCTTCGGGGAACATCGGCAGCGAGAAGCGCAGGAAGCCATAGCCGCCGAGCTTCAGCAACACGCCGGCCAGGATCACCGAACCGGCGGTCGGCGCCTGAACGTGCGCGTCGGGTAGCCAGGTGTGGACCGGCCACATCGGCATCTTGACCGCGAAGCTCGCGAAGAACGCCAGCCATAGCCAGGTCTGCCAACTGACTGGGAAGTCATGCGTCATCAGCTCGGGGATCGAAGCAGTGCCGGCGCTGAGGATCATTGCGATCATCGCGACGAGCATCAGCAGCGAGCCGACCAGCGTGTAGAGGAAGAATTTGTACGAAGCGTAGATGCGGTTCGCGCCGCCCCAGATGCCGATGATCAGGTACATCGGGATCAGGCCGCCTTCGAAGAAGACGTAGAACAGCAGCAGATCCTGTGCCGCGAACGTGCCGATCATCAGGATCAGCGTGGCAAGCATCGCGGCCATATATTCGGGCACGCGCTTTTCGATCGCGACCCAGCTCGCGCCGATGCAGATCGGCATGAGGAAGACCGAGAGCATGATCAGCATCAGCGCAAAGCCGTCGATGCCGAGCGCCCAGGAGAAATCGACGCCGCCAACGCCAAACAGGCGGACATGCTCGACGAACTGCCATTGGGCAGCACCGTCGCTCATGTCGAAATTCACCCACAGCCAGATGCCGAGCGCGAGATCGATAAGCGTGGCGCCCAGTGCGATCCAGCGCGCGTTATTAGCGCTGGAGAACAAGCAGGCGACAGCGGCGACCGCGGGGATCGCCAGCATGATCGAGAGGATGGGCAAGCCGGTCATCCTGCGATCACCCAAGTGAGCGCCGCGGTGAGACCGATCAGCATGATGAACGCATAAGTGTAGAGGTATCCCGATTGCAGCTTTGCGGTGCCCAGGCCGCCGAACTGGATCAGCTTCGCGATGCCATTCGGCCCGAAACGATCGATGGTGCCCTCGTCGCCCGTCTTCCAGAGCAGACGGCCAATCGCAAATGCGGGCCGCACGAACAGGAAGTTATAGAGCTCGTCGAAATACCATTTGTTGAGCAGGAACTTGTAGAGAACGCCGAATTGCTCGGCGAACTTCGCCGGGAATTCCGGATGGCGAACATATGCCAGCCAGCCGATCAGCAGCCCGCTGAGCATCGCCGTCGTCGCCGACAGCTTCACCCACACCGGCACATTGTGCATTTCGTGCATCAGATGCTCGTTGAACGCGATTGCGCCCTTCCAGAAATGCTCGCCCGCTTCCGGCTCGATGAAGATGCCGTGGAAGACAAAGCCCGCGAAGATCGCGCCAATGGTGAGCAACACCAGCGGCACCAGCATCGGCCAGGGGCTCTCATGCGGATGATAGCCGCCCGTGCCTGTCTTTGGAGCATCGTCGTGCGCATGTGCGTCATGGCCGGCATCTTCTTCCGAAGGTGCGTCATGATGATGATCGTCATGGCCGTGGCCATGCGCGTCATGGATGGCGTGCTGGATATGCTCGGACTGCACCCAGCGCGGCTTGCCGTAGAAGGTCAGGAACACCAGACGCCAGCTGTAGAAGCTGGTGAGCAGCGCCACGAACACGCCAACCCAGAATGTGCTGGTGCTGCCAGCAGCCCAGGCCGCCTCGATGATCGCATCCTTCGAATGGAAGCCAGCAAACCCGATTGCGAGCGGATTGCCGAACACTGCGGGAATACCAACGCCGGTAATGGCGAGCGTGCCGAGCAGCATCGTCCAGAAAGTTACCGGGATGTGTTTCCGCAGGCCGCCATAATAGCGCATGTCCTGCTCATGGTGCATCGCATGGATCACCGAACCGGCACCCAGGAACAGCAGTGCCTTGAAGAACGCGTGCGTGAACAGATGGAACATCGCCGCGCCATAGGCGCCCACGCCCGCTGCGAAGAACATGTAGCCGAGCTGCGAGCAGGTCGAATAGGCGATCACGCGCTTGATGTCGGTCTGCGTGGTGCCGACCGTCGCTGCGAACAGGCAGGTTGCGGCACCAACGAACGTGACCACGCTCATCGCCACGGCGCTCTGATCGAACAGTGGCGACATGCGGCAGACCATGAACACGCCGGCGGTGACCATCGTGGCTGCGTGGATCAGCGCCGACACCGGGGTCGGGCCTTCCATCGCGTCCGGCAACCATGTGTGCAGGCCAAGCTGCGCCGATTTGCCCATCGCACCGACGAACAGCAGCAAGCAGAGCACGGTAACCGTGTCCGCCCGGAACCACAGGAAGCCGATGGTCGAGCCATGCATGTTCGGCGCGGCGGCGAGGATCTCGGGGATCGAGACCGTGCCGAACACCAGATAGATGCCGAAGATGCCGAGCATGAAGCCCAGATCGCCGACGCGGTTGACGACGAACGCCTTGATCGCAGCAGCATTGGCGCTCGGCTTGCGGAACCAGAAACCGATCAGGAGGTAGGATGCGAGGCCCACGCCTTCCCAGCCGAAGAACATCTGGACGAGGTTGTCGGCCGTCACGAGCATCAGCATCGCGAAGGTGAAGAGCGAGAGATAAGCGAAGAAGCGCGGCTGATCCGGGTCTTCGCTCATATAGGACCAGCTATAGAGGTGGACGAGCGCCGAGACGCTGGTGACCACCACGAGCATGACCGCCGTGAGCGCATCGACACGCAATGCCCACTCGACGCTGAACGTGCCGCTGGTCATCCAATGCAGCACCGGCACGACTACAGGCTCGGCAGTCCCGGCCATATAGCTGAGGAACACCGGCCAGCTGAGGCCGCATGCGATGAACAGCGCACCCGTGGTGATGAGCTTCGGGAAGGCCGCGCCGAACGACTTGTTCGACAGGCCAGCGACGATCGCTGCCAGAAGCGGCAGGAATACGATGAAGAGGATTGGAGACATCAGCCCTTCATCCGATTGACGTCGTCGACCGAGATCGTGCCGCGGCCGCGGAAGTAAATAACGAGAATGGCGAGCCCGATCGCGGCCTCACCAGCAGCGACGGTCAGCACGAACATCGCAAAGACCTGCCCCACGAGATCGCCGAGCGCCGCCGAGAAAGCGACAAAGTTCAAATTCACCGAAAGCAGGATGAGCTCGATCGCCATCAGGATGACGATGAGGTTCTTCCGGTTCATGAAGATGCCAAGCACCCCGAGCGTGAACAGGATCGCCGAGACGACGAGATAATGCGTGACGCCGATCACAGTTCGACTCCCTGCCCGACTGGCGGTTTCATGTTGCGGGTAGCGTCCTTCGAACGGCGGTTAATCTGGCGGCTGATGTTCTGCACGCGAACATCGCTGCGCTGGCGATGGGTCAGCACGATCGCGCCGATCATCGCGACGAGCAGCACAAGGCCCGCGCCTTCGAACACGAACAGATAGCGGCTGTAGAGAAGCTGTCCGACCGCTTCGATATTTGGCGTTTCGGCGTCGATCGGAGCGATGCGGCGGCCCAACTGGACGCCACCGGCGCTCCAGGCACCAACCGCGATGATGATCTCAGCGACCAGCGCCACTGCGAGCAGCGCGCCGATCGCGGCATAGCGCATCACGCCCGCCCGCAGCTCGGCGAAATCGATGTTGAGCATCATCACGACGAACAGGAACAGCACCGCAACCGCGCCGACATACACGATGACGAGCAGCATCGCGATGAACTCGGCACCGCACAGGATCATGAGACCCGCCGCGTTGAAGAATGCGAGGATAAGCCAGAGCACCGAATGCACCGGATTGCGCGACAGGATCGTCATCGCGGCGGACGCGATCACGACTGTGGCGAAGAGATAAAAGGCGAGGATCTGGATCACGGAATCTGGCGGCCCCTGACGGTTTCGGTGCGCTTAACGGTACGGTGCATCGGCGGCAAGGTTCGCGGCAATTGCGCGTTCCCAACGGTCGCCGTTCGCGAGGAGCTTATCCTTGTCGTAGATCAGCTCTTCGCGCGTTTCGGTCGAAAATTCGAAGTTCGGCCCTTCAACGATCGCATCGACGGGGCATGCCTCCTGGCATAGCCCGCAATAGATGCACTTGGTCATATCGATGTCGTAGCGCGTGGTGCGGCGGCTGCCGTCATCGCGCGGCTCGGCCTCGATCGTGATCGCCAGCGCCGGACACACCGCTTCGCACAGCTTGCAGGCGATGCAGCGCTCTTCGCCATTGGCATAGCGACGAAGCGCATGCTCGCCGCGGAAGCGGGGCGAGATCGGGTTCTTCTCGTACGGATAGTTGATCGTTGCCTTGGGCTTGAAGAAATACTGCAAGGTCAGCCAGTGCGCCTTGATGAATTCCCACAGCGTGAAGGAACGGACGAGTTGGGCGACGCTCATACGGGAAGTCCTACGCGCTGGATCATCAGCCAGCCCGAAACGAGGAACACAAAGAACAGCGACAGCGGCAGGAATACCTTCCAGCCCAGGCGCATCAGCTGGTCATAGCGGTAGCGCGGCACGGTCGCCTTCACCCAGCTGAAGCAGAAGAAGAAGAACAGGATCTTGGCAAACAGCCAGATGATGCCCGGCACCATGTACAGCGGCGCCCAATCCAGCGGCGGCAGATAGCCACCCCAGAACAACGTCGCGTTCAACGTGCACATCAGCAGCACGTTGGCATATTCGCCCAGCCAGTAGAGCGCGAAGCTCATCGACGAATATTCGGTCTGGTAACCGGCGACGAGCTCGCTTTCGGCCTCGGTAAGATCGAACGGCGCGCGCTGGGTTTCGGCGAGCGACGAGATGAAGAACACCACCGCCATCGGGAACAGCAGAGGGTTAAACCCATAGCCGTTGATCAGGCCGAAGATGTGGCCCTTCTGGCCTTCGACGATGCCACCCATGTTGAACGTACCGGCCCACAGCACGACCGCGATCAGCACGAAGCCGATCGAGACTTCGTAGCTCACCATCTGCGCAGCAGCACGGATTGCCGAGTAGAATGGATATTTCGAGTTGGACGACCAGCCCGCAAGAATGATCCCGTAAACGCCCAGCGACGATGCCGCGAGGATGTAAAGCAGGCCCACATTGATGTTCGAAAGCGTCACGCCCGCCTGCCACGGCACCACCGCCCACACGATCAGCGCGACCGTGAAGGTGATGATCGGCGCGAGCAGGAACAGCGCCTTGTTCGCACTCGACGGGATGATGGTTTCCTGCAGGAAGACCTTCAGACCATCCGCGAACGACTGGAGCAGCCCGAGCGGACCGACGACGTTCGGCCCCCGGCGCAGCGCCATCGCCGCCCAGATCTTGCGATCGGCATAGATGATCATCGCCACCGACAGCATCAGCGGCAGCGCGATGAGAAGGATGCCGGCGATCGTTGCCACGAACCAGGCCCATTCGAAGGGGAGGCCGAGCCATTGGAAGAAGGCGGTCATTCCGCTGCCTCCGCAAATTCCTCACCGTGGACAAGTTCAGCCGAGCAGCGCTGCATCGTCGGGCTGGCCCGGCAGATGGCGTTGGTCAGGTAGAAATCGGCGATCGGATAGTTGACCGGGCCCTTGGCCTCGGCAGCGAGCTTCGGCGGCGCCCAATTGTAGCGCACCAGCCCCTCCTGCCCCAGTTCGGGCACATCGGCGGCCATTGCGGCGCGGAGTTGCTCGAAGCTGTCGAACGGTAGGGTCGCGCCCAGCTTGTCGGACAGCGCGCGCAGGATCGTCCAGTCTTCGCGCGCATCGCCGGGAGCGAACACTGCACGCTCGGAGCGCTGTACGCGGCCTTCGAGGTTCACATAGGTACCCGGCTTTTCGGCATAGGTCGCGCTCGGCAGGATCACATCGGCGTGATGCGCGCCCTTGTCGCCATGATGACCGATATAGACCTTGAAGCTGCCAGCGAAGGCCGAGAAATCGACTTCGTCGGCGCCGAGGAAGAACGTCAGTTTGGGATCGGCTGCGACGACATCGGCGATGCCGCCCGCCTGCGCATAGCCGAGCATCAGCCCGCCCATCCGTGCGGCGGCGGTGTGGACGACGTTGAAGCCGTTCCAGTCGCCCTTGATGAAGCTCTTGGCCATCGCCAGCGCCGGGCCATGCCCGTCCTTGAGCGCGCCGGGGCCGAGGAGCAGAACGGGACGCTCTGCATTGTCGATCGCTTCGGCTGCCGCTTCCGGCATCTTGGCGAGAATGCCCAGATCGTTGCCGAGCCACTCGACCTTATAGGTCAGATCGGTCTCTGGCCCGATTGCAAAGACCTTCGCGCCCTTCTTGATCGCCTTGCGGACGCGCGTGTTGATCAGCGGCGCTTCCCAGCGAAGGTTCGTGCCGACGAGCAGGATCGCATCGGCATTCTCGATCTCGCCGATCGTGGTGTTGAACGCGACCGAACCGAGGTTCGTCACGTCATAGGCCATGCCAGTCTGGCGGCCTTCGAGCAGGTTCGAGCCGAGGCCGTTGACCAGCTTCTTGGCCGCGAACATCGTCTCGCAATCGAGCAGGTCGCCGGCAATTGCCGCAACGCTGCTGCCAGCCTTCTTGGCGGCCACGGCGATCGCGTCAAACGCTTCGTCCCACGTCGCTTCGATCAGATTGCCGTTCACGCGGACGAAAGGCTTGTCGAGGCGGCGGCGGACCAGGCCGTCAACATGGTAGCGCGCCTTGTCGTGCGCCCATTCCTCGTTGACGTCTTCATTGATCCGCGGAAGCACGCGCATCACCTGACGGCCACGGCTGTCGAGGCGGATGTTGGTGCCAACCGCGTCGGTCACGTCGATCGACAGGTTCCGCTTCAATTCCCACGGGCGATATTCGAATGCGACCGGCTTGTGGGTCAGCGCGCCCACCGGGCAAAGGTCGACGGCGTTGCCCGAAAGCTCGCTCCGGAACGCCTTTTCCAGATAGGTCGTGATCTGCATGTCTTCGCCGCGATAGATCGCGCCGATATCCTCTACGCCGGCGACTTCCTCGCCGAAGCGCACGCAGCGGGTGCACTGGATGCAGCGGGTCATGATCGTCTTGATGATCGGACCCATATATTTTTCGGTCACCGCGCGCTTGTTCTCGGTGTAGCGCGAATGGCCCTTGCCATATGCGACCGACTGATCCTGAAGATCGCATTCGCCACCCTGATCGCAGATCGGGCAATCGAGTGGATGATTGATCAGCAGGAATTCCATCACGCCTTCGCGCGCGGCCTTCACCATCGGCGTGTCGGTCCGGATTTCCTGACCTTCGCCTGCGGGCAGCGCACAGCTGGCCTGGGGCTTGGGCGGCCCCGGCTTCACTTCGACCAGGCACATGCGGCAATTGCCGGCGATGCTCAGGCGCTCGTGATAACAGAAGCGCGGAATCTCCTTGCCCGCGGCCTCACAGGCCTGGAGCACGGTGGCGCCCGCTGGCACCTCCACTTCAATTCCGTCTACCGTCAACTTCGGCATTCAATTCGGTCCTTGTTCGCCGTTCAAAACGGCTGGGAAGCGGGCGCAAACCCGCCTCCCCGGTTCGTCACTTTTGCTGCGACCAGGCGTAGCTGGCGTCCGCAATTGCGGAGCGCTGAAGAATCTGGCCAACGCTGGTGGGCGTAGTCGCCATGCCGCACTCGGGCGTCTGCGAATACAGCGCGTCGAGCGCAAACTTCTCCTCAGCCGAGCCAGCCTCGGTTGCGAGCACCTTTCGCGCCAGACCCGGCGAATAAACGACTGTGCAGCGCGCAATATTGTTGATCGTCACCGGGCCCGACAGATCGCCGTGGAACGCGCTTGCCTTGTCGGTATCGACGCTGGCCGCACGATCCGCGACGCCGGTTGCGCCATCATGCTCGACCAGGGTTTCCGCGATGGCCGAGTTGAGCAACACCGGCGACAGGCTCTTGGCGCTCGCACCGCGCAGGCACGACGTGTAGCGGCCGGTCATGGCGTTGCTGAGTTTGGTGAAGTGCGGATCCTTGGTGCCCTCGCCGCCGATCAATGCGCCCGCTTTGCTGCCGCTCAGCTTGACCACGCACCCGGCGATCAGGCGAGAATCATCATAGCCTTTCGCCGCGGAAGCGGGATTCTCGAACATATTATTGAGGTTCATCCTCCGCTCGAAATCAGTCATGCTGTTGCGGTTGCTTGCTCCGCCAACGCCGCCCGGATTCACGGCGGGCTTAGGAACACCTTCGGCCTGCGCAAATGCGCTGGTGCCCGTCAGACACGCCGCCATCGCAGCTGCCGTCATAAACATAGCTCGGTAATTCATATGCTTACCCCTCGCTTGCTCGTCATTCCGCCGCCTCCACCATCGGAGCATCGCCGGTGCCATTACGCTCATTGATCCGGCGCTCCATTTCGGGCCGGAAGTGGCGGATCAGGCCCTGAATCGGCCATGCCGCCGCGTCGCCGAGCGCGCAGATGGTGTGGCCTTCGACCTGCTTGGTAACTTGGTAGAGGGTATCGATTTCGCCGATGTCCGCGTCGCCGGTGCGCATCCGCTCCATGACGCGCCACATCCAGCCGGTGCCTTCGCGGCACGGGGTGCACTGGCCGCAGCTCTCATGCTTGTAGAAGTACGAAATGCGGCTGATCGCCCGAACGATGTCGGTGGACTTGTCCATGACGATCACGGCGGCGGTGCCGAGGCCAGAGCCAACAGCCTTGAGGCCATCGAAATCCATCGCGCAGTCCATGATCTGCTCGGCGGGCACCAGCGGCACCGACGAACCGCCGGGGATCACCGCCAGCAGATTGTCCCAGCCGCCGCGAATGCCGCCGCAATGCTTGTCGATCAGTTCGCGGAACGAGATGCTCATCGCTTCCTCGACCACCACCGGCTTGTTCACATGGCCGCTGATCTGGAAGAGCTTGGTGCCCTTATTTCCTTCGTTGCCGAAGCTGGCGAACCATTCGGGCGAGCGCCGCAGGATCGTCGGCACAACCGCGATCGACTCGACATTGTTCACCGTCGTCGGGCAGCCGTACAGACCCGCACCCGCCGGGAATGGCGGCTTGAGGCGCGGCTGGCCCTTCTTGCCCTCAAGGCTTTCGAGCATCGCGGTCTCTTCGCCGCAGATATATGCGCCCGCGCCACGATGGACGAAAACGTCGAAATCATAGCCCGACTTCGATGCGTTCTTGCCGATCAGGCCCGCGTCATAGGCTTCCTGCACGGCAGCGCGCAGCGTCTCGGTCTCGCGGATATATTCGCCGCGAACATAGATATAGGCGGCGCGCGCGCGCATCGCATAGCCCGCGATCAGCGCGCCTTCGATCAGCTTGTGCGGATCGTGACGCAGGATCTCGCGATCCTTGCAGCTGCCCGGCTCGGACTCATCGGCGTTGATCACCAGGAAATTCGGACGGTCCGGACGCGGCTCCTTGGGCATGAAGCTCCACTTCATGCCGGTGGGGAACCCTGCCCCGCCGCGGCCACGCAGACCCGATGCCTTGATCTTGTCGATCACGGCGTCCTGGCCAATGGCCATCAATGTCTTGGTCGCATCCCAATCGCCGCGCTTTTGCGCAGCCTTCAGGTTCCAGGGCTGGAACCCGTACAGATTGGTGAAGATGCGGTCCTTATCGGCCAGCATTATCGCGCGCCCTTACCCTTGAAAAACATGATGTAGATCAGCACCGCAATGCCGATCAGCACCAGCGGCCCGAGCAGCGCAAAGGTCGCGCGCAGCAGCCAGCCGGCAACCACGATGCCGCCGATGATCGCGAGGATCGTGACGATCAGGCTTTTGTTGGAGCCGTTCATGCCCATTCCCCCCGATAATCGTGGTTTTCGTTCACCATCGCGGTGAGGTTGGTAGTGCCGCCATATGCCTCGACGGTGTGGCGGCCCGGCTCCTGCGAGCCCGGCTTGGGACTCTCGCCCTTGGCCAGCGCATCGAGCACCGCGATCGTACGATCGAAGGTCAAATCCTCGAAATTATCATCGTTGATCTGCACCATCGGTGCCGAGGCGCAATTGCCCAGGCACTCGACTTCGGTGAGCGTGAACAGCCCATCGGCGGTCGTCGCGCCCTTGTGCATCCCGCGGCTCTTGCATGCCGCCATCACATCGTCCGAACCGCGCAGCATGCACGGCGTCGTGCCGCAAACCTGCACGTGGAAGCGTCCGACCGGCACGAGATTATACATCGTGTAGAAGGTCGCGACTTCGAAAATGCGGATATAAGGTACGCCGATTTCGCGCGCTACGAACTCGATCACCGGGATCGGCAGCCAGCCCTGCGTATTGGTTTCCGCCCCCACCTGACGCTGCGCCAGATCGAGGAACGGGAGCGAGCAGGACAAGCGACGGTTCGCCGGATAGCGGCTCGCAATATCGCGCGCCTTCTCGGCATTTTCCGCAGTCCATGCGAAATTGCCCCAGCGTGCGCGGGTTTCTGCTTCGTCGGGAAGTTGGGGTGCGTCAGCCATTATCGAATGAACTCCACGCGGTCGATCTTGTCGCCGCTGAAGGAATAGACAGTCATCACGTCGAAGGGCGTGGCGGTGATCGAGCGATAGACCCGCTCATGCAGCACGATCCGGTCGCCCAGTTCGAAGCTCTGGAGGACTTCAGCGCGGTTCTCCGGGAATTCGGCGAAAACCGCCTTCATCCCCGAACGCACGCCTTCGCGGCCCTCGCGCACGACATCGCCGCGATACATCGCTTCGCTGCCATTCTCTGCGAACATGTCCGCATAGGCGTCTGCATCGAGAGCATTGTAATGCGCCATCGCCTGATCGACGATCGCCATGTGGCGGCTGATGGTGAGGATCTCAGCCATTTTTCTGATCTTTGAACTTCTTGCTCGCGTCGTAGGCGACCAGGCCGCCCGACATGAGGCCCATCACGACGTGGAGGATTTTGGGCATGCTTTGGCCCCAGCGGAGGATCGCGGACATCACCGGTCACACTCCCCGAACACGATATCCATCGCGCCGAGAATGGCAGTCGTGTCCGCCAGCATGTGGCCGCGCGACATGAAGTCCATTGCCTGCAAATGCGAGAATGCGGTTGGCCGCACCTTGCAGCGATACGGCTTGTTGGAGCCGTCGCTGACCAGATAAACGCCGAATTCGCCCTTGGGGCTCTCGGTCGCCACATACACTTCGCCCGCGGGGACGTGATAGCCTTCGGTGAACAGCTTGAAGTGGTGGATCAGCGCTTCCATCGACTGCTTCATCTCGCCGCGCTTGGGCGGGGCGACCTTGCGATCGAGCGTCAGCACCGGGCCTTCGGGCATTTCGTTGAGGCACTGCTTCATGATCCGCGCAGACTGGCGGACCTCCTCGACGCGCACCATGAACCGGTCATAGCAATCGCCGCGCGTGCCGACGGGGATCTCGAAATCCATCCGGTCATACACGTCATAAGGCTGCGACTTGCGCAGATCCCACGGAATGCCCGCGGCGCGGATCATCGGACCGGAAAAGCCCCATTTGATCGCGTCGTCGCGGCTGACCACGGCGATATCAACGTTGCGCTGCTTGAAGATGCGGTTCTCGGCGACGAGGCTGATCGCATCCTCGAACAAACGCGGCAGGCGCGTGTCGAGCCATTCGCCGATATCGGTGAGCAGCTTGAGCGGCACGTCCTGACGGACGCCGCCAACGCGGAAATAGTTGGAATGCATCCGCGCGCCGGAAGCACGCTCGAAGAAGTTCAGGCAATCCTCGCGGATTTCGAACATCCACAGGTTCGGCGTCATCGCGCCAACGTCCATCACGTGGCTGCCGAGGTTCAGCATGTGATTGCAGATGCGCGTCAGCTCGGCGAAGAAAACGCGCAGATACTGACCCCTGAGCGGCACCTCGAGATCGAGCAATTTCTCGACCGCGAGCACATACGAATGCTCCTGCGCCAGCGGCGAGCAATAATCGAAGCGATCGAAATACGGCAGCGCCTGCGTATAGGTCTTATATTCGATCAGCTTCTCGGTGCCGCGATGGAGCAGGCCGATATGCGGGTCGACGCGCTCGACGATTTCGCCGTCAAGCTCCAGCACCAGACGCAGCACGCCGTGCGCCGCCGGATGCTGGGGACCGAAATTGATCGTGTAGTTCTGGATCTCGGTGTCGCCCGGCTCCGGCTTGCCGCCGTCGGTGACGCCTTCGATCTCGTCGAGATATTCAGCCATTACGCTTTACCCTCGGGCGTTTTCTTGACGCTCGGCTTGCGGGGTTTCTTTGCCGGCGCAGGGCCAGCATCGGGTCCGGGCTTGCCCGCGCCGGTCTGCGCGGTCGAGTCGCTGGTCTTGGGCTTGGTCACCTTGGCCTTTTCTGGCTTGGCGGCAGGCGCAGACTTGGAAATCTCGTCAGCCTTTAGCGGCGTCGGCGCACCCTTGGCTTCGGGCTGCGGAGCCGGCGGGGTCGCCGCCTTCTCGTCACCCGGCAGCACATATTGCGCGCCTTCCCACGGGCTCATGAAATCAAAGCTGCGGAAGTCCTGCGCCAGCTTGACCGGCTCATAAACCACGCGTTTGGCTTCTTCGGAGTACCGCAGCTCGACATAGCCGGTCTGCGGGAAATCCTTCCGCAGCGGATGCCCGACGAAACCATAGTCGGTCAGGATACGGCGCAGATCATCGTTCCCGTCAAACAGCACGCCATACATGTCGTACACTTCGCGCTCGAGCCAGCCGGCAACCGGCCAGATCTGCGTGACCGAAGGCACTGCCTGCACCTCATCGGTGGTGACATGCACGCGGATGCGATGGTTCTTGGTGAGCGACAGCAGGCAATAGACCACGTCGAAACGCTCGGCGCGCTCCGGATAGTCAGCGCCGGCGATCTCCATCAGCTGCTGATATTCGAACTCGACGCGCAGGCGGTCGATGACTTCGAGCAACCGTGCGCGCGGCACGTTGAACGCAACCTCGACGCCGGGACGGCGGGTTACGCCATCGCCCAGCAGAGGCGCCCATACCGAATCGTCGCGGTCGATCATGCGGGGTGCTGCACTACGCATTGGCCGTGTCCCCCTGGCCGAAGCACAGCATGTGGCCGTCCAGATCACGCACCCGAATCTCCCGCATGCCATAAGGCTGGTCTTCGGGCTCACCGGTCAGATCCGCGCCATTGCCCTTATATTCGGCGTACAGCGCATCGACGTCATGAACCCAGAAATAGGCGTCGATCCGGCCTTCATTCTCTGCATTGGGATGCGTCGCATTGCCGGCATCCACCTGCGCCAGCATCAGATCGAAGCTGCCACGGCCGACGATGCAAGAGGTCGGCGGTTCACCCCAGAAGCGCGGGCTCTCGAAGCCGAGCTTCTCAATGTAATAGGAATGCGCGCGCACCACGTCCTGCACCATCAGGCAGGGCGACAGGCCGCGAATCTGATTGACGGCGCTCACCGTTCCAGCGTCCCGCTGCGGCGGATCTTCCGCTGAAGCTGCATCACGCCGTACAACAGCGCCTCAGCAGTCGGCGGGCAACCCGGCACATAGATATCGACCGGGACGATGCGATCGCATCCGCGCACGACCGAATAGCTATAGTGATAATAGCCCCCGCCATTCGCGCACGAACCCATCGAAATCACATATTTCGGCTCAGACATCTGATCGTAAACCCGGCGCAGCGCCGGAGCCATCTTGTTGCAGAGCGTGCCCGCAACAATCATCACGTCCGACTGGCGCGGGGAAGCGCGCGGCGCAGCGCCGAAACGCTCCATGTCATAGCGCGGCATGTTCACATGGATCATCTCGACCGCGCAGCAGGCGAGCCCGAAGGTCATCCACCACAGCGAGCCGGTGCGCGCCCATTGGAACAGCTCTTCGGTCGACGTGACCAGGAAACCCTTGTCGCCAACTTCGGCATTGATGTCGTTCAGGAAACCGACGTCCGGCAGCGTTCCCGCTGGCGGGACCAGCCCGCCGCCAAGCGACGACGGCTGTGCGCTGAGTTCTACTCCCACTCGAGCGCTCCCTTCTTCCACGCGTAAACAAGGCCAAGCGTAAGCTCGCCGATAAAGATCATCATCGAGATCCACGCGGCCCAGCCCAGATCGAACACCGAGACGGCCCAGGGAAACAGGAACGCTGCTTCAAGATCGAAGATGATGAAGAGGATCGCGACCAGATAGAAGCGAACGTCAAACTGGCTGCGCGAATCTTCGAACGCGGGGAAGCCGCATTCATATTCGCTGAGCTTCGCCTCGCTCGGCTTGTGCGCGCCCGTCAGGCGGCCAACCAACATCGGCAGGAACACGAACGCGCAGGAAAGCGCGAGTGCTACGCCGAGGAACATGAGGATCGGCAGATATTCGATTAAGTCGACCAAAGTGCCTTCTCGCAGATGCGGAATCTAAGCGCGGCTTTAGGACCGAGAGGCTCGGGAAGCAACATTATGAGGGGTGAGAATGACTCGCAATAAAGGACGGATTTAGCGGGCCTGAACGGTCACGATCGGAGTCGGCTTCTGCACGCCCGAAACCTTGCCGTCCTTGTCGGGCAGATAGGCCGTCCATTGCGCATCGCCGACGATGAGCAGGCGCTTGCCCGCGCGTGCTATCTGGGTGGGATCGACGATCGCCCCGCCCTCCGCCACGATCATTGGGTCTACGATCTTCCCGTCCGCAGAGATTCGGAATCGCCACGCCTTGCCGGGAACACTGGGATTGCGGACCGCGACGAAGCCGTCGCCGTCCGCGACCAGTCCGTCCACGCCGCGCAATTTGTTGCCATCCGCCATCAGCACCGGAGTCTCCGCGCCCGTCGCCAGATCGATGCTGAGCAGACCAAGCCCGTAATCGGCAACGAGCAGCTTCCGGCCGGAATCATATGCCGCGCTTCCCTGCGCGCTGCCTTTCTGGCGCGGCGCGATCAGCGGAGTGAGAGTCGCGCACCCGGCCTTGCAGCGATAGACTGCGCCATTGGCGGTATCGCTGACGAACACCTGATCCTGCCATACCGAAACATCGCCGGGGGTGAAGGTCGCGTCGCCAGCCGGGCGAACCTTGCGGCGGATCTTGCCACTGCGGTCCATCGCGACCATCCAGGCCCCGGTGCAGCCCTTGATCTTGAGCGGCTCGAAACAATTGGCGGCGATCCAGATCCATTTACGGCTGGCATCGTAAGTGATCGCAAAGGGTGCCCCTGCCCCATCGGGCAAAGGCATCGCGCGAAAGCGGCCGTTCTTATGCTCTACGATAACGCGATCGAGGATGCTGCTCACCCAGATCGTCTCGCCGTCCGAGGTAACGCCTTCGATCAGGCGATACTCGGCAGGGATGGTCAGCACGGTCTGCGGAGGCGTTTGCGCCAGCAGACCGAGCAGAAGGATCACCGCAGCGAGTTCGCCACTAGTTTGTGCAGCTTCGAATGCAGCACGTCATTCGCCGCGAGGAACTGGCTGCGCTCCATCGACATATCCTGCCCACGGAAATCGGTGACGAAGCCGCCCGCTTCCTTGATCAGCAGCATGCCCGCTGCAACGTCCCACGGCTTGAGATCGCTTTCCCAGAAACCGTCGAAACGGCCTGCGGCAACCCATGCCATGTCGAGTGCTGCCGAACCGAGCCGGCGGATGCCCGCGACTTCCGGAGCAACCGCGCCGAAAATGCGGCTCCACTGCGCGAAATTGCCGTGGCCCAGGAACGGGATACCCGTGGCGATGACCGCATCGGCCAGATCGCGACGTGCGGAGACGCGAAGGCGCTCGCTCTGCACCCATGCGCCCCGGCCCTTTTCGGCCCAGAAGCTCTCATCGGTCAGCGGCTGATAGACATAGCCGTGGGTGATCTCAGGCTTGCCCTGCGAACCGAACGGATCTTCCACGGCAACCGAGATGCAGAAATGCGGGATGCCGTGCAGGAAATTGGTGGTGCCATCGAGCGGATCGATGATCCAGCGCGGCTTCGACGGATCGCCTTCGATCTCGCCGCGCTCCTCGACCAGAAAGCCCCAGTCCGGACGCGCCTTCTGGAGCTCTTCGATCATCGTGTCTTCGGCGCGCTTGTCCGCCATCGAGACGAAGTCCGCCGGCCCCTTGCGGCTGACCTGCAATGCCGAGACTTCGTTAAAGTCACGACGCAGACGCGGACCCGCCTTGCGGCAGGCCTTTTCGATGACGGTGATAATGCCGGAGTGGGAAACCACAAAACTCTCCATCTCCTCCCGCTGGGAGGAGTCAATTCAACTATTCAGCGCGCTTGACGTAGGTCTGCTCGTACACGTCGACCACGATGCGGGTGCCGGCGCCGATATGCGGCGGGACCATCACGCGAACGCCGTTCTCGAGCACAGCGGGCTTGTATGACGACGAAGCCGTCTGCCCCTTCACCACCGCGTCGGCCTCGACGATCAGCGCTTCGATCGTGTCGGGCAGCTGTACGCTGATCGGGTCTTCGTCATGAAGTTCCATCACCACGTCCATGCCGTCCTGCAGGAACGCAGCGGCATCGCCGAGCAGATCGCGCGGAAGCGTGGTCTGCTCATAGGTGATCTTGTCCATGAAGGTCAGCGTGTCGCCTTCGGCGAACAGGAACTGAAAATCCTTGGTGTCGAGGCGCACGCGCTCAACCGACTCAGCCGAGCGGAAGCGAACGTTGTTCTTGCGGCCATCGCGCAGGTTCTTCAGCTCGACCTGCATATAGGCACCGCCCTTGCCGGGCTGGGTGTGCTGAATTTTGACGGCGCGCCAGATGCCGCCTTCATATTCGATGATGTTGCCGGGACGGATGTCCACGCCACTGATCTTCATGATCGAGACCTTGTAAGCTGAGAAAGAGCGAAGCGCGCCTTTAGACGGGACGCGCCAAAGCCGCAACACTTCACGTCAGCGCCCGGCTCCGGCCGCTTATTGCCTCTCTGCGGCCAGCGCCTGCTTGCGAACCTTATCCTTCAACACGCGGTATTGCGTGTCGAGCATGACGATGTTGGGATCATGCCCGGTGCGCGGCATCAGGATGAATTCCTTTTCCGGCGCGGAGAGCTTGTCGAAATAGGCACGGCTGATTTCCGGCGGCGTGACCAGATCGGCCTCGCCCTGCAGCAGATAGACCGGCATCGCGAACCGGGTTCCGAGCTTGGGCAAGTCGATCGCAGGCCCCATTCCGTCGCCCTTCAGCCCAACAAATTGCAGGAAGGAATACTCCTCGCCAGCCTCATAATCTGCCTCATAAGCGGGCGTGTCATAGCCGGGCGCAGGAATGAACCAGTCCTTCGGAGCCGGATTGCTCGTCATCGCCTCATATTTGCGGGTCGCGCGACGCAGGACGCCGAAGCTGCGCGGATCGGTCCAGGGCGGCGGCATCAGCTTTTCGAGCTTTGCGACACTATCCGCATCGCCGGCGGCCCGTGCCAGCCCGAGCGTGCGCGCATAGCCCGCCGCCACGTCAGCATGGTAATTCACCAATTGGGCCGTTCCCACATAAGCGTGGAACAGCTTTGGCTCGGCCAGCGCCATGTGAACCGCCAGGGCCGATCCCCATGATCCGCCCATCAGGATCACCTTGCGCTTGCCCAGCCGCTCGGTTGCGTAGCGAGCGATCTCGATACCATCCTGCGTCAGCCGCTCGATCGTGAGCGCTTCATCCTCGGCGGGCTTGCTTGCGCCATAGGTCTTGCCAGCCCCGCGCTGATCCCAATGAACGATCGTGAAATCCTTGGCCCATTCCCCGAACAGCCTGTCCGCGAATGGCGTGTTGGGGTTTCCCGGCCCGCCATGCACGATCAGGAGAACCGGGTTGGCGCAATCCTGCCCCCGAATGACGACCCATTGATCGATCCCGCCGATCCGCACGAAACCCTGTTCGGATACGGGCTTGCTAGCCACGCGGCAGGCATCGTTAAGCGTCGCGCGTGCGGTTTGGGTCAGGCCTATCCCCGGCGCAGCCAGAGCCATCGCCGCCGCGAGAACCAACAATACTTTCATCACACCCCCAACAAGATTCGTTCGGCGGCGCTATCGTGCTCCCGGCCCAAACGCCAGCAGCGGATAGGGATTAACGTTCGCCCCCTTCCACCAGCCTTCGCCCGGCTGCATGGTCTTCACTTCGAAATGCAGATGCGGTGCCCCGCCCGATGCGCTGCCAGTATTGCCTACCGTCGCGATCCGCTGACCCTGACGCACCTTCTGCTTCTCGACCACGCCATAGCCATCGAGATGCGCGTAATAATGGATCGTCTTGCCGTCGGTCGTGCGCACATAGATCGTATGCCCGCCATTCACGCTCTCGAAGATTTTCTCGACCGTGCCAGATGCCGCCGCCAGCACCGGGGTGCCCCGCGCCGCCATGATGTCGATCGCACGATGCTCCCGCGTGCCGCCGCCGCGGCTCTGGCCCCAGGTGTCGCTGAGTTGGCGCGACGCGATGCCCGCCACCGGAATAATCAGCGAGGCCGGATCGATCTGCGTCTGTCCGAGCAGGGGATCGGATACGACCGTCGGAACCGCCGTCAGTTGCTCAGCCGGATTTATCGTGATCCGCACCAGCGAAGCGAAGGCGGCGAGCAGCAACAGCATCAATGCGACAGCCCCCCAGCCCATGCGCTTCAACCAGACCATCGGCTTACTCCTGAAAGACCGCCGGCGTCCCGGGCTTTATCATCAGCGAGAGGCGCGCGGCATCCCAATTGGTCAGCCGGATGCAGCCATGGCTTTGCGTGCGACCGATATTCTGCGGCTCGGGGGTGCCGTGGATGCCGTAATGCTCCTTCGAGAGATCGAGCCACACCACGCCGACCGGACCGTTCGGTCCCGGCGGCAGCATCGCCTTTTCGTCGCCTGCTTTGGCATCCCAGAACAGGTCCGGATTATAATGGAATTTGGGGTTATAATCCGCGCCGTTGATCTTCCACGTGCCGATCGGCAGCGGATCATATTGGCTGCCCATCGTTGCGCTGAACTGGGCCACCAGCTTCTCGCCATCATAGACTTTGAGCACGCTCTCGGACTTGTCGACGACGATCTTGTCGCCCTTGGGCTGGTTGGCATCGACGTTGAGGTCGTTCAGCGTCTGCTTCCAATCGTCGCGCAGGTCCGCGGGATAGTCGCGCGAGACCGGCACGGCATTGGGGAAGATAAAGGTCGAGCCGACTCCAATCGGCGCGCCGCCGGGATTGAGCTCGACCAGCACTTCGGGCGTGGTGTGAAACATCTCGGCGAGCTTCTCGAGCGGGCGCGTATAGGCCAGCGACCCCAGCTTCGCCTGATCCTCGGGATCCTTGGGCGTCGGGTTAACATACGGCCCGCGCAACGCCGCCGCATCCAGCGTCAGTTTCTTGACCGGGCGACGGTCGCGATAGGGATAAAGTGCGCTCAGCGTAGCCGCATCCAGCTTGCCGCTGGTTTTCATCCCCCGCGACGTCTGAAAGCCCTTGAGCGCCGCCGTCAGCGACTGTCCTTCGCGACCGTCGAGAATCCCCGGCGAAAAGCCGAGATGATCGAGGATCACCTGCGCATGCAGCACGGTATAGTCGATCGGCGGACGCGGCTTGGTTCCCGCTTGTGCCCAAGCGGTGGGACCAAGCGAGACACATGCGAGGCAGGCAGCAATTCCGAGCTTTTTCCGCACTGATTCAATCTCCTGAGAACCTATTCCTCAAGAGAACGAACGCAATTGGAGGTTGTTTCCGGATCAAAACAACCTTTGTCGGAATGACGAGCTACGGCTTCAGGATAGCCCCGAACGCCTTCATCGCCGCTACTTCATCGCCGCCCCACACGGCATGGCTCACCGCGAGGAAGTCCGCGCCTGCTTTCACCAGCGGCGCGGCATTGGCCGGCGTGATGCCGCCAATCGCCACGCACGGAATCTCGAACACCGTGGACCACCAGCTGAGCAGCACCGGCTCGGCCTGATGATGCGTTTCCTTGGTCGGCGTCGGATAGAAGGCCCCGAACGCGACATAATCCGCTCCGGCCTCGCCCGCTTCCATCGCAAGGTGGCGGCTATCGTGACACGTCACGCCGATCTGCGCCGTCGGCCCCAGCAATGCGCGGGCATCGCGCGGATCGCCATCGCCTTGCCCCAGATGCACGCCATCCGCGCCGAGACGCTTGGCGAGTCCCACATCGTCGTTGACGATGAACGCCACGTCGGCATCGGCGCAAATCCGCTGGAGCGGTTCGCCCAGCTTGGCCGCCTCATGCTGATCCACGCCCTTCACGCGAAGCTGAAACGCCGCCACCGGCCCCGTATCGAAGGCACGCTTGAGGCGGTCGGAAAAGCCCCCGGTCACGTCGAGCGGCGAGATCAGATATAGCTGGCACGGCGGCCGGCGATCATCGCGCCGGAACTGCGCTGCAAAATTCGGGTCGAGCGGCGGCAGGCCGTCTTCGTCTTCAGTCATGCCGCTCCTTCGGACGCCCGGGCGCGGCGGTCAAGCGCGCGTCAGCCCTCGCGCGCCAGCACATCGTTCTGCGCAGTGCTGATCGCGTCCATCGCCTCGCGCGCAATCCGCACGGCATTCAGCGCCTGCTGGATATGGGCAAAGCTCACCGCCCCCTTGGGCAGCGCCCGGAGCGCAGCGGCGAATGCGCGCGCCGTGGTGAAGCTGCGGCGCTCGAGTTCGTCCATCTCGATCGATTTGCGCAACAGCAGCGCCATGGCGGAATCGCCTTCCTCTTCGTCCAGTTCAGCCTTCGCATCGGCGATCGCTGCTTCCACCTTCTCGGTGCCCCGCGCGATGATCCCGTCAATCTCGGCTGCGATACGCTCCATATCGCCATGGAATTCCGGCTGCGTGCCGCCACGCATGGTCACACCCGCCGCGTCGATCAGGCGCGCCGCCGAGCGATACAGCAGCATATCGAACTGCATGGCGTCATATTGCGCCGTATCCTTGTCGATCGTCGCCATCATCGCGGTGCCGAGCAGCGCCTGCGAATCGACCAGCAGCTTTGCCGCGTCGAGCAGTTTCAATGCGGCACGGTCGGCCGCCTTGCCGTCGCGGGCGAGCATCGCATCGAGCATCGGCCCGAAACTGTCGACCAGTTCGAGCGCGTTGGCCGAAGTCTTCAGCATATGGCCGATCAGCGCGTCGGGCAGCAGATCGGGCGCCAGATCGAGCAGCGGAAATTTGGGCCGGTCGAGCGCTCGGATCAGTTCGTCCGAACGCAGCATCGCGGCGCGGGCCTTGGCGATCTCGGCGCGGAAGGAGATGATCACGATGGGCCTCGTAGCTTGCGCCACGTTTTGCCACTTATCGCGCAGGCTCTGCAATTCGGAGAGGCCGACCATTTGCGCCGCAGTCAGCCGCTGCAACCACTGGCCATAGCTCGCCATCTGGGCGCTGATCGCGTTGCTAGTCACGGCCTTGCCGGTATCGACCCGGCCCGCCTGCGCCCCGGCTTCGGGCGCGAACAACAGCATTGTCGCGGCAAGCGCCACGCAAAGTCGTTTCATTGGAAATCCCCCATCAGCGCGCAAGCTGACGCAAGCAAATCGGCTTGTCCAGAAAGGCTAAAACTTCGCGATGAAGCTAGCGCCGGGCAACGGACGCGTCTCTGCGCTCAACTCGAAACCGGCAATCAGCGGCCGGCCCTGGCGGATCGCCTCTTTCACCGAAGGCAGCGCCAGCGATGCCGCATGGCTTTCCTTCTTGTCCCAGATCTCGGTGATCCAGATCGCATCGGCATCCTTGGCGTCCTCGGCGATCAGATAAGCGAGGCAGCCGGGCATCGCATTGGTCCCCGAACCGAGGATCGCGACCAGCTCATCGCGCTTGCCCGGAGCCGCCTTGATCTTGCCGATCATGCCAAAGGGTGGATCGAGTTCTTCCATGCGCACGCCACCCTTCGCCAATGCGGGGCCGCCCAGCAAGGCCAGCGCCAGGCCGGCAAGCACTGGGCGGCGCGACGTCAAGCCGCAGTCTTTTCTGTCGATGCCGTGTAGATTTCGCCGATCGCCTCGCCCAGCGACGCATCGAACTCGGCGTCGGTCATGCCGTGGCGCAGATCCGATAGCAAAGCCCGGCTGAAGCTTGCGATCATGCCGCGATTCTTGGCAAGCTCGGTGCAGGCGTCGGCGCGGCTGAAGCCACCCGACAGCGCCACGACGCGCAGCACGCGCGGATGATCGACCAGCGCATCGTACAGGCCCGACTTTGCCGGGATCGAAAGCTTGAGCATGACCTTGGCATCGCCCGGCATCGCGTCGAGCGCCTTGAGCGTCTCTTCGAGCAGGATCTGGTCGCACTCGGCGCGCTCGGCGCTCTTAATGTTGATCTCGGGCTCGAGCATCGGCATCAGCCCGGCGGCGAGCACCTGCTGACCCACTTCGAACTGCTGGGCGACGATCGCGGCAATGCCTTCGCGGTTGGCGAAGTTGATCACCGAGCGCTCCTTGGTGCCAAACACACCCAGCGCCTTTGCGCGCGCGAGCAGCGTGTCGAGGCCCGGCATCGGCTTCATCATCTGAACGCCATTGGCTTCGTCCTCTAGGCCCTTGTCGATCTTGAGGAAGGGCACGACACCCTTGTCGATCAGCGCCTGCGGGGTCGGCTTGCCGCCCACCTGGCCGTCCATCGTCCGCTCGAACAGGATCGCACCGATCACCTTGTCGCCGGAAAAGCTCGGCGCGCTGATGATGCGCGCGCGCATCTCATGGATCAGGCCGAACATCTCTTCGTCGTTCGACCATGCATCGGCTTCGACGCCATAGCCAGCCAGCGCCTTGGGCGTGGAGCCGCCCGACTGGTCCAGTGCGGCGATGAAGCCTTTTCCGTCGGCGATCTTGGTGGTCATGTCGGCGGTGTTCATCGTCGCTCCCTGCGGTTCAATTTGTTTCGTGCGCTATTACAGCGTCGCCCAAGCCTGGGAAGGGTGACAACGTTGGCCGATGTAAAGTTTGATCCGCGGCTTGGGTAATCGAAGCGTGCATTGAGCGTGTACGGCGAGAGGTTTCTTCGATTCCGGCTATGCGTCCGGCTTGTTTCTGCGTATTCCTGAAGCGAATTGGAGGCGGTCACATCGGTGTCGATAACAGGAGCGAGATGGCGCCACCTCCATCTCACTATTACGATACCTTCCGGCTTGCGGGTGCAGGCTTGGCACGGGTCGATAGTCTCGGCTATTTTTCGGATGTTAACCAACATTTCTGCGAGATGATCGGTCATCCGGACGATGTGCTTCGCACCATGCGGTTTCAGGACATCACGCACCCCGACGATCTCAATCTAAATCTGGACGTGCTGGATCGGGCGCGGCGCGGCGAGATCGACGCCTATCGCCTCCAGAAGCGATACATCCGCGCGAATGGCGAGATACTTTGGGCCGATCTGAACGCGACGATGCAACGCGACGAAAAGGGCGAGATAATTGGGATGATCTCGATCATCACTGATATCGGCGCGTTCAAGCGCGCTGAAGAGCGCATGGACTTCCTGCTGAACGAACTGGCGCATCGCTCGAAAAACCTGTTCACCGTAGTGCTGAACCTGGTTGGCCAGACCAAGGCCGATTCGGTCGACGAATTCCGTCGGCAGATCGAAACGCGCATCCTGAGCCTGGCGGCCTCACAGGATCTCATGTTGGGCGAGCAGCCCGATATCGCGTCCCTCTGGATACTCATCGACAAGCAGCTGAGCGCCTTTGTCGCGCCCGCCGATCCGCGGCTGATCCGGGCCGGACCGGATTTGGAATTGGGCCCTGCCAGCACGCGGATCCTCGGCATGGCGCTTCATGAACTGGCGACCAACTCGTGCAAATATGGCGCTCTGTCGGTGCCGGAGGGAAGGCTGTATCTATCGATCGAGCGCACCGCCGATCCCGATCGGGTGATCATCATCTGGCGCGAGCAAGATGGACCGGCGGTTAGCCCTCCGGCACGTTCCGGATTCGGGCAGCGGGTGATCGAGCGGATGGTCGCCAAGGCGCTGAACGCCGATGTCACACTGGATTTCGATCCGCTCGGCCTGGTCTGGACATGCCGCGTTCGCGAAGACAATCTTCGGATCTAGCGCGCCCTCATTGGTTCAGCGGGAAAGCGCCGCAACGCCGGGCAGTTCCTTGCCTTCCATCCACTCCAGGAACGCGCCCCCGGCGGTGGAGATGAAGGTCATGTCGCCCGATACGCCCGCCTGATTGAGCGCGGCGACGGTGTCCCCGCCGCCTGCAACCGAAACCAGCGAGCCTTCCTTCGTCAGCGCCGCAACCGTGTGCGCAAGGCTCATCGTAGCGGTGTCGAACGGCTTGGTCTCGAACGCGCCCATCGGACCGTTCCAAACCAGCGTGCGGCAATTCTTGAGTACATCGCCCAGCGCCTCGGTCGCGGCGGGGCCGACGTCGAGGATCATCTCGTCCTCGGCGACTTCGTGGACGTTGCAGATACGCAGGCTCGCCGGGTTGGCCGCGAACTCCTTCGATACCACCACGTCATAAGGCAGATGTACGATGCAATTGGCCTTCTCCGCCGCATCGAGGATCTCCTCGGCGGTGCCGGTCAAATCATGCTCGCACAGCGACTTGCCGACATTCACGCCGCGCGCGGCAAGGAAGGTATTGGCCATGCCGCCACCGATGATCAGGTGATCGACCTTGGCGACGAGATGCTTGAGCACGTCGAGCTTGGTCGAAACCTTGGCCCCACCGACGACTGCCGCAACCGGATGCTCGGGATTGCCCAGCGCCTTGTCGAGCGCGTCGAGTTCGGCTTCCATCTGGCGGCCGGCGAATGCGGGCAGCTTGTGCGCAAGGCCCTCGGTCGAAGCATGCGCGCGGTGCGCTGCCGAGAAGGCATCGTTGACGTATAGATCGCCCAAAGCCGCGAACCGCTCGACGGTGGCCGGATCATTCTTCTCTTCGCCGCCGAAGAAACGGGTATTCTCCAGCAGCGCGATATCGCCGGGCTGGAGCGTCGCGACCGCAGCCGCATCGCCTTCCCAATCGACATAGCGCACCGGACGCCCCAGCACGTCGCCAAACGGCTTGGCGAGCTGCGCGGTGGAGAGTTCCGGGCTCGGCGCTTTGGGCCGTCCGAAATGCGCGAGGATCAGCACGATCGCGCCCTTGTCCGATAGTTCGGCAACGGTCTGGATCGCAGCGCGGAAGCGCGTGTCATCCGTCACCGCGCCATCGGCCATCGGCACGTTGAGGTCCTCGCGAACAAGCACGCGCTTGCCCGAGATATCGCCCATGTCGTCGAGGGTTTTGAAGGCGCGGGTCATGATCAACCTCTAGGTTCGCAGTTGGTATGGGAGAAACGTGTCTCCCTCCCGCCGTCACCCTGAACTTGTTTCAGGGTCCAACTCCACATCCGCGATAACGCTCGCTTGTGACGGGTTGGATGCTGAAACAAGTTCAGCATGACGGTTGGATGTCAGGTCGGTTTAGCCCAGCTTCGCCATCGTCGAAGCGGTATCGACCATGCGATTCGAGAAGCCCCACTCATTGTCATACCAGCTGACAACGCGAACGAGCTTGCCGTCCATCACGGTCGTCTCAAGGCTGTCGATCGTCGACGAAGCCGGGGTGTGAACGATGTCGATCGAAACCAGCGGCTCGTCCGAATAATAGAGCACGCCCTTGAGCGGACCGCTTTCCGACGCTGCCTTGAGCAGCGCGTTGACCTCTTCCTTGGTCGTGTCGCGCGAAGGCGTGAAGCTCAGATCGATAAGGCTGCCATCCGGAACCGGAACGCGGATCGCCGAACCGTCCAGCTTGCCCTTCAGCTCCGGCAGAACCTCGCCAACCGCACGGGCAGCGCCGGTGGTCGTCGGGATCATGCTCATCGCAGCGGCGCGCGCACGGCGCAGATCTTCATGGATCTGATCGAGGATCTTCTGATCGTTGGTATACGCATGGACTGTGGTCATGAAGCCGCGCTCGATGCCGATCGCGTCGTTCAGAACCTTCGCGACGGGCGCGAGGCAGTTGGTGGTGCACGAAGCGTTCGAAACGATCGTGTGACCCGCTTCCAGCTTGTCGTGGTTCACGCCGAATACGACGGTCAGGTCGACATTCTTGCCCGGTGCCGAGATCAGCACCTTCTTCGCGCCCGCATCGATATGCTTCTGGGCATCTTCGCGCTTGGTGAAGAAGCCGGTGCATTCCAGAACCAGCTCAACGCCGTTTGCAGCGTGCGGCAGGTTTGCGGGATCGCGCTCCTTGGTCACCTTGATGCGCTTGCCGTCCACGACGAGATCGTCGCCATCGGCTGCAACCGTGCCCGGATATTTGCCGTGCACCGAATCGCGCGAGAACAGCCAGGCATTCGACTTGGCGTCGGCCAGATCGTTGATCGTGACCAGTTCCAGACCGCTATCGGGGCGCTCGAGAATAGCGCGCGCCACCAGGCGGCCGATGCGTCCAAACCCGTTGATCGCAACCTTCGTCATGCTGTCAGTCCTTCAGTTTTTGCAGGATTTGCGGCACAATCGCCGCGGCCGTGAGGCCAAAATGCTTGTAGAGATCGGGTGCCGGACCAGACGCGCCATAGCGGTCGAGACCGAAGCAAAGCCCATCCACGCCGGTGTAGCGCTCCCAGCCCGTGGTCACGCCCGCTTCGATCGATACGATCAGCGCGTCACGCGGCAACAGGTCGGCGCGGTAATCCTTCGATTGCGCGTCGAAACGCGACCAGCATGGCATGGAAACCACATCGGCACCGATGCCCTCGGCTTCAAGAGCCTCGCGCGCCGCAACTGCGATCTCGACTTCCGAACCCGAAGCCAGAATCACGACCTTGCGCGCCGCGTCGGCTGCCTGGAGGCGATAGCCGCCCTTGGCCGCGCCACCGCTGCTGAGCTGCGGGAGATTCTGCCGCGAAAGCGCGAGCAAAGAAGGTCCCTCGGTGCGAGCAACCGATGCGCCCCAAGCCTCAGCCGTCTCCACCGCGTCGCACGGACGCCAGACTTCGAGGTTCGGGATCAGGCGGAGCGACATGACATGCTCGACCGGCTGATGGGTCGGGCCGTCTTCGCCAAGCCCGATCGAATCGTGCGTCATCACATACACGACGCGCGCCTGCTGAAGCGCCGAGAGACGAATGGCAGGCCGCGCATAATCGCTGAACACCAGGAAGGTGCCGCCATAGGGAATCACGCCGCCATGCAGCGCAAGGCCGTTCATCGCCGCCGCCATGCCGAACTCGCGGATGCCGTAGCGAACGTAGCGCGCGCCGTAATTGCCGGGGGTCAGGTCTTCGAGACCCTTGGTCAGCGTGTTGTTAGACGGCGTGAGATCGGCCGAACCGCCCAGCGTTTCGGGCAATGCGGCGTTGATCGCGTCGAGCGCGAGCTGGCTGGCGACGCGCGTGGCGATCTTCTTTGGTTCAGCGATCAGCGACGCGATGTGGCTATCGAGCGAGAAGCCCTCGGGCAGATCGCCTGCCATCCGGCGCGAGAATTCGGCCGCATTTGAATCACCTGCAAGGCGCTGCTTCCACGCAGCATGCGGTTCCGCGCCGCGCTTGCCTGCGTTCAGCCATGCTTCGCGAATGTCGCCTGGCACGTCGAACGGCGCATACTTCCAGCCCAAGGTCTCCCGCGCAGCGGCAACTTCGGCGGTACCGAGCGGCGAACCGTGCGTCTTGCTGGTGCCCTGGAAATTCGGAGCGCCCTTGCCGATGATCGTGCGGCAACGAACGAGGGTGGGCATGCCGGTTTCGGCAATCGCCTCGTCGAATGCGCGGGCGATATCCGCTTCGTCATGGCCATCGCACTCGACGACCTGCCAGCCGGTCGCGCGGTAGCGTGCGGGGATATCTTCGCAGCTCGACAGCGAGACTGCGCCGTCGATGGTGATCTTGTTATCGTCCCACAGCACGATCAGGCGGCCGAGCTTGAGATTGCCGGCAAGCCCGATTGCTTCGTGGTTGATGCCTTCCATCAGGCAGCCGTCACCGGCAATCACCCAGGTGCGGTGATCGACCAGCGAGTCGCCATAGCCGGCGTTCAGATGCCGCTCGGCAATCGCCATGCCCACTGCCATCGCAAGGCCCTGCCCCAGCGGACCGGTGGTGCACTCAACGCCTGCCAGCTCGAAATTCTCGGGGTGCCCGGCGCACGGGCTGCCGACCTGACGGAAGGTCTTGATGTCCTCGAGCGTCGGGCGCGCATAGCCGGTGAGGTGCAGCAGCGAATAGATCAGCATCGATCCGTGCCCGGCGGAAAGCACGAAGCGGTCGCGATCGGGCCACTTCGGATCGGCTGGGTCGAACTTCAGATAATTCTGGAAAAGTACGGTCGCGACGTCGGCCATGCCCATCGGCATACCGGGGTGGCCAGAATTGGCCGCCTCGACGGCATCCATGCTCAGCGCGCGGATCGCATTGGCACAGTCGGTAAAGGATGCGGTCACGAAAAAAAACTCCCGGGTGGTGACGCGGACGCCTTTGGGGCGGTCGCACCGCTGCGTCAACCGGCTCGCCTCAAGTGATTGCAAACAGGGGTTGTCCCCCGCCCCTGCAATGCTTAACCCAGATTTATGGCTGATCCCGCACAGCGAATTGAAAACGCATTGAACCGGATCGAAGCGGCTGCAGCAGCGAAATCCTATGCGCTCGACCGTGTCGAGCAGCGCCACGCCAAGTTGCGCGCGCATATCGAAGGCGCCGTCGCTTCGCTCGATACGCTGATCGCCCGCGAACCTGCGGGCACCGAATAATGGCGGACGTCACACTCACACTCGCCGGACGCAGCTACACCGTCTCGACCCGCGACGGCGAAGAGCCGCACCTCAAGCATCTCGAGAAGATTCTCCAGAAGCACGCCGAGACCGCGCACCGCGCATCGGGAGGCATGGATTCGGAGCGCACGCTCGTTTATCTCGCGCTGATCCTCGCGGACATGCTCGATGAGGCCGAACGCAATCCCTCCGCCGGCGTGTCGCCTATATTGCTCGATCGCATCGCCGATCGGCTTGAGGCGGTTGCGGCTGCGCTGGAAGACGCCAAGGGCTAACCTTATCACCTGTCACCTCGGCCTCGGGATAACCGGTCCGGGGCGCCACAAAGATTAGGCTGCTTTCCCTTGAGCATTGCGCTCCAAAGGCTTACATAGAAGGCGGCGGGCTCTGCCCGGTACGAGCTTTAGCGATTATCCCTGAGGCGATTCATCTTCCTAGGGGGCTGTCCCTGTTCAGATCCTGGTCTGATGCACATGGTCCCCACCTGACGTTTAC
>SEFZ01000074.1 GCA_004173185.1 Sphingomonadales bacterium | reverse complement strand
TAGATGAACAGCGGGCGCGAACCCGGATAACTGCCATCGGCGATCGCGGCATAGGTCGGGGACACGCCCTGAACCGGCACGGCCTTGATCTTGTCCTTGTTCGCATCGAGATAGCTGAAGCCAAAGATGCCAAGGCTGGTCGGGTTCTTGTCGAGCTTCGAGATGATGAGGTTATCATTCTCGCCCTGCTCGACATAGAAGGGCGCGCCGCGCAGCGCGGTGCAGACCGCCTCATGCTTGTCCTTGTCGGCTTCTTTCAGCGCCTTCATCTCGGGATTGGCGTCGCAGCCCTTGCCGAGGATCAGTTCCTTGAACGCGTCATAAGTGCCGCTGGTCGACGGCGGGCCAAAGACCGAGATCGCGACCGCGGGCAGGGCGGGGTTCACGTCCTTCCACGTCTTTGCGGTGTTCGGCTTGCCATAGGGGTTCGCGGCCAGCGCCTTATAGACATCTTCCTCGGTCAGCTTGAAGCCGGGGCCGCGCGTCGCTTCGCCCAGCGCGATGCCGTCGATGCCGATCTGGATTTCGACGATGTCCTTGACGCCGTTCGCGACGCAGGTGTCGAATTCCTTCTTCTTGATGCGGCGCGAGGCGTTCGCGATGTCGGCGGTGTCGCCGCCGACGCCCGAGCAGAAACGCTCAAAACCGCCGCCAGTGCCCGTGCTGTCGATCTTGGGGGTCTTGTTGCCCGTCGCTTCGGCGAACTTCTCGCCGACCGCGGTGGCAAAGGGATAGACGGTCGAGGAACCGACCGCGCTGATATAATCGCGCGCACCGCCGCCCGAGGAGGCCTGGTCCTGACAAGCGGAAAGCGCCAGCGCGCACGTCGCGGCGCCAGCGATCAGAGCGAATTTCTGCAGCATGACATGATCCTGTGGTGGGGGTCGTTACCGATCCAAGCCACCACCCCCGTGGCGACTCGCTGAGGGCCATTTGGGGGAGTTGTGTGACGTGTATGTGACAGGATGTGTCATATAAGTGTCATGGGCGGGCGGCCACGACACTCGTAGCCATGTCAGCTTTTACGCCGACTAGGCTTAGGGTCAGGACTCATTGATCAGAGCCAGAAGATGACGGTTGCGGCGAGGGCGACGGCGGAGAAGAAGGCCTTCGGGCACCGATCGTAGCGTGTTGCGACCCGTCTCCAGTCCTTGAGGCGGCCGAACATGATCTCGATGCGGTTGCGGCGTTTGTAGCGGCGCTTGTCGTATTTGACGGTCTTGTTCCGTATTTTCCGGCCCGGGATGCAGGGCGTGATGCCCTTTTCCTGCAAGGCATCGCGGAACCAGTCGGCATCATAGCCCCGGTCGGCGAGCATCCATTGCGCTTTGGGCAGACTGTCGAGCAAAGCGGCTGCGCCCGTGTAATCGCTGACCTGCCCGGCGGTCATGAAGAAGCTGATCGGGCGGCCATTTGCATCGGTCACGGCATGAAGCTTGGTGTTCATACCGCCTTTCGTGCGGCCGATCAGGCGTCCCGGACCCCCTTTTTTACCCCAAGGCTCGACGCCGTGCGGTGGGCCTTCAAATAGGTCGCGTCGATCATGATCGTCTTGCGCTCTGGCGCCTGAGGTGTGGCCAAGCCCTCCATCATGCGGATGAAGATGCCTTTGTCGCTCCACCGCTTCCAGCGATTATAAAGCGTCTTCGCCGGGCCATACTCCCTCGGCGCATCACGCCACCTGAGCCCATTGCGGTTGACGAAGATGATCCCGCTCAAAACCCGTCGATCGTCGACCCGCTCGCGGCCATGGCTCTTCGGAAAATACGGCTGAAGACGCGCCATCTGCTCGTCCGTCAGCCAATACAAATCACTCATCATTCAGGCTCCTCACCCCAAGCCTGAATCACAGCCGTCACCGCAAATCAATGGGTCCTGACCCTAGGAGTCGGCGCCTCTGGCCCATCCATGAGGAGACTGGTTGAGAAACACTGCCCGCCAATTTTAAAGTTGACGACAATTTTCATACCGGGATGCGCCGGAACGTGCGGCATCTGCGCGTGAAATTGGGCCAAGTTTTCGTCGCGTTCGCCGCTAACCGAAAGAACGTGATCACTCTTTATGTGTTGCACGATCCCATCTGGCGCGTTCTCGAAAAAAAGATCTACCTTCAACGGGATATCGCCCTGCTTGGAGGTTCGAATCATAGCAACTACAACCAGTTTTGCGATGACCTCCTTCGCGTCAGGTGGAGCATCTTCGTCGCTGGGCTCGAGGTTTATGCGTGGTCCTAAAACACCCATGTAACTTGTTTTGCCACCAACCTCAGTTCGAAAATCTTCGCAGAAAAAGGCAAAACACTCGAAATCAGACATTCCCAAGTGCTTCCATCAATGTGTTGAAATCAACTTTCAGCACGCGCGCCAAGTCGCGAATATTATCTTCTCCCGGTTTCCGGGCGCGGTTTTCGATTGCCGAGATGGCAGGTTGAGAAGTGTTGAGTGCGCGTGCAAGGTCTGCTTGCGACATACCCATTCGCATCCGTAATACTCGGATGGTGAGGCCTTCTTGGGTCTCGAAGGATTGTCCGACCTCTTTCCGAGCATCCGGTAAAAGCTCTGCGATCACTGGATCGTCGTCAAACTCATCAAGAAACGCGAATAGGTCCGACGTGCCATCAGGCAGTGGGACCGGCGATCCAAAATCGACGGTCAAAACGTTGGAACCCGAGTTTCGCACATACGCCGCGCGAGTGCCATCTGGCCTCTCTGCGTGGGTGCAGATATCAAACTCTTGTGAAGCCAAGTTCATCATATTCCCGCTCAATGTCAGCCCAGAGGGCTTCGTCTTCTTCGTAGTTATCGTCTCGATGCATAACGGCCATTAGAGCAACCCGATGTGTCGGATGATCAATGGAAACAATTAGTCGCCATTTGCCGATCTCAACGAATTTAACCCGGTACGCGTTTATCTTTATCGCGCGAAAAGAGGCCAGTTCGCCAACATCTAGAATCGTGTCGTCCGAATAAGTCGGATCGGCCAGCCATTCCGCATAGAATTTGTGCTGCGCAATTTCGCGCAGCAGCACCGAAATGCGCGATGCCGCCCATGGGTCCTCCTTCCGGCAAGCGAGCAAATCTTGTCGCCCGCCCTGAGTGATCAGAAACTGGTAATCAGCTACCGAATCACTCATATACCGCTTCCGGTATATAGGAAGTGAATGAGTTGTAGGAAAGTAGTGAAAAGCACGGAGAGATTTTGACGTCTTTTACCCACTCGGGCAAGGCCCTTGCGTAAATGTTCAGTTTATGTTCCCATGTCAAAATGGGACAAATGCAATCATGATCCTCATCACCGGCCACGTCATCCTGAACCTAGAGCATCGCGAGCGCATAATCGCGCTCGGCGCCGAGCATAGCGCGCGGTCGCGCGGCGAGGCGGGGTGTCTGGGGCATCGCTGCCATGTCGATGTCGAGCAGCCCGATCGTCTCGTCTTTGTCGAGAAGTGGGCGGATATCGCCGCGGTGCGCGCCCATTTCGCAGTGCCCGCCCCCTCCACCTTCGTCGCCGAAATGCGCGTCCTCTCGCCGCAGCCGCCGGTGATCCGCATCTATGCCGCCGAGGATATTACCGCGAAGCTGATGGGGTAATTCTCCCCTCCCGCTTGCGGGAGGGGTTGGGGGTGGGAAGCAACGGTGCATCTGCCCACCCCGCTGCGACTAGCGAACAGGTTCGCAAGTCTCGCTGCCCCTCCCGCAAGCGGGAGGGGGGCTGGTTACTTCCCCAGCAGCGGAGCCAGATACTGCCCGGTGAAGCTGCTCTTTTCCTTCACAACCTGCTCCGGGGTGCCCGCCGCGACGATCTCGCCGCCCTTGACCCCGCCCTCGGGGCCGAGGTCGAGGATATAGTCGGCGGTCTTGATGACATCCAGATTATGCTCGATCACCACGACGCTGTTACCCTGATCGACAAGCGCCTGCAGCACTTCGAGCAGCTTGCGGACATCCTCGAAATGCAGTCCGGTGGTCGGCTCGTCGAGGATATAGAGCGTCTGTCCGGTTGAACGGCGCGACAATTCCTTGGCGAGCTTGACGCGCTGCGCCTCGCCCCCCGACAGCGTCGTCGCCTGCTGCCCGACCTTGATATAGCCGAGGCCGACGCGGACGAGCATCGCCATCTTCTCGCGGATCGAGGGCACCGCCTTGAAGAACTCCGCCGCATCCTCGACCGTCATGTCGAGCACGTCGGCGATGCTATGGCCCTTGAACTTCACCTCGAGCGTTTCGCGGTTGTAGCGTTTGCCGTGGCACGTCTCGCACGTCACATAGACGTCGGGCAGGAAGTGCATCTCGATCTTGATCAGGCCGTCGCCGGTGCAGGTCTCGCACCGCCCGCCCTTGACGTTGAAGCTGAACCGCCCGGGTTTGTAACCGCGCGCCTGGCTTTCGGGCAGCCCGGCGAACCAGTCGCGGATGATCGTGAAGGCGCCCGTATATGTCGCGGGGTTCGATCGCGGGGTGCGGCCGATCGGCGAC
>SEFZ01000054.1 GCA_004173185.1 Sphingomonadales bacterium | reverse complement strand
GCGAACAGCTTGATTCCCTCGGCCTCGGTATTGCCCGTCTGCAATATCGTCGCCTCTGGCTTCAGCGACCCTTCAAGCAACAGGCGCGCGAACTCGGCCGCCCGCGGGTGCGTGTTGCCAACAACGATACGTGAGGGATAGAGATTGTCGAAGAGCGCGCGACCTTCACGCAGGAATTCCGGCGAAAAGACGATCGCATCGCTGCCATGCTCGGCGCGCATCCGCTCGGTGAAGCCGACCGGAACGGTCGATTTGACGATGATCAGCGCATCGGGGGCTTTTACTAGCGCATCGGCAATCACGCCCTCGACGGTGCGCGTATTGAAATAATTGGTGTCCGGGTCATAATCGGTGGGGGTCGCAACAATGACGAAGCTTGCTCCTGAGTAAGCTGCATCGCGGTCGGTTGTCGCGATCAGGTTCAGCGGCTTGTTTGCCAGATAATCTTCGATTTCGGAATCGGCGATCGGTGATCGCTTAGCATTTATCTGCTCAACCTTGCGCACATCGATGTCGAGCGCAACGACTTCATTATGCTGCGCCAGCAAAATCGCATTCGAAATACCGACATAGCCCGTGCCGACGACCGTGATCTTGACGGACGCCGCAGGGGTAACATTTGCTGAAGCCAATGATTTATCCTCTGATGGTTCGGCGCCGTCCCCTAGCAACTGCGATGCGGCTGCTCAACTCCTACCGCTCGCATCAGGTCCCGCAGAAGGTCTTGTAGGGCGCCGCGCCTTCCGCGCCCGGTTCTGCAAAGCGCTCCAGCCCCGGACGGCAGTCATAAGGATGCTGCACGACGTCGAGCAGTTCGAGCCACGGCGCCATGTCTCCCGCCTCTGCTGCGTCAAGCGCGGCTTCGACGAGGTGATTGCGCGGGATATAGAGCGGATTGGCTGCATCCATCGCGTCAGCACGCGCGAGCAGTTCGGTCGCATCATGCTCCATCCGCTCCCACCACAGACCGATCCATGGAGCGAGCACATCCGTCGCGGGAAGCAGATTTTCGAGCATCGATCCGTCACCGCGGAGCAACATCGCGAGCGCTCGAAAAAAGGAGGTGAAATCGACATTATGTTCTTCGAGTTCGTCGAAGAGCGTGTCGATCAATTCGCTGTCATCAGGCCCCTCGTCGCCCAAGCCCAGTTTTTTTCTGACCTGCGCATGCCATATCGCACGGAAACGGGCGGGAATGGCATCCACCAACTCCTTTGCTGCATCGACATCGGTGGGCGCCACTCGGTGGATCGCGGGGAGCAAAGCCTCGGCAAAACGCGCCATGTTCCAGTGCAGGATCTGAGGCTGGCGGCCATAGGCATAGCGGCCGTTAGCGTCGATCGAGCTGAAGACCGTGTTCACAGCAAAGCGATCCATGAAGGCGCAGGGGCCATAGTCGATCGTCTCTCCGCTGATCGCGACATTGTCGGTGTTCATGACGCCGTGGATGAAGCCCACACCCAGCCAGCGTGCGACCAGTTCGCATTGCAGGCCGATGACGCGATCGAGCAGAGCAAGCGACGGGTTGGCGGCTTCGGCCACGTCGGGAAAATGGCGGCGAATGCTGTAATCCGCGAGTTGGACGACGTGATCGGCACCGAAATGCGCCGCAAAGAACTGGAAGGTTCCGACGCGGATATGGCTGCTTGCAATACGGGTCAGCACCGCGCCCGGATGCGCTCGCTCGCGCTGCACGCAGTCGCCCGTCGCAACGGCGGCGAGCGACCGCGTCGTCGGGACGCCCATCGCCGCCATCGCTTCCGAAACGAGAAACTCACGCAAGACGGGTCCGAGGGCAGCCCTGCCGTCGCCGTTGCGCGAGAAGGCCGTGGGACCCGATCCCTTGAGCTGCAGGTCGAACCGAGCTCCGTCCGGCGTGACCACCTCGCCGAGCAGGAGCGCGCGGCCGTCGCCGAGCTGCGGAGAAAAATGGCCGAACTGGTGTCCTGCATAAGCGAATGCGAGGGGATTCGCGCCTTCGAGAGTTTCCGCGCCCGAAAATACCCGCGCGATCTGGTCATCCGACGCGCTCCCAACATCGATCCCCAGAAGTCCGGCCAACGCATGATTGAAGCTCAGGAGCTTTGGCGCAGCCGGCGCGGCCGCTTCGGCGGGGGAGTAAAAGCCCTCCATGGAATCGTAAAAGCTGTTGTCGAACGCGAAATCCATGATGCTTATGTCGAGCGTTGACGTCACTAATGCAAGTGGGCCGGGCCGCATCCACGCGGCCCGGCCCGATTTTATCAGCCGTCGACATCGAGCGCGAGAGCGACGCGGCCGTTGAATTTCGCTCCGCTGGCTCTTGGAGGGGGCGGAAGCGCGCGCCCTGCAGGTTGCGAACACCCGCTCGATCGCCGAGCCCTAATGGAAAGCGCCGCCGCCTGCGCGCTCGAGCGCAAGCTCGGCGGTGCGCATTGCCGCGCGGCCGGCAACCGTGCGGCCAGTCATGACCTGGCTCATCATCTCGGCTCCCGGCGACGCCGTTTCGGCGGTCGCGACCATCGTCGCCACGGCGGTTCCGGCGCTCCGGAAGCTTTTCTGCATCTCGCCGGCGAGTGAAATGAGCACGGGGATCGCAGGCTTGCGCTTGGCTGCCTCGAACGCGCTATCATGCGCGCCCTCGGCGCCGCCGAGAGAGGCCGAATAGACCAGCCGAAACGCGATCACGCTGATGATGTGGAAGAGCGCGTGCCATTTGCCCTGCCGCTTCGAGCGGCGCGACTTACAAGTCCCGCAGCTTCTGTATAATGCCCGCTTAACGATTCGTTTGGTCTGGTCACATATGAAACGCCTGTTCGATCTAGTTCTGGGGCTCGCGATTGCCCCCTTCGCGTTGTTGGCCTGCCTGCTGGTTGCCCTTCCGATCGCATGGGAGTGCCGCGCCTCGCCGCTGTTCTTCCAGACGCGCGTCGGCCGCAATGAACGGCCGTTCCGGCTGCTCAAACTGCGGACGATGCACGTCTCGACGCCCAGCGTGGCGTCGCACCATGTTGGCGCCGACACGATCCTCGCGACCGGCCGCATATTGCGGCGGCTCAAGATCGACGAATTGCCGCAGGTGTGGAACGTCCTGAACGGCACAATGTCCTTCGTCGGCCCGCGCCCCGGCCTGCCTAACCAGCTCGATTTGCTCGAAGCGCGGCGTAAGAATGCTGTATTCGCGCTTGTTCCGGGGATCACCGGCGTCGCGCAGATCGCCGGCATCGACATGTCGACCCCAGAAAAGCTCGCGGTCGCGGACAAAGCCTATTCCGGACCATGGTCGCTGTCCCGCGACCTCAGGATATTGTGGGCGACCGCCACGGGCGCGGGTTCGGGCGACGCGGCGGCGAGCGCGCCCGCCCGATGACCCGCGACAGGATTCTCGTAACCGGCGCCAACGGCGAACTCGGCCGTGCGCTGCTTCGCGAATTGGGCCCGCAAACCGCGATCGCCGCGACCCGGACCGGTGCCGCGCCGCTGCCCGGGTTCGAGCACGCGCCGCTCGGCCCGGATGGCGCGCCGCCCGCTGACGCGCTCGCGCGGTGCCGCGCGGTCATCAACGCCGCAGGCAGCGTGACGGGCGACCAAGCCGCTCTCGATGCCGCAAATGTGCACCTGCCGCTGACCATTGCCGCCAGCGCCAAGGCGGCCGGCGTCCCCAAAATGGTTCAGGTCAGCAGCTTCTCCATTCTCGGCATCACCGAATATATCCATGCGACGACCCCGGAACAGCCGGTCAGCGCCTATGGGCGCTCCAAGGCCGAAGGCGACCTGGCGATCCTGGCGTTGGCCGGCGACGGATTTGCGGTGGAAAGCTTGCGGTTACCGTTCATGTTTTCAGCGACGAAGCCCGGCCTGCTGTCGCCGCTGCTCACGCTCGCTACAAAGATAAGAATTCTTCCCGTGGCTTCGGGCAACCCCTTCCGCCGATCGATGCTCACCTATGGCGGAGCCGCGAAGCAACTGGCCGATTGCGCGGCATCTGGCCACAGCGGCAAGTCGTTCACAGCCGATCCGCTCCTGTTCGACTATCCGCTATTCACGGCGATCGTTGCCGATGAAGCCGGCGTGAGGGTACGGATTCTGACCGTCCCACAAGCCATCGCCTCGGGCGTCGACCGGCTTTTACCCGCTGTCGGGCGACGATTGTTCCGCTCAAGCATTCTCGACCCACAAGCAAACCGCGCGCGCGGCGAGCATCTGGGCCTTGAAAACGAACTGCGCCGACTGGTGAGAGCAAGATATAACAAATAGATCAAACGGCCCGCGCCAGCGCAATCCTCTCCGATACCCGCCTCGACAACGCAGACCTGCTCGGATATGGGCGGCCACCTGCAGACATTAAGGACTTTTATGACCCCGTTTCAGCTTGACGATGCCTCGATTTTCCTAACGGGAGGCACCGGCTCTTTTGGCAAGGCTTTTGTCCGCCATGTCGTTGAAAATTCGACGCCCCGCCGACTGGTGATCTTCTCGCGCGACGAACTGAAACAGTTCGAAATGGCGCAGGAGTTTCCGGAAGCCCGCTATCCGTTCCTGCGCTATTTCATCGGCGACGTCCGCGATGCCGAACGTGTTCGCCGCGCAATGGAAGGTACCGACACGGTCATTCATGCCGCCGCGCTGAAACAGGTGCCCGCAGCGGAATATAACCCGTTCGAATGCATCAAGACGAACATCATGGGGGCGCAGAACATCATCGAGGCGTGCCTCGACGCCGGGGTCAAGCGCGTCGTCGCGCTGTCGACCGACAAGGCCGCGGCGCCGGTCAACCTTTATGGCGCGACTAAGCTCTGTTCGGACAAGCTTTTCATCGCGGCGAACAATATTCGCGGCAACCGCGATATCCAGTTCAGCGTCGTTCGCTACGGTAATGTGATGGGCAGCCGCGGTTCGGTTATCCCCTTCTTCATGGGCCGCCGCGATCAGGGCAGCCTGCCGATCACCGACCCGGCGATGACCCGCTTCAACATCTCGCTCGACGGCGGGGTCGACCTTGTCATGTGGGCGCTGAACAATGCCGAAGGCGGCGAGATCCTCGTCCCCAAGATCCCCTCCTACCGCGTCACCGACGTCGCGACCGCCGTGGCGCCCGATGCGCGCCAGGAAATCATCGGCATCCGACCCGGCGAAAAGATCCACGAGGAAATGATCACCGCCAGCGACAGCCCGAACACCGTCGACATGGGCGAATATTATGCGATCCTGCCCCCGGGCGATCCCGACGCCGTCGATCATTATTGCAACCATCGCGGTGGCAAGCGCGTCGCGCCCGGATTCTGCTACGATAGCGGGACCAATGATAATTTCCTGACCGTCGAGGAAATCCGCACCCTGATACGGCAGCACATCGACCCCGGTTTTTGAACCGGCGATGGCGAGCATAATCCCCTATAGCTGCCAGGATATCAGCGAGGCGGATATCGCGGCGGTTGCCGACGTCCTGCGCGCACCGTTCCTGACGCAGGGGCCCGCGGTGCCGAAGTTCGAGGCCGAGTTCGCGGCGCTTCACGGTGTCGAGCATGGTATCGCGGTCGCCAACGCGACCGCGGGGCTGCACATCGCGTGCATGGCACTCGGCGCCGGTCCCGGCATGCATGTCTGGACCTCGCCGAACAGCTTCGTCGCGTCGGCGAACTGCGCGCGCTATTGCGGGGCGACCGTCGGCTTTGTCGACATCGATCCCGGCACGCGCAACATGTCGGTCGACCGCCTCGCCGAAAAGCTGGCGCAGGCCGAAGCAGAAGGCTCGCTGCCCGGCATCGTGATACCCGTCGATTTCGCCGGCTTCCCCTGCGACATGAAGAAAATCCGGGCGCTCGCCGATCGCTATGGGTTCCGCATCGTTTCGGACAGCTCGCACGCGGTGGGCGCGACCTATCATGGCGAACCCGTCGGCCAATATGCCGACATCACCGTGTTCAGCTTTCACCCGGTGAAGATCATCACCACCGGCGAAGGGGGCCTCTGCATGACCAGCGACGCCGGCCTCGCGGACAGCATGCGCAAGGCACGCAGTCACGGCATCACCCGCGATCCGGCCGAAATGGAACAGGAGCCCGACGGCCCCTGGTATTATGAGCAGGTCAGTCTCGGCTATAACTACCGGCTCACCGATATCCAGGCCGCGCTGGGCTCAGCGCAGCTCACGCGGCTTGCCGAACGCGAGGCGCGGCGCGACTTCCTTGCCCGCCGCTACGACGACGCGCTCGTCAGCCTGCCCCTGCGCCTGCCGCCACGATCGAACGACCGGACGTCGGCGCACCATCTCTATGTTGTCGAGGTCGACGAGACCCGCACGCCGCGGACGCGAACCGAGGTGTACGACCAGCTTCGCAGCGACGCGATTTCGCCCAACGTCCATTATATCCCGATCCACCTGCAGCCCGATTTCAAACGGCTCGGCTTTGCGGCGGGCGACTTTCCGGCAAGCGAGGCCTATTACCGCCGCGCTATCACCATTCCCCTGTTCCCCACCATGACCGAAGAGCAGCAGGATCGCGTCATCGCGTCCCTGACCCGCGCTCTGACCTAAATTTTCTAGGAGATACCCCGTGGAGCTTCGTTACTGTGTTCGCTGCGTCATGCCGCACACCAAACCCGATCTGCGGATCGACGACGAAGGTGTTTGCAATGCGTGCCGCTCGTACGAGCAGCGCACCGAAGTCGATTGGGACAGCCGTCACAAGGAACTGGTCGAGGTTACCGACCGCTATCGCAGCAAGGACGGCAGCAATTGGGACTGTATCGTCCCGGTCAGCGGCGGCAAGGACAGCACCTATCAGGTGATCCGCATGCTCCAGCTGGGCATGAACCCGCTTTGCGTCACCGCAACGACCTGTCACCTGTCAGAAATCGGCCGCAAGAATATCCAGAACATCAAGGATCTGGGCGTCGACTATGTCGAGTTCAGCCCGAACCCCGTCGTCCGGCGCAAGCTCAACCGCATCGGCTTGACCGACGTCGGCGATATCAGCTGGCCTGAACATGTAGGCATCTTCACCATCCCGGTCCGCGCCGCGGTCCAATATGGCGTGCCACTGATTGTCTGGGGTGAAAATTCGCAGAATGAATATGGCGGCCCCGCAGCCGCTGCCGAGGGCAATGTCCTGACACGCCGCTGGCTCGAAGAGTTTGGCGGCCTCCTCGGAATGCGCGTGAGCGATCTCATCGGCGTCGACGGCATCGAACAACGCCACCTCGTCCCCTACAGCTACCCCACTGACGAGGAACTGGCGCGCGTCGGCGTGACCGGCATCTTCCTCGGTCACTATCTGCCGTGGGATGGCTATGCCAATGCGCTCATCTCGCAGGCTTTCGGTTTCACCAGCGTTTCGACGACGGTTGAAGGATCGATCGTAAATTACGAGAATCTCGACAATCTGCAGACCGGGATTCACGATTATTTCAAATTCCTCAAGTTCGGCTTCGGTCGCTCTACCGACATCGCCTGCCTGCATGTCCGCCGCGGCCGCATCACGCGGCAGGACGCGCTGCAGATGGTCAAGCTGCACGACGGCAAGTTCCCGTGGACTTACCTCGGTGTGCCGATCGAACAGATCCTCGAACCGCTGGGCATGAGTGTCGACGAATTCGTCGAAATTTGCGATCGCTTCACCAACAAGGCGATTTTCAAGACCGACGGGCGCGGCAATTTGGTCAAGGATCGCCACGGCAACCTGACCAAGCTCAACGACGACAACCTCTAAGAAAGTCCGGGACATGACCGTCCTCATCGTCGACTATGGGATGGGCAATATCGCCTCGGCCCGCCGCGCGATTGAAGAGTGCGGCGGACGAGCGCTGGTGAGCGACGATCCGGCGGACATCAAGGTCGCAGACCGGATCGTCGTCCCGGGCGTCGGCGCTTTTCCGCAAGCGATGGGGCGGCTGCGCGAGGGAGGATGGGTCGGCGCGCTGCGATCGGCCGTCCATGACGACGGCCTGCCGCTGCTCGGCGTATGCCTCGGCATGCAGCTGCTCGCCGACGAAAGCGACGAGGTCGCCAAGACACAGGGCCTCGGGCTCATCCCGGGACGCATCGAACGCATCCTTCCCGCCGATACGTCCGAGCGTGTTCCGCATGTCGGATGGAACGAGGTTCGCCACCGCGACGGCGCCCTATTCGACGGGATTCCCTCGGGCGCCGATTTCTATTTCGTTCACAGCTTCCGCTTTGTTCCGGCCGGCGACGACAGCATCATTGCGACCACGCCCTATGCCGGCGAGACAGTTTCGGCGGTCGGTTCGGGCCGCGTCGCGGGCGTCCAGTTCCATCCGGAAAAAAGTTCGCGCGCCGGATTTCGGCTGCTCAAGAATTTCCTCGCACTGTAAGCTCCTGCATGCTCAAGACCCGTGTGATTCCGACCCTCCTGATGCGAGAGGTCAATCTGGTGAAGGGGCCGGCGTTCGACAGCTGGCGCGCGGTCGGCGCGCCGATGCAATCGGTCAAGGTCTTCAACCGCCGCGACGTCGACGAGTTGATCCTGCTCGACATCGCTGCGACACCGGCTGGGCGCGGTCCCGATATCGATATGGTTGCAACGCTGGCGCAGGAATGTTTTGTGCCGCTAACCGTTGGCGGCGGCATCACGCGGCTCGAACAAATCCGCCAGTTGCTGCTGGTCGGTGCCGACAAAGTTTCGATCAACAGCGCCGCCTATAGCGATCCCGCGCTAATCACTGCGGCGTCCGACTCCTATGGCGCGCAGTGCATCGTCGCCGCAATCGACTATCGCACCCATGCCGACGGCCGGCGCGAATGCTTCACCCGCTGCGGGACCGAGGCGACCGGCCGCGATCCCGTCGAATGGGCGCAGGAACTCGAACGCCTCGGCGCGGGCGAGGTGCAGGTCACGTCGATCGAGCGCGACAGCCTGATGGAAGGTTATGATCTCCAGACGATCGCCGCCGTGTCGGCCGCAGTGTCGATTCCGGTGATCGCCAGCGGCGGCGCGGGCAATTACGTCCATATGGAGGAAGCGGTCAAAGCCGGCGCTTCCGCCGTATCTGCCGCGAGCATCTATCTTTTCACCCAGGCCACGCCGCTCGAGGCGAAGGCCCATCTTGCTGCCGCGGGCATCCCCGTCCGCAGCCATTATCAGGGTTGATCGATGCGCATAGTCGCCATCATCCAGGCCCGGATGGGATCGAGCCGGCTTCCCGGCAAGATCCTCGAACCACTCGCGGGTAAGACCGTGCTGCAACGCGTCATCGAACGCGTCGCGGCGTCGGGGGCATTCGACCAAGTCGTCGTCGCCACCACCGTCCGGCCAATCGACGACATCGCGGCCGAGCGCGCGGCGCAATATGGCGCCACGGTCGTACGCGGTGACGAGGACGACGTCCTGTCGCGCTATGGCCTTGCCGCGTCCGCGAGCAATGCCGACGCCATCATGCGGATCACCGCCGACTGCCCGTTGATCGATCCCGATGTTCTGGCCGCGATGGTCCGCCGCTTCGGCGCGGGCGACGCCGATCTCGTCAGCAATTCAGTTCGCCGCAGCTTTCCGCGCGGCCTCGACGCCGAGCTTTTTTCGCGCGCCGCGCTCGACATCATGCTGGCGGAAGCGACCACAGATCCACAGCGTGAACATGTCACGCCTTTCCTCTATGCCCATCCCGAACGCTTCCGTATCGTCAGCTATGTATGGCCCGAAGACCTTTCGGACTATCGCCTGACGCTCGACACGCCCGAGGATTTCGACCTGCTGGACCGCATTTTCAACGCAACGCCCAACCCCGACGCCATCCGCCTGGCAGAGGTCGTGGCGCTGCTTCAAGCCCACCCCGACTGGTGTTCGATCAACGCCCATATCGAACAGAAAAAAATCCAAGGAGAAAGTGAATGACGAATTTTTCGACCGAACAGGAAGCCTTTTGGGCCGGGGAGTTCGGCGACGAATATTCTGACCGCAACATCGGTGCGGGCTGGATCGCGGCCAATACCTCGCTGTTCGCCAAGGTGCTCGACCGTACGCGCGGCGTGAAGTCGGTCGTCGAATTCGGCGCCAACATCGGCCTCAACCTGCGCGCGATCGACACGCTGATTGCCGACGCCGACCTGACCGGCGTCGAAATCAACAATCATGCCGCCGAAGAACTGCGCCAGTGGGGCCGGTGTTCGGTGCTCGAACAGTCGATCCTCGATTTCGAGCCCGCTCGCCAATGGGACATGTCGTTGATCAAGGGCGTGCTGATCCACATCAACCCCGACGAACTGCCGCGCGTCTATGACCGGCTTTACAACAGCAGCAGCAAATATGTCTGCGTCGTCGAATATTATAACCCCTCGCCCGTCGCCCTGCCCTATCGCGGCCACGAAGACCGTCTGTTCAAGCGCGATTTTGCTGGCGAAGTGATGGAACGCTTCCCCGATCTCGAACTCGTCGACTATGGCTTCTGCTATCACCGTGACCCCAATTTCCCGCAGGACGACGTCACCTGGTTCCTGATGAAAAAGGGCTGATGAGCGAAGGGCAACCGCGCCGGCCGAACATATTGTTCCGGGCCGATGGAGGAGCCGCGATCGGTTCCGGCCATTTGCGCCGTTGCCTTTCCCTCGCCGAACGGCTGCGCGATTGGGGCCATCACTGCCTGTTCGTTTCCCGGGCTTCGGATCGCAGCTTCAACGGGCTCGTGTCCGACGCCGGGTTCGATCTGATCGAACTGCCGGCGGCGGAGGCGGTGTCGCAGGAACGCGATGCCGAACAGACGCTGGCAGCCGTTGGTGGCGCGTCCTTCGACGTCGTGATCGTCGATCACTACGGCCTCGACCACATATGGGAAAAGGCCGTTCGCGGCGTCACCGGACGCCTCGCGGTGATCGACGACCTCGCCGACCGGCACCATGACTGCGATGTCCTGATCGACGTCGCTCCCGGCGACCCCGCGCGATACGGCAGTCTCGTTCCTGCTGGATGCCAACAGTTGCCGGGGCCAAACTACGCCATGCTGCGGCCCGAGTTCGCGCGGCTCAGGCAAGCACGCACCGAGCGCTCCGGTGCCGTCGACCGGATATTGATCAGCTTTGGCGGCGTCGATCCCGACGACCTCACCGGAACCGCCATCACGGCGATCCGCGCGGTGCTGCCAGACGTGGCGATCGATGCCGTGGTTACTGGCCTGTCGCCGCATCGCCAAGCGCTGGACGACCGAGCCGCGGATGATCGGCATCTCGCGGTCCATGTCGACGTCACCAACATGGCCGAGCTCATGCAGGCGGCCGATCTCGCAATCGGTGCCGGCGGTTCGACGAGCTGGGAACGCGCCTGCATGGGCCTCCCCTCGATCGTCGCGGTCATTGCCGAGAACCAGCGGACCACCGCCGACGCGCTCGAACGGCTTGGGTGCGCTGTAGCGGTCACCGCCGGCCCGGATTTCGAGGCCGAACTTGGCCGCCTTGTCCAATTCCTGTCGTCAAGCCCCGCGCTGCTGCGGCTGATGGCTATCGCCGCGCGGGCAACCGTCGACGGCCGCGGCGTCGACCGGGTTGCAAGCGCCATCTCCCCCCCGAACATCGCGCTCCGCCTTGCGACCGAGCAGGATGCCCGCCAGGTTTGGGAGTGGCGCAACGCCCCAGAAATTCGCGCAACAGCGATCGACACGGCGGAAATCCCGTGGGAGAGCCACAGCGCGTGGTTTGCGCGGCGCATCGCCGATCCGAACAGCGTGATGCTCGTCGCCGAAGAAGGCGCCGCCAGCGTTGGCGTTGTGCGGTTCGATCTCGATGGCGAAGCCGCCGCGGTATCGATCTTCCTCGCACCCGGGAACGCCGGGCGCGGCATGGGGCGCGCCGTCCTTCAGGCCGGCGAACGCCGGGTCCAAACGCTCCATCCCGAAATCCGGCGCTTTCAGGCCGATGTGCGTCCCGAAAACGGCGCGTCGATTGCCCTTTTCAGGGGCGCTGACTATAGGCCTATTCTCTCCTGTCTCGAACGGACGGTAAATGACTGAAAAACAACCGCTAACGATCGGATCGCATCGACTCGGCCCAGGCTGCGCACCGCTTATCATCGCCGAATTGTCGGGCAATCATAACGGCTCGCTCGATCGCGCGCTCGAACTGGTCGACGTCGCCGCCGACGCGGGCGCGCATGCGGTCAAGCTGCAAACCTACACCGCCGACACGATGACGATCGATCTGTCGGACCGCGAATTCTTCATCTCTGACCCCGACAGCCTGTGGGAAGGCGAATCGCTCTACGCACTGTACCAAAAGGCGATGACCCCGTGGGAATGGCATAAGCCGATCTTCGATCGCTGCCGCGAACGCGGCGTTCTGGGCTTCAGCAGCCCGTTCGATGCCACCGCGGTCGACTTCCTCGAGGAACTCGATGTCCCCTGTTACAAGGTCGCATCGTTCGAAAATATCGACCTTCCCTTGATCCGCAAGGTTTCGGCGACGGGCAAGCCGGTCATCATCTCGACCGGCATGGCGACGATCGGCGAGATCGACGAGGCGGTGACGGCCGCGCGCGAGGCGGGCTGCAAGGACCTGGTGCTGCTGAAATGCACGAGCAGCTACCCTGCACCGCCCGAAAACAGCAACCTCGCCAACATCCCGCACATGGCGGAGATGTTCGATTGCCATATCGGTTTTTCGGACCATACGCTGGGGATCGGCGTCGCCGTCGCCGCCGCTGCCTTCGGCGCGGTCGTGATCGAAAAGCATTTCACGCTGCGCCGCGACGACGGCGGGGTTGATGCGGCCTTCTCGTCCGAGCCCGATGAACTGGCCGCCATGGTCCAGGAAACCGCGCGCGCCGCGGGCGCATTCGGCAATGTCCGCTACGGGCCGACCGAAGCCGACACGAAATCGCTCCAGTTCCGCCGTTCGCTCTATATCGTCGAGGATATGAAAGCGGGCGACGTGCTGACGCCCGCAAACCTGCGTGCGATTCGACCAGGACTGGGCCTTCCCCCCAAGTTCATCGACCAGTTGATGGGCCGCAAGGTCGCGCGCGATATCGTTCGGGGCACTGCCGCCAGTTGGGATATCTTCGCTTGACCTTGGAAAATGATGCGGCCCGGAAATTGCGGTTTCTGGTATTCAGCCGCAATTACATAATTGCCGATTTCCAGAAAAGCTTCGCTCCGGTTTCGGAACGGTTCGATTTTTCTTATCTAAGTGACGGATTATCGCCGATCGCAGCGGACACTCGCGCAATATTCTATGCCGCGCTAAAAGAGGGCGCCCAGTTCGAAGAACTCGACGCGGAGGATATCGCCGATATCATCGGTCGCTGCCGCATGCTCAGACATATCAATCACATGCAGGCTGAAAAGCTCGTCCATGCTATGGCGATCTCACTCGCGCATTACATCAACGTTATTCGGCCCGACGCACTAATTTCCCAGATGGTCGACGAATATACGACCCATATCTTCGCGATCCTCGCGAAGAAACGGGGTCTTGGATATCTGGGCTATTGCGCCGGCTATTTCCCCGGAACAAGCTTGCTCCTCGGCGACGCCCATGGCCGGCCCTATAATTGGCGTATCGCCGACGAAGCCGAAGTGTCCGAACGGCTGGAACGCGTGTCGGACGTCGCCTTTCGCCAGACCTATAATCTCGGAGTCGGTTACAGCCTGCTCAAGCATCTGAAGGGAATGCTGCGCTATCGGGTTAAGCTGCTATGGTTCGCGCTGCGCGGGTGGCGCGAAAAGGACCCATGGCATCTTCATTACCGTCAGACGCCGTTCATCGCCGAACGGCGCTGGCTTCGCGATTACCCGGGTGCGGCGATGTTCAGCACCGATTGGCGGCAGGATCTCGATACGCTGCGGCAGCAACGGCCGGGCGCCAAAATCGTCTACATGCCGCTCAGCTATTTTCCCGAAGCGACGATCGACTATTGGGTTCTAGACAAACGGATGATCGACTATGCCGCGATGATCCGGAAAATCGCCGCGACGCTAAGCCGCGATAATATCGTCGTGGTGAAAGAGCACCTGCACATGATGGGCGCGCGCGACGCCGGTCTTCTCAAGGCACTAAACGCGATGGAAGCCGTCGTCAGCGTCCCGCCGCTCGAACTCAGCAACGCTGTGGTTGCCGAGGCCGACACGGTCCTGCTGGGTTCCGGAAGCCCGGGGATCGAGGGGACGATCCGGGGGAAACCGGTCGTCACCTTTTGCGATACGAGTTATTGGTTCAAGCCCTCGGGTGCGACCTTCCTCGATCTGGCAAGGTTGGAGGAATGGCCCGGCCAAATCGACGCCGCCATCGACGCCTATTCGCCTCTCACGGAAGAAGGACAGCGCGCGTTCGTTGCCGGCTGCCTACAAGCGTCAACACGGGTGGTCGACGTCCAATCGACCTGGCCCATACTCGACGCGGACGATCTGGTTCCATTGCTGAACTTGGTCGCAAAAACGGTTGCTTAGAATCACCACCATGGCCAACCGCCTGTTTTTCCTGTTGATGGGCGGATCGTCTGTCTTGGCGTTGGCAAGAGCATTTATGCTTGCGGGACTTTTGATACCCGCAGACTTCGGTCGCTACTCGATTTTGATCGCGCTAGCGATGTTCCTTTCAACCCTACCGGGGTTGGGCCTGATCGAAGAAACCAGGAAATCGTTCCCGCGGCTTTTCATCGATGGGCAGTCCGCCGAAATCAGTGGGCGGGCGGATCATGTCGCGCGCCTCGTCGCCAGCCGGATGCTCGCGATCGGTGGTGCGGCAACGCTGATCGCGGGGCTGGGCTGGTCCATCTGGTGGGGCGCCGCCGTGGGAATCCTCGCGCTGATCGCATTTGGGAACGCTTGGGCATCGATCATGGCGTCCGCGCTGCGTGCCGGGAACAGTGCGCTGCCGCTCGGTGTGACATCTTTCATCCGGGCGTCGATAACGCTTCCGCTCACGGTGGTCGCTGCGCTTGATTTCGGATTGATCGGCGCACTGGTCGGCGAAGCGCTGGGCGCGCTGCTTGGCGCAGCGATCATGCGCGCCGTCCTAAGCCGGGCGTCTTCTTCGGCATCCGATCCGGGAACAACGGAATATTCCAGTCAGGCATCGCGCGCCGGACTGCTTGTTTTTTTCGGCAGCGCGCTCGTGAGCGCACCTATCTACCTCAATCGCCCCGTGGCGGCACTCGCGATGTCGGCGACAGAGGTTGGAACACTGAGCCTGCTGCTCGTTCTTGTCGGAGCCCTTCAAACGACGATTGCTGTCTGCGATCAGGCGGTGGGGCCGCGGCTCGTCCACTGGCAGCACGCCGGCATGGTGATGACGCGTCAGAAACGCCGCTTCTTCCTCGTGATTGCCGGGCTTTCAACGCTAAGCCTGGCCGTGTTCGGAGCGATCTGGATCGTGATGCATGTACCTTTCGTCGTCCCGATGGTCGATAAATATGCATTAACGGGCGCCCTCCTGTTACCTGCCGCGCTTCTCGCGGCACTCAGTATAACGTCGACGGCAGACTGGATGCTCCAGGCCCACAATCGAGAGCAGGTCATAACCGTTGCCGCAGCGTGGAATTTGGGCGCCTTCGGCGTCCTTATGGTGCTGGTCGTTGCAGGCGACATCGGGATGGAAGCCTTTGTTTGGGGTCTCGCTCTTGCCAAGCTTAGCCAGCTAGGCGTCCAGCTGGCCGCCATTACCCGCTTGCCCGCCGGGCGTTAGTTTTGACGCACGGCTGCCGATCGTTCGGGCGGCGGTGGCGGCAACAACAGCGTTAGCAGGCACATCTTTGACCACCACGGCACCAGCCGCGACTACCGCGCGTTCGCCAATGTGAACACCGCCCAGGATGACCGCATTGGCGCCAATCCACACGCCGTCGTCGATCTGGATGGGACGGCCGACATGCTCATAGGGCAGCTGGTTGGCGCGAATATCGAGCGACGCCGTCTCGATGAATACGCCATGTGAAATCCGGACATGATTTCCAAAGGTTACTCCGGAAAAGGCGCCGATCGACACATTCGATCCGATCCAGACGTCGTATCCCATCACAATCCGCTCAGGATATTTGATGATCGTGGAATAATCCAAGATCGTTCGCTTTCCGGAGAAAGCGAGATGAGATCGGGATTTAGCTACCAACCTTCCAACATAATAGAGCGCCTTGTCGAGCGCGACGATGATTCTTGCAACCGCGGTTCTCATCTTCCCAACATTCCGATCGAAATTTTGATGGCTTCCTGGGCCCAGCCAGCGTCGGCGAATTATGTGCCCCATCGGATAGATCGAAAAGGCTGCTATCAAATTCGAAGGCTCAGGCAAAGCAGTCGTTGATCCCCGCGGAAAGATCACGTAGCGGCGGCGCCAAGGCCATGCGGAGGTCATGCTTCCGAAACTTTACAACGAGCATGCCGACCACCTAGAGAGATGTTTATGCGTGTAATGCCCATACTGAAGGCCGCCGTGAATGCCGCCGTCGATCCCCGATACCGCTATTATTACGGGCATCGGAATATCGCGACTTTGGGATCGCCATGCTGCCGCGTCTCTGGGACGATAGGCAGATTGGCGAGATTCGACGCTATTTCGAAACCCAGACCTGCGCCGATCCCTATCGGCCGAAACTGGGCCGGTTTGTTGCTCCCACCGGCGCGCCTGCGGCGACGCATGTCGCCTATTTCAGCAACGAGCAGGTTGCCCATGCCCCGCATTGCTTGCGGCTGGCCAACGATTCGCAGATACTCGAAGCGGTTTCGTACGTGCTCGGTGCAAAGCCTACAATCAGCTATATGGCGGCATGGTGGTCGATTCCGGGCCGTGGAAAGCCCGAACATGCCGAAATGTTCCACCGTGACGTCGATGATCTTCGCTTCGTCAAGCTTTTCGTCTATCTGACTGACGTGACGGACAAAAGCGGTCCCCACATGTTCGTTCGGGGCTCGCACAAATCCGAAGAGCTCAGCGAGCGCATCCGATATTCGGACGAAGCGGTACAAGATACGTTTCCGCGGCAGGATATGCTGACGTTGACGGGATCGGCGGGCACGATGTTCCTTGAAAACACCTTTGGTCTGCATCGCGGGGTCCCGCCCAGCGACGAACCGAGGCTAATTTTCCAGATTCTCTATAGTTTCGAGGAATATATCGGTGGACCGAAGCGCCCCGTTCGGACCGTCGAAAACCCGTTTGAGGGGGTCGCGCTCGACCCGCATGTCAACCGGGTCTATTGTCGCCTAGCATGATGACCAATACTTCCCACGCCATCTCCCGGGCTAGAGCCCCAGCGAAGCTTGCTGGTTGGACGGCGCCCAAGACATGTCTGGCCGCGATCGTCGGTGCCTGGGCAGTGATGATGGTGCTGCACGAGATCAACATCGGCGGCGAATGGGATCCGATCGGTCTCAGGACCTGGGGCTGGCTATTCCTGTGGGTCGCCGCTCTGTCCGCAGCCTATCTGTTGTCCATTACCGGGCGCGCTGCTCCGCGTCCGGCAGGGCAGAAAATGTCCATTCCGGTTCGCATCGATCGCTGGATCATCGCCTTTTGCGGCATAGTCGCGGTCGGCATCGGCTTGTTCGTTTTCGATTTCGCTATCTTGCGCGGTTATGGTTTCTCGACTGCTGCCGCCGCGATCCGCACCGAAGAGGTCAATGCGGCCCTCAGCGGCACGGCGCGCTCGTCTGCGTTCAGTGGGATAGGCCGATTGCTGATCCCCGCCATTTTGCCGACGACATTGCTGGCCGTACTCTACTGGCGGCATCTCAAGACCATCACCCGCCTCATTTTTTTCGCGACTGCCGCGACAACAGTTCTGCAGCAGCTTTTGTTCGAAGGCGGCCGTTTCTTTATCGCGTCCACGGCGGTAACGGTCGTCACCGCCTATCTTATCTTCCCGCCCGTTGACCCGCATCGCAGAGTCGCCCGCAAAAGGAAGATTCCCTTTATCCGTCTCGCCCTGCTCGGGATGGTGATGCTTTCCTTCTTCGCCTATGTGTTCATCACCCGTGCGCTGGAACGGGGCGATTATTTCGCGACGGCCTATCTGCAACTGGCGAGCAGCTTCGAGGTCACGCCCAATTATTCGCAGATGAACCTGTTCGAAGGTCCCTTTGGGGGCTTGTGGTTTTCCATTTGCATGCTTTGGCTCTATATCACGCAGGGAGTGAACGAGCTCGACCTGTTGCTGCAGCAACCCTATCTCGAACATGCACACGGCCTCTACCAGATACCCCATATCGGCCAGGCGGCGATGATGTTGACCGGCATCGATATCCGCTACGATGTGCTGGCGAACCTACCGACTTATGGCAGTTACGCGACCTTTTACGGTCATAGCTACGTCGATTTCGGCAACTGGGGCTCCATCGTCTTCGCCCTCATCATCGGCTATTTCACCGCGCGGAGCATCGATCTGTTCTGGCGTGGAGAAATTCGCCCATTGTCGATGATCGGCCCGGTGATGTTCACGCTATGCATTTTTTCTCCGATCATTTCGCTCGTGCCGACGATCTGGCCTGCTATCGCATGGGCGCTCGTCGCAGGCACGGTCCTTCGCACGAAGGCCGCCTGATCGATGGAGGACCCGGCAGAGCTGCGGCTTCGGGCGTATCTGGATGCCGATTGGGCGCGGTTATTCGAATTCGCGCAGCAGCCGGCTCCGCGCCGATCTTTGTTCAGCGCCTTTTCGCCGCGGTTCGCGCCGATCGTCCTCATCCGACTGGCGCAGCGCAGCCACGCTAACGGGTTTCGGCGGCTCGCAAAGATATTCAGTTTCCTGAATTTTCTGATTTTCGGCATCGAAGTTCCGGCAAGGCTTCCCATCGGACCAGGGCTTGTTATTCCGCACAGCATCGGCACCATTCTCGGCGCTGGCCACATCGGGGCCAATGTCACTATCTATCAGCAGGTCACCCTGGGCGCCAAAATCGCCGATTTCGACTATGACGTGGGGCAGAGACCGCATGTCGAAGATCACGCGCTAATCACCGCGGGTGCCAAAATCATTGGCCCCGTTCGTATCGGACGAGGGGCGGTGATCGGTGCAAACGCCGTTGTTTTGGAAGATGTTCCGGACAACTACTTGGCCGTAGGCGTGCCGGCCCGGATCACCCCGCTCGCAGTGGCGAACAAGGACGCTTAGGCCAGTGCGGAGCGTACATTCTAGTCCGCGTCACCGGCCGCGCCCTCCGAGTTACTATTTGACCTACTTCGCAACAACGCCGCGAAAATAGTCGATCGTCTTTGCCAGCCCCTGCTCGAGCGATATTGTCGGTTCCCACTCAAGGATGCTCTGTGCCTTGGCAATGTCGGGCTTGCGCTGCATCGGGTCGTTGACCGGCAGGTCGCGGAACACCAGCTCGGCGTCGGCGCCGACCATTTCGACCACCTTCTCCGCCAGCTCGCGGATCGTGAACTCGCCGGGATTGCCGATGTTGATCGGACCCGTCACCTCGTCGGGCGAATTCATCAACCGGATCATGCCTTCGATCAGGTCGTCGACATAACAGAAGGATCGCGTCTGCTGCCCATCGCCATAAATGGTGATCGGCTGGCCGGTCAGCGACTGCATGATGAAGTTTGAAACAACGCGCCCGTCCTCGGGGTGCATGCGCGGCCCATAGGTGTTGAAGATGCGCATGACCTTGATCTTCACGCCATTCTGGCGGTGATAGTCGAAGAACAAAGTTTCGGCGCAGCGCTTGCCCTCGTCATAGCAGGACCGCGGCCCGATCGGGTTCACATTGCCCCAATACTCCTCGGTCTGGGGGTGCTGTTCGGGGTCGCCATACACTTCCGACGTCGACGCCTGGAGGATCTTTGCCCCCGTCCGCTTCGCAAGGCCCAGCATGTTGATCGCGCCATGAACGCTGGTCTTGGTCGTCTGCACCGGGTCATGCTGATAATGGACGGGCGATGCCGGACAGGCGAGATTATAGATCTCGTCGACTTCGACAAACAGCGGCAGGGTCACGTCGTGCCGCATCAGTTCGAAATTAGGCTGATTCAGCAAATGCGCGACATTAGCGCGGCGTCCGGTGAAATAATTGTCGATGCCCAGCACCTCGTGCCCTTGTTCGACCAGCCGCTCGCACAGGTGGCTTCCAAGGAACCCTGCGGCGCCCGTCACCAGGATCCGTTTCGAATCATAACCAGACGTCATCACTTCACTCCTAAACAAACGGCGCGCGGCTATTCAAAGTTCGCGGCGGACGGCACGCATCCATGCGGAGGTGCCAACATATAACAACCAGTGGAGCGGCCGGATCGCGCGGAACAATCCGCCCTTCCCGCGCCGCGTATAATCTTCGCCGATAATATTCAACGCCTTGCGGATCATCATCGACTTGCTCGCGGATATCGAGGTCGGCAGCTTGCGATAGTGGACGAGCGGCACCCCGACGCGCACGACCTTGCCGCCCATGTCGGTGATGCGCAGCCACATGTCGAAATCCTCGACCGCGACATGGGTCTTCGCGGGGTTGAAATCGCCCGCGGCCATGAGCGCCGATCGCCGCGCCAAGACGCTCGACAGCGCAATCCAGTTCTTGAGCTGCAGCTTTGCGTGGCTGATCTCGGTGGTCGGGATCGGCGCCTCGGGCTTTTTAAAACGCGGCAGCGGGTCGCCATCGGCGAAGTCGCGGATCACCGCGGAAACGACCGCGGCACCGGTTGCCTCGGCGACCGCCAACTGGACTTCCAGCTTGTGCGGCGCCCAAATGTCATCCGCGTCGCAGAAAGCGACGAATTCGCCCGCGGACGCCGAAATACCAAGATTGCGCGGACCTGCGGGGCCGCCGAAATTGCTGGGCGAGCGGTGATAGTGAAAACGCGGATCGCGCGCGCACCAGGCATGGACGATCGCCGCCGATCCGTCGGTGGAGCAATCGTCGACGACATGCACGTCGAAATCGGCGAAGCTCTGCTCCGCGATGCCTTCCAGCGTTTCGGCGATATATTTTTCGGCGTTATAGACCGGTACGACAACGGAAATGCGGGGCATGAAATCAGTCCTGGCTCGCCATGGTGACCGCGCGGCGATAGGCGGCCGCCATCATGGCAAAACTGTGATGTTCGGGGCCGATATCCCGCAGAGCCGCAGCATCGACCAAGTGAATTTTGCGGAATTCGCGTTCCGGTCCAAAGCGGTCGCATTCCAATCGGGTGAGCGACCCGTGGAGATGAATGCCCGGAATGTAAAGCTCGGGTTGCTGCGTGCGCGCTATATTTGCAAAGGGCGCCGCCGCGTTGGCCGCGGCAATCGCATTCGCCACCCTGCGATCGGGATTGAGCGCAAGCTGGCCGTCCTCTTCGATCAGATAGGCGTCGGCCGCGACCGTCTGGAAATAGACGCTGTAGCGTGCCGCATGCGCGAACAATCCGAATTTGTTGTAGAAAGCCTCGGCGATCAATCCCGGAGAGATATCGCCCGCCAGCCCCGACACGATCCGGCTGGTCGGCAAGCCGAACACCGCCCGCTTCGCGATCCCCGCATCGACCTTCGCAAAATCGAAGCGCGCCGGACGAAGCGTGAAGAAATGGTCGTGCGCGCCGCCGAAACGAAATGGGAAGAAAACGCCCTCGCGGCGACGGGCGACGGTCGCCATCATGCTTTCGCTGCCCTCTTCGGCGGCAATCTGCCCCGCATAGCCGATGATATGATCTGATACGCTGCGCTTGCCACCGTCGATGAACCCCGAGCGCGCGAGCAGTGCCGGAGTGGCGAGCGCACCAGCGCAAACCCAAATACGCCGCGCCTGGAATTGCTGGTCGCCGGAGATTATCCGATGGAGTCCGTCTGCGCCCTGCTCCGGTTCGATGCGGGTCGCGTCGATGTCGGCGATTTCGACTTCGCCCTGGCCGGCAAGCGCGGCGAAATGGTCCGCCGGGCGGATCGGGCGCCGGGGAACGAAATACTGCCCCTGCCCGATATGATCCGAAAGCGCCGCCTCTGGATAGAAATGATCCGCCAGCCGGGCCCAGCTTTCATCGTCCAGCCCGCGGGGCCGATGCTGCAAACTTAGCGGAATGACGCCATGCCAATAACCGCCCATGCCTCCGCGCCCGCCGCGCGCGGCTGGCACATTGGCCCCGGGATAGTGGCGAAAGCCGCTTTCGGCCCCGGCGATGATAAGGATGCGTCGTCGCCCGCCTCGAAGACCGAGCGCGACAGCGAGCGCCGAGAGGCCCGACCCGATGATTATGTCGTCGTAAGGCATCGGGTGTTGCTCAATCGGAAATAGCCGTACCAGCGCCAGCCGACAGACCGCAGCAAGAGATCGATCGGCCGCAGCAAGCAAGGATGGCGCCCACATAGGCGAAGCAGCGTATCATAGGAGCGATAGGCCGCATGCTCGAGCGCACTGGCGAACGGACGCTCGACGAGCCGGTAAAGCGGAACAGCACCGCCTGCTCGATCCGGCAAGTCATCGGGAGCGAGCATCGCCGCGACCAGATCGTCGAGCCGCGTCGCCGCGCTCGTTCCCGCCGGCAACTCGGCCGGGTCATCGTGGATCAGGCCGATCCGAACGGGGGTGGCATCGAGGATGCGGGCCGCATCGCGCTCACCCACCGCCTTGACGCGCGGGTAGCGATAACAATGAATTTCGTCGGCGATATTGGCCGTTGCCGACGACAAATAGACATGTCGGCCGGCCCCCAGCGCCTTCACCCTGTCGAACAGCCAGCGATTGGCATCCTCATCGGGCGCGTATGAAAATATCCATATGCGATCCCCCGCCGACAATCGCAGGCCGTCGATATCGCGGTGACCGATCGCCAGGCTGTCCGGTCGCTGGGCAAGAATGCGGTCCGCAATTCGCGACCAAAGCACCGAGTTGCCGCCGATCACCACCAGGCGCGCGGCGCCGGGCGATGGCGATGATAGCGGATCGTTCACGGGTCAGCAGCTTGCCTGCCAGTCCGTCCGGTCAATCGACCGTGACGGAACTGAAGACCATCCGGGCAGGATCGCGCCCCGTTCCGCCATCGATCTCAAACGAAATCATGATGGAATCGCACCCCTTGGGAAGCGCCATCTGGCCCCGAAGGGTTTTGGCGGCGAGAAGGTTCGTGCTGCGCACCTCATTGGCTTTTCCGCGACCGTTTGCTTTTCCGCCAACAGTAGCTTTGCCGCCAACAGCAGCTTTTCCAACATCGCGCAAACAGCTCAGCACCCAAAATGCGGCGCTATCCGCGTTGCTGCCACGATCCGTTGCGACCCAGCTGAAGCGCTGTGCCGACGCAGGGGGAATGATCAGCTTCCTGGCGGCCACGCCGAGCGTGTCCGGCAGGCCGTAAAGCTCAAGGCCGACGGTGCCGCCCGACTTGATCAGCGCACCGCCGCGATCGCTCGACTGACCAAGGTCCCAGACGACAGGAGCATAGCCGCCTTTGAACGTGTCTTCATTGATCGCGATGCTTTTGATATCCCCTCTGTCGGCCTTAGGCAGCAGCGGATAAAAACGCTGGAGAAGTGCGGTCTTCTGGTCGCTAACCAGTCCATCGACGATCTGGCCGTAGGAGGTGTTGAGTGCGGGAAGATCGGGCGCCTGTTTGGCGTCGACGAAGAGCTGCGCCAGCGGTTCGACTTTCGGCAACTTCTCGACCGCCGCCTGGACATAGCGCACCAGCCAGGGATTGTCCTTCCGGACAAATCGCGTAAGCGCTTGCCGCGCCTCGGGAAGGATCGTGCTGACCGCCAGCTGCTCGATCATCGGCTGCGTGGCGTCGGGCATCGTGCGCAAGGCTCTGTCGAAATGATCGAGCGCGCCCGATACGTTGCCGCGCTTTGCGGCATCGTTGATCAGCCAATATTGGGTGACGCCGTCGCGCCGCGAAATCGCGTCGCCAGCGAGGAATATTTTCCGTGCGCCGGCAACATCCCCCTGCGCTTCGCGGTGCAGGGCATAGTTTCGCAGCGCGCGCGCATTGAGCGGCGACCAGGACAGCATCTCGATCGCCGTCGCCCCAAAGCGCTGCTCGCCCGCTGCAACAGGCCGTTTGGCTATCCCCACTTCAAGCCGCACGAGATCGGCCCTGTTGCTATAGAAAGCGGGGCCGAGCGGCTTGAACGCCGACAACTTCGCGCCAAGCTGCGACGCTGCATTGGCGAAGGCGAACACGGCGAGGGCGATCGCCAATATCGCGATGACCGCCCCCCTGATCGACAACAGCCGGCGCCATTCGATACCTATCGATGGCATCTTGCGGAACCGGACCATATTCAGCTCTTTTCAGTGCCGGTGTCGGCCGCGTCATGACCATAGCCGTAACCATAGCCATAGCCGTAGCCGTAGCCAAACTGATCGCTGCGATATTTGGTCAGCACGACGCCGAAGATCCGGGTGCGTGCATCGCGCAGACGGACCAGGGCATTGGCCACCCCGCGCACGGGCGTACGCTTGGCTTCGACGACATAGACTATGCCTTCGACCTTGCTGGCGATCAGCGGCGCATCGGCAAGGCCCAGCATCGGCGGGCTGTCGAGCACGACATGGCGGAAACGGCTACCCAGTTCGTTGATCAACTGCCCAAGGCGCTCGCCGCTCAGCAGTTCGGCCGCACTCGGCGGGACCGGCCCTGCCGACAGGAACGACAGATTGGGCCGGTCCGTCTGCTGAAGCATCGCTTCGAGATCGTTGTTTCCGGCGAGGTAATCGCTGACGCCGGCGATATTTTGCAGGCCCAGATACTTGTTCATCACGGGCTTGCGAAGGTCGACGTCGACGATGACGACCGAGGCCCCCGTCCGCGCCAGAACCGATGCGATGGCATAACTCGTCGTCGACTTGCCTTCGGATGGCGACGTACTCGTGATCATCAGCGATCTGGGCACGCCATGATCGGTCGAGAAGGCCAGGTTTGTGCGCACTGTCTGATAGGCTTCGGACAAGGCCGATTTCGGATCCCCCACGTAATCGCGGGCAAGCCCGTCGTCGATCGCCGGGATAACGCCGAGCGTCGGAACGTTCAGCTTCTGCGGGATCTGGTCGGGCTCGCGGATGCCTTCGTCGAGGTTTTCGATAATCAGGACGACAACCAGCGCCAGGATCAGGCCGATGGCAAGCGCGATCAACAGGTTGATCGAAAGGCGCGGCGACGACGGTCTCGTCGGGACGATCGCGTTGTCGACAACCGAAATATTGTTTGCGCCCACGCCGGCGACGCCGATTTCCTTGTAGCGCTGCAACAGGCCGTCATAAAGCTGGCGGTTCGTATCGGCTTCGCGCTGATAGATATTATACTGGATGCTGTTGCGCTGTTCGGTGTCGAGCTTCGACAATTGAGATTCGACGCGCGAACGAAGGCCATCCTCGCGTTTCCGCGCTGCCGTGAAGGCGGTCACGAACACGTCGAGCACGCGGCGCTCTTCGCGAGCAATGCTCTTGTCGAGCGCATCGATTTGGTCGCGCAGCGCCCGTGCCGCCGGATATTCGGGTTCGAACTGAACCAGCGCTTGGGCATACTGGCCGGCGGCCTCGGCCCGCCTCTCGCGCATGCCGTTAATCGCCGGATTCTCAAGCGATGCCGCACTCGCGCCTCGCGCCCGTGCGGCATCGAGACGTCCTTCGGCAGTTACCCGGTCGGCGGTTGCCTTAGCCAGTTCGGCGTTGAGCGCCTGAAGATTAGCCGTTGCGAGGGTCTGCGAGGTCCCCCCTCCCGCGCCGCGGCCTTCGCTTTCGATCCGGACGATGCCTCTGTCCGCCGCATAGTTTACGACATCGCGCTCGGATTGCTCCAGCCGCGTACGCAGATCTTCCAGCCGTTTCTGGAGGAACTGCCGGGCATCGGCGGTCGATGCGAAGCGGCGATCAAGGCTCTGCTGAATAAACTGCTCGACCCAGACATTGGCCACCTGCGCCGATGTGTTCGGCGAGGCGCTAGTAAAAGTGACATCGACCAGCGCCGACCCGCGGATGGGCGAAATGCTAATATGATCAAGCAATGCCTCGACGGCGAGTTGCTGGCGGTTGGCCAGCTCGGCGCTGTCTATCGCTGACGAATCGTTGGAGCCGATGCCGAGTAACCCCGCCTCGGGATCAATTTCGACGGCTTCAAAAAACCCATCGTTCCGTGCGAGATTCAGTTTGCGGACCACGCGTTCAGCAAGCGAGCGCGCCTCGAGCAGCGAATATTGGGTAAAATAAAATTCCAGATCGCGGCCAGCCTCCTCGGACTGGACCCCCTCGACATTCGTCACATTGTTCTGCTGACGCGCAATCTCGATTCGCGACGTTGCGTTGAACTGGGGCGTTGCCAACAAGGTGATAATGAGGCCCGCAACGAGGCAAACCGCAACGATCGCCGCGATTAGCATCCGATGCCGGTTGACCATGTTCCAATATTGCAGGAGCGGCGGGACCGAATTTTCACGGCCTGCGCCGGCGGTATCATCGATACCGGCGCCGTCTTCGGCACGCATCGGCGTAATTTCATTCATGGATTGGCGGCTCACAGCTTGTCGGTCGGACAGAAAGGCGGTCACGACGGATTAGTTATTGGAATTCTGGATAAGCGCGACGATCGGCGTAGTGATCAACGCCGCGCCCTGAATGATGTCGCGCAGCAGGCGGCGGGCGGGAGAATCCCCCACAACGATCACGTCGCGCGCATAAACCTGCGGATCCGGATAATCGCCGCGGCGGATCGCCGCCAGATTATAGAGGGCCACCATCTTTTGGCCATTCACCGTCCGGAACAGGACGACGTCGTTGAGCTTGGCAAATTCATTCGCACCTCGTGCCGATGCGATCGAGCGGATCAATGTCATATCGCCGACCATGGGATAGTTCCCCGGCAGACCCACCTGGCCGTCGATCGTGACATACTGGCTGACCGATTCTGTGAGGTTCACCGAAACCTTGGGGTCACGGACATAGCCTGCACGCATCTGCTGGGCGATCAACGCGGTCGCTTCAGAAGGCGTGCGTCCCCCGACCTTAACCGTTCCAGCGATTGGCAAAGCGATGTCGCCTGCGGCATCGACCTGGATTTCGCGTGCTTTCAATGCTTCGAAACCGAATACATCGACGACCAGACGATCGAACGGCCCGATGCGATAGCCGCGGCTGCCAACGGCGCCATCGGCTTCGGTCGGTGCGGGCAATTCGGTCGCGTCGACCACCTGCACCATCGGATTGCCTGCCAGCGTCGGCGGTCCGCCGGCACAGCCGGCAAGCAGCGCGGCAGTCATAATCAGGGGGAACAACTTCATTGCCACGATTCAAACCTTATCTTCGACTATCGTCAATTCTGCGAACGTCCACGGGGAGGCGTGGCCGCAGCGTGCCAGCCCGATACGACAAATGCCGCGTACACCATCAATAAAATAGAGAGAGACGGCACGCGCAGCGGGTAGTCGGCAACGCTGCCTAATGCAAGGATCAGCAACGCTGCAACACCTGCACGACCAAGAATGATGGCGCGGTCGCGTTCATCCGGGGTCGTTCTGCCGGTCGTGAGCTTGGCGCGTACCATGCGCCAAGCGGCGACGCCAATGAACAAGGCCGCCACGATCATCAGCAGCATCGCAGGCAAGCCTCCGACCATCGCCACCTCAAGCACATCATTGTGCGCCCGATTAAGATAGTTGGGCGAAAGCAACGCCTGCGGCTCGACGATCTTATATGCATCGACAAAGCTGCCGATACCGCTGCCGTACGGGAAATAGGACCAGATCGCGTCCCATATCACGGGAAACGCTCGGAAACGCAGGTCTTGCGCGGGATCAAGCTCAACCAAGCGCTGAAAGGCCGGCGCTCTCGCCACGATCACGGTCGTAAGGCCCAGACCGGCGACACCGCCGACGAGCAGACCCAATGTTCGGCGGGTGCGCACCTCCGGTTTCGGCGTCAAGGCAGCCTGCGACGATGGCCGATATACCCAGAGGCAACTCAATATCCCGACGCCGCCCAAAAGAAGACCGGCTCGCGAGCCGGTAACCAGCATCAACGGCACCAGAAAGGCACCCGCCGCAACCGCGGCGATGCGGAAAAATCGCGCGCGCTCCTTGCGCCCGTCGGCAAGGGCGGCGAATGCCGCAAGCATCGGGAAAAGCGTCGCCAGGAAAATCGCTTGGTGGTTCCGGTTTGCAAAAAGACCCACGGCGGTGCCGTAGTTGGTCAAGCGATAAAGATAGAGCGGGCCGTACATTGGGCCGATCGCCTGCAACAATCCCAGCAGTGCGCTGATCATGCCGATCGCAAGGATTAGTTTCAGCAGCGTGGGAGAATGCCTTTGGGGCAATGCCAGCGCCAGGAACAGCGCGGCCAAGGGGCCCATGAGCGAAAACAGGGCGTTCCAGGCGGCCACAGGCGACATCGTCAGCGGAAGCCATGGCGCGGGCTGACCGGTCACGGCAAAGACACGGCTGATCGGCTCGCGCCCCGGCAGGCTTTGCCACATCGATGGCGGCAGCGGAACGAGATGGAGCACGGTGAGCAAAACAACCGTGGCCGTGAACAGCATAATCTGCCATTGGCGCCTCCACGCGGCACCGAACGCGATGAAAAGCGCAACAACAAAGCAAATGGCCGACAGCGGGCGAAGTACTACTAGCGACTGGACATCGCCGCGCGACGCCCCGCCGAAAAGGAACGTCGCAACGAGCAAACCAGCGAGGATGAAAAAGACCGCGCGGCTATTTTGTTCGTTGTTGACGACGGCCGGTTCAACGCTGCTCATAATTACTGATGTTCCAAAGCATTATACCGATTTCGAGCTTATCCGGAAAAGCCGAAGCGATTCGTCTAGGCGGCCAGTTAAGGCGAGTTTGGCGCATCGTCCAGTCTCGTCAAAACAATGCAACCGTTAAAGGGTCAGGCTACAAATGATGTGCTTGATTTCATGTCCTCAATCGGTGGCGCATATTCGGGCACGAGCGCGCGCATGATGTCTAGAGCGGCTGCGGAATCGCCGGCATCGAGCACCTTGGCCATCGTCTCCAGCTGCGAAATCAGGTCGGGCCACTCAATCATCGTCTCGCTGGCGCGGATGATCCTTTCGTGCGTCGTCGGTTGCGGCGTCTGACCGATCAGCAGTTCTTCATACAGCTTTTCGCCGGGACGCATTCCGACTTCGCGGATTTCGATGTCGCCGTCGGGATTGGTATCGTCGCGAACCGACAGGCCCGACAGCCGTATCATCGATGCGGCAAGGTCGACGATGCGGACCGGCTGGCCCATATCCAGCACGAACACCTCACCCCCCTTTGCCATCGCACCAGCCTGGATCACCAGCTGCGCGGCTTCGGGAATGGTCATGAAATAGCGCGTGACGTCCTTGTGCGTCAGGGTGACCGGCCCGCCGGATTCGATCTGCGCCATGAAACGCGGAACCACCGAGCCGCTCGACCCCAGCACGTTGCCGAAGCGGACCATGGTAAAGACCGTCGATGATTTCTGCGCGGCCCGCGCCTGCAGGACCAACTCGCAAATCCGTTTGGACGCGCCCATCACATTGGTGGGACGAACGGCCTTGTCGGTGCTGATCAGGATGAAGGTGCCGACCCCCGCGGCCTCGGCGGCGAGCGAGCTGTACAGCGTACCGAATATATTGTTGCGAAGCCCGGCGACGGGGTTCGCCTCGACCAGCGGCACATGCTTGTACGCAGCGGTGTGGAACACCGTGTCGGGTTTCCACCGAGCATAGACCCGCGCCGCAGTCTGCCGATGGGCGACATTGCCGAGTTCGGGGATGATTTCGACCGTATCGACACCAAGCTTGGCTGCGACGCCCTTGAGTTCGTCCTCGATTGCGTAGAGCGCGAACTCCGACTGCTCGACGAGGATGAGCTGTCGCGGGCGCGACGCCAGTATCTGACGGCACAACTCGCTGCCGATCGATCCGCCGGCGCCCGAAACGAGCACCTTTTTCCGTGCGACATTTCGGCTCATCAACAGCTCGTTGGGGGTAACGGGGTCGCGGCCCAGCAAATCGTCAATCTGCACGTTGCGCAGGTCACTGATCGACACTTCGCCATCGATAATCCTGCTGACGCTTGGCAAGACCCGGACCTGAACCTGATATTGCTGAAGCGTATCGATTATTTCGCGGCGTCGGGCGCGCGAGATGCGCGGCAGGCCGATCAATACCTCGTCGATCCGGAGCGTGCGGATGGCCCAGTCGAGCCGGTCGGGCGAATAGACCGGCACGCCGTCGAGCCGTTGGCCGTTCAAACGAACGTCGTCATCGACATAACCCAGCACCTGGACATGCGATTCGTGGCGGAGCGACAGCGACAATTGCTGTCCCGCGCGCCCCGCGCCATAAACAAGCACGCGCCGCAGTTCGCGAACGCCGTTCGCGCGATGCAAGATGTCGATCAGCGCAAAGCGAATCGACAGACGGCTGACCGACAGGAGCGCCAGGAAAATGATGGGATGCAGCAAGCCCATCGTCCTGGGAACCGCTGGAATTCCGACAACCATGAAAATCAGCGTCATCGGCACGGCGAAAATGGCGATCGCGACGGCGAGGCCCATCATCGTACGCCCCCCCGAAAACCGGATGATCGACAGATAGATGCTGCACCACCATGCCACCGGGAACCACAGGCACAATGCGACACCCGACAGGATCGCGACGGGACGCGTAAACAACTCCCATTCGCCGACGCGCAACGACAGCGCGATCCACACGGCCACGACGCACAACATGGCATCCATACAGGCGGCGAACTGCTGCCGTCGCCCACGGGGCATATCGGCCAGATAGCCGATCCACTGCACGCCCAAGCCCATGGCGCGCTCGCGCAGCGACAGCTGCTCGTCGTTCCATGTCGTCATTCTCAAACCTCTCGTCTGGTGATGCCCATCCCTGTCCGCAGTTTGTTGCCTGCATAGCGTTTCTTAGCAGCAGACAGGAGGATTGCACATCCAATCTGTCGACCCCATTATCAGGCACCGCCCCGCGTAGCGCAGCCGAATGGCTTTCCACAAGCCGCTTCGATGGCCTGGCTGCGAGGCAGAACCTTGTTCAGGCGCGCCACGAATGTGATAGGCGCAGCCCGGTCGCCGTCAAGGGGTGAGGCGAAAGGGAATGGGCAAGAGCGGTGAGCGCGAACCATGGCGACGGCACGCGCATCCTCGTCACCGGCGTCGCCGGATTTATCGGCATGGCGCTGGTAGAGCATCTGCTTGCGCGCGAAAGCATTCCGTTCAAGGTGTCGGACCGCGCCGATCATCCGATGTCCCTTTCTGCCGCGACGAAGAAGTCCGACGAACTGATGAGCGAGACCTATGCCCATCTCTATCGCCTGCCGCTGACCGGGCTGCGCTTTGTCACCGTCTAGGGACCGTGGGACGTCCCGACATGGCGATGTGGCTGTTCACCGACACGATCCTCTCAGACCGTCCGATCAACGTGTTCAATGGCGGGAAAATACGCCGTTATTTCAATCATATAGACGGCATTGTTGCCGGGGTCATCGCAAGCCTCGACAATCCGCTGATCGCGGATGGGTCGGCCAAGGCCGACGGCAGCGTTGCGCCGCATCGCATCTACAACATCGGCAACCACCGCGCCGAAGAACTAGACCTGCTGATAGAACTGATCGAACAGTCATGCGGACGAAACGCCAAAAACATCATGCTGCAATGCAGCCGGGCGACGTTTCAGAAACCTTTGCAAATATCGCGGCGATCCAGGACGAGCTTGGCTATGCGCCGAAGACGCGGATCACCGATGGCGTCCCGCGCTTCGTCGACTGGTTCCGCGACTATCACGGCAGCCGTTAGCGACCGCCGCGATCAGGCTCCAGTCGCGAGATACCAGCGCTCGGTGCCCTCGAGGCCAATCGCAGTCAGTTTTCCGTTTTTATAAGCGCCGGTGTCGATCCCGATCCGGTTGGGCCATTCATCGACATTCTCGCGGATAGTATGCCCGTGCACGATCATCACACCGTGATCGCGGTCATCCTCGAGGAAATCGTCGCGAATCCAGCGGAGATCGGAAATTCCCTGCTTCTCCAGCGGAACGCCCGGGCGGATACCCGCGTGGACAAAGGCATAATCGCCGATTTCGATGACGTCTTCGCCCTTGCCCAGAAATTCGACATGCGCGGCAGGAACCAGTGTCGGCAACCGCTTCGCGACCTCCTCGAAGCTCGCCTCGGTCAGGTTCGTCTCGTCGTTCCAATAGCTCTGCACGGTTGCCTCGCCGCCGATCCGCATGAAATAGCGCAGCCGGCGGACGTCGCCGGTCAGCGCCGCGAGAAAACATTCTTCGTGATTGCCGATCAGCAGGCGGGTCTCGGGAAATTCGTCGCGTAGACTGATCGCCCGTTCGACCACTTCGGCGGATTGCGGGCCGCGATCGACGAGGTCGCCGAGAAGGACTAAGGTAATGGATTGCGGCGGCCGCGATGCATTATCTGCGCGGATTTGGCCGATCAGTTCAGCGAAAAGGTCGTCACGCCCGTGAATATCGCCGATGGCGTAGACGCGCCGTCCTTCGGGAATAGCAAAGCTCCTCTGCGCCGGCTCGGCGGCTTTGCTTTTACGCTTCCAAAACATGACCCAATGAACCGATCCATAATCAAACCCCGCGCCGAGGCGGTGAAAAACGTGGCGCGAACGCTCGCCGGCCCCCTAGCCCCGCAATCGGGCCATGACAATATACGCCCAAGTCGTACAGCCGTTGCGCGCTGTCGAGGCGCTTGGCTGTCGCCGGGCTTAAGGGTGTCGCAAGCTTTGTCGCTTAATTGCCTGTGAGGCAGTAGCTTTGCGATACCACGATGCTGGAGTCCTTGAAAATGAAAGTAATGACGGTCTTCGGCACCCGCCCGGAAGCCATCAAGATGTTCCCGGTCGTCCATGCCCTGCAGGATCACAGCGCTATCGACGCGCGCGTTTGCGTAACCGCGCAGCACCGCGAATTGCTCGATCAGGTGCTGCAGATCGCGCGCATCACGCCCAACGTCGACCTTGACGTAATGCAGGCCAACCAGACGCTCGACGCCCTCCTTGCGCGGCTCGTTGTCGGGCTGGGCGAGACGTTCGATGCCGAAGAGCCCGACCGCATCCTCGTCCATGGCGACACGATGACGACGATGGCGGCAACGCTCGCTGCCTATTTCCGCAAGATCCCTGTCGGTCACATCGAGGCGGGCTTGCGCAGCGGCAACATCTATCACCCCTGGCCCGAGGAAGTGAACCGCAAGGTCGCCGGCGCGGTTGCCGACCTGCATTTCGCGCCGACCGAGACCGCCGCGGCGGCGCTCCGCAGTGAAAATGTGCGCGACGACAGGATCCATATCACCGGCAACACCGTCATCGACGCGCTGCTCGCGACCAAGGCGCGGATCGACGAGGAGCCGTCGCTCGCCGACGGACTTGATTCGCTCGTCGCCCGCTTTGCGGGCAAGCGAATCATTGCCGTCACCTCGCACCGCCGCGAGAATTTCGGCGATGGGATGAAAGCCATCGCCGAGGCGATCGCCGCGATCGCGGCGCGGAGCGATGTCGCGGTCGTCTTTCCGGTCCATCCGAACCCGCATGTTCGCAGCGCGATGGAGCCGATCCTTGGTGCTCTCGACAATGTCGCGCTGGTCGAACCGCTCGACTATCCGCATTTCGTCCGTCTGCTCGCCACCTCCGAACTTGTGCTGACCGACAGCGGCGGGGTGCAGGAAGAAGCCCCCTCTCTCGGCAAGCCCGTTTTGGTGATGCGCGAGACGACCGAGCGCCCTGAAGGTATCGAAGCCGGCACTGCACGGCTCGTCGGAACCGACAAAGCGCGTATTGTTTCCGAAATTTTCAAGCTTTTGGACGACAAGGACGCCTATAACGCCATGGCCCGCGCCCATAACCCTTTTGGTGACGGCACGGCGGCGAAGCAGATTGCGGAGATTGTTGCGCGTGCCCATTGATACGGAACAGAATGTCACGGTCCTCGGACTTGGCTATATCGGCCTGCCCACCGCTGCCTTGATCGCCCGTTCGGGCTGCCAGGTCACGGGCGTCGATGTCAGCCAAAGGGTTGTCGACACGGTCAACAGCGGCAAGGTACATATCGAGGAAGTCGATCTCGACGGTCTCGTTCAGGGCGTGGTGTCGCGCGGAACGCTTGTGGCTTCGACCGAGGTCGCCCCCGCCGATACCTTTGTCATCGCGGTGCCGACCCCGCATGACGACGAGCATCGTCCCGACATCAGCCATGTGCTTTCGGCCGCGCGCGCGATCGCACCGAAGCTGAAGGCGGGCAATCTGGTCATCCTGGAATCGACCTCGCCCGTCGGCACCACCGAAAAAGTCGCCGCACTCCTCGCCGAGCTCCGCCCCGACCTCAAGGTTCCGGGCGCCTGCGGCGGCGCGGCCGACATCTTCGTCGCTTACTGTCCAGAGCGCGTGCTGCCCGGCCGCATCCTCGTCGAGCTCGTCGACAACGACCGCTGCATCGGCGGAATCACGCCGCGATGCGCCCGGCGCGCCATGACTTTTTACCGCCAGTTCGTACGCGGCGCATGCGTCACCACCTCGGCGCGTGCCGCCGAAATGGTGAAGCTGGTCGAAAACAGCTACCGCGACGTCAACATCGCCTTCGCCAATGAGCTGTCGATGATGGCCGAGCATATGGGGGTCGATGTGTGGGAGGTGATCCGCCTTGCCAACCGTCACCCGCGCGTCAACATATTGCAGCCGGGTCCCGGCGTCGGCGGCCATTGCATCGCGGTCGATCCCTGGTTCCTCGTCCATGGCGCGCCCGATCACAGTCGCCTGATCCGCACCGCGCGCGAAGTGAACCTCGCCAAGACCTCGCATGTTATCGGCGCCGCCGAAATGCTCGTGTCGCAGCATCCGGAAGCGCGCGTCGCCTGCCTCGGCCTCGCTTTCAAACCCAATATCGACGATTTCCGCGAAAGCCCTGCGGTCGAAGTCGCCGCCGCGCTCGCGCGGCGGTTCGGCAAGCAGATCGGGATCGTCGAACCTTATGCCCGCGGCCTGCCGATGGAGTTCGCGGGCACGGGTGCCGAGTTGATCGACCTCGATACCGCGCTTTCGGCGTGCGACTTGCTGATCGTGCTCGTCGATCACGAGCTGTTCAAGTCGATCCCGATCGAAGAGCGCGGCGACAAGATCGTGTATGACACGCGCGGTCTGTGGCTCGATCAGCCGAACGGCGGCAATGGCAATCGTTTGCATCGGGCCGCCTGACGCATCGCGCTTGACGCTCCGTCGGCGGCTCCGCATCTAGGCGCCATGCTGACCCGCCTTGAAACCATCGTCGTCGAAAAGCCTTGGGGACGTACCGATATTCCGGACGCGTTCGGCGATTTCGGTGGGCGCCGGATCGGCGAGATATGGTTCTCGCATCCCGCCGGCGAAGCCGCGCCGATCATGGTCAAATTTCTCTTCACGTCGGAGCGGCTGTCGATTCAGGTCCACCCAGACGATGAAGCGGCGCGGGCCGCTGGCTTTCCCCGCGGCAAGGAAGAATGCTGGCTGATTCTCGATGCAGAACCCGGCGCCGAACTTGGCGTCGGCCTGAACACGGAAACCACCCGCGAAGCCCTGCGCAACGCCGCGCTCGACGGAACGATCGTCGACATGATCGACTGGCGACCGTCGAAGGCGAATGATTTCGTCTACAATCGAGCGGGCACGATCCATGCGATCGGAGGCGGGCTGACCGTCGTCGAGGTGCAGCAGAATGTCGACTGCACCTATCGCCTCTATGACTATGGCCGCCCGCGCGAGTTGCATCTCGATGA
>SEFZ01000053.1 GCA_004173185.1 Sphingomonadales bacterium | reverse complement strand
CCCCAGCCCCTCCCTTGCAGGGAGGGGAGCGAGAAACACATGACTGACATCGCCTCCCTCCCCTATCGCCCCTGCGCCGGCGTGATGCTGATCAACGCTGACAATCAGGTGTTTGTCGGCCAGCGGCTCGATAATGTGATGGAAGCCTGGCAGATGCCGCAGGGCGGGATCGATCCGGGCGAAGACCCCCTTGAGGCCGCCTATCGCGAATTGTGGGAAGAGACCGGCGTTGAGCGCCATATGGTCGAGCTGATCGCCTCGGCGCCCGATGAATTGCTTTACGATCTGCCCGAGGAACTGGTCCTAAAGCTGTGGAAGGGCAAATGGCGCGGGCAGCGGCAGCGCTGGTTCCTGTTCCGCTTCCTCGGCACCGATGCAGACGTCAATATCGCCACCGCCGAGCCCGAGTTTCGCGCATGGCGCTGGTCCGATCCGCAGGACCTTCCCACGATGATCGTTCCATTCAAGCGCGACCTCTACAAGCAGGTGCTGACCGTCTTTGCGACACATCTCGGCTGATCCCGCCCTTTTCGCGCCCCACTTCTCTGACTAATGAGGCACCTATGCGTGCCTTGCTCCTTGCCTTGCCGCTGCTCGTGGTCCCTGCCCCGCTTTGGGCGCATGCCGATCCCGATAGCGTCCCGCCGCCGATCAAGGCGATGCTCGATGCCGCCATGCAATCGGGCAGCGAGGGCGATGTCGCCGTCATCGTGAAATACGCCAAGACCGCATCGCCCGAGAGCGCCGAGCTGGTGACGAAGCTTGCCTCGAAATGGAATCAGGATCGCCGCGAGACTGCGCAGCGCAAACTCCGCGAAGCCGATTTCTTCGCCCTGATGAAAGCCCGCGCCGAGCTGGGCGGTTATGTATCCTCGGGCAATACCGAGAATGTCGGGCTTTCTGCTTCGATCGAGCTCAAGCGCGAAGGGCTCGATTGGCGGCACAAGCTCCGCCTCCAGGCGGATTATCAGGAGAGCCTGGGGCAAGTTACCCGCGAGCGCTATCTCGCGGCGTATGAGCCCAACTGGAAGCTTGGGGACCGCGCGTATATGTATGGCGCGGGCCAGTTCGAGAGCGATCGCTTCTCCGGCTTCACCGAGCGCTTTTCGGTTTCGGCGGGTGCCGGATATAGTGTGATCCGGCGACCGGGCATGAAGCTTGATCTGGAGCTTGGGCCGGCATTTCGTTCCAGCCGCCTGATCACCGATGAAACCGAAAGCAATGTCGCGGCGCGCGGATCGGTCGATTTCGACTGGAAGGTGAGTCGTGGGATCACCGTGCGGCAAAATGCATCGGCCTATCTGCAGGACGCCAACTCAACGGTTTCGAGCAAATCGGCGTTGCTCGCGCGGCTGATCGGGCCGCTGTCGGCGCAGTTTAGCTACACGCTGCAATATGAAAGCATGCCGCCCGCGGGCCGCAAGAGCACCGACACGACCAGCCGCGCGGCGCTGGTTCTGGATTTTTAGCCGAACCCTGACGAAAGCCGGAGTCTCAGCTACTTATTCCCTATAGGCATGACGCTCCCGGCGTTCGTTGGGATGACGGCTTTCCTTTTCCGCGCTACTCCCTGCAAATGAACGAGCTTTCGACAATCGAGCGCGCTGCGGTCGCCTTTGCACAGGCATCGCCAATGCTTGCGCGGACCGAGGCATGGGCGGCTGTGAACAGCGGCACGCGCAACCTTGCGGGTCTTTCGACGATGGCCGATCTGCTGGCGGACGCCTTTTCGGTGCTGCCGGGGCATCTGGCTTTGGTAGAGCCCGATCCGGTCGAGACGGTGCTGACCGATGGCCGCGTGCAGGAAACTGCGCATGGCCGTCATCTCCATCTCGCGGTGCGCCCCGATGCGCCAGTGCAGCTATTGCTCACCGGACATATGGACACGGTCTTCCCAGCCGATCACCCTTTCCAGACCGGCCGCTGGCTCGAAAACGGCCACCTTAACGCCCCCGGCTCTGCCGATATGAAAGGCGGCCTCGCGCTGATGCTCGCGGCGTTGGAAGCGGTCGAGGCCAGCCCGATGGCATCGCAGCTCGGCTATGAGGTGCTGATCAACTCCGACGAGGAAACCGGCAGCCTCTCCTCCGGTTCGCTGATCGCCGGAGCGGCACGGGGCAAGGTGGCGGCGCTGACCTATGAGCCTGCTCTGCCCGATGGCACGCTGGCGGGCGCTCGCGGCGGCACTGGCAATTTCTCGCTGATCGTCCACGGCAAATCCGCGCATGCAGGCCGCAATCCCGAGGATGGGCGCAACGCGCTCGTCGCCGCCGCCGATCTGGCGCTGCGCCTGTCGCAAGCCCGCGAACCGATGCTGGCGGTGAACCCCGCGCGGATCGACGGTGGCGGGCCGAACAATGTCGTCCCCGATCTCGCCATCCTGCGCGTCAATTTCCGCCCGCGTGACGCCGCCGCGATCACCCGCGCCCAGATCGCCATCGATCAAGCGATCGCCGTGGTAACGGTGAAACATGACGTGCGCATCGAGAGGCATGGAAGCTTCAATCGCCCGCCCAAGCCGCTCGATCCCGGCGCAGAACGCTTGTTCGAACTGGTCAAGCAAGCCGGCGCCGATCTCGGCATTCCGGTTTCGTGGAAAGCCACCGGCGGGGTCTGCGACGGCAATAATATCGCTGCTTGTGGCGTGCCCGTCGTCGATACGATGGGCGTGCGCGGTGGTCTCATTCACAGTATCGAGGAATTCCTGATCCCCGAAAGCCTGCCCGAGCGCGCCGCGCTCTCCGCCGTCACCATCCTGCGTCTCGCCGAAAAGGGCCAAGCATGAGCTTCGTTATCCGTGCGGCCCGCGAGGGCGATCTTCAGGCGCTGTATGAAATGGCCAAGCTCACCGGCGGCGGTTTCACCAACCTCCAGCCGGAAAAGGGCGTGCTCCGCGCCAAGCTGGAGCGCAGCCAGCAAGCGTTCGATCGCGCCGACGATACCCCGGTGGACGAAGTATTCCTGCTGGTGCTGGAAAATACCGAGACCGGCGAAGTGCGCGGCACCTGCCAGATCTTCACGGCGGTGGGTCAGAAATGGCCATTTTACAGCTATCGCATCGGCATCGATTCCAAGCACAGTCAGGAACTCGATCGCACCTTCCAGTCCGAATTGCTCAACCTCACCAACGATCTGGTCGGCTGCTCCGAAGTCGGCGGGCTGTTTCTCCATCCCGGCGAGCGCGCGGGCGGCCTTGGCATGCTGCTCGCGCGCAGCCGCTATCTCTTCATCAAGCAGCACCGCGCCCGCTTCGCCGATCGCATCCTCGCCGAGCTACGCGGCGTGATCGATCAGGCAGGGGGATCGCCATTCTGGGACGGCGTTGCGGGTCGCTTCTTCGGGATGAGCTTCCAGGAGGCGGACAGCTTCAATGCCATCCACGGCACCCAATTCATCGCCGACATGATGCCCAAGCACCCGATCTACACCGCGATGCTGCAGGACAGCGCCCGTTCGGTGATCGGCATGCCCCACCCCTCGGGCCGCGCCGCGATGCGTATGCTCGAGAATGAAGGCTTCTCGTTCGAGCGCTATGTCGACATTTTCGACGGCGGCCCGACAATGACCGCGCGCACCGATCAGGTGAAGGCAATCCGCGATTCGATGCTGTCGAAGATCGTGGCGATCGAAGCGCATGGCGAACCGGTCCTGGCGTCCGCCGGCCGTCTGGGAGATTTCCGCGCAGCCTATGGCCGCGTGGCGACCACCGAAGGCGGCGTCGCGCTCGACCCTGACTGCGCCAAATTGCTCGGCGTCAGCCAGGGCGACGAAGTGCTCCACGTAGCGCGGCTTTAGGGCGTAGCCACCTTCATCAGCGCAAGCCCGCCCACGATCATCGCGGCAGCGAAGATGCGCACGGCGCCCGCCGCCTCGCCAAGGACGAACACGCCTACGACGAAAGCGCCCACCGCGCCGATCCCGGTCCAGATCATATAAGCGGTGCCCAGCGGCAACGTCTTCATTGAGATCGAGAGCAGCCCAAAGCTGCCGAACATGAAGGCGAACGTCGCCACCGTCGGCCATAGCTTCGAAAAGCCATCCGATTGCTTCATGAAATACGCCCAAACGATCTCGAGCAGTCCAGCGATAAACAACAGAATCCAGGCCATGATGAGCCCTCCTTTGCAAAAGGGCCGGGCCGTCCCGGACTTGATACCCATCAAGGGGGAGGACGTGGCCTCGGCTTTCCGTTAGCGTCCGCGCTCCCCCGATTCAAGCGAACCTATGCAAACCGAAATCAACTTTGACGGCATTATCGGCCCCAGCCATAATTATGCAGGCCTGAGCCACGGCAACCTCGCGGCGACCAGGAATCGCGGCCTCGCCTCCCAGCCCCGCGCAGCCGCGCTGGAGGGGATCGCCAAGATGCGCGCCAATATCGCGCTGGGGCTGACCCAGGGCATATTGTTGCCGCATGCCCGGCCCGATCATCGCTGGCTGGAGAACCTCGCCACGACATACGCCGATGCCGCGCCGCATCTTCAGGCACAGGCGCTGTCGGCCTCGCCAATGTGGGCCGCCAATGCCGCCACGGTATCGCCTTCTACGGACACGACAGACGGTCGCTGCCACCTTACCGTCGCCAATCTGGTGACGATGCCGCATCGCAGTCACGAATGGCCCGAAACGCTGGCGCAACTGAAGCTCGCCTTCGCCGACCCGGCTTTCGCGGTGCATGGCCCCGTCCCCGCCCCGTTCGGCGACGAAGGCGCGGCCAACCATATGCGCCTCACCACCGCGCACGACGCGCCCGGCGTCGAAGTCTTCGTTTACGGCGAAAGCGGCGGCCCCTTCCCCGCCCGCCAGCATCGCGAAGCCAGCGCGGCGATTGCCCGCGCCCATGGCGTTCAGCAGGCATTGTTCGTCCGCCAGTCCGACGAAGCAATTGCCGCCGGTGCGTTTCACAATGATGTGGTCGCCGTCGCCAATGGCCGGGTTCTGTTCGCGCATGAACAGGCATTTGCCGAGAAGCACGTCTTCTTCGCCGATCTCCGCGCAGCGCTGCCCGAAGTCGAGATCCTCGAAGTCCCGGCGGCGCTCGTCAGCCTTGAGGATGCGATCCGCTCTTATCTGTTCAACGCACAGCTCGTCACGCTGCCGTCGGGCGAGATGGCGCTGATCCTTCCCGCCGAAGCGCGCGACACGCCCAGCGTGTGGAACTGGCTGCAACAGCATGTCGCCGGGAACGGCCCGATCCGCCGGCTCGAAGTCGTGGATGTGCGCCAGTCGATGGCCAATGGCGGCGGCCCCGCTTGCTTGCGGCTGCGGGTGGTTGCCGATCCGGCGACGATAGATCCGCGCTTCCTTGTCGATAACGCCAGGCTCGACGCACTCGCCGCAGTGATTGAAGCCCATTGGCCCGAGCAGATCGCACAGGGCCAGATCGGCGATCCCGTGCTGATCGTGCAGATCGAGAAAGCCCGCCAAAAGCTTCTCGAAACCCTCGAAATTGTCGAATTAACTTACAGGTAACCAAGTCTCTTAACCCGAAACCGCGCAAATCCGGGATTGGCCCGGTGCTTGCGTATATTTCCGTATGTTTTCCCGCTTGGCCCGCCTCTTCACGATCAAGAGCAAGTTTGAGGCGTACCTCATCATCTATGGCCTCGCCACGGGCGCTACCGAGAGGGGCGTGTATTATATGAAGATGTACCCCGGCGCGCTCGGCTGGGTGTTCTTCGTGATCTGCCCGATTGCCGTGTTAATGGCGGGCGCCAGAATTCTGGATTCGTTCGATGTCGTCGAGTGATCGGCGATTGTGCGGCATGCCGGGGGACGCTACCCCGGTGAAAGCCGGCCCGATGGGCGTGGGAGAGTAATTTTGCGCCTGTTTCCCGGAATTTTCACTACCCTCGCCGCGCAGGCACTGCTGATCTCGGTGGTGCCGGGCGGCGCATTGGTGCTGTTCCTGCATCAGACCAGCGCGTTTCAAGTGGAAGCGCGCGACCGTGATCGGCTGGAGGGCTTTGCGCTCGCCGCTGGACAGGCGGCCCGCGCAGGCCGTCCGCTCGATCAGATGGTCAACGAACTCGATCCCAGCCGCCTTGGCGGCCGCGTCGCGCTGGTGAATCCGGCAGGGCAATTGATCGCCGGCCCCAGCGGTGCGCCCGTGATCGAGCATCCGGTACAGGTCGATGGCCGAACGATCGCCGTCGCCCGGCTGGTCAGCCCCTCGAAACTGACCGATGATGATCGCCGCTACCTCGCCACCCAATATATCGGCATCGGCGCAATCGTGCTGGCGATGTTCGCCGCGCTGCTCATCGCCGCTTATGTCTTCGCCCGCCGCTGGACCAAGCCGCAGCTCGAGCTTTATCGGCTCAGCCGCGAGGTCGTGCATGGCGATCACGAGATCGATTTCGAGGAATTCGGCCCGCCGGAGACTCAAGCGACGATGCGCAATCTGCGCCGCATCGCCAATCAGTTCAGCCGGCTTGAAACTGCGCGGCGCACCTGGCTCGTCTCGATCTCCGACGAGCTCAAGCGCCCGGCCGAGAATATGGGCGAGCATTTCATCGAGCTTTGCAAAGTCGAGCCTCCGCTCAAGTCGGAGCTTCTCGCCGGGATCGAGGAAGACACCCACCGGCTGATCCACATGGCCGGCGATCTCAACGCGATCGCGCTCGCCGATCTTGGCCGCTTGCCGGTCACCTTCTCGCAGGTCGATCCGCGCGCGCTGATCCACAATGCGATCTGGACCCACAAGAATCGCGCCGATAGCAAGACGGTTCGCCTCGAGACCAGCACGCTTCCCGAATATACCATCCTGGTGAAGTGGGACGGCGAGCGAATCGAGCAATTGTTCGGCGCGCTGATCGATAATTCGCTGCGCTACACTCCGCAGAATGGCCGTATCGTACTTGGGCTCGAAAGCTCGCGCGATGCGTGGCGGCTGATCATCGATGACAATGCGCCGGGCATCGACGTGATGCTCGCCCAGCGCCTGTTCGAGCCGTTTTACCGCAGTTCGGATCGTCCGGAGGATTCGGCGGCTGCATCGGGGCTGGGTCTCGCCACCGCGCGCGCGATCGTTGAAGCGCATCATGGCCGCATCGAAGCCAGCCGTTCGCCGATCGGCGGCCTGCGCGTCACCGTGATCCTCCCGGCGAACCCACCCACCGCGTAATTACTGCTACCGGTGTCATCGCCGCTGCGCTAAGCTCGACTCAATAATAGTCGAGGAGAGGCAGCCATGCGGGTCATTTTGTCGCGAGCATTGTGCTGGCTGGCGCTTGCGCTGGCTTTCGCCGCCCTTCCCGCTTCGGCCCAATCCGAAAAGCGCATCGAAGAGACGATGAAGCGCGCCACGCGGTTCATGGTCGAAAAGGCGGCCTATAATGGCGGCTATGTATGGGCATACCTCCCCGATATGTCGCGCCGCTGGGGCGAGATGGAGGCGTTCCCGTCGATGATCTGGGTCCAGCCGCCGGGCACCGGCACGATGGGCCATCTGTTCCTCGACGCCTATCACGCGACCGGCGACGCATATTATTACGAAGCCGCGGAGAAAGCCGCCAACGCGCTGATCGCCATCCAGCAGGATAATGGCGGCTGGCATTATTTCGGCGATTTCGGCGGCGAGGGATCGACCAGGCGCTGGTATGAGACGATCGGCAAGAACGCCTGGCGGCTGGAGGAATTCCAGCATTTCTGGGGCAACGCCACGTTCGACGATGCCGGCACTTCGGAAGCGATGCAGTTTCTGCTGCGCCTATATGTCGAGAAGCATGATCCCAAATATCTGCCTGCGCTGAAAAAGGCGCTCGGCTTCGTGCTGGAGAGCCAATATCCGATCGGTGGCTGGCCGCAGCGTTACCCGCTCAAGAACGACTTCAGCCATCACGGCAAGCCCGATTACACCAGCTTCATCACCTTCAACGACGATGTCGCGGGGGAGAATATCCGCTTCCTGATCATGGTCTATCAAACGCTCGGCGGCGACGCGCAGGTGATGGACGCGATCACGCGGGCGATGAACGTCTATCTGGTGACGCAACAGGGCCCGCCTCAGGCCGGGTGGGGGCTGCAGCACAGCCTCGATCTGAAACCCATTGGCGCGCGCACCTATGAGCCGACGGCGCTCGCCACGCACACCACGGCCGCCAATGTCCGCCAGTTGATGAGCTTCTATCGCCTGACCGGCGAAACCAAGTTCCTCGCGCGCATTCCCGAAGCGTTGGATTGGCTGGAGAGCGTCAAGCTGCCCGACGATCAGGTGAAGGGCGGCCGCGCTTACCCCACGTTCATCGAGTTGGGCACGAACAAGCCGCTCTACGTCCATCGCCGCGGCTCGAACGTCGTCAACGGCGAATATTATGCCGATTACTCGCCGGAGCATACGATCACGCATTACAGCGCCTGGCGCGCGATCAACGTGCCCGCGCTGCGTCGCGAATATGAGACGCTCAAAGCCTCGAACCCTGCCGAGATCGCCGAGGATTCGCCGCTCCACTCCGGAATGGCCAAGCCCCTGCCCCGTTACTGGCTGGTCGACGAGACCGAGACCTCGGATCTCAACACCGCCGAGGGCAAGCGCGATCCGGATACGCTGGTAAAGTCGCTCAACGCACAGGGCTGGTGGCCTACCCAGCTACGCGCGACGAGCAATCCCTATGCAGGTGATGGCGCAGCGACCCCCGCCCCCGGAGACTTCGGCGAGACCCGCGTGGGCGATGCGACCGACACCTCGCCCTACAACACCGATCATCCGGTGACCGGGATTTCGACGGGCACCTATATCGAGAATATGAAGGCGCTTATCGGCTCGCTGAAGCGCTAGACGCCGATTACGGGCCGCAGCTAGGTTCGTGAGGTCAGGCGCCAGCCAGCGCCGCCTCAAGCGCGCCTGAGCGGTCCTCCTGCGCCTTCGACATCGCTGCGGCGCGGGTAACCGCTTCCTCAAGCCGGGGATAAGGCGGCTGCCCCGCTGTGCCGCGTTCGATCGCGAATCCCTCAAGGTCCGAGAGAATCGTCAGCAGCGGCGCGCGCAGCGTATCGAGATTCGATAGCGCCGCTTGTGCATCAAGCCACCGTTCCGACCCTTCGGGGAGGCCGCGCGCCACGGCGATCCGCGCTTCGGCATCCTGCGCGCCTTTCGCAAAATCGGCTTCGATCGAATCGAGCTTGCCGATTCGCTCGGTGATCAGCGCATCCAGGCCAGCGTCGGGAGTGATCACGGGCGCGGGGCGCACCGGCTCGTCCAGGCTCTGCGATTCGGCCGGACGGGGCAGTAATGAGGGGTAGCGCGTGGCGCTCTGGGTGCAGCCGCTAAGGGCTACGGCGGCAATCAGGATGAGGCTGCGCATGCCCATCCGTCTATGCCCATGTAAAAGGTGGCGCAACGGGGTTGCACAATTCAAAAAGCGCTTCTAATGACGCCCCTCCAATGTGCGCCCGTAGCTCAGCTGGATAGAGCATCAGACTACGAATCTGAGGGCCGGACGTTCGAATCGTTCCGGGCGCACCATTGGAAAACAAAACCCCGCCGAGGCATTTGCCTCGGCGGGGTTTTGTTTTTCTGGCCTGGGAGCGGCACCCCAGGGAGCAAGGCGATTGCCCCCGGAACTGGCCTTAATCGTCCTGTAGCGAGGGGTGCAGCGCCCGCATGACCGGCAGCACCGAAGCATAATCGTCGGTCCAGGGCGTGAAGCCCGGATAGCGCTTGAGCGCGTGCCATTGGCCACCGCGCGCGATCAGCCGGTCCAGCGTGCGCGAATCGCGAGTGAGCGCGATCCATTCGGATGCGCTGCCGGCATCCATTTCGTTTTGCTTCGCCGCAGTCTTGCCGCCCGGCATGGGCGTGGCGGCGAGATCCTGGCCAGGCTCATAGGAGAGCCGCGCCGCCTGCCAGCCGCCATCCTTGGCCACCGCAGAGACGATCGGCGCCAGTGCCATGAAGCGATTCGAGATATGGACGAGCAGCAGCCCGTTGGGGCTGAGCACGCGGGCATAGGTTGCAAAGGCTTCGCGCGTCAGCAGGTGCATCGGCACCGCGTCTGACGAGAACGCATCGAGCACGAGCATATCGAGGCTGGCGGGCGCTTCCTCGGCAAGCCGCAGCCGCGCATCGCCGATGATGATCGGCACGTCCGGCAGGCATTGCGGCAGGAAGGTGAATGCGCCCGAATCACGCGCCAGCGAGACGACTTCCGGATCGATCTCGTAGAATCGCCACGACTGCCCCGGCTGGGCATAGCAAGCGAGCGTACCCGTCCCGAGGCCGACCGCGCCGACACGCGCAGCGGGACCGTATAATTCAGGCAAAGCGAGCATCGCCTGCCCCACGCCCGACCCGGCTACATAATAGGTGGTCGGCTGGCGCGATTTATCGCCCTTTAGCTGGATGCCGTGCAGCGTCGTGCCATGCGCCAGCGTGCGCTCATGCGCATAATCGGTGACGGTGTAGACGCCGAAATAGCTGCGGGTGCGCGCATCGGCGAGCGACATCTGGATCGAGCGATAGCCGCCGAACAGGAACAATGCGCCCGCCAGCGCCACCAGATAGGGCGCGCGCTTGCCCACTGCGACCAGGCCTATGGCTGCCACGCCCAGAAAAGCGATCTGCTCATGCATCTCGCCCAGCATGTTGCCCGGGTTGGTCACGCCGATCCAGACGATCACCACAACCAGCAAAGTCGCCGCGAGGAACTTGATCCGCCACTGCTGGCCCGTGCCCGCCCATAGCCGCCTGAGCGCGGGAAACAGGAAGGTCTGCGGCACCAATGCGCCCGCCGCGAGGATCAGCAGCGGATATTCATAGATCCAGTCGAAGATGAGCGGCGCGAGCAGGCCGGAGAACACACCGCCCAGCGCGCCACCCACTGACATTGCGAGGTAAAAGCCGGTCAGCCGATCGGGCGCAGGCCGCAACTGATACATCCGGGCATGACAGGCGACCGCGACCATGAACAGCAGCAACAGCCCGATCAGCGCATTCATATAGGGCAGATTCTGGCGCCCCGCGATCATCGTCGCGCCAAACATCAGGATCGTCACCGGCGCGAACTTCGCCAGCAGATCGGGGATCGTGCGATTGTCCTGAAACGCTATCGAGAAGCTCAGCAGATACAGTCCGAGCGGCAGCACCCACAGCATCGGCACCGCAACGATATCGGTGGTGAGGAACGTGGTGGTCGCCAGCATCAGCCCCGAGGGGACGAACGCCAAAGCGACCCAATGGACAACCCGCATCCGCGACGGCGGCGCGCTGTCATGCGGCACATGCGGCGTGCCCTTGGCATTGCGCGGCAGCATCGTCGCGCATCCGGCGACCAGCAGGAAGACGAGGATATAGCCCGCGGTCCACAGCCAGCTCTGGCCCTTGAGCGCCATGCCGGGCTCGACCAGCAGCGGGTATGCGATCAGCCCGCCAAAGCTGCCGATATTCGATGCGGCATAGAGCGCATAGGGATCGCGTCCACCGCTCGCCACGCTATACCAGCGCTGGAGCAACGGCGCCTGAGCCGAGATCGCGAAAAACAACGGCCCGATGGAAGCGCCGAACAGCCACGGCACCCAGATTGCAGGTTCCGCATCGGCGGGGAGCTCCATCGCGATCATCCCGATGGGTAGCCAGAGCGCCGCGACCGCAAGCACGCCCAGATGGATCATCGCCTGCATCCGCGGCGGCACGCGGCCCAGCCAGTGCGCATAGGCATATCCGCCCAGCAGCAGCGCCTGATAGACCAGCATCGCCGAGTTCCACACCGCCGGCGCGCCGCCAAGCTTGGGCAGCGCCATGCGCGCGACCATCGGCTGGACAAGGAACAGCAGGAACGAACCGGTCAGGATCGCGACGACGAACAGCCAGTGAAGCCGGTTATTGTTGCGCTCGGCTTCCGGTGCGTCAGTCATGCGTCAAATTCTCCCCTGAGAAACCGGCTTAGCTGCGCTGACTTGCCCGGCGATTAACGTCAAGTTCTGGCGATACGATAGGCAAAGTGCAGCTTGCGCCGTTCGGTGACGGTCATGGCCGGTCTATCGCCCAGACGACCATCGCGCCAAAGGGATCGGACGGCGCATAATCAGGATGCGCGAAATCCAGATCCATGCGGCGGCGCATGCCCAGCCGCTCCATCAGGCCCCAGCTGCGCGTGTTGGCGATCACCGTCCACGCGGCGATGCGCGGGCGATCGGTGTTCGCCCAGCCCCATGCAATGCTTGCCTCGGCGGCCTCGCGGGCAATGCCCTGCCCCCAAAATTTCTCGCCGATCCGCCAGCCGATCTCCAGCTCATCGGGCACCGGCGTATCGGGATGTCCACCGATCCTCAGGCCGCACACGCCTGCAAGCTCGCCCAGCATCTCGACTGCCCACATGCAATGGCCATGGCGCGCCTGCTGCTCGATCTGGCGGTCGAGGATCAAATCGTGCTTGGCTTGGGGCACCGGACCACCGAAATGCTCCATCATCGCGGGCGTATTGATGAGCGCGTGAAACCCCGGCTTGTCGCCCTCGCGCCAGGGACGGAGCAATAGGCGCTCCGTTTCGATCACGGGCGATCGATCGCGTAGACCACCGTTTGCCGCATCGGATCATCGTCAGCGTAAAGCGGGTGCTCGAAATCCATCTCGGGCAGATATCGCATGCCGAGCCGCTCCATCAGGCGGCGGCTCCCCACATGCGTAGCCCCGGTGATCGCCACCACGCGCGGTTCCTGGCGATTGGCCCAGGCCCAGTCGAGCGACGCCCGCGCCGCTTCACCCGCCAGCCCCTTGCCCCAATAGGGCTTGTCGAAGATCCAGCCGATCTCCAGTTCGCCCGCGATCGGCAGATTGTCCGCGCCCGGTTTCAGCCCGCACAGCCCGGCAAGCGCGCCATCCTGCTCCACGGCCCAAAAGCCCAGACCTATGGTGGCATAGCCATCATGCCGGGCAAGGCTGGCTTCGGCACTCTCCACAGTCGGGTTGTTGACCAGTTGCGCCATCACGTGCGGATCGCTGAGCATGCGGACCAGCGCATCGCGATGTCGCGCCTCGGGCCGCGTCAGCAATAGCCGCTCAGTCCTGATCATAAGCGCTCCGGATCATGCGCCCAGCAGCTTCGCCGCCAACGGCGCATGATAGCTCAGCACGCCCGAGCAGCCCGCGCGCTTGAACGCCATCAGCGTCTCCAGCACCAGCGCCTCGCGATCCCCTGCTCCGGCAGCCGCCGCAGCCTCGATCATCGCATATTCGCCACTCACCTGATACGCGAACACCGGCACCTGAAACTCGCTTTTCACGCGAACGATGATGTCGAGATACGGCAGGCCCGGCTTGACCATCACGCTATCCGCGCCCTCGGCCAGATCGAGCGCAACTTCGCGCAGCGCTTCCTCGGCATTGGCCGGGTCCATCTGATAGGTCTTCTTGTCGCCCTTCAGCAGCCCGCGCGAGCCGACCGCGTCGCGGAACGGGCCATAGAAAGCCGAGGCGTATTTCGCGGCATAGGCCATGATCTGAACGTTGACGTGCCCGCCGCTCTCCAGCGCCTCACGGATCAGCCCGATGCGGCCGTCCATCATGTCGCTGGGGGCCACGATGTCCGCGCCCGCTTCGGCCTGCACCAGCGCCTGATGGGCCAAAACCTCTGCCGTGGCGTCGTTGAGGACGTAGCCAGCGCCATCGACCAACCCGTCATGGCCGTGCGCGGTATAGGGATCGAGCGCGACATCGGTGAGCACGCCCAGATCGGGCACCGCATCCTTGATCGCCCGGATCGCACGGCACATCAGATTGTCCGGATTGAATGCCTCGCGGCCATCCTCGGTACGCAGGTTTGCGGGCGTGTTCGGAAACAGCGCCACGCACGGAATGCCCAAAGCCGCGGCTTCCTTCGCCCGCTTGGCAATGTCCGCGACCGACCAGCGCGATACGCCCGGCAGCGACGCGATCGGCTCCTCCGCATCCCCCGCGCTTACGAAGAGCGGCCAGATCAGATCGGCGGGCGTCAGCACATTCTCGGCATGCATCCGCCGGCTCCATGCCGAAGCACGGGTGCGGCGGAGGCGAAGGGCAGGATATTGGCTCATCCGCGGCTGATGCGCCGACGCTCTTCGCCTTGCAAGCCCTAGCCCCTTGACTTGCTCAGCCAACATCGTGAATGTAACATTATATCATACCGGAGATGTCCCATGCGCTCAGCTCTATTGCTCGTCCTGCTTGTTGCTGCCCCCATCCCCGCTTTCGCCCAATCGCGTGACATGGTGTCGCAGGGAATCACCGTCAGCGGATCGGCGAAGATCGAGTCTGCACCCGATATGGCGACGATCGCCTTCACGATACGCGGCGAAGGCGCCACGCCCGATGCGGCGAGCACCGATCTGGCAAAGCGCCAGCGCGCCGTGATCGGCGGCCTTGCCAGCCTCGATGCCAGCCTTCGTATCCATACCGGATCGGTGGCGACCAATGAGGTGCGCCGGGGCGATTGCGCTGGAACGCCGGGCGCAAGCATGCGCGCTCTATCGATCAATCTGGATGCTGCGATGAGCGACGATACGGACAAGGGGCCCTGCCGCGTGGCCGGTTATATCGCCGCGATCGAGGCGACCGCCGAGATGTCAGCCGTCAAGGAGGCGGGGACGGCTGTCGGGCTGGCGCAGCGCCTCGGCGCGTCATCGGCATCTCTGGAAGGCTTTGCCTTGCGCGATCCCGAAGCCGCATCGCGCGCCGCGCTGGCCGCCGCGATCACCGACGCCCGGATTCAGGCGCAGGCGCTCGCCGCCGGTTCGGGATCGAAACTCGGCCGTATCGTCTCGATTTTGGGCATGCCCGAACGCGAATATGCGATGTCCTCGATCGTCCTCGCCGAGCCGCCCGCCTACATGCCGATGGTAATGGCGGCCCCGGTGAACATCGACATCGCCCCCAAGCCGGTCGAAACCAGCGCGCGAGTCATGATCGTCTACGCGCTGATCGATTAGACCTGCCGAAATCCGCGATCAGGCCGCGGCCGCTTCCTTGCGCTTGCGCCGCCAGCGCAGCCCGATCAGCCCCGCCGCGCCCAGAGCGAACAGGCCAAGCGTCTCACCCGGGATCGGCGACGGGCCGCCACCGCCGCCCGGAGGCGTGACCGGCGGGGTGTAGCCGCCGGTATAGGTGCCCAGGTGGAATTCGCCATTCTGCACCAGGCTGCCGAAAACCGCCGATCCTTCGATATAATTGCCGGTGTTCGCGGCCGCATTCGGCGCCAGCACCGATCCGCCCCATGCCGTGGTCGATTTCAGGCTGGTCGCGTCGGCGAAATTCCAGATGACATGCTCGCCCAGGCCGTTGGTGCCGCCCAGGAAATTGTCGTTGAGATTGATGTTGGTGCCGCTGACATTGACGATCGCCGTGTCCGCGCCGTTCAGGTTGAACTGGATCTCGCCAATCTTGTCGAGATCGGCGGAGGAGATGTTGAACACCGCCACGCCCTTATTATCCGGCTGCGCATTGAACGTGCCGCGATTGCCGCTGATCGTCAGCTGGCTGTTGGCGTCCAGACCCTTCATGTCGGTCGAAAGCGTGCCCATGCTCGTGGTCAGCACGCTCTTCTGCTGGTTCAGCCCGATCAGGAAAGCCGGATCGCTCGTGCCCAGGCCCGATTGCACGATGTTCTGATTGACGTTGGTGTTCGAGATCGCTTGATAGTTGGACGAATTGCCGGTCAGGTTGCCGCCAACAAAGGTACGCCCTTCGACTTCCGACGAGGATTGGAGATCGCCCAGCACGATCAGATTCCATTCCTTCATCGCATCGATGCCCGCGATCTGCGCCGAGGCCGGCATGGCGGTGACGCAAAACATTGCGGCGGAAAGCATCGACAGGGTCTTGATACGCATGTTGGACGAACTCGACAGGAAAGGGGAATGTCCCCCCGCCCTACACCGACGCCACCGCCACAAATATTGTGATTGAAGGTTAACGGACGCCCCGCTTCGGGACGTCCGCGCTCCGATCAGCCCAGCCGCACCAAAGCCGCCGAAAGCCGCTCGGCTTCCGCAGCCTTTTCGGCATGGTCGGCCTTGGCCTTCTCCACCGCTTCGGGCTTTGCGCGCTCGACGAAGCTCGGGTTGCCCAGCCGCCCGGCGAGCGCGTCGCGCTCCTTCGCCGCCGCGGCGATTGCCTTGGTGAGGCGCGCCTTTTCGGCTTCGATGTCGACTACATCACCCAGCGGAATCACGAAGGTCGCTTCGTCCACGACGATCTGAATCGTACCGCCCTCGCCTGCCTCGCCCTCGGCCTGATCGACACGCGCAAGCCGCGCGAGTGCCGCAGTCTGGCGCGACAGCCGTGCGGCAGTCTCGCCCGAAGCGTCACGCACATGCAACGGCAGGCGCGCGCCCGGCGGCACGTTCAGTTCGGTCCGCGCGGCGCGGATTTCGCTCACCAGCCGGATCAGCCAGTCGATTTCCTTCGCCGCTTCGGGATCAAGCGCCCCTGCATCGGCCATCGGCCACTGCGCGACGATCAGCTCATGCTCGCGCGTGCCCATCTTCGACCACAGCTCTTCGGTGATGAAGGGCATGAACGGGTGGAGCATCACCAGGATCTGATCGAGCACCCAGCCGGCAACGGCCTTGCTCTCCGGATCGATCGAGCCGCGCTCTTCGCCGACCATCACCGGCTTGATCAGTTCCAGATACCAGTCGCAGAAGCGGCTCCAGGTGAACTGATAGATCGTGTTCGCCGCTTCATCGAAGCGCAGATCAGCCAGTGCCAGATCGAGCGCCTGCACGGTCGCCACGGTCTCGGCGATGATCCAGCGATTGACCGCGAGGCTCGCCACGGGCGGCTCCAGCGTCGCGCTCGCCCCGATCCCGTTCGACTGGCAGAAGCGCGCCGCATTCCACAGCTTGGTCGCGAAGTTGCGATAGCCCTCGATCCGCCGCTCATCCATCTTGATGTCGCGGCCCTGGCTTTCCATCGCCGCCATGAAGAAGCGCAAAGCATCCGCGCCATAGCTATCGATCAGCCCCAGCGGATTGACGACATTGCCCTTGGACTTGGACATTTTCGCGCCATCGGCGGCACGCACCAGACCGTGGAGGTACAGCGTCTTGAACGGCGCTGCGCCAAGGAAGTGCAGCCCCTGCATCATCATCCGCGCATCCCAGAAGAACAGGATGTCGAAGCCGGAAATCAGCACGTCGTTCGGGTAGCGGTTCTGCCACTCGCCCGGCTCGGGCCAGCCCATCGTCGCGAACGGCCAGAGCGCGGAGGAGAACCAGGTGTCGAGAACGTCGCTGTCCTGTTCGAGCTTTACGCCCGCCCCGGCCTGCGCCTGCGCTTCGGCCTCGCTCTCGGCGACGTAGATGCTGCCATCCTCGGCGAACCACGCCGGAATGCGATGCCCCCACCAAAGCTGCCGCGAGACGCACCACGGCTGGATGTTCTCCATCCAGTTGAAGTACGTCTTCTCCCACGACTTCGGCACGATCTTGGTCGCGCCCGAACGCACCGCTTCGATCGCCGGCTTGGCCAGCGTCTCGGCATCGACATACCATTGATCGGTCAGCCACGGCTCGATCACCACGCCCGAACGATCGCCAAAGGGTGTCGCGATCGTGCGCGGCTCGGCGTCATGCTCCTCGCCATCCTTGTCGACATGCGGGATCAGGAAACCCTCGGCCTTGAGCCGCTCGACCACCGCCTTGCGTGCCGCGAACCGCTCCATGCCCAGCAGATCGTCGGGGATCAGCCCATCGGCGGTCTGGGTAATATTCGCCTTCGCATCGAGCATGTTGAGCATCTCGCTGGCCTTCAGCCCCGCGCGCTTGCCCACTTCGAAATCGTTGAAGTCATGTCCCGGCGTGACCTTCACCGCGCCCGAGCCCAGCTCGGGATCGGCATGTTCGTCGGTGATGATCGGGATCAAGCGGCCGGTGATCGGCAGCTTGACCATTTTGCCCACGAGCGCCGTGTAGCGCTCGTCGCTCGGATGTACCGCAACCAACATATCGGCCAGCATCGTCTCGGGCCGCGTCGTCGCGACTTCGATATGCCCGGTGCCATCGGCCAGCGGATAGCGCAGCCGCCAGAAGCTGCCCTTGGTATCGGTCGTCTCGACTTCCAGATCGCTGATCGCGGTGCCGAAACCCGGGTCCCAGTTCACCAGTCGCTTGTCGCGGTAAATCAGTCCTTGCCTGTGCAGTTCGACGAACACCTTGAGCACGGCCTTTGAAAAGCCCTCGTCCATGGTGAAGCGCTCATTGGCCCAATCCATCGAGCAGCCGAGGCGGCGGAGCTGTTGGGTGATCTCGCCCCCGCTCTCTTCCTTCCACTCCCACACCTTCGCGACGAATTCCTCGCGGGTGAAATCGGTGCGCTTCTGCTGCTGTGCGTTGAGCTGGCGCTCGACCACCATCTGCGTGGCGATGCCCGCATGATCGGTGCCGACCACCCAGCGCGCATCCTTGCCCTTCAACCGGGCGTGGCGGACGAGGATGTCCTGCAACGTGTTATCCAGCGCATGGCCGATATGGAGCGACCCCGTCACGTTGGGCGGCGGGTTTACCAGCGTCCACGGCTCCGCACCGGGGCGTTCGGGCGCGAACAGGCCCTTGTCTTCCCAATGGGCGTACCAGCGGGATTCGATTTCGGCGGGGTCGAAGGTTTTTGGGAGTTCGGACATGTGGCGCCGCTTAGCGCGAACGCAGGCGAATCCAAACCCCCCAACCCATTCCGTCATGCTGAACTTGTTTCAGCATCCAACGCGCAACAAGCGGCGGCATCGCCTTTGGAGAGTTGGACCCTGAAACAAGTTCAGGGTGACGGAGCTAATTGGTTCGGCTGATTACTCGCCCTTCCCCGTCCACTGATCCAGCCACGGCAGCACCGTGCCATACCATTGCATCGAGTTCTTCGGCTTGAGCACCCAATGGTTCTCATCCGGGAAGATCAGCAGCTTGGACGGAATCTCGCGGCGCTGGAGCGCGGTAAAGGCGGCAAGTCCCTGCGTATAGGGGATGCGGAAATCCTTCTCGCCATGGATCACCAGCATTGGCGTCTTCCACTTGGCGACATGGTTCACCGGGTTCCATTTCTCGAACGCGGCGGGGTCTTCATAATAGGCTTTCTTGCCATGCTCCCATTCGTCGAACCAAAGCTCTTCGGTCTCATAGGCCATGGCGCGGGCATCGAAGACGCCGTCATGCTGGACGATGCACTTGAACTTGTCGGGCCAATTGCCTTCGATCCAGTTCATCATGAAGCCGCCATAGGATGCGCCGAGCGCGCAGGCATTGTTGCCGTCGAGCCAGGTGAATTTCTGCTCGGCCGCGGCGAGGCCCTTTTGCAGATCCTCGAGCGGCCAGCCGCCCCAATTGTTCTGGATCGCGTCGGTGAATTTCTGGCCGTAGCCCGTCGATCCGTGGAAATCGACCGAGACCACCGCATAGCCAGCGCCCGCAAACACCGCCGGATTCCAGCGGTACGACCAGCTATTGTTGCTCGATCCCTGCGGCCCGCCATGGACGACAAAGGCGACGGGGGCCTTCTCGCCATCCTTCAGACTGGCAGGCTTCACCGCATAGCCCCAGACGGTATCGTTGTTCGCGCCGGTGAAGCTGAACCGCGTAACCGTCGGCAGATCGATCCCTGCCATCTTGGCGGCGTTCACGCTGGTCAGCCGGGTCTGCGCCTTGCCCTTTAGCTGATAGAAATCATCCGGCCCGATCAGGCTGTTCATCGCAAACACTGCGCCGTCCTTGGTCGGCACCACGGCGCTCACCACGCCCTGCTGGGTCAGCCGCGTGACGGCGCCGCTCTTGGGATCGACGGTGAAGATCGGCTCTTCCTGCGTGTCCTGCGCGGTGACGTAGATTTTCTTGCCGTCCGGGCTCCACGCGATGCTGGCGACCGATCGATCCCATGCCTGCGTCAGCGCCTTGGTCGTGCCCGTCGTCAGGTCGCGGAGCATCAGCACCTGGCGGTCCGCTTCATAGGTCGGCCGCGCCATCGAGAAATAAGCGAGCCATTTGCCATCGGGCGAAACCGTCGGGAGGTTGTCCATCCCGTCATTGTCATCGGTCAGGTTCACCGGCGCGGCAGAACCGTCTGCGGGCACCGAGAAGATATCGAGGTTGGTCGAAAGCGGCTCGATCCGCCCGGCTTCGCGCAGGGTGAAATAGACCGTCTTGCCATCGGGCGACCAGGCCAGTTCCTCGCCACCGCCAAAGGGCTTGGAGGGCGTATCGCCGATCAACTGCGGGGCGAGCGGGATCGATTCGCCGCTCTGCTTGCTGAGCGGCACGACAAACAATTGCGAGCGATCGCCATTGGCCCAACTATCCCAGTGGCGCACGAAGAGCTGGTCATAGACGCGGCCCGAACCGGCGTTGGCGTCCTTCTTCACCTGAGCCGGAGTAATCGTCGGCGCGCCGGGCTTGCGATCGGCCCAGACCAGCGCCTTGCTGCCATCGGGCGAAACCTTGAAGCCGCTGAACCCGCCTTCCGGTTGGGCCCAGACGACCGCGCCCTCGCCGCTCACGTTGATCGACTGGATCGTGTCCTTGTCGTCCTTGTCGGACTGGAAATAAACGATGTTGCCCACGAATTGCGGGCTGGTCTCGTTGATCCCGGCTTCGGCGGCCAGTTTCTCGGGCACGGCGCCCTTCTTGGTGAGGTCGAGCTTCCACAGATCGTAGCGGCCGCGATTGGCGGACATGTCGGTATCGCGCTGCTGCCACACCAGCCATTTGCCATCGGCCGAAACCGTCGGCGCGCCCACGCGGGAAAGCTGGGCCACATCTGCGATGGTGAGGTCACGTGCGTGCGCGGGCACCGCGGCGAAAGCGAGCGCAACGCCCGCAAGGAGGATGTGCTTCATGGCCTGCAGGTAAAGCAGATGGTTGCAGGGGTTACAATCGCGCAAAACCGCCCCCCCCTGCGAAAGCGTGGGCCTCGGGCGATTTAGCGCTCGCTTGCGGCTTTGAATCCCGGCCTTCACCGGGATGAAGGCTCGAAACTTAGTCCCGTCCGGTGATTCGCGAAATTTCCTTCGCGACCATCGATTCGACAACCTGCGGCAGATTCGCATCGAGCCAGTCGCGCAGCATCGGCTTGAGCAGTTCGCGAACGACGCCCTCTAGGGTATCCGATCCAGCAACCTCGGGCTTCACCACCATCCGCGACAGCGCTTCGAGCGGTCCGCGCGTGGCTTCCGCGGCGCGATCGGACAGGATCGGATCGACCGCACGAGCGGCCTCGGGCGGCGTCGGGGAACCCATCGGCATCGGCTTTTCCTGCGGCATTACAGGGAGTTCGCCCAAAAGGGCTTCGGAAACCGGATCGCTGAGCTCGAGCACTTCATCGACATCGGCGCGTGGCGCGGCATGGCCGGTGCGGCCAGTGCGACGGGTACGCGTAGATACCGCCGCATCGCCCTCTTCGGCGATGATGCGTTTGATCGAGGAGAGTATCTCCTCCATCGACGGCTCGGTGCTGATATCCCCCATCCGGTGCCTACTCCCAAATAGCCCCGGTGCGCTCAATCAAGGATTTGTACGGGTGCTGTCAACAGGGCGCTGCAAAAGCGGGTCGAGCGGCGTCGTCACATTGGGGTTCTGCGTCGGCGTTCCGCGCGTGCTGGTGCCCAGCGCCTCGGGGTCCTTGTCGTCGCCCCAATCCCAGATCTTGCCGCGCACACGAGTGTAATTCGCGACCGGATCGTAGAGCGGACCGCCCTCCAGACCCAAATCCTCGGCCTCGGCGCGGCCCATCACGGCGAGCAGCGTGAAGCCTGACACATAGGCATCGCGCTCCGCGGTCACATAGGTGACCTGGCTGTTGAGCAATTCCTGCTCGGCGTTGAGAATGTCGAGGATCGTGCGCGTGCCGACGCTGTTTTCGGCGCGGACGCCCTCAAGCGAAAGCCGGTTCGCCTCGACCGCAACCCGCGACGATTCGATCACGCGCAGCGACGATTGATAGGTCGCAAAGGCCGAACGCGCCTGCGAGATCACGCCGCGCTCGGCAAAGGTCACGCCTTCGAGCGCTGCGGCACGGCGCGCCTGCGCCTGACGGATCTGCGCGGCCGGTCGTCCACCCTGGAACAAGGGCAGCGTCAGGTTCGCGCCCAGCGTGGTCGAGAACCCATCCGCAGCGGTCCGCGAGCCGACCGGCAGCGCCGCCTGGCTGGGAACCGAACCCAGATAATTATAATAATCGCCACCAACGCCTACGCTGACCTTGGGCAGTCGAGCGGCCTTGGCGACGTCGATATCGAAGCGCGTGGCGTCACGCGCCTTTTGCGCCGCTTCCAGATTCGGATTGTTGGCGATCGCGGTATCTTCCGCCACCACGACATCGTCGGGCAGGTTGGGCAATGCCGGCGGCTGCGCAAGAACGCCCGGGGGCGATCCGATCACGCGGATATAATTTTCGCGGCTGCCGATCAGCCGTGCCTCGGCGCTACGCAACTGGCCCTCGGCCAGCGCGAGCCGCGCTTCGGACTGCGCCACGTCGGTGCGGGTCAGATCGCCCACTTCGAAGCGGTCGCGCGTCGCCTGCAGGTTCACGGTCAGCGCGCGCACGTTGGACTGGTTGAGCCGCACGATCGATTCGTCGCGGATCACGTCGACATAGACGGTCACTGCCTGGGTGAAGATTTCCGCCTCGACGCCGCGCAGATTGGCGCGGCCAGCCTCGACGCGAGTCTCTGCCGCGCGCACCGAATTGCGAACCGCACCGCCGCTATAGACCGGCATCGAGAGGTCGAGCCCCACCGAGCCACGACGCGACGGCGCCAGCGGATTCGAATCGGTGTCGTAAATGCCGTTGCTGAACGCGCTGGTCGAATTGACGCCCGGCAGCCCCTGCGAGCGTGCGATCGGCACATTCTCGTCATTGGCGCGCTGGGTAGCGCGCTCGCCCTGCAGATCGGGATTGGTATTGTACGTGGCGACCAGTGCGTCGCGCATCGTCGTGGTCGGCTGCGGTGCCGCCTCGGCCTGCACCGGCGCGGTCGTGGTCACCCGCACGGTCGCCATCGTACCGTCGCGCGTGGTCGTCGTCTGCGCAGCGGCAGGAACGGCAATCGCGGTCAGGCTCACGCCCAGGAGCAGAGTCGAAAATCGCATCGTCTTTGTCTTCTTAAATCAGAATTGAAAGGTCCGTAGGCGTACGAAACCGGGAAGAACGGCGCATTCGATGTCCAGAAAGTCCATCATGCCGAAACCACCCTCAGTGCGATGTCCATGCGCAAGGCGAGTCACGCCCCGATCGACCATACCGGACACGATACGACCGCCGGTCTTGATTTGCGCAACCAAGGCTTCCGGAAGTTGTTCCACCGCGCCGTCGATCACGATCAGATCATACGGCCCCTTGACGGCCCAGCCCTGATTGAGCGGTCCCTGGACCAGTTCGACATTGGCTGTGCCCGCCAGTGCCCCGCGCGCGACGGCGGCGAGCGAATCGTCTTCTTCCAGCGCGACCACCGAAGCCGCGATTCCCGAAAGCACCGCCGCGGCATAGCCGCCGGCCGCGCCGACGATCAGCACATGATCGGTAGAGCGAATCTCCGCCTGGGTCAGCAAACGCGCCGTCGCCAGCGGCGAGTTGTGGCTGCGCCCCCCGCCCAGCGGCAACAGCGTGTCGCGATACGCGATCGCGCGATGCTCGGGCGGCAGGAAGGCTTCACGCGGCAGGCGCGCCATCGCCTCGACGATGCGCACGTCGCTAACGGCATTGGTGCGCAGCTGGCTCGCCACCATCGCATGGCGCATCGCTTCGAAGCGGCTCGACTCGACGGGCGCGGGATCCATGGAAAGGGTCATCATTACTCCGCCTCTGTCGCACAGCCGTATTAGCCACGCAATACACTTGTTGTTTTCCGGCTTGTATCGCCTCCGCAAGCCCTCGCCAAGCGAAGTAAGAAGCAATTTTTGCAGTGCAATGTTGACAGGCGAGGAGAGCCCTGCGCATTCCCCGCCGCCTGCTACGGATGGCCCGATGGCGGAGTGGTGACGTAGAGGACTGCAAATCCTCGCACCCGGGTTCGATTCCCGGTCGGGCCTCCAACCGTATCCGAGCACGAAAAAGCCCCCGCGAATTGCTTCGCGGGGGCTTTTCGATTCGCGGACCGTCGGGTCTTAGCGGCGATAGCCGCGACGGCCGTTATTGTTGCAGTCGCCACGATCGATTTCGCGGCCGAGCAATGCGCCCGCGCCTGCGCCGATGATCGTGCCGGTGCCGCTGCGCTGGTTGTAATAGCCATCGCCGCGCCCGACTTCGCCACCGATCAGCGCGCCCAGAACGCCGCCGATGATCGCACCGGTCGAGCCATTGCCGCAACGCTGCGCGCCGCGATAGTTACGGCGATTGTCATAGCCGCGGTTGTAATTGTCATAGCCACGGTTGTCATAGCCACGGTTGTTGTAACCGCCGCGACCGCCGCGATACTCGCCGCCCTGATGGCCGCGATTGTCATATTGCGAATGGCCATAGCGGTCCTGCGCGACTGCAGGAGTGGCCGAAATGCCCGCGAGGGCGACGGTGGCGGTCAGTGCTGCTGCGAAAAGCGTCTTCATCGTCATTCTCCTCCGGGGTGGTGTTAGAGTGCTTTCCCGTTGCGCCCTGATTAGGGTTTCGGACGTGCAACGATGCTGAACGGCGTCGTTATCTTCCGTTCACGTAAACCTTCACGGCTCCTGTGATGTTCGCTGTGATATTCCTGCCACTCATCCGCGCCCAAACACGTCTGGTCGGAAGCGTTTCGAGCCGCCTGCGGAACAAAGCACGATTCACACCCGTTGATTCCGTGATTGTTAGGAGACGACGAATGTACGATTTCGGCATCCGCCAGGCTCAAACCGGCTATCGTGTTGCGTATCGCCCGCATGAAACCAATCACTGCCCCGGCTGCGGCAATTCGCAGTGGATGATCGGCCGCATGACCGCCGAGTGCGCGTTCTGCGCCACCGCGCTTCCGCTCATCGCAGGCGGCAGCACCGGGATCAGCGCACAGCGTCCCCCCGCATATTCGGTGCCGCTGGCAGCCTAGGCTTTCTGCAGATATTTGGCCGAAGCCCAGCCGATAATCCTGATCCCGCCTGCTTCGGCGGCAATGTTCAGGAAGCCATTATTCTGGGCCTCGGCCAAGGCGGTTACCGCCAGCCCATCGGCTAACTCGCCGGTGATGTTCGGCTGGTCGGCGGCAGGCCCGCTACGCACGTTCAGCTTTCCGCCCGCTGCGGTCTTCACCTTGTAGCCGGTCGTCACCGCTGGCGGCGCGGGTGTCGCAACCGATCGCGCCAGCAGCATGAAATCGTAGAACAGCTCGCCATAATATTTGCCGGCAGAATCCTTGTGCCCCTGCTTCAGGCCGCGCGCCGGATCATATTTGCCCGTGTTGTAGCAGATTGCCACCGCCGCCTTTTCCATATCGGTCAGCGTCGGCTTGGCCGTCCATTTGAGCGTCTTGAGTGATTGCTTGAGTTCACCCACGCATTTGGCGAGCGTCTGATCGAGTTGGATATAGCGGCGCTCTAGGAAGTAAGACGGGTCCACCCTGAAATACTGGATGTCGTACTGGAACAGCCCGTATCCGTGGCAAAACTTGTCGGGCTTCGCGACCATGGCGTCATAGCCGGGCACATTCTTCGCCATATCGACCAACGCCGCGCGGGCGATGTCGAACATCTTCTGCCCGTCATTCGCCGCGATCAGATCGGCCTTGCTCTTCGGAAACACGCTGCGCGCATCGATCGTATCGCCGACGCAGAGTTCGAGAATGCGCGCAATCGTCAGGTTCTTCTTGCGCAGCACCTGCCAGATATAGCCCGTCTCCTGACAGGCCACCGCCGTCAGCATGTCGAGATCGAACGGAGTTCCCTTCACCGCCTGATTGATCGCGGGGGCAAAACTGGCCTTGAACCACGCAATGTCGCTTGCACCGGGCATATGGATTCTCCCCCACATCCCGGCGCGGCCGGGATAGTTGCAAGAAATAGCAGGTTACGAATTTGCGGGAACAATGGATGGGGCCATTTCGGCCTCTGGTTGCGCCGCGGTTGCGCTTGCGCCCCAGCGCGCTATTCCCCGGCCCATGCTGGCCGAACTGACGCTCTACAATTCCCTCACCCGCAGCCTTGAGCGGTTTGAACCGCTCGATCCGGCAAAGGGCGTGCGCGTCTATTCGTGCGGGCCGACCGTCTATAATTACGCCCATCTCGGCAATCTGCGCGCTTATGTGTTTACCGATACGCTGAGCCGCACGCTGACGTGGAAAGGCCATTCGCTCACTCATGTCATCAACATCACCGATGTCGGCCATTTGACGTCAGACGCCGATGCCGGCGATGACAAGATGGAAGCCGCCGCCCGCGCGCAGGCCAAGAGCATCTGGGATATCGCAGCGCACTACACCGCAGCGTTCAAGCAGAACATTTCCGATCTCAACATTCGCCAGCCCAGCCGCTGGTCGGTCGCAACCGATCACATCGAAGAGATGATCGATTTCGCGAAGAAGATCGCGCCCGAACATTGCTACGAACTCGATAGCGGCCTCTATTTCGATACCTCGACGGTCGCCGATTACGGCCGCCTCGCCGGATCGCAGGAAGACACGCGCGAGGGCCGCATCGAAGCGGTCGAGGGCAAGCGTCACCCACAGGATTTCGCAATCTGGCGCAAATCGCCCGAGGGCGAGCAGCGCCAGATGGAATGGGACAGCCCTTGGGGCAAAGGTGCGCCGGGCTGGCATCTCGAATGCTCGGTGATGAGCCTCAAATATCTCGGCGCCCCGTTCGATATCCACACCGGCGGGATCGATCATCGCGAGATCCACCACCCCAACGAGATCGCGCAGAATCAGGCGTTCTGCGGCTGCAACGACACCGGCGCGCGTTTCTGGATGCACAACAATTTCCTGGTCGATCGCGGCGGCAAGATGTCGAAGTCCAAGGGTGGCTTCACCACGCTGCAATCGCTGATCGACGCGGGCGTGCATCCGCTGGCGTATCGCCTGCTGTGCTTGCAGGCCCATTACCGCAGCGAGTTGGAGTTTTCGGCGGAGAACCTTTCTGCGGCACTGACACGGCTGAAGCGACTGGTGCACAACGTTTCCGCTTTGCGTGCGCAGTTTGGGCATTTTGCGCCATCCGCAACGTCGACCGAGAAGTATCTCAAGCGATTGGACGACGCCATGTCGGACGATCTGAATACGGCGCGGGCGCTGCCCGTAATGGACGAAATGCTTGCCGATAAGCAGTTGTCGCCGAGTGATCGCTTGATCTGCCTGGATCAATTCGACGCAGTGCTTGGACTAAACTTGCGTACGCTGACGCGCGAGGAACTGCGACTTCCTCCTTCTAACACCTCCGTTACCCAGCAGGACATCGCGCAACGCCTCGATGCGCGGCGGGCAGCACGTGCAGCGAAAGATTTCGTCCGCTCCGACGCGATCCGCGACGAACTCACTGCTGCCGGCATCGAAGTAATGGACGGCGATCCGCTCGGCTGGGATTGGAAGCCCGCGCTCTAACCTCCTCCGTTCCAAACGGATATATCCCAGACACTCGCGCATTGAACACTCCTGTCGCCGGCCCCGGCCGCAACACGGAGAGAATGCCCATGAAGCCCCTTCCCCTCACCGCCCTCGCGGCGGTTCTCGCGCTTGCCGCCTGCAACGCCGCACCCGAGACCACCGATAATGCTGCGGTAAACGTCGCCGACGCGACCGATCTCGACAATCTCGCCGCCGATGAAGCACCGGTGATCGAGGATGCAGATGAAGCCGCCGCAGTGGCGGTCCCTGCTTTGCCCAAGCCCGCCAAGGGCATTCCCGCCGCCGAAGCAGCCCCGCTCAACGACGCTACGAAGATCGAGGAAGAAATCCGCACGGGCCGCAACATCCAGCGCGTCCGCCACCGCGACGGCTGGGCATGGATGCGTGAAGGCAGCATCGTCCGCACGGCGGACCGTGACGGCAAGAACGTCGCTTATTTCCGGGGCGGTTCCGACAAACCCTTCTTCGTCCAGCGCGGCGAGCGCGCCTATGCCTATGAAGGCGACAAGCCCGTCCGCGAGTTTGATCGCGACGGCCGGGGCCGCACCCCCGATGCAGACCGCACGCGCGAGGCCAGCGAAGCGATTCGCGAAGCCCGCGACCAGCGCGACCGCGCCGGTCGTGCCCGCGACAACGCCGTTCGTCCCGACAATTCGGGTCGCCCTGACAATGCTGGACGCCCTGACAATGCCGGTCGCCCTGACAATGCCGGTCGCCCGGATCGCACGCGGCCCGTAGCCACGCCTACCCCCACGCCCAGCCCCACCGCATCCGCCACCCCGCGCGGCCCGGGCCGTGATCGCGGCGACCGCGACACTCCCGGTCGTCCGGGATCGAACGGCGAGGAACGCCCCCGTCCCGAACGGCAGTAACGCCAAAACCGTCATCCCGGCGCACGCCGGGATGACGAACCTGAAAGGAGGCGTTACCCTGCCCCCGATGAAAGCTGTACTCCCCGCGCTCGCACGCCCTCTGGTCGAACCTCATTTGCCCGACGGTCTGGACGTCCGCTGGTTCACCACCACCGAGGAAGCCGTATCCTGGGCCGCCGACGCCGATATCGGCTGGCTCGACCATAATGTGCCCACCCAATGGGCGCGCAACGTAGCAGCGGGCACCAACCTCAAATGGCTTTCGACCATTTATGCGGGCCTCGACATGCTCGACAAGCCGCCGCTCGTGGCGCGCGGCACCCGCGTGACCAACGGATCGGGCGTAAACGCGCATGCGGTGGCGGAATATGCCGTGATGGGCGCGCTGGTAGCCGCCAAGCGCTTCGATCAGGTCGTCCGCGCCGCAGACCGCCACGAATGGCCGATGGACGCGCCCGGCAAGCTCGAGCTGTTCGAAACCAATGCGCTGATCATCGGATATGGCACGATCGGCAAGCTGATCGGTGAGCGCCTCGCGGGCTTTGGCGTCACCGTCACCGGCGTCACCCGCTCGGGCGCGGAGGGCACGATCGGGCCTGACGCATGGCGCGAAAAGCTCGGCGAGTATGACTGGATATTCCTCGCTGCCCCTGCCACCCACGAAAGCGAGGCGATGATCGGTGAGGCTGAGCTTCAGGCGATGAAACCCTCGGCCTGGATCGTCAATGTCGGCCGGGGCGAGCTGATCGATCAGGATGCGCTGATGATCGCCTGCGCCAAGCGCCGTATCGCCGGTGCGTTTCTCGACACCGTGACGCCCGAGCCGCTGCCGCCCGAGCATCCATTATGGACCACGCCCAACATCATCCATTCGATGCATCTCTCGGGCCGCAGCCAGACGCGCATGTTCCTGCGCGGCGCGGCATTGTTCGTCGAGAATATCCATGCCTTCATGGAAGGCCGCCCGCTCAAGAACGAAGTCGATCTTACCGCCGGTTACTAAGCGAGCCGGGCGCGTCTAGCCCGCCTTGCGGAGCAATTCGCCGCTGCTCGTAACTTCAAACGTCGCGGGATCGAGGTAGCGCACCGGCTCGCCATCGAGCAGCGACAGCCATGCCGATCCGGGGTGCCGCCGCACCCCGGCTTCGCTTTCGGTTGTGAAGATATAGCGATATTCGAGCACCACCAGCGCGGTCCCGTCATCGCCGATACAGCGATGTCGCGCGATTTCCTCCATCGGCGCACTCATCGCTTCACCGGCGGCACGACGCTGACGATCCGCAGCATCCGCGCATGCCCTTCGCGATCGGGCCACAGGATCGCGCGGCCCGAAGCCATGCCGATCAGCCCGATCCCCACCGGGGTCAGGATCGATACGCGCCCGGCATCGATGTCCGCCTCATGCGGATAGACCAGCTCGACCGTCCGGCTCGTGCCGCTGGCTTCGTCGACAAACTCGACCTTGCTGTTCATCGTCACGACGCCCTTGGGCAGCTTGCCCGCGACATGGACCTCCGCCCGGTCCAGTTCGGCGAGCAGCATCGCCGCGCGTTCGGGGTTCTTGGATTGGATCGCCAGCGCCAGCGCATAAAGCGCGTCGCATTCGGTGTCGACGAGATGGATCGCAGGACGCTTTGCGTCCCGCACGTTCTTGGTGCTTTTCACGGTTTCCGCTTTCACTGAGTTCGATGCAGATGCGCCCCGGAACTCCGCGGCGTAGCCGTAAGGAGCCCGGGCTAGACTCGCGCGGCGAGCTGGCCGGAATGTGCGCGGAAACGCAGGAAAGTCACGGGGGTGGACACATACACTAGATGGCGACCCGTGCGGCTGCTGTCAAACCGGACCACTCACCCAAATAAGGATAATCGCGCCGAAAGCCCTTGCATATCTTTACCCCATAAGAGTAAAGCGCGCTTATGACGACTTTAGCAGGCATCAAAATCCGTCGCTTCCGCGAGGAACGCTCCCTCTCCCGCGCCGCATTCGGCGCGTGGTATGACACGCCCGGCAGCACCGTTCAGGGCTGGGAGGAAGACGGCAAGCGCGCCTCCGCGCAAGTGCTCAACCAGATCGCCGGAAACGGCATCGCGCATCATGCCGATTGGTATGTCGCCGCCCCCTCGCCCGCCGGCGCCGGCCCCAAATGGACGCCGGACAGCTGGACCTTGCCCGCGTTCGAAGCGCGCCAGCTCCCGACATATCCCGATCCCGCAGCGCTAAACGCCGCCACCACGCAGCTGACCAGCTACCCCCCGCTGGTCTTCGCCGGCGAAGCGCGCGAACTCACGTCCGAACTCGCCAAGGTCAGCCGCGGCGAAGCCTTCCTGCTGCAAGGCGGCGATTGCGCCGAAAGCTTCGCCGAATTCCATCCCAACAACATCCGCGACACCTTCCGCGTGCTGCTGCAAATGGCGGTGGTCCTCACCTTCGCCTCAAAGCTGCCCACCGTGAAGGTCGGCCGCATGGCCGGCCAGTTCGCCAAGCCGCGCTCGTCCGATACCGAGATCATCGATGGCGTCGAGCTGCCCAGCTATCGCGGCGATAATGTCAACGACATCGCCTTCACCCCCGAAGGCCGCATGCCCGATCCCCAGCGCATGCTTCAGGGCTATGGCCAGTCCGCCGCCACGCTCAACCTGCTGCGCGCCTTCGCGACCGGCGGCTATGCAAACCTGCATCAGGTCCACAAATGGACCCATGACTTCATGGGCCGCAGCCCCTGGGCCGCCAAGTTCGCTGACGTCGCCGATCGCATCGGCGAAGCGCTCGATTTCATGGAAGCATGCGGCATCAATGCAGACAGCGTTCCCCAGCTAAAGGGCACGCAATTCTTCACCAGCCACGAAGCGCTCCTGCTCCCCTATGAGCAGGCGATGACCCGCCAGGACAGCCTGACCGGCGACTGGTTCGATACCAGCGCCCACATGCTTTGGATCGGCGATCGCACGCGGTTCGAGGGATCGGCGCATGTCGAATTCCTGCGCGGCATCGGCAATCCGATCGGCCTGAAATGCGGCCCCAGCCTCGAGCCGGACGCATTGCTGCGCCTGCTCGATACGCTGAACCCCGCGCGCATCGCCGGCCGCATCACCCTCATCACCCGCTATGGCCATGACAAGATCGAAGACGGCCTCCCCAAGCTCGTCCGCGCCGTAAAGCGCGAGGGCCATCCGGTGGTGTGGAGCTGCGATCCGATGCACGGCAACGTCGTCAAGGCCGCCAACGGCTACAAGACCCGACCCTTCGAGCGCATCCTGACCGAAGTCCGCGGCTTCTTCGCCGTCCACCGCGCCGAGGGCACATACGCGGGCGGCATCCACGCCGAAATGACCGGCCAGAACGTCACCGAATGCACCGGCGGCGGCATCGACATCTCGGAGCTGGATTTGGCCGATCGCTACCACACGCATTGCGATCCCCGGTTGAACGCGGGGCAATCGCTGGAGCTGGCGTTCTTGTTGGCGGAGATGGTGAATGAGGAACAGAAGGTGCGGCGGCCGGAGGCGGCTTAGGCTCCCACGACAACTAGTCCGAATGAGTAGGTGTTGGTCGACAACGAGCGGACTTCCGATTACGCTTAAGTATGAATTGGATCAAACGAGCCATTATGGCGGCGAACGTCGTCATGTTCGGTTTTCTACTTTTACTCCTTGATTTGCAAGGAGCGGCGTTAATTCGCCCCGGGGCCTGGGAATATAAGGATCTGATCGCGATCCTTTTGTCGGTCGTTGCTTTGATTGTCACGTTCATCGGCTTCATCGTAGCTGTTGCGGCAATTTGGGGGTTCCAGACGCTGCGCGGCATCGCCGAGCAAGCCGCCGTAGAAACCTCAAAGAGCGGAAGCGACACCTATCTCAGCTCCGAGCAATTTAACCAACGAATGGATGCGGCAATTTCTGCTTCGATGGAAGCGCGAGCGCGAGACGCGGTACAAAACGCTCTCGGCGCCTCGATCGTAAGCGCAGATGCCTCTCCCGAACATCAAGTGCGAGATGAAGAATGGCGCGACTGAGCATACCCCAGTTGCCTCCCTACGCTGCCGACGCAATCGCTCGGCATCAAGAGGATGCTCCGGTCAAAGTTGGGGCCATAGCCGCAGACTTAGGCGTCAAAGTCGTTATTAGCGATTTGCCGCTCGCAGTCTCGGGTATGTTGGTACTCGATAATGACGACCGAAAAACCTGGACGATTAAAGTGAATCGTCATGAACATCGAAATCGGCAGCGCTTCACGATAGCCCATGAGATCGCACACTTCGTTCTCCATCGCGACGTGATTGGGAACGAACTGGTTGACGACACTTTTTATCGTAGCGGCTTGTCCGAACGGCGAGAGTATGAGGCTAACGCCCTAGCCGCAGAAATACTTATGCCCTGGCCTCTAGTCCGTCGTCTTATGCAGGGTGGCGAGAGAAATGTTGATAATATTGCTGAAGCGCTCCAAGTGTCACCAGCGGCTATGAACATTCGTCTTGGTGTTCTGACATAGCACGCTTTTCTAGGAGATTACGCTGTTGCCGACAGCGAGGTATTTTCCGAGTTTAACTATTCGTCAGAGTGAGTGTGAGGCCCTGAGTCGCCTCGCGGAGCCGACGAAAGATACGTTATTTCCGATTGTGCGAGTTCAAGCTTGGCCGCACCCTAAACAGGGCGAAGGCGGCCCAGTTGAAAGGTCGATAGATCACATCAACGCAGCATTCGGTCTCCGGCAGATCGGCGTAGACCTCGCCCAACCCGTTTACGACCCAGACAAAGTCTACAAGACCCAAGCACGTGCAGATTGGGCAAGTCTCGGACGTTCTGAGATAGCGGCATTGGCCGATCCGGCTAATGGGTTTGATGCGTGGTGCACATTTATCGGTGGTGATAATCGGCGCATTCCGGTAGTTCAGTGGACCGATGACGCGAACGCGTTGAGAACTCAAGTCGAGCGGCTAGCCTCCTTTGGACGAGGTCTAATATTTCGCTTCCGACGTTCTCGCGGTTGGAATTTGGAACAGGCCGCCGCGTTAGCCGGCTTCCCACTTGGCGCGACACACGTGCTGATGGTGTACGACTACGAGCAAATTAAGCCCAGTGACGACCTAACATCGATAGGAATCACGATCCAGGGTGCGATCTTATCGTTGAACAGCGTTATTACCGGTGGTGCACGCGATCACGTTTTTAAAGCCTCCAGTTTCCCCAGCGAGTTTGTCACCTCGGGCGAAGAATATGCATGCTTGGCTATTCGCGAGCGGCAATTGTTCGAGATGCTTAAGAGCAGCCCGCCCATTGCTGCTGCAGGCATCAATCTGTCATATGGAGATCACGCTGCGGTCTATGCGTCAGACCGTGAGCCGGCTTTTCGGGGCGTGCCCCGAGTAGACTACCCGACACCAGGTGACTGGGTTTACCACCGCCGCCGGGAAGGATTTCAAAACGCCGCCGAACGAGTTCGAGCGGACACTCGTTGGGATGACAGTAATTTATGTTGGGGAGCTCAACGAATTAGGGAGGCATCGAGTGGCAAGATGGAGGGGCTGAATGCGGCAGGAAGATGGACGACTATTCGAATGAATATTCATATGCATGTGCAGGCGCATTCTGCCGGGGTCTCGTTGTCCACCGACGAGCTTTGGACTGATTAGCCAGCTAAAAGCGTTCGCACTTCTTCAGGAACAGGCCCGAAGCTGCGACCGACATGGTTGTAAGTCGCTTGATCATTGCAGTCATGCCAGACCGGGCAATGAACAGTAACGTCACAGGCAGATTGAGTGCCGCTACCTCTACGCCACCGCCTAAGGAGAACGAGGTCTCTTGGCTCAATTTTCCGGCGTCTCGTAGCCCGTAGCAGCATCATGCTATTTGTTTTGTAACGTTCGCGGATGAAGGAAATAACTGCCTCCTTTTTACGCGCAGCAGGCCGGGTAATGGCTTCTGCAACAGCTTCACGCCGCCTCAATCGTCGCGATACGAGAAGTCGATCTTGAAGTTCCGTAACTGGCAAAAGCGAAAGCATCGCATCGACGTCAGCGAACGGCGATCGCTGCGGTTCTCGGACAACACGGACTGCGTTCAACGTCGAAAAATTCACCATCTCATATATGCCGATATATTCCGGCACCCGGGAAATCACGGCGTTTATGTGCTTCGTTGCTGCAACAACCGTAATAAAATCGGCATGGGTAGCATAGGTTTCTAGCTGTCTATCCAGACGAACTAACGTGTCTTTCGCCGTCTTTATCTCGAAACAGTGCAAGTCATATTGATCGCACAATATTACGTCAGCCCGTACTGCCTGTTTATTGAGAATAAGCTCAGTCGTTACAACACTTAGCCTTGTAAGACTGCCCCGCGATCGAAGGAATTCTAATAAACCTGCCTTTGCTATGGGTTCCGCTCGATCATTAAACTGCATCGCCGTCATTTGAGACGCCCTGTCAGATCCAATGCAAGAAAGATTAGCAGCATTGCGCTCGCATATGATTAAGACAAGCTCGCCACAAGCACCAACCCCCTAGATCAACGGCGCTCCCCGAAATATATCCTGTCCTACACCCCCACCCCCATGCCACG
>SEFZ01000019.1 GCA_004173185.1 Sphingomonadales bacterium | reverse complement strand
GCGGTGTAGGTGACCGGCGAGCCGGCGACGACCGGCGTAGTTGCCGCGAGCGTGGTGGTGCTGGTTGCAGCACTTATCACCAGCGTGAAGGTCTTCGCCGAAGTCTGCGCGATGCCCGAGGTCTGATCGGATACCGTCACGATGAACACTGTCGGGATAAGCGCGGTAGTCGGCGTACCTGTCAGCTGACCGTTGCTCGTATTGAAGCTCAAGCCCGTCGGCAGCGTGCCGCCACTGAGCGCATAGCCGAGCGTCCCCAGGCCGCCCGAGCCGATAACCGGGGTGATTGGTGGTAGCACCGCGCCGACCGTGCCAGGGAAGAAAGGTATCATCTGCATGGTAACCAGCGCCGCGCTGACCGTCTGCGTCACCGCCGCAGCCGTACTGGTCATGTTGTTGGCATCGCCCGAATAGGTCGCGGTGATCGATCGCATGCCCATCACGGGCGTGGTGGCGCAAGTCGCCGTGCCGCCAGACACCGTCTGGTTGCCGCAGCCGGCGATAGCGCTACCGCCGTCGAAGAACGCGACGGTGCCGCTCGGCGATACGCCGGTGACAGTCGCGGTGTAGGTGACCGCCGAGCCGGCCACGACCGGCGTGGTTGCCGCCATTGTGGTGGTGCTGGTTGCAGCACTTACCTCCAGAATAAAGTAAACGGCCGCAGTCTGCGCCGTGCCCGGATTCTGATCGGTGACGGTCACGAAAAAAATCTTCGCAACAAGCGCGGTGGTCGGCGTGCCACTCAACTGACCGTTACTCGTGTTGAAGCTCAAGCCCGTCGGCAGCGTGCCGCCGCTGAGCGCGTAGCTGAGAGTCCCCACGCCGTTGACGCCGGTCACCGGGATTACCGGCGCCAACGCAGCGCCCACCACCCCGTTGAAGCCTACCTGTGTCTGCGTCGTAGTTAGCGGCGGAGATACCGCCTGCGTAACCGCCGCGGCCGTGCTGGGTGCGTTGGCGGTATTGCCCGAATAGGTCGCGGTGATCGACCGCATGCCCACCGCGGGGGTAGCGCTGCAGCTCGCCGCGCCGTTAATCATCGTACGGCTGACGCACCCGGTGATCGAGCTACCGCCGTCGAAGAACGAAACGGTGCCTGCCGGCGATGAACCCGTGACGGTAGCGGTGTAGGTGACCGCCGAACCGACCACGACCGGCGTGGTTGCCGCCAGCGTGGTGGTGGTGGCGGCCCTCGTATTTACCATCAGCATGAAGGTGTTGGACGCAGTCTGTGCTGTGCCCGGAGTCTCATCCGTAACCGTCACGGTGAAAATCGTCGCAGCGAGTCCGGTGGTCGGCGTGCCACTCAATTGCCCGGAGCTCGTGTTATAGGTCAGGCCCGTCGGCAGCGTGCCGCCGCTCAGCGCAAAGCTGCGAGTCCCCACACCGCCCGCGGCGATAATCGGGGTTACCCCGGTGCGAACTAGGCCGACCGTGGCGGTGATGCTCGCAACCGCCCGCGTCGTCGTTAACCTCGCATAGACAGTGTGCGTTACCGCCGCAGAATTGCTGGCCTCATTGATGGCATCGCCAGAATATCTCGCGGTAATCGAGCGTGCGCCCGCCGCAGGCGTCGCGGTGCAGGTCGCGGTCCCGCCCGACAGCACGACGCTGCTGCAGCCCGAGAACGCAGAAGCGCCGTCGAAGAACCCGACGGTACCGGTCGGCGAGGCCCCGGTGACAGTGGCGGTGTAGGTGACCACGGTGCCCGACACGACCGGCGTGGTTGCCGCCAGCGTGGTGGTGCTGGTCGCCGCAGTCGAGACCACGGCACTGTCCCCCGTGCCGGTGGTGACGCCCACATCGGCATTGGCCTGAGACGGCGTCAGCATGCCGCCAAGCAGCAGCGCGCCGAACGCAGCAGCCATCCGCGTGCCGCGGCGCTTGCCCCCGGCGGGCGCAAGGCAGGTGCTTCGCAGCATGGCGGCAATCGCGAGCAACAGCAGCGCAGCGCACGCGCGCCAAAGGCCGGCCATCCGGTGAAACAACACAAACATTTACGATCCCCCCGGTGGCGCAGGACCCCCTTTCGCCACCCATCAACGCGCCTCGAAATCGATCTTCCGCACGCGAAGCCGCCCCTGCACGCAGAGGCGATTCGGTGTCGAACTACACGCTTCGAGCGCAAGAAAAATGTCTGGGCGTCTCAATTTTGAGATTTTGTTAAAAACGATAAGAAAAATTTCTATTGCGTTGTGCGGATCTTATCGAGTGTTGTTCAGTCGTTCGGGCTCAGCCCGATGCAGATAGCAAGGCAGATTGCCTGACGAGCATGGCGCATGCCGCTTCGCCCAAATGCAGCATCCAGTCGCCAGATTTACGCGCAGCGGCCAGCGCCCCGGGACGCAAGTGCCGCAGGCGCGAATTGTCTCAATCCTGATAGTTGGTGGCCCCGAGTGGATTCGAACCACCGACCTCTCGATTAGGAATCGCTTGCTCTATCCTGCTGAGCTACGGGGCCGCCGCGCTGCCTCGTAAAGAGCAGCGCCGGACGGGTCAATTGCGGGTCAGTTGCTGACTTCGGGCGGAACAACCGGCAGCGGCAGAGGCGAGATGGGCACGCCTTCGTCGATCAGCGCCTTGGTTTCGTCGGCGGTCGCCTGGCCGTGGATCTGCACCACGGGCGCTTCGCCCAGATGCATCGAGCGCGCTTTGTCGGCAAACGCCGCACCTACCCAGGTGGAATTCTCCAGCGCCTTGCTCTGCGCCGCAGCCAGCACAGCCATTGCCGCCTTCATCGCCTCGGGCGCGATCGCCGGGCCCTGATTGCCCTTCGCGCCCACGTTCGGCGCCATCACCGCCTTGTCGACTTGATCACTGCCGCACATCGGGCACGCGACAAGTCCGCCAGCCTTTTGGCTGTCGAACGCCGCGCTCGATCCGAACCACGCTTCGAAAACATGGCCCTGCGCGCATCGGAGATCGAAGACGATCACAAGCTTTCGACCTCGGGGATCGCCCGGCGATGCTGGAGCACCGGCACCCGGGCGCGTGCGCTCTGGACCCGCTCCATATCGATCTCGGCAAAGCCCAGCCCTGCGCCCTCGCCCATATCGAGCAGCAATTCGCCCCACGGATCGCTCACCAGCGAATGGCCATAGGTCGCGCGGCCATCCGCATGCACGCCGGTCTGCGCCGCCGCGATGACGAACGCAGCCGCTTCGATCGCCCGCGCGCGCATCAGCACATGCCAATGCGCCGCCCCGGTCGGGCGCGTAAACGCTGCCGGGATCGCAAGCATCGTGGCACCCGCATCGCTCAGCGCGCGAAACAGATCGGGGAAACGCAGATCGTAACAGATTGCGAGGCCCAGCACGCCCAGCGGGGTCTGCACCGTCACCGCGCGTTCGCCGCGTGCATAGCTGTTCGATTCGCGCCAGCTTTCGCCGGTCGGCAGATCGACATCGAACAAATGCATCTTGTCGTAGCTCGCGCGGATCGCGCCGCTTGCGTCGATCACATAGCCGCGGTTCGCCAGCTTGCCGTCTTCGCGCAGAATAGCGAGGCTGCCGATATGCACCCAGATGCCCGCCTTTGCCGCCGCTTCGCGCACCGCTGCCAGGACAGGATCGTCCGACTCACGCACCAGCGAGACCGCCGCGCGGCTCCGGTCGCGATCGATCAGACCAGACATTTCGGGGGTGAACAGCATCGCCGCGCCTTCGGCAGCCGCCTGCTCCACGCCCGCCACCAATGTGTGTGCGTTGGCGAGCGGATCGATCCCGCTCGTCATCTGAAGCAGAGCGGCCCGCATCATGCCGCCAGCAGCGCGTCCAGTTCGCCCGCCCGCTCGAGCGCGGCGAGATCGTCCGATCCGCCGATATGCTTGCCGTCGATAAATATCTGCGGAACCGTGGTGCGCCCGTTCGAGCGCCCGAGCATCTCGGTGCGCTTGGGGCCGCCCATGGTGATGTCGAACTCCTCGAAGTCGGCGCCCTTGCTGGTCAGCAAAGCGGTGGCGCGCGAGCAATAGGGGCAGAAGGCTTTGGTGTAGATTTCGATCTTGGCCATAATGTCCTCGAAGTGTGGTGCGCCGGGTGGGATGTCAATCCAGCGCCTCGTCTCCCAGAACGCGTGCCCAGCACAGAAGGATCACTTTTGCCGCGCCGCCGCGCCTGAGCACCCGGGTGCACGCCGCTGCGGTTGCGCCGCTTGTGTATACGTCGTCGACCAGAACCACGGTCTTGCCGCTGAGCGCTTCCGCGTCGGGGCGCAGCGCAAACGCCCCCGCCACTGCCTTGGCGCGTCCCTTGTGCCCCAGCCCGCGCAGCACCGGGGTCGGCTTCACGCGGCGGAGCAATTCCATATCGGCGAGCACGCCGTTCGCCTTCGACAAGGCCGTCGCGATCAGCGCCGCCTGATTGAACCCCCGCCCCCAGATCCGCCAACGGTGTAGCGGAACGGGCACCAGCAGGTCCGCGCCTTCCGGCATCAGCCGCCCCATCGCCCGCGCCATCGTCTCGGCACAGGCCAGCCGTCCCGAATATTTGAGCTTGAGCGCCACCGCCCGCGAAACTTCGCCATAAGCGACCGCCGCGCGCACCCCCGCATGCAGCGGCGGATCGGCAAGGCATTCGCCACATGCTGCGTCTTCGCCCCGGTCATAGTCGAACGGCGCATGGCACAGCGCGCACCAGGGCGGTCCGAGGAAACGCAGGCTGCTCCAGCAGCGCGTGCAGAAGCGATGATCCTCACTCGTGATCTCGCCGCAGCCGGGGCAGCGCGGCGGCAGCGCAAGATCGGCGAGCCGGGCGAGTGGCGTCATCAGCACATGCCCTTGTCCCCCGCCCCGCTCCGCTGCACAAGCGCCGCGAATGCCAAGCCACGACTCACCTGCAGAAATCTTCGACCGCGCGCTCCGCCGCAAGCGCCGGGACCGTGCCGCGCGCAGCTATGAGAGCTTCGTGCGCGATCATATGATCGAGGGGCTGACCGAGCGGCTGGAAGGCGTGACCCGCCAATTTCACGATGTGCTCGATCTCGGCAGCTTCGGCGGCGGCTTCGAACTGCCCGGCGCGAAGGTCACCCGGCTCGATGCAGGCGGCATCTGGGCCACTGGCGGCGTGCAGGGCGAGGAAGACCAGCCCCATTTCCCCGACGCCAGCTTCGATCTGATCGTCTCGGCCGGGGTGCTCGATTCGGTCAACGACGTGCCAGGGGCGCTCGCCCTTGCCCGCCGCGCGCTCAAGCCCGACGGGCTGTTCCTCGGCGCATTCCTTGGCGCGGGCACGCTCGCGATGCTGCGCGCCAGCTTCCTCGCCGCCGAATCCGATCGCCCCGCCGCGCGCTTCCATCCCCAGATCGACGTGCGCGCGGGCGGCGATCTGCTTACCCGCGCCGGTTTCGCGCTGCCGGTGTCAGACGTCGAGACGCTGACCGTGAGATATGCCAGCATCTTCGGCTTGTTCCGCGATCTGCGCGGCATGGCGGCGACCAACCTGCTGCCCCAAACGCCCCCGCTGACCCGAACCACCCTCGCCCGCGCCGCACAGGAATTCGCCGATCGCGCCGATGAAGGCGGCCGCACTCCCGAGCGTTTCGAGATCGTCTACCTGACCGGCTGGGCGCCCGACGCCTCGCAACCAAAACCCGCCAAACGCGGCAGCGCAACCGCATCGCTGGCGGATGCGCTCAAGACAAAGCCTCCAGAACCGCAATAAACGGCAAATCGGCGGGCGGCATTTCCAGCCCGCGCAATTCCGCGGGCATAACCCAGCGCAACGCCGTCGCATGGTGCGCCTCGGGCACGCCTTCCCATTCGCGCAAGACATACAGCAGCAGGATCAGTTGCCGCTCGCCCAGCGGTTCGCTCGCGAAGGTCAGCGGGGTGAGCGCGGATGCGTCGAACGCGATCCCCAGTTCCTCGGCCAGTTCGCGCACCAAAGCCGCCTCTGGGACTTCGCCCGGTTCGATCTTTCCGCCCGGAAATTCCCACAGCCCCGCCATCGGTTTCCCCGGCGGCCGCTGCTGCACCAGCACGCGCCCATCGCGGTCCACCAGGGCCGCCGCCACCACCAGCAAAAAAGCGGATACGTCGCTCAGCACTTAGTTAACGCTCTTTGTATATCCATTAGGCTAGTTCTGGAGGAGAAATCTCGGCGATGCGAGCTTTAGCACACAAGATTGCTGCACTGATCGCAGACCGCCGCGCGGCAACCGCGGTGGAATATGGCCTGATCCTCGCGCTGGTCGTCCTCGCGCTGCTGGGCGGCCTGCAAGCGCTTGGCGGCAGCACCGCCACGCTTTGGGGCAATATCAACGCCAAGGTCCAGAATGCGAGATAAAGCCTCGTAACGGTTTCGTAATGGTTCGCTTTAGCCGTTTATTTACTTCCGGGGCTTAGCTTCGAACATGCCGCAACGGTTTTCCGAAGCGGTCGGGTGAATGAAGCAACACATCAAACGTTGGAGACCGGTAATGAAGAAGATTCGCAACTTCCTGAAGAATTCCAAGGGCGCCACCGCAATCGAGTACGGCCTGATTGCCGCTCTGATCGCAGTCGCAGCCATCGCCGCGATGCAGGGCCTGGGCAACCAGCTCTCGAAGACGTTCGGCAACGTTTCGTCGACGATGTCGAAGGGCTAATCGCCTAACGCATTATAGAAAAGGCGGCGAAACTTCGGTTTCGCCGCCTTTTTCTTTGGGTGAATCCAAACGGGCACCCCGGCAAAAGCCAGAGTTTACCCCCGGCTTAGACTCGGCCCATTGCAAGGAACTTCGCGCGACGTGCCTGGCGAAGATCCGCAGGTGAAAGACCATCCATCGCATCCAGCGCGCGCGCGATCGCATCGCCCAGCGCGCCGATTGCCGCACCCGGCTCACGATGCGCACCGCCCAGCGGCTCGCTGACGATCTCATCGATCACGCCCAGTTCCTTCAGATGCTGGGCCGTCACCTTCATCGCTTCCGCCGCATCGGGTGCCTTGTCGGACGTACGCCACAGGATCGATGCGCAGCCCTCGGGCGAAATAACCGAATAAACTGCGTGCTCCATCATCAGCACCGTGTTGCCCGCCGCCAGTGCCACGGCGCCGCCCGAGCCGCCTTCACCCAGCACCGCCGCAACCAGCGGCACGCCCAGATTGAGGCACTGCTCGGTGGAACGCGCAATCGCTTCTGCCTGACCGCGCTCTTCGGCCTGCACGCCCGGGAATGCGCCCGACGTATCGACCAAAGTGATCACGGGCAGGCCAAATTTGTTGGCCAGCTGCATCAGGCGAATCGCCTTGCGATAGCCCTCCGGCTTGCCCATCCCGAAATTATGCTTGAGCCGGCTCGCGGTATCGTCGCCCTTCTCATGCCCGATCACCATCACGTGGCGGCCACGGAATCGGCCCAGACCGCCGATGATCGCCGAATCGTCGGCGAATGCACGATCGCCGCCCAGCGGCATGAAGTCCTCGATCAGCGCCGCGACATAATGTTTGAAGTGCGGCCGCTCGGGATGCCGCGCCACCTGGGTCTTCTGCCAGGGGGTGAGCTTAGAATAGGTATCCTTGAGCAGCTTGTCGGACTTCGCCTGAAGCGGTCCGATCTCCGCATCGATGTTTACCTCGCCGCCCTCGGCAGTTTGGCGCAGCTCATCGATGCGCGTTTGCAGCTCAGCGATCGGCTTTTCGAAATCGAGAAACGTGGTCATGCTCGCGCGGGCTAGTCCTGACGGTTCGTTACGTCAACGTAGGTGCTGACAGAAGGGTCCGGGTGCCCGCCTCTGGATCGATAAGAAAGTCTGAACACGCGGCTCCGGCCCGTCCCCTAACGTAAACACCGGAATGGCCCCCGCAAGCGGCTTGGCCAATAAGCATTCTCCCATCTTTTGTGGATCATGCAATGTATCGTTTCGACTTCGACCCCGTATCCGGCATCCTGGCCATCGTGCAAAATGGCTTCATGTCCGAAGAGAATTTTTGTCAGTATGACGATGATTTCCGACGGGAAATCGTGGCCGCGCGCCGCCACAACCCGAACGTGCGGTTGCTGGTCGATGCCGTAGACATGGCAGTCCTGCCGCAAGCCGTGGTGGAGCGTATGATCTCCACGAGCTACCTGCTGCGCGACGGTGATTGCGTAGCGATCGTGGTCCAATCAACCCTGCTCAAGCGGCAGGCGACCCGGATCGCCGAATCCAACGGCGCGGAAGTCGAAGTATTCGTGACCATGCAATCGGCGCGCAACTGGCTGTTGGGCGATGCGGCGCTGAACATCGCGGACAAGCGCGCGATTGCCCTTGGGAAGCGTGCGATAGCGCTCGGCCGACGCGCGATAGCGCTGGGGCGGCGCGTTCGCCCAGCGCCTTCCCCGGCGAGTGCCGCTTGATCGGCACTCCTTGCAATGTAGGATTTCATCGACTTTGCTCAGCGCTCGGCGTCCCCAAACGCCGCGCTCTTTGACTTGTCTAGGCCAGTTGCACCGCGCGCAATCGCGACATTCCGACCCGCGCAATTTTATTTCAAGATTGGCGGGAAAAGTGAGAAGCTAAGCCGCCCTAAACCTCAAAATCGGCAATCCACGCTATTCCGGAGAACCGCCGCGCTTGCCCAGCGCCTCCGCCAACGGGTGCCGCTCATTGACCAGATCGACCAGCCGCTTGCTGTCGACATGCGTGTAGATCTCGGTGGTCGCAATATCGGCATGCCCCAGCATCGCCTGTAGCGCGCGCAGATCCGCCCCGCCTTCCAGCAGATGCGTCGCAAAGGCGTGGCGCAGCACGTGCGGGCTCACCCGATCGGGCGGTATCCCCGCCTCCCCCGCCAGCGCCTTGATCAGCTGGTACAGCCGCACGCGCGACAAATGCCCCTTGCCCGATGGGAACAGCCATGGCCGGTCGCTGGCGACATGCTCGCGCCACAGCGCCACCGCTGCCCGCGCCCGGTCCGAAATCGGCACCAGCCGCTCTCGCCCGCCTTTGCCGCGCAGGATCAGATAGGGCCGATCGGGCGACACCGCGTTGCGCGGCAGCGAGACCAGTTCGGTCGCGCGCAGCCCCGATCCGTAGAGCAACTCCACGAGGGCCAGCAGCCGCAAATCATTGGGGTCCGCCGGCACGCGGGCTTGCCGACTGGCGATCGCGGCGAACATCCGCTCGACATCTTCGGTGCTCAGCACCTTGGGCAGCGAACGCCCCGATCCCGGCCGTGGCAAAGCGCCCGAGGGATCGTCGCTGCGCAGTCCCTCATCGGCGAGAAAAGCGAAGAATCGCCGGAGCGCAGCAGACTTCCGCGCCACGGTCGCGCGGGCCAGAACCTGCCATTCGCCGCCCAGCTTTTCGAGCTCGGGCCGCCCGGCCTCGCCCAGCTTACCGCCCAGCGCTTCGGACGCCAGCCGCAGATCGGTGCTGTAAGCCGCGATGGTGTTCCCCGCCGCGCCAGCCTCGGCCCGCATCATCTCCAGAAAGCGCTCGATCAGCGCCTGATCGTCGGCCCAGCTCAAGCCCGGCTGATCGCCTCGACGGCGATCATCCGCGCATAATTGCTCATCCCCGCAGCCTTCATCGCCGCAACGATATGGAACAGCGCTTCGGGGGTGACGTGGTCCCAGGTCCGCGATTGCATGCCGACGGCTGCGAGGATCGCCACCATGGCCGCATCGCCGCGCTGCCCGGCAGCGTCGATCGCCCGGGTCCAGCTGTTGCTCGCGCCGATCGGCACATCAAGCGCCGCTGCGCCGCGCTGCGCATCCGCCGCCTCGAGCCGCCCAAGGCCCGCGAGCCCGGCCAGCATCAGCTGCGCCTTCCGCCGCCCGGCAACGTCGCCATACACATCGAAATCGCCATAAGCGACGCGCGCATCGCCAGCGTCCGCGAGCGTGAGCAACGCCCAGCCCTCGCTGCCGCGCTTGACCACGTTGCGCCATTCCATCGCCTGGGCTTCCATGCCTGCGCTCAGCATCGACGCGATCAACTTCTCGGGCGCGTCGACATCGGCCGAAGCCGGAATCCACGAAGCCGCCCGCGCGGTCAGGATCAGCCGCGCATAGGCCAGGCGCGGCGTCTTGGCCTCGCTCCACAGCTTGCGGATCGCCTCGACGCGAGCGGAGACCTCGCCGTTGACATAAGCGATGCGCAGATCGCGCGCGACGGTGTCTTCGGGGGTGCCATCGGCCTCGGGATCCTGCCCGATCTCCGAATACAGGTCGATCAGCCCGGCGCTGGAAAACACGCCCGCGCTCGCGGCCAGCTCAGCGGCGGCAGCGCGCGATACCGGCGGCAGCGCAGGCGACAGCGCCTGCCAATAGCGAACCTGCGGGCCAGCGGTTGCATAAAGCTCGGCGGGGATCTGCTCACCCGTTGCGGTGGCAAGCCCGAAGCGCCACGCGGTCAGCGTCGGCACGCCTTGCCATTCGAGCGTCACCGCGCGGCGGCCCTGCGCGCCGGTTCCCAGAATCTTTTCGGCCAGCAGATTGTCGATATCGCCCGCACTCGTGCCGCGCCGCCCCTGATCGAGCAGTTGGCCGGCTTCGTTCGGCTTGCCCGCAAGCCCGGCGCACATCGCCTTGGCGAGACCCCAGCCGCGCTGGTTGATGACCTTGGCGCCCTCGTCGGCAATGCCGCACAGCCCTGCCGGATCGCCGCTCGCCAGCGCCGATTGCATCGCCACCTGATACAGCCAGGTCGTGTAATTGTCGGTATCGACATCGTTGATCAACGCGCGCGCGCCGTTCGCTTCGCCCATCCGGAGCAGCACCCAAGCGCGGCTCGCGGCGAAATCGGCACCGTTGATGTTCTTGGGCGTCTCGAGCGGCGACATCAGTGCGCGGCGCAGCGCGATCGATGCCCAGCGCGACGCGACCGGCGCGTTCAGGCGCTTGAGCAAGGTATCGAGATAGCGTCCGTCGGCAGCGCCCAGACTGTTGGCCGGGAACGCCGCATTGCCCCACGCGACCACGCCGACGCGATCGAGCGAATGCTTGGCATATTCGGGCAGTTCGTAGCGCGCGAGATCGACAGGACCGAGCGCCTCGTCGGCAATGCCTTCCGCGACATTGCCCAACGGATCGGCGGCCAGCGACGTGCCAGCATCAGCGGGCCGCACCGGATCGGCAGCGCGCGTTGCTACGGGTGCCGGAGCAGGCGCGGGCGTCGACGGCTCGTCAAAACCCGGCGGCAGCAGCGATTCGGGCGCATCCTGCGATTGCGATTGCTGGCCTAGTGCGGGCACAGCCGCCGCGCCGGCCAGCAGCAGCGCCGCCAGCAGGGTCCGCGAACGCTTACTTGGCGAGGTTATCAAGCGGAACCACCTTCTCCATCCGCGTCGGCTCCTTCACCGAGCTACGTCCGGCGAGAAGGAACAAGCCCCCCACCAGAACCACGAGAACGACGATTAACGCTATCAGCGAACGCGACATGAACAGGTCCGTTTAAAAATGGATGCCAAGAAATTCTAGTGCACCAGCCTTTTGCCCGACTGGCCCCCAGCCTGTATAGCCCCCGCAACGATGCTGCAAACAAGTGAGAGTGGACACCGCTGGGGCGGAAAGCCGATCGTACTGGTCGGCTTGATGGGGGCAGGCAAGACGACGGTTGGTCGTCGCCTGGCCCAGCGCATGGGGCTGCCCTTTGTAGATGCCGATCACGAGATCGAAGCGGCAGCGGGAATGACCGTTGCGGACATCTTCGAGCGATTCGGCGAACCGTATTTTCGCGCCGGCGAACGCCGCGTCATCGCCCGTCTGGTCGATGGCACGCCCAAGGTGATCGCGACCGGCGGCGGCGCCTTTATCAACGAAGCCACTCGCGGCCTGATCCTGGAACAGGCGATCACCGTATGGCTCGATGCCGAACCCGATGTGCTGGCCGATCGCGTTCGCCGCCGCGATACGCGACCGTTGCTGCGCGACCGTGACCCATTCGAAGTACTCACCGAGCTCGCCGCGATCCGCAATCCTTTCTACGCGCTTGCCCCCATCCGGGTGGAGAGCATCGCGGCCCCCCACGACGCCACCGTCGATGAGATTCTGAAGGCTTTATCCCTGTGACAATCGTTCCCGTCGCGCTTGGCGACCGCAGCTATGACGTTCGCATCGAGGCCGGGCTGCTCGCCGGCGCGGGCCCCGCGCTCCAGCACCTGTCCAACGGTCGCGCGATGCCCATCGTTACCGACGAGAATTTGCGCCGCCATCTGCCGGTGCTTCAGGCGAGCCTGCTCGCCGTTGGTATCGCCAGCGAAGCGATCGTCCTGCCCGCAGGCGAATCGACCAAGAGCTGGGCCAATCTCGAACGCGTCACTGACTGGCTCATCGAACTCGGCGTCGAGCGCAGCGATCATATCATCGCATTTGGCGGCGGCGTGATTGGCGACCTTACCGGCTTCGCGGCATCGGTGCTCAAGCGCGGCTGCAACTTCGTCCAGATCCCCACCACTTTGCTCTCGCAGGTCGACAGCTCGGTCGGCGGCAAGACCGCGATCAATTCGGTCGCGGGCAAGAACCTTGTCGGTGCATTTCACCAGCCCGCGCTGGTGCTGATCGATCCCGATCTGCTCGACACCCTGCCCGCCCGTGAAGTCCGCGCCGGCTATGCCGAAGTGGTGAAATACGGGCTGATCGACGATTTCGCCTTTTTCGAATGGTGCGAGGCCAATGCAGCCGCGCTGCTCGCCGGAGACCCGCAGGCCCGCGAAACCGCCATCGCCCATTCGGTCGCCGCCAAGGCCCGCATCGTCGGCGAGGACGAGCGCGAAACCACGGGGAAGCGCGCCCTGCTCAATCTCGGCCACACGTTCGGCCATGCGCTGGAGGCCGAGACCGGCTTTTCCGACAAACTGCTCCACGGCGAAGGCGTCGCGGCGGGCATGGCGCTGGCCTTTGCCTATTCGGCGCATAAGGGGCTGTGCACCACGCAGGATTCGGAGCGCGTCTCGGCTCATCTGCGCGCGATCGGCCTGCCCGATGGTCTCAAGGCCGCTGGCATCACCGCATCGGGCGCAATCCTGGTCGAGCATATGCTCCACGACAAGAAGATGGCGGGCGGCACACTCCCGTTTCTGCTCGCCCGTGGCATCGGCCAGACCTATCTCGACAAGACCGTCGACCTGAAGGACGTCGAAGCGTTTCTGGACGCCCAGCCGCGCTGAGCGGCGACGCAGAAGTTTAGGCCAATGCGCGCGAATGTTCCCCAATGTTCGCACTGACCAAGGGCGTTTCCGGAACGGTGATTTCAAAGAGCGGCGGCATTGCCGACCGGCTTAGCCAAGCAGGCGAAATCCTACATTGCAAGCGGTAGCGGCGCTTCGGCAGGCTCCGGGCGAGCGGGCAATGCGGCGAGCAAGCGCCAGCCTCACAACTCGATCTTCACCGGCCCTTCCACCACCTTGATCTTGCCCTCGTCCCGCCAGCGCGCGACCACCTGAGCGATCGAGTTTTTCGCGGGCGTGTATTTCGCGCTTTTGCGATCCTTGGCCCATGCCTGATGCGTCGTGTCACAATCCGCCGCCGGATAGGTCAAATGGACGGTATAGCCGCCATCGGGTCGCGCCTTTTCGATCATCTCCAGCGTTTCGCGATCGGGATTGCCATAGGTGCCGTCGCCCGACGCGACATAGTGATCGGCATGGACGCGATCGAGGAACGGCAGATCGATGTTGCGCGCCGATCCGTGGTGCGGGAGCTTGAGGATATCGACGTGCATCTTGCCCCCGACGGGCAGATATCCGGCCTCCTCCAGCCCGGTCATCACATAATCGGCTCGCGCGTCGCCGGTCAGCAACGCGCTGTGCCCCTCTGACTGGAGCATCACCACGATGCTGGAGAGATTGGGCACGCTTTCATCGACATAAGCGGCCAGCGATTGCGTCGCTTTGGGGTCTTTCTGAGACGCCTTCCACTTCGCCCATTCCTTGCGGAGCTTGTCGATCTCCTTCTGGAGCGGACCGACGATGGTAAGCGTCGCGGCCCCCATCTGGAGCACGCGCGGCTTGGCGGTGACGAAGCTCAATGGCTGCTGGTCGGGCGGGTTGCGGGCGATCTTGAGCGCGGCAGACAGGCTCGCCAGCTTGCTGCCCTGCCCATAGCTTTGCAGCACCAGCTTCGCCGTGTGCGAGAGTTCGCCGCCTTCGGGCAGCCCCATCTCGCCGCCCAGCCCGGCGAGCACGGTGTTGCCCGTGCCCAGCGAGCGGGCCACGCCGCCCTCGCCATCGCCCAATATCGCGTCGAAGCTGTTGTGGAGCAGCCATTTGGGTTGCCAGGTACGCGGCGCGTGTCGCTGGTCGGCGTCCTGAATCGCGGCGAACATGTCGAGCACGCCGAGGATATGATCCTCATCGATATGGCTGATCATCACGGCATCGATCGCCAGCGGTTTCTCGGCTGGAAACGCCTTGGCCTCATCGTCGAGGCGCTTCTTGAGCGCGGTGCGGAAGACGCCCGATGGCCCGCCATCGATCAGCAGCCGGATCGGCCGCCCCGGCCCGTTTCCGGGGAGCGTGATGAACAGGCAATCGCCGTATCGGGCCTGAAGCGCTTCAAACAACATGGTCCTGTCCCCCTATTTGGTTCAGCGCGCCTGCAAGGCCCGCAATGCATCGACCAACCCTGCGCCCTGAAAATGGCGCTCGCGGCCCAGATCGGTGGCCGAAGCCATGATCGTCTTCTTCACATCCTCGGGCTTGCCGATCAGTTCGGGGTGGCGCGCCATCAGCATCGCCGCCACGCCCGATACGTGGGGCGCGGCCATGCTGGTCCCGTCCAGCCTGCCAAAGCCGAGATTGGGCAAGGGTCCGTCGATCTTTTCGCCGGGCGCGACGACATCGGGCTTGAGCCGCCCATCCCCGGTCGGCCCGCGCGACGAGAAGAAGCTCACGCCATATTCGTGCGGCCGCTCGCGGTGCGTCGCGCCGACGGTGATGACCAGTTCGGCATTGCCGGGATCGGCGATCGAGATCGCCGCATAGCCGCGATATTCATTGTTATTGGCGGTCATATAGGTCTGTGCGCCCCAGTTTCCGGCCGCTGCGATCACGCTCACGCCGGTCTTGATCGTCGTCTCGCAGGCGAGGCACACGGGGGTTCGGCCACAGGCATAATTGTCCATATCGTGGAGCAGGCCGATCGACAGGTTCACGCCATGGACGACCATGAAGCGGTTGCGCCCATTGATCCAGCGGACGAATTCGAGCGCGGCGATGATCGCGAATTCGGTGCCCGTCGTCGTCGCATCGAGCACGCGCAGATCGTAGAGCCGCAAATTGGGGCAAACGCCGCGATAGACGATCTGATCGCCCTCGCGCCAATCCCCGGCCAGCACCCCGGCCACGTGGGTGCCGTGCCCGTTCGCTTTCTCGTCGCCATCGGTGGGCAGGCGATCGACCGGCACTTCGAGCAGCCTCGACAGCGCCTGCCAGTCATAGGGGCGACCCGCTTCGGCATCGTCGCGCAGCCGCTCCAGCCACGCCCGCGCCTCGCCCATGCTGATCATCAGCTTGATGCTGACTTCTTCGACCGTCTCGTTCAGACGCTCGTGATCGAGCAGCGTGTCGAACGCGGTGAGCGCGCGCATCCGCGCGAAATCATAGGCCCGGTCCACCCGGATCGCGAATTCGTCGCCATCATGGTCGCGGAATGCCGGATGCGATCCGTCTATCCCCGAATCGATCACCGCCCAGGTCAGTTCGCGGCAATCGACATCGAACACTCGCCGCGCCGCATCGGCCTTGATCGTCTCGACCGACATGCCAAGCGTTTCGACCGGCCGGTTTCGCGAGACGCGCCAGACCATCGGCCTTTCCCAATCCGGATCGGTGGGAGAGAAGAACCAGCCAAAGCCCATCCCGCCTTCGCGCTCGAAGAGATTATACGTCGCCTCCTCGCCCCGCGCCTGCACGAAGATGATCGCGATCAGCAGCGCGAGCCGCAATTCCGGAGACAGGCGCGATCCCGCCTGCGCCGCGAATTCCTTCAGGAGTTCCGCCAGAGGCCGGCGCGCGAACGGATCGATCTCGTGCGCTGGAGGATAAGCGGTGCGCAGGGTGTTCGCGAGATCCTTGAGCGCCGCGCCCGCATCATAGCCGGTCAGCGGCAGCACCACGCGGACCAGATCGTCGAAGCTCAGCCGGACCGCGACCGCGCCCCGCATCGGGGTGATTTCGCGCCGATATTCGGTGGGCTCGCGGCGCAACACGAAGAAGAGCAACCGCGCGAGCCTCGCTGCCTCGACCGAATCGAGCGGGGTGAGGATCAGGTCGATCGGCTGGTCTATATTGGCCGCGAACTCATACCAGACGTCGAGCTGGATCGGACTTTCGTTGAGGAAGCGCGGCCCTGCCCGCCCGCCGAGCAGGAGATCACGGATGAATTGCTGCTCGACCGCCGCCATTGGTCACGCCTCCCCCAGAAGGAACCCCAAGGCCGCATGATATTCGCTTTCCCTGGTCTGCGGGGATCAATCGCCACCGCTTTGGCCCGATCGCGTGCGGGCGGCTTCAGCTTGCAGTCATCGGCCACCCCGCTAAGCCGGGCGCATCCGAATTAGCCAAAGGCCCCCATCATGCGTTTCCTGGCCGCCATGCTTGCCCTTACCGCTTTTGCCGCGCCCGCTGCCGCCCAAACGGTGCCCAAAGCGCCCGCCGTCGCACCGATCCTCACCACGCCCGAGGCGAAGGATGTGTGGACGCATGCCCGGCCGGAAGAAGCGCGCGTCACCCATGTGTCGCTCAAGCTGGCGGTCGATTTCGGCAGCGAGACGCTGGGCGGTTCGGCCAGGCTCGACGTGCTCGCGGCTCCGGGTGCCAGGGAGATCGTCCTCGATGTCGACAATCTCGACATCATGACGATCTCGGACGCGAACGGCGCGCAGCTTGCGTGGAAGGTCGGCCCGCGCGACGCCACGCTAGGGCAGTCGCTGACGGTGCAACTGAACGGCACCAGGCAGATCAATATCCTGTACAACACCAAGCCCGGCGCATCCGCGCTGCAATGGCTCGCGCCTGAGCAGACTGCCGGCAAAAAGGCGTCTTATCTGTTCAGCCAGGGCCAGCCGATCAACAATCGCAGCTGGATCCCCACGCAGGACAGCCCCGGCATTCGCCAGACCTGGGACGCCGTGATCGACGTTCCCGAACCCTATGTCGCGATCATGAGTGGCGAGCGGCTGACAAAGAACGAAGGCGAAGCCATCCGGCCCGGCCATCGCACCTACAAGTTCCGCATGGACAAGCCGGTGCCGCCCTATCTGATCGCGCTGGCGGTCGGCGATCTGGCGTTCAAGTCCACCGGGCCGCGCTCGGGCGTCTGGTCCGAGCCTTCGACGCTCGACGCCGCCGCTTATGAAGTCGCCGATGTCGAGAAGATGATCACTGCGGCGGAGAAGCTCTACGGACCCTATCGCTGGGGGCGCTATGACATGCTCGTCCTGCCGCCGAGCTTTCCGTATGGCGGCATGGAGAACCCCACCCTCACCTTCCTGACGCCGACGATCATCACGGGCGATCGCTCGAACACCGATGTGGTTGCGCATGAACTGGCGCATAGCTGGTCGGGCAATCTGGTCACCAACGCGACCTGGTCGGACTCTTGGCTCAACGAGGGTTTCACGACCTATTTCGAGAACCGCATCATGGAAGCGGTGTATGGCAAGGCGCGCGCCGCTTTATATGCCGATCTCGACTGGGACGGCCTGATCCGCGATCTCAAGGAAGAGAGTAACGGCCCGACCACGCGGCTGCATGGCGAGCCCGGCGCGACTGCGGGCCAGCTCGATTACTTCAAGGGATCGACGATGCTGCGCACGATCGAAGTGGCGGTCGGCCGCAAACGCTTCGATGCCTATCTGCGCTCCTATTTCGATCGCCATGCCTTTCAGCCGCAGACCAGCGCGGGCTTCCTGGCGGACATCCGCAAGCGGCTGATCAAGGGCGACAAGGCGCTTGAGGCCAAGCTCCAGCTCGATCGCTGGGTGTACGAGCCCGGCCTTCCCGAGAATGCGGTACATGTGAAGTCGCCGATCCTCGGGCAGATCGATGCCAAGCTCGCAGCGGTAAACGCAGGTGGCCCCATCGCGGCAGTCCAGCCCAGCGGCTGGAACACCCAGCAATGGCTGCGCTTCCTCAACGGCCTGCCGCGCCAGCAGACGCCGGCGCGGTTGAAGGAGCTCGATGAGACGCTCGGCCTTTCGGGTTCGTCCAACGCCTATGTCCGCTCGGCCTGGGCAGAGCTGGCGATCGCCAACCGCTACGAGCCTGCACTGCCCGGCATCGAGCAATTCGCCGGCACCGTCGGGCGCGGGCTGCTGATCCGTCCGATCTATTCGGGGCTGATGGCGCAGGGCGATTGGGGCAAGCCCATTGCCCAGCGCCTCTTCGCCAAGACCAAGGCGACGTATCACCCCTATGTTTCGGGCCAAGTAGAGAAGATGCTCGCAAACTAGTCATTGTCGTTACTTGTACGCTCGCATAGCATCACCCCGATTGTGGGAGAGAGACTATGCGTGGCCTGATTCTGATCGGTGCGGCGGCATTGATGCTGCCAACCCTGGCGCAGGCCCAGCAGCGCATCGCGCCGGAGACCTGGATCACCGCCGCCGACTATCCGCCCATCAGCGGCGACGGCATCATCGCGCTGGACTATGCGGTCACCCCCGAAGGCCGAGTAGCGGCATGCTCGGTTCGATACGCCACCGTGCAGAAGGAGATTGCCGAGACCGCCTGCCCCCGCCTGATGGAACGGGCACGCTACGTTCCCGCGTCGGACACCAGCGGCAAGCCCGTGAGCGGCCGCGACACCATCGTCATAAGCTGGGTTGAGGGCGTGCTGCGTATCCCCGGCACTTCCGATTACGGCGGCGCGGTTCCGGCCAACAATCCGCAACTCTGGGCCACCGACGACGATTATCCGCGCGGCATGCCCAAATCGAAACAGCTCGACGTGCCGATGACGCTTATTATTGGCAGTGATGGCCGCATTGCCTCCTGCCTGACGCCGCTGGATTTCAGTCACCCCGCGATCGCCGCGCATACATGCCGCCTGATGGTCCGGCGCGCTCGCTTCCAAATGCCCTTGGACACGCAAGGCAAGCCGCTGCCGACGCAAGGCAGGACAGTCGTTCATTGGCGCGGCATCGCGAAGTGATTGGACCTAGTGGGTCCTTCCGGCATTAGGACAGGATGCAGGCTGTACCCGACTCGCCATTTCGCATTCCACTGTTCCGCGCGATCTGGCTGGCCAGCCTTGCCTCCAATTTCGGCGGGCTGATCCAGTCGGTCGGCGCATCCTGGACGATGACCAGCATGGGTGCCTCGCCGCAGCTCATCGCGCTCGTCCAGACATCGGTGGCGCTGCCGATCGTGCTTCTCTCGCTATGGGCGGGCGCGGTCGCCGACAACCTTGATAGACGCCGGGTGATGCTTGGGGCGCAATGCTTCATGCTCATCACTTCGGCGACCCTGTCGTTCGCGGCGTGGAGCGGCTGGCTCACTCCCTGGTCGCTGCTTGCCTTCACTTTCCTGATCGCTTGCGGCACCGCGATCAACGGCCCCGCCTGGCAGGCATCGGTGGGCGATATCGTGCCCCGCGCCGCGCTCCCGAATGCAGTCGCGCTCAATTCGATGGGGTTCAACATCGCGCGCAGCACCGGCCCGGCAATCGGCGGCGCGATCATCGCGGCGGCGGGAGCGGCGGCGGCATTCCTGGCCAACGCGCTCAGCTATATCGGCCTTATCATCGTGCTGGCGCGGTGGCGGCCCAATTTGCCACCGCGCGCGCTTCCCCGCGAAAAGCTCGGTCGCGCAATGGCGACGGGGGTTCGCTATGTATATCTGTCGCCCACCATCCGCATCGTCCTGATCCGGGCGGCGATGTTTGGCGTGGCGGCAAGCGCAGTGCCGGCGATGATGCCGCTGGTCGCCCGCGACACTATAGTTGGCGGCCCGCTTACCTATGGCTTGCTGCTGGGCTCGTTCGGAGCAGGTGCGGTTGGCGGCGCATTTGCCAGCGGCCATTTGCGGCGAAAGCTATCGACTGAGCGGCTGGTCTCCCTGGCATCGCTGACGCTGGCAATCGGCGCGGTCGCGACCGCCAATTTCGGCATGCTCGTGCCGACGATGGTGGCGCTGGCGATGGCGGGCGCGGGCTGGCTGCTGGCGCTCTCCACCTTCAATGTCAGCGTCCAGATGGCCGCACCGCGCTGGGTCGTCGCGCGCGCACTGGCACTCTATCAGATGGCTGCGTTCGGCGGTCTCGCCGGTGGCAGCTGGCTGTTCGGCTTCATCGCAGACCATTACAGCGTGGCGGCAGCACTCGAAATCGCCGCGGCGCTCCAGTGTCTCGGCATCGCCGCCGGGTTGCGCTGGCCGCTGCCGGCGATCGGCGATCTTGATCTGAGCCCCAAGGATAGCTGGAGCGAGCCACAAACCGCGCTACCGATCAGCGCGCGCAGCGGCCCGATCGTCATCACCATCGAACATCGCGTGCCCGACCATCTCGTCCCCGCATTTTTGATAGCGATGGCCGAGCGCCGCCGCATCCGCCGCCGCGACGGCGCGCATAACTGGTCTCTGCTGCGCGACCTCTCCGATCCCGAATTATGGATCGAGCGCTACGATGTCGCGACCTGGCTCGATTATGTTCGCCACAACAGCCGCCGCACGCGCGGCGACGATGCCAACAGCGCCGCGCTGCATGCGTTGCGGCCGGATGGCTATGAGCCGGTCGTTCGCCGCCGCATCGAGCATCACGTCGGCGCACCGCGTCAGGCGACCGGCTCCGATCCGCGTGAGATCGAACCAGTGACCGATCCCAACCGTTCGAACTAGCCCGTCACGCCCTGCGCGCGGCGGTCCATGCCAGGCACAGCCAGCCCGCGATCAGGGCCACCCCGCCGAGCGGCGTGATCGCCCCGAACCAGCGCGGCGCGCCCAGCGCCATCGCGTAGAGCGTGCCCGCAAATACTGCGCCGCCGACCACGAACAGCCAGGGCGAAACCCGCTCGCCCATCCGGATCGCAACCAGCGCCGCGACTGCATGGATCAGCTGATATTGCCCACCGGTCTTGAGCCATTCGACTGCCTGCCCCTGAACGCCGTGCGCGCCGAACGCGCCTGCCGCCACCGCGAGCGCGCCCGATAGCGCCGCCAGAACCGTGATTAGTCTCACAAACCCATCTCCTGCAAAAACCCAGGCCCGGCATCGACCACCATCGCCACGCCCACCGCGAGCGCGGCGAGACTGGTCACCAGCACCGCGCCCGCCAGCATATCCTTGGCCACCTTGATCGCCGGATGGATGCCCGGGTGCAGCAAATCGATCACTGCCTCCATCGCCGAATTGAGCAGTTCTAGCGCCAGCACCAGCGCACAGGTGAGCGCGACCAGCCCCCACCAGATCGGCGCGGGCCGCAACACTATTAGCGCCAGCAACGCGACGCTCGCGAGTACCACCTGTGTCCTGAAGCTGTTCTCGCGCAGCCAGCCCGTGCGGATACCTTCCAGCGCGAAGCCCAGCCGTTCGCGGAACGGTCGGTTCTTCACTCGCGTGCTACTCCCGCTTCGGCATCGGCCTTGGCCGCCGCCTTGGCCTGTGCTTCCTGGCTGAACATCCGGGTCATGCCCGCGCGGATGTCGCCGGCTTCCTTCTGCTCATGCAGCCGCGCCGAATCGCGCTTGCGATATTCGGCCTCGGTCTTGTCGATCTCGGTGCCATCGACGCCGACTGCTTCCATCGCCTCACGGGCCATGCGGATCGCGCTCTCAAGCAACTCGCGGACGATGCCTGCGACCGGCGCACCCTTCATCTTCATCACCGAGCGCCGGTCAAAAGCGCGCACGAAGATGCTGGCGTTGGGGAAAGCATGATGGATGCCTTCGAGCAACTCGGTGTCCAACGCATCGCCGTCCTGACAGAAGACGATCAGCTCGGCATCCGCCGCCCCCGCCTGGCGTAACAAATCGGTTCGGGTGCCGTCGCCATAATAGACTTTCATGCCGAAGGTGCCGGCGGTTTCGATCATTTCCACATCGCTATCGATGATCGTGACCGGGATATTCTGGCCGATCAGCATCTGCGCGACCGTCTGGCCGAAGCGGCCATAGCCCACCACGATGGCGTTCGCGCCGTCATGCTGCGGGCCTTGCATCCCTTCGGCGCTGCGCTCCGGATCGACCCGCATATTCCTGGTGAGCATCATCAGGAACGGCGTGGTCGCCATCGAAAGTGTGATGATTGCCCCGAATACACTGCCCGCCTCCGGCTCGATCAGGAATGCCTGTTGTGCCTGCGCGAACAGCACGAAGCCGAACTCGCCGCCCTGACTGAGCAGCAGCCCGAGCGCGAAGGCCGGGCGCAGCTTCATGCCGAAAAGCATCGCCAGCCCCATGATGATCGCCATCTTGGTAACGATCAGCGCGATCGCCATGCCGGCGACGAACAAGGGCCGGTCCGCAATGGCTTGCAGATCGAGGCTCATGCCGACCGCAAGGAAGAACAGACCGAGCAGGATCGTGCGGAACGGCTCGACATCGGCTTCCAGCTCGTGCCGATAGGGCGAATCCGCCAGCATCACGCCCGCGATGAAGGCACCCAATGCCGCCGACAATCCGAGCGACTCCATCAGCGCGGCTGCGGCGATCACGGTGAACAGCCCGGCGAACACGAACATCTCGCGCTCGCCCAGATTGCCGATCAGGCGGAACAGCGGCTGGAGCAGATAGCGCCCCGCCACGATCAGGCCGACAATGGCCCCCAACGTGTAAAGCCCGAGCAGCCAGCCCGGCGGGCCGTTCATATCGGCGGGGTTGCGGGACATTGCCGCGATGATCGTGATCAGCGGGACGATCGAGAGATCCTGAAACAACAGGATCGCAAAGGCGCGCTCGCCGAACGGGGTGCGCAGCCGCCCGGCCGATTGCAGCATCGGCAAGACCTGTGCGGTCGAGGACAGCGCCAGCGGCAAGCCGAGCGCCAGCGCGGCGGCGAGGCTCGATCCGGTCACGAACCAAACGATGCCCGCAACTGCCACGCCGCACAAAACCACCTGCAACAGACCAAGCCCGAAAATGTCGCGCCGCATCCGCCACAAACGGCCGGGGCTCAGCTCAAGCCCGACAAGGAACAGCAGCAACGCGATGCCGAGTTCGGCGATGCCCATCTTGCTCTCGGCCCCGCCGACCAACCCAAGCACCTGCGGCCCGACTATCGCGCCCGCAACGAGGAAACCGAGGGTCGCGCCCAGCCCAAGCTTGCGGAACAGCAATACGAAGAACAGCGCAAAGCCGAGCAACGGCACCGCGTCCCGAACGATCGAAACTTCCCCGTGCATCAGCGCCCCGCTTGTTGTGCAGCATCCGCTGCCGCTTCGAACGCCAACCGGATCGAGGCATGGCGCCCGCGATGCGGCAGCGCCGCCCCGAATATATCCAGCCCGGGCCATGCCGGTGCCGGCCCCTCGCCCGCCAGCCATGCGGCGAGCTGATCCCGCGCCTCGGCGATCTCGTCCGCCGTTCGCCCGATCACATGCGCGGCGAGGATGCCCGCGGATGCCTGCCCCAGCGCGCAAGCCCGCACCAGAAGCCCCAGCGCGCTGACCCGTCCGTCCTCAAGGTTCACATCGACCGTTATGCGGCTCCCGCAGACCGGCGAGCGCTTTTCGGACGTGCCCATGGGATCGGCCAGCCGCTCCTGAAACGGCACCGTCGCGGCAAGCCGCAGGATTTCCATAGTGTAGAGCGGCGCGTTCATGTCGTGATGATTAAGGGAGCAAAGGAAGAAGCGCGACTCCCAAAAATACTCCCCCTGGCAGCGGAAGAGATTTACTTGTCGCGCGAATTCCCGGCGCTGTTCGACACAGTCGAATTGCCTTCCTCCTCACCGAACACCGGCAGCCCCTTGCGGCGGCGATCGACGACATCCGCGATGCCCGCGCTGGTGGCGTTGAGCAGCGGATACGTGGTCGACGTCGTGATCCATGCGGGCCGCTTCGACGGGCCACCACTCATCGTGTCGAACACAAGGGCGAGCAGCAGGAAGCCGATGCTGACCAGGATCAGCCCCTTGAGCGCGCCAAAGCCCAGCCCCAATGCGCGGTCGATCGGGCCGAGGAAGCTGCCGCGCGTCCGCGAGCCCACCGAATTGGCGATCAGGCGCCCGCCGAAATAGGTCGCGCCGGAAAGGATCGCGAAGGCCAGCACCGAACCGCCCTGCACCGTGCCCACGGCACCGGCGAGCGTCTCCGCCAGCGGCGCATGGAACAGCTTGATCGCGAGCACCACCAGCACCCAGGCAAGCAACGCCAGCACTTCGGTGACGAACCCACGCATGAAGCCGAGCACCGCCGCCCCGCCGATCGCGATCAGCACGATGATGTCCAGTCCGGTAAACGTCATGGCGAAAGGCCCTCCCGCGCGCCTGATACGCGCTCGCCCGCTGCAGCGGAAGTAGCCTCAATTGTGCCGCGTGATCCTGAGCGCCCAGCGATCATAGCCGAGTTCCTCGACCCGCTTCATGATCGCTTCGGCATTGGCCGGGCGCGGTTCGCGCGCCAGCACCCAGAGATAGCGGCCGCTCGGCTCGCCGACGATCGACCATTCATAGTCGTCGCCATGATCGAGTACCCAGTAATCGCCCGTGTAAAATGGCCCGAAGAACGAGACTTTGAGCTTGGCGTTGGTTTCTTCGTCCGCGACGATCGCCTTGCCCTCGACAAAGCTGCGCTCGCCCTTCGGTCCGCCCTGGCAGCCGCTATTGGTGATCTGAAGCTTGCCGCCCGGCCCGGTGGCATATTCGGCGGTGACCGCATCAAGGCCCTTTTCGAAACGGTTCTCGTGCCGCGCCAGTTCATACCAGCGCCCCAGATAGCGATCGAGATCCACCGGCTTGGCAGGCTCGGGCACCTGCGCATTGATCACCGGCGGCCGCGTCGCCTGGCGATAGGCGAACGCTCCGCCAATGGCCGCGACGGTCACGCCGCCCAGAATCTTGAACACGGTCGATTGCTTCATGGCTGCACTGTGCGATGGTAGAGACAGAACTTCAATCCTCCCCCGGAGGGGAAGGGGGACCGCCAAAGGCGGTGGAGGGGTAGTCTCCGCGAGCGATGGTTTCGATATGGGGCACGGTCGCTTCCAAATCACGAAGCACTTCGACCGCAGCGATTCGGCACATCTGCACGCCCTGTGCGTGGAGCCATGCATCGCGTACCTGATCGCGCTCCGGCCGATGCCCGCGAGCATGGGCCTCGCCATCCACTTCGATCACCAATCGGCGACGCGGTCAGAAGAAATCGAGAATATAGTCACCCGCTGGATGCTGGCGGCGGAAGCGCAAACCAGAATGGCGTTTGCGAAGCTCTTGCCCGCTACCCCTCCACCAGCTTCGCTGGTCCCCCGCCCCCTCCGGGGGAGGATTGAAAAATTACCGCCCCAGTGTAGCGGGACAAATGCTTCCGGAGCGTGTGACAGAACATTCTGGAGCACTCATTTCCGGTAAACTAGCGCGCCGCCGCGCCGATGTCACGGTCTGAAGGGCCGCTGAGCGCTCTCTCAGAGACGCTTGAGCGGTCCATACTAAAGCCCCCAGGCGCGCCACGAGAACCCGTCGAGGGTATTATTGCCGCCGGTATTGGAAGTCTGGATACACATTGTGAACCCGTCCGCCGAGAAGCTGACAACCTGAACCCAAACATCCCGGTTGGCGCTACCAGATGCATTGATAGGGCAAGCAACCACGCCGCCGCACCCTGCAGTGAACGGTATGGCGAAACCGACGAAATAGGTGCCTGGCGAAACGCCAACGAGGTAGGTGCCAAACTTGTCCGTGAAGCCACCGGGAAACGTGATTGATCCACCCGTGCCGTTCCCGAGGGCGGCCGCCATCGACGCAGGCGTCACGACTTTGTTGTTGACGATGCCCCCCGCAAGTTCCGGCCCCGAAGCCGCAGCGACGGTCAAGGTCACGTCCGCTGACAACGCTCCGGTGCTGCTTTGGGTAACGAGCCCCGCGCCCAATACCTTGCGTGTCGTTGGAACGGCACCGCCGCCTGTGCCCACCGCTCCCGCGACGACAGCTTGAATAGCTTGGAGAAGATCTTGGGCTCGCCCCTTCTCCGCATCGATTTCGCCCGCTTCGAGCACCGCGAGGAGGTTCGCCTGAACGTCGTTAAGCCATTCTGCGGTCACCTTGGTGGCGCGCTGCCCGGTTCCCGGATTTCCTTCGCTAAACTCGCCGTTGATGCTTCCGGCGCTGTCGATCGCGTGCATGTCTAATTTCCCTCATCTAAGTTGAAATCGAACCAGAAGTCGGGATCGGGCTCGACGGTGTAGGCAAAAATTGCATGGGTGTGGGCGGGTTTGGCTCGGCCGATCAGGCATTCGAGATCGAGAGCACCGAAGCCGAGCAGGCGCTCGCCCGCCATCGACCCCGCGCAGAACTCCGCATATCCGGCACGATAGGCATCGTCCCCGATCAGCACTTCGATTAGCCAAGCAAAGCGCCAGCCATCATCGTTGCAAGCGTCACCGGCCGAGAAGCCGGCATCGAGTGAGGTGAACTCACTAATCTCGATATAATAGCCGAGGCGAGCGGCCAGTTCGATGAAGAACGCGCGGCTCTGCCCACCCCGCTGGGCGATCTTGTTGGCCAGAGCGGCCTGCCTCTCACCGAGCGAATCCGGCGCGCCCGTGCACGCGTCAGGTAAGCCCGCTACGCGCTCCCAGTCGGGCAGCAGCTCAAGCGCGGTCCGTGGATCTGCTTCGTCGAGCAAACGCTGCGCGCGGGCATCAGCACGCGCGAACTCCTCCGCTTCACCAGCAAGCAACTTACCAAGGTTAGTATCCGGGCCGCTCGCCCATGCGCTGCCTCGCGGAAGAAGCTGCGCCAGCATGGCGCGATAGGCGGCGGCGTCGCGCATCAGCCGAACGTCACCGTTCCGAGCATCGGAATATAGCCGGCAGGCGCAACCGGATTTGCGGCCGGCGAACGCAGCACGTGATCAAATTCGCCGACCGCGAGACTGATCGCCTCCCGCATCCGCGAAACGTACATACTTCCGCCTGGCTCTGCTTCGCGTTGGAACAGGTCAGAAAGCTCCGCGACGATCGCGGCCCGCACATCGGCGGTGTCAGGGGTCACCGTGATCAAAGGGTTCACCATGAAAGGCGTGGCAGCGAAAATTACGGGTGTGGCCGTGACGGGCCGGAGCAGGTCGATATGATCGGTCATGGCCTCCAAATCGGCCTCCAGAGGCAGGATGTCTTCGCGGCCGTCGAGCACGAAGGTTACGCCAACGGTGCCCGGCCCTGTCCAGTTGGGGAACGCCCATGCACGAGTGACGCCGGGAAGTTGGAGAGCCCACGTCTCCCAGTCTGCGGCGGCTCCACCGTTTGGCGGCGTCCGGATGCGGGTGAGCAGTCGCGCAAGCAGCGCCGCGTCGGTCTCTTCATCTGCACCGCCTGAAAGGCCCGCTCCCGCGATGGCAATCGCATTGATGCCGGATGGCGTTGCCGCGAAGGTAAGCTCGACATCTTCGGCCGTAACGCCAGCGACCCCGGCATCCATCGCCTCCACGGAGACCGAACCGGTCGTCGCTGCGAGAACGACGCGCTCGGTGGTAACGAAGCGTGCTCCGTCAACCCGTACGAGTTCGGCGCCGATCGGTACGATCGCGCCGACAATCCCGCCGATTTCGATAGTCCCGGCCGCGCGGCCAGCAGCCTTTCGCGGTACGCCCCACGTCGTGGAGTGGCGCTCAAGAAACTCTTTCTCAGCCGTATCGGGCATTAGCTGACGTGCGAGCCACCCGAGGAGCGCATAGACCCCGTCGAATGCGCCTGCGTTCGATCGCGCGAGGACCGAAAGGAACGATCGGCGCAGGCGGCTATCTGCGCCTTTCATATGGGCGTCGAAATCCGCAGCGATGCGCCGATCGAGCGCGCTGAGAGTAGGCCTCGATAATGTCACGCTGTCATCCTCCAGCCAGCTTCGGCATCCCAAACATAATCGAACCGCTGGCGAGCAGGACCGGAAGGCCGCACGATCTCAATGCGCAGAGCCAGCGTACCCGGCCGGAGCGCCTCGGCGGTAACCGTCACCTTGCTGGCCACCTTATCCGCGATCAGCCACGCCAAAGCCTTTTCGGCATACTCACGAGCACGGGTGAGAACGCGCGGTGTGATCTTCTCACGTGCAAGCAACCAGAGGAGCGAGCCCGTAACGTCCGAGCCTTCGGCAAGGGCATCGCCCCACCAGCCGCGACGATCGCCACCCGGCTGCGGCAGAACGTCATCGGCCGCCGCGCAGGCGTCTGTGAAAAGCGAGATCAGTATTGCGGTCCGCAGCCCCGCATCGGTGTCGATCGCACCATCGACAAGCAGGATATCGGCCGCGCCGGCAACGGCATCCCAATGGAGGGCGACGTCGGTCATGCTGCCCCTCGCGGGTCGCTAACAAGAGTGATCGTAGCGATCTTCTTCGCCGAGCTCAGAGAGCCGGTGCCGTCGAGGCGGAGTTGCAGCGTCGCGCGCCATCCGCATGCCCAGCGCGCATGCACGCGCCGCATCCGGTTTTGGCGATCAAAGCTTGCCCAGGCCTCGACCGGCTCGGTCTCGGTGGCATCGAAGCCCACCCCCCGGAATATCCGATCTGCGCCGTCAATCGCGATATCACGTCGCTGCCAGCCCGCATTGCCCCGTCGCGCGCACGCCCGTTTTCCGCTCATGCAATCTTCACCTTGCTAGATCCCCCGCTGATTACGCCGCCCGAAACAGCATCGGTCTTCCGCGCCGCTTCGAGCGTCGCGTCGTTGCCCAGCCCGAGATTGTCGGTAGCCAGGCTTATCTCGTCAGCGGTGATGGTGACCTTCGTGCCGATAAAGTCGATCTCGGCCTCGCTCTCGAAGGTGAGCTTCTTGCCGGTGATGTGAATGCCGTCACGCTTCAGATGCACGCTCTGGCCCTGATCGTCATAGAGCGCGACTTCCCCCTGCTGGAGGCCAACCATGCGGAACTTCCGGTCGCCAACGGCCACGACAACACCGTGGCTGCGAAGCCCGCCAACGAAGGCGACCAATGCCTCAAGCCCAACTGGCGGATGGCTGGTCAGCCCGTAACTCTGAAAATGCTCCACGCCGTCGCTGCTCTCTCCATCAAGCAGGTCTATCTGCACTTCCTGGACGCGCGGGTCGTCATTTACAGCGGCGATCACTGCGCGGCCGATCATCAGCCGCACACGGCCAGCCAGCGGCGCGAGTAAGCGGTTTAGCGCCTCGCTCATCGCCGCCGCCCAACGCGCGAGACTTCCGCCTTTTCCGGTACTGGAAGTTGCGACCAGGCCGAAGGCGGCACGACGATCAATTCAGTCCGCGTGCCACCCTCATCAAGAATATAGCTGCACGACTGGACCAGCATGCGCCCGTCCATGAACAGGTGAGGCGCACCGAGCATCACGATCGTGTTGCGGTCGCGGAGCTTGCCGTCTGGCCGATACCAGCCCTGAAGCTGGACATTGGCCGACTGGCCTTTGCCCTCTCTCGTGCTCGCTTCCCAACGCGCGCGGGTCTGAAGGCCGGCAAGTGTCGCCTGCTCTTCTGCGATGATGACCATCGGCCTATGCCGCTTGATCGCCGGGTCTTTCGCGTTCGCGTGCGGTGCCGACACCGTCTTGCCGTGCGCTCGATCGTCGCCGCTCGACTGTCCCTTCACGATATACTCGCTAAAGCGACCGCTGACGTCGTGTTCGCCGGATGCGGAAACGATATTGCCGCCTTGGGTCAGAACTTCGGCCGGCGCGCCGGCATTCGGCGTGGTGAGCTCGATATCGCCTTGGGCATTCGGGATCGCCAGCAGACCGCGAAACCGGCACAAGCGCTCGATTGCGGCCTGCACGGTCTCGCCGGGCTGCAGCGAGAAGCGGCGCAGCGGAGCACCTTCGTCGGCCGACAAGATGATCTTGACGCCATAGGGCTTGGCGATCGCCGTCAGGATGGTGGAAATCTTGGTGTCGCGCCACGTGCCCGGCGATGCGATCGCCGCGCAGTCGATCAGATCCCCGGATTTGTCCCGACCGGAAATTGTAATCGAATGCGCTTCGCTATCGAAGCTGGGGCTAAGCCGATCGATGTAGCCGGTAATCAGCGTCTCGCCGCCGATCGAGACGGTGCATGCCGCACCGGCCTCAAGGACGAAGGGCGCAGGAGATTCGGCCCACGCGGTCGCTAGCGTCAGGTCAAAGCTCCCGGCAAGCGCGTCGATCGAGCGGGTTACGTTGATCCGGGTCCAACCCTCGTGGCGCGTCCCGCCAACGGTCAGAGTTACCGTGCTCGCCTGGTTAGCCACCGGCGACCTCCAACACTTCAATCGGCGTGCCGCCCGACACGAAGCCCGGATGGGAAAGCCGATTGCGCGCAGCGATATCGGCCGCGCGGGCGGGAAGCGCCGCATCAATCCCGTAAAGCCGCGCCGCAATCACTAATGCCGGCTCAGTCACTGCGGGAATAAAGCGATAGACGCGCGCAAGCGATCCGCCTCGTGCCGTCACGTCCAGCACTATCGCGGCCTGTAGTCGCTCGAATGTGCGCGCTACATCGTCGCGCCGCGCGTCAGCCGCGTGGACAATCCGCGCTTCGAGGAGGGCGACCGCCTTGTCGCGAACCGCTCCCGCCGCTTCGTAGGATGCAAAGTCGGTGCCCGCGATCGCGCGCACCAGCTCGGACGCGGCGGTCGTCGTCAGCAGATCGACAAAGGCTTCCTGATTGGCGCGCTGCCGCTCACGGGCCGAAGTGGAGCCGATAACAGGCGGGAGATCCGCGCCGAACCCGAGCAACCCCGAAAGGGCGGCGATCAAAGATAGCGATCCGCCGCCAAGGGTCCGGACGGTCTGCACCAGGCCGAGCACGCTTTGACCGAGCGCCAATGGCTGGCGAAGCAGCGAGGGCAGATTGCCCGGCAACAAATCCAGATGCGACTGGAATGCCAGCAGCGTCGGCCCGATGCCCCCCTGAAGACCGCCCGCGATCGCGACCGCCGCTGCGCCATATTTCACCAGATCCGCCGCAGCGCCTTCAACGAAGCTCTGTGCATCCGCGATATCGAATGCACTCGCGAAGATCTGCGGTGCTTCCTGCGCCGCAGCATCAGCGGCATCTTGCGCCTGGACGACCGTGTCGGGCGCGGGCGCGGGTGGCGCAAGCCCGGATTCACCAAACGTGATCGAGAAGAACGCAATGCCCTGGTCGTCGGTGCTTTCGCCGACTGACCAGTCCGTCGCGGCGACGACCATCGTGCCGTAATAAGGATGGACCAGCGTGCCCGCACCGCGCCCGCGCAACGCGGCAACCAGTGCGTCACGCTTGGCGTCATAATCCTCACCCCATACATACGCTTCGATCGCGAAGGTCTCGGCGCGATTGCCCAGATCCTCGAACAGCGGCTTGTCACGGCCGGGGAACTCATGCGTCGGCCCGCGTAACCCGCCCGATCGGTCTGACCGCTGGGTCGCGAAAGGCACGCCACGGAAGCTGCCGGGCTGATAATTGTCGGCCCAGCTCATGCGAAGCCACCCATGGCGGGACCCCGCCGGATATTCGTTTCAATACGAACGCCGCTCGCCTGCATGCCGGTCTGCGTGACTTGCGTCCCGCGATCGGTTGTCACGTGCAATGAAATTTTTCCGGTGGGCGGCGGGGTGGGCTTCGGTGTTGTGGTGCCCGGCGACCAGGGCGAGCGACGTGCGCCACCGCCCCAACTCGGCGTCGGCGCGAGGCGCTGGCGTTCCCACGGCATCGCAGGTACCTTGCCCGCCTGGCGACGCGCCCAATAATCCCGACCGGCCTTTTCGTTCAAGCCACGCTGCTCGGCCGAGCGATCACGCGCCGACTGATCGGCGGGGATGCCCCAATTCTCATCATAGCCTAGCTTGCGGTTCAGGCCGCGCAGTTCCTCGCGGTTCTTCTTCTTGGTCTCGTCGCCAATGAACGGATTGTATAGCGAGCCCTTGAGACCGGCCTGCCGCGCATAGCCACCCACGCGATCGAGCGCCGTGCCGGCCGAGTTCAGTCCGCCAGCGAGATCAGAAAGCGTCTTGGCCAAAATGGCGATGTCACCCGCGAAGCCCGACCAATCGAACTCGCCGACTTTCTGAACGAAGTCGCCGAGCGCGGTGCCGGTCTGCTCGGCCCAGCGCTTGAGCGATCCATCGCCCTCGGCGCGATCAAGCGCGCCGCCAAGTTGGTCGAGGACGCGATTGACCGATTCGCCCAAGCCACCTTCCCACACGCGCTTTGCGCTGAAGGTCAGGCGGTCCATTAGGTTCGACCACTTGCCCTCGGTGGTCTGCGCCAGGCGGTCCATGCCCCCGGCAAAACGCTCGTTGAAGATCTCCATCAACGCGGCCTGAATCGCCGCGCCGTCCTTCTTCACGCTCCGCGTCATTTCCTGTCCGTTGCGCATGAAGCGGAACGTCACCTTATCGCCTTGCTGGGCGGCGCGGATGCCGAACTCCTTCAGCCACTCAAACTCGCCCGTTTGTGCGTCGGCCATCATCTCGACGGCTTGCATGATGGTTTTACCCATCCCGCCTGCAGTATCTCCGAGCGTCTTCAGCGACCCGTTCGTCGGATCGATCCCGTAGGCCTTGAGCGCGATGAATGCCTGCATCACGTCGCCGATCTCGTACGGCGTCTGCCGCGCGAAATCGATTACCCAACCCATTGCCTTGTTGCCGCCGACCTTGCCGCCTTCCAGCCCTTCGAGCTGGGTGCGGTATTTCTCGAAGTTCATGCCGGCACCGGCGACCTTGTAAAGCGCGAACGAACCGGCGCCGATCGCGGAGAGCGCGCCGAAGCGCAGGCCCTCACCGATCTTGCGCCCGGTCCAGCTGGCGAAGCGCTCCAGATGCGAGCGGCTAAGCGTTAAACGCCGCTCAAGCGCGACCAGGCCACCGATGCCGCGCCGCGTCATCGATCCAAGCGCGTGACCAGTGCGGTACGCAGCGCGCCCGAGACGCTCAGCCGCCTGCTCGGTGCGGATCATCGATCGAGCGGTCGTTACAAGGCCTGCGGAAGCTGAACGCGCGTCGCGATTAAGGCCGCCGACAGCGCGACGAAGCCCGCCAACCGCGCGGCTGGCCTGGTCCCGTGCTTCGAGAATGAGCGATAGCTTCATGCTTCCCCCGTCGCGGCGATGCGCTTTGCCTGGTCCAGCCAGAAATCCAGTTGCTGATCATCGAGCAGCCATGCGTCGGCGGGTGGAAACCCGCCGCGCAAGACGAGATCGGCTAGGAGATCGCGCCAGTTACCGAACCAGGCGTTCTGAAATACCCGAAGCATTCATCGACGCGGTCGAGATCGACTTCGTCTAGCTTCAGCAGAACGGTGCGCGGAAGCGCAGTCATCCGCTCAAGCAAGCGCAGCTGCTTTTCGGTATACTTCATCGGCTCATCGAGCATCAGGCGCTCGGCGGCCGTCAGTCGCTTGAGCTGAAGTTCAGCCACCACCTGACGCTCCTCGCCGATCGAGTAATTGACCGGCACCAGCAATGGCACGCGATTGTCCGCGGTCAGAAATGCTGGCCGCTGCTCGCTCTGGGTGCCCTGATCGTCCATCAGCGCAGCTCCTCTGCGGGCGGGCCTTGGAACACTACCTTGGCCTTGCCGTCGCTGGTCGCGACCGTGGGCACGTCGGCCGAATAGGCGGCGCGAACGACGAAGGTCTGGCCGGTGTCGAACTCGATCGTCAGCGTGTCGTTGTCGATCGCGCGGATCTGGGAGAGGCTAAGCCCGCCCTTCACCAGCAGATTGCATTCGAACTTCGATGGTTCGGTGGAGGCCTTGAACGCGCTCGCCTGGTTGTCACCGGTGACGGCTTCTCGCTTCTTCCCGCCGATATCGAGGGTAGATTGGCCGTCCGTTTCGAGCAGCCCCAGCGCCGCACTGGTGACCTTGGTTTCGCCGAGGACCTGGTTCTTGTTTGCCATCGCTTAAACTCTCCTGATTGACGTCTCAGAGGCGGCTCAGAGCCGGAACTCGACGCGACCCGCGAACACGCGGAACTGGTTGACGATGTTGGGCGGGATCAGCGCATCGACGCGGCTGGGATCGCTGGCCGAGCGCTGGACGATCAGATCCGCTGCGAACTGGTCGAGGTTCTCGACAAGGCCCGCATCCTCAAGCTCGCGGAACAGAGCGATCAGCTCCGAGCGAAGCAGCTTAGGTGTGACGATCGCCTGACCCGCTCCATAGACCGCGCCATCGTCGGCAAGCTTATGGCGCGGATATTTAAGCGAGATCCGCGATCGAACCGCAAGGCGCAGATAGCCAAGCGTCAGCACCGTGTTGACGTCGAGGAACGCGATGTCGTCGAGGCCTTGGGCGTTGGTCTGATAGGTCGTGATCGGCCGCTCAAGCAGCACCTTGCCGCCCGCATCGACGGTAAAGGTCGAGATGCCATCCTTCAGCAGCAGCTCGCGTTCCGCACGGCCGAAGCGGTCCGCCTGGGCGGGCGGCAGCAACCCCGGCAGCTCAAGCGTCTGGAACGGGCGCGCCGGGTCGATCGAGCCGTTGAAGCCGACGATGCCGGCATAGCTCGCAGCCCATTCCCAAGTCGGGTTGGGTGCCTTGTTCGCGCCGATGATCGAAACGAACGCCGAATTGCGCGCCGCGCCGAGCGCCGCGAGCGTGCCCTGGGAACCACGGCTGCCGACATAGGCCACGCCCTCGATCATCCGCAGCGGACCCCAGCGGTCCGCCAGCTCGGTCTCGACCTTGGTCAGCGTGCCCGCATCGCCGAAGCCGATAGCGATCGTGGGATAATGCGCGTCGCCGATCGCGGCGAACACGCTCGCTACGTCGGGATTTGTCGCGCCGGCAACGCCATCGGCGATCGCAAGGCCGATACCGGCCGGGAGCGCTTCGCCCTGATAATAGCTGTGGCGCACATCGATGTCGTTGCCGGCCGTGCCCTTGTTGCGCGCCGTCACGGTCACGACGGCCGAAGCGGCTGCGGCCGTGCATGGCAGATCAAGGCCTCCAGTGATCGCTGCTGCAATGGCAGTAGCAACCGTGTTGGCGCTCGCGCCGCTCGCGACTGGCACAGCGAACGACTGGCCGGCGACCATCAGAGCGATAGTGCCGGCCGCCGTCGAAGGGCCGCTGACCGTGATCGTCTTGGTCGCGGCCGTGCCGGCGGCGTTATCGTCGAGCGCGACCGCCCAGCATTCGGTAATCGCGTCCGCCTTTTTGAAAGCGCGCGCCATGCCGGCGAGCATCGAGCCCCGACCGAAAGCCTGAACGGCCTGATCGGCCGAGACGATGCGCGTCGGCACCAGCTCGGCGACAGTGCCGGCAGCGATGCGTTGCCCGATCAGCAGCACCTTGTTGGGCGCTGGCGGCAGGCCGGAAACGGCCTTGGAGCTGTCGAACTCAAGATAATTGCCGGGCGTGCGCAGCGACGCCGGGATCGAACCGAACGAGATGGTCATGTTACTCTTCCCCCTTGGCGGCCTTCGGCTCCTTGCCGATCACCACGTCTTCATCGGCCAGACGCCGCCGCCAGTACGGAATGTCCTGAACGGTATCGCCCACGGCATCGAGCAGCGAGCCATCGGGCTTGCGGACGCGCCGATCGGGCGCAGGCAGGACGTAAAATGTCGCGAGCTTCACGGCTGGATCTCCACATGGTCGTTTGCATCGGCGGTTGCGTCTGCCGGGATCTGGATGCCGGCCGCCTCGGGATCGGCATCGACGTTGCCGTGCGGCGCGATGTCCCAATTGGCGTGAAACTTGGCGAAGTCGGTAAGCTGGCCCGTCCCGAGCTGGAGCTTCTCGACAGCGACCGCCGTCTGGAAATGCAGCGCGAACATCGAAGCCTTGCGCAGGAACGCCAGATTGCCCGCCGGCACCGGCCCGGCCGCGACCAGTTCCAGCTTGTCGATGTCGAGACCGAAGTCCTCGCCAACAAGCAGCCCGGCCGCATCGAGCATCATCTGATAGCTGCCGACTTCGGCCAGCGCGCCGCCCTGCTTGCGATGGCCATGCCGGGTCGCGGTCTCGCTGCGCTCGTTGCGCGCGGCAACGACGACACCGAAGCTGCATATCGCCCGAAGGTTCGACTTGCCGCCCTCGAAGCGATCGATGCCGGCGAAGGTGACCCAGGCGGCCGGCGATGCCAGCTGGCCCTTGTCCTTCAGATACTCGTCCCAATCGACGGGATAGGTCTCAAGCTGCCTGTACCGATAGCCGAGCATATCGGAATCGGACGCCGCCTGGAGATGCGCGAGGATGGAGAGTTCGGTCTGGTCGATCATCGACGGCCGCCGCGAAGCCGACGAAGCCGCGAACGCTCAGCGCGTGCAGAACGGAACGCCTGGACCGTAAGCCAAAGGAATGCACGAAACCGGGTCACCGCTCGATCTCCGGCGCGACTTCGGCAACCCAATCTTCTGCGATCTCGACCAGCTCGATTTCGTTTTCGGTCGATACGCCCAGAAACGGCCGAGCCGGGATCACGACCTTGGATGCCGTGCGAAAGCCCAGGCCGCCAGGCAGGCGGAATTTCAGCTTGCCATCGCCCTTGGGAACGATCGTCGCGCCGCCCTGGTGAACGCCGGCATATTTGACATTGGTGCCGACCTCGACGCGATCGCGGGATGCGCGGTGCGTGATCGACTGGCGCAGCCGCGCCGAATCGGTGAGCGTCTTTCCGCCCTGAACCTTGGCGCGAAGGCTGGGCATCCAGCGTGCTCCATCCGGCGCGCGCTCTTGGTCGAAGCGTTCGTCGGTCTGCGTCTCCATCGCGAGGCCGAGCCGGTCCATCAACGGCGTCAGATCGCCGAAACGACCGAGCAGCCGTCCGAGCAACTGCTCGATCTCGGTTGCGCCAGTCGCGCGAAGGGCGAGACCGGCGGTCATTTTGCTTCCGCCAGCTGGAACGTCATGGTGCCAAACACGCGATCGGGCGCGTGGATGATAATGCCGGTGTCGAATTCGACACGCCATGCATTAGCGGGGCCGTCATGCTTCCCCGGCGAAGTGAACTTCAGCGCCAGGCCAAAGGGCTTCATGTCGATGTTGGTGTCGTGGCGGGGCATCAAAAGCCCTCCATCGCTTCGCGGCCGAATACGCGCGGCGGGCGCGAGACGAGGACTGCGCCTTCGCGTGCGGGCAAGCTCTCCTCGCCCTGGTCGAGCTTGATCACCCCCTTTGCGATGTCCTTGAGGTTCTTCAGTGCCTGGTCGCGCGCGTCTTTGACGGCATCCGGCGGCGTGTCGCGATAGAGCGCAAACCGCGCCAGATCGCAGCTGATCTCGGTCAGAAGCGGCGGGACCGGCTGGCCCGCAATCTGGTATTTCGCCGCCACATGCCCGTCGATCAGCGGTTTGACCCGCGCGATCGCCGTCGCCACGCGCTCGGCAAGCCGCGTGTCCACGACATCGTCGGCCTGGGCGAGCTGCACGAGCTCGTCCTCCGAGAAGCGGGCCAGCATATCTGCAAGGGTGGCATACATGGCGAGGGGATCAGATCCTGATAGGCTCCCGGCGAACCGCAAATGCGCAAGCGGCTCGCCGGGAGTTGAGCCAGGGCACGGCGGCGTACATTACCTTCGCCAGCGTGCCCCGACCGATGGGTTAAATGGGCTTGATGCCCGGTCCGAGTTCGATCGCGAACGGCGCAGGGCAGTGATCGAGCGCCGCGAGCGACATCTCGATCGAGCCGAGCACGAGGATACGCACGGCAGGGCTATCGATGCGCACCGCTTCCATGCGAGCAAACTCAAGCGCGGTCCGCGTCTCGCCCTGGCGCGAGCAGATCGCATCCCCGACCGCAGCCGAACCGCCCGACTTCACACCGCCACCGGGCGTGCATGCCGCGAGCAACAGCGCGCCGACTGCGACCAGGCCAAGCCGGAAAGACCTACGCATTCGCGCCTCCCGTTCCTTGGCCGTCACCTTCGCCCGTCGTGCCGCTGCCTTCATTGCTGACCGGCTCAGTAGGTGTCGGCGTTGGCGTCGGCGCTGGCGTCACTTCGCCGACCGGCTTCGAAGCACCGACCTTTGGTGCCGCCGCCTTTGGCGCAGTGCGCTTCCCGGCCGGAGCCTTGGCCGATTTGGGCTTCGCCGCAGCGGGCGGCTTCGCCGTTCCGCCTGTGGGGTGAGCGCCCGGCACTACATTTGCATCATGTTCCGAGGCGACGGCGTCACCGGCCACGTCCGCCGCGAGCATCGCATCACGGATATCATCCGAGACCGGAAGCGTGCCGGCAAGCAGCTGCTCGCGAACTTCTTCGCGCGTCAGGCCGGCGACTGCCTCGCCGAGCTCGATCAGCGCGCCGCGATCGTCGTCGGGAAAGGTGGAGAAGGTCTCACCATCGCCGATCTCAACGACCAGCAAGGGCTCGCCTACCAGCCGCCCGATCTGGAGCAGCGTGAGTGCGGCGACAACAAGGATCGACGGCTCGGCCCCGAAAGCGAAACCGGCACGGCGAAGCGGCTTGCCCGCAGCGCGGACGCGAAGCTGCGGCATCATCACGCGAGCCACGGCGTCACGAACAGGCGTGCCGCGTCCTTGTTTGCGTTGCTTGCGCCGCTGGCATCCACGTCGCTTTTCACGATTTTGGTTCCAGCGGAACGCAGCGTGGGCGACACAACGAGCAGTGGATTTGCGCCCAAGCCGAGGGGCCGGCCGTAGTCACCCTTCATGTTTTGGAGCGCGGCGAGCCCAATTTCGAAATTGGCCGGGGTGAGCGGTTGCTTGGAGCCCCACGCAAACTGCCAGAATGCATATCCGACGTTGTCGCGGGTATCGACGCCATACTCGAACTCCTTGCGGCGCCACACACTCTCGTCATCAGGATTGTCCATCGCGACAAAGTCAGCGACCTTCCGCTTCTGGAAGATGATTGGCTTGATGGCACGGGTGTCATCAATGATGAACCAGGGCGCGCCCGAGCCGCCGTCGGTATTAGCAACGGACTGGAGAACACCGTTCTCGTCGAGCACCGGATGATCGGTGTCGAAGAAGTACTGCCCGTCATAGCAGATTGTCGAGAACCCAGCCTTCAAAGCCGGATAGCAGAGTTGCGACGGATGCGCGGTGACCGCTCGGCCCATCTCCTGGAACAGCGGCGCATAGATGCCGATATTATCATCCTGGATGTCGTTCCGCTTTACGCCGATCGTGAGCTCCCAATCCTTGTTCTTGATCGCGTAGTCATGCGTCATGATGTTCTGAATGACGCGATCACCGAGCCACTCGCGCATACCAGGGACTTGGCCGAGCCAGCCATATTCTTCCTTGCCGGTAGTAGACGTGACTTCAGTGGCGATCTGGAGATGATCCGGCGTGGCCATGGCGAGGCCGGTCGAGAAATTGGCCTTGAAACCAGTTCCAAGCGAGCGGAGATTGCCCGAGTTGATGAGCATGTGTGGTTCCCGTCGATTAAAGGATGGAGGTGGCGACCCAGACGCCCTGGGCGTCCACGTCCACGATCTTGCCGGCCGCCGAACGCGCGCTCGAACCATCGGTCTTCGCGACCGTCTGGTTGTCCACGCCGTATGCGGTGTCCCCCAACTCGGCGATCGTGATGGTGTCGGTGCTGGCGCTATTGGCCCAGCGGAAGATGCCCGGCTTGACCAGGCACGACAGATCGCCGGCTGCGCCAGCGGTGTTGTCCACGGTCTCTTCGGCGCGGCCCTGGGCGATCAGCGTCGTCGCCGCGGACATCGGCACGAGATAGCCGGCAGCATTGAGCGCCACAAAAGTGCCCTGGAGGATCTTGGTGCTTGCGGCGACCTTGCGGGAGACAACCCCCGCCGTCATGGCCGGCGTGTCGCGCGGCGTGGTAGTTGCGGTCATGCGGCGTCCTTTCGAGCGGCGATGAAGTTTTCGCGGGAGACGCCCAGCATGCTGGCGATCGCCATCTCGCTATCCGTCACCGTGTCCGAGTTCACATCGACCTTCGGCTCCACCGCGCCAGGCGCGAGGATTGCAGGCCGGTTGGCGAGCATCGAAGCGAAGGCGGCGAGGCCCGCATCCTTGATGTAGTCTCGTGCCCATTTGTGCTCTGCCGGCGTGAGCTTGCCCTCCGACGTCGCGGACGCGATCGCTGACTTCGCGCGATCATCGTTGATCTCGACCAGCTCACCACGCATCTGCTCGACGACGGCCACCGGCACGAAGGCCTTGGGATCGGGACCGGCGTCAGCTGCGGCCTTTGCGATGGTCGCCGCCGAAGCGATCGCCGCGACGTCTGCTGTTTCGTCCAGGCCGAGCGCACTGGCGATCGACGTGAGCGAAGTCGAACCCTTGAGGGTCGTGATGGAAGCGACCGCCGCTGTGACGTCCGCGTCCGCCCCGAGGCCAAGGGCCGCGAGGATCTCGGGAGGAATAACCATTTTGTCGTCTTCTCCGTGAATCGCGGACGCAATGGCCGCCAGATCAAAATTCGGGATGTTGGTGAGGGCTGCATTCACGATGCGCGTGATCCGGCCCTGCTTGTCGTGGTGGAAGAACGGGCTCGCGTAGCGATACTCGCGCGCCTCGATCGCGGCGGCCGCTGCCGGCGTCCAATCGACGCCTTCGGCCCAAATGCCGTCTGCATCGGCGGTGAGCGACTTAAACCAGCCCGCAGCCTTGGCGGTGCCGCCTACGCCGGGAACGGCAGCAAGCGCGGCCTGGTGATCATAGTCGAAGCTGAGATCGACCGGCCCCATCGCAGCCATCGTTGCGGCGATGACGCGCTCGGCATGCGCCTGGTCGGTGAGAATGTAAGGACCGGCACCGTTTCGGCCGCGCCAGGTGCCATAGCCAGGGAAGAGCTGGACGCGCGTGGCACCGGCGGAAAGCTCGACCGCCGCAGCCACCGCCGCCAATGTTCCGAAGTTTCCCGTTCCCCGCATAAGGGAGCTTATGAGCGGGTGGAGAGACGTCTCTAACCTGAAGAATTTCAGGCCAACTCTGGACCCCAAGGCGATTTGTAGGTGCCGTCTATTATTCGCCGCATCAGCGCCATGGCAGTGATACGATACCCTCCGGCCGCGTAAAGGTCTTCAAGCGCCCATTCGACGGTTTCGGGCGAACTCGCTCGTACCGCGCAATCGCGCAGGTCGTAATATTCTTTCCTATCGGCATCGATCTGGATGCCCACCCGAGTCCGAACGTTGAGCGCTAGCTGGACCCTGCCGAAGTCAGCGTACCAGTGTCGCCCCACGACATCCCTAGACTCACCAAGGGTCGTGCTTGAGGAGTGCCAGAAACGGATCACGCGATCGCCGACCACGCGAGCTCACCGCGCCGCATCACGTCGAGATCGCGACCGTCCTCGCGAGCGATGAACCCCCAGCCGTCGCGGCCTACATCGACAACGCACGCCGCGCGGCCATCATCGCCAAGCGAGATATAGCGCCGGAACAGCATATCCGCGCCATTCGCGCCCGTGATCCAGAGCCAGCGGATCTCGCTCGGCTCGGCGATCGTACGGGCGGCGAGGCCGAGCTGGGCGCGCCGCCCCGGCGCTGGCAGCGTCAGACGCCCGTCGCGCTCTAGCCAGGCCAGCGAGATCCCCAGCGGCCAGCCGCCCTTGTCGATAAAGACGCGCCCGGTGCGGGCCTCGCCTGCCTTCATCGCGAACGGCGCGAAGAAGGCGGCCAGCGTTGCACCCTGGCTGGCGGCCGATGCCGTGGCCGACCCGCTGAAGCTGTCCGGCAATGGTGGCGGTGCCTGACCGGCGAGCGCGGCCTTGCCTACATTGTACGACCAGCCCGGATCTATGCCTTCCTCGATCTGGTGAACCTCGCCGGTGCGCTTGTTGGTCCATGCCTTGGCCGGGAAGGCGACGGGTTTCTCGGTAACGGTATAGCCCCTGCGTGCGAGCATCTTCGCGCTGTAGGCTTGCGGCTTGCAGCGACAGTTCCAGCCGCAGGGCGGATAGTGCGTGTCCCACCAGGGATGATCGACCGGCAGCGTCGTCCCGTGCCAGGCATGGTGCTGCTCGCGCTCGCGACCGTCCATCACGCTGGTGTAGCGGATGAACGGAAACGCCGCCTTCTGCCGCTGGATACGTTCCCAGGCACCGACAGCATAGGAGGTGCGCATATTGACCTGGAAGATTGTCTTGAGCCTGCGCGGGCTGCCGAGCTGGACCATCGACCGCTCGGCGGTGAGCGGGTCGATCATCTGCTTGCGGCCCCACCAGCCCAGCTTTTCGAGCTTCGGCCGCAGATCTTTGCGGAAGTCGTCGAGCGTCTCACCTTCTGCGATCGCGCGATCGACGGCGGTTCGAATTGTCTCAAGCACGTCGCGCGTCATTGCCTTCGCGACGGTGAACGCCCTGGCATGTTCCTCCTGCCACACGTCCTGCCATGAAAAGCCAAACACGAAGCCCTTGCGCTTGAAGAACGCGATAGCCTCTTCGGGCGGCAGCAACGGTACCGGGGAATCGGCGGACATCAGTTCGCCAACATGGGCCGGTCATGGCCACCCGCGAGCAATGCGGCGTCGGCGGCGATCACCGCTGGAGGTGTCCAGCTTTTGCCGCGATAGCGAACCGCGCCATTGCGGATCGCAATGAAGCCACCAACCGCGCCGATTGCCTGGTGACGACCCGCAACCCTGAGCAGCGCATTCACCGTCGCTGTCACATCGCGTGTGTAGACCGCGCGGCGTAACGTACTTCCATCCGGGAGCGTGATCGCTTGAAACACCGTGGCCGGTCCATCGATCGCGATCGCTGCCGCGAGCGATACCCGATCATGCTGACCAAGATCCGGGCCTGGCTCCACGACCAGACCAATCGGCGATCCAGCCAGATCATGATCGAAACGCGGCGCATCGATCGCCGCTGTGACGATCGCGCCATTGGCGTTGCGATAGTCGGCCACGTGCGGCCGCTTGAAGTCGAAGAGCGTCGCGAAGGTCATCCCGCGTTCGGCCGTGCATCGGCATCGCCCGCAAGGCGAGCCGCGAACATGCCGCGAGCGAGCGCCTCGACCAGCTGCGTGGCATCCATGCTGGCGATCGACGAGATAAGCCCGTCGCGCAGTTCCTCTAGGCTGCCCGCATCCCGAGCAAGCCGCTCGATCGGCGCAAACACCGGCTCGGCAAGCAACTCCCAATCGGCAAGAGATTCGTCAGTCGCCACGTCGATCGGGTCGGGCTCCGAACGTGCGGGTGAATTAATACCCGACGCTATGCCCTCCGCGTCCACCGGAAGCCCCCTGAGAGGTCGTGAGAGGGCGCTTGCCGTCGCTGCGGCGGGGCTTTTACCTTCTGGGGCCTTAGCGGCCTTTACGGGCGGAAATTCGGCGGGTTCAGAAACTATCGCTGCGCGCAGAACGATCCCGCCCTCTGCGGGTGCTTGAAGACCAGCCATCTCCCGCAGCGGCTCGCCATCGATCTCGACGCCCAATGCTGCAAGCTTTCCGGCATTGGTGATCATCTGGCCAATGTCGCAGGCATCTTCACGACCAATACGGATGCGCGGATATTTCCTGCGCGGCCCACGATTGAGCATAACGTAAGCGGGCACGAAGTCGCGGTTGAGTGTGGCGGCAAGCATCTTCGCATCGGCACGCTCGATATCACCCGCCACGCGATCATGGACCTTGTTGCCGCCATCACCGAGGCCGCCTGACTTCATATCGGTGGTGCCGGTCTGCCCAAGCACCGCCTTGGATACCTGCGAATCTACATACTCGGCTTTCTTCTGCCAGAGCGCTTCGGGCGTACTGCCGGCAGTGGTGTTCTCGAAGGTGATGTCCATGGACTTCGGGAACGCGGCTGCGGCGTCGGAACCGAGATCGGCGAGAGCATCCTTGAGGAGCTGAATATCAGGCTCGCTGGTACCGTTCTCATAGCGCCCGATGCGCATCGGCATGCCGTAGGTTTCAAGGAAGGTAACCCAATCCTTGATCGCATAGTTCTTGAACATATAGCCCCACGCGATGACGCGAGCGAGGCCGCCGCGAACGGGCAAGCCCGACTTCGCCTGGTGAACGTGAACGATGAACTTGAACCCGGGCAGCGACTGCGGACCGTTGATGTCGCGCAGCAACAACTCCTCGCCGGTCACCCGATCCCATTCGAAGTAGCGAGGATCTCGCCATTTCAGAGCGTTGGGCTGCCAGAGATCCGGCCCGAGATCCCATATCATCTCGGTCGCGCTATAGCCTTTGCCCATGGCGTCGAGAATATCGAACAGCTCCGCTTCGAGCAGATCTCGATCGAGCCAGTCGCGGACCAGCTGCGCGTCGTCCTTTTCCTCTTCGCTATCGCCGGCCGCCACGACGGTGACCGGCAGCTGCGCCACCTGGCGCTTACGCGTGCTGAGAACTGCGAGGTAATGGGGGTCCTTCTCCTCCATCTCCTCCGCTAGTTCGAGATAAGCGAGCGGGTCGCCCTGCTCGGCATCGCGCAACAGGCGCGCCAGCTTCTGCGGCGTAAGACCCTGGGCGGGATGCCCGGAAAGGATCGAGCGCACACCCATGGTGCTCGGCGCGGCGATCTCGCGCGTCAGCTCCTCTCGGCGCAACGGGCGGCCATGGGTGTCGATGAGGGCGGGCGGACGGTCAGCCATGTCGGTACTCAAAAAGTGCCGCGTCCGAAGCGCCCGCGCGATCGGGTGTCCTCGGCATGGCGGCGGTTGGGGTCGCGGCGATCAGCTGCTTCGCGGCCGACCGGGTAGTAAGCGATGACCTGGGCACTGTTGAACGACGCAGCGTTGGCCAGGGCGAGTGCCGGCGCAAAGTCTCCATGGCGCGAAAGTCCATCGGTGCCCTCGTTCTTCACGCCTTGCGGCACCATCGGGATACCGCGCACGAGGCGCACCTGGCGCAGGTCCGAGACGAGGTTATCGTTGGCAGGGAACAGGAGCTTGCGGTCTTCGATGCCGGTTTTCATCTTCGGCATCCATTCGGCGTACCATGCCTGGCTGAGCTTGACCGCCTCGATCAGGCTCGGTCCGAACCGCTGGACAGCGACTTCACCAAGGAAGCCGCCATTGCCAGTCGCATCGATCTTGCCGCCGATGAAGCGAGGAAGCCGCTCGGTCACCCAGATCAGGATTTGCTTTTGCTGCTCGAAGGGCACGTTGCGCATTTCGATCACGAACGGCGCGCGCCTGGTCAGATCGGGCTCGATCACAAGTGGCACATAGATCGACGCATCGCCGCTCCGGGCGAAGTCCTGGCCAAATGCATGCTGGAGTCGCACATCGAGGCCTTCGAGCTCAGGCCCGACGTTCTGCTCTAGCCACGATTGTACATAATCCAGCCGGCTGCGTTCCTCCCGCAGCTCGAAGCCCGAGGGACACTTCAACACAAACACCTTGTCGGGCGGAACCGTGCATGCCTCTAGCAGCATCCGGCTGAGATAGACGCCGCTGCCCTGGGCTGGCACGCAGTCAAGCTCTTCCTCGGCGTTGGCGCGGTAGATCTTGCGGATACTGGCACGCCACTTCGCCTCGCCCTCGGCGGTCCATTCGATCCCCTTGCGCAGGCAGACGCGCTCGTAGAGCCCGTCGCGCACCGCATCGTCGAAGGTGCAGCGCACGACATTGGCATCGTCACCGAGTTCGCCCTTGCGGATATCCTGTATGAGAAGGTTGAACGGATTGTCGGCGCCATTGTGCGTCGAGATCACGAGGATCTTCCCGCCCCAGATCAGCAGCGCCATGCAGGCCTTGAGCAGGCCTTCGGGATCATCATGGAACGCGAACTCGTCGAGAATGACGTAGCCCTGGCGGCCCCGCAGCGAGCGCGGCCGGCTGGAGAGCGCGCAGATCTCGAAGCCAGATGCGAAGCGAATGCGGAACGCCTGGATATGTTTATCCTCGGCGCCATCGATGCCGGCGTCGTGGAACAGGAACTCACCGACCTCGCTGCATGCCGGCATAAACGCCTTGGCCCACATCGCGCAGGTGTCGATGAACTCCCGCGCCATATCGAGATTGTAGCCGATATAAAGGACGTCCATGCCGCCAGCCGTCGCGGCCGAGCCAGCGGTAAGCACGGCATCGCCGCCGATCGCCCAAGTTGCTCCGGTGCGCCGCGCCTTGTCCGCCACCGTCACCGAATACTTCGAAGTCGAAGCCAGGAGCTCTTTTTGAAACGTCATCAAGACGTCCGGCAATTCCTTGCCCGTCAGCCCGTCCGGCAACTGCTGGCGCGATGCTGCCCGAAATGCAGCCCAGTCCTCTTCGGACACGGGCACGCCTTCGCCGATCATGCGCTCTAGCTGATCCGTGGTAAGGGCCATCAGGCCGCGATTCCCATGATGCGCTTCTTGATCTCGTCCACGGTCTCCTTCGTGAGCCCTGCCGACTTGTCCTTGGCAAAGTCATCCACGGCCTTCGCAGCTGCCTTCGCGGCCTCTTGTCGGGTTCTCAGAATAAGCTCTGTGTTTGTCTTCCGCGCGCCGGCCGCCTGCTGGATGGCCTTCGTTACCAGGGCCATCTCTTTCGGGCCGAGTGTGACCGGCTGACCGTCGCCCTCATCGTCAGTCGCGGTGAGAATGCGCAGAATACCCGCCTGGGCGAGTTCGAGGTTCAACTCAGTGATGCGATCTTCATTGCCTTCACCGACCTGGCTGACCAGTGCCTGCGCCGTCTCGCGCGCCAGGCGCAGCTGCGCGCCGACTTCCTCGATCGACTTGACGTGTCGGCCAAGCGCCGAGCGTGAAACTTCGCCCTGACCAAGCTCCCGCAAGCGCGACAAAATTTCGTCAATCGTCCAGCCAAAGTCGATCCGCAGCTTGCCGATCAGATCCTTGATCTCGGGATTGAGGCGGTCGATCGATGACGGCCGATGCCGGGCGCGCGTCATCAGAGGCCCGCAAAGGGGCTTGCGATCCCGTCGATCGACACGTCGCCAACCGCCGCCATGCGCCCGCGCTGGGTGATCTTCACCACCATCACGACGCCGCGCACGATCTCGCTGGTAACGCAGGCGCGCTCCTCCAGTTCAGTGACCAGACGGCGCACGGCTGTGCGATCGAGTTCCTTGCGATGGCCGATCTCGCGGAGAGCGAGCTCAAGCACGCTGTCGTTAGAAGTGCCGCAATCCTCGATCAGCAGCTTCAGGATCGCGAGACGCCGGTTGGCATCGAGATGTTCGGAATAGTGGGTCACCGCTGCATCCCTGCTTCGAGGAAGAACTTCTCGATCCGCTGCACGCCTTCTTCGGTGCGCTTCGCGGATGCCGCCACGCCCGAGATGCGCTCGCTCATCAGGTCGCGGACGCCCTGGATCTCGGCGCGCGCCAAGTTGATCTTGCCCTCGATCGCCGCGACCTCGCCGCTGGACGCTGCATGCGCTTCTAGGTTTCGCACCTGCTCGGCGAGTAAATCCAGCGAGCCGCGCGTCGCGCATCCTTTGAGCGTCTGCTCGACCTTCTGCATACGCCTATCGAGCGCGCCCGTGCCTTCCGGGTTGCCCCGTCCATGGCGGTGCACCGAGTAGAAGACGGCAATCACGATCGCGGCAGCGATAGCGAGCTGGAGATAATCAGACATCGTCGGTTTCCTTGGTCTTTCTGACGCCGGCCTTTGCCGCAGCTATCGCGATTGAAACGTCGATGAGAGCCTTCACGCCGGCCTTCGCCTGAGCGCCGAGCGTCTCAGCAACGGGCAAGCCGGAGAAGCCCAAACCAATGCCCCAGCTGATCGCCACCAGGGGCTGCTGTCCTGTGGTGATAACACTGCACAAGATGATCGCTATCAGTGCGAGCGTCAGCCCGATCAGGCGGCCACCTCCGAGGGCAACAGCGCGAGAAGGCGCAAGCCATAGACCCAGCCCCACGCCCACCACGCCGGTCACTGCTGAAAACAACGGAACCGTGACACCGGCGATTACAACGAATTCCGGTCCGCGCACGGTCAACGAACTGCCGGCGCCAGAGCTGAGCGCCGCCACCAGTGGCACCACGAACTGCGCCTTGACCGTATCGAGATTGGCTGCACCGATCACGCGCCGCTCCTCAATCTGCCGGGCTGGCGCATGTCGGCTCGCATGCGGGCACAAATACCAGGCGAACGGCTCTGCATCACGCCAGCCCCATCCGCAGATCAGCGAACTGGCGCATCCTCGTGACGTGGTACGGGGATAGCGGTTGCGTGTTCAGCACCGCGATGATCGCGCCGTGCCAGAACTGATTGGGCGTATCCGGGCCGGGGTTCGCGCCCACGCGCAACCGCGTGCCCGCCGTGGCCGGCATCGTCGCTTTCGAGACAACCGCATCCCGGTCCACCCCGATGCTCACGGCGTTGGCGCTCACTGCCAGCCGCAGCAGATGAAGCCCGCTCATATCGGTCGAAAGGTTGGCGGCCACCGTGCTGGCCGAAACGCCCCATGTGCTGTTGACGCCGCCATTCACCGCGCGATCGATGCGCCGGCCGGTGCCGGGGCCGCCATAGCCGATGGCGGTGCGCACGCTTGCATCGTCGCCCGCAATCGCATCCTGCCGCACCAGCGCCCAAGTCTCGCTCGGCGCATTGCCGATCGGGAAAGGCGGGTTCGGCAGCTCAAAACCATCGCCAATGCCATCCAGCTCGATGCGCGGGACGCCGCCCGAATTGGCAAAGGCCGGCGAACCGATCCCCGTCAGCACCAAGCCGGAGACCTGATCGCGCCACGCGGTCACGGTATCGCCGCTAAGATCGAGCGTGTCCGCCGCTGCCGCGTCCCAATAACCGTTGAGCAGCGGGCCGAGCATCTGCACGGCCCAAGCCGCCACCGAAATCGGCGCGCCGGTCCAGCCGCCCCCTGCGGCCCTCATGGGATCACCAGCTGCACGAGGACGTGATCGCTGACTCTGCGATACGGCTGGAGGTTCGGGAGACCGTCCAAAATCGCTGCCGCATCGTCAGCGTATTCCGGATAGTTGATGAAGGCTCGGGTGAATGGGGAAGCTGCGCTGCCCAGATAGGTGCCGAATAGCTGGATGGCGTGCGCCTCTCTGAACGGGAACGCCGTGCTACCCAAATCAGCACCGCCCGCGATCACCGGCGCGAACAAGCCCGCCTGCATGACGATGTAGTTTCCTGCGCCATCGCCGAGCAAGATCTCCTCACCACGCAACACGACAGGCTTGTAAGCACCCGGGGTGCGCGCCGAAATGATGCCTTGGTTACCGTCCCACTCCATGGTCAGACCGGCGCGGTCTGCCCAGGCCCCCATCCCGCTGGCGCGAACACCGCCAAAATCGCTGGAGCCAAAGGGCGTCAATTGCACATCGACTTCCGCCTTGAAGTTGACGCCGACGCGATTGTATCCGGCAAAGCTTCCCCCGACGAAATCACGATCGGACTGGTTACCCTCGATGATGTTGCCATAAGCGGGCTCGATGAGCAGTATGCCGCCCTTGTTGAAGCGGTTGCCCGTAATCCGGTTATTCTTCCCGCTCAGCATCACCAGAGCATAGACAACGACTTCGTCTTCGCCTTCGCCTTCGACATCGACGGCGCTGGTTTCGAAGGTGCAGCGGGTGATATAGCAGTCGGTCGGAACCTCAGCACCGCCGCCAAACAGGATGCTGGTCGAGGCGGCATGAACGAAACGAACATCATCTATCCCGCTGAACCGCAGCGCGCGGGTCTCGTCGCCATAGAACAGGATCGGCGGCTGGGTAGCGCTCGGCATGAACACCTTGCCGTGCGCAAAGTGGCAATATTGCCCTGGCTGCAACTGGAATGCAGGGGCGTTGAGCTTGGGGGCGATGATCTCGAAATTGGTCAGGGAAAAACGGCGGCACTTTTCACCTACCGAAATCACCCCCACCGCCGAAGTCAGCGTCTGCCGGTTGAGCACCCGAAGCCCGGTGATCGATCCGTCATGATGCCCGAACTTCACTTCCACTGCGCGGGCGGTCAGGAACTCGCCTTCGAAATTCTCGATCTGGCTGTGTGTCAGCGCGTTGAACTGGATCGATATCTCGGCAACGCCGCCGCAGCCGCCGAATTTGGATTGATATACCGCAGCCGCCACCGATCCCAGGCTGGCATGCCCGTCCAGTTTGAGCCCGAAGATGCTCAGGCCGCGCACGATGCAGATCGGCAGACCGAACTGATCATGCCCGGCCTCACCATCCTTCACGCGCACAAGCCACGGCGTTGCCCCCATCGGCACGTCGAGCGGATATTCAAACGTCAGGACCGCTTGATCGGCGTCATCGATGTCGATCGCCTCCAGCCGCAGGATCGATTGCGCATTGGGGATCTCCAGCACTTCGCCCGAGTCCGCCTGCGTGGTGCTGCCATTGCTGGTCAACGGATAGACATTGCCAACCGTGAGCGTCGCGGCTGCGGCGGCGGAGCATCTGACCTGGCGGTCCTCGATCCTGGTTGTCCCGCCCGAAATCGGAGCGAGCGCGATGCGATCGATCCACGGGCGTATCCAGACCGGACTGCGATAGTTTTCGCCGTTGGCCAGTGCCCGGTTGGCCCCGCCCACTTTGATCGCTTCATTGTCCTGGAACATACCCTTGAGGTGCACCACGAATATGGTGCCCGCCGCCGTGCCTGCGCCCCAGCTTCCGGTCTGATTGCGCAGCGCTGACACCACCGCCGTCGCGCCACTTGTCGCGCCCGTGATGGTATCACCCGGCACAATCGCCACCGAACCCGCATCGAACGCAAGCAGGTCTTCCTTGTAGCCGTAATGCTTTGGATGCCAGTTCCCCATGAGGAACGGCGCTTTGAAATTGGCCGGGCCGCTCGTGGCGGTGTTGGTGATGCGCGACGTGCTATCCGCCGCAGATATCGTCAAGTCGTCCGCCGGGAGCACGGTCGTTGAAACGCAGGCATTGCCTGGCGACCAAATCAGCATGGCAGCGCCGAATGAGAATGCGCGGAACCACTTCATAGCGAGCTGCAGAACCGCGGCATTGTCAGTCTCGCCATCGTGCACCACGCCCATTTGCTCGGTCGAGGGCGCAACTTCGGCCAGGCGAAAGCCACGGCCATTTGCGGATATGCCGGAGGTGTACGGCCACGCAGCGACGAAATCGGCATCGACTGACGCATCGTAAGCGAGATACATGCCGCCACGACCCGATCCGCGCCAAAACTCGGTCGCCTGTATTAGGTCCGTGCCTCCGGGAATCGATAGCGTTGGCAACATATCGAAGCTGCCGATGGCCATCGCCGATCCGCCCGGATCACCCTTTTTGGACAGCGTGTCGAAGCGCGCCCAGCTCCCGGCCCCTGGAGCTCCTACCTTGCGATACCAGCCGTTTTTCGCATCACCAGCGGGATCAGCGAATATCAGGCCAATAGTTTTATCGACGTGCTCCAGATCGGCAGCCAAGTCGGCATACGCACCTTTCGCCGTACCGGTGAGCAGCAGCTTCCCCACCAGCTTCCACACCGGCAACTTTTCCGGTGGGCCTGCTGGGGACTGGATAATTACATAGTCTTCTTCGTTCACCGAAGCGGCGAGCGGCAGATTCTTCGGCTGAATCGTGTCAAAGGCGTCAGCCATGGCTCCGCGCCTCGCTTTCTAAGGTGAGGATGATCACGCGGCACCCAAGCTTTCGGCGCGGCGCAGCCAGCCTTTCAGATACTTCGCCTGGGAAGGGATGCGCGCAACGATCGCGCGGTAGCGATCAGCAGCTTCCTCGCGGTAGCACTCGATCAGCAGAGGCATGCCGCAGCACGGGGTGTTCAGGATGCGGGCCAGCCGCTCGCGGGTCGCTTCACCGATGTCTCCGTCCACGCTCAGCGGAGATGGTTTGGAGGCGAGGCACGCTGCGGATGCCGAGTTGATCGCGCGTTGCAAAAGCTTCCGCGCCGCACCCAGCCCGCCATTGACGCCCTGGTCGAACATCGCTTCGCCGAGCGGCGCTGGATAGTCGCCGCAGCCGAGCCGGTTCCAGAAGCAGCGCTGAAAAAGGATCTGCGCATCTATCGGCTGGAGCTTGCGGATGTCGGCGACATCGATGTCGCCATCCATGTCGAGATCGAAGTCGGCAATGCCGTCTTCATCGAGATCAATCTTTCCCTCGGCGAGCAAGAACCGGAGTGAGATGCCGTGGTTGGTCGCACCGCCGCGGTCGATTGGGTCGTTCGAGAACCCTCCCTCGAAAGCTGCGACCCGGCCATAGGCGCGCAGAAAGCGCGCGCTGAAGGCCTCGATTACGATCTCGTCAGTTTTCCCGCCCATGTACGGGTCTATGCGGCATGTGTGAGGTAGTCTCAGACCTGAAGAATTTCAGGCGGGGCGATCAATCAAACAGACCGAGTTGCCCGTCATCTTGATGGCCGTGCGCTGCTTTGTGCGCCTCTAGCAGATTGTACAGATGCCGCTCGGTGTAATCGAAGTCTAGCGCCACTTGCTTCAGCGTAACACCCTCTGGGCGATTTAGCGCGGTTTCAAGGGCGCGTTGCCGCCGCGCATGCGCCTTGGGAAGGTCCAGCGTGCGGCCGTGAAAATACTCTGCGAGAAGCGAGGCCGGCTTCAACCCGATAGTGGCGGCGATCGGATGGTGCGCGCCGATCGTGCGGGGCACATAGGTGCGGGTACCGCCCATGCGCTCGATCAGCCGGGTCACCGCGCCCTGACCAATCACTGCGGCCAGTTCGTCCTGCAGATCGCCCGCGACGGAGATTGGACGAAGCGCGTTCACCGCACGAACGCCACGAGAAGCAGGGCGACAGCGAAGCCCGCGACGAACGCGCCAATAACGTCCAGCCGCACAACGCGGCGGCGACGCGGGGTGAGCAATGGTGCCTGAAGATAGCTCAACGTCGGCACCGGCTGGCCCTCACGGTGAAGGGGCGCGCTCATCGCTGGATCTCCTCGGCGGTGACCGGGCGCACGGGCTGGCGCAGGGTCATGCCGAGAACCTTCGCAACGCGGTCTAGATCTCCAAGCGACCAGAGCAGCATTGAACCGTCGAGCTCGATGCCGGCGAACGTTTTTGCCGCCCGCGCTATCGTCCAGTCGTCGGGCACCAGGCCCACTTTGACCAGCTTGTCGAAGATCGCATCGACCAGTCGGCGCTTTAGGACCAGAATGCGCGCCTCGGGTTTTACGCCTTTAAGCGACTGATCCCACCCCTCGCGCTCGGCCATCGCCTTCAGGGCCTCGATCAGACTGTCGGTCTTTCCCTGGTCAGCCCATTGCAGGCGTTCACATTTGAGCTGGCCGCACGCGAACGCCTCAAGCGCCTGATCGGACGGGTTTTTGATAGCACCCAAGTGATGCAGCGAGATCCATAGCGCGCGTGCCTTCTTGGCCGATGGATGATCAGCGGGGCGTGCGTCTGCGGGCTTGCGCCCCTTCGGCTGCGCGGGTTTCCAGCCCTTCCGCTTGAACTCCTCCACAACCGCGACGAGCTCGGCGGTGGAGCAGTCCTTGGCGCTGCTGTGCTGGGTCAGGCGAAAGAGGATGGCGCGATAGTCATCCTCTTCGATCCCGAGATCCTTGCGAGCAATGTGCACCTTACCGATAAGCTGGCGGCGCACCGGGTCGCCAGCGAACTGGCGCTGAGAGGGTTGGTATTTGAGCGGATTGACCGCCCGAGCTGCGCCAAAGAGGCGATCGGGACCGCGCTTCACGGGCGCGCTCCCATATATTGCACATGCAGGCGATTGGTCAGTTCTTCGAAGGCTGGCTCGCGCTTGCGCATCAGATCGGCGTCAGCGATCGCGCGCCGGACTGCATTGTCAGTCAGACCTAGCGGGCGACCGATCGCGCCGCTGGCGTGCCGGGTGACCCGATACGCCAGCCACACGATCGCGTTTCGCGCTCGCCCACCGCGCCCGGTATGCGCACCGCGCCTGCCCTTGGCGTCCGCAAGTATATCCTCCCTGCTAACGCCGGTCTCTTCCGAAACTTCGCCGATCAGCTCGTCCATCGTCGGCGAGCCTATCTCCAGCCGGTTGGCGACTTCGACGACATCGATCTTGAAGCGAAACCGGTTATGGGCTCCACCGACCATCATGTGGCGATCGAGCGCGTTCATGCTGCCAGCTGCCGTTGCGATTGCAGCGCCCAGCCCTCCTGAAGATACGAAAGGGACAGCGGCTTGCCATCGCCCGACGCCAACATCCACGCGGATTCGAGCATAAAAGTTAGCGTTCGGAGCGAGCCCGGCACCTGCCGCAGCCCCAGCAGGAACCGACGCATATCTTCATCCTGAATGCGCCAAGCGTCGGCCAGTGCGAGCACGTCGCCCTCGACCGCGTGATATGCGATCACGCGCTGAGCAACCCGGCTAGCGAGGCGCGCGAAGGCATCCTTTTGGCGGCCAAGCTCAAGGCGCAGGAGGACGTCCGTGTTGCCAACCAAGCAGATCCCGACGCCACGCGTGCCATCAATCAACGCGCGTTTCATCGCGTCGTCATGGATCGTCCGCAGTTCCTCTAGCGATTTCTCGGAAAGGAACTGCGCCTCATCGAGGATTAGCAGCCCGCCCGACGCCCGCACACGGTCCTTAATTCGCCGCGATAGTGCCTGCGGCGTGCCCTTCGCGTCGGTCTCGCCCATCGATTCAAGAATGGCGATCTGCATGTTGTTCACGCCGGCCGACGAAGGCGCCATCGTTGCGAGCCACACTGGCGTCGCCGATGCGCGGAAGTTCTCCAGCGTCGTGGTTTTTCCCAGGCCGGATTCGGTAGCGACCACTCCGATGCGGCTCCGGGCCATTGCGTAGTTCAGGATTGCATTCACCCGGCGCGAGGTCGGGGTCTCAAAATAGCCGGGCAGATCGGGCGCCTCGACATCAATCTCCGCACGCGTGGTCAGAACCTGGCGATAGCGGAAGATGATTTCAGCGATGTTCTGGTTGTTCCCTTCATAGGTGTCACCTGCGAAGTTGCTGATCGTACCTTTCGGAATGCCGGCTGGCTTGCTGATAGCTGGCCATGGGAGGCCCGTGTCGGCCTTGTGCCGGACCAGCCATGAGCGCTGCTCTTCGATGTCGATCGGCATGTTGGTTGGATTATTCATGTGCGCATTTCCTTCATTGGATTGGGCGGCGGTCGATGCCGGGAGCGCGCGTTCCAACCGCGCGCTCCCGTCGCATTCAGTCCTCGTCGGGGGCGGTGAGTTCGTCGGGCAGATCGACAAAGGCGAGCGGCAGCTCGGTGTCGGTCTCGACATCGTGTACGACCGGCCGGAAGTTTTCGTCGGCGGGCATACCGACCAAGGTGACAGGCTCGCCGTCATAGTCGGGCAGGCCTAGCGAGAATTCGTCCACCCCGACTGGCAGGTGTGCGCCATGAATATCCGACAGCATCGCCGCCGCTGGGTCACCGTGCTTGTTCACGTAGAGGGCTAGATATCTGGACACTGGCATCTTCATTCTCCTGCCCGGGGTGCGCCGGGCGCGCATTCACCTGACGATGCGAAGCCGCTCCATCGCAGACGTCATCCGGTCGACGACTTCGGGCGCGGGCTGGTGTGGAGCGACTTCTGAGACGGGTTTGAGAGCGGCAGCTGTCTGCCCACGCATGCGGACGGGGCGCACGACAGTGGCCTCCGGCATGTCAAGCGGCTCTGGTTCGTCTGAAAGCATCGAAGCGACCGCGCCGATCGACAGCAAATCTTCCAGCTTCGTGGCGTCACGCACCTGGCGTCGCCAATCCGCTTCCTGCTTCCGGCGCTTGCCCGCCGATTCCTTGTCGAAGAACCCGGTCTTGTCGATGATCTCGGCCGTCGCGATGAACTCGCCGTTATTCGCGTAAACGTGAACTTCTTCGTGCAGATTATCGGGGTTGAACCGTACCGTGACGCGCTTGCCAGCATGGGCATGCAGAGCTGGCGACCAATAGCGATTGCCCTCAAGGCGGATTTCGGCCGTGCTGCGGTCGCATGTCTGCTGCTCGGCCGCGAGAAGGGCAATGCGCAGCTGCTCCGGTGTGGCCTTGCCGATCGGCGCGGCGGCATAGCTCTCGGCAAACACCTGGTCGAAGCTGAAGCGCCCGCGCGCAGTCTCAGTGCGACGACCTACTCGAGCGTTGTGTGCCGCGATTCCTACTTCCACGAGGCGCTTGAAATCCTCGATCGGCACGGCGGCGTCGCCGTAATTCTCGGGCTTCGCGTCGGGCTTGTGACCGGTATACGCACCGTGCGTCGCCGGATGCCGCGCGATGATGTCGGTCAGATCCTTGAACGCCCGCTCGATCGGCTTCGACTGCCCGCGGAACGGCGTTGCCCAATGGATCACGATGCCTAGCGCCGTCAGCAGCCCGAGCGGTTCATCGTCCTTGACCTTGAAGCGAAAGCGGTTCGGCGCGCCGCCGGTGATCCATTTCGAAGCGAACGCGCGACCATTATCGAGCAGGCAGTGACGCGGAATACCCCACGTTTTGAACAACTCGGCAAAGGCAAGCCGCGTGTCGATCGCGTTCTCGCTTTCGGCGACCCGCCAGGCGAGCATCTTGCGCGAATAGACGTCCTGAATCGCGATCATCAGCGGGCGCGCAATGCGTCCGTCCGGATACCGGCAGAACACGTCGAACTTGTGCCCGTCGATATTGACCGCTTCCATCGCGTGCAGCTCAGCAACCGAGCGTTGCTGCGACGGCAGCATGCGACGCAACGCTTCTGCGCCTGCGCGCTTCGCGACAACGATGCGCTGGTCGAGCTTGTCGAGCCGGCGATTGAAGGTGCGTTGGTGCGGGAGCTCGATGCCGTTGGCTGCGGCCCATGCCTGGGTGCGGCGAAAGCATTCCGACAAGGTCGGCTTTTCGGGCCGCAGATAGTCGGACAGGAAAAGCTGCCAGGCACGAGCGTCGATATCCGCCGCAGCGGCACCGCCCGCCCTGCGGGGCGCTAGGTACGGCAGCCGATCGGCTGGGGAGACTCCGTCGAGTAGGGCTAGCCAGCCCCATAGTGTGGACGCCGCTACCGCCGATCGCGCGGCCGTCGAGGCCACGGCCGCCGAACGGGTGAGCCCAACGCGCTCATAGGTCTCGACCAGGGCAACGATCTGCGCGCGCTTGCGTGCTTCGCCTTGCGTCTTCTCGTTCTGCGCCTCGAACCAGCCCCACATGCTGGCGGCTCGGGTTTCCGGCTTGGATGCGACGTGTGCGACTGCGCCGACACCGCGTGCCACCAGTGCGGATCGTGTCGCGGCTGGCAGAACATCGATGTGATATTCGGTGCCGCCGCCACGCGCCTGGCGCGGGCGGGCCAAAGGTTCACCGGCGTCGTTGGTGAGGAACTTCCAACCGCGCTCGTCGGCCAGCTCGTTCACCTTGCGCTTGGTCTTGCGCAGACCCGGCAAGTCGAGCTCGGCGAGCTCAGCCGCAGTGAACCACTCTTTTCCCCCGCCAAGCTTCACGTACGCCGCCTCCCAAATGCAATAATCGGTGCTACCGTCGCCTTCTCGCTCCGGCGGCGCTTGAGCGCGGCGATCTGACGATCGAGATCGCCGATTTCTGCCGTCAGGATTTCTTCGCCCACGAGCAGCGCCGCGCCGATCCGGCGGGTGAGCCGGTCGAGCAGATCGTGGCGATCGGTCGCGGCAACCAATGCCAGCAGACGTGCCGCCGAAATCGCGTGTGCCTCGCTTCCCTCCGAAGCGTATTTGTCGAGCATCGACTTCGTCACGTCGTCATCGAGCAATTCGGAGATTGCGCCCGCGATCTCGAAACGCGTTTTGGGACGCGCCTCCCAAAGGATCAGCGCGACCGTTGCCGCGACCTCCCGATCGAGCCCGGACAGCGCGGAAGGTTCCCGAGCCGCAGTCGGCACGTCGAACGTGAAGGCGAACTGCCCAGGGGGAACGGACGGGCGGCGCTTAGCCATGGGAGATCAGCCCCGCGCGGTGTCCGGCGATCCACTCGTCTAATAGGTCAGCGGACCCAGCGTCAGCCTCAGCCATCGCGATGATCGTCGCGTCCGACCAGATCATTACGCCGCGCGGGATAGACGCCTCATGAGGCGTCGGCGCGCAGGTGACGCGCCAGAGCCCAGCGCCATTGCCAATAATAGGAGTTTCCCGCTCCCACATCGAATTGAGCCAGGTCGCAGCATACTGCGCGCGCGCTCCGAGATAGATCGGGAGACGTAGGCCGGCCATCAGCGCGCCTCCATCGGCAGCTGGTGTGCGCAGCCGATATCGCCACGCGTTGGGCACCGACGGCACGGTTCACGGCTAATCGCGATCGGCAGACCGGGCGTGAGCGCAATGAGCGCCCCCGCTGGTGCCGCCGCACGCATGAGCGGCAACGGATTCGAGACATTGGCGAACTGCCGCGCGATCTCGCGCCGCTTCCCGGCCTCGCGTGCCTCGCGATCGACATCGGCGCGAATGCCGCAAAGCCGATCTGCGAGCGCGACCAGCCGATCGGCCACAGCGGACGTCAGCAAATCAGGAGCTACGCGCAGATTATCCGAGTGGATCTGGCGAAGGTCGCTCATGCGAGATCGCCCCGCTGCCAATAAAAGCGTGGTTCCTTGGCCTCACCTTCAAACGCGAACTCATCGACGGTGACGAAGCCCTGTTTGCCGCGCAGGGCGGCGATCCGAGCCTGCCGATCGGCAACGCCGTCGAGCATGATCCGCTTCTTCGCTTCGGACATATCGACGCCATCGCGAATCGCGCGCTGAAACACTTCGCTGCAGTGATGGAGCCGTTCGGCCTCGGACATGATGCGGGCCATCACGCGGCCTCTCGATCGGTCCAGGGTGAGCCTTCGGCTTCGGCCTTCGCCCGCCCGAACGCGTCCTGAAGGCGCGCTAGATCTGCGTCGAAGCCGGTCAACTCCGCTACGCGCTTTGCATCGAAAAGCGCGCGCTGGGTTTCCGGGCCGATCGCGCGCCAATGGGTTATGCAGAACGGGTGTCCCCAACGGACAATAACGGTGCAGCAATCCGCTGCGCAGGTAACTTCGCGACCATGGACAGCGCGCCGCTCCGGACGCGAGAGCGCCCCGGGGGTTTCGCCACGCCGCGCCAGTTCCGCGCGCAGCGCTTCGCTGTCGGTCGCGCGCAAGTCGGTCACGCCGACAAGCTCAAGCCCCCGTTTTTTGCCCGGTGTGCGGGTCAGATAACCGGCATCGACCAACGCCGAGACCAAGCCATGCGCGGTAGTCTTGCTTGCGCCTACGTGCTGGGCGACTCCGTCGAGCGTTGGCGAGAAACCGCCGCGCGTGATGCAGCCGCGGATATAATCCAGCGCCTGGATTTCTTTCGGTGTCACAGGATGCCACCGTTCATCACGGCGAGGGCCAAACCGATCGGCGCGCCGTAGGCCACGAGCAGTAGAACGGCTAAGAACAGCCAATCTGAGACGGTCATCCGGCGATGGGTTGTCATGCCTCAACTCCTTGGGATTTGCGGGTCAGGAATGTCGTTAGGCGGTGCTTCGCGAGGCGACGCCGAGCGTCCGCCAAGGTTGGCGCGAAGACGGGATAATCGGCCGGCAACTGCCAGCGTGCCCGATATGCCGAAGGCTCGATCTGGTGGACTTCGCGCAGGTGCGCGCCCAGCTTCTCAGTCTTCTCCGCACATTCCAGGCAGACGAGATAATCGATTTTGACCGATTTCCGGATCGGAACGGCAGGCGTCAGGGGTTCTGAAGCCGCATCTGGCTGCGCCCGTACGATCGAATAACCGGACGGCAGCAACGCCGTCAGCTCGTCCAGCGCCCCCTTCTTCTCGGTGATCCCCATGCGCTGAAAGCTGCCGATGAAAGCGGAGAGGCGTTTCGCTTCGGGATCGCTGGGCACCCGGTTTGCGCCACGCATCTGCGCCAAAGCGTCGTTGACAGTTTTCAGTGGTTCGCGGTGATCGTCGCCGATTAGCAAATTGACCGCCTGCGCCTGATCCGCGTCGCTCAGTTTCGCGAGCGTGCGCAGCTGGCCGGCTTGATCGAGGATCGGGTGCTGCTTTTCGCGCAGCCGGGCCACCAAGGAAGGCGGAAGGCGGCGATAAAGCAGCAGATCATTTTCGACCGTCCGGCGGCTGAGGCCGATCTGATCGGCAACGTCGGCAGTCCATCCATATACAAGCGCAACGGTTGCGTTTGTATCGGCAGCCTCGTCCTTTAATTGCTTTTGCCACCGAGCCTGGACAGATGCAGTGCGGCCGTCCTTCGCAGGGTCGATGCCGCGTTCCAGCTTATGCAGGCGCACCAACTCGGCGATCGCAGCGGCCCGTTCCAGCGGGTCGTTCGGACGGCGGAAGAGGTTCTCGACCACTTCACGGCGCCGCTGACCGAGCTTGTCGGACGAAACAAACTTCGCTTCGATCGGGATGCCGGCGATGCGCGCACCCATGGTGCGATGCCCGCCCGGCCCGGCGAGGTGCCATTTGTCAGAGCCCGCGACACGCGACACATGGACGGGGTTGATCTGCCCGTCCGTGCGCATCGATGCGCCGATCGCCTCTGCCCAGGGCATATCGATTTCGCGAAGACGCTCGCCCAGCTCGATCTCGTTGGCATCCAGCGTAAGCAGGTCGCCAGGCACGGAAAGGTCGCGGTCGCCCTGCGTAAGAGCTTGAAGATGCAGCACCATGTCTAGCGCGCACCTTCAATTAGACGATGCGAGGTCGCACATCCCTTGCTACAATCCGAAAATTCGGATTCGGCAGGAGTGCCCTCTTCTGTGGCCAAAGCTTTTTCAATTGCGTCAGCAACGCGCTTCCAGGGGCGTCCTCGAAGCACGTCGTTCACCGACTTTTCGGGCAAATCATGTTTGCGCTCGAAGCTGGCAACAGATCCGAATTTCTTCTGGAGCGCCGCTTTCACGTCGATCCTGTGCATGTCGGCAATTGTCACGTGAGTAAATCCCCGGAAATTCGGTCCGAAAACTCGGTTAAAATGTCTCGGCCGGGGCGTCAAGCTGCAAAGACCGAAAATTCGGTCGGATTGCGCATTTTGGAGGCAATGGGGCCGAAAACTCGGTCTTGGCTGGCGCAGCAATCGGGTTTGCCGGAAAGCACCATCGGCGACGCGATTCAGAACGGCCCCAAGAAAACGGACGTCGCTATTCGGATCGCCGAGGCCCTGAACGTCAGTCTGGAATGGCTGCTTTTCGGGCGCCAGGAAGCTGCGACGGTTCCCGGCGAGGAGATCCGCAAATGGTTGAGCGGCGGGGCAGGAGCGAAGACCGCGCCAAGCGATCTCGATCTCGTCGCCGTGAACGATGTCGAATTTGCGTACGGTCTTGGGGGAACGTACTCAGATGGTGATATTCAGGCCGAACCGAAGTTCTTCCCGCGGTCATGGATCGAATCGATAACCAGAACGCCGCCATCGCAATTGGCATGGACTCGGGGCCTGGGGGATTCGATGGCACCGACGATCAACAATGGCGATCTGATCCTCATCGACCTCTCTGCGAAAACGGTTAGGGAAGAAGATGCCTTTTGGGCGCTGACGATCGGGGATATCGCAATGATCAAGCGCTTGCGAATTCGTAAGGATCGCGTGTTACTTTACTCGGATAATGATCGCGTCGAATCTGACGACGTCTTCCATGAAGAGGTCAATATCGTGGGCCGGGTCGTCTTTATCGGAAAGCGAGTTTAGGAGCATGCTTGAGGTGACAGCGGCCAATTGCCCCCAATGTGACGGAGCGATCAGCGCGAAAGCTCTGATATGCCCGCACTGCAGAGCCGATCTAGATCCGCATAAGCGGCGCGTTCATTGGATTATCGGCGTTGGCTTCGTCGCCATCTTTTTCCTTGTCATGGCGACCAGCTCGACCAGCTGAAGCGAAATGTTGGATCGGCTGATCGATTGCCTCCGAGCCGAGGCCGGCCACGGCCCACTGCTACGCGGCGTGCCGCGCTGGGCTCTAGGCATCATTGTGCTGCTGATCATGGGCATCCTGCATCTCGCTCCCTGAGCGATCGAGGATCATTGCCGTCGCTAGAAAAGGGTCCCACTTAGCTGTCAGCCGAAACACATGATTTAATGTGCGGCAGCGAGTAAAAGGCGCGGAAATCCGTCATTTTCTGGAAGTGGGCCTCGGCTCTGCAAAGTGGGACCTTCAAAAGTCCCACTTCAGGTGCCCGGTCGCAGCCCTAGCGCGCCTCAACGACCGCTCATCGATCGCTTAGAGCACGAAAAACAGCCATTGAGAGACGCCTGAGCGGCCTATGCGCGGTTCGCGGGCTTGACCGCCCCAACTCCGGCCTGTCTTGTCAAACCAATGGTAAGACGCCTACCGACTCTTGACAGCGCCCGCAGTGCGTAACGAGGCGACCCGAAATGCCAGAACCGACGCAAAACCGCCATTCGTCCCGGATAATCCCGCCAAATGCCACATTATCCCGCCCACTCCGACATCAACTGTCACCTAACACCCAGCAGATGATCCACGAACGCCGCGAGGTTCTTGAACCCGGTTAGCGCCAGGCCGCCCTTGTCCGCCTGCGCCGCGGGAGCGAGCGCCTTGGCGAAGCCGAGCTTGCCTGCCTCGCGGCACCGGAGCGCCCCATGCGCCACCGGGCGTACTTCGCCCGACAAGGCAATCTCGCCAAACGCCACCGCGTCCGCCGCCAGCGGGCGTTCTGCCAGCGCCGAGACCAGAGCCGCCGCGACCGCCAGATCGGCGGCGGGGTCCTGCACGCGGTATCCGCCCGCGATGTTGAGATAGACTTCGCAGGTGGAGAAACTCAGCCCGCAGCGCGCCTCCAGCACTGCGAGGATCATCGACAGCCGCGATGAATCCCAGCCGACCACGGCGCGGCGGGGGGTTGCGCCCGATGCCAGCCGGACCACCAGCGCCTGTACCTCGACCAGAACAGGCCGGGTGCCCTCCAGCGCGGGGAACACGATCGTGCCGGTCACGCTTTCGTCGCGCTGGGTGAGGAACAGCGACGAAGGGTTCGCGACCTCTGAAAGCCCCTCGCTCTCCATCGCGAACACCCCGATCTCGTCGGTGCCGCCGAAGCGGTTCTTCACGGCGCGCAGGATGCGATATTGGTGGCTGCGCTCGCCTTCGAACGCCAGCACGGTATCCACCATATGTTCGAGCACGCGCGGGCCGGCGATATTGCCGTCCTTGGTGACGTGGCCGACCAGCACGACCGCCGTGCTATTTTCCTTGGCGAAGCGGATCAGTTCGCCTGCCGAGGCGCGCACCTGACTCACCGTACCCGGTGCGCCTTCGATCAGGTCGCTGTGCATCGTCTGGATCGAATCGATCACCAGCAATGCGGGCGGGGCGCCCCCCCCTGATTCATTGGCACCCATCGTCGTCAGGATATCGCGCACCGAAGTCGCCGCTGCGAACATCACCGGTGCCTGTCCCAGCCCCAACCGTCGCGCCCGCAGCCGCACCTGATCCCCGGCTTCCTCGCCCGAGACATAGACGACGCGCAGCCCCCGGTTGGCGACCTTGGCCGCGGCCTGGAGCAGCAATGTCGATTTGCCGATCCCCGGATCGCCGCCGATCAGCGTGGCCGAACCCTCGACAAAGCCGCCGCCCAATGCGCGATCGAGTTCGGCGATCCCGGTCTCCATCCGCTCCGGCAGCGCGATATCGGTGTTCAGCCCGGTAAGCTGGATCGCGCGCCCGCCGGACTGGAGGTTGTGCTTGGCCTGAAACGGCGTGACGTTGCCGCCCGCTTCCTCGACCAGCGTGTTCCAGTCGCTGCAATCGCCGCATTGCCCGGCCCATTGCGCGGTTACCGAGCCACAAGCCTGACAGACATAGCGTTTGCGTGGTTTTGCCATGGCGGCTGCGTAACGCAGGAACAATCCAAGAACAAGCCCGTACCGATGGACCTTAACCCCGCTGCCCGCTATCTGCGCTGCGATGAATCCTTCGGACCTCCGCGTTGCGCTGTTCAGCGGCAACTATAATTACGTTCGCGACGGGGCCAATCAGGCACTTAACATGCTGGTTGGTCACCTGCTTTCGCGCGGCGTGAAGGTGCGCATCTATTCGCCCACGGTCGAAAAGCCCGCGTTCGAGCCGACCGGCGATCTGGTAAGCATTCCCAGCTGGCCGCTGCCCGGCGAGCGCGGCGAATTCCGCTTCGCGACCCGCCTGCCCAAATCGGTGCGCGACGATCTGGCGGCGTTCAAGCCCAACATGATCCATGTCTCGGCCCCCGAATTTATCGGCCACGCCGCGATCCGCTATGCACGCCGGAACAAGCTGCCGGTGATCGCATCGCTGCACACCCGCTTCGAGACTTATCCGCGCTACTATCATCTCGGCTTTCTCGAGCCGCTGGTCGTTGGCCTGTCGAAGCGCTTTTACAACAAGGTCGATGCCGTGGTCGTCCCCGGCCAATCGATGAAGGACCTGTTGCACGAATGGGGCGTCACCACCCCGATCAACATCTGGGCGCGCGGGGTCGATCATGATCGCTTCTCTCCCGATCGCCGCAGCATGGAATGGCGGCAATCGCTCGGGCTTGGCGATCAGGAATTCGCGGTTGGATTCCTTGGCCGGCTGGTCAAGGAAAAGGGCCTCGATATCTTCTCCGAGGTGTGCCGCGAGCTGACCGCGCGCAATGTGCCGCACCGCGTGCTCGTGATCGGCGACGGCCCCGCGCGCGAATGGTTTGCCGAGCGCGTGCCCGAAGCCGTGTTCGCCGGTTTCCAGCGCGGCGACGATCTCGGCCGCGCGGTCGCGTGCATGGACGTGCTGTTCAACCCCTCGGTCACCGAGACCTTCGGCAACGTGACGCTGGAGGCGATGGCCGCAGGCGTTCCCGTCGTCGCCGCGCACGCAACCGGCGCGATGGACCTGATCGACGAAGGCAAGACCGGCTTTCTGGTCCCGGCCCGCGACGTGCATGCCTATGCGGACAAGATCGCGATGCTGGCGCAGGACCCGGCGCTGTATCGCGCGCAATCCGACGCCGGCCACGCCAAGGCGGATGGCTATGTGTGGAGCGCGATCAACGAGAAGGTGCTCGACACCTATCTCGAAGTATTGGAGCGTAAGGCCTGACCATCCCGCGCAAGTAGGAGCCCAAGCTGATGCATGCCGTCGACGCGTTTGAGCTCATACTTGCCCTGCTGGCTGTGGTCGTCGGCTTATATTGGCTGGCACTGAAGCTCCGCCTGCCGCCCGCCACGGCGCTGCTGGTTGGTGGTGGCGCGCTTGCCTTCATCCCCGGCCTGCCCAGCATTTCGCTCGATCCGGAACTGGCGCTGGTGCTGTTCCTGCCGCCCTTGCTGGTCGATGGTGCCTATTCGACGGCGCTCGGACGCTTTCGCCGTCACTTGCCCGGCATATTGTCGCTCGCGGTGGGCGCGGTGATCTTCACCACGCTGATCGTAGGGCTCGTCGTCCATTGGCTGGTGCCGGAACTGCCGCTCGCCGCCTGCTTTGCGCTGGGCGCGATCGTGTCGCCGCCCGATGCGGTGTCCGCGCGCGCGGTGCTCAAAGGCGTGCCCCTGCCACGCCGCCTGACCGCGTTGCTGGAGGGCGAGAGCCTGCTCAACGACGCGACGGGGCTGATCCTCTTCCGCTTCGCCGTCGTCGCGACGCTGAGTGGGGTTTTCGATGCGGGCGAAGCGATTGGCAGCTTCTTCATGGTCGCGATCGGCGGCGTGATCGTCGGCGGCGCAGTCGGCGCGCTGTGGATACTCATCGCCAAGAAACTGCATGACCGAATGCTGATCATCGTCGCGACCACGCTTCTCGGCTGGACCGCCTATATCGCCGGCGAAGCGGTGCATGTTTCAGGCGTGATCTCAGCGGTCACCGCGGGCCTCATCCTCGGCTGGTTCCAGCACACGGTGATGTCTGCCTCAGTGCGGCTGATCGGCGGTTCCTTCTGGCAGATCCAGAGCTTCATCCTCGAAGCCATGGTGTTCATCCTGATCGGCTTTTCTCTGCGCGGCGCGATCGAGCGCATCGGCGGCGTGGACGCGATCCCGGCATCGATGATCGCGGCGGTCATCGGGGTAGTCCTCGCGGTCACCCTTTCGCGCTTCGTCTGGGTGTTCGGACAGGACTTCATCCTCGCCGCCCTGCGCAAGAAAGGGATGAAGACCGCCCGGCCACTGGGCTGGCGGCAGGCGAGCGTGCTTGGCTGGGCGGGCATGCGCGGGGTCGTCACGCTCGCGGTGGCGCTCACCTTGCCGCTCGACATGCCGGGACGTGACCTGATGCTGGTCTGTGCATTCGCGGTGATCTTCTTCACCGTCGTGGGCCAGGGGTCGAGCCTTGGCTGGCTGATCCGCACTATCCAGCCCGAAGATGTCGATCCGCCAGCCCGGATGGACATGGCCCAAACCGAAGCCGCGATGGCCCGCGCCCGCGTCGCCAAGGCCGAGGAGCTGGCCTATGCGCCAGACGGCACGCTGATCCACCCGATGTTGCTGGAGCAGCACAGGAAGCGGCTCGAATATATGGAGCGCTATGCCGAGAACGCGCCGGCCGCGATGGAAAAGCTGCGTCCGCATTTCGACGTGCTGCTAGGCGCGCTCGCGGCAAGTCGCGAGGAACTCGTCCGCCTCCACCGCGCCGGATATATCGAAGACGAAGTGCTGCACGAACTTGAGCGCGACCTCGACGTCGAGGAAATGGGCATGGTGTTGCAACGGGGCGAAGACTGAGGTCAGCGGTCGCCGGGCGCCCCCCCTGAACTGGGTATTCCTGTCGCCGGTCCGTCATGCTTTTCTGACCCGCGAAAACCGCGCGCTAATCTGGCGCGCAGTCGCTCTGCGGGATCCACGCCCATGACCTTGATGCGACCCCTTCTTGCGCTCACTTTGATGCTCCCCTTCTCCGGAGCGCACGGCCAGCAGAGCCAGACCCCGCCCTCTGAAGCGACCGTGTTGCGCGCTTGTGAAGTCGGCAAGAATGCGAGCGCCTGCACCCAATATGGCGTGCTGCTCATGCGCGGCTCCCCTACGCTGCCGAAGAACGAAGCAATGGCTTTGCTCTACATCCAGATGGGTTGCGATCGGGGGCATGCGATCGGATGCCGCGGGCTGGGCAACATCACGCGACAGGGAAATGGCGTACCGATCAACCTGCCCATGGCACGCGCATCCTATGCCAAGGGATGTGATCTAAAGGACGGGCATAGCTGCTTGCGGCTGGGCCTGATGCTGGGCAGCGGTTCGGGAGGCCCCAAGGACATGGCGCAGGCGACCATCGTCGTTTCCAAAGCCTGCGAATATGGAGAGAAACAGGCCTGCCCGACCGGCAAGGAAACCGCAGCACCACCCACGGCTGCGGAGCGCCGCACGCTAACCGCAGCCGAGCGGCGCGCATGTGGCGTCCAGTATCTGGGCTATGCCGAACTTTATACCACCCTCGCGATGGTGAACGGAAAGCCGGCCGCTCCTGGCGTAGCGCAAACACAGAAGCGCGGCATGGCAATGCTCGGGCTGGCAGACGGCACCAAATTGGATCCCAAACTGCAACTCGAAGTCAGCACGGTGCGCAGCGCGCAGTTTTCGCCGGACAAGAAGATTGCTGACGCAGCGACCCGGAAAATGGTCACCACGATTGACGATTGCGATCGCGCGCAGGGCCTCGCCAGAATTAAATGATGAATGGCCTGAGTGGACGGCGCAGTTCGCCCAGGCCCATTTCCTCAGTTCCAGTCGAACGCCAACGGCGCTTCGCGAAACGCGAAGCGATCGAGATGCCGGGCGACTGCGCCCTTCAGTCCCTCCAACTGCTCATCGCTCGTCGCGTCGATGCGAACCTGTAGCCCGGCTTCGACCACGTCGAACGTGACCACCGCATCGCCCGGCCAATCGGCGCCGCGCGCGTCCTTCGGGAACACCACGGTGCCGTTTTCCGGCGTGAAGCTCACCTCCAGATTATGCTGCCAATGCTTGCACAGCTGCTGGAGATATTTGCTGGCGCTGGCAGTGGGGGTCACCGCCTGCGCGCTGATTGTTGCGATCGTCATGCCAGCCTCTCAATCTTCTGCGCCGCCTCGTCGAGGATCGCCGCGACGTCATGCAACGTATCGGCATCAACGCCCTCGGCGCTCATCCGGTTCTGCAGCGCAACGCGCAAATTGCCCATTGCGCGGCGGATCGGCCCGCCATCGGTGCGCGCCTGATGCGAAGCAAGATGCGCGAGCCGCTCGAACAATGCGGTCACCTGTTCGGCATGTTCCGCGAGATGCGCGGTGCCGGTCTCGGTGATCGCGAACGACTTCTTGGCACCCTCTGCCTTGTGCTCGGCGATATGCTCCATGTCGTCGAGCATGGTCAGCGTCGGATAAACGACGCCCGGGCTCGGGGCATACGCGCCGCCGGTCCGCTCCTCGATTTCGCGGATCAGGTCATAGCCGTGGCGCGGCTGCTCCTCGATCAGCTTGAGCAGAATGAGCCGCAGCTCGCTCCCGTCGAACATCCGCCGCCCGCGACCGCCTTCGCGGCCCGGATGGCCGAAGCCCCCGCCAAACCCCCCACGCCCAAAGCCACGCGGGCCGAAATGATGGCCGCGCTCGTGGCGGCCATGGTGAGATCCAAAACGCATGTAAAATCCTTATCTAGCGAGTCTTGATGGATCTAAGATATATCTTGAATGTTTTGATGCAAGGGCGCTTCGTCAAAAATCGTCACCCCGGCCGAAGTGCCGGGGTCCACTGCGCGACTAAGCGAGGCACTAGAGCCTCTAGCTGCTGGCGTGCGGATAAGTGGACCCCGGCACTTCGGCCGGGGTGACGGCGTGGATGTGAGGGCCTATCTTCCCACCCAATGACTGATCTCTTCGGACCCCAGGAACAGGAACCACTCACTGAGGACGCGCCGGGCGGCCCGCTCGCCGATCGCCTGCGCCCGCAATCGCTCGATCAGGTCGTCGGGCAGGAACATATCACCGGCCCGGAGGGCGCGATCGGGCGGATGGTCGCGGCGGGCAAGCTCAGCTCGATCCTTTTGTGGGGGCCGCCCGGCACCGGCAAGACCACGATCGCTCGGCTGCTGGCGGACGCGGTGGGGCTGCGCTTCGTGGCGATCTCGGCGGTGTTTTCCGGCGTGGCGGACCTCAAGAAGGTCTTTGCCGAGGCCCGCGAGCATGCCCGGATCGGTCGCAAGACCTTGCTGTTCGTGGACGAGATCCACCGCTTCAATCGCGCGCAACAGGATGGCTTCCTGCCCTTTGTCGAGGACGGCACCGTCACGCTCGTCGGCGCGACCACGGAGAATCCGAGTTTCGAGCTAAACGCGGCATTGCTCAGCCGCGCACAGGTGCTGATCCTCCACCGGCTCGATCACAAGGCGCTCTGCAAGCTGCTCGACCGTGCCGAGGAACTGGAGGGCAAGCCCCTGCCCCTCACGCCCGAGGCCCGCGACGCATTCGTCGCCAGCGCGGATGGCGATGGGCGCTTCCTGCTCAATCAGGCTGAGACGTTGTTCTCGGTCAGCTTCCCCGCGCCGCTCGATCCCGCATCGCTTGGCGAGTTCCTCCAGCGCCGCGTCGCGGTCTACGACAAGGATCGCGAGGGGCATTACAACATCATCTCCGCGCTCCATAAATCGGTGCGCGGCAGCGATCCCCAGGCGGCGCTCTATTACCTCGCGCGCATGCTCACCGCTGGCGAGGAGCCGCTCTTCGTGTTGCGCCGCCTCGTACGCATGGCAGTCGAAGACATCGGCCTCGCCGACCCGAACGCGCTCGTCCAGTGCATCGCCGCCAAGGACACCTATGAATTCCTCGGCTCGCCCGAAGGTGAGCTGGCGATCGTGCAGGCGTGTCTCTACCTCGCCACCGCGCCCAAATCGGTTTCGAGTTACAAGGCGCATAAGGCAGCGTGGAAATCGGCGAAGGAAACCGGCTCGCTAATGCCCCCACAAAACATCCTCAATGCGCCGACAAAGCTGATGAAAGAGATCGGCTATGGAAAGGGTTATAATTACGACCCCGACACCGAGCATGGCTTTTCGGGCGACAATTACTGGCCCGAGGAAATGGAACCGCAGACCTTCTACACCCCCACCGACCGCGGCGTGGAGAAGCGCATCGCGGAGCGCATGGCGTGGTGGGACGATATGCGGGGGAAATTGCGCGGTGAATGAGCCCCATCCCCTCGGCGATATCATGCCGCTCACGCTGAGCCTGTCGAAGGGTGCCGGCAGGAAAACCGCCTTCGACAAGCTCAGGCTGAGCGGAGGTTTTGATGGATGATTGGGACGATGCCTGTGCGTTCGCCCTCACCCTCCCCGGCGTCGAGATGGCGTCGTGGTGGGGCAGCATGTGCCCCAAAATTAACGCCAAGGGCTTCATGGCGCCGGGCCGCGAGGCGGGCAGCTTCGCGCTCTCGGTGACGAGTGCCGAGAAGGAAATCTTGTTCGAAACCGATCCCGACACGTTCTGGCAGACCCCGCATTACGCCAATTACCCGATGCTCCTCGTCCGCTACGGCACCGATAGCCGCGAGCGGATCGAGCTCTACATCCAGCGGGCATGGTGGGATCGGCTGAAGAAGCCGCAGCGAGTGGCCGCCGGGTTGGAAGAGCGGCCGTGACATCTTCCCAAGCCCCGTCATGCTGAACTTGTTTCAGCATCCAACGTGCCGCCGATGACAGCTTCGCTTGTGGAGGGTTGGACCCTGAAACAAGTTCAGGGTGACGAAGTGGAAGTAGTGTGATGCCTTCCTTCACCGATTTCATCGCGATCGACTGGTCCGGCCAGGCGGTCGAGCGGCCCAGGGGCCTCGCGGTCGCGCGCTGCCATGCGGGCAACGCCGCGCCCGAACTGATCGACCGCAACTGGTCGCGCCACGACATCCTCGATTGGCTCGCGGGCCTCGCCGACAGCGGCACGCGGGCCCTGATCGGCCTCGACCTCTCCCCAGCTTTCCCGTTCCACGACGAAGGCGCGTACTTCCCCGGCTGGGACCGTTCGCCGCCCGATGCCAAAGCGCTCTGGGCACTGGTCGACGCACTCTGCGCCGACGACGCTCACCTCGCCGCCACCAGCTTCGTCGCGCATCCGGATGCCCGCCGCCATTTCCGCCAGCTTGGCCAATGCGGCGACCTGTTTCCGCCGGGGCGCGGGCGTTTCCGGGTCTGCGAACATGGGCAGGAGGCGATGCGCCTATCCCCTTATAGCTGCTTCAATCTGGTCGGTGCCTCGCAGGTTGGCAAATCGAGCCTGACCGGCATGCGCGTGCTCCACCAGCTACGCGGCAAGGTACCGATATGGCCGTTCGATCCGGTGCCTGACCAAGGCCCGTTGCTGGTGGAAATCTATACCTCGCTGGCAGCGCGGCTGGCGGGGATGCGCAAGGGCCTGTCCAAGATCCGCGACGCCGCCACACTCGACGCGATGCTCGCCGCATTCGGCTCCGAACCCCACGCCCCGCTCGCCCGCTATGACGACCACGCGACTGACGCGATCCTCAGCGCCGCATCGCTCCGCGTGGCTGCCAACCAGCAAGAATTATGGGCGCCACCGGCGTTAACACCCGAACTAGCTGCAACCGAGGGCTGGACCTTCGGCGTCTCATGAAGCAAGGGAGCGGCGGATGCCGGCTTAGCTCAGTTGGTAGAGCGCCAGTTTTGTAAACTGGATGTCGCGGGTTCGATTCCTGCAGCCGGCACCACTTCCCAATCATAAACACGTGATTTCGCCCGACAGAGCGCAGGTTTAGGGCAATCTCGGCTAGAGCGTTCTGGGTGCGGTCGGGCGGACGATGTCGGTTGCGGAGCCGGGTATGAACGACATGGTTCGCATATAGGGGACAATGAACGGGTCGTTCGCGGGCGATGATATTCACTTCACCAGATCGGCCAGATATTCCTCGAGGTTGGTCCAGCCATCCTTGTTGCGGTCCGCATTGCCATCTGCCGCGCTCCTGGGATTGAGGCCATGCGCCTTTTCCCAAGCATCGGGCATCCCGTCGCCATCGCTGTCGAGCGGTGCGGGCAGGCTCTTTAGCGCGGGCCAGCCGCCTACTTCACTTTGGCTGTCGATCTGCTTGCCGGTCCGGCCCCGCACGCCCGCCACCACGCGCGCATCCACGCTGTCGCGCGCCTTGGATGCGCCCGCCTTGGCGAGCACTTTCTCATAGGCCGAAGCCGCGGCTTCGCTCTTCACCGGCGCCACGTCGATCGGCGCCGTCAGCCGGTATCCTTCGGGCTGCACGCCGGTGACGAGACTCCAGGGATCGGCGGGGATCACCCCGTTCATGCTGTTGCCGGCGAAATAGGCCTTTGCCAGCATATCGGACTCATCGAACGCGATGTTCTTCTTCGAATTCGGCCCGGCGACATAGGCATTGTCGACGAAGTTATAGCGCGAGAGCGTCGCCTTGTCGGCGTTATAGCCGGAGCGTCCGCCGCCCCAATTGTAGAAGACGTTCGAGCGGAAATCGAAGAACGCGCCGAGCGGATCGACATCCGGGCCACTATAATTGCCCGGTCGCGGCATCCGCGCCGAATGATTGGCCCATAGATTATGGTGGAAGCTCACCTTCGATCCGCGCCCGCCACGGATCAGGCTGCCATAGCCATGCTCGCCCTTGGCATGGAGCGACCGGGTGAGCGATTCCGAGATGATCGACCATTGCACGGTGACATCATAAAAGCCCTGATCCGGGCTGGTGTAATTCGCCGAGACCGACAGCGTCTCATCCACCGACCAGCTCGCCGAGACGTGATCGAGAATGATCCGCCGCCCCTTGGTGATCGTCACCGCATCGGACTCGGTCTTGGACTCATCGCCCAGCCGCGAGCGGATATAGCGCACCACCACATCGTCGGCCGAAACCTGAAGCATGTGATCGCGCAGGGTGATCCCGTCGCCCGGCGCGGATTGCCCGGCAATAGTCACGCGGCCTTCGCGGATCGCCAGTGGGGTCTTGAGCGCAATCGTCCCCGACACTTTGAACAGGATCGTGCGCGGCCCTTTGGTCATCACTGCGGCGCGGAGGCTGCCCGGCCCCGAATCTTCGAGATTGGTGACAAAGATCACCCGCAGGCCGCCCGTGAAGATCCGCCCCGTGCTCGCATAGGTCTGCGTGACCGGGTTTGCCGCATACATGGTGCGATATTGCGGATTGTTGATCAGGTTGCGGCCTTCGAGGGTCAGCTTGGCGAAATCGGTGACGTTCACCGAGATCGCGAAGTCGATGTTGAGCGTGTCTTCGTTATAGCCAAAGTCCGCGACCACCGGCGAGTTGCAGGCTGCGCCCGCATTCGTCGTCGTGCCGACCGAGCAGGTGCCGGTCGCCAGCGGGAAGCGGTTCACATAGGCCTTGCGATACGCACCCGAGACGCGCGCCGAGAAGAACTTGTCCTCGTAATAGAGCGTCGCGTTGAACGAATCCGGCGAGGTGTTGAGGAACGGCCCCTCGGCATAGGTGTTCGACGAGGTCGATGCCGTGCCCGTCTGCGTGGTCGAGAGCGCAGTGCCCGTCAGATAGCTCAGGTTCGATGCGATGTGCGTATAGTTCGCCGTCACGCCGAAATTCTTGAGGAAGCCGGGCAGGAAGAAGAAGTCGGTCTGCAGATTGACTTCGAAGCCCTTGATGTTGCCGCCCGGTGCATCCTTGAACTGGCGGATACCCCAAACGCCACCAGCCGCCGTATAGGTGTAAAGCGTCGTCGGCGTTGCCGCGGCACCGCGAAGCGATTCGAGGATCTGGGCATAGACCGCAGGCTCGAACACCGAAGAGAGCGGCGCTTCACCGGCAAGCTGCTGCGGGAAGGATTCGATGTTCTTCTTGAAGAAGGTCACCGAAATCAGGCCGTTGTTCCGGAAATACTTCTCGAAGCTCAGATCGAGGTTGGTCGCGCGGAAGGGGTTCAGATAGGGATTGCCCACCGTCACCGTAGGTGCCGCGCCGCTGGTCGCCAGCGCCGTCGTGAAGGCGCTGGTGCCGGGCGTCAGGCTCGAAAGCTGTGGCCGCGACATCACCTTCGAGGCAGCGAAGCGCACGAGCAGACCATTGGTCGGCTCCCACGTCGCGTTCATCGAGGGCAGCCAATCCCAATATTCGTTGGTCGCCGTCACCGCGGTGCCCGCAATGCCATCAGCACCGCCGACATTGCCCGCGCCGTTCACCTTGGTGTTGGCGACGCGCAGGCCGACATTGCCCCGCAGCGGGCCACCGAGCAGATCGAGCTTATAATCGACCTGGAAGAAAGCCGAGGCATCGCGCTCGCCCACGGCGCTGCGCTGGCGGCCATCGACCACGGCGCGGAAATCGCCCCATTTGTTCACGCAGTTACAGTTAATGCCGAACTGGTTGATGAAGCTGTTCAGGTTTGGCGCATAATAGCTGGTCGGCGTGCCGGCGGAGACGTCGATGCCCTTGCCGAAGCCTACGGTCTTGCCGAGCGCGGTGATCGGGATGCCCGCTTCCAACAGGGTCGGGTTGATCGCTTCGATGCCCTGGTTACGGCGGCCCTGGTCGCCCGCATAATCGAACTCCTTCCAGGTGCCGCCGAAGCGCAGCGTCATTTCGGGCAGCGCTTCATACGCGAAATTCAGGCGACCGACCTTGAACTCGTTATCCACCTGATTGGTGAAATAGCGGATCGTCGACAGGCCCTTTACCAGCGACCAGTTTGCCGGATTGGCAGAGTCGAATCCGGGGTTGAAGATCGGCATCTTGGCATCGCCGCGGCCGTCGAACGTAAAGCCGTCCCGATCGATCGCGTTGAATTCAACGAGATAGCCGGTTGCGCGGAAGCTGGACTTCGACCAGCCGAGCGTGCCGTTCATCACGATGCTCTCGCCGATATCCTGACGGAAGTTGAGCGTGCCCTGCTTGAAGGTGGTCGAACCGAACTGCGAGTCCGAATAGCTGCGCCAATCGACGTCATCGAGCACCAGATAATCGGCCTGGCCCGCGGCGTTCACATTCGCGGCGCGCACCTTTGTATTCGGGCGACCGATCAGCTCGTTATAAAAACCGGTCTGGCCCGTCGACGCCACAAAGCCCGGCGATGCCGGATTGTTGTAATAGTCGAACGGGTTGAGATTGTTCGGATTCATGCTGTTGAGATAGCCCGGCAGCACGACATTGCCGGTCGCGGTGCCATCGCAGTCGATGATCGCGCTGGGCACGCAGTTTGGATACAGCGCGACGCGATCCGGGAAATAATTGGCGTTGCCAACCGGACGCAGGCCGTTGGCACCGGTCTGCGCCGCGCGGGCGTTGGTCCCGTTGCGGTTGAGGCCGATCGGCGTGATGCCGGTATTGTCGCTGTCCTGATCATATTTCGAATAGACGAAATCCGCGACGATCTCTGTGCGGCTGGTCGGGCGCCACTGCATCGTGGCGGTGCCGCCGAGGCGCTCGTAGCGCAGATCCTGGCGGCCGATCGACGGCAGCGTGGGAATCAGCGTGGTCGGCCCGAGGAGCGCATAGGCTGCGGGGTCCGATCCAAAAGTGGGCCCCGTGCCGCCGGGACGCGCAAAGCCATAGGTGATCGGCGTAACGCCGTTCAGCTGCGAATTGCGATAGAGATATTCGAACGCACCGATGTTGCGCTTATACGCATCGATCTGCTGTTCCTGCTTCTGATAGGCGCCCGAGACGAGGATGCCGAAATTGTCGGCGACCTTGATCGACGCGAGGCCCGAAATGCGCGGGTTCCAGCTCTGGCCGTTCTCGCGATATTCGCCTTCCACGCCCAGCGCGAAGCGGTTCTTCTTGTAGCTGAGCGGGCGGCCGGTGGTAAGATCGATGATCGCGCCCAGCGATCCTTCGTCATCTTCCGCCGCCGTCGTCTTGGTGATCTTCACGCCGCCGAACAGCTCGGATGCGAAGGTGTTGAAATCGAAGCCGCGGCTGCGGTTCGCGCCCGCGTCGGACTGGTTGCCCCCCGCGATATTCTGGGCGTCGGCACCGTTCAGCCGGGTCGATTGGAAGTCCCCGCCCAGACCGCGCACCGTGATCGTGCGGCCTTCGCCATTGTCGCGATCGATCGAGATGCCGGGCAGGCGCTGGATCGATTCGGCGAGGTTGGCGTCCGGGAAATCGGCAATGTCTTCGGCGGTGATCGCGTCGACGATCTGGTTCGAACGGCGCTTGAGGCTCAGCGCGTCCTGCAGCGAGGCGCGGAAGCCCGTGACGACGATTTCTTCGCCCTGCGTTTTTTCCTCGGCGGTCGGTGCGGGCGCGTCCTGCGCATAAGCCGGTGCAGCCATCAGCATTGCGAGGCCCAGCGCACCAAATGCACAGCTATTGCGTAGCATTCGCTTCGCGTCCGCCGATCCGGCAGCAAAATTCAGAATCCGAGACATGTTTTCCCTCCCCATAGTCGCAGGCGCGGATTTGGCCGCTGCGCCTTTGAAGAGATCGGGGAATATGCCGTGTCGATTTCAGTCGCGAACGGGCGCGGCCGCCCCTCGAACCGATCGTTGCACATCACGCCTCCGATGCCTTCCACGACTCTCCGGTCGCTTCGGCGCAAGCGTTCATCACGCCTGTCACACGCTTTGTGAGCGAGCGCAGCCTGCTTTGTCAACCGGTGTCATTGGCGCATTCACGTGCAATGCCGAAGGATTGCGACCTCTTTGCAACAGTTCAGGCGGCGGGCGGTGATACCGATGCGCGGTGGATCAGGGTCGAGGTAAAGAGCGACGGCTCCTCGCTGGCGAGGTCATCTCCGAAGAAATCCGCGAGCAGTTTCAACGCCGCGGAGCGCGCCATTGAGATGATCGGCCAGTGCACCGTCGTCATCGGTGGCCAGATATGCTGGGCGATCGCAGTATCGTCGAAGCCGATGATCGAAAGGTCGTCAGGCACGGTCATGCCCCGCCGCCGGGCCGCATGCAGCGTCGCCGCCGCCATCTCGTCGTTCGACGCGAAGATCGCGGTGGGGCGCGGCGACAGATCGAGCAGTCGGTCGGCGGCGGCCAGCCCGGTATCGAAGGTGTAATTGCCATCGGCGATCAGGCTGCGCGGCAGCTTTATCCCGGCCGCTGCCAGCGCTTCCTCAAAGCCCGCCCGCCGCTCGCGCGCCGAACGGAAACCATGCGGGCCGGCGATCAGCCCGATGCGGCGATGTCCCAGCGAAATCAGGTGGTTGATCGCCGATGTCACCACTTCGCGGTCGTTCGACGCCACCATATGCTCCGGCGTATCGAGCGTCGCCGACCCCATCCGCACATAGCGAATGCCCAAGTCTTCGCAGACGCTGGCGATCATATCATTCTCGGAAATCGGCGGCAGGATCATCACCCCGTGCGGCCGCTGCCGCTCGAGGAAATTGCGAACATCGGCGAGCATCGTCGAACTGCCGCGATCGATCGGGCGGACGATCAGCTCGAACTCGGTCTCGCGCATCGCCTCCAGCATGCCGGCCTGCACGTTCATCACCATCTGGGCGTTGGGATTGTCGTGGATCAGCCCGATCAGGAAATTGCGGCGCAGCGCCAGCGCGCGCGCCTGCACGTTGGGCACATAACCCAGTTCCGCGATCACCGCCTCGACCTTGGCGCGGGTATCCGCGTTGAGCAGCGGAGATCGATTGATCACCCGGCTGACGGTCTTTTTGGAAACCCCGGAAATACGGGCGACATCGTTGATTGTGGGCTTGCCGGTTCGCTGCATTTGCCCGCTATAATGGCTCGCGAGCCAAAGCGATACTGTCCTTAGAGACAAAACGTCATGGGCTTGCATCGTGGAAAAACCGGGGCAATACCCGAACGGTAACCGGTATCACCGGAAGATGGAGAGGCAGATGAAGTTGTTCGCGTTCCCGCTCGCCTTGCTGCTGGCCGCCGCTCCGGCGCATGCGCAGACGGCTTTTCCCGGTGCCGTAGGCCCTGCGGCGCAGACGCCCGGCGGGCGCGGCGGCCAGATCATCCGCGTAACCAATCTCAATGCTGACGGCCCCGGCTCGTTCAAGGCGGCTGTGCAGACCAAGGGCCCGCGCATCGTCGTGTTCGAAGTCGGCGGTGTGATCGATTTCAAGCGCGAGACGATCAACATCACCGAACCCTATCTCACCATCGCGGGGCAGACCGCCCCCTCCCCCGGCATCACGCTGATCAAGACCGGGATCGACGTGAAGACGCATGACGTGATCGTCCGCCATATCCGCGTGCGCACCGGTGCCGATGGCCAGGCGAAGCGCAGCGGCTGGGAAGCTGATGCCTTCTCCACCGTTGCCGCGAAGAATGTTCTGATCGATCACAACAGCTTCACCTGGGCGATCGACGAGAATATGTCGGCCAGCGGCCCTCGTTTTACCGGCAACACCGTCGCGGAATGGCGCGAGGGCACCAGCCGCAACATCACCTTCTCGAACAACCTCGCCGCCGAAGGCCTTGCCGATTCGTCGCACCCCAAGGGTGAGCATTCGAAGGGCTCGCTGATCCACGACAACACCACCGGCATCGTGTTTTACCGCAACATCTGGGCGCATAATGTCGAGCGGCATCCGCTGGTGAAGGGCGGCGCGCAGGTGCTGATGGTCAACAACCTGATCTACAATCCCGGCCACCGCGCGGTGCATTACAACCTCATGGCGCTTGAATGGGGCGAGCACCCCTATGTCACCGGAGAGATCACTGCGGTCGGCAACGTGCTGCGCGGCGGCAACGATACCGATGTGGGCCTCTCCTTCCTGATGCTCGGCGGCGATGGCGACCTCGCTTATTACGGCAAGGACAATCGCGCAGTGGATCGCCACGGCGAGAAACTGCCGATGTTCGGCCGCTATGGCGAAACCCGCGCCAAGCTGATCGAAGCCAAGCAGCCGCTCGCCAGTCTGGCCGGCATGACCATACTCCCCTCGCTCGACGTAGAGACCAGCGTGCTCGGCACCGCCGGCGCCCGCCCCTGGGACCGCGACGCCGACGACATCCGGGTGTTGTTCTTCGTGGCGGAAGGCCGCGGCGACATCATCAACGATGAGAAGGACGTAAGCGCCTATCCCGATTTCAAACCGACCAAGGCGCCCTTTGTGGAAGCCGATTGGGACCTCGCCACGATGGAGCCCAAGGCTGGCCGCTATCCGGGCCAGACCGGCGCGATTCGAGAAGCGCTTAGCGTTCGTGATCAGGCGATGCGGGGCGCCGGGAAGCAGTAAGCAGCGCCCGCTGATCGGCGGCCTGAGAAAAATTTGCACGGGCCTGTCGATTCAGGACAAGCTCGTTCGTCGTTCCGATGAGCCGCCAAAATGGCGGGTTCAAGCAAGGAGACAGACGATGCGCGTGATGGTGTTCGTAAAGGCCACGGAGAGCAGCGAGCAGGGCATGGAGCCCACGCCCGAAATGCTGGAGGCATTCGCGGCGATGGACCGCTTCACTGACGAACTGCTCGCCGCCGGCATCTTCGTCGCGGCTGCCGGGCTGAAGCCCAGCGCAGAATCCAAGCGGATCGCATTCGATGGCCCCAGCCGCACGGTCATCGACGGACCGTTTGCCGAAGCCCGCGAGATGGTCGCCGGCTTCTCGATCTGGGAAGTGCGCGACATGGACGAAGCCGTGGCCTGGGCGAAACGCAGCCCCAATTGCATGCCGGGCAAAAGCGAGATCGAGATCCGGCCTTTCTATGAGGCGGCGGACCTTGCCGATTTCGTGACGCCGGAGGAACTGGCGATGGGGACCCGTGAAGGGGATCGGGGAAAGCTGGGAGTCGCGTAAGCCGTCCGGATCGACGGGGCTTCTGGCCGGTATTGGCCGGAAGCCGCCGCCCGTGTCGCTCAGCTTTGCGGCCCGTATAGCGCTTCATATCGGCGCAGACATTCCGCGAGCGATCGTTCGGGCACGGGTTTGAACTGCTCGCCGGTGATCGCCAGCTCGCGTGTCCGATCGAGCCTGAACATCCGGAAATCCTCGCGCGTCTGGCACCACGCGACCAACGTCCAGACTTTTCCCCAGAACCACAGCCCCAGCGGATGGACGCATCGTTCGGTGATGGCGCCTTCGCGATCCTTATAGCCGAAGCGTAATATGTCGCTTGCGGCAATCGCCTTCTCCACCAGATCAATCAGCGCGCGCACCTCGTCGGTCAACTCGAGCGACGGCACAAAGATATGGGTTTTCGCGACACGCTCCCGCTCGGCCTCGGGCAGCACCAGTTCGATCTTCACCATCGCCTCGGCGGCAGCGCGCGCCATGCTGATCCCACCCCAGGATTTCACCATCCGGATGCCCGCGACCAGCGCGACAATCTCGTCTCGCGTGAACATCAATGGCGGCAGATCATAACCACTGCGCAGCACATAGCCGACGCCCGCCGCTCCATCGATCGGAACGCCGGTCGACTGGAGATCGGCGATGTCGCGATAGATGGTGCGCTCTGACACCTCCAGCCGCTCGCCGAGCATTGCTGCGGTGACAAGCCGACCGCCCCGCAGATACTGGACGATCTGGAAAAGGCGGTCGGCTCTGCGCATCAGTTCGCGTACTTGAACAGGCCAAGGCGGTTGCCTTCGCTATCGGTGGCATAGAAAAACCAGCCAAGCGGAATATCGATGATCCCGGACAGGATTTCGCCACCACCCTGCCTGACCCGGTCCATCGCGTCGGCCAGCCCATCGGTCACGGCGAAATGGGTGGTCACGCCGCCGCCATCCGTCGCAGGTTTTCCGGGAACGATATGCCCGACAGGGTGAGCGCCTTCAGCGCCCGGAAGCATCCATTTCCGATCGGGACCATTGTCGTTCAGGATTAGCGGCGCTTGCAGCAAAGTCTCATAGAATTTGCGAGCGCGCTCGGAATCGGCGGCGGGAATCTCGGTGAATACGATTTGCCCCCGGGCTGCGTCGGTCATTGGCTTGTCCCTCTCTGTGTTGAACAAGCCTGTTTTGGCACACCCCTCCTGACAGCATATCGTCAGGAGTGTTCGCGGTGGCACAGGGTTTCTGTCGGTCTCGTGCGCATCGGCGGCCTTGCCTCCCTCAATGCCCTGCCCGACAAGGCAGCATGCCCGCCAGCGATACCCACAAGGCGATCGAAGCGACTTTCCGCATCGAGCGCGCGCGGCTGATCGCGGGGCTTGCCCGGCTGGTGCGCGATATCGATCGGGCGGAGGAACTGGCGCAGGACGCGCTGGTGACGGCGCTCGCCGAATGGCCGCGCACGGGGGTCCCTGCCAATCCGGGCGCGTGGTTGATGACCGCAGCGAAACGGCGCGGGATCGATGCGATCCGGCGCGACCAGATGCGAACCCGCAAGCATGCGGAAATCGCCCGCGACCTCGACGAAGCAGACGATAGCGACCCAGGCACGGCCATTGACGACGATCTCGGCGACGAACTGCTCGGGCTGATCTTCACCGCCTGCCATCCGATCCTTTCCCCCGATGCCCGCGCGGCGCTCACCCTGCGGGTGGTCGGGGGGCTAACCACCGACGAGATTGCCCGCGCCTTCCTGTCCAACGAGGCCACCATCGCCCAGCGCATCGTCCGCGCCAAAAAGGCGATCGCAAGCGCCGCCATCGGCTTTGCGGTGCCGCGCGGTCCGCAGCGGGCGGCGCGGCTGGGATCGGTGCTGGAAGTCCTCTATTTGATCTTCAACGAAGGCTATGCCGCCACTACGGGCGACGATCTGGTCCGGCCGGGGCTGGCGCAGGAGGCCCAGCGGCTCGGGCGCATCCTCGCGGCGCTGATGCCCGAGGATGCCGAGGTCCACGGGCTGCTCGCGCTGATGGAGATACAGGCATCGCGCCTCCCCACGCGCACCGGGGCGGACGGAGCCTTTGTGCCGCTGGACCGGCAGGATCGCGCGCGTTGGGACCAGTTGTTGATCGCCCGCGGCCTCGAAGCGCTGGCCCGCGCCGAAACGCTGGGCGGCAATGGCCCCTATGTGCTGCAAGCCGCGCTCGCCGCCTGCCATGCCCGCGCCCGCCGCCCCGCCGATACCGATTGGCCGCGCATCGCCGCGCTTTACGATCGGCTGCGTAGCGTAACGCCCTCGGCGGTGGTGGATCTCAACCGCGCCATCGCCCACAGCATGGCGTTCGGCCCCGAAGCTGGCTTGCGGCTATTGAACGAGATCGACGCCGATGCCTTGCGCCAATATGCGCCTTTCCCGGCGGCGCGCGGCGATTTCCTGTTCCGGATGAACCGGCTGGCCGAGGCGCGGGCAGAATTCGAAACCGCCGCGGCGCTTACCCGCAATCTGACGGAACGCGCCTTCCTCCTGGCCCGGGCGGAGGCGTGCTCGCGCTAGGAACCCGGCTGGATATACGGCACCCGCGCAAACAGTTCGCGTTCCCATTTGCGCGGATCGTTGACGACGCGGCTCTCGACATCGAACAGCATCGTCGCGCGATTGGGCAGCGTATAGGGCGCCCAGCCCGGCTTGCCGGTGCGGGCAAGCGAAGCGAACGCACCCATCATCTTCTCGCTGAGCTTCTGTGCCGCCGGGCCGGTGCCGCTGATCGCGCCCCGCGCACCCAGCGTGCCGAACACAAAGGCGATATCCCCCGCATGCGGCGCACCCCGCTCGGGCCGAACCGGCGATTGATAGTCGAACTGATATACCCAGGTCGCCTTGGCCCCCGCCGCGGCGCGGGCATCGGCTTCGATCACCTGACCCGGCCAACTGCGCCCCGCCGTGGTTGCGCGATAAAATAGCTGCTCCGGCGTGTCCGATGGGAAGTGCGCGCGATATTCCGAGACGATCCATTCGGGGAGCAGGTCCATCCGCAATTCGGGTGCCATCCGCGCCGCGATATTGTCCCAGCTCAGCCCCTTCATCTTGTCCGGCCCGATAAACGCGCGCGTCTCGTCACGCGTGTTGCCGAGGATCATTGGAATGTGGTTCGATTGCGGATGGGGATCGGGCCAGAACGGGTGGCGCGTCAGCCATTTCATATCGAGCACCGGCCCGAAATAGACGCCGCCGCCCAGGATCGGATCGGTCGCGTCGGTCGCCTCGATCAGTTTCGCCATCGGCATATCCAGCAACGGCTGAAGATTGTCCGGCTTCACACCCGCCCGGTCGAGATAGGCGAGCGTCCGCTTATGCGCGTTGATCGGCCCCGAAGCCGTCACTTGCTGCCCGCTCATCGTCGCGGCGGAATGGAACAGGCCCTTGGCGGCCGGCATCCCCATCAGCGTCGCGATCTTCGCGCCACCGCCCGATTGGCCGAACACGAACACGCGGTTCGGATCACCACCAAATGCCGCCACGTTCGCCTTGATCCATTGCAGCGCGAGGATCAGATCGAGCTGCCCCAGATTGCCGCTATCGGCAAAGCGCGGATCGAGCCGCGCGAGATAGAGGAAGCCGAACGCGTTGAGCCGGTGATTGACCGTGACCACCACGACATCCTGCGTCGCAGCGAGGATCGCGCCGTCATTCTGCGGATCGGTGACGCTGCCGTTCGAATAGGCCCCGCCGTGGAAATAGACCATCACCGGGCGCTTCTTCGCGGTGCCGCCCGGCGTCCAGATATTGAGGAACAGGCAGTCTTCGGACTTGGCCTCGTCGCCCCCACGCTGCGGCGCGATCGGGCCGAATTTATCCGCCCATTGGTCCTCCGCGAGGCGCGGCTCGGGGCGCGGTGCACGGAAGCGCTCGGCGCGGCCGTAGCGGATGCCCTTGAACGCCCAGGCTCCGCTTTCGCTTTCGTGATGACCAATGCTGCGGAAGCGCCCCGCCGGACAGTCGACCGTCAGGCTCACCGGCGTGGCCCGCGCGGCATGCGGCAGCAATGTCAACGCAGCCCCAACCCCGATCAGCGCGCGGCGCGAAATCCCGTCATCGGCGGACATCCAGTTCTCCTTCGAGGAAGGCGTCGATATCGGCCTGTGCGAACAGGCTGGCGTCGCCCGGCAGCGAATGTTTGAGCGCGGTGAGCGCGAGGCCCGATTGCGCGGCAAAGGCTGCATCGCCGCCCTTGGACAGGCCGTGGAGCACGCCCGCGGCAAAGGCATCGCCTGCGCCGATCCGGTCGACAATGCCCGCGATGGTCACTTCGTCGGTCTGATGCCCGCCGCTGCGGGTATCGACCCGCGCGGATACGCGATGGCTATCAGCGTCCACGACATGGCGTGCGGTATTGGCGATGGTCTGGAGCTTCGGGAATGCTGCGAAGGCCGCCTCGGATGCTTCGCGGCGACGATCCGCGCCGTCGCCCGAAAACGCCTTGCCGAGCAGCAGCGAAATATCGCGGTGGTTGCCGAACAAGATGTCGGCATGGCCGATCAGCTTGGTGAGCACTGCCTTGGGATCGCTGTCCCACGCTTCCCACAATTTCGCGCGATAATTGCCGTCGAACGACACCGGCACGCCGCGCGCGGCCGCAGCTTCGGCAGCGGCAATCGCAGCGGCAGCCGAGTTCGGCCCCAGAGCGGGCGTGATGCCGGACAGATGCAGCCGCGTTGCGCCCGCAAGCGCTGTGTCCCAGTCCCAGCTATCGGCGGCCCGCGTCGCGAAAACAGAACCCGCGCGATCATAGACGACTTCGGAAGCGCGCAGCCCCGCGCCCGGCGTCAGGAAATATAGCCCCAGCCGCCCGGCTTCACTGGCGACGGTCGAGGTATCCACCCCGCGCCGCCGCAATTCGCCGATCACGGCTGCGCCAAGCGGATTGTCCGCCACAGCGCTGACCATGCGGACCTTATGGCCAAGGCACGCAAGCCCGGTGGCGACATTCGCCTCCGCCCCGCCGACGTTGACCTCGAGCTTCGGCGTCTGGAGCAGAAGCTCGCGCCCCGGGGGCGAAAGCCGCAGCATCAGTTCGCCGAAGAATACCGCCGTCATGCCGCATGCTCCCATTCGGAAATGCCGCACACCCTAACCCGTTCAAGGTGAGCGGCGGTGAGGCAGTTCATCGCGCCAGCCATCCGCCGTCAACGGCAAGCACATGGCCCTGCACATAGTTGGACGCAGAGGATGCGAGGAACACCGCCGCGCCTCCCAAATCGTCCGGATCGCCCCAGCGGCCCGCCGGGATGCGCTCCATGATCGAGCGGTTGCGATCCGCATCGGTCTGCAACGCGGCTGTGTTGTTGGTCGCGATATAGCCCGGCGCGATGGCGTTCACGTTGATGCCCTTCGCCGCCCATTCGTTCGCCAGCAGCTTGGTCAGGCCGCCAATACCCGATTTCGACGCAGTGTAGCTCGGCACGCGAATGCCACCCTGAAAGGTCAGCATCGATGCGATATTGATGATCTTGCCATGGCCTTGCGGGATCATCTTCTTCGCCGCCGCCTGGCACAGGAAGAACACCGATTTCAGATTGGTATCGACCACAGCGTCCCAATCTTCCTCGGTGAAATCCACGCTGTCGTTGCGGCGGATGATCCCGGCATTGTTGACCAGGATATGGATTCCCCCCAGCTTTTCCATAGCTTCGTCCACAACCCTGTTAACAGGTTCGATGGTCGAAAAATCGGCCGAGATGATCTCCGCCTTGCGGCCGAGCGCGCGGATTTTCTCCACCGTCTCGGTCGCGGCGCTGCGGCCGACTGCGGCGACATCCGCGCCGGCTGCGGCAAGCGCGAGCGCAATGCCCTGCCCGATGCCAGTGTTCGCGCCGGTGACGACGGCAACCTTGCCGGTCAGATCGAAAGGATTGGTCATTCTAAACTCCTCCCCTCCCTGACAGGGAGGGGTCGGGTGGGTCGTGTCCGGGCGGTACGGTGGCCGGAAGGATACCGCCTTCCTTTGCGCAAGCGCGCCACCCACCCCCGGCCCCTTCCCGTCAGGGAGGGGAGCGATCGGCTTACGCCAGCTGGCAGATGTCCAGCACCTTCATGTCGGTATAATCCTGGTTCTCGCCAGCCATCGCCCAGATAAAGGCATAGGCCTTGGTGCCCGAGCCCATATGGACCGACCAGGGCGGCGAGATCACGGCTTCCTCGTTCTGGATGACGATGTGACGCATCGCATCTTCCTCGCCCATATAATGGAAGACGCGATCCTTGTCGGTGTCGTCCAGCTCGAAGTAGAAATAGATCTCGCTGCGGCGCTCATGGATGTGCGGGGGCATGGTGTTCCACACGCTGCCCGGCTTGAGCACGGT